>NZ_NIXK01000020.1 GCF_002763455.1 Lentibacillus sediminis
AAAAATAATTCGTCGATCGTATAGGGGGGCTGTTAATCATGCAGCCTCTCTTTATTTTTTATTTGATAATAGATAAAGCGCTCATGCCCATCTGCCATGATCTTCCTCAAACGGGCGCACTTGCGGAATAAAAAGCAATTTAAGTCACGTAAATTATCTGAAATAATCAATCCGTTTAATTGAGAATTGTTATCAATTATTGTATATTACATAGTAACGATACATATAATTGAGGGGAGAACATATATGCAAATATATTGGACTAAAATAAATGGGATTATTGAAGAAACTCCTGAGGTTAAAACGTACTTGCTCGACTGTCCGGAAGGCTATATATGGGAAGAAGGTTCCCACGTCCACTTGGCACTGGAAGGTTTTAATGCTGGAGATAAACCAAACCGCAGCCTGATTCGCCACATGTCAATCTCCACTTTACCGCATGAAAATTCAATCGGTATCACAACACGCATCAGAGAGCAGTGTTCTGAGTTTAAAGCGATACTAAGAAGTCTTGAAGTCGGCAATGAAGTTGCAATATTTAAAACGCATTCGAATGTACCGCTTAAAAGAGAAGACAAAAATGTTTACCTGCTGTCATCCGGCGTCGGCCTGGCAACTTTCAGACCGCTTGTACTTGATTATTTCGAACGCGCTGACAACGTCAATCAAATTCATTCCCTGAACATCGATTCATCAAAAGATTTCTTATTCACTAATATTTTTGAATCCGCACCTGATATGAAGTTCACATCACAGTTCGTCGATAACCGTAAAGACTACTATGAAGAAGTGAAAAATCTTGCTGCTGACAAGGATGGACTCTTCTATGTTGTCGGCAGCGACGAATTTCTTGTGCAGAACATTGAAATAATGCGTGAGCGGGGCATCAAGGCAGAACAGATTATGCTCGACAAACATGAACAACAACTGCCTGAATTTTTATCATTTGATTTGTGAATTTAAGTGAGACAAAATTTATTCTTGGTAAATACTAAATAGATGTTCCATTAATGGGTGCCATTCTTGAATAAGACAATTTATAGGAAGGATTGATCTTATAAGTATTTTAGCTTTCTGTCTATTTTTTATCGCTCTTTTTCTCATCGGAGGGCCTTTAAGCGTTCTTCTCCATGAGTTAGGTCACGCTTTGGGACTATTACTTTCTACTAAAGACGAAGTGGCAAAAGTGTATTTAGGCGATTTAACTGATTCAAATAAGGAAACCTTTCGAATAGGCAGGGTCCATTTTCATTTAAGTTGGGGTTTTGTGGGATTTTGTTCCTATACAAGAAATGCAGAGGAATTCACAAAGTTTCAATGGATTGTTTTCATGTCGGGTGGTCCATTACTAACGCTTGTTTTTTGTATTATGTTAATTTTATTTATATTTACAGGTGATGAATATGGACTTTTGAAAAGTATTGCTCTATGGTTAGCGATATATAACTTTTTCCAATTTTTTTGGACAGCTATCCCTATAAGATATCCAGCTTGGCTTGGAGCATATGCAGGCTTGCCTTCAGATGGGTATACAATATTGAAAGTTTTAAAAAGTAAACAACATCATTTTATTCCTTAAACGGGCGCGCTAATCGAATAGTGCGTCCTTATGAATTGGACCATTTTTTCCATTCATTAACAGAAGCAATACGTGAATAAGGCTTGTACCTAATTTTGCTTTAGAGAATCATCTTGTGGAAATAGGCAATGGTAATCAACTTTTATTAAACAAAGGGATTCAACCAAATGAATATTTTGTTGAGGGAGGTAAAAAATAACCTTAATCAAAGTATTTGGAGGAAAAAACATGGAAAATTCAAAGAATAAATTAACATCTGTGGAAATTGGCTCCCTTTGGTCGACTTATATGAGTGCAAGTTTATCTCGGTGTGTTCTTCAGCACTTTACCGAAAAAATGGTGGATAAAGAAATGAAGCAGGTAATAGAGCTCGCACGTAACTTCAGTGCCCAACATATTCAATCCATTGAAGAAATTTTTATAAGTGAGGGATTTCCAATCCCTGCAGGGTTTACAGAAGATGACGTGAATTCGGAAGTGCCCCGTTTATTTTCCGACACCTTTTGTTTAGTCTACGTTAAGCATATGGCGAACTATGGGTTAGGAAATTATGGTACGTATTACTCCTATTCCTCTGATCAAAGAACATTGGATTTTTTTGAACAGGCGTTGATGAAAACAATAAAGTTACAGGATCAATCGACGAAATTAATGTTAGATAAGGGCGTGTATTCCCATGCTCCAAAACTTTCGTATCCTGAACATTCAAATTTTATACAAGACGAAAAGTATTATTTGAATATTGGGCTTTTTACAAATGACAGGCCCTTAAATGCTGTAGAGATCCGACACCTTTATAAGAGTACGATAACGAATACTATTGGTGGCTACTTATTGTTAGGCTTCAGCCAGGTTACTGATTCCCAAGAGGTCAGAGACCATATGCTGAAAGGAAAAGGCATTACAGACAACCACAGGGAGTCCTTAAATCAAAAAATTAAAAATGAAAACCTTGATCCCCCTTCTTTTCCGGATTTTGAAGTGACCGACTCAACCATTTCACCTTTCTCCAACAAATTGATGATGGGACATGTTGCATTTCTTGCTGGCATTGGTATTTCTGATTATGGTATAGCAATGGGGCAATCCCAAAGAGCTGATTTAACTTTTTTATTTGGAAAGCTAATAACAGGATCCGAACGTTATGCAAAAAATAGTGCAGAATTGGCCATTAAGAATAAATGGCTGGAACAACCACCTCAGTTTTCTAACGTTCAGCGTTCCTAGTTAATCTGCCCTGTTTCAGTGAAAAGGTATTAAAAATAAACCAATAATGGATAGAAGGCTCCAACTGCACGGAGTCTAATTGGACTAATAGGATTCGGGGCAATCAGTTTTAATCAGAATAGGACATAGAAGGATAGGGCGATAGAAATGGAAAAACTGCTATGGAGCATTGCCCTTCCCGGTTTTGGCCAACTTTTGAACCGTAAGTTTTTAAAGGGAATCTTACTTATCTTTTTGGAGTTTTTGGTCAATGTACTGGGGAATTTTAATAAAATTATTATTTTTAGTTTTCAGGGAGATATTGATATGGCCATTGAACAGGCAAACAACCAATGGCTAATGTTTTATCCCTGCTTGTATTTCTTCGCGATGTGGGATGCATATAAAGATGCAGGTGGAGGAAATAAACCGTATGCATTTTTGCCATTCGTATTTGCAGCCTACTTCGTGACTGTTGGAACTATTTATTCGTCAAAATTAACAATTTTTGGAGTGCTATTAGGTCCTATTTGGCTTCCAATGTTGAGTGTTATTCCAGGTCTGATTGTGGGATTTTTGTTGAAAATAATACTAACAAAAAAGCTGGCCAGTTAGCGTTAGAAGGCAAATACCCAGGGGACCTTAAAAAGAAGTGGAGGGAGCTAATTCTCTACTTCGCTGACTAAATAATATCCCAATATTGAACAGCTTTTGTTGATTATTCTTTTGTGAAAATCCAGATTTGGAGTCGCCGTGCCTTGCGGATAACTGTCCGCATTGAAATTACAATACCCCAACCCTATTAACAAAAAACATTTAGCTAAGTGGCTAGGGATCCGTTCGGTAGGCTTGTCAATATTTTAATCCATCTATAAATGAATGCTCTGTGGGATGTACATCAAGATGTTAAGCAATCGGGCGCTTTAATGGAATAAAGGGGCGCCTATTTTACATGGGTATGCAAAGTTATTGAATATTCCGAATCTGGCCTTTTCGAGGGTTTGTGCAAAAATACCCAACATGCAGTTCAAAATGGACTAGATTCATCAAAAAAAGATTCGAAAATGATAAAGATAAAGGATTTCTTAAAAAAGGAAGGTGTATCATTGCCAACCACGAGCGAGGAAAAACCGAAATCCAATCCCGATGACATTCCACAGGGTGTTAAAATGACTGATAGTGAGTTGGCGAATACCGTTTCCAATGGCTGCTGTTATTTCATTTTGTGGAACATCCATTGCTCAATGTATCCGTAATGATGTGGCAATTATGTTTCTTGAGATTCAAACTGAGGTTTTAAAATTTAATACACCCTTTAAAGAGCAAATGAAGAAAAAGGGATGGCTTAAAATACCTCCATATTATTATACTTCCAATAAGGCAGAATAGTAATCAAAATTATAAACATTCCTGAAGATAAAAATGTTAACTGTCCATCTTCAATCAATGTAAAAAGGATGAGGTCACCACTCATCCCTTTTTGTTATCCAGCTCTGTACAGCAGAGCACAGCACTAGACTTTTCCTATGGCTTTAATATGACTTTTATACAATTGTCTTCTCGTTTATTGAAAATATCATAGCCATGTTCCGCTTCATCCAACGATAGTTTATGGGTAATAATTGAGGTTGGGTCAATCTCATTATTGACAACCATATCGTATAACTTTGGCATATATCCACGAGCAGGTGCTTGTCCCATCCTAAGGGTGATATTCCTTGAAAAAAAAGGTCCTAATGGGAACATATTATAAAGGCCACCATAAACACCCGTTAATTGTACAGTTCCACACTTTTTGACTGCTTTCGTTGCAATTTGTATCGGTCCAAGTGTTCCGCCTTGCAACTTCAGTTTTTGTTCCACAAATTCTAATGGTGATTTCTTTCCGTCCATACCAACACAGTCAATGACTACATCAGCTCCACCCTTGGTAATTTCTTTTAACGTTTCACCCATGTCTTTGTCTTTTGTGAAATCAAATGTTTCTGTGTGATTTACTTTTTTTGAATGATGCAAGCGATAGTCATAATAATCAACCGCAATTACTCTTTTTGCTCCTTTTTTCCATGCAAATTGCTGCGTCAGTAAACCAACAGGCCCACTACCTAGAACAATAACCGTATCTCCCTCTTTAACACCTGCATGTTCTACACTCCAGTATGCTGTCGGCAAAACATCGGACAAGAAAAGCAACTGGTCATCCTCCAATTCGCAGTTTTCAGGAATAAGAAAAGGTGTATAATTTCCAAAAGGAACACGAAGATATTCAGCCTGTCCACCAGGATAGTTACCGTATTTTTCCGAGTAACCTAATAGTCCACCTGAATCATAATGAGGGTTAGAGTTATCACATTGACTTTCTAGATGTTGAGAGCAATATGGACATGTACCACATGCAACCGTAAATGGAATAACGACTCGATCTCCTTTTTTCACTTTGGTTACGTCTGGTCCAACTTCTTCCACAATCCCCATTGGTTCATGGCCAATAACATAACCAATTGGAAGAGGAAAGTCTCCTTTGTAAAGATGTAAATCGGAACCACATATTGCAGTAGAAGTTATTTTTACAATGACATCTTCACGATCTTGAATAGTAGGGTCATCTACTTGTTTTACACTGATAGAGTTTTTTCCTTGGTATGTTACTGCTTTCATAAGCATCTATCCTCCAGAATAATTAAATTTACATCATTATAATCTGTTAATAACCAGTAATTATACGTAAACGTAAACTATAATTAAAACTAATTGCAACTCAACTTTTTTTCACACTTTTTATACTTTTTTTGTAATGAACAACATAAACATTCTATAGAAAAAAATTATTTCTATAGGGATGTTTTTGCCCGTCCCCTCGACAGGGTTATATCCAGAATAATCTGACTATCTTGTGGCCATAGATTGTTGCAACTACACGGTTTTTTCCCATTTTTTCAACAGTAAGATCAGAGCTAGCTTGAATTACAAACGAGTCTTTCAAAAAGTGTACTTTTTTAGGAGGTTTCTATGGATCAAAAGGATCAAAGCCGTCAATTAGAGCTAATAAAGCAAATGCAAGAAATGTTTAAAGCGAACCTGAAAATTCAACCTTATCCCATGTACCCTAACTATGGGAAAATCACACGTTACGAAGAAGTTCCGATAAATTTACCTGAACAGCGCCAGCTGCAACATCCCGGAGTGGAAAAATTGATGGTACCCCTTCCCATTATCGAAAACCCGAACTATGAAGGGAGTGGAAAGTTAACAGGAAAAGTAGCACTTATTACAGGGGGTGACAGTGGTATTGGTGCAGCAGTAGCAATTGCGTTTGCTAAAGAAGGCGCAAATGTTGCCATCGCTTATTTAGATGAACACGAGGACGCAAACCGAACAAAAGCAAGGATTGAACAACTCGGACAACGTTGTTTTCTAATGCCTGGTGACTTGCGAGACAAACAACAGTGTATCTCTATTGTAGAACAAACAGTAAATACGTTTGGACGTCTCGATATTCTTTGTAACCACGTTGGTATCCAATTTCAACAACTAAGCCTGCTTGACATTACAGATGAGCAATTCGATGATACCTTCAAGGTTAATATATACTCTCATTTTTACACAACAAGAGCAGCGCTTCCTCATTTAAAACCAGGCAGCTCAATCATTGGCACAACTTCAGTGGTGACGTATGTAGGTGAGCAGCAAATGATTGATTATACGGCCACAAAAGGCGCAATAGTTGGCTGGACACGTGCCTTGGCCAAAAATGTCGTGAAACAAGGGATCCGAGTCAATGCCGTCGCTCCCGGCCGAATTTGGACTCCACTTATTCCAGCAAGTTTCTCGTCAGACCAAGTCGCTGTATATGGCGCATTTAATCCAATGGAACGTGTTGCCCATCCATTTGAACTTGCACCAACCTTTGTCTATCTTGCTTCTGATGATTCTCGTTTTGTTACTGGTCAAGTTCTTCATGTTGATGGGGGAGAATCAACAAATTCATAATGGAAGGGGGTACCATTTTGAGATATGAATTTAATCCAGAAGTAAAGCTATTGCTAGTAAACTATTCAAATGAAAAAGTAAAGATGGTCTATATGGAGGATTCCTGGCCAATGCCTAAAATAGGACTGAGACCACCGTACTATTGCTACCCAAGTTATGAGCCGAATTATCCAATAATCTAAATAGTAACAGGCTTTGAATAGAACCGTTTATAAAATAATTGCATCTCTTTACCCTTTAGATTTAAGTTGTCTGAAGGGTATTTTTATGGTAAAAGGAATATAGGAATATGCCGCAAACGGGCCAGATTGTTGAATAGGGAGATAAGTCTAGACAACCCGTTGTATGGTCTGCAATGTATATATATTTGTTGAAAACAAAACATAAGAGGAAAATTGAGATTTATAGGGGAGTTTTATTGAGGTGAAAGTAGCGTACGTAATTGAAATATCTGCAGTAATAATAATTATTTTTCTTCTAATCATTTTCGTTCCCAAGAATAAAATTCGTGAAGCAAGTGTAATTTTAATGTTCAAACAGCTGATAACATGGATACTGGGGCTTGCCGTTGTTCAGTTAAATTGGCTCGAATACCCTGACCGAGTTTTTTTTTCAGATGCGACACAAACAAGTTTTTCATTTGAATATATCTGTTATCCAGCCTTATGTGTATTTTTTATTTTGTATTATCCGAAGCAGTATGGATGGGTTGGTCAATTTGTGTATTACTTCGTATATTGCTCTGCAATTACCATTCTAGAAGTCTTGATTGAACATTACACAACGGCTATTAAATATAATGAGGAATGGCATTGGTACTCGACTTGGTTATCTTTATTTGTAACTTTTTATATTTCGCGGAAATTTTATTTATGGTTCTTTAAGGAAAAGGAAAAAGGTGATTCTTATGGATAGAAAACTTAAAACATAAACGGGCGCAGTTGGGGAATAAAGACCAGCGCCCAAATGCCATTGTAGTGCACGTTTATGTAACACGATAAGGTAGAAGGGAACAAGTGCCTGTCAGTTAGAGCATCGTTATTTGGTTCGTGTATAATACGGTTCATGAGCATACTGCTTAATAAAGTTATGGGCAGTATGCTAGAATATATTCGAGAATGATAAAGGGAGGAAGTGCTATATGAGTCGACACATTGCAGTCCTTGTAACAGACATGGTAGAAGAAATTGAATTAACTGATCCTGTGAAAGCTTACAAAGAAGCTGGGCATACGGTAGATATTATCAGTAATGAAGCAAAAAAAACCATCAATGGCAAAAATGGGGACGAAATACAAGCAGATAGAGGCAT
>NZ_NIXK01000021.1 GCF_002763455.1 Lentibacillus sediminis
TGAAAGAGATTCTCACTCTTTTTTCGCTACTCATACCGGCATTCTCACTTCCGCGCGCTCCACCAGTCCTCACGGTCTGACTTCACGGCACGCGGAACGCTCTCCTACCATTGTTCGCACTGAACAATCCGCAGCTTCGGTGATACGTTTAGCCCCGGTACATTTTCGGCGCAGTGTCACTCGACCAGTGAGCTATTACGCACTCTTTCAATGATGGCTGCTTCTAAGCCAACATCCTGGTTGTCTGGGCAACGCCACATCCTTTTCCACTTAACGTATACTTTGGGACCTTAGCTGGCGGTCTGGGCTGTTTCCCTTTCGACTATGAACCTTATCACCCATAGTCTGACTCCCAGGGGCAAGTGACTGGCATTCGGAGTTTGACTGAATTCGGTAACCCGGTGAGGGCCCCTCGTCCAATCAGTGCTCTACCTCCAGTACTCATTCCCCTGAGGCTAGCCCTAAAGCTATTTCGGAGAGAACCAGCTATCTCCGTGTTCGATTGGCATTTCACCCCTACCCACACCTCATCCCCGCATTTTTCAACATACGTGGGTTCGGGCCTCCAGTCAGTGTTACCTGACCTTCACCCTGGACATGGGTAGATCACACGGTTTCGGGTCTCTGACCGCATACTATATTCGCCCTGTTCAGACTCGCTTTCGCTGCGGCTCCGTGTCTTCCACTTAACCTTGCATACGATCGAAACTCGCCGGTCCATTCTACAAAAGGTACGCCGTCACCCATGAACGGGCTCCGACTACTTGTAGGCACACGGTTTCAGGTTCTCTTTCACTCCCCTTCCGGGGTGCTTTTCACCTTTCCCTCACGGTACTGGTTCACTATCGGTCACTGGGGAGTATTTAGCCTTGGGAGATGGTCCTCCCGGATTCCGACGGAATTCCTCGTGTTCCGCCGTACTCAGGATCCACTCCGGAGGAAATTTCCTTTTGACTACAGGACTCTTACCTTCTTCGGTGAGCCGTTCCAGGCTGCTTCGTCTAAGAAATTTCTTGATAACTCCAATGGAGTGTCCTACAACCCCAGAAAGCAAGCTTTCTGGTTTGGGCTGTTTCCGTTTCGCTCGCCGCTACTTGGGAAATCGCATTTGCTTTCTCTTCCTCCGGGTACTGAGATGTTTCAGTTCCCCGGGTCTGCCGCACACATCCTATGTATTCAGATGTGCGTGCTGCTCCATTACGAACAGCGGGTTCCCCCATTCGGAAATTCCCGGATCAACGCTTACTTACAGCTCCCCGGGACATATCGGTGTTAGTCCCGTCCTTCATCGGCTCCCAGTGCCAAGGCATCCACCGTGCGCCCTTCTTCACTTAACTAATCTTGTGAAGCGCGTTTACTTGCTTTTCGCCTTCGCTAAATTAAAAATCAATTTGATGTCGTTGTGTTACGCTTATTTAGTTTTCAAGGTGCAAAATGGAGCCTAGCGGGATCGAACCGCTGACCTCCTGCGTGCAAAGCAGGCGCTCTCCCAGCTGAGCTAAGGCCCCGTATTTATTTGGAGATGGTGGGCCTGAGTGGACTCGAACCACCGACCTCACGCTTATCAGGCGTGCGCTCTAACCAGCTGAGCTACAGGCCCATCTACATTTATATAGGAAAGGCAAGAAATTACTCTCTCAAAACTGAACCAAACAACACAGTATGACGTTCCGTATTACTATCCTTAGAAAGGAGGTGATCCAGCCGCACCTTCCGATACGGCTACCTTGTTACGACTTCACCCCAATCATTGGTCCCACCTTCGGCGGCTGGCCCCAAAAGGTTACCTCACCGACTTCGGGTGTTACCAACTCTCGTGGTGTGACGGGCGGTGTGTACAAGGCCCGGGAACGTATTCACCGCGGCATGCTGATCCGCGATTACTAGCGATTCCGGCTTCATGCAGGCGAGTTGCAGCCTGCAATCCGAACTGGGAATGGTTTTCTGGGATTTGCTAGAACCTCGCGGCTTCGCTTCCCTTTGTTCCATCCATTGTAGCACGTGTGTAGCCCAGGTCATAAGGGGCATGATGATTTGACGTCATCCCCACCTTCCTCCGGTTTGTCACCGGCAGTCACCTTAGAGTGCCCAACTGAATGCTGGCAACTAAGATCAAGGGTTGCGCTCGTTGCGGGACTTAACCCAACATCTCACGACACGAGCTGACGACAACCATGCACCACCTGTCACTCTGTCCCCGAAGGGAACACGGTATCTCTACCGCCATCAGAGGATGTCAAGACCTGGTAAGGTTCTTCGCGTTGCTTCGAATTAAACCACATGCTCCACCGCTTGTGCGGGCCCCCGTCAATTCTTTTGAGTTTCAGCCTTGCGGCCGTACTCCCCAGGCGGAGTGCTTAATGCGTTAACTTCAGCACTAAGGGGCGGAAACCCCCTAACACCTAGCACTCATCGTTTACGGCGTGGACTACCAGGGTATCTAATCCTGTTCGCTCCCCACGCTTTCGCACCTCAGCGTCAGTTACAGACCAGAGAGTCGCCTTCGCCACTGGTGTTCCTCCACATCTCTACGCATTTCACCGCTACACGTGGAATTCCACTCTCCTCTTCTGCACTCAAGTCCTCCAGTTTCCAATGACCGCTCGCGGTTGAGCCGCGAGATTTCACATCAGACTTAAAAGACCGCCTGCGTGCGCTTTACGCCCAATAATTCCGGACAACGCTTGCCCCCTACGTATTACCGCGGCTGCTGGCACGTAGTTAGCCGGGGCTTTCTGGTCAGGTACCGTCAATGCACCGCCTTATTCATGCGGCACGTGTTCTTCCCTG
>NZ_NIXK01000022.1 GCF_002763455.1 Lentibacillus sediminis
CCCCAGTCTATAAAACAGTTGTGCACAAGTTATCTACAACCCTGTGTAGATAACTTGCGACTTGTCCCTAATCCCGAATCGTGATAAATTATAAATACTTCAAAAAACAAAATTTATATCTTGACTTTTGCAGTGAAAATGATCAAAAAACAGCCTTGAACCCTATGGATAGTGGATTCTTGGCTGTTTCTTTTTGTCATTAAGTTGTAGTGTAAATCACCCTTTTTTAACCTCGCCTAAAATTTTTTTAATTTCTCCTAAAGGCATGTATTTCTTCCCGAAATCAATACCTACTTCTTTTCCAATATCAGCGAGTAATTCATCATAATGGTCAAACAGATAATAATTTTCCTGGATATGGCTACAGGAAGCCTTTCTCAGGCTTTCAAGTATGGCCGTAACGGAATATGTCCCTTTTAGGCGGCGCTCTAATACTCTTGCGAGAACGAGTGACACGAAGCAGGTAAGGAAATGAGCTTCAATGTGCTCTTGTCTTGATAAATACACCGGCCTGCTTTCCAAATCGCTTTTCGTCACCTTGAAGGATTCTTCGATTTTCCAGAGACCCCTATAGATTTCAATGATTCGTTCATCCGATTCTTCATACTCACTGGTTATGATGGCGTAGTAGCCATCTAATGCTTCTTCCTTTTTTAGCTTTTCTTCGTCGAGAAGCAGCGACTGATTGGCATCCTCCAGTATCTCCCCCGTCTGCTTGTCAAAGGTCAAATTCTTCACATATTTGGCGGCACCAGCGGAGGTCGCCTTGTTATATCTGGAAGGAGTGTCGATAAGTTTTTTCGCCTTTTCCAGTGCGGGAGCACGATCTGCCTTTGCTTTCTGCGCATATTTCTCGCTGTAGAAGATTACCTGTTTTTCATCGACTCGTTTTTTGATCTTTTTGCCATTCCTTGATGTGACGCTTATCTCCCTAGGATAGAGCCTGGATTTGATTTTAAAACCAGCACCAATGGTGCGGTAACCGTTCGGATCAAGGACATAATCTTTGAATTGCTGATTGGCCCCGCGGACGGAATAGCTAAGGACATAGCCATTTTTGGCAGATAGCGTATACCAGATATTGTCGCCGGTCGTCATTCCTTTATCTGCAACGACAATGGTACGCCCAAGTGAAAAGTTACGCTGAATATTGCCGAGCATCGGGATGAACGTTTGTTTATCGAGCATATTTCCTGGGTGAAGGCCGTATGTAATTGGGATGCCATCTGTGTCCATGAATAACCCCATTTGAACGATTGGGTCGGGACGGTGTTCTTTGGAGACTCCCTTTCTTCTAAGTTCATCTGGGTCATCAATTTCAAAATAATAGTTGGTCACGTCATAGTAGACAAGGCTTGTATTCCGGTTATATTGCTCTTTGATCCGTTCATGAATCCAGAGTTGAAGGGCGTCCTTATGCTTGTTGAAGAAGGTAAGACACCGATAGACATCATCTAAGGAGAAATTGGTCTTCTCAAAAAACGTCTCCTTGTTTTCGTATGTATGCTTTTTGGAGGCTGGATAAAGTAGACGGGCAAACACAAGCAGCTTCATGATACTATTCGCATCATAATCGCTTTTCGAATGGCGTTGCCGGTTTGTGAGAAAGGTATGAATGCCAAGCTCATGGTAGATCTTACTTAACGCGGCATAGCCAAAGTTTTTCCGATTAGCTTCTTCCGATTGAAGACGATCTTCACTGCTGATCCGAAACGTCATGGTGAATTTATCTTCCTCCTGTTGCTGATTCATCCGTTTGACCTTTTCTTCAAAATAGGCAATTGGGTCATCGTACTCTTTTTCCAGTTCATCAAGGTAGCCAAGGGATTCAATGGTTTTGGATTTGGTTTTTTTGGTGGTCTTATCACGGTAACTATGTACGATGGATAAATAGGTCCGTCCTGTCTTTTTAACATTCATTTTTCGCAGAAACATATGAACTTCCCCTCCAGCCTTCCATAATACGTATATTATACCATATTAATCCATGTTAATCTACTAAAATATGACAAGAAAATAAAATAAAAATACCCCGAAACATCAATGAGATCAAAGGTTCCGGGTTAGTGAATGATTATATGTACTGCAAAAGTAGGGAGTGTTTCCAGGGTTTCTGCGTTCGGTGGGGAAAGCAGCTCTCCCAAATGATTTTCGTACAGCATGTCCGCCTTGTCCAGCTTCGTGCGGTGAATCGTCAGCTGATTGGAAAAATAACA
>NZ_NIXK01000023.1 GCF_002763455.1 Lentibacillus sediminis
ATATAAATTTTGTTTTTTGAAGTATTTATAATTTATCACGATTCGGGATTAGGGACAAGTCGCAAGTTATCTACACAGGGTTGTAGATAACTTGTGCACAACTGTTTTATAGACTGGGGAAAGGTAATTATGACAGCATGTGGTTTGTGTATAAAGTTATCCACAAAGCAGAATATGATGGAATTTGTCGAACGATTTTTGCATATAGTAACGGTTTTCCCGGTATTTTTCCCGGATTCGGGCATATATATCAAAGTTTTACTGCAAACATGAAATAGGCAGAGTTTCCCTTTATTATTAAAACAAGTTATTATAGGATGGTGTTAGGAAAAGTCGTGTGCATCAGAAAAGAAATATGAGGTGTTGAGGTTTGAACTATTTTTTGCCAAATGAGCATGTACAAAGTATTTTTGATATTCAGCCTGCTGTTCTGAAACAACGTGGCATTAAAGGCATCATTACAGATTTGGACAACACGCTGGTTGCATGGGATGTAAAAGATGCAACCCCGGAAGTACGGCAGTGGTTTGAAAAAATGAAAGAACAAGAAATTAAGGTAACAATTATATCAAATAATAATCAGGAACGGGTAAAGATCTTTTCCGAACCCCTGGAGACTCCGTTTGTATTCAGTGCCCGCAAGCCATTGAGACGAGCCTTTAAAACAGCCGCCAGACAAATGGGGCTGAGAAAGGACGAAGTGGTGGTCATCGGTGATCAGCTGATGACAGATGTGCTTGGCGGGAATGCCGCGGGATTTTATACGATCATGGTTGTTCCGATTGTCAAAACGGACGGAAAACTGACAAAAGTCAACCGCCAGATTGAACGGCGTATTCTTAATTATATGCGGAGAAAAGGAAAAATAAGCTGGGAGGAATAATATATGGAAACAATCTATTGCCAGGGCTGCGGTGCACAAATTCAGACAGAAGATCCGGAAAAGCCCGGATATACACCGGCATCTTCACTGGGACGGGATACGGTGCTGTGTCAGCGGTGTTTCCGCTTAAAAAACTATAATGAGGTGCAGGATGTTCCCATCACCGATGATGACTTTCTGCAGATGGTTTCAAGCATCCGGCAAACCGATGGCCTCATCCTGCATGTCATTGATATATTCGATACAGAAGGCAGTCTGATTAGCGGGCTGCCGCGGATAACTGGGGACAACCCGATTGTGCTGGCTGGCAATAAAGTGGATTTGCTGCCGAAATCGGTGAATAAACAAAAGCTTGCCCATTGGCTCAGGCGCCAGGCAAAAGAAGCCGGCATCAAAGTAAAAGATGTTTTTCTGATTTCTTCCAAAAAAGGTTATGGAATCCGTGACTTGGCGAACAGACTGGAAGATTACCGGTTGGGAAAAGATGTCTATATTGTCGGCACCACCAATGTTGGTAAATCCACGTTTGTCAATCAGCTGATTAAGCAGTCGGAAGGGCCGGAAGATGCGATTACTACATCTTATTTTCCTGGAACAACCCTCGGATTTATTGAAATTCCGCTTGATGAAACATCATCGATTATTGATACACCAGGCATTGTTAATAAACAGCAAATGGCGCATTATGTTTCCAAACCGGATTTAAAGCAAATTACGCCGACTAAGGAAATTAAGCCGCGGGTCTACCAGCTGAATGAGCATCAAACCTTGTTTTTTGGCGGGCTGGCCAGACTGGATTTTATAAAAGGAGAGCGGCAGTCGTTTGTCTGTTATTTTTCCAATCAGCTGACGATTCACCGCACGAAGCTGGACAAGGCGGACATGCTGTACGAAAATCATTTGGGAGAGCTGCTTTCCCCACCGAACGCAGAAACCCTGGAAACACT
>NZ_NIXK01000024.1 GCF_002763455.1 Lentibacillus sediminis
CACTAGCGTTGCATAAATATCGTTGGAACATTCGGTGAAATAGATCCCAATATTTTTTGCCAAAAAATCAAAGTCCAGTCAAAGGTGGCTTTGTCCATTTTTTGAAAATTATATACAGTCGATCCAGAAGAGACGACGACAAGGATTTATATTACGGAACCGTTTGGTTTTCAAACCGACGCAGCCAAAGATAGGCTGGCTTCCATAACGCTGCCTTTAACCAGCGGCTAATACGAAGCAGCGACCTCTTGCTTTTTGTTTCCAGTTGAATAAGCACATGTAAACAGTAGGTGATGAGTGCGATGTATATTTGGTTTTGTAATGCCGTTTCACTCATTCCATAAAAATGTTTGATTTCCACGTGCTGTTTCAGCCATTTGAAAAATAACTCGATTGCCCAGCGTGAACGGTAGATATCGCTAATCTCATCTGCACTTAAATCAAATCGGTTGGTGATTAAACGAAGGACATTTCCTTTCGTGTCCTCCACTTCCACCAAGCGGAATACATTCTCCGCCCGGTTCTGTGTGGATCCAATATAAACCATTTTATCGGATAACACCGCAGATTCTGGTGGTAGTGAAAAGGAGTGAACTTCTCGGATGACCGCATTTTTCTTCAGCCTTGAAGCGAAGAAATATCCCTCATCTGTCATTCGATCAAAGCGCTCATAATCTACGTAGCCACGATCAAACACATACATGGCTTCTTTGTCATCGACGAGTATTTCTAATTGGTTCCGGTCGTGTTCTTTCGCTGGGGTGATGACTGCTTTTTCCGGATAAACGGTGTGTTTATCCATGAATACCAGCTTCAAATGAAGTTTCGCACCAGCTTTCGTTTTACGGAACTTTGCCCATTTATAATTGGTTAAATTCAAGGGCAATGTACTCGAATCGATAACTTTTAATGGCATGGAAGCGTTCGGCTGCTTTTTGTGAAACGCCTTGATCTGACAGACAAGATCCAGAAATAAGGTAGCCAGGATTGTTGGAGCTACTTCATTATTTTTACGTGACAGCTGAGAAGCACTAATAGAATCAAAGCCAAGCGTTTTTTGGAAGTCATCATCAAGCAAGGCATCACTCATCGCCTGTAGACTCTCGGTTTCATGCAGCTGGGCAAAAAGCAACATTTTGATATAAGCTTCGGTCGTAAGCTTTTTGGTGTAATAGTCTTGTTTCAGATTTTCTGTTTGTTCAAAAGCCTTTTTGAAATGGATAGGTGAAATCCATTTACTAAACGATGATAATGGTGTATTCTTGTCCATGTAAAGTCCTTTATATTGGATTTGGACAGGGAGCCACCCCTCAAATCCATTATAAAGGTTTTTTTATGCCAAAAACACTTAAAAGTTGAAGATTCCTATTAATTTTTATTTTCACTTACAATTAATGCAATGCTAGTGA
>NZ_NIXK01000025.1 GCF_002763455.1 Lentibacillus sediminis
GATGGTCTTAGCTTCAAAAATTGTTTCAGGGGAACCATCGTTTGCTAAAAGCATCCAATGGCTTCCTCTTGTTTCGTTCATACTGGTTGTTTTGTTCAGTTTTCAAAGAGCAAATCTTATTATGGTGGAGCCTAGCGGGATCGAACCGCTGACCTCCTGCGTGCAAAGCAGGCGCTCTCCCAGCTGAGCTAAGGCCCCTTATTCATGGTCGGGAAGACAGGATTCGAACCTGCGACCCCTTGGTCCCAAACCAAGTGCTCTACCAAGCTGAGCTACTTCCCGTATAATGGCGCGCCCGAGAGGAGTCGAACCCCTAACCTCTTGATCCGTAGTCAAACGCTCTATCCAATTGAGCTACGGGCGCATATAAATGGTGCCGAGGGCCGGACTCGAACCGGCACGATAGTTACCTACCGCAGGATTTTAAGTCCTGTGCGTCTGCCAATTCCGCCACCCCGGCATGGCAATGGAGCGGAAGACGGGATTCGAACCCGCGACCCCCACCTTGGCAAGGTGATGTTCTACCACTGAACTACTTCCGCTTAATATGACAAATCATGGTGCGGGTGGAGGGACTTGAACCCCCACGTCCGAAGACACTAGATCCTAAATCTAGCGCGTCTGCCAATTCCGCCACACCCGCAAAAATGGTGAGCCATGGAGGATTCGAACCTCCGACCCTCTGATTAAAAGTCAGATGCTCTGCCAGCTGAGCTAATGGCTCTTTTTTTAAAGGACTTATTTCTCTTGATTTTCTATAGCATCCCACGATAAGCAGTGCATCGCACTATTCTCAAGCCTACTCTGTAAACAGCAGCTTGTCCGGGTTTCAAATAATTGGAACGACGCTAAATGCTATATTAAATTCGGTTGAAAGATGGTGCCGGCCAGAGGACTTGAACCCCCAACCTACTGATTACAAATCAGTTGCTCTACCAATTGAGCTAGGCCGGCATGAAATGGTGGAGGATGCAGGGCTCGAACCTGCGACCCCCTGCTTGTAAGGCAGGTGCTCTCCCAGCTGAGCTAATCCTCCAACGCACAAAGCGTTTTGGTAATATGTATCGCATTCCAAACGCGATTTATTTGTATTGCCTGGCGGCGTCCTACTCTTGCAGGGGCAAGGCCCCAACTACCATCGGCGCTGGAGAGCTTAACTGCTGTGTTCGGCATGGGAACAGGTGTGGCCTCTCCGCCATTGCTGCCAGA
>NZ_NIXK01000026.1 GCF_002763455.1 Lentibacillus sediminis
CCGGGTTCCTCCCGGGGCTACGCCTGTCTGAGCGTCGCTTGACGATCAATCGCGTCACCCGCTGCGGTGGGTGCTGCGCGGCTGGGAGTTTGCTCGCAGGGCCAACCCCCCAACCCGGGTCGGGCCCTCCGTCTCCCGAAGTTCAGACGTGTGGGCGGTTGTCGGTGTGGCGCGCGCGCCCCGCGTCGCGTGAGCCTGGTCTCCCCCGCGCATCCGCGCTCGCGGCTTCTTCCCGCTCCGCCGTTCCCGCCCTCGCCCGTGCACCCCGGTCCTGGCCTCGCGTCGGCGCCTCCCGGACCGCTGCCTCACCAGTCTTTCTCGGTCCCGTGCCCCGTGGGAACCCACCGCGCCCCCGTGGCGCCCGGGGGTGGGCGCGTCCGCATCTGCTCTGGTCGAGGTTGGCGGTTGAGGGTGTGCGTGCGCCGAGGTGGTGGTCGGTCCCCTGCGGCCGCGGGGTTGTCGGGGTGGCGGTCGACGAGGGCCGGTCGGTCGCCCTGCGGTGGTTGTCTGTGTGTGTTTGGGTCTTGCGCTGGGGGAGGCGGGGTCGACCGCTCGCGGGGTTGGCGCGGTCGCCCGGCGCCGCGCACCCTCCGGCTTGTGTGGAGGGAGAGCGAGGGCGAGAACGGAGAGAGGTGGTATCCCCGGTGGCGTTGCGAGGGAGGGTTTGGCGTCCCGCGTCCGTCCGTCCCTCCCTCCCTCGGTGGGCGCCTTCGCGCCGCACGCGGCCGCTAGGGGCGGTCGGGGCCCGTGGCCCCCGTGGCTCTTCTTCGTCTCCGCTTCTCCTTCACCCGGGCGGTACCCGCTCCGGCGCCGGCCCGCGGGACGCCGCGGCGTCCGTGCGCCGATGCGAGTCACCCCCGGGTGTTGCGAGTTCGGGGAGGGAGAGGGCCTCGCTGACCCGTTGCGTCCCGGCTTCCCTGGGGGGGACCCGGCGTCTGTGGGCTGTGCGTCCCGGGGGTTGCGTGTGAGTAAGATCCTCCACCCCCGCCGCCCTCCCCTCCCGCCGGCCTCTCGGGGACCCCCTGAGACGGTTCGCCGGCTCGTCCTCCCGTGCCGCCGGGTGCCGTCTCTTTCCCGCCCGCCTCCTCGCTCTCTTCTTCCCGCGGCTGGGCGCGTGTCCCCCCTTTCTGACCGCGAC
>NZ_NIXK01000027.1 GCF_002763455.1 Lentibacillus sediminis
TGATATGCTCCCCTTAAGGTAGACAGGTTAAAAAATAAAACTTGTTTATCTTAGGGGGATTTTTGTGTCTAAAAGAGCTTTTACTCCAGAATATAAGATGGAAGTCTTAAAGGTGTGGGAGGAGAGTACATATTCCTTAGCTGAAATTATGAAGAGGTATAAGGTGTTTGAATCCACAATTAGAGAGTGGAAATATAAATTTGATAACTATGGTACAGAAGGTCTAAAAGAATCCACCACTTGGAAAGCATATAGTCGGGAATTAAAACATTCTGCCATAAGTGATTATCTTTCTGGCAATTATTCTTTACGTGAGGTTGCCAGAAAGTATGAAATATCAAATGAATCTGTCCTCAGGGGGTGGATTAACAAGTATAATAGTCATAGAGAAATAAAGGATACGTCAAAGGGAAGGACGAGCTCTATGACTAAAGGAAGAAAAACTGCTTGGGATGAACGGATACAAATTGTGCTTGATTGTTTGGGGAACGGAAAAGATTATCAGAAAACAGCTGAAACACATGGTGTCTCTTATCAACAAGTGTATCAGTGGGTTAAGAAGTATGAAATGGATGGAGAAGAAGCACTTAAAGATAAACGCGGAAGAACAAAAATGGAAGCAGAGCTAACTCCAGAGGAGAAAGTCAACCTTCAGATGAAAAAGTTAGAAAGTGAAAATGAACGATTACGTGCGGAGAATTTATTCTTAAAAAAGTTAGAGGAGATCGAAAGGAGGCGAAAATAAGCCAAACCCGGTTTGAAGACAAGTATATCGCTATTCAGGAGCTTCATGAGAAAGAGAAGCTAAGCATTATTTTACTTTGTAATATAGCCGGCATTTCCCGAGCAGCTTACTATAAGTGGCTGAACCGCATACCTACTGTGCAAGAACTATTGAATGAAGAAATCATAAAAGAGATGAAAGACCTCCATGAAAAAGTTGATGGAATCTTTGGATATCGTCAAATGACGCTACATATGAATAGAAAGTTTGATGAGAAACTCAATCACAAGAGGATATATAGATTAATGAAAATTTCTCATTTACGTTCTGTCATTCGGGTAAAGAAGAAACAATATAAACGTTCTACTCCTGAACATGTTGCTGATAAC
>NZ_NIXK01000028.1 GCF_002763455.1 Lentibacillus sediminis
AGCCACATGGCTCCGCAGCAACGGCAGGACGACAGACAGGCTCTGCCCCGCGTGATCCCTCCCCGAACTCGGAGCGGGGAGGCGCGGGCCGCGGTAGACGAGAGAGCAAACGCTGCGCGCGCGGGAGGCGGTCAGGGGGCGAGCCCTCCAGGGGACCATTCGGGAGAGACCCCTCGAGACCGTAAGAAGCCCGCACCCTTTCCGGAAGATAGCTAGAGAAGGAAACTTTCTCACTGAGGGCGGGACGGACCCAAAACCCCGACGAGCCCCGGCCACCGAGAGAGGATGCATGCGACGAGCACACAGGGAAACCAGAAGACCAACACGCGGGCGACCGCGCGGGGGGGTCTGCGGCAACAGGAAGGTTCTCTTCCAAGGGCATTCTGAGCATCCGCGGACAGGGGAGACCCTGCAACCGGTCCCCCCCGAAAGCCAGGCCTCTCAAAGCTCCCCACGGGAAAGCAATGAGTCTCTCGAGAAACTTTCCAAGGCCAGCCGCGACCGCTCAGCACCAGCCCTACGCACAGGCGTACTAGTGCGCGGGGTGGGCGCTCACCCGACGAAGAAGGGGGGTCTTGCCCCTCCTTCTCTCCTCGACCCCCCTCTCACGGGCTTCTCAGACACAAACGGGAAGGCACACAGCCAGACGGAGCACCGGAGGCACACCAGGGAATGGGAAGCGCCACCACCAGCTCAGAAGCAGGCACCTAGGAGACAAACCTGGAACGCTCCAGGAGCACCTCGACGCTTACAAGAAACAGCGCGTGCACACACCAGACGGGAAGGGTATGCAACGCCACCGGCCACATCCACCGACTCTGGGAACATGGTCAAGCGAGACACGACCAAAGTGAAACACGTGAGGGCACAACCGGGCGCCTCACACATCCACAAGGACCACGCGAACCACTGAGAAAAGTGCGCGCGGGGCAGCGCTCGGGCCGGAGAGCCGCACCCCTGCCTTCCACACACCACCGGCAGACGGATGGGGTGGAGAGACGAGGGGCCCGCTGGCAGAACGAGAAGAACGGCCGCCATTCGCCATGAATGTCCGTCCCTCGCCTGGCGCGGCTTAGGCCCTGGCCCGAAGAGAACTCCGGAGCACCACA
>NZ_NIXK01000003.1 GCF_002763455.1 Lentibacillus sediminis
GACTTCCCATCACATTAAGTGAGTAAGATCCCTCCAAGACGAGGAGGTTGATAGGTTCGAGGTGGAAGCGTGGCGACACGTGGAGCTGACGAATACTAATCGATCGAGGACTTAACTAATATTATTTCGATGTTCCGTGTGCGCTTATTTAGTTTTCAGGGTGTAAATTCTTACATAATTAGTATTTATACTTGATTTTTCTCCAAAATCGATTATAATATTGGTTGTCACTCTTTTTAGAGCGACCATTACATGAATTCCTTGTCTGGCAGCAATGGCGGAGAGGCCACACCTGTTCCCATGCCGAACACAGCAGTTAAGCTCTCCAGCGCCGATGGTAGTTGGGGCCTTGCCCCTGCAAGAGTAGGACGCCGCCAGGCAATCTAATTCATAAAATTCCACAGTAGCTCAGTGGTAGAGCTATCGGCTGTTAACCGATCGGTCGCAGGTTCGAATCCTGCCTGTGGAGCCATGGAGAGCTGTCCGAGTGGTCGAAGGAGCACGATTGGAAATCGTGTAGGCCGCTACCGCGGCCTCGAGGGTTCGAATCCCTCGCTCTCCGCCACTTAATATATAAAGTGGCCCGTTGGTCAAGTGGTTAAGACACCGCCCTTTCACGGCGGTAACACGGGTTCGAATCCCGTACGGGTCACCAATAAATGGAGGATTAGCTCAGCTGGGAGAGCACCTGCCTTACAAGCAGGGGGTCGCAGGTTCGAGCCCTGCATCCTCCACCATTATCTTTACACCGCGGGGTGGAGCAGTCTGGTAGCTCGTTGGGCTCATAACCCAGAGGTCGCAGGTTCAAATCCTGCCCCCGCAACCAATATATGGTCCGGTAGTTCAGTTGGTTAGAATGCCTGCCTGTCACGCAGGAGGTCGCGGGTTCGAGTCCCGTCCGGACCGCCATTTTTTTCTGAATCTAATAAGGCTCGGTAGCTCAGTCGGTAGAGCAACGGACTGAAAATCCGTGTGTCGGCGGTTCGATTCCGTCCCGAGCCACCATTTATTCAGTTTTTTGCATTTTAACTGTGGAGGGGTAGCGAAGTGGCTAAACGCGGCGGACTGTAAATCCGCTCCCTCAGGGTTCGGGAGTTCGAATCTCTCCCCCTCCACCATTCATATAGGGGTATAGTTTAATGGTAAAACGAAGGTCTCCAAAACCTTTGATGTGGGTTCGATTCCTACTACCCCTGCCATCTAACATTATGGCGGTCGTGGCGAAGCGGTTAACGCACCGGATTGTGGCTCCGGCATTCGTGGGTTCGATCCCCACCGGTCGCCCCATATGCTTAATTGGGCCATAGCCAAGCGGTAAGGCATCGGGTTTTGATCCCGTGTACCCCAGGTTCGAATCCTGGTGGCCCAGCCACTTGCGGAAGTAGTTCAGTGGTAGAACATCACCTTGCCAAGGTGGGGGTCGCGGGTTCGAATCCCGTCTTCCGCTCCATGATTTTTTCATAAGGCGGTATAGCCAAGTGGTAAGGCAGAGGACTGCAAATCCTTTATCACCGGTTCAAATCCGGTTACCGCCTCCAAACTTATTTACATGCCGGTGTGGCGGAATTGGCAGACGCGCACGACTCAAAATCGTGTTCCTTACGGAGTGTCGGTTCGAACCCGACCACCGGTATCAAACCTAAATACAAAAATAATTAAATACTGTGATCGAAGCGAATAAGACAGGATTAAATTCCTGTCTTTTCATTTTGTGCCTCTTTTCTTCAAAAGATAAGAAAGTATAAATTCTCACCCCTACCACAGTGCTTTCCACTGTGGTAGCTTTAATGTATGGAGAAAAACATTTTAAAACAAATTTTCTTTGATAAAAACCAGCATTGGGAGTCATTTTAAAAAAAACATGGAGACAAGATCCGGCCAGTAGTCATTAAGGGGTTAGAAAGATTCCGTGACTGCGGGAATCCGAAAAATGGGTTTAAACTCTTTGTTTGCGAGGGCTGCCATGAGGTTCGAAAAGTTTCTTACCGATGTAAAGACCGCTTTTGTACAACCTGTTCCCTTGGGGAGAGTGAAGAGTGGAGTCGTCTGCTTACAGAAGATTTCCTACAAGTGAACCATCGCCATGTCATCTTTACGATGGATTACGGGACATATTTTTATTGCACCGCCATCTCTTAAAGCGATTGATGGACGAGACTGCTAAATTGATACAAGGCTTCTTTGGGAAGAAGGCAAAGTTAAAGCCAGGTATCATAGCCGGATTACATACGTTTGGTTCGAAAGTGAACTTTAACCCCCAAGTCCATATGCTGGTGACAATGGGAGGTATAATGAATAAAGGGAAATGGAAAGGGTATGATTTTCTCCCTTTCAACATGCTTCGGAAGCAATGGCAGACTATTGTATTGAAGCTAATCTGAAGAAACCTGAAAAAGAAAAGAAGCGGATTCAGCTGCGCTTACAAAAGGCTTTTTCCGAAAATGGAGAAGGCTTCTATGTGTATGCACCAAAACAACGAGGGAAAATCAGAGATCAATTGCGCTACATTGGCCGCTATATGCGTCGACTAGCGATTGGAATCAATCGCATTGAGGCATATGATGGGCAAACGGTGACATTCAAATATATCGATAAAAAAGATAAACAAGAGAAGCGTAAAACCCTGATGGTAGAAGCATATATCAGCCGTTTGATCCGCCATATTCCAGTTGAGCAATGCAAAACGATTCTTTATTATGGCATCTATTCCAGAAGAAGCAAAAGCATAAGTTAAAAATTGCTGGCAACCTGGCAGCAAGGAAAAAGACGCTGGATATTGAAAGTGAAGAAAACGCTCCGCCGCCAAACGTGGAGAAAGCGTGTGATTTCCAGTGGCCAAAAAGACCTCATGATATGCCCGCACTGCGACAATTATTATGAGTACGTGGGAGAAGTGTGTCCGGAGGGTGGTAAATTTAGAAATAAAAGTGGCATTTTCCACGGACGCAAGACGCTATATGGAGAGGATGATTGCTTATCTCGAACAAACCAACCGAAAGAAACTCAAAAAGAAAAAGGGGATCGACCATCTACAACCGAAGAAGACGTCGATCAATTATCATTGTTTGATGTGTCATGAAGAAGAGGAAATTCCTTATGACGTTGTAAGAGATTTTGATTTGATGGAAGGAGGGGGATCCGTCAACTCCACCAAGATTTAATTGTGAACAATCTGGAGGAGAGAAAAGGACGGGGCGGTTTTTGCCCGGTTTTTCTTATGCCCTTTATTTAGGCAACTCACTCTAGGAAAATATTAGACTATCAAATCACGGCCCAAGCGTTCGTAAAAAATTTGTGATGATGGGGCCTAGGCCCCATCATCACAAATTACAGAAAACCTTATATAGCGGTTTTTTACAAAGGGTGTTGCATTTACTATTGCAATTTAGGGCTGAAAAACAAAATAAAAGGGATAAAAATAATTACTGATGAAAAACCATGGGTGAGATGAAGGATATTCGTTGGAAACAAGATTTGGGTACTTTGAAAAGTTTAATTCAGTGAAACTATATGGAAAAACAAAACTAACGGCCTGACCCCGTGGTCTTAAGAAAAATTTCAAAGGGATTATACTAAAAAGAAGTAATCGCATGCCTTGGCCGGTCGCGATTACTTCTTTTTTAGTTTTTTGTATTTTAATTACTTGGTACAAAGGGCTGAGTTGTTATTTTCCGATCATCTGATCAACTTTATCACGGTTATTTTCAATCCATTCTGTTGCTAAGTCTTCAAAGGATGTACCGTTTTCTTCATTTTTACTAATCATTGTTTCTACATCATCAATGGAAATGCTCCAGTTAGATAAAATCTCATATGCTTCTGGATGTTCTTCTTCAATCCCTTTATAAGATAGCACATAGACGTTATCTGGTTTGAAGTACTCTTCTTGACCTTCTAAAAATTTCAGATCGTTACGTGCAAAGACAGAATGTGGTCTCCAAGCAGTGAATACAACAGGCTCTTCATTATTAATTTTACTTTGTGCAACGGAAATCATTGCTCCTTCACTTGAAGGTGTTAGGTCAAATCCGTGTTCTTCTAAATTTTCCCCTGCCATTAATTCTTGTGAAAGTTCTACAATACCTGCGCCTTCAGCAATAGTAACGATTTCTCCATTATATTTTTCTGCGTTTTGCTTTAAATCTTCAATGGAGTTTTCTTCCACATAAGAAGGTACGACCCAACCAAGTTGTGCATTTTCATAACTTGTAGATACTTTCACTAAATCATTCTTATACTCTTCCCATCTGGCAGCTTCCGTATATGGCAACCATGCATCCATAAAGAAGTCAATGTTTTTATTTTTCATACCATCCCAGATAATTGGCTGGGAAACATGTTCTACTTCAATCTCAAATCCTTGTTCTTCTAAAATTTGTTTGGCAATTTGTGTTGGTGGTGCAGTACTTGTCCAAGGAGTTTGACCAAAAACAAGAATTCCTTTTTCTTGGTTTTCTTCATTATCTGTTGTATTTTCCGTTGTATCAGCTGCTGACTCCTCGTTCGTTGTGTTATTTTCTTCTTCGCCATTACTACAAGCAGCTAGTGTCAATAAAACTAGAGTAATAAAAACCAATAATAACTTTTTCATCATAAATTCCTCCTAGTTGAATTTATTGTATATCTCTCGCATATTTTCTGGATTATACTGTAATGAATCGACTTTATCTGATCTCCAAGAATTATATTTCTCTCCATTCATACGCTTGAGGATATTCGTGGTATCATAGATATTAAGTGCATATATCCAATTTGCCATCATCATAAGTGATGCCATATGGGATCCTTCATTCGAAGCGGTACAGATATCTTTGACAAGATGGATATTGTAATCTCGAAAATAGGCATCAAACGCAGATGTTAATAGGCAACCATCTGTTACGACTCCACCAATGACAACGTTTTTTACATTTAGACTTTTAAGTATAAGATCCAGATTCGTTTCGTAAAAAGCACTCCAACGATATTTATCAATGACGATGTCACCATCTTGTGGTTTTATTTCATCTAGAATTTCGATGCTTTCGTTAGCTGTGTTGTAGTAAAAAGGTGTACCATCGTCGTTTAATGGTTCGCCTAAGGGAAGACCAATTCCATCAGCTCGATTAATTTGACGAGTATAAATAATAGGGATGTTTTGTGCTCGGAACCCGTCAATCAGTTGTTTTGCATTGGTAACTACTTGGTCCATTTGTTCAAGTCCAAAATTACTTTCCTTTTGAAGATCAATGAGCACCAAGGCAGTGTTTTGTTTGTTCATGTCATATCTCCTTATTCTTCCGGTGTTTTAGGCAAATAGTTAAATACCTCCCCAGATTCCATTGCATTTGCAAGCCGCATTGTCCAATCAAAATATCGGTAAGAATCTTTAATTAGTGCAAGGTCTTCCTGTGCCTTTTCTTTTACATATTGATCAGTTGTATGATTTGCTACATCTTCTAAAATAGGCTCAACTTGTTCTGCTGCCTTCATGATCAAATTACGTTCTTGGCGTATTTTTTTTATAAAGTACGTCATGAAATTCCTTAAAAAATCTTTCTCTGCAATATAATGATCTTTTCGGTCCCCTTTTTTCCAAACCTTTGTGACCATTTCTGTCTCTTGCAGTTCTCGCATTCCATTGCTTACACTCGCTTTACTCATTGCAACTTGATCCTTAATTTCATCAAGGGTCAATGGTTCTGAGGAAAAATATAGAACACCGTATATTCGACCAATAGATGGGGTCACCCCATAGATAACCATGGATTGAGCAATCGCACTAATCATCATGTCTCTAGCTTGATCCATTGTTTCTTGCTCGTTGGACAATAGAATCACCCTTTTTCTAGTGATTTTAATTTATATTAAACATATTAAACTAATTAAATTTTAAAGTCAACTAAAACATGGGAACGGCTTTTAAAAGGAGATAATGGGAAGTTTTGCACGACAGAAGGCACAACAGACAGATTTATTCTGCTTGTTGTGCTTCTTCTTTTTATATGTAATTACTCACCCAGATAAATCTTTGCAAATGGATGGAGCCCTAATGGAAATTTTATATAAGAAGTATTATGAAACAATGGAAAATGGACATGTCTTGGTGTATGACGATGTGCTGGAAAATGAATTTCTCGACGTATAAAAAAAGCGAGAACAACATCTTGAAGTAATACTATCTTACTATCTATTAACAACCTGGGGACTTTATGGTAGCTGCATAGGAAGCTGAGGAAATCTGATAGAGGCTGGGACATAACCAGCCAGAAATAACCTAAAAATGGTTCCGATCATCGGTTTTTGATGATCGGAACCATTTTTCGTTGGATTATTTTCATTATCTATTGGTTGATTGCTCTTCATGGCGGTATACTTCCTCAAGTTTACCGCCATGAAGGCAAATCCTAATTCATTTTCTACTTTCTCTTCACCCCTCACCGACATGCGAGTGAAGCACAAATTAGCCTTCAGAAATCCGAAGGCTGGTTCCACATCAATTTTACGTTTGCCGTAGATTTCACCAGTTTCTTCTTCCGAAAGCAGCTGCCTAATATATTCTTTTTGGTGTTCCCATTTTTCGTTATAATAGATTCTTCGATTGTTTCCTTCCTTCGCCTTGGTGCATTGGGAACGCAATGGGCAGCCAGAACAGTCCTCACACTCATAGACGTTAAACGTTCGTGTAAACCCGTATTTGTCTGTTCGTTTGGACATGTAGCTGAACATTAATTGTTTGCCATTGGGGCAGGTGAATGTATCGTCTTCTTCGTTATATTCCCAATTGGCGGGATGGAAAGTGTTATTCTTGTGTTTCTTTTTCTTCTCTTTTCGATACTGGTTATAAGTAATCAGCGGGATGCGCTTTCGGTTTTCCATGACATCTTCATAGTTTTGTTCACTTCCATACCCTGCGTCAGCGACGATATGCTTCGGCAGCTTAAAGAAATTTTCCTCAATGTTATCCAGAAATGGGATGAAGGTACGTGTATCGGTCGGGTTTGGGAAGACATCATAAGCGAGCACATACTGACCTTCTGTCGCAACCTGCACATTATAACCTGCTTTTAATTGGCCGTTCCTCATATAGTCATCTTTCATCCGCATGAAAGTGGCATCATGATCTGTCTTCGAGTAGCTGTTGCGCTCTTCGAAAATTTTCATATCGTTTTGGTATTTTTGTTTGCGTGCTACATAATCCTTGAATTGTTTGTGATATTGTTTCGTCGCTTTACGGTCCGAGCGAAGCTGTTTCCGTTCGCTTCCGTCATCACTCGCTTCTATTTGTTTGTCGTATGTTTCTACCTCGTCATCCAGCTTCTCTACTACTTCTTGGAGTTCCTTCGTAGATAGTTCTTTCTGACGTTCCCGTTCGATTTCTGGAATAATTTCTTTTTCCAATAATTCCTCATACATTTGGTTGGACTTTTCCACCAGATTGGCACTGTGTCTTTCCGTCGACTTTCGCCATACGAACGTAAACTTATTGGCATTCGCTTCCATCTTGGTTCCGTCAATAAAAATCGCTTCTTCATCAATTTGTTCTTCTTCCACCAGCTGACAACGGAATTGCACGAAGCACTGACGCAGTAATTCTTTGGTCTCTGGGTGGACACGGAAGCGATTGATGGTGCGATAACTTGGCTCATATCCTTGAGCGAGCCACATCATGCGCACACTGTCTTTCACCATCGCCTCGATCTTTCTGCCGGAAAAAACCGATTGCGTGTAAGCACACAAAATAACCTTCATCATCATCCGTGGGTTGTAGGCAGGGCAGCCTGTTTCACGCAAAAGTCCAGCGAATGCTTCCTCTGGTATATTCTCCACGGCATGATGTACAGCATAAGCAATATCATTTTCTTGTAATTTAATTTCCAAATCCATCGGCAAAATGACTTGATTCATGGTATAATGTTTAAACATAAGGATACCTCCGATAGTTATTGTGTCGTTACTTTAATTTTATCAGAAGGTATCCTTTTTGTTTACTAAAAATAAGCGTGGTACCCACTAGTATGAATTAGTGAAGTACCACGCTTATTTTTTAATTTACTGGAGTTTTGTCCCAGCCCCCATCTTTTTATATTTTTTCCTTACAAATTAATGTTCTATTCCCGCAATCCCAAAACCACCAGGCCCCGAATGTGTAGAAATCATTGCCCCTGCTTGCATCCATTTTATGTTTAGGAAACCATGCTCTGCTGCGATTTCATTCATCCGCTGCTTAATCGCTTCATCGAGACCGATAGAGTAGATTAAATAAAGCTGATCCCGATTAATGTCGTATTGATTGAAAAAGTCACGTATAAGCTTTTCGGATAATCTGTTCATTTTCCCACGGTATTTTTTGTTTGAAACAAGATTTCCATCGATTAGTTCGATTCGCGGTTTAATTTTTAACAAAGCACCTCCGAGATATGCTGTATTGCTTACGCGTCCTCCAGCTCGCAAAAATTCCAAGCTGCCTGGTACGAACGCAAGTTTTGATTTAGGAATGATGGATTCAATTTTTTCTACTAAATGACTAGGCTCGATCCCAGGTTCTTGCTCTAGCAGGGTAACAGCATACATCACAATGGCAGTTAATCCACCTGTAACATTCAAAGCGTCGATGAGAAAAAGGTTGTCGAATTCTTCTGATGCAATTACTGCATTTTGAAAGGAAGAAGAGGCCTTTGACGTATAGCCAATATGAACGATGATGCATTCGGGAAAATCTGCATTTATCTTTGTGAAAAAATCATGATATTCATGGGAATTTGTTGACGTTGTAGTTGGTATCTTTTTCGTACGGTCATAATAGTCGTAAATCTCCTTTACGGGCAGGGAACCATCTAAATAATCCTCACCATCCATGATGACGTGCATGGGAACAACTTGGACATTATGTTTTGTTGCTAAATCCTCTGGTAAATCCGCTCCGCTTTCTGTCGATAAAATAATTTTTCTCATTCATTTCCCCCATTTCTATATAATGAAGCTGCGTATTTGTGTATTACTCTAACTATACATGAAATGCGAGAAAGGATACATGAATTTTTTGAAATATGTTGGCTTGTTTATGAAAAAGAATTATAATGAAGATACCGAGACAAGTTAGGTGGCAAGAAGAGTGGGATATAGAATTAATTTCTTTTTGTTAATGCCGTGTCAAAGGCCAATGCGTGTTAAATTGAACATGCATTGGCTTTTTAATATGACTGTTTCCAACCCCCTTCGCTTACCATCCACCATCATATCCCCTATAATAAAACCAAGCTTCAAAAAAGAAAGGTGACAACATAAATGGAAAAATATCGCATCGACCCGGATAAAGGATTAGAATTTGGCATTTATACATTAGGAGATCATTTACCAGATCCTGCGACTGGAAAAAGAATTTCCGCTGAAGAGCGGATTCATGAGATTATTGAGTATGCAAAACTAGCGGATGAGGCGGGGCTGGATTTCTTCAGTGTGGGGGAAAGTCACCAGGAGTTTTTTGCGACACAGGCGCATGCGGTAGTTCTATCCGCGATTGCGCAGGCGACGAAGAATATAAAGATAGCCAGCTCCTCGACGATTGTCAGCACTTCGGATCCTGTGCGTGTGTATGAAAACTTTGCGACCCTTGACCTCATTTCCAGGGGGCGGGCGGAAATTGTTGCCGGGCGAGCATCCCGTGTGGGGCTTTTTGATTTGCTGGGATATGATATCCGCTATTATGAAGAGTTGTATGAAGAGAAATTTGAATTACTGCGGAAAATTAATGAAGAAGAAGTCGTGAGCTGGAGTGGGGAGTTTCGGCCGCCGTTAAAAAGCGCAAGAGTGCTTCCGCGTCCGCAGAATGGTTCAATGCCGATTTGGCGTGCGGTTGGCGGCACACCTGCCAGTGCAATGAAGGCAGGGTATGCCGGGGTACCGATGTTTATGGCTCATTTGGGCGGACCTGTATCCAGTTTTAAACGGACGGTGGATGCTTACAGGGAGGCAGCTAAACAGGGTGGACATGACCCAGCCGAATTGCCGCTTGCAACAGCCGGCTTTTTCTATGCTGCAGAATCCTCCCAGCAGGCCATTGAGGAGATGTATCCGCATATTAATGAAGGAATGAAGCGGACAAACGGGCAAGGCTTCCCGAGAAGAGGTTTTGAGCATGGTGCGAGCAAGGATAGTGTCATGAATATCGGCAGCCCGCAGGAGATTATTGAGAAAATCCTTTACCAGCATGAAGTTTTTGGCCATCAGCGCTATATTGCACAAATTGATTTTGGCGGCATGCCATTTAATAAGTTTAGGAAAAATATTGAAATCATCGCAACGGAAATCTTGCCGGCTGTTAAGAAATATACGGCGAAAAAATAAATACTAAAAAGCAGAGAAGCTCCCGAGCCATCTCTGCTTTTCCAAGTTCAAAAAAAGCTTTCATCCTGCAACCGCTCCCAATATTGAACATTTTGTTGCAGATTTCCCTATCTAAAATTGAACATTGTATTAAAAAGTGTAAAGTTACTCCCATATTTCTGCTTCATTTGTTAGAATAACGGGTATATGCTGTGAGTAGTACAGGATAACCGCATTAATTTTGTGAGTGCAGGAGTGTTTTCGAATGAATCAACAACGACATCCTTTTAAGAAGTGGCTGGCGCTCGTGCCGTTAGGTTTTATTGTATTCTTGAGCGGGTGCGAGCTGGCGGTGCTTGATCCGGCAGGTCCGGTTGCCCAGAGCCAGAAAGATTTAATGATATATTCTTTATATTTTATGTTTGGAATTATTATCGTCGTCTTTGTGGCTTTTGGGGTCATGGTCTTCAAATACCGTGATAATAAGCCGAACCGGAAAGACGAGGACTATAAGCCGAATCTTCATGGCAATACACTGATTGAAGTGGTCTGGACGGTGATTCCAATTATCATTGTGACGGCCTTGTCCATTCCGACAGTGACGACCCTGTTTGAGCTGGAGAAGCCGCCAGAGTCCAGTGCGGATAAGGAGCCACTGGTGGTTTATGCAACTTCCGCGGACTGGAAATGGTTCTTCAGTTATCCGGAGCAGGGTATTGAAACAGTCAATTATTTGCACATTCCGACAGACCGTGCGATTGAATTCCACCTGTCTTCGGCGGATTCAATGGCGTCCTTCTGGATTCCGCGGCTGGGCGGACAGAAGTATGGCATGGCGGGAATGGAAAATATTCTTTACTTGCAGGCGGATGTGCCCGGTACATATAATGGGCGCAATGCCAACTTTAATGGTGAAGGCTTCACCGCACAAACCTTTGAAGTGCAAGCCCAGCCTCAAGAACAATTCGATACATGGGTGCAAGAGACACAGGAACAAGCGCCTGAGCTGACACAGGATGAATATGACTCGTTGCTCAAGCCTAGCTTAGTAGAAGAAATGACATTTTCTTCCACACATTTGCAGTGGGTTGATCATGGCACGAATGCCGGACGTGATTATTCCATCATCCGACATAGGAATGCTTACGACGAAACACTGCATATTGAGAATGTGCCTGGCCCAGGCTGGATATCTGAAAATGAATAGCAGTAAGATTGGAAAGCAGGTGAACAAGTATGCAATTGGATGAATTTTTCGTTACGGGTGAACCGCTGATTTATGGGGGTATGGTTGCTATCGCGCTCGTAACATCCGCCATCCTCTTTATATTGACCTATTTTAAGAAATGGGGATGGCTGTGGCGCGAATGGCTGACAACGGTCGATCATAAAAAAATCGGGATTATGTACATCCTGAGTGCGCTGGCCATGCTGTTCCGCGGCGGAGCGGATGCGCTGATGATGCGTACACAGCTGGCTTTCCCGAACATGCAATTTTTGAACGCGCAGCATTATGATGAAATTTTTACGACCCATGGAACGGTCATGATCATCTTTATGGCCATGCCGTTTCTGATTGGGTTAATGAATATTATTGTCCCGCTGCAAATCGGGGCGAGAGATTTTGCTTTTCCATTTGTTAATGCGCTGAGTTTCTGGTCCTTTTTCTTCGGTGCCATGCTGTTTAATATTTCGTTTGTTATCGGCGGAGCGCCTGATGCTGGCTGGACCAGCTACACACCGCTTGCCGGTGCGGCGATGAGCCCGGGTCCTGGGCAAAACTTTTACTTAATGGGACTGCAGCTGTCCGGGATTGGTACCCTGGCGACAGGGATTAACCTGATGGTGACCATTTTAAAAATGCGTGCACCAGGCATGACGTTATTCAAAATGCCGATCTTTACATGGTCTACATTTATCACATCATTTATTATCGTTTTTGCTTTTCCGATTTTGACAGTAGCGTTGGCATTGATGACGATTGACCGGATTTTCGGTTCCCAGTTTTTCACACTGACAGGGGAAGGGATGCCGATGATGTGGGCCAACCTGTTCTGGATGTGGGGACACCCGGAAGTGTATATCGTAATTCTGCCGGCATTTGGTATCTTTTCCGAGGTCATTGCCACGTTTGCCCGAAAACGGTTATTTGGTTATAACGCGATGGTCTGGTCGATTATCCTGATCGCGGGATTGAGTTTCCTTGTGTGGGTGCACCACTTCTTTACTATGGGTGCAGGTGCATTTGTCAACTCGGTCTTCTCGATTACGACAATGCTTATCGCGGTGCCTACGGGTGTGAAAATATTCAACTGGCTGGCAACCCTGTATAAATCGCGGATTGTTTTGACCGTGCCGATGCTCTGGTCGCTGGCGTTCATTCCGAGTTTTGTGATTGGCGGGGTGACCGGGGTGATGCTCGGTATGGCAGCGACAGATTACCAGTACCATAATACGTACTTCCTGGTATCGCATTTCCATTACGTATTGATTCCGGGTACTGTCTTTGCCTGCTTTGCCGGACTGGTCTACTGGTATCCGAAAATGTTTGGACACAAATTGAACGAACGCATCGGGAAATGGAGTTTTTGGCTGTTCCTGATTGGATTCCATGTCTGTTTCTTCCCGCAGTACTTCCTAGGGCTGGACGGGATGGCAAGACGGATTTTCACCATTACACCGGAATGGTTCACGCTTAATTTCATCTCCACGATGGGTGCATTCATGATGGGACTGGCATTTGCTATCTTTGTCTACTGTATTTACTACAGCTACCGCTACAGTGAGCGGGAAATAAGTGGTGATGCGTGGGGCTACGGAAGAACGCTGGAATGGGCCACACCTACGCCAATACCGGCATACAATTTCGCCACCGTTCCACAGGTAAATACACATGATGCCTTCCTGGAAATGAAGGAAAAAGGCAAAACAACCTTTGATGAGGAAAACCTGGAACCGATCCATATGCCGAACAATACAGGGAAGCCGTTTATCATGATGGGGATTCTTTTCTTCGCAAGCTTTTTCCTCGTATTTGAATGGATCACTCTGGCAGTTATCGGATTGATCGGCGGCCTGGTGATGATGATCATCCGCTCCTTTGATTACGATGACGGCCATCATATTGAAGTGGACGAAATCAAACGCACTGAACGCGCGGCAAGGGGGTTATAAACATGAGTGAAAACCAATTAAATGCTGGACCTCTGGAATACCGCACCCATGAGGGACAAATGAATATTACCGGGTTTTGGATATTCCTTGCTGCGGAAATTGCTTTGTTCGCAACATTGTTTGCTACCTATGCCGTGTTATTTGGCAGGACGGCGGACGCACCGTCTCCGGGAGAATTATTCCAGCCGGGGATCGTGCTTGTGATGACCTTTCTGCTTTTGACAAGCAGCTTCACTTGCGGTGTTGCCATTCATAATATGCGGGAAGGAACAGTGAAAGGGCTGATCACCTGGCTGATTATCACGATTGTGCTCGGGCTGGCGTTCCTTGGATTTGAAATTTACGAGTTTGTGCATTATTCGCATGAAGGTGCAACCATGCAGTCCAGTTCTTATTGGTCCGCCTTTTATGTGCTGGCAGGCACACATGGAGTGCACGTAACGCTTGGTATTGGCTGGGTTATTTTGCTGTTGATTCAGCTTAAACAGCGCGGGCTGACTGCGGTTACCAGCAACAAAGTATTTATTGTCAGTCTTTACTGGCATTTCCTTGACGTGATCTGGATCTTCATCTTTACGAGTGTGTATTTGATAGGGATGGTGGTGTAGTATGGCAAAAGAATCTGGAAAATATCCAATTAAGCACCTGATCGGCTTTCTACTGTCGATTGTCCTGACATTGCTTTCAGTCTGGGCGGCACTCGGGTCAGATCTGCCGGTCATCTGGATCATTGCAGCCATCATGCTGCTCGCTGTCATCCAGGCAGGCATCCAGTTATTTATGTTCATGCATATGGTGGAAACAAAAGGCGTGGGCCATGCTCCATGGAATATGATGTTCCACAGCTTTGTGGTAGCAACCATTATTGTTTCCGGCTCGCTGTTCACCATGTCCTTTGGCTTTACGCATGATCATGATGGCGAAGGTAATCATCAGCATGAAGAGCAGCAGGAAATGCAGAAAGACCATAGTGGGCATTGATCTAAATGTAAAGGTATGTGATGAACTTGAATAATAATAATAATGTAAATGGAGACGCAGCGGCACGCACACCGTGGAAACCGATGGCTGGCTTTATGCTGTGTATCATGCTGGCAGGAGTTTCGCTTTGGGCAGCCTTTTATTCGGGATATTCACCAAAACTCATTTTTTCGCTGATTGCCCTTTTCTCCTTTATCCTGGCAGTGTATCAGCTGTTTGATATGCAGCTTGAGCCTGAGGACAGTTAGAGACGGCTAAGATCGCTGTTTATATATACAATATAAAAACCCCCTCTTTTCAACTAGAAAGAGGGGGTTTCTTTTCGTTATTTACTGTAGTCTGCTTCTTTTATATTGCGCTTGCTTGACTTCGCTAATGATAAACATTACCCAGGCCACTTCTGCGACAATCAGGCTTGCGTAGAACATCGTCCAGGAGAACGAAAATGGTGCAGGCGGTGTCTGGAACATCACTGCGAAGAAATACAGCCACATGCCGACGAGAAGAACGGACTGGATAATTGCGTATAATCTTTTCCCTAACCGAATGAACAGAAACGGTGTCAAGGTTGCAAGCAGCATAAACATAAGGGTGACACCCATTGAAATCATCTCCTAATTGCTTTTATAATCATGAAAACGGTTGCTTATATATATTGTAACAAATCTTTCCTGAAATTGACACATAAAATTCACTTTTTGTGCTTTATTTTATGTCTGACTTCTGATTTATATATCTGGAAGTAAATGTATAATGCCTGATTTATCGCAGATTAACAGGCAGTAAATCTCCCATCTCAAAAATAGAACTAGGCCGAATACTTAGGTGGGAGATAAACTGCCTGTAAAAGCCCGATTGGTTCAACTAACATTCAGTGGGGGAAAGCGTCCCACTGAATGAAGTTTCACTTTATGTTTATCTTTCCCGGGAAGGGTATGATTGTAAACATAAGGGGGGAAAACAATGCGGCTTTGGCATGAAAAGCTCATACCATATTTACCACGGCAGCAGCTGTTGGGGCAGCATCGGGAATGCTGTGCATTAAGAGGATGAGGCTGGGGGAAAAAGCATGCGACGATGGACTATGTGTTTGCCTATTCACCCTATCGCCTGTTTCTTTATCACGAGCTGGTAATGGAAGAGATGAAAAAGCGTGGTTACAAGGTTGACCCGAACTGGGAAGACCCCATGTATCGGGGGAGGAGCTGCGGGAGACATGATGAAGCCAGCCTGCATGAGAAAGAGGTGGAGCGGATTGATGGACGGCCATTGTACCCGGAGCATACGGATGCTTATCTGCATGAGTGTCTTCTTAACCTAAGGCAAAAAGGGATTGATCTCTCCGAATGGAAGTAGAACTGCCTGAAGCCATGTGTGATGAGCTTCAGGCAGTTCAGGATTACGTAAAATACTCGATTTTAGCTTCCGGAAAATAGTGGTGAATATGACTGCCCAGTGTATCTTTTATCTCTTCCTGTTCCTCATTTTGATACACATATTTGCCGATGCCATACCGTCCCCATTTCCATTTTCGCTTTGATTCGTCAAGTTCCAGCTTGGTCATGGGATAATTTTGCTGAATCACCCGTTTGGCAGGTTTGGTGAAACGATGCTGGATCATCTCAAAGGTCAAATTCTTCTTTGCCGCTCTCGGCAGGGCTGCTTCCAGTTTCTCAAACATTTCGTGATATCCCTGTTTCCATCCATCATGCAAGTAAATTGGCGCTACAATAAAGCCAAGTGGATAACCCGCTTCCGCCACTTTGACTGCCGCTTCGATCCGCTCATGCAGGCGGGAGGTGCCCGGCTCAAAATACTTGATAATGTATTCATCATTGATGCTGAAACGAAAGCGTGTCCGACCATTATGCCTGGCATCCAGCAGATGATTCACATGGGCGAATTTGGTGACAAACCGTAGCTTGCCATGCTCGGATTTGCCGAAATACTCAATGGCGCGCTTCAAAGTGTGGGTCAGATGGTCGACGCCAACAATATCAGAGGTGCAGGATGCTTCAAAGCGTGTAGCTTCCGGGGCACGCTCTTTCATATACGTTTCCGCGGCATCAAAAATTTCATCCACATTGACATAGGATCGGATGTAAGGTTTGCTGCCCATTGTCGTTTGCAGATAGCAGTAATGGCAATGTCCCATACAGCCGGTCGCAAACGGAATGGCATATTCCGCTGAAGGCTTTGACGTATCAAATTTCAAGGTTTTGCGGATACCTAGCACCAATGTGGATTTGGCAGTCCGGTACTTCTGAAAATGATTATCCCCTGGCAAATTCCTGATTTGATTATGCGAGGTGGTCTCCCGTATTTCAATGTCCATCTTTTCAAATTTCGCAATCATTTCTTTGGCAAGCGGGTATTCCATTGCCCTCGGTTCGACATACACAAGTTGTGGGACAAACGGTTTAACCATAATAATTCTCATCCTCCGGCAGCCCAAATGCGATCTCGTAAGCTTCCTCCGCTTCTTCTGCTGTTTTGTATACCGCAAATTCCTCTGTCAGGGGAAAATAAGTCTCATGGATAAACAATGCCAGTTCTCCTTCCTGGTCGGGATTCTCCACAACTGCGGCCTGCTGCACATGGGCAACATCCTGGGCATGGGGGTTGCGAATAATAATATAAACAATTTCCCCTGGCTGGTAGGTTTCATTGATATTCATTTCTTCACCATACTTCCTATTTGTTTACTGTCATTATGCTCAAGTACCGGGAGTTTATGAAAAAGCTTGGTTGGTGCAAGCATTTTTTGAAAGACACTTTCGGTGAGTTTATTTCAGAGTTGATGGAAACTGCGACTCTAGCTACACTTCACTGTTGCGGAAACATGCGACAGAGTGCTCGTTGATTTCCGCTGCGGGCATCCGCTTTCCGCGGGAAGCTGCCGAGCCCCCTTGTGCTAGCGCACTGCGGGGTCTCGCCTATGCTTTTCATCCCGCAGGAGTCGGATACCCTCCGCTCCAATCAACCATCTACAGAGTGGATAGCTGCTGATGGACTTTAAGAGTACACCTGTAGCGGAGGAAATACCCCGAGACTCCTGCGGGATCATAGTCATAGGTGAGACCCCGCAGCGCGACAGCGCGAGGAGGCTCACCAGACGCCCGCGGAAAGCGAGGGGTATTTCCGGAGCGGGAGGAGTTAATTCACAGTCTATAGATATTGTTGATAAAAACACAGCCAAAGTTTTTCGATGGGACGAGTCCCAATCCTTAGAAAAACAGCCTTCAATAAGAGAACTTTCTTGCATGAAAAAATCAAAGTTTCTGCTATTTGCCTGTAAATTATCCATTTTATTTGGAGCAGTTGTGCTATAATTAATTCAGAATAGCGGTTATGCGCTGAGCCAGAAAAAAATCTGTTCTTGCTAGGTTTGATGATGATAGAAAATGGTTAAATAGTGCAAGATTTAGGAAGAAAGTTGTAATTATCCCATGGTAATAAGCGAGGTTCTGTGATGAACACATTAATAATTGCGGCTGTCTTGTTTCTGATGCTTGGCTTTTGGTTTATTTCCTCGAGAAATGCGGACAAATATCAGAAGCTGGAGCGCGAATTGCAGGAACAAAAAGAGAAATTCCATGCTGTCATTGATTCAGCGAATGATGCCATTATATCTGCCGACAGTGAATCCGTGATTATTGCCTGGAACCAAGGGGCGAGCAGGATCTTCGGATATCAGGAAGCTGAAGTACTAGGCAAAAAGCTGACGATGATTATTCCGAAACATATGCGCAACGCTCAGGAAGCAGGAATTAAACGCTTCCTCATGACAAAGGAAGCAAAGGTCGTTGGAAAAGCCGTGGAACTGGAAGGACTCCACAAAGACGGAAGCCGTATACCGATTGAACTGTCTTTATCCACCTGGTCGATTGCGAAGGACATTTATTTCAGCGGGATTATCCGCGATATTTCAGAACGGAAACGGGCGGAGATACAAATCAGCCATTTGGTTTACCATGATGATTTAACAGAGCTGCCAAACCGAAGATATTTTGAAAAACAAATGAAGACCGAGCTTAAAAATGCGGAAGAAAATGGGGCGAAGCTTATTCTCATGCTGCTCGATCTCGACCGATTTAAAATGATCAATGATACGCTGGGACATTCTTTTGGCGATAAGCTGCTGTATGCTGCAGCGGGACGTTTAAAAGAACTGCTGGGTCCGTATGATATGATCGCAAGGATGGGCGGGGACGAATTTAACCTGCTGATGCCTGATGTTCCGGGGAGAGAATCTGGTGTCCGGATGGCAGAGGATATCATGGAAATTTTTAGTAAACCAATTGAGATTGACGGACATGAATTGTTTGTGTCGACGAGCATTGGAATGGTTCAGTATCCGGACCACGGCAATGACATGGAATCCCTGATGAGAAGGGCAGATATGGCAATGTACTCGGCTAAAGAGCGCGGCACCTCTAATTATAAGTTTTACAGCAAGAAGATTGACAGCGAGGATGAGCAAAAAATCAAGCTCGAAAAAGATATGCGACGAGCGATTGAGGAAAATGAATTTGTTGTTTATTACCAGCCGAAAATTGAGATAGAGACGGAAAACGTCGTTGGACTGGAGGCACTTGTGCGCTGGTGTCATCCCGAACTGGGTATGATTCCGCCAAATCAGTTCATTCCATTGGCAGAAGAAACCGGGCTGATTGTGCAGCTTGGGGAAAAAGTGCTAAGAATGGCGTGTGCCCAGACGAAGGCCTGGCAGGAACGGGGGTATGATCAGCTGCAAATATCGGTCAATGTCTCCTCGAGGCAATTTCACGGGGAACATTTTGTGGAAACAGTCACAGAAGTGCTGGCAGATACCGCGCTGGAGCCGGAATATCTTGAGCTGGAAGTGACAGAGCATATGACAATGAATAATGTTTATCGTGCAGAGCAAATCCTCGATCAACTGGTGAAACTTGGTGTGAAGATTGCCATTGATGACTTTGGGGTAGAATATAGCTCGTTGAATTACTTGAAAAAATATCCGATACATACATTAAAAATCGATCAGTCTTTTGTGCAGGACCTCTCTGATGACTCCAATCATCCGGCAATTATTACGGCGATTATAACGCTCGCAAAAGATATGGGGCTGAATATTGTGGCTGAAGGGGTGGAGACCAGACAGCAGTATGAATTCTTAAAAGGGAAAAAATGCGAGCAAGCCCAAGGATTTCTGTTTTACCGGCCGATGCCAGTGGAAGAAGTGGAAAATTTGCTGGAGGAGCAATCCTCTTCACTTGTTTAACAACAGTCCCATAGAATGTGCTTAACGGACAGGTGCAGATGCCTGTCTGTTTTTCTGCCCGAATTTCTCCAAGCGGACTGCTATATGCAAAAGGCTTTTATCTGGTATGATTGGTTAAGCAGCATAAAGAAAGAAGGTTGACAGCAATGATGTTCACAATCAGATGGTCTACATACATATTCGGGCTGCTTCTGTTCAGTTTGGGAATCAGTCTGGCAATCAAGGTACAGCATTTAGGCATTCACCCGTGGGATGTGCTCAATGTGGCTCTTTTTGAAAAGGTCGGGCTTTCGATAGGCTCATGGGCAATTATTATTTCCTTTGTTCTCATTCTCATCTCCTGGGTGCTGGATAAATCGTACATCCGAATTGGTACATTTTTGAATGCCGTGCTTGTCGGCGCATTCGTTGATCTTTATTTATGGCTTGATGTTCTTCCCGAGGCAACCAACTCATGGCCGGATTATTTCATCATTATCATGGGCATTGTCCTGATGGGCATTGGCGGCGGGGTATATAATGCAGCCGGTGTAGGATCAGGACCGCGCGACGGTTTTATGCTGTCAATCTCGGATAAGCTCGGGCAGCCGATAGGCCGAATTAGGATCATCACAGAAACATCTGTATTGCTGATTGGGCTCTTGCTCGGGGGACCTGTGTTCATCTTTACGTTTATTTTTACATTTATTCAAAGCCCGATATTTCAGGCATCTCTCTTAAAAGGGAGAAAGGTGATTGCAGCGTTCGAGGAAAGATTCCCCAAAAAATACTATGAAAAATCAAGCGCATAGCTAATTTTGTATTTTACGGCCGGCAACAAGCCTGGTTCTGCCATTTTCTCTATGGAAATATACGATTTCTCTATGGGGAGAGGGCGGCAAAATTCATTTTTGGCTTCTGCGCTATTCCTACAGACGTGCTAGAATAGCAGGAAAGGAGGCAAACGCGTTGAAAGTAAAAACAGATAACACCGTTTATTTTACGGAAAAGGTCCGGAATGATCTGTTTCATGTGCTGGAGGAAGTGGTTTATTTTTCCATCACCCGGTTTGACAGGCCAATCAAGCATGCTGCAGAAGAAATTGTCGGGGGGATGGACGTGAGAGAGGAGTATAAGGATAGGATTTACCCGACACTCGTCTGGTGGAAGGTGTTCTGTTCGCCCTCAGGTTCAGAAGGGTTGACCATTTTCCAGCGATACTTGCAATTGAATAAGCATAAGTGGAGAAATAAGCCTGCGTACTTTCAGGAAATGCTTGCAAGCTGGATGTATCTGAATCCGGGATTCTATCGAGTAGAGGACGATGAGAGCATTAGCGGAAGGGTATTTGTTTTTAAAGATGTGTTTGAACAAAGCACCAAGCTAATAACTTTGTTCCAAAAGAACTTTCAGACCCCCAAGCGGGGCGAGCTGATCAGCGGATTGCTTATCCCTATCGGACATGGGAAATACATTTCACCAGGCAAGTTGTTTCACATTCCCGAACAGGAAGCTGCCTCAGTGATTGAAAAGATTACCCCTTATTTTGAGAAACACCACGAATCCCCGCACTACCGGTTTAACCCGCAACTCTATCCATCTATGATTACCATGACACTTGAATCGGTTGGTGATTCTCAATGAATCTGAAACAGAGACAGCTGATCGAGAAGTTATCTAAGCGTTGCATCCGTCTTGTTTTTGTCAAGGGATGGGAAGAAATGAAGGAAGAAAAACAGGGTACGCTCCCCAGTTATAGACGGAATGAAAACTGCTTGAGAGCAAGCGCTGTGGAGGATAAGTCATAATTGTCAAGAAGATGCTGCATCCAGAACCATGCCAATAAGCCCCCGGCTAATGTTAGTAAAATGATAATCAGAATTGCCACTTTGCCTTTCAAACGAATCCCCTCCTGCCAGATAGCATAAGCTTAGCAAAATTTGTCATCCCTGTAAATAAATTTTAACCTCTGAGCGGGCTTGCTGTGGATTTATGCTTTAAAAGCGAGAAAGCAGAAGAGAAACAGAGGATATGCTCAATGTATACGTTTCCATGGGATTTTTACAACGATCCGGAGTGTGGTATGATATGTTGGTTGACTTCGGATCAGGCTGATGGAGCCTGAAAAATATATAGAGAAAGAGGTAGTGTATTGAAAGCAGAACAATTAAAACAGGACTGGCTTGGCAATGTAAAAGGAGATGTGCTTGCCGGAATCGTGGTCGCACTGGCACTGATTCCGGAGGCGATTGCCTTTTCGATTATTGCGGGTGTGGATCCAATGGTCGGATTGTACGCCTCCTTCTGTATTGCTGTGGTTATTTCGATCGTCGGCGGACGACCGGGGATGATTTCTGCAGCGACAGGGGCGATGGCGCTCGTGATGGTGGATCTGGTTGCCGATCATGGACTGCAGTATTTGCTTGCTGCAACGATCCTGACGGGAATCCTGCAAATTTTATTTGGTATATTTAAGCTGGCAAAAGTGATGAAATTCGTGCCGCGTTCGGTGATGGTCGGGTTTGTCAATGCGCTGGCGATTATGATTTTTACCGCCCAGCTCCCTCATTTTGTAGGAGAAACATGGGTAATGTATGCATTGGTCGGGGCAACACTGGCAATTATTTATCTTTTCCCCCGGCTTACCAAAGCAGTACCATCCACCCTTATGGCGATTATTGTGATAACTGCAATCGCCGTGTTTGGAAACCTGAGTGTTGGTACTGTCGGAGATATGGGCAGCATCGCCCAGCAACTGCCGGTATTTTTGATTCCGTCCATTCCTTTGACATGGGAGACGCTGATGATTATTTTTCCATATGCGCTGTCCCTGTCGGTGATTGGCTTGCTGGAATCCCTGCTGACCGCCAATATTGTGGATGATATGACGGACACGGAAAGTAACAAAAACAAAGAAAGCCGCGGGCAGGGGATTGCCAACATCGTGTCCGGATTTTTCGGCGGAATGGCAGGCTGTGCGATGATCGGTCAGTCGGTCATCAATGTGAAATCCGGCGGGAGCGGAAGACTTTCTGCATTTGTCGCAGGAGTGTTCCTGATGTTTCTGATCGTTGTGCTTGGCGGGTTCGTCGTGCAAATTCCGATGGCGGCACTTGCAGGCGTCATGTTCATGGTGGCCATCAGCACATTTGACTGGTCTTCGGTGAAAAATCTGCATAAACTCCCGAGAACCGATGCTGCTGTCATGGTGACAACCGTGACGATTGTACTCATCACCCATGATCTGTCCATCGGTGTTCTGGCAGGCGTCCTGCTGAGCGCGATTTTCTTTGCGGCAAAAATTTCGAAGGTGAAAGTGACAGAGGAACTGGATATGCGCATGCAAAAGCGAGTCTATCAAGTGGAAGGGCAATTGTTCTTTGCATCTGTCAGTGATTTCCCGAAAAAGTTTCATTTTGCAGATTCTGTGAAACAAGTGGAGATAGATTTAACCCATGCTCATTTATGGGATGACTCTGCGGTCGGCGCGCTGGATAAAATTGAGATGAAATTTGCCCAGAACGGGATCGAAGTGGAGTATACCGGGCTGAATCAGGCAAGCAAGCAGCTGAAAAACCGTATTGGCGGGTTGTCTAACGCTTCTGGTCATTGATTGAGTGCAAATACGGAGTCGTCTTGCTGGACGAAAAGCCATGCGGGCAAGTGCACAGGATGTTAATCTGGTTCATAGCTGTACGCCGCTTCGCTTTATGGTAGAATGAGAGAAAACGAATTGCTGGTGGGGTGGAGGATATGTTTAAGCGGATTTTACTGGCAGTGGATGGTTCCGAACATTCGATACGCTCAGTGAAATATGCGATTGAGCTGGCGGAGAAGTTTGGCGGAACAGTGGATGCTGTCTATGTGGTGGACGGAGATACTGCTAAGAAGGATGTCCTGCATGCCACCGATAAATTTGAAGTTGAAAAGAAACGCAAAGAAAAAATCAAACCTGTAAGAGATGAACTGCTGGCCTCTGGTGTCGTTTTCGGTACACATATCTTACATGGCGACCCTGGGCCGAAAATAGTAGAATTCGCCAATGAGCGGGAGTTCGACTGTGTAGTGATTGGGAGCCGCGGCTTGAACAATCTGCAAACGCTGATTCTGGGAAGCGTCAGTCATAAAGTGGCCAAGCGCGCGGCATGCCCTGTGCTGATTGTGAAATAGTGGTGAATGAAAGGCTGCCCCTCTGGTGAGGGGACAGCCTTTCTTGTGTCGGGGGCGGAAGGTAGTGGGTGTGGTGCGGGAATGGGTGAATTGGGCGAGCGTGATGTTATGCAGGAAAGAGCATCTCTCTACGACATCTCGAGGACTCATTCAACCGGATTTACACGAGAGGACGCTTCTCTAAAGCATTCCGAGGGCTAATTCTGCCAGTTTTGCAGTAGAGAACCGAAATCGGGCGAGTGATAAATTAGATCGAGAGATGCCCACCCCATTCCAAAAACCTCAAAACCCCTCACCCATTTCAACAGCACCACCCACATCATAATCCGCCAAGCCGATTTCCAACGACTCGCCAAGCGCAAGTCGGGCGAGCTGTGTTCCGATATACGGCCCCATCGTCAGGCCGGATGCTCCCAAGCCATTGGCAACAAGCAGCCCTTCATATCCGGGGAGCAGTCCGATCACCGGTAGAAAGCCTGGGGTGAATGGCCGGAAGCCGACTCTTGTTTCCAGTACTGCGCTATCCGCCAGCCCCGGTGCCACTCCCAGTCCCTTTGTCAAAATTTCCTTCACGCCGCCAGCAGTCACACGACCGTCCAGCCCGGCATCATTTTCGTGAGTGGATCCGACGACGATGCGACCATGCTCAAAAGCAAGCATGTAGGAATTATCGGGCGGCATCACGACAGGCCAGTTGGCTGTTTGCTTCTCCGGCAGCTCAAGATGCATGATCTGAGCTTTTTGCGGAGTTACTAAAAATTTCACACCCAGCGGTGCACATAATTTATTCATCCACACACCACAGGCAGCTATGACCGCATCCGCTTTCCGTGTTTCATTCCCAGCTACTACACCGGTAATGCGATTTCCCTCACGCAAAAGCTCAGCTTCTCCAGCAATGAACTCTGCACCATGCTTTTTTGCCCCGCGGAGCAATGCGTCACGCATTTTTCTGCCATCAACCCGCGCTCCGCCGCTGACGTGAACCGCGCCATAGGCATCACTGAGAGGAGGGAACAGCTTTCTTGTCTGCTGCGAGTCCAATAATGAGATGTCGCCAATTTCCGGTGCATCTTCCCGTCGTTTGATGGCCCGGTCGCGCATTGCCGTCATTTTTTTCTCCTCTGTATGTAAGCGAACCGTACCGACACGTGCATAGCCTGTGTCAGTCTCGCCGTCATCGGCAAGGGAAGCTATGATTCCCGGGTAAATTCTAGCTCCGCCTTTTGCCAGCCGGTACCAAGCCTTGTTGCGGCGCTGGGACAGCCAGGGACAGACAATGCCTGCAGCAGCATCTGTGGCCTGGCCCTTATCCTGTCTGTCTACGATGGTAACATCTGCCCCGCTTTTAGCTAGCTGATAAGCTGTGGTCGCGCCTAAAATCCCTGCGCCGATAACAATAAATTTCTTAGCCATTTATTTCTTGGTGACTACTTGTTTCATTGCTTTCATTTTCCCCAAATGCTCACTCTCATGCTGCAGAAGCATTTCCAGAATATCCCCATAAGTTTTAAAATCACCGAATGGCAGGCTGAAAGGGAGTTCTTGGCCAAAGAAATCCGCAGACAAACCTTCCATCCGGGTCTGCTGTTCCTCGAGTTCCTGCGCTAATTTCTTCAGCGTCGGCGGTTCTTCTGTCCAATCAGCAGGTTTCGTTCCGGTGGCAAACATCGCCTGATACTGTTCCGGGAGATTGTCTGAGTGCTGCGGAAAACCAAACAGCAGGCTCTCGGCAGTTACCAGCACATGGCCAACATGCCAGCGGATCGTGTTGTTAAAATATGCAGCCTCTTTATCTGCAGTTGCCTCGTCCAAGTCGCGGACAAACGCCAAAAAAGTCTGACGTGTAAATGGAATTCGCTCTGTCATGTAAAAAACCTCCTTACCTCTACTATAAAATCTGACAGAAAAAATGTAAAATAGTTAACAGGAAAACAGGAGATGGATGTAGAATAGAGAAGGGAGGGGGAGAGAGAAATGAAAGGAAATTGGATTGCTAATATTTTGCTTGGGGCAGGAGTGCTGTTCATTGTTATCGGCACTTTTCATGCTTATGCTATGTCCCAGATACCATATGGGGTCGGTATGCAGGGGAGCAATATTGATCAGGAAACGGACTGGAGGCAGTTCTTTTTTATGATGAGTGACCGGTTTATTAACGGAATGCTGCTGATCGGCATGGCCGAAATCATCCGGGTTTTGTACCGGATTAAACACAAAAAGGTGGAAGTAGTCATGCCTGCCGGAACTGGGACTCTACCGCAGCAACAAGTGTCGCAGCCAAACGAAGAGCCAGCGCAGCAGGCTTCAGAGTGGAAACTGGAAGAGAAAGATGTCTGGAAAATCTATGAACTGTATGCCGGTTCAGCAATTCTTGAACTGCTGCCATCACAGATGTATGGCTATTGTGTGGTAAAATTGCAGACAGATGAAGGGACAAAGGTGAAGGTTGCCAATGTCCAGGCAGCAAGCGCAGAAGAAGTCGATGATCCGGAAATCCGAAACAAGATTATCAGCTGGTATAATGAACGAACTTGATATTCATTAAGTATCGTATGTTGTTTGTATGTCAATTATAGGGGGAGTGGTTTTGTGTGGGATTTGTAAGTAAATTTGAACAGAGAGATTTACGATTACCATATTACAGAGGGGAACTTTTAACATCAATTGAAACTGATCTATTAAATGATGATAATGTTTTAGCAGTCTTTTATGGCGGTTCAATTGGAAGCGAAAATACGGATCTATATTCCGACATCGACCTTAGAATTGTTGTTAAGCCTGAAAAAATAAAAGAGTACATTTCCAACAAAAACACTCGTCCCAATAACTGGGGAAATGTTCTATTTATTGAAGATGCAAATCCATTCTCGATTTACACTGTTATTCACTATGATTGCTTTGTAAAAGTGGATATTTTTTATTATAAGCCTAATGATTTTCACCCATCAATTTGGCTGAAAAATATTAAAGTGATAAAAGATACCAATGAATTGATGTCTGGTGTTCTGGATAAATCAATGAATCTAACGTATAAACCATCACTCGAAGAATTTGAGCTTTGGAGAATGAAGTTTTTTGCCTATTTACACGAAACCTACAGAAGAGTTAGGAGAGAAGAATATTATTACGCTTTGGATTGCATTGATAATTTGCGTTTGTCTATGGCAATGGCTTGGTATATGGATAAAGGACTCCAACCAAATGCTTTTGGAGATTGGGCGAAATATGAAGCTGAAAGAAGTGGTTTAGAGGATTGGCAACAATCCATGCTTAAGAGTTGGGAATGTGGAAGAAATACGATGGAAATCACAGGAGTTATGAAGAGTATCGTTATGAAGTTTAAAGATGTTCATAGATCTCTTTGTAATAAATTAGAAGTGGAAGAAAACCCTGCTTGGGTAAACAAAATTATAGGGCAGGTTGTATGATCGCTTTAACTACCGGATTTTTCCTTATTCAATTAAAAGGTGCAAATCCAGCATAAATCTCTTGGTCTAAACGCTTAGGATGATGCCTGTCGTGAAGAATATTAATCCAATTGATGAGTTTAACATGAGGATGGTTGGTATTGGTTACGAACCAAAGGAAGAATATATCCACCACGATGTTAAGCAACAGCCCATTTTAAAAAAAAGTCCTTAAAACATCTTGACATATACCAAACACCAAGTATATAATATTCATTAAACTTAATAATTTTCAATCTCTTATCAAGAGTGGCGGAGGGAATAGGCCCTGTGAAGCCCGGCAACCTAAAAGCAGAACGATTGCTTAAGAAGGTGCTAAATCCTACAGGTCAGGAGTGATCTGGAAGATAAGAGGAGGCCTCGTTACATACAACGCCCTCTTCTTAGGAAGAGGGCTTTTTGTTTACTCCTCTTCCTCCAGATAAAAGCTATTGCGGTTATGCGATTGCAAAATAATCCAAGCTTATTATTGGAACAAAAAATCAAAGGAGGAATATTTTTATGTCAAACTTTCATCTTCAAAACCAGGAAACACAATTATTGCACGGTGGTCAGGAACCTGATCCGACAACAGGGTCACGTGCGGTCCCTATCTATCAGACTACTTCCTATGTTTTCAATGACACCGAGCATGCGCAAAATCTTTTTGGTCTAAAAGAACCAGGCAATATCTATTCACGAATTATGAACCCGACAGTCGATGCATTTGAACAACGGATTTCTTTACTCGAGGACGGGGTAGCTGCAGTGGCAACATCATCCGGAATGTCTGCTATTACATTGACAATTTTAAACCTTGCAGGCAGTGGTGATGAGATTATCGCTGACAGCAATCTTTATGGCGGTACCTACAACCTGTTTGCCAATACACTGCCAAAATATGGTATTGATGTGAAATTGGTCGACGGAACAGATCTTGAAAGTATTCGGGGTGCAATTACGGATAAAACGAAAGCCATTTTCGGTGAAATTATCACAAACCCAAGTCTTAATGTACTGGATGTTGAAGCAGTTGCTGAAATTGCACATGACAATGGTATCCCACTCATTATTGACAATACGTTCGCAACACCTTATGTAACAAAACCATTGTCGTGGGGAGCAGATATTATCGTCCACTCGGCAACGAAATGGATTGGCGGACATGGTACAGCAATTGGTGGAGTTGTCGTTGATGGCGGTCGATTTGATTGGGGAAGCGGTAAATTTCCTGGATTCACCGAACCGGATGCGAGCTATAACGGGCTGCGCTTTGTCGATGTCGGTCCGGCAGCATTTGCAACCAAACTGCGTGTTCAATTATTGCGCGATATCGGTGCTTGCCTGAGTCCGCAAAATGCGTTCCTCCTGCTGCAGGGATTGGAAACATTGCACCTTCGAATGGAACGTCATAGCAAAAATGCCGAAGAAGTTGCAGCATTCCTGGAAAATCATCCGGCAGTCGAATGGGTTAATTATCCAGGCCTGGTTGACCACCCATCCCACAACCTGGCTAAAAAGTATTTACAGAATGGCTTTGGATCGATCATAACTTTTGGTATCAGAGGCGGCCGTGATGCGGGTAGAAAATTAATTGACGGTATTACCCTGTGGTCACATGTTGCCAATGTCGGGGATGCGAAATCACTTATTATCCATCCTGCCTCAACAACGCACCAGCAGTTGAGTGCAGAGGACTTGGTTAAAAGCGGTGTATCGGAAGAATTGGTTCGACTATCAATCGGACTTGAATCAACGAAAGATACCCTGGCTGATCTTGATCAGGCAATTGCCAAGGCAACCGGTGAGAAAATAACTATTCAGCAAACCGAAGATGATGTGATTAACTGGTTATTGTCCTCCCCATTCGACCGTGAAAATGGTGATATCCGTAAAAAGGCAATCGCTGTTGTGGGCTTGAATGATTCCAGCAGTTCGTTTTACAAAAGAACCAAGCAGCTGCAGCAACTTGGCTTTAACGTTGTGCCGATAGATTCTTCCAAAGGGGACATTTTAAACGAACAATCCTATGCCCAATTAGCGGATGTTCCGTTTTCCATCGACGCGGTGCTGGTGAATGACAATGCACTGCCACCGGAAACAATTGAACAATTTATCAACAAGGACGGAAAAATCCTGTGGGTGGAAAATCCGCAAGCTGCAGATCAAACGCTTGAGAACGCGAAAGCTGCCGGGATAACAGTCATTTCCAATAAAAATCCCTACTCAGAAGCAGTTCGTATTCGCAGCAATGGTACTGAGAGCGTTCTTGTTGAAGCATAATCCCGACTTTAGAGGAGCGGTTATTTTGAAAACCAAAACGTTTATATCAAAAACAGCAGATGTTTCATTCGGTCCGCTCCGTCTTACCTCGGGAGAAACACTTGAAGAGGTGACATTACGCTATGAACGGGTTGGACCGGCCGATGCACCAGTTATCCTCAATTGCCATGCACTGACAGGAAATCATGTTGCCGTTGGAATTGCCGATAACCCTGGATGGTGGCGTGGATTAGTCGGATCGGATAAATATATTGACACAGACCATTATCAAGTATTGACGTTTAATGTTTTTGGCGGGTGTCACGGTTCCACGGGCCCCGCCTCCATCAATCCCGAAACGAAATCAACATACGGGTGTGGTTTTCCCGCAATTACTGTCCGTGACATGGTGCATGCCCAATATCATGCATTACAACAATTAAACATTACACGGCTAAAGGCGGTTATCGGAGGCTCACTGGGCGGGATGCAAGTGCTTGAATGGGGATTATTATACCCTGATATGATGGAGGAGCTCATTGCGCTGGCAGTAACGCCCGTTTTTTCAGATTATGGGATTGCATTCAACCATATTGCCAGTACCGCCATCAAACAGGATCCGCATTGGAATGACGGGAATTATACACCGGATGACACCATCAATGGATTGGCACTCGCCCGGATGATTGGTTTGATAACGTATCGCACACCTGAATTATTTGCCGAACGATTTGACCGGAAACAAAGAGATGATGATTTTGATGTTCAATCTTATCTGAACCATCAGGGGCAAAAACTCATCAATCGCTTTGATCCGAATAGTTACCTTTATTTGCTCGATGCCATGAACCGGCATGATATCGGGCAGGGCCGTGGCGGCTGGCAGGAAGCAGCTTCACAAATTCAGAAACCTACGCTTCTTTTGAGTTATGATAAAGATTTAATCTATGAACCAAAACGGATAAAAAGCTTCGCGGATATATTGCCTAACAACACCTGCCATCATATCGAAACAAACTTTGGCCATGACGGGTTTTTGACCGAATATGAAAAATGGGGATATATCGTACGTGAATTTCTGAATCGGGGAGGCGGACAATGAAACCAATAAATATTGCACTGCGAAGTCTGTCATTGATATGATGCCTGTCGTGAAGAATATTAGTCAAATTGATTAGTTTAACATTAGGATGATTGACAGTGGTTACGAAACAGAGGGAAATATGGAATACTCGTAGAATAAAAATAAGGTTATCAGCTGGTATAATGATTGCACTTGATACTATTAAATTCAATTAATGCAAAGCTAGTGAACGATAAAGAAGAGACAAATCTACCTGTTGCAGATACATATTGCAGCAGGTAGATTTGTGTTTTAAAAGAGTTCTACTTCAATTAAAATATTTTAGAAAACTTACTTGACAGTCAAAAATTAAATGATTAAAATTACAGACAAGTTAGACTAGATGGAAGAAGTGAGCAAAATGTCCTTGCGAGAGAGGAAAACAGCTAAGAAGAAAGAGGATATATTGCGAATGGCTGTAAGTGTTTTATCTGAAAAGGGCTATCATGGGACCACAATGGAGGAGGTCGCATCAAACCTTTTAATGACGAAAGGGTCTGTTTACTACTATTTTAATGATAAACAGGATCTGTTATATCAAAGTCAGATTATGCTTTTAGAAAAAAGTCTGGAGAATATCGAAACGGTAATACAGCAGGATTTGCCGGTGGTTGAAAAACTGCAAAAAGCCATCATTGTTCATATCGATTATTTGCTTAGCGAAAGATCCGGATTTGAAATGATGGTAAAGCCGGAACATATTTTTTCAAATGAGCAGTTAGGGAAGATTTTTCGGCTGAGGGATGAGTATGGGGCATGTTTTGATGCGTTAATCGCAGAAGGAATAGAAGCGGATGTATTTAGTTCAGTGGATGTGAAAATCGTACGAAACATTATCTTGGGTGCCATGAACTGGGTGACACAATGGTATTCGGCTGATGGAAAAAAAGATAAAACGGAAATCGCCCAATCCATTTCTGATTACTTGTTGCGCATTCTTATTAAAAAATAATGGGAGGGGATCAAATGAAAATCGGAAACATTACCGCTCTCGTTACAGGCGGTGCATCAGGCCTGGGTGAAGCTACGGTGAGAAAGATCGTTTCAGAAGGCGGGAAAGCTGTTATTTTGGATCTCTCTGAAGAAAAGGGCCAAACGCTAGTTGAAGAACTGGGAGAAAATACATATTTTTTCCAAACAGATGTAACGGATGAATCCAGTGTGCAGGCAGCGCTTGATAAGGCTGTGGAGACGGTCGGAAATTTTCATGTGCTCGTCAATTGTGCGGGGATCGGTGCTGCAGAAAAGACATTTGGTAAAAAGGGAGTACATAGACTGGATTCTTTTTCCAAGGTTATACAGGTTAATCTAATCGGAACTTTCAATGTCATTCGGCTTGCCGCTGAGAAAATGGCTGAAAATGAACCGAATGAGAGCGACGAGCGTGGGGTGATCATTAACACCGCATCGGTTGCCGCATTTGACGGACAAATCGGCCAGGCTGCCTACAGTGCCTCAAAAGGTGGAATCACCGGCATGACATTGCCGATTGCCAGGGATCTTTCTTCACTTGGAATCAGGGTGATGACCATTGCTCCAGGACTGTTTGAGACACCATTATTTGCCTCTCTGCCGGATAAGGCACGTAAAGCATTGGGAGAAATGACACCGTTTCCATCACGCTTAGGTTATCCCGAAGAGTATGCGCTCCTTGCCAGCAGCATTATTGAAAATCCCATGTTAAACGGGGAAACGATTCGGTTGGATGGAGCAATTCGCATGCAGCCGAGGTAAAGATGAATTTTTAATACAGGGAGGTCTTTACATGGAACGTTCTTTTTTAAAGGAAGAGCATGATATTTTCCGTCGTTCCTTACGAAAGTTTCTTGAGAAGGAAGCGGTTCCTTATTTTGATCAATGGGAGAAAGATCAGCAGGTTCCGAGATCTTTTTGGAAAAAGGCAGGCGAACAAGGTTTTCTTTGTCCGTGGGCGGGTGAAAAATACGGTGCTTTTGCGGCCGATTTTGGCTACTCCGTTGCGATAAATGAGGAATTTGAGCGGGTCGGCACAGCGATGGTCGGGGTTGGTCTGCATAATGATATTGTGATGCCGTATATCGAATCCTTTGGCACGGAACCTCAAAAGGAACGCTGGCTGCCCGGAGCGATAACGGGAGAGTTAATTTCAGCAATTGCGATGACAGAGCCGGGAGCGGGTTCGGATCTGGCCGCCATCAAAACAACTGCAATCAAAGATGGCGAGGAATATGTGATAAACGGGGAAAAGACGTTTATCACCAATGGACATACCGCTGATTTAGCTGTCGTTGTTTGTAAAACAGACCCGCAAGCGGAACCAGCACATAAAGGGATTAGTCTGTTTGTCGTCGAAGCGGGCACTCCAGGATTTACAAAAGGGAAAAAGCTTGAGAAAGTCGGACAGCATGCAAATGATACATGTGAACTGATTTTCGAGGATGTCCGTGTACCAGCCGAGAATTTACTGGGAGAGGTAGGAAAAGGTTTTTATTATTTGATGGAAAAGCTGCAGCAGGAACGATTAATGGTGGGGATTCAGAGTATAACAGCAGCGGAAATCATGCTAGAGTTAACAATGGATTATGTGAAACAGCGAGAGGCATTCGGCCGGAATATCAGCCAGTTTCAGAATACCCAGTTTAAATTTGCGGAGCTGAAAACGGAAATTCAAATCGGCAGGACATTTATCGACAGATTGATAGAAGATCATGTTTCGGAGAAAGATGTCGTAACAGAAGTTTCCATGGCGAAATGGTGGACGACAGATCTGGCAAAGAAAGTGGCAGCGGAATGTATGCAGCTGCATGGTGGCTACGGCTATATGGAAGAGTATGAGATTGCGAGAAGGTATCGCGATGTAGCAGTTTCCTCAATTTATGCAGGATCCAATGAAATTATGAAAGTCATTATTGCAAAGAATATGGGATTATAAGAGAGGCGAAGTAAAGTGAAATTTGATGCGTTTTCTATCGGCGATACGTATTCTACAAATCCAGTCACTGTCTCAAAGGAAGATATCCTGGAATTTGCAAAGAAGTATGATCCACAATACTTTCATGTGGATGAGCATGCTGCTGAAGAAGGTCCGTTTGGCTCGCTGATTGCCTCGGGGTTTCATACACTGGCCGTTGTCTGGGCGGAATGGATCAAGATGGACATCCTAGGAAAAGACTGCCTCGGCGGTGTTGGTGCTGACAAAATCAGGTGGAAAAAGCCTGTTCGAGCGGATGACCAGCTGTCAGGCAAGTTCATTGTCGCTGCTAAAAAGAAGGCTGCAGATGGAAAACGAGGGCTTTTAACAATCGAGATTAATATTAGAAATCAGAAGGAGGAGGAAGTATTAATCTGCAAAACAAATGTATATATAAGTGTGTGATCGATTTTTTTGAAAGGGTTTACAAAATGATAAACTGTGTTGCAACACGCAGGACACCCAATAAAAATCTATGAAAAGAAAGGATGATAACGATGCCCGAAGCAGTAATAGTAGAAGCTGTCAGAACACCGGTTGGGAGACGCAACGGAATCCTTAGCGGAATTCGCGCGGAAGATCTGGCAGCAAAGCCGCTAGAGGAGATTGTTAAAAGAGCAGGTATTTCACCGAAGCTCGTGGAGGATGTGATCTACGGCTGTGTGTCACAGGTAGGGGAGCAGGCTTTTGATATTGCAAGACAGGCGGCATTAATTGCAGGTTATCCGGTAGAAGTGCCAGGGACAACCATTGACCGCCAGTGCGGGTCGAGTCAGCAGGCTGTGCACTTTGCCGCGCAAGCAATTATCAGTGGAGATATGGATGTTGTCGTTGCAGGCGGAATTGAGAACATGTCCCGTGTGCCAATGGGCTCGAATATGCAGGGAGTCCAATTGAGTGAGGCATTCACGTCCAAATATGAAATCATAAACCAGGGATTATCTGCAGACCGAATCGCCGATAAGTGGAGCTTCAGTCGTGAACAAATGGACGAATTTTCATTGGAAAGTCATCGAAAGGCGGTTGCTGCCAGAAATGATGGGCGTTTTGAAAGAGAAATTATGCCTTTGGAAGTAACACTGCCTGATGGGACACAAACGGTCGTAAAAGATGATGAGGGACCGAGGGACAATACGAGTTTGGAAAAGCTCGGCGGACTGAAACCGGCATTCCGGGAAGATGGAAGCATAACAGCCGGGAACTCCAGTCAGATCAGTGACGGTGCCGTGGCTCTTCTCTTAATGTCACGTGAAAAGGCTGAAGAACTTGGGTTGAAACCAAGATTCCGTGTGGTTGCCCGCTCTGTTGTTGGTTCCGATCCGACGTTAATGCTGACAGGACCAATTCCTGCAACGGAAAAAGTGCTAAAAAAAGCAGGCCTCACGATTGATCAGATCGATATTTTTGAAGTCAATGAGGCATTTGCTTCTGTACCGCTGGCTTGGCTGAAGGAAACCGGTGCCGATCCGAAAAAATTGAATCCAAATGGTGGCGCCATTGCACTTGGCCATCCGCTTGGCGCCAGTGGCGGGCGCCTAATGACGACAATGCTGCATGAATTGGAAAGAACGGGCGGACGCTACGGGCTGCAGACTATGTGTGAGGGACATGGTATGGCGAATGCCACAATTATTGAGCGATTGGATTAACTGTTCACAGAGACACTTTACAGGTGCATTGATTTTCCGAAAAGATCAAAAAGGGGGAATATTTTTTTGCCGCTAAATTCGATTCGTGTACTTGATTTAACCCGTCTGCTGCCAGGTCCGTACTGTACCATGCTGCTCGCAGACTTTGGAGCTGAAGTGATTAAAGTGGAGGATCCTAAAATCGGTGATTATGCGAGGGCATATGATCCGAAAGTGGACGAAGACAGTGCGCTCTTTCATTCGCTTAACCGCAATAAAAAAAGTGTTTGCCTTGATTTAAAATCAGAAGAAGGAAAAGCAGCATTTCTGGGAATGGTTGAAAAAGCGGATGTTGTGGTGGAGTCGTTTCGGCCGGGCGTGATGGAAAGGCTTGGTCTCGATTACGAACATTTAAAAAGCATAAATCCCGGCCTGGTCTATTGCGCGATTACCGGTTACGGCCAGACCGGCCCGTATGCGAATGTTCCTGGTCATGACATCAATTATATCAGTTTCGCGGGTTTGCTTAATCTGATGGGAGAAAAAGACGGAAAACCTGTTGTGCCTGCTGCACAAATAGCTGATATCGGGGGTGGAGCTTATCCTGCTGCTGTCGGTATCCTGCTTGCTTTATTTGAAAGAGAATCGTCAGGGAAGGGGCAGTATATTGACATTTCCATGATGGATGGGGTGATCTCGTGGCTGCAGACAGCACTACCTAACTATTTATCTCAGAATTCAGCCCCAAAACGAGGGGAGCAAGTACTGGCTGGAGGTCTGGCCTGTTATGAAGTCTATGAAACAAAAGATGCCCGCTGGCTCTCCGTTGGGGCACTTGAGTCAAAGTTTTGGAAAGCTTTTTGTCATGGAATAGGGAGAAGTGATTTTATCGCGCTCCATCAAGCAGCCTTACATGAGCAGCATCGTTTGAAATACGAGATTCAAACAATCATCTATCAGAAAACACTGGAAGAATGGCTGGAGATATTTTCAGGATTAGAGGCTTGTGTGTCTCCAGTGCTGACGTTTGAAGAGATGATGGAAGACCCGCAAGTAATGGCAAGGGAGATGATTCAAACCGTTCCGCATGAAACGGCAGGTGAGATGGAGCAAATAGGAATTCCAATCAAGCTATCGGAAACACCTGGTAAAATTCTGAGGCAAGCACCAAAGCTTGGGGAACATACGAAAATCATGATGGAGGAAATGAGGACTTCTGGAACAAAAGGGTAGGTTTGAGGATTCGAAGCGCTAAAAGCAGGTATCGTGTTGACCAATTTTAAATTCAAATGGGAAATTTATCAGCCTCTGAAAGAAGACTCCCTCTTCAAGCGAGTGAAGGATTCCTCCAGCGGTAAGTGGGAGATAAATTTCAGTTGGAGATAGCCAAAAAATCCTCCCTATGATATAATGAGAACATACATACGTTATGGAGGGAGTGGAATCCGATGCTGGTTCAAAAAGCCTTTAAGTTTCGTATCTATCCAAATGAAAAACAAGTAGAACTCATCAATAAAACAATCGGTTGTTCCCGATTTGTCTTCAACTTCTTTCGGGGGAAACAGAAAGAGAAGGATACATATTGGCAAATCGTGGAAGAAATGAAACAAAATGGACAGTTGCCAGTAAACGAATGGAAAGGGCCCTTCTTCGACAAATACGAATCCATAAAGGGTGTCCGTCATCTCAAGGAACATTACCCGTTCCTGAAAGAAGTAGACAGTATTTCGCTTCAAAAATCGGTGGAAAACTTAGCTGACTCCTATCAACGCTATTACCGGAAACAAAATAAAAAACCTCGCTTTAAAAGCAAAAAGAACAAGGTGCAATCCTACAGTACCAAGCAAACAAATGGCAATATTCATGTGTTGGATAAACACATCAAATTACCGAAACTGGGCCTTGTCCGTTTTGCCAAGAGTCGTGAAGTAGAAGGGCGTATCATAAGCGTCACCATCAGACGTAATGCCAGCGGAAAGCACTTTGTATCCATCCAAACGGAAACAGAAGTTCAAGCATTCGCTAAAACCAATTCGGCAGTTGGAGTGGATTTGGGCTTAAAAGATTTTGCGACCCTTTCAGATGGGACTGTATTCTCTAATCCGAAATGGCTCCGCACATTGGAAAAGAAATTAACGAAAGCACAGATCATTCTCTCAAGACGTACAATAGGCGGCTCCAATTGGAACAAACAGCGGGTCAAAGTCGCGCGTATTCATGAAGCGATAGCCAATGCCAGGAAGGATTACCTGGACAAGATTTCAACCTATCTCATCAAAAACCACGATGTGATCGGCTTGGAAGATTTGTCTGTGAGCAATATGCTTAAAAATGGAAACCTTTCCAAAGCAATTAGTGAAGCTTCCTGGTCCGAGTTCAGAACGATGTGTGAATACAAGGCAAAGTGGTACGGCAAAAAGGTCATCATTGTCGGCAAAAACTTTGCAAGTAGTCAGCTCTGTTCTGGCTGCGGTCATAAAAATAAAGACGTTAAAAATCTCGCTTTGCGTGAATGGACTTGTATCTCTTGTGGAAGTCATCACCAAAGGGATATTAACGCAGGATTGAACCTTCGGGACGAAGCCATTCGTCTCTTAACTGCCGGTGCGGTAGGGATAGCCTAATAAAAAAACTGGCGGGTACGCCGGTGTTCTTAGGAATCCCCCACTTCAGTCGTGAGATATTAAGTGGTGGATAGTTCAACATGATGAACACACCGTTAACATTAGTGGTTTTAATCGAACGTGCTGAAGAATACTTTCCAAAGAAAGAAATCATTTCACGGACGAGTAGCGCCATACAGCGATTCACCTATGAGGAAATGGGATCGAGAACAAGAACCCTTTCAAGCGCACTTGAGTCATTGGGCGTCCGTGAAGGCGACAGAGTCGGAACGTTTGCCTGGAATCATCACCGGCATCTGGAAGCATATTTTGCCATTCCATCGATGGGCGCTGTTCTGCATACGATTAATATCCGTTTATCATAGGAGCATCTTACGTACATTATTAATCATGCGGGAGATAAGGTATTGCTGGTGGATGCCGGTTTTCTTCCACTGCTGGAAAATGTAAAAGATCAATTGGAAACGGTGGAAGCGTTTATTGTGATGACAGATGAAGACAGCTTGCCCGAATACGATCTGGAAGCCCTCTATTCCTATTAAAAATTGATCGCCCAAGCGGATGATATGTATCAATTTTCAAGCGATATCGCTGAAGACGACGCTGCTGGCATGTGCTACACATCCGGTACGACCGGGAAACCAAAAGGCGTTGTGTATTCCCACCGCGGCCTGGTTCTGCACAGCATGGCACTGAGTCTTGCGGATACTGCAGCCGTATCCGAGTCAGATGTGTGTGTGTCGGTGGTGCCAATGTTTCATGCCAACGCCTGGGGGACCCCTTTTGCAGCAACTTGGGTGGGGGCTACACAGATTCTTCCGGGACCATCTCCTACACCACAAATACTTGCTGAATTAATTGAATCGGAAAAAGTTACGATAACGCGGGTGTTCCGACGATTTGGCTGGGACTCTTGAATGAACTTGAAAAGAAAAGCTATAACATGGAAGGGAAGCAAAGCAGGATGGAGAGGAAATGGGTGAACTGCTTATTCGCGGACCGTGGGTTGCGGATGAATATTATCGGGATGAACGGAGCGTGGAGTCCTTTCATGATGGCTGGCTTCATACCGGTGATGTTGTAACGATTGATGAAGAAGGATTCATTAAAATCGTTGACCGCACGAAGGATTTGATTAAAAGCGGCGGCGATTGGATTTCATCGGTCGACCTGGAAAATGCCTTAATGGCACATGAAGCTGTCTTTGAAGCAGCAGTTGTTTCTATGCCGGACCCAAAATGGCAGGAGCGGCCGGTTGCTTGTGTCGTATTGAAAGAGAGTTACCAGGGTGTTGTTTCCAAAGAGGATATTAATCAGTTTCTGGAGCCGCAATTTGCCAAATGGTGGTTACCGGATGAGGTGCTGTTTATCGACGAATTACCGAAAACGTCTGTCGGCAAATTCCTTAAAACGGCATTGCGGGAACAGGTGAAGGAGCAGTTGGCTGAACGGTCGTAAGTGAATTTTTGGGGAGGGAGGTCGCTCTCCCTCCCCTTAAAAATGGCTGAATTCATATCTATGCAAAACAAAATGGTATGTGGAGTTAACTCGGAAAAAGGAATTAGCGATTTTTTGTCGAAATAATATATGATAGAGGGGATTTATTTGAGAATAGAACAAGAAGTATCCAATAAGATTTATAGGCTGATGGAGCTGCATCAGGAATTTGCGAATGGAAAATATAAAGAAATGAATGAGTTATATTCCGATGACTTTCAAGGATGGCTTTACATGCCAAGAGGTGGAAAGGTAGAAAAATTAGATGTGAAGGATATTAAAGAAGGCAATGAGGAAGCCGCCAATTACTACAAGGGCAAAAAAATACAATTTAACTTTTCAGGATTAAATATTATCCCACAACATGAAAATCAAGCAACAGCATCTTATGAGATTACATTTAGCGATAATGAAAATGAAAAAGTAGTTCGGGCTTTGAATTGAGGCTTGGCAAAAAGGTTCAGATGACAAGTGGAGGATTATTCGCTGGTATCAGGAAAAGGGGATCTAATGAATGCGAAAGGTTGAAGTAACGTCATATAACATCAATTGGCCAGCGATGTTTAAGGAAGAGGCCAACAAGTTACATAGCATTTTTGGTTCTGAAACCATTGAAATTCATCACATTGGCAGCACCTCGGTAAATGGGCTGAAAGCAAAGCCGGTCATTGATATGATGCCAGTGGTAAAAAACATTAGTCGGGTTGATGACTTTAACACGGCGATGATGGGCATTGGTTACGAACCATTGGGGGAAAATGGAATATCCGGGCGGCGATATTTCCGAAAGGGCGGGGATGATCGAACCCATCATGTGCATGTTTTTGAGTTGGGCAGTGGCGATATTGAACGTCATTTAGCATTCCGCGACTATCTGGGCACGCATCCTGACGCTTTACAAAGCTATGGCGATTTGAAGGAAGAGTTGGCAAGAAGTTTTCCTGATGATATGGAATCCTATATTAAGGGGAAAGAACCGTTCGTTTTGGAAATTGAAAGAAAAGCGTTAATTTGGTATCAAAGTTCAAGGTAATCGGGAGTGCTTACATACGCACTCTTTTTTGCTGCGTTTTCTTGAGGGGGAACCGTAGCTCAGCTCCTAAACGGCCTCTAATTGTCTGATGCAGTAAGGTATGATAAAATTTCACATATAGATTAGACAAATTTCGTCTGTACATAGCAAAGAAAAGGAGAATCCACATGAGTAAAACGTTAATTTTTGGCCATAAAAACCCGGATACCGATACGATTGCTTCGGCGCTGGTTTATGCGGACTTAAAAAAGAAATTAGGAGTTGACGCAGAAGCTGCCCGGCTTGGCGAGGTGAACAAAGAAACGCAATTTGCCCTTGACCATTTTGGCTGGGAAGCACCAAAATTGATTGATAAAGTCAGTGAAGATACGGCGGAAGTCATTCTGGTCGATCATAATGAATTCCAGCAAAGTGTCGATAATATTGGGGACGTAAGGATTGCCGAAGTGGTCGATCATCACCGTATTTCTAACTTTGAAACAAGAGAACCACTGTATTTCCGGGCAGAGCCGGTTGGCTGTACGGCAACGATTTTGAATAAAATGTGCAAAGAAAATAATGTAGAAATGCCGAAAGAAATTGCCGGGCTGCTGCTTTCGGCGATTGTTTCGGATTCCCTGCTGCTGAAATCACCAACTTGCACGCAGGAGGATGTTGACGCTGCAAACGAACTGGCCAAAATTGCCGGGGTGGAGCTGCAGACATATGGTATGGAGATGCTGCAGGCTGGAGCGGATTTAAGCGATAAAACCGTAAAAGAGCTGATCACCATGGATGCCAAGGAATTTTCCATGGGTGAAGCAAAAGTGGAAATCGCCCAGGTCAACACGGTCGATACCGCGAAAGTATATGGCCTGCAGGAAGAGCTGGAAACAGAGATCAGTAAAGTTATCGCGGAAAAAGAACTGGATCTGTTCCTGTTTGTGGTTACCGATATCCTGAATAATGATTCGGAAGTGCTTGCCCTTGGCAATGAGAAAGGCAAAGTCGAGTCCGGATTCGGTGTGCCGCTTGATGAGAACAGCCGCACACTATTGAAAGGCGTTGTTTCCCGGAAAAAGCAGATTGTAACAGTATTGACGGACGAATTTACCAAATAATCATGTGCCTCCCTGTTTAAATGGGGAGGCATTTTTGTGTTCCTTGCCCGGCGCGTTCTGTTTAAATCAGTGCCAGAAGGGAATTGAAATGGATAGAACAGTTGATAAAAGGAGCATATACATGACAGAGCAATATGATGTAATTATTCTTGGTGTGGGACCAAGCGGATCAGACATAGCAGGCAAAATGAGCAAGGCAGGATGGAAAACAGCGGTGGTGGATTCCCGCGGATATGGCGGAACATGTCCACTCCGAGGCTGCAACCCGAAAAAGGTGCTTGCCAGTGCTGCGGAACTGGTTGCCAGACAGGAGCGGATGCAGGGAAGCGGGCTGGAATCTGACAGCAGGATTAGCTGGAAGAAGCTGATTGATTTCAAACGCAGCTTCACCGATCCGGTACCGGAAGCTACGGAAAAAAGCCTTCAGAAAGCCGGTGTGGACACCTATCACGGAGAAGCAAGGTTTACCGGAAAGCAGGAGGTCCAGGTCGGCAATGATGCCTTGAGAGGTGAGAAAATCGTGATCGCCACAGGTGCGAATCCAGTTTCCCTCCCAATCGAAGGGGAGGAATACCTGACTTACAGTGATGAATTTATGGAACTGGATGAGCTGCCAAAAAGGGTAATTTTTGTCGGCGGCGGTTATATTTCCTTTGAATTCGCTCATATTGCGGCAAGAGCCGGCAGTGAGGTGCATATCATTCAGCGGGGAAATCAGCCGTTAAAAGCTTTTGATGAAGATCTTGTCAATCAGCTGGTAGAGAAATCCGAACAGGTCGGCATCCATGTGCATCTGAATTCCTCGGTCAAGGAAATCGAGAAAGATGCTGGCAGTTACAAGGTGACAGCAGATAGAAATGATGAAGAAGTCTCCTGGAATGGAGATCTGGTCGTTCATGGCGGCGGCCGCGCTCCGGAACTGGATGGACTGCAGCTGGAGCAGGCGAATATCAGCTATGAAAAAAGCGGTGTGACAGTAAATGAATACATGCAGAGTGTCAGCAATCCGGCAGTATATGCCTCGGGGGATGCTGCTGATTCTCCTGGTTCGCCGTTAACCCCTGTCGCCCATCTGGAGGCAGAGGCTGTGACAGAAAATCTGCTGAACGGGAACGGAAAGCAGCCGAATTATACAGGAGTCCCTTCTGTTGTTTTCAGCATTCCAAAGCTGGCGCTGGCCGGCATCACAGAAGAAGAAGCCAAGGAATCCGGGCAAAACGTGGATATCAATTATCAGGATATATCCAGCTTTTTTACCTATCAGCATACAAATGAAGACACGGCAGCGGTGAAAATAATTACGGACAAGGATACTGGGCAAATTCTAGGTGCACACCTCCTCGGCGGGGAAGCAGATGAGCTGATTAACTATTTTGCGATGGCAATTCAGCTGAAGCTCACAAAAGATGACTTGAAAAAGGTTACCTATGCCTTCCCGACAGCCGTTTCCGATATTCCATCCATGTTGTAAATGAATAATTTCCTGCACGCTCCCAAAAACTAATCAGAGTTTTAGAAGGGAGGCATCAGACATGGGAGGAAAACCAAAGGGTCCGAAACAGCAGGAGCGGCCAAATTTGCCGAAAAGCCCGCAGCAGCCATACGGCGAACCATTGAGCGGGTCGAAAAAGGTGAAGCAAGCCAATCACTCCAGGCAAAAGCATAATCCGCATCATGGATTATAGTAACAAAGGTGGAAGCGCCCGCTTAGCAACGTACAGACTGCGCCTGGCCATGCCAGGTGGTTCGATGTTGCCGCGCATAGCGGGGGTTTTAATCGAACTTCCCTTTTCCGCAATGAGATAAAGGAAACATGCCCCTGCAAAAGGGGTATGCCGACGTTGGCCGCAAAGGCCGGTTTTAGTCGGCCTTCCTTTAACTTCGAGCCGATGTTGACTTATCGTAGTGGAGGAGTGTGAAGTTTGGGGCTGCGCTAAATGCTCGCCCCACCGTAAAGATTTGCTAGTTGCTGGGCGCTGGAGCCGGACGTGGCCGTTGTTGAAAGTGAAATTAATAACGCCCCAAACTTTATAATTTCTTATCTACACAAAAAAGACAGTCACACGGCTGTCTTTTTTCCTGTTTCTGGGTATAATTGGAGGAGAAAAAGGAGTGATACATATGTGGAATGATTTCAAGGCATTTGCCTTTAAGGGAAATGTGATGGACCTGGCGGTTGCTGTGGTGATTGGCGGGGCGTTTGGCGCCATTGTCACTTCGCTGGTGGATAATATCATTATGCCAGTGGTCGGCATCCTGCTTGGCGGCATCAATTTTTCCAATCTGAGTGTGACAGTGGGAAATGCCGAGGTTTTATATGGAAGTTTCATTCAATCGATTTTTGATTTTCTTGTAATTGCATTTTCCATTTTTATTTTTGTGCGGCTGTTGATGAAATTTAAGCGCAAGGAAGATGAGAAAGTGGAAGAGGAGCCGACTGTCGATCCGCAGGAACAGCTGCTAATGGAGATCAGGGATTTGTTGAAGGAGCAGAAGGAACGGTAGCATGCTCTATAGAAGGTAATGATAAAAGTAGGGATTGACTCAATCAAAAGTTTTTTGAGTCAGCCCCTTATTTTTTTAAAATTATAAGCCTTCACGGCGACTTCAAATGCAAGTCTGTTCTCAGGGCCCATGAAATCATCCCCAAGTAACTCGCTTATTTTATTGAGGCGATGGTAAAGAGTTTGCCGTACAATATATAGTTTTTCTGCAGTTTCTTTTTTTGCACCATTGCATTCCAGATACACAGTCATTGTCCTCAGCAATTCGCTGTTCGTTTCGTGATCATATGTTATTAATGGACCAAGGTGATCCATGATATAAGTATCTATTTTTCTGTTATGTGGCAGTAGAAAAAGCAAGCGGTATACTCCCGTATCTTCATAAAAAAAGGAATTGGTTATATTGCTATCCTGTAATATCAGCGTTTCTTTTGCTTCCTGATAGCCTGGTGAGCTGTCTGCCAGATCTTGATAAACCTTGCTTACGCCAAAATAGTATCTGTCTGGCTGAAAGTTTTCGTTGTCCGTTCTGCTTTGAAAGTGGTCAATAACCTGTGTGAATCGCTCTGTTTCCTCTTTGAAATGTTCTTCCGCAATAAAGGAGGCAATGATGGCAATCTCATCTTTTTTAATGGAAAGGGACGGAAAAAATCCAAATTGCTTCAAAACCGAACGAACAATAACGGCCCGCTGTAATTTGATTTCCTCCCATTCATTTTCATCAATGTTTCTCTCGGGAATATTTGTTTTGATAAGAAATACTCTGAAATACATGTTGCTTCTTGGTGAAGGGAACAAACTCTGAAAATCACTTCTGTCATAGCTCTTCCCTTCCAGAAGGTTTTGCACGATTTCATCTTCGGCACTTTGCTTTCTTTCTGCGATCGTCTTGTTACGCAAGAAAATTTGAGCAATGGAAAGTGCTGCCCGATCCATGACTGAGAATAAAAAGTCATCAGGATGTGGGTTATCTGTCTGGACGCATAAGTAGCCCCATGTCTGTCCTAATCCTTTTACAGAAAGAACAGCATAAAACGATGAATCCACCTTTATCACTTTTTCTTCAAGGTTCCTATCTTTCAATCTATCTCTTAACGTATCCAGTATTGATTTATTCTTATAGATTAAATCTGGCGGATAATAATAGGGTGTGTTTTCATCAGTTAACAGGAATACGTTTTTCCGGAAATTTGTATATAATGCCTGAAGAATTTTTAAAATACCACTTGGTGTCAAAGAAAACTTGTTAAATGTGTCACCGAAAGTAGTTAATTGGTTTAGCTGCTGATGGTGCTTATTGATAATCAAGGTATGCAGATCTTGCGTAATATCAATGAATTTCACGGTTTCTTCAAACACGATGACGGGAAATTGATGGTCATCGGCCAGTTGTATTATTTCCGGTGAAAGGCTTTGTATATTTGTCCCCAATTCAATACAAATGCCCGCTGCTTTTCGCTGAATCAATTTTTCGATATAAGGCAGTCCACCATCCTGATCCAAATTAATCCCCATACCGGTAGTGAGGATGAGTTCCTCGCCATTAATAAGTGTCTCAAAGTCCCTGGTTTCCAAGATATGTGTCCATTTAATCTTTTTATGCAGCCCTCTTTCACCGCCAATTACCTTTGCGCTCGAAAAACTGTCTCTTTTGAGGATATCTTCTATCGTGACATTTAATGATTCCTTCAAATTATCTCCCCCAGAATGTTAAAAGTAATTAGCAATCATTTAACATATTGTAAAATGTAACAATTAATTTATCCCTGTATAATGAATTATGAATTACGGTGAAGATACTGTCAATTCAAATTTGGGTTTGATTTTAGGCAATTATTGTAAGCGCTTTTATTTCAGGATGGATGAACATCACGTAAAGTGAAGGGAGATTAAAGATGGCGAGGGTAGAAGAAAAGCAAACATGGACGGACAGAGACCGTCAAAATGTGTGGCATCATATTTCTCCGTATGATAAGACAAAGCCGCCGAAGATTGTTTCACAGGCTAAAGGTTCCTGGATCTCAGATCAGCATGGAAACCGTTACTTGGACGGGATGGCCGGATTATGGAGTGTCAATGTTGGATATGGCCGGGAAGAACTTGCGCAAGCCGGGTATGAACAGATGATGAAAATGAGTTATACGCCAATGACAAATAGTCACGAACCGGCGATTGAACTTGCGGAAAAGCTGAACAGCATGCTTGGCCATGAGTATATGTTTTTTTATTCCAATAGTGGTTCCGATGCCAATGAAGTGGCTTTTAAAATGGCCCGGCAATATCACCGGCAAACCGGAGATCCTTACAAGCATAAAATAATTTCCCGCTACCGGGGTTATCACGGTAACTCGATGGGTGCGTTAGCCGCTACCGGGCAGGCGCTGAGAAAGTATAAATTTGAGCCATTATCTACGGGATTTTTACATGTGTCCCCACCTGATAATTATCGGCGGCCTGCAGGGATGTCGATCAAAGAACATAATATACAATGCGCCGATGAGCTTGAAAAGAAAATCATCTGGGAGCAAAAAGATACGATAGCAGCTGTCATTATAGAGCCGGTAATAACAGGAGGAGGAGTTCTCACACCTCATTCGGAATATTTGGGAAGGGTACAGGAAATCTGTAACAAATATGAGGTCATCCTGATTATCGATGAGGTCATCTGTGGTTTTGGCCGAACGGGAAAAATGTTTGGACATGAGCATTACGGAATTAAGCCGGATATCATTACGATGGCAAAAGGGCTGACAAGTTCCTATCTTCCGCTTTCCATAACTGCAGTGAAAAAAGAAATCTATGAAGCTTTTATTGAAGAGGGGCCTGAGAATCACTTCCGCCATGTCAACACATTCGGCGGCAACCCGGCAGCTTGTGCAGTTGCGTTGAAAAATATTGAGATCATAGAGAATGAAAATTTAGTTGAACGTTCAGCAGAACTTGGTGCTCGCTTAACCAATGAATTAAAAGGACTGCGGGATCATCCCTACGTTGGGGATATCCGAAGTCTTGGCTTTATGATGGGGATTGAATTGGTGGAAAATAAGGAAACAAAAGAACCTGCTTCAGCTGCTCGAGTGGGCAGAATTTTGGCTGAATGCAAAGCAAATGGGTTGGTTATCGGGAAAAATGGGGATACGGTTCAAGGATTTAATAACGTTTTGACAATTAGTCCTCCATTGAGCAGCACAGATGATGATGTTGAATTTATGATTGCTGTTTTAAAAAAAGTATTCAAAGATAATGAAATCTAAAACCAAGGAGGTTATTTCATGGTACTGACACAAGAGGAAACAGTAAAAAATTACATTAATGGAGAATGGGTGGAAGCAGTTTCTGATAAAAGTGAGAAGGTTTTCAATCCCGCTACAGGAGAAGTGATCGCCCATGTTCCGGTTTCTGCAAAAGAAGATGTGAACCGGGCTGTGAAAGTTGCAGGGGAAGCTTTTAAAGAATGGAAGGAGGTCCCGGTACCAAAACGTGCTCGTATTCTATTTAAATACCAGCAACTGCTGGTGGACCATTGGGACGAGCTGGCGAAAACGATCACCATTGAAAACGGTAAAAATTTCAAAGAAGCCTATGGGGAAGTGCAGCGTGGAATTGAGTGTGTGGAATTTGCTGCAGGTGCGCCGTCATTAATGATGGGAGATCAGCTTCCATCGGTTGCAGGTGGTCTGGAATCCGGGGTGTATCGCTATCCAATTGGAGTTGTTGGCGGCATTACACCATTTAACTTTCCCATGATGGTGCCCGCGTGGATGTTCCCTATGGCGATCGTTACAGGTAATACATTTGTGCTAAAACCTTCCGAGCGCACACCACTCCTGGCAAATCGACTGGCGGAACTTTTGGAAGAAGCAGGATTGCCTAAAGGGGTTTTTAATATTGTGCACGGGGCGCACGATGTCGTTAATGGGTTGCTGGACCATGATGAAGTTGATGCTATTTCCTTTGTCGGTTCTCAGCCTGTTGCAGAATATGTGTACAAGCGTGGCACAGAGAATTTAAAAAGAGTACAGGCATTGGCTGGTGCAAAAAACCATTCCATCGTGCTTAGGGATGCCAATCTTGAAAATGCGGCCGAACAAATTATTGCAGCCGGATTTGGGTCTGCCGGGGAACGTTGTATGGCCTGTTCGGTTGTAGCAGTGGAAGATTTTATTGCAGATGAATTTATTGAAAAGCTGACACAAAAAGCAGATGAGTTAAAGATTGGAAACGGGTTGGATGATGATGTGTTTTTAGGACCGGTCATTCGAGAGCAGCATAAAGAACGGACCCTTAACTATATCGAAACCGGTGAAAAAGAAGGAGCAAAACTGGTGCGGGATGGTCGCGAGGATGAAAGTGTTAAAAAAGAAGGATACTTTGTCGGTCCGACGATCTTTGACAATGTAACGACAGAAATGAAAATCTGGAAAGACGAAATTTTTGCTCCCGTTCTATCCATTTCCCGGGTGAAAGATTTGGAAGATGCCGTGAAGTTAACCAATAAGTCCCCCTTTGCAAATGGTGCATGTATTTTCACAAGAGATGGCGGAAGTGTTCGCACGTTCCGGGAAACAATTGATGCAGGAATGCTCGGGGTGAATATTGGCGTTCCGGCTCCCATGGCTTTCTTCCCATTCTCTGGATGGAAGGATTCTTTCTATGGAGACTTGCATGCGAATGGGAAAGATGGGGTGGAGTTTTATACAAGGAAAAAAGTAATTACAACGCGTTGGGTGTAGTGTACTTTGTTAACAATGGTTTTCTTTTGGCTGTTTTATAAAAAATGTGGTTTATCAAAATATCTATAAACTGTGACATAACTACAGCCGCTACGGAAATACATTCCGCTTTCCGCGGGAAGCTGGTGAGCCCCCTTGTGCTAGGCACTTCGGAGTCTCACCTAGGCTTTTCTTCCCGAAAGAGTTTTCATGTATTTCCTTCGCTGATAGTGTTGTTTAAAATCAATTAACAGAAGCCTGCATCCTTGATCGAAGTGGAGTGTACAGCCTTTTGTGGGAGCAACACGAGCCTAGACCTGAGCATCGACGATCCACATGAGGGGGCTGATCCCGTGCCCTAATTTTCGGCTGCCTGCAGCAAAGGTCAACCATATACAAAGTGTAGCTGCTGTTTAATTTAACAAGTGTAAAGAAAAAACACCACTGCTAGCGGAGGAAATACCCCGAGACTCCTGCGGGATTGTAAGCATAGGTGAGACCCCACAGCGCGATAGCGCGAGGAGGCTCACCAGCGCCCGCGGAAAGCGAGGGGTATTTCCGGAGCGGTGGCAGCATACGTCGCAGTTTTCATCAGCTACGAAATAACTAAGCAACAAAACTTATGCAAACAGCCTTACTGTTAAAAAACAGATTTTTTTCAGCGTAAATGCAGGTAAAGATTCTAGTTCCTTCTTTTATGATCAACGCCCAAGATCAAGATTCAGAACGCTTGAAACCGTTATGTATGAAGAGGCAGAAAGAGTCATTTAAATTACATGAGCTTACGAAAGGGGTATTTATTTTGGGGAATAAAAAAAGAAAACAGGAAAGGCGGTTTGTGATAGCAAACCGGGAAGCTTTGATAGGCTGTGCGCTGGCTATCATTAATTTCATCTGGTGGTATGGCTTCGCCTATGGACTTGGTTCGAAACCGCCTGAAGAATATACCTATATACTGGGATTCCCTGCATGGATTTTTTTCAGTTTGATTTTGGGCACACTTTTCATGTTCGCGCTTGTTTTTTTCGTCGTGAAGTTCATGCTGACCGATGTATCATTGGAGGATGAGGGTGAGAGTGAAGAAGAGAAAGATGAGGTGAGTAACGGATGAATTGGGCTGTGGTAATACCATTATTGATTTTTTTAGCAGTTGTTTTTTTGGTCGGTATATGGTCCAACCGGAAAATGGCCAAGGCAGATGGCTTTCTCAGTGATTATTTCCTTGGGAGTCGTGAGTTTGGCGGGTTGGTGCTGGCCATGACAATGGTAGCAACCTATGGTAGTGCGTCCAGTTTTTTGGGTGGACCGGGAGCAGCATACTCCATTGGCTTTGGCTGGGTTTTGCTCGCTATGTCCCAAGTTGCAACAGGTTATTTTGTTTTACTTATATTGGGGAAGAAGTTCGCTATCGTGGCGAGGCGTTATAATGCGGTAACACTTATAGACTTTTTGAAAGAAAGGTACAAAAGTAAAACGGTTGTACTCTTATCAGCCTTTAGCATTATTGTATTTCTTTTCTCTGCCATGGCAGCCCAATGGGTCGGTGGAGCATACCTTATTCAATCCTTGACAGGTATTAGTTATATCGGTGCCTTGTTTATTTTCACGGTATCCGTGTTAATCTATGTTACGATCGGCGGTTTCCGTGCTGTCGTGATCACCGACACGATTCAAGGGATTATCATGTTTTTTGGCACCATAATGTTGCTTATTGCTGTCATCATTGCAGGGGGCGGATTATCCAATATTTTCTCTGATTTGGTAGCCATTAATCCAAATTTGATTACACCTTTCGGGAATGATGGTTCATTAACTGCTGCTTATGTATCTTCTTATTGGATTCTGGTTGGTGTTGGTGTTATTGCTTTGCCACAGGTTGCTGTTAGGACAATGTCCTACAAAGACTCCAAATCCATGCATAGAGCAATCATGATTGGTACGGTTACAGTAGGAACAATTATGCTTGGCATGCATTTGATTGGGGTGTTTGCACGGCCAATTATGCCGGGAATTGAGGTAGCCGATCAGGTTATTCCGCTTGTTGCGCTGGAAGTATTGCCGCCCTGGCTTGCGGGTCTCCTGCTTGCTGCACCTTTAGCAGCGATTATGTCGACGGTTGACTCGTTATTATTGCTGGTGAGTTCATCCGTGGTCAAAGATGTATATATTAATTATCTCAAGCCAAAGGCCACCGAAAAGCAGGTAAAAAATGTCAGTATGGGTGTAACTGGCATAGTAGGTGTTGTAGCTTTCCTGTTAGCTATCAGCCCGCCTGAATTATTAATCTTTTTGAACCTGTTTGCATTTGGCGGATTACAATCTGCATTTATGTGGCCGCTTGTAATGGGTCTGTATTGGAGATACGCTAATAAAACCGGGGCAATCGCATCGATGATTGCCGGGATTGGTTCTTACATTGCCATCAGTCTTTATAACCAGAACTATGGAGAATTACTCGGTGTACATGCCGTGACGATTCCGGTGTTCTTTTCATTGATCGTGTTTGTAGTATTCAGCTTGCTGTACAAGCAGGAAGCCTATGAATTTCCGACCCGAAACATCAATAAGGGAGCATAACCAGAAAAGATGAAAGATCAAAAGGAGCATACTTTCCCTTTTCGAAATGAAACCATAGTGAATGAGAAGGGGAGCATGCACTTGGAAACATAGAATTCGAGCGAAATTAGAAGGAGAGATGTTTTGTGAAACTGGCGATGAGCTGGAATGAATGGGCTGATTTTGACGCCACAGGTCTTGCCGAATTGATACGAAACGGGGAGATTACCCCGAAAGAGGCAGCACAACAAGTTGCTAGCGGGGTGGAAGCCTTAAATCCTGAGGTTAACGGGGTTATAGAGGTCTTTGAGGATGTGGTCGATAATCCAATGAAGGACGGCATGGACCCTGACGGAGTGTTCGCCGGGGTGCCGTTTATGGTGAAGGATTTAGGACCTGCTCTCAAAGGGCGCCTGCAGGAAATGGGCTCGTTGCTGATGCGGGGAAATCGTGCGGAAGCTGACAGTTTCCTGACCAAACAATTTCGCCAGGCTGGTCTCAATATTATCGGACGGACGACGACACCGGAATTTGGGCTTACCAGTTCTGCGGAAAATCCGGACGTCTACATTACACGAAACCCGTGGAATCTGGACTATACAACGCTTGGTTCTTCTGCCGGGACTGCTGCGTCAGTTGCAGCCGGAATCATTCCGATGGCCCATGCGACAGATGGTGGCGGTTCGATTAGGATTCCTGCAGGGGTAAACGGCAATATCGGTTTGAAACCGTCCAGGGGCGTTTTTTCCTTAGCCCCAGGCGGGTCGGACTTGATGAGCGTCGTATCTCATCAGGGGGGCCATACACGTACCATTCGTGACGCGGCAGCCTTTGTAGACAACTGCCGAGGCGGCGCTCCGGGTGAGTTCATGCCTTACTGGATGCCGTCTGAGCCATACACCGAACAAATAAAAAGAGATCCGGGAAAACTCCGGATTGCGGTTTCCCATGAATGGGGGGATTACCGGTCCACACCGCATATTGTTGCTGAATTGGAGCGGACAGCTGAATTCCTCGAGGGGCTTGGCCATCATGTCGAATGGGTGAAGCCGGATGTTGACTTACATGACGCCTATGAAGCACAAACGCAGGCCTATATCATGAATTTCGCCCAAACGATTGCGGAGAAGCTGGAGCAAAAGGGCTTGGAACGTCCGCCTGAGGGTCTTGTTGAACCGATGTGCATCCGTGTATGGGAAGAAGGTCGTTTTGCTTCGTATTCAGAAAGGGCTAAGATGCAGGGGCTGTTTAATGCAACTTCCCGCAGAATGGGATCCTTCTTTCAGGACTGGGACATCATTCTCACCCCGACCATGGCTAAGCCAACGCCATTGATCGGTACAACGGAATATTTGACAATAAGTGATAATCCTTCTGTTCATGACTGGTTTAAAAATCTCTGGAGCATCTTCAGCTATACGCCGATTGCCAATATTTGCGGGCTCCCGGGTATCTCCCTGCCAATGGCTGAACTTGAAAATGGACTGCCGCTTGGCATGCATGCACTCGCTAGTCAGGGAAACGATGGATTGCTGTTGCAGCTGGGAGCACAAATTGAGCGGGCCCTTGATGGGAAATGGAACCACGGGCGGAAACCTGGTGTTCATGTCACGGAGATTAAATCTGCTCACGGACAGGGAGTTTAATAGATTACGAGAAATCATGTGCTAGGAAGGGAGATTTGAATGAAAGTATATAACATTGCCGTATTGCCCGGGGACGGAATAGGTCCTGAAGTAACAAGTGAAGCGGTGAAAGTACTGCGGAAACTTTCCGAAATAGATGTCTCCTTTCAATTTGAAACAGAAGAATTCAATTGGAATAGTGAGTACTATCTTCGACACGGAAGCATGATGCCTGAAGATGGGCTCGAACAGTTGAGAGATTTTGATGCTATTTTGTTCGGTGCGATCGGGGATTCCCGAGTGCCGGACCCCGTTACGATTTGGGAGTTGATTTTGCCGATCCGCAAAAACTTTCAACAATACGTCAACTTTCGACCGATTAAACTTTTAAATGGATTGGAAAGCCCTTTGAAGAAAGACGCCCCCATTGATTTTGCTATTATCCGTGAAAATAGCGAGGGGGAATATACGAATTCAGGTGGCGCGATGTTCCAAGGGGAAGACCGGGAGATGGCTGTGCAAAACACGGTCATGACGAGACAAGGGGTCAAGCAAATTACGGAATTTGCCTATGACTATGCCCGCGAACACGGTTTGTCTAAAGTAACCAATGCCACAAAGTCCAATGCGGTTATCCATACGATGAATTTTTGGGATCGGGTAGTGGAGGAGATTGCGGAGGAAAATAAAGATATTGGCTATGAAAAATATTATATTGATGCTCTGGCTGCATATTTTGTACAAAGACCGGAATCATTTGAGGTCGTGCTGGCGTCCAATCTATTCGGGGACATTTTATCGGATTTGGGTTCGGCGATTGTCGGAGGGCTGGGAATTGCCCCGTCTGGAAATATAAATCCAAGTGGTGAATTCCCGTCGATGTTTGAAGCGGTGCACGGTTCTGCCCCGGATATTGCCGGAAAAGGAGTTGCCAATCCCATGGCACAAATCTGGTCTGCGGCACTCATGCTGGAGCATTTGGGCAGAAAGGACTTGCATGATACGGTTTTGGCAGCTATGGAAGAAGTATTGGCAGAGAAAAAGGTATTAACTCCTGACATTGGAGGGGCATCATCAACGGAAGAGGTTGGAGATGCCATCATCGGAAAACTGAAAAATAATGGAGTGATTGAATGATACTGCAGGATAAAACAATTATTGTAACAGGTGCCAGCGGAGGAATGGGAAAAGCGGCTGTCGCACTATTGCTGGAAGAAGGCGCAAATGTTGTCGGCTGTGATTTAAATACCGATGTGCTTGATGAATTTAAAGACAGCCCCGGCTTTATGGAGTACAAAGGAAACTTATTGGAAGAAGATACAGTTCGTGATATTTTCAAAGCGACATATGAGCGATTTGGTTCCATTGATGGCCTGGCTAATATGCTGGGGATTGCTCAAAGCGCCACGTCTATTGACGATGTAAGCCTGGATGAATACAGGAAAATAATGGATGTTAATATGACAAGCATTTTTCTAACATGCCGGGAAGCTGCTTTTTACATGAAGAAACAGCAACAGGGGAAAATCGTCAATGTTGGTTCGGTATCCACCACAAGACCAAGACCAGGACTGCAAAGCTATGTAGCTTCCAAAGGAGCGGTGGAGGCTTTTTCCAAAGCGCTGGCATTGGAACTCGCACCAAACCAAATTAATGTGAATGTTCTTCATCCCGGTCCATCCGACACAAATATGCTTGGACAATTTTCAGCTGAAGGTGTGAATGTGGACGAAAGTAAAAAAGAGATTTTTGAAAAAAGTGTGCCACTGGGAAGATTGCTGAAACCGGAGGATATTGCACAATCGGTGAAATTCCTGCTATCAGATCAGACAAATATGGTTACCGGGTCCGTTTTCCATGTCGATGGCGGAAGAAGTATATAGTTTGAACAAAAGGAGAGATGTTTTTTGAAAGCACTCCAGATGTATATTAATGGAAAGTGGGTACAGCGTTCAAATGCCAGTTCAATAGATGTGAAAAATCCATCTAACGGAAAAACGATTGCAACGATTCCCCGCGGAACGGAGGAAGATGTGAATAACGCTGTGCAAGCAGCAAAAACTGCTTTTCGTGGAGAGGTTTGGCGACAAATAAAAGCGTTTGAACGTGGAGAAATCTTATTTGATATTGCGGATAAAATAAAATCACATAGAGATGAATTGGCTGAACTGGAATCCACAGACGTAGGGAAACCACTTTCTCAAGGGTATGCGGATGTAGATGCAGCGACTCGCTATTTTCGGTTTTATGGTGGTGCAGCAGATAAAGTGATGGGCGATACCATCCCGATTGAAGATGGTTTGCTCGATTATGTGGTGCGCGAGCCGGTTGGTGTAACAGCACATATTGTACCATGGAATTACCCCCTGCAAATTATTTCACGCAGTGTCGCGGCAGCAATTGCGACTGGGAATACAGTAGTGGTGAAAAGTGCAGAAGATACGCCAATGACGGCAATGCGGTTGACGGAGTTTTTTGATGAACTGGATTTGCCTGCAGGTGTATTTAATCATGTTACCGGTTACGGGCATGAAGCGGGTGCGGCTTTATCAGGGCATTCGTCCATTAATCATGTTACATTTACTGGATCAGTCGGTACGGGAATTGCGGTTGGACAGGCGGCAATGGCTAACGTGGTGCCATCGACGCTCGAGCTTGGCGGGAAATCCCCGAATATCGTATTTGCGAACTGTGATATCGAGAAAACCGTGGAAGGTGTTGTCCGCTCCATTATTCAAAATGCCGGTCAAACCTGCTCGGCGGGAGCAAGACTGCTTGTGGAGGAATCGTTCAAACAGGAATTTTTGGAAAAAGTCGCAGAACGGTTCAAACGTCTGGCGGTGGGGGCAGGAATGCAGGATAAAGACCTGGGTCCGATTTTAAATGAAAAGCAATACCGTCATGTCATGGCAATGATTGAATTGGCTAAAGAAGAAGCGAATGTGCTCGTCGGCGGGAATTCGGTGGCTGTAGAAGGCTATGAAGAAGGATTTTATGTGCAGCCGACCATTATTGACGGGGTTAACAGGAATAGCAGGCTGGCAAAGGAAGAAATCTTTGGCCCGGTATTAACCGTTTTTACATTTAGAGATACAGAGGAAGCATTGGAATTGGCGAACAGCACCGACTATGGCTTAGTGACAGGTATTTGGACAAAGGATATAAGTACTGCTCACTATTTGGCAAGCAGAATTGATTCCGGTCAAATCTTTATAAATAATTACGGAGCTGGCGGCGGGGTGCAGATGCCGTTTGGCGGTTATAAGAAAAGTGGATTTGGAAGAGAAAAAGGATGGGAGGCACTTTATAATTATACGGTGATGAAGAATGTGGCGGTGAAATATAAATAATCCAAATGGGGATAGCGTTCAAACTATAGTTTACTGGCTGCAATTTGTTGTTTATTTTGAGAAAGCAGGCTGTCTAAATCAAGGTTTTACTTATCAGAGGATGTGAAAAGTGGATGGAAATAAGAGAATACCAGGCAAGTGATGAACGGGGCTGGGTACGCTGCCGAACACTTTCCTTTTTAGACACGGCCTATTTTGATAACGTGCTGCCGAAAAAGGAAACCTATGAACATGAGGCAATCGAACTGGTTGCCATCATCGATCAGCAGGTTGTCGGATTAATCGATGTGGAATGCGAGCAGAATAGGGGCACTGTCTGCACAGGGGAAAAGGGACTTGGCGGGATGATCTGGCATATCGCTGTCCATCCTGATTTCCAGCGGAAGGGTATTGGGAAACAACTTTTGGCTGAAGCCGAAACGATCGCGAAGGAGAAGAAACTGGATTATTTGGAAGCATGGACACGGGATGATCAATGGGTCCGTGACTGGTATGAGAAAAACGGATTCGCCAAGGGGTACAGCTACTTGCAGGTCCATATGGAAGGTGAAGAACTGGGGCAGCTCCAGGGAAGGATCCCTGGTATGCGGCCAGTGGAAGCTTGGGCACATTATACAGGGGAGAAAGCCGAAGAGGTAAAAACCGCTTTCAGCCGGGTGTATGAGTGCTGCTGCTATCATAAAAATTTATAAAAGGATGCTCATTCTCCTCCGTCTGCGGGCGGAGGATTTTTCGTTCCGGGGGTCATTGTGGCGGAGGGTTGGTTGCTGTAATATTTACTGTAGAACAGCAAAGGGGAGAGGTTGATAGGGATGGAGCCAATTATTGAAGTTCAGAATCTTGGAAAGTCTTATCGGAAACGACGGTCGAAAGAAATGATTCATGCAGTGAACGGGATCACTTTTACTGTAAACAAAGGGGAAATTCTAGGGCTTTTGGGGCCAAATGGGGCGGGAAAGACGACCACCATTAAAATGAATTGCGGGCTGCTTATTCCCGACACTGGCACGATTATGGTCAATGGCATCAACAGTAAAAAGAAGCGTTTGGCGGCACTCAAACACATCAGTGCAGTTCTGGAGGGCAACCGGAATTTGTATTGGCGCCTGTCGGTACGAGAAAACCTGGAATATTTCGCAGGCAACCGCGGCGTGTCCCGCCGGAATTCAGCAGAGAAAGTGGACGATTTGCTGGGTAAATTTAACCTTAAAGAAAAGGAGAATGAACTGGTCAACCGGCTGTCGCGCGGCATGCAGCAAAAGCTGGCTATTGCCGTGGCGATGCTTGCGGACAGTGACGTGATTTTGCTGGATGAGCCAACACTCGGGCTGGATGTGGAAACGGGCTATGAGGTGCGTGAACTGCTGCGGGAGATTGCCCGGGATTATCAGCGGACGATTATTATCAGTTCCCATGACATGGATGTCGTGCAGGATCTATGCGAGCGCACGGTGATTGTTAACAAGGGAAAAATTGTAACAGATGATAAAGTCGATAACCTGTTGCGGCTGTTTGAAGTGAGGGCATATACAATTAAACTTGGCGGGCTGCTGACAGACCAGCAGCAACAGCTTTTGAAAGGGAAATTCCCGCTGCATGAATATATCCCGGATACGGCACAGTCGCTATTGGAGATTGAACTAGCCAAAAGTGAAGAGATTTATGAGCTGTTTGATATTTTGCAGCTGGAACATACGCCGGTGGAAGCGATCGACCGCAAGACCGTCAACTTTGAGCAAATTTTTATGCAAATCGTAAGGGAGGAATATAAGCATGAGCTTGCTTAATCTTCTTAACGCCAATATCCGCAAAGAATATATTGAATTGAAACGGTATTTGCCGAACACGATCGCCATGGTGTTTACCTTTTATTTTATTTTTCTCGGAATGTTTTTGGGAATTCAGTTTGTCGGCGACCCTTCCATGCAGGAGATGAATACCCAGTATGCGATTGTCAATTCCGTTTTCTGGTTTTTGGCATTCATGGTGGTCAACAGTATTGGTTATGAAGTGCTCAATGAGGCAATGCGCGGCACGCTGGAGCAGCTCAGTATGTCACCGATGGGGATTTGGCGGATTATGGGGGCAAGGCTGATCGCAACTACGCTGGTGAATTCACTGCTTATCTTGGGACTGCTATTCTTATCTATGCTGACAACGGGACAATGGCTGAATATCGACGTAGTGACCATTTTGCCAATTATGGTTCTGACGCTTTTCAGCATGTTCGGGATTGGTTTTATGATCGCCGGGATGTCTATTGTGCTGAAGCAGGTGCAGGCTTTCCTGCAGATCTTGCAATTTATTCTGATGGGCATGACCTTTATCCCGTTAACGGTGGCACCATTCTTCGCTTACCTGCCATTTGTCAAAGGGGTGGATCTGATCAGGGCGGTTATGATTGATGGAATTTCTTTGAGTCAGATTGGTTTTGGGGATTTTCTGTTTCTTCTCGTTAATGGACTGGTTTACTTTGTACTGGGTCTTGGTATTTTCCTTTATTGTGAGAAAGCTGCGATGAAGAAAGGGCTGCTTGGGCATTATTAATAGTTTGCCGGGGCTGTACATGTGACAGGCGTTTCCCCATTTTTTCATAAATAGGTACATGTCTGATACGCAACTTGTGCGTTTTCCATAGGTTATTAGTGTACCTATTAAGGAAAGGGGAATAAAATATGAATCGTCATCATGGACATCATCATGGTCCGCATTGCGGTTGCCCAAAGCAGATTGTCCACCCGACAAAGCATAACTGTGTCAACCAATATTCGGAAAGTGTTGTGGAACACGTACACCCATCTCATACCACGGTAATGAACCATCATTTAGTGAAGAATAAGCACTATTATCCGCATTCAACATCCGTGCAAAATACGAGCAACAGTGTGAACGAGTTTGGCGGTGCCTTCAATGTACCACCAGGCAACCAGGTAGCTGGCGCGATGTCTCCAGGAGGACCTGGAATGGGGGCAGGCCCAGGGTATGGCTATGGCCCAGGCGCTGGTCCGGGAAATCAGGAGGCTGGTGCGATGTCGCCGGGAAACTGTGGAAACCAGGTGGCCGGTGCGAACATGCCAGGTTATGGAAATCACTCGTACAACATGCAGCACAATTATAAACCGAAGAAATGGCGTTAACATGGGAAAGGCTGGCGGATTGCCAGCCTTTTTTTTGGGGGTGTGGCGTGAGACAGTCAGGTTCTCAAGATTTAAAGGAGAGTGGCTGAGCGCCCGAAAAGATGGATAGATCGTTTCTCAAGATCAAAAGTTGGCAGCTGGGCGCCCGAAAAGGCGGATAGAACGTTTCTCAAGATCAAATGAGAGTGGCTGCGTGCCTGAAAAGATGGATAGAACGGTCCGAACGTCCTCACCTAGCTAGGACCATTCGATAGAGTCATATCTCATCCTAAAAACCTGTTAATATATCAATTAATAAACAAATCAATTACTCATAATAAGTCCATCGATGCTTTCCAACTGGTTTGAAGTTTTTCTCCAGAATCTTTCTTATTCTCTGTTTCGATTCCACAATCCCACACCATTCATGAATCCCACTCGTAGTAACCTTCTTCTCCGGAAACAAAATCCGGAACTCTGCAAGAGCACGCAATACAGCATCTGTAACCCTTTCACTATGTCCGCATATTTCACAATCGCAATCACTGCTTCTCACGTAAACATCAAATGAGCCGCACTTCTGACAGATAATTCCCTTGCGAAGCTGATCATAATTATATGATGGCAGTTTTTTATATGGCGAATTATTCATGTGGAGTGACACCAGTTTATCCGCTAACAATCAATGTCTTCTGGTCAGTTTGCTCAAGATAGAATTCAGTTCATTCAAATATCGTCTTATTTGAGTCGGGAAAATAATAGGCGAGTCGAGGGGCACTTGATAAAGAGTGAATGCTTTGTTAATGAAAACAACATTAGAGGTAATTGGAAAGTCAAATCCGAGTTGATGAAGAAGCTGCCGCAATAAAGATTCGCTTCTTGCCAGCTGGATTAAAGGGTCAGTCCATTCTTGTCGGGGCTTCTTGAAGAAGGTATCTCCCTCGTAGTAAAAATCACCTTCATAGTTTTTGATTTCAAATAAATAAATCATCTCTGCGGTGATTAACAGCGAATCGATTTGGAAAGTAGTGCCTCTTACTGTGAACAGCAGATCGTTCAGCAGCAAGCAGTCACATTGCAGTTTTTCCATCATTGCAACAAAAATGCATTCCCCTTCATATCCCTTTTTCAGATTCAGATAATGCTGTTTTTCTTTGAGCGGCAGCGTCATTCTCGGATCGAGGTTCTCAAAGAGGAGCAGTTCAGCGGGTTTCGTACGGGGTTTAAAAGCCATGTTTTCAATTCCTTCTTTCTTTTCTATTAATTTAAAATCATTATACTATATTTTTCCGGAAAATGGCATCTATGAGTGGAATAATTATTAAGAAATTAATCTTCTTAAAGAGGACTCTTTCTCAGATCGATTCCCTTTCCCATCGGGCACCATTTATTAAAAATCCTCCAACAGCATTTTAGGAAGAAATTCCCCCTCATGAATTAGCGCCCAACACCACCATCACCGCCCCCCAATCTCCACAGTATTAATAATCCAGGCAATCTCCTCAGGTGTCTTGTCCATATTGCTGGCCAGCCAGTGCTTGATGACATGGATGCCGCCGCTGATGATAAATGTGCCGGCATATTCTGTGATGTCAGGGTCGATTTCATTGGTGTCCATCCAGTTTTGGATCAGAAAGCTCCGCGCTACTTCCATCACCCGCCGTTCAAACGAGTCATCGCCGTTTTCATTGAGCAGGGTCTGGCAGATGTCATATTTGGAGGCAATGTACTCCAGCAGTTTTTCCGTCATTTGCAGTGACTCTTCTTCCCTGGCAAAATTATATTGGCTCAGGTACGCATTCATATCGGCAATCAATTCCTCTTCCATTTGTTCCAGCAAATCAAAAGGATCGCGGTAATGGGCATAAAAGGTGGAACGGTTGATATCAGCCTGTTCACATATTTCCTTTACCGTAATTGCTGAGATCTGTTTCTTTTTCAGCAGCACAATTAAGCTGTCTTTCAGCACCATCTTCGTGTATTTTTTCCGCCTGTCCATTTTTTTGTTCATAAAACGTTCACTCCTTTAACCAACACTTTTATTCGATCTGTTACCTACAGCACGCATTTTATAAAACTGTTTGTTGTAAATCCAACACGGTGTCTATTATAATATTAAATGGTTTAAGCAAATGAATCAAGAGAGGGGGAGCTCCGATCAATTGGACAACACGGATAATCAAACATAAAAAGTCGATCGTAATTTCGTTTATCGTGCTGGCGGTCCTCAGCGTGTTCGCGCAATTTACCGTTTCCGTTAACTATGACATGGTCGACTATTTACCGGAGGATACCCCTTCCACAACGGCGATGGATGTTATGGAAGAGGAATTTGATGGAGCTGTTGCCAACTCGAGGGTGATGATGAAAGATGTCACCATTCAGGAAGCAATGGAGTTTAAAGAAGAGTTGGAAGCAATTGACGGCGTCTCTGAGGTAATGTGGCTCGATGACGCGATTGATATAAAAACACCGATCGAAATGGCGGACTCAGAGACCGTTGAGTCGTATTACAAGGATGGCAATGCCCTCTTTTCTTTCCATATTGAAGAAGGAAAAGAAGTGGAGACGACAGATGCCGTTTACAACTTGATTGGGGAAGAAAATGCGCTCTCAGGAGAAGCACTGAATACAGCAGTTTCTCAGAAAATGACAGGGACCGAGACAATATATGCCGCAGCGATCCTCATCCCTGTGATAATTTTAATATTAATTTTATCCACGAGATCATGGGTTGAGCCGGTGTTCTTCCTGACGGCGATTGGCGTGTCTGTGCTGATTAATATGGGCACCAACATCTTTATCGGGGAAATTTCTTTTGTAACACAGGCTGTGGCGCCGATTTTACAGCTGGCGGTATCGCTCGATTATGCGATCTTTCTGCTGCACAGTTTTGGCGATTACCGCAGGAAAGTGGCCGATCCGCAAGAAGCAATGCAGCTTGCGATGAAGCGTTCATTTCCAGCGATTGCCGCGAGTGCGTCGACGACTTTCTTTGGGTTTATCGCATTGACGTTTATGAATTTTGAGCTTGGGGCAGATTTGGGGCTGAACCTTGTCAAAGGCATTTTGCTCAGCTTTATCAGTGTGATGGTGTTCTTGCCGGCACTGACGCTGATGTTTTATAAATGGATCGATAAAACTCAGCACAAACAGCTGCTGCCAAGCATCCCGAATGTAGGGAAACACCTGCTGAAATTGCGCATTCCTGCATTGATTGTGGTTCTTATTCTGATTGTGCCGGCTTTCCTGGGACAGAGCCAGACCGACTTTCTCTATGGAACCGGCGATCAGCCTGAGAACACGCGGGCAGGAAGTGACGTCGCGGAAATTGAAGAGGAATTTGGCAAATATACCCCGATGGTGCTCTTGGTACCCAAGGGAGATTTGGCCAAGGAAGAAGAACTGGTGCAGGAGCTGGGCGACCTCGAGCAGGTGCAAAGCATGATTTCCTATGTAAATACCGTGGGAACAGCCATCCCGCCGGAATATCTCGAGGAATCACAGACCGAGCAGTTCTTTTCCGAGAACTACAGCCGGATTATTTTAAATACCACCACAGATACCGAGGGAGATGAAGCATTTGCCTTTGTGGAACTGGTGCGGCAGATGACGGCAGATTTCTACGGGGATGATTATCACGCTGTCGGGGAAAGTGTCACCCTGTATGATATGAAAAACATCGTGGAAAGGGACAATACCGTGGTAAATTTGCTGACGGTGATTGCGATTGCGCTGGTACTCTTTGTCACCTTTCGTTCCATATCCCTGCCGGTAGTTTTGCTGCTGACGATTCAATCCGCTGTCTGGATCAATTTGTCGGTGCCATACTTTACCGACACTCCACTGGTTTATATAGGATATTTGATCATCAGCACCGTGCAGCTTGCGGCGACGGTCGACTACGCTATTTTGCTGACAGAGGACTATAAAGAGCGCCGCAAAGAAATGAGAGCTTTTGAAGCAATGAAAAAAACGATGGATGAGAAAATTTTCTCGATTGGTGTTTCTGCATCGATCCTTTCCAGTGTCGGATTTATTTTGTGGATCACATCAAGCAATCCGATCGTAGCTTCCATCGGTCTCCTGCTGGGAAGAGGCGCATTGCTGGCGTTTATCATGGTTGTTCTCTTCTTGCCGGCAATGCTGCTGCTGTTTGACAAGGTAATTGAAAAAACCACATGGAAATCAAATTTTTATAAAGGAGAGTGAAACATGGGAATGAAAAAACTATCGATCATGCTGATGAGCGCTCTGCTTGTGTTTTCCTCTTTCCCGCTGACCGCTTCTTCCAATGAGAGCGGCTCAGCCGGGAAGTACGCTTCCAAGGATGAAGTTGTTTATGGAAACTTGGGTGCTTCCGGCAGTGTGCAAGACATGTACGTGGTGAACACCTTCCATGTCACCGAGCCGGGGGAAATCACCGATTATGGGAATTACACAGATGTCCGGAATTTGAGCAATTTGGCTGAGATGGAACAGACAGAAGACGGGAAGGTTCAATTTCAGGCAGAAGAAGGAGAATTTTATTATCAGGGAGAGATGGAGAATCAGCCGCTCCCTTGGGATATCTCGATTACCTATCTGCTGGACGGGGAGGAAATTTCACCGGATGAATTAGCTGGCAAGAGCGGGGAATTTGAAATGCAGATCTCCACTTCAGCAAATGAAAATGCCGACCCGGTGTTTTTTGAAAACTATTTGCTGCAGATTTCCCTGACACTTGATCCATCGAAATTTAATCAAATTCAGGCACCTGATGGGACAGAAGCCAATGCGGGGAAAAATAAACAAATCTCGTTTATCGTTTTGCCTGAGAAAGAGGAAGAATTGATTGTATCAGCAGATGTCAATGAGTTTGAAATGGATCCGATCAGTATTTCGGCAGCTCCTTATTCCATGTCCATGGAAAGCCCGGATCTGAGCGGAATGACTGGCGATATGCAATCCCTGGCTGATGCGGTAGCTGAAATAAATAATGGTGTCGGTGAATTGAATAATGGTATTGCCGAACTGGGTAGTGGTGCCGCTAACTTAAGCAATGGCTCCAGTGAGTACCAGAGCGGCATCAATGAACTCGATCAATCATCCGGCGAGCTTATCAATGGCTCAGCGGCCATTCGTGACGCCCTTGCGACGATGAGTGAGTCTGTGCAGGGCAGTTCGGGAGAGATGGATCTTGGGAATATAGAGGCGCTCCCTGCAGGACTTCGTGAAATTGCTGGAGGAATTAAGGAATCAGCTGCCGGGCTGGATACGCTGAGAGAAAATTACAGCGGAGCATATGGTGCACTGAATGAGGCTATGGCGGCGATTCCTGACTATCAGGTTTCCGGCGAACAGATTGAAGGGCTGCGTAAAAGCTTGGAAGAAAGCGGTGCAGATACAAAAGCCCTCGACCAATTGGCGGAGACGTATACCGCAGCCAAGGAAGCTAAGCAAACGTATAATAGCGTTAAGGAAGCATTTGGCGCCGTGACAGGAACCCTGGAAGAAGTCGCTGCTGCCAACCGTGAGCTGGCAGGCGCGATCGAAACAACTGCTGCGGAAATCGAGAACGCCATCGCAGGCATGGAACAGATGGATTCTCTCGCCCAGCTGCAGGAAGGTTTGTCCTCCCTGTCAGCTGAGTACCAATCCTTCCATAACGGCCTGGTAAGCTACACGGATGGTGTGGGCGAATTGGCCGGCTCGTATCAGCAGCTTAATGCAGGAATTCAAGAACTGGCAGATGGAACAGCCTCCCTGGAAAGTGGTGCAGACGAACTGCATAACGGCACACAGGAACTGCAGGAATCCACAAGCGACCTGCCTGGCCAAATCGAGGAAGAAGCAGATGAAATGCTGGAACAATATGATGCATCCGACTTCGAGCCTCAATCTTTTGTATCTGATAAAAACGAGAAAATAGGCGTCGTACAATTCGTGCTGCAGACAGAAAGCATCGAAATGGAAGAAGAGCAAGAGACAACTGAGGAAACTGGTAACGAAGAAGAAGAGAAAGGATTCTGGGATAGGTTAATGGATCTTTTTCGGTAAATGAATGATAAATGTGTGAGCTCTCCGTTTTTGTGGCGGGGAGTTCTTTTTTTGTTTGCTGGAGGCTGGGGGTGGGGTGACGGTTCTCAAGATCAAAAGAGAGCGGCTGGATACTCGAAAAGACGGATAGAACGGTTCTCAAGATCAAAAGAGAGCGGTTGGATGCTCGAAAAGACGGATAGAACGGTTCTCAAGATCAAAATGAAGAAATTGGGTGCTCGAAAAGACGGATAGAACGGTCCTCAAGATCAAAATGAAGCGATTGAATGCTTGAAAAGATGGATAGAACGGTTCTCAAGATCAAAATGAAGCGATTGAATGCTCGAAAAGACGAATAGAACGATTCTATTGGGCAAAACCACACATACAACCTATCAAAGCCCACTAGAATCTATTATAATGCAAAAAACCATCAACCAAATCATGTGAACTGGAAACTTCTTATAATTCCATATACAATTGCTATACAGACAAGGAGTGCCGCTCATGAAAATCTTGACAGTGACTGGATATAAACCAATGGAGCTAAATATTTTCAAAGAAGATGACCCGCGGATTGAATTTATCAAAAGAGCGTTGCAAAAGAGGTTAATTGCCTTTGCAGAGGACGGACTGGAGTGGGTACTGATTTCCGGGCAAATGGGCGTGGAAATGTGGACGGCGGAGGTGGTACTGGATTTGCAGGACAGCTGGGATTTGAAAGTCGGTATTTTTCCGCCTTTTGAAAATCAGGAGTCCCGCTGGCCGGAGCAGATTCAGGAAAAGTACCAGGCTCTGTTGGCTGCGGTGGATTTTTATAAACCGATCTATCAGGGGGACTACAAAGGCGCCTATCAGTTTAAGGCGAAAAACATGTGGCTGGTGGATAAGAGTGATGGCTGTCTATTGCTGATGGATGAGGAGTTTCCGGGCAGCACGAAGTTTTTTCATCAGGCAGCAGAAGCGGATGAGAATTACCCGATCACCTATATTACTCCTGCTGATATTGATGAAACAGTAGAAGAAATGCGGATGGAGGATCCGGATTATTGGTTGTGATGTTTGAGTTGCTGAGGCGTAAACAGCCCCTTGGCGACACAAAATTAATTGACAAATTTCGACACCCATGCTAAGATCAACAAAATCAAATAATTAATTTATCTCTTATCATGAGCGGTGGAGGGAACGGCCCTATGAACCCGCGGCAACCTTCAAACAACAGTGTTTGGAAAGGTGCCAATTCCTGCAAGGCGGATGCTTTGACAGATAAGAGAACACGAAGACTCTTGTTTATTAGTTTACGTCTTTCTGTTCTCTTACAGAAAGGCGTTTTTCTATTTCGGAAAGAAGAGGCAAGCACCAAACATCAGAAGGAGTTTTGCAAAATGGAAAATTTACTAAAGCAGCTGACCGAGCTAAATGGGCCATGCGGATTTGAACAGAACGTTACATATTTTATCGAAAACTACGTGAGGGACAAGGTGGACCAGACCCGAGTCGATGGCATCGGCAATGTGATTGCGAGAAAAACGGGGAGCAAACCCGGGCCGGTGACGCTGCTGACAGCTCATATGGACGAAGTGGGATTCATTGTCAAAAAGATAGAAGAGAATGGCCTCTTACGTTTTGAAAAGCTCGGCGGGCATGATGATCGGATCTTGCTTGCCCAGCAGGTGAAAGTGCTCGGTGACGACCGGGAAATTGATGGTGTGATTGGCACACTTTCTGCCCATTATGTAAAATTTGATGATCCGAAAAAAGTGCGAGGGCATAAAGAGCTTTACATTGATATTGGTGCATCATCCCAGCAGGAAGTCCTGGATCTTGGGGTTGACATTGGCACACCGGTTACCTGGGCAACAGAGGCCAAGCGAATTGGCACAGAGGACAACCCAATGATCAGAGGAAAGGCGCTGGATGACCGGGCAGGCTGTGCTGTTCTTTTAGATGTACTGAACAACATCCAGGATAAGGAGTTTGCTGGGGAGGTTATTTTCCTGTTCGCGGTGCAGGAAGAAGTCGGCCTAAGAGGAGCCCAGACAGCGATGACCCATCTCAAAGATATCGATCTTGCCATTGCGGTGGACACCACGGCAGTCAGTGACACCCCAGAGGAGACGATGGATCAGACGCTGAAGCTTGGCGCAGGAACAGGTATTAAAGTGATGGATTTCAGCCTGATTGTTCAGAGGAAAATAAAAGACGCCCTGAAAAACATTGCAGTGGAAAAAAATATTCCTTATCAATTAGAGGTGTTCCCGGGGATTGGCACAGATGGCAGTGCGGTTGCTGTAGCTGATAAAGGCGTACCGACGGGCGTTCTGTCTATCCCTTCCCGCAACGCGCACTCACCAGTTGAGGTGGTGAACTTGAAGGACGTGGAGGCTACAACCGATGTACTTAAAGCATTTATCCTAAATTTAAATGAAGAAACAGAATTTCGTTTCTAAAAATAGCCAAAAGGAGAGAGAGAAATGACATCAAGAAAAACACTACTTACATTTTTTGCAGCAATTTTTATAAGTATAATCTTCACTGCTTGTGCCAGTGAACCTGATTCGAATGAGGGCACCTCAGCTGAAGGGGGTGGCGAAACGGACGGCAAGGGTGGAGATTTAGTAATTGCGACCCAAACTGATGCTGTATCGCTGGACCCTGCTACTACCAATGATACGCCATCTGCCAATGTGCGGGTGAATATATTTGATAACCTTGTTACACAGGATGAGAATATGGAACTGCAGCCAGAGCTTGCTACGGGCTGGGAACAGATTGACGACACGACCTGGGAATTCGAGCTCCGGGAAGGTGTGACTTTTCATGACGGATCCGAGTTTAATGCGGAGGTGGTAAAAGCCAACATCGACCGTATTCTTGATCCGGAAATTGCTTCCCCGGTTGCTTTCATGTACAACATGATAACAAATGTGGAAGTGGTTGATGAATATACGGTACGGATGGAGACGGAATATCCGTTTGCACCGCTGCCGGCACACTTGGCCCATCCTGGCGGGCAAATGGTCTCTAAAGAGCAAATTGATGCTGATTATGCAGCCATGGAAGAAGGCGAAGAACCGGGCAGTGTCATCAACGCCAACCCGCAAGGAACCGGGCCATTTAAATTTGAAAGCCGTACGCCCGGACAGTCAACTAAATTGGTAAAAAATGAAGATTTCTGGGGAGATCCTGCATTGCTGGATTCGGTAACATTCAAGGTGGTACCCGAAGATTTAACCCGAATTGCTGAATTGCAAACAGGGGATTCCCATATCTCTCATCCGCTCAGTCCATCTGATGTGGAACAGGTAGAAAAAACAGAAGGGATTTCCGTCCAGCGGCAGGAAAGTTCTTCACTAACCTATATCGGTTTTAACACAAATAAAGAGCCTTTTGATGATCCACAGGTTCGCCGGGCAATTTCCATGGCGATTGATAAGGAAGAAATCATTGAAGGAATTTACAATGGTGTTGGTATTCCGGCAGAAGGCCCGCTTGCACCGGGGATATTTGGTCATGACGAGGACCTTTCCGGACTCGAGTATAATCCGGAAAAAGCGAAAGAATTGCTCGCTGAGGCCGGCTATGAGGATGGTTTTTCCACTACCATTTGGACAAATGACGACCGGCAACGCATTGATACGGCAACCAATGTACAGGCACAGCTTGCCGAAATCGGCGTTAATGTGGAAGTACAAGTGGTGGAATGGGGCGCGATGCTTGAACAGACTGCCAGCGGCGAACATGAAATGACCGTATTCGGATGGACCACGGTGACTGGGGATGCCGATAATGGCTTGTATCCATTATTCCATTCCGATAATCTCGGTTCAGCGGGGAATAGAACCTTTACCGACGACGAAAAATTGGATTCGTATTTGTCAGAAGCACGGCAAACAGCGGATCCTGAAAAGCGGGAAGAGCTGTATTCCAAAGCACAGGAAAGACTGGTAAAGCTCGCTCCGATGGTGTACCTGCTGCATCAGGAATATCTATTAGGTGTGAGCGATAAAGTGAAGGGACTTTGGCAGCTTCCTACACAGCTGCTGCAGTTGGATGATGTTTATATTGAAGAGTAAGTTTTGATTTAGAAAGGGATCCTTCTAATGTTGAGGGGTCTCTTTTTTATTTGCACTAGCAGGAATTTCCCCAATTAACATAGAATATATGAAGTACTCTATTAATGGAGGTCTGGAGATGCTTGGAGTAAATAAAGGGCAAGTCCGTCTCTCGGAACATTCGGATACATGGGATGAGCAGTTCGCAAGGGAAAAAGCGTTGCTGGAAGAGATTATTGGCGAGCATGTGGTGGATATTCAGCATTTTGGCAGCACAGCGATTAAGGGAATTTCGGCGAAACCGATCATTGATGTATTAATCGGTGTGGATTCCTTAGACAGAGTGAAGCAATTTGATCGAAAGAAACTGAGAGAAGTCAATATTTATCAGCTTAAAGTGAAATTGGACGGGAAAGTAGTGTTTGCAAAGATTTCTGACATGGAGAATATAAGCAAAACCCATATTTACCATGTGGTGGAACATGAAGGGGACTTGTGGAAAAAACATGTGCACTTCCGTGATTATTTAAATGAGCATCCGGAAGCGGCAACGGAATACGAAGCTCTGAAGCAAGAACTGGCAGAGAAATACGCGGAGGATGAGAGTTCCTATACTGATGCCAAAAAAGCATTTGTCGATCAGATTCTGGAAAAGGGGTGGGGAAGAGTGACCGATAAAAAGCAAGAGGAATATGAAATTGAGGAGCGGCTCGCCTATACCGACCATATGAGTGATATTATCAAACGTGCCGAAGAGAAGGGGCAGTTTGATCATTTGCCGGGAAAAGGGAAGCCACTGAAATTCGAGCAACGCTACTTCAACCCTGCGGAAAAACAGCTGTACAAAACGTTAAAAGACAATCATATCCTGCCCCGCTGGGTGGAACTTTCCAATCAGATTGAGAAGCTGAAGGAGGAGCTATCCTCCCTGGAAGGCAAAATACGAAGGAAGAAAGTGAAGGAAATCAACAAATTGATAAAAGAATATAATATGGCTTGTCCGCCTTCGCTGCAGAAAAATAAGGTGGAGGAATAGATCGGTGTGGGTTTGCTGAGGCATCCACTGTGTTTGTGTGAGGGACCTCCTTGATGCCGCGGAAATGCTGGCAGAAAAACCAAGGAAACACTATAATGAAACCTGATACACAAAAGCAGGAGGCATTTTTAAATGGATTTGTTAAATATACTAATGAGCCTGGTCATCTTTGCAGCACCATTTATCATTCTTTATTTTGTCATCGCTGCGGCTGTAAAAAAGGAATTGACAGCTCGGAGACGGCCAGGTCGTTAAAAGATGAACGTGATGGAAAAATTGTGTGGAAAAAATAACTGGTGTTCGGATAATTGTGTGGAAAGTGTTAGAAATAAAGGCAATAGATATAATTAAGAATCTCGAATTTGGGAGGTTCTTTTTTTATTGAAACGTTTTACGTTCGTCACAAGTCTAAGGAGTGGGATGAAAGGAGGAAAATATGTCTGAGCAAGAGAAGGTTAAAAAAGCAAAAAGAGGAAATGATCAAGCTTTTCAGGAATTGATTCAAAAAGAAAAAAATAAGCTTTACCGCATGGCATATATGTATGTGAAAAATGAAAATGATGCGTTAGATATTGTTCAGGAGACCATATACAAGGCTTACATATCAATGAAAACATTAAAGGAAAATCAATATTTTTCAACATGGTTAACTCGAATTTTAATTAACAAATCTTTGGATTCTATCAAGAAAAACAAGCATGTCATTCCGATTGATAAAATTGAAGGGATCCACACAACCGAAATTCATAAAGCAGAAGATCACATCGACCTGATTGATGCGATTAACCGGCTTCAAGACCAATATAAAACAATAGTCATTCTCAGATATTATAAAGATTATACGGTAAAACAAATTGCTGAAACGCTGGATTGCCCTGAAGGAACGGTGAAGACTCATCTGCACCGGGCAGTTAAACAGTTAAAAATGGATTTAAAGGAGGAAGGTATTAGATGAACAATGACTTTCCAAATTTTAAAAACGAAATAGATAAAATAGATGTTCCTGAAAAAAAATTGGATCTTGCTATTGAACGTGCGATTAAACGAGGGAAAAGGAAAAAATGGGGTCTGAGCAAAAAAATTACCTATTTGAGCAGCGCCGCAGTAATAGTATTTTCTTTGTTAATTGGCTCAGCATTTGTTTCCCCGGTTATGGCAAAAGTCATGTCAAATGTTCCTCTAATAAGTCAAATTTTGCAAAGTATGGAACAAACTGAGGATAGGGAAGAAAAATTAAATAATTTCTATAGCGAGGCGCATGAAACATTAACTAATAATTATCAAGATGTAGTTGATGTTTCAATGTCTTGGTATTTCTCCTCTGAACCGCCTGAAATCATTGTTCGGATGATAGATAATACTTCTAAACAAGAATTTGGAGATGAAATAGAACAGGCTATTAGAGATTTTGCCCAGTCTTACAATATTGACGAGGTTAAAATTAAAGTAGAAGTACAGGATAAGCAAATTGCTGAAATAAGTAAAGAGGAACAAGAGCGAATGGAACTTACTGATCAATTATTTAATATTACAAGAAAGGTGTTGCAAGACAAGGGATATAGATATAGCAGTCTGGGTATTGACGGCAGAAATCCAATCATAAATATAGAAATTGTAGGTACCCAACAACATTATAATAATGTGAAGGATGATATTGAAAAACAGGTACATGATGCGATCAAATCCCAGAAAGGGTTAGAATATGAAGTAGAAGTCACAAGGCTAACCGAGGCAGAAATAAGAACTCAAAATTGGCAACCAATTTTTGCATCAGTCATGGAGGAAACACATAAAAAATTTAACGAAGTAACTGGATTTGCTTTTTCCTTCCACCCCAAACCACTTCAAATTATTTTAAAGACTTCCTTGTCAGATGGGGAGCAGGATGAAAAGGTGGCGGAAGAAATTGCGAAATATGCAAATCAAGTCGTTGAAATAAAAAGAGATGAATTATCAGTTGATAAGATCCCCTATAAAATTATTATAAGAGATAAAGAGCAAGAAAGCCTGTATGAGATACTGTATTAATCTTAGGATACGAAGGACACAAATACTGATTAAAAGAATTAGACCACCACTATTTTCTTATTATCCAAAATACCCCAAAAGCATTGTACAAACGCAATGCTTTTTTATTTTGCTTCAGCAGCTTATCAAATTAACTCAGCAATAACCAAAAAACAATGATATAATGTTATGAAATATTAATCAAGGGGCAGTGATGGGAATGGGATTTATCATTCGTCAAATGAAAAAAAGGGATATCGCGCAAGTGCAACAGGTGGCAATTGAGAGCTGGCATGCCACGTATGATGGGATCATTCCGCTTGCGGTGCAAGATAGATTTCTCGATGGAGCATATAATGACAAATCGATGAAACATCGATTGAAGTCTTCCTTGCTATTTGTGGCGGAACTGGACGGGCGAATTGTCGGGTTTGCCAACTTTTCCAATGTGGATCAGCGCGGAAAAGCGGAACTTGGAGCGCTCTACTTATATCCGGAACATCAGGGAGCAGGAATCGGAACGGCCCTTTTGCAGGAAGGCATCAAGCAGCTTGAAGGGGTAAGGGAAATATATCTGCATGTGGAAAAACAAAATCGCATTGGTGCCAGGTTTTACGAAGCGAAAGGATTTGAAGTGTTGGAGGAATTCGCTGATGAATTTGACGGGCACATCTTGCAAACAGTGCGCATGGTGCTATATGTGAAGAAGCGAAGCAGGGTATGAGAGTATTTGATTTGAAAAAGAACAGCGGCAGAAGAATTACCGAATTTGGTTCAAACTTTCTTATGGCTCCACTGACCAGATCGAATGCCCCAATGCAAGTGAGCTTTTTCCATTTGGAAGCAGGAGGCGTGGTTGGTTACCATCAGGCAAAAGTTGCTCAGCTGCTGCTTGTGACGGATGGGGAAGGAACGGTACGAGGCAAGGAGGACGAGCAGGTAAATGTTAAAACTGGGCAAGTGGTTCTCTGGGAAAAAGACGAATGGCATGAAACGGTGTCCGAACAAGGTTTAACAGCTATTGTCATGGAGAGCAGTGATTTCGATCTTTTGCTGGAGGGATTACAATGAAAATAAGAAAAGCGCTGCAGAGTGAAGCAGCTGATATTGCAAAGGTCAGCGTGGACAGCTGGCGCACAACATACCGGGGGATCATTCCCGATGCATTCCTCGATCAAATATCCTATGAGCAGCGGACGGAAAATTGGGCTTACAACCTGACACAGCAGGCGATATATGTGGCGGAAAATGAGCAGGGAGGTATTGTTGGATTTGCTGATGGCGGGCCAAGGCGCGGTGATAGGTACGAGGCTTATCAAGGAGAAATCTACGCTATTTATATTTTGCAGGAGTATCAGCGGAAAGGGCTGGGAAAAAAGCTGCTTCAGCCGGTAGTCGAGGATTTACAGCAAGCGGGGATGCATTCGATGATTGTCCTCGTCTTGGAGGATAATCCTTCCAAGTATTTCTATGAAGCAGCCGGTGCGAAATGTATCGATAGAGTAGAGATCGGTATTGCCGGGACGAAGCTCAATGAATTGGTGTATGCATGGGATAAGATAGACGGGATTTTTTCGGGCTGAATAGGAGGAAAAGCATCATAAATATACAGTTACGAAGTGCGAGCGAGGCGCCGATGGATCTGCTCCTTCTGGCCGACCCTTCGAAGGAAATGATAGAAAAATATCTTGAGAGCGGGCAATGCTATACGTTAGAGGTGAACAATGAAACGGTCGGAGTGTATGTTCTGATGCCAGTTTCTGCGGGTGTCATCGAAATTATGAATATTGCTGTTGCGGAAAAAGAGCAAGGAAAAGGGCTTGGCAAACAACTGCTTGCCCATGCGATTGAGCAGGCCCGGAAACAAGGATTCAAGCAGGTCCAAATCGGTACAGGAAATTCCAGCATCGGGCAGCTCGCATTATATCAAAAATGCGGCTTTCGTATTACCAAGATAGAGCGCGGCTTTTTCACAGATAACTATGAAGAAGAGATCATCGAGAATGGGATTATTTGCAGGGATATGCTGCGGCTCGTAATGGAATTATAAAGGGGGAAGCTATGCTGCACTATAGAACTATCGATGTGGCAAAAGACAGGGATACAGTGGTGCCGTTTCGCAGGGATTCTTTTGCAGTAAGTTTTGGTGATGATTCCGGGTTTGATGGAGCGAGCTATACTGATTGGTTGGAAGAAAAAATATCCAAATTCCCGGATGGGTTTGTTTTACTGATGGAAGATAATCAGCCAGTCGGTCAATTGGAGCTTTCCATTCGTGAATATCAGGGAAGGACAATCGGGTATGTCCATCTCTATTATTTGATAAAATCGAAGCGGGGCAGCGGCTATGGTAAGGAATTGCAGCGCTATGCATTAAAGTTTTTTCGGGGTCAGGGTGTGAAAGAGTATCATTTACGCGTGGCTCCGGACAATGTGAATGCAAGGAAATTTTATCGGAGGAACGGCATGGAAGAGGTTGGTTCGGAATTGGATGGGAAAGTGATTCGGTTGCAGGGGTGTGTGGAGTGAAGAAGGAAGATAAGAAAATTGGTATTAAAGGATTCACAGATCAAGATAGAGAGCAACTGAAGGAATTATTATCCATTTATCAAGAGAATGACTTACTTAATATATTAAACAGCTCTATGATGGAATATGCTTTTTCTGCTTATCACGAGGAAAAACTTGCAGGCATACTTGTAGCCTGGAAAAGTGATTTTCATCCTTATTGTCTTATTTTCGAATGTTGGTCCAGCCTTTTTCCAATGGAAGGAATATTGCTGAAAATTTATTATCCAGTGCAGAAGGACCATCAAAGGGACCATTGCAAACCTCTATTTGGGAAACCGATATTGGCTTGAAAGACTTTTTCGAGGAAAATGGCTTTACGATAATCAGAAAAACGTATATGCCAGTGATGCCAGTAGCAAATGCGGCAAAGTTAATTCCACCGGAAGAACCTTCTGGGATAGTAAAATCGATTGCCGATATTTCGCATGATGAGCTTTTAAAAACCCAGCTAATTAGGATGGCAAGGACGAACTATATTAATGCACATGAAGCAAATCCTGTGGCTGAGCTCAGTTGGGATACATGGAAAAAGCTAGTATTCGCAGATGATATGATAAAAGAAGGAAGCTATATTTATTGCAATTCGGATGGGACTGAGATTTTAGCATATTCTTTTTTGCATAAGTCAACGGAGCCTGAAACCCTGGAATTAGGTTGGTGCGGGGCTATAGATGAAAAGAACGCTGATTTCATTCCCCCATTAGTTTACAGGCAAATTCGCTATGCTAAACAGCATGGCTGGAAGTACCTGCAGGGAGAATTTGATACCACGGATTTCTTTGCCATGAAGGTATTGCGGTCCTTTCCTTTCTCTCCTGCGCCGACTTGGATTACGTATCGGAAAGAAATAGACTAAAAGGTAGTAATAGAAAGAAGGAAGAAAATGATCTTACATACAAAAGTATCAGGTAAGGGAGAGCCGGTTGTGCTGATCCATCAAGGTTTACAAACAAGTGAAACAGATTTTCAAGCAGAAAAGGACTACTTGCAAGAGAATTACCAAGTGATTTTACCAGATTTGCGCGGTCATGGGAAATCCGCATCTGATGATTTCTCTGACTACTTTAACGATTGTGCCAGAGATCTGAATGATACACTTACCGAATTAAACATTGACTCCACTCATATTGCAGGTAGTTCTTTGGGAGCATTGGCTGCTTTGATGTTTGCCAAGAAATATCCGCATAGAGTAAAAAGTTTAGTCATCTCAGGTATTATACCGAAAAAGCCCGCAAACTGGGAGGAACAATTAAAAGAAGAGAAAGCAATGCAAGCGAACGTTTTGGAAAACAAAGATGCAATCGCATATTTTGACCAAATCCATGACGGAGATTGGAGTAAACTTTTAAAAATTGCTGTTGAGGCAGACTGGTATCCATTTAATGAAACAGGAGATTTAACCATGCTGGAGGTGCCTGTTCTGTTTGTGGTTGGAGAAGGAAATACAAATGAAACAATAGGTGCTCAAATTTATCCAAGGGCAAATAAAAATATCCATGTAGCTATCATTCCGTTTGCCTCCCATCTCGTTCATCTGGATCAGCCGGAAATTTATATGAAGGTTGTAGAAGATTTTTTGAAGCGCGTGGAAAAATAAGACAATTGAGTTGAAGGCTCATCGGGTATATAATCGTACATGTTATTTATTATTTGAGCAACATGCTGGAGGTACAACGATGCTAGACAAGATTCGAAACATTTTATCCATACTTATCATTATTTTTTCAGGCTATCTTATTATCACACAGGATTTCTACTGGATGCCTCATATGATGGTGGGAGTCGGTGGCTTGCTGCTGGTGACAGGGTTATTGGAACTGCAGAAAGAAAAAAAATTTTGGGGATTTGCAAGTATCCTTATTTCATTGTTCGTATTTTACGTATCAGTCCAAGGATTTCTGGGAGGCTGGTAGACATAGATCGGTGGTGATTTGATGGAGAGCGTGGAAGTTTTGACAACGGAAAGACTGGCCTTGAGAAAGATGAACAAAGGCGATACGGCAAACTTGCTGGAAATTTTCGCGGACCCGGTTGCCATGCAATATTATCCATCCACAAAAGATGAGCATGAGACAAATGCATGGATTGACTGGACGTTGGAAAATTATGCGAAATTCGGTGCCGGGCTGTGGATTGTGGAAGACAAACAGACGGGAGAATTTCTCGGACAATGTGGCTTGGTGCTGCAGAAAGTGGATGGATCGATCGAGATGGAGATTGGTTATTTGTTTAAACGAAGCGTTTGGGGCAATGGGTACGCTACTGAAGCTGCACTTGCCTGTAAAGAATATGGCTTCACGGAACTGCAATTAAGTAAGCTGATTTCATTGATTGACGTACATAATGTTCCTTCCATCAACGTTGCTGAGCGGGTTGGGATGAAGCGGGAAAAAAGTGTAGTGAAATGGGACAAGGAAATTGCGGTGTACGCTGTGTATCGGTGAAGGGGGATGGATGAAAGATGAAAACATCAGAGATATTAAGAGGGTTTGGGCTTGATTCAGAGCCAGAGCCAGAGAGCATTTATCCATTTTCACCGGTATACCGGGTTACCACAGACGAGGGAGACGTGGTTGTGAAGAAAACACAGTCACCACTGAAGCGGGCCAAGGGCTTGATCAAATTTATTTCTCATCTAAGTGAAAATGGCATCGATGTAGTGACACCTGTTGAGTTGGACAGAGACAATCCGCAGACGGTTCAAGAGGATGTTTACGTCGTTTATCCTTATATCAACGGGTCTGTTTACACAGGCAAGAATGAAGAAATCTATCAAGCTGGCAGGCTGCTGGGACAAATCCACGGTCTTTCCCCGGCGGAAAATCACTATCAGCTTGATCCGTACAATGTGTATGATTTCACCACGGCGGAAGTGGAGGAAAGCATGGCCGCCATCGGGAAAAATGCTGCTGCAAACCATTTCAGCCTGGAGCCAGGCGAGCTGAAAGAGAAATTAATGGCTGCGGTTTCCCGGCAGGATGAGCTTGAAAGGAGCGGCTTACCATGTGTGGCTTCTCCTTATGATTACAAGGCAAATAATTTAATCTACACACCAGAGCCTTATCTGATTGATCCGGATAATGCGACATGGGTGCCGCGGATTTTTGACCTGGCATTAGCCTTGCTTTTGTTCCACAATGAGCACGATACTGCGCCAGCGCGGATATTCACAGCATATGAATGGCAGCTTTTTCTGAAAGGATATACATCGGCGGTAGAGTTGACAGAGCAGGAGAAATCCTACTGGCAGCAAGCTGTAGAGCATATTTTCTTGGACGAAGTTATGTGGCTTATGGAGGAATTTCCGGAAGACTGGGAGAATTCCCGGCAGCGTAGGCTGTTTGCGGATTTGATTCGGGTGGTGCTGGATTGTCGGGAGTATGGGATTGAGTGACACGAGCGAGGAAAAAGGTTGAAAAGTAGAGGCAATTGTTAAAGCGGGTAGCTTAACAAGGGCGGATATGCTATGCTTGTTTAAAATGCCCCGTTCGAGGAAATATAACAATTACCAGCATTCATTTGTGGAAATAAGGGAGGAAGCAGTAATGGGACGGCTAATCAAACGACTTATAAAATATGGGCCGATTATTTATCCGATGGTAAGAAAGTTTCTCAATAAACGAAAGCAAAACAGAAATTATAGGTAGCAACACAATGAAAATAACCTGGCTTCTATGGCCAGGCTTGTTTTTTGCAAATAAATCTTGAAAACTGAATAGAGTGTGATATTCTTTGTGATTTCCACATGCTGGTGTAGCACAGCTGGTAGTGCGTTTCATTCGTAATGAAGAGGTCGGAGGTTCGAGTCCTCTCACCAGCATCTTGAATAAACATTGATACAAAGTGATTCTTGATACATTCAGGAATCGCTTTTTAATTTGATCATACTATTTTTGTCGACATTTGCCGGCAGAATTGAAAATAGAGTGTTTTTTTACTGGTACAGTACAATTCTTTAGCCGCTCTCTCTTGTAAGCGTGTTTAATTACATTTAACGCAGAAAAAACCAGGCCTTAAATGGGGCCTGGCTTTCAAAATTTATTATAAGTTGACCGTGACGTCTGCATTTTCACGTAATTCCTCAATTAGCGCTAAAGATGCGTCATTTTCTTTTTGCGTCTTTATTTGTTCTTCAAGAGTTGGCTTCATTTCCTCAAAAGATGGAATTTCTGCTTCATCTCCACCTATTTGCTCTTGCTGGGCTATGATTTGATCATAAAGCTCTTGCATTTCTTCTTCTGTGGGCTCGGTATCGCCAGCCTCCTCAGCAATAAGCTGATTGACTTTTACTTGCTGTTCAACCTGAGCCATCAATTCTTCTTCTGCTGTACCTTGTTCTTCGAAAGCAGCTAAGAGCTCATCTTGTGATTGAAGCTCATTTAGTTCTACTAACTCATCCAAATATGCATTCGTGTCCTCTTCTGAAGCGGTAAAACCACGGCTGTCTGCTTCCTGTTTGAGAAGTTCCGCACCAACCATACTTTCTGCAACCTGTCCTTTTAATTGCTCCTGATCAACCGCTTGTCCAGTCATTTGCGACTGCATAGCTGTTCGTTGAAATTGTACTTCATAAGTCGTTTCAAATTCTTCTCTTGTTATTTCTTCTGAATTTACTTCTGCGACCACTTCAGGAATGCCTTCTAAATCAGGTTCAGGCATTTCCGCATGTTCAGCACTTTCTCCGCCTTCCTGGGGTTCTTCCTGCGTTGCTTCATTATTATTATCTTCAGCTGATTCATCTCCGCCATTACATGCTGTTAGCACAGTGAATGTTACGACAAGTAACAAACTTAACATCCATTTTTTATTCAATATCATTCTCCTTTTCATGGTTTTGGTCAGTGTAACATAAACCTGCCGATCATACCTAACAAAAAATAAAAGAAGGATTGCCAGGCGAATACTGTTTATGCCAGGGATACGATAACGGCTAAAACACATTTCAGTTGATTTTTACAACCCCAGATATTATGATATATTTTGTAGAGTCCTAAACAAAATAAATTACAACTCCAAAGGGGAGTAGCTGACAATTGCATCGACATGTACGTGGTACTTGCTTGCCACCGGTGTAATTGGCGACAGACCTTGTTGTTTGCGAGACCTTTGCCATTTTTTGGTGAGGGTCTTTTTTAGCAGGTAAGAAAGTGTAATTATTTTTGACCGTAAGAGGAGACTTGGCGAAAAGCCAAGTTTTCTAGTCGGCAGGAACAGCTATATCGCAATTGCAGGATATCTTATCTCCGGCTAGTGCAGCGGGTCTGCAATATATAAATGCTTATTAAAGGGTGGAAGCCATGTAAAAAACAGTTTTGGTCGCAGGTTACAATAATATTTTTTAATCAATCAGGAGGTGAAATCCTTGCACAGCCATAGCGTGCAAGGGGAAATTTTTGGAGATATTTAGTTTGATTATCGTTGCGATTTTAATACTGTTAACGGCGTTTTTTGTTGCGTCAGAGTTTGCGATTGTGAAAATGAGAAAATCAAGGGTAAATAATTTGCTCGAAGAAGGCCGTCGTGGGGCAAAAGCAGTGGATAAAGTCACCAGCAATCTGGACGGCTATCTGGCTGCCTGTCAGCTGGGAATAACCGTGACGGCGCTTGGTATCGGCTGGCTTGGTGAACCGGCAGTGGAGCATCTGCTTCATCCGCTTATAGCTAATTTTAATCTATCGGAAGTTGCAGTTACAACCATTTCCTTTGCTTTTGCTTTTGGTATCATTACGTTTCTTCATGTGGTTCTGGGCGAATTGGTGCCAAAGTCATTTTCCATCCAAAAAACGGAAGGTGTCAGCCTGCTGCTGGCCCCAATGTTAATTGTATTTTATCGAGTGATGTTTCCGTTTATCTGGTTCTTGAATGGATCAGCCCGTTTTATTGCGGGCCTGTTTGGACTGCCGCCTGCAACGGAAAGCGGGGAGGTGTACTCCGAAGAGGAAGTGCGCTCCATTTTAACGAATAGTCATAACAGCGGAGAAATCAATGACAACGAAATGAACTATTTGAACAACATCTTTGATTTTGATGAAAGGGTCGCCAAAGAAATTATGGTGCCCCGGACCGAAATTGTATGTATCTACAATGACAACACCTACGAGGAAAACATTCATATACTAAGGGAAGAAAAATATACCAGATACCCGGTAGCGGACGGAGATAAAGACCATATTATCGGGGTAGTCAACATCAAAGAATTATTCAATGATTATATTAATCAAAACGAGAGAGATCCGAAAAGCTATATAAAACCTGTACTCCACGTGGCTGAACATACGCCGGTCAATGACATGCTGACAAGAATGCAGAAAGAACACAGTTATATGGCAATTATTGTTGACGAATATGGCGGTACAGCAGGCCTTGTTACGATGGAGGACATTATCGAGGAGATTGTCGGAGAAATTCAGGATGAGCTTGATGTGGATGAAATGCCGATGTATCAGCAGCTTGATGAGAAGACTTTCTTATTAAATGGAAAACTTCTTATTGATGATACAAATGACCTGCTTGGCACATCGATTGATGATGAGGAACTGGACACGATCGGTGGCTGGGTGCTCACTCACGATATCAACGTAGATCCGGGGATGACCATCGAATATGAACAGTACCAATTTACGGTAAAAGAAGTGGATGGGCATCAGATTAAGCTGATTGAAGCAAAAGAAATGGAGCAGGAAGATGCGGCAGAAGAAGAAAGATCTGCTTCAGGCGAGTGATTAGGAGACAGAGAGAGTTAATTTTTGTCGGGGGCCCAGAGGCGGTGCTGATTATGTCAGTGCTGCTCCGCATATTCAGGGGCTCCCGTTTTTGATTAAAAAGGCTTGTCGAATTGGCTTATTTCATGTATACTATATAGTGCTGATTGCGGAAGAATCATCATTTTACTCTTTGGAGAAGTACCCAAGTCCGGCTGAAGGGGATGCACTCGAAATGCATTAGGGCGGGTAACCGTCGCGTGGGTTCGAATCCCACCTTCTCCTTATTTACATAACGATTACTAGATGGCCATTACAAATTTGTAACGGTCATTTTTATTTTAGGCTCTATTCGTAAGTTTTATTGCTTATTCATGGTGCAGTTGATTAAAAATGCGGCATAGGCTGCCGCTGCGGAAATACCCCTCGCTTTCCGCGGGAAGCTGCCGAGCCCCCTTGTGCTGGCGCACTTCGGGGTCTCGCCTATGCTTTTCATCCCGCAGGAGTCTCGGGGTATTTCCTCCGCTGGCTGTTATGATTTTGTTTTTACCCTTATTAAATTAAACAGCACCTACACTCTGTAGATGGTTGATTGGAGCAGAGGGCAGCCGACTCCTGCGGGAAAAGCAACGACTGAAGATCCCGCAGGAAGTGGTCTTCTTCCGAGGAAGCTGAAGCGTTGCCCGCGGAAAGCGAGGGGTATTCCGCAGCGGCAGGATTAAAGTTATGTCGCACTTTATAGACATTGTCAAAAAACAGCATTCTTTTAGAAAGCAACCTTATTTTAATAGAGAGGAAGGCGAAAAATGATCCAGGGAATCAACCATCTATTATATTCCGTTTCTGACCTGGAAAGATCGATTAAGTTTTATCAGGAGGTATTCGATGCCAAACTGCTGGTAAAAGGAAGAACGACGGCCTATTTTGACCTCGCTGGTCTATGGCTGGCTTTAAATGAAGAAAAGGACATTCCCCGCAATGAAATCGTCCAGTCGTACACCCATCAGGCCTTTTCCGTTCGGGAAGAAGATTTTGCTGAGGCATGTGAAAAGTTAAAACGATTAAATGTGAGGATATTGCCGGGCAGAACACGCGATAGCCGGGATAAGCGATCGATTTACTTCACCGATCCCGATGGCCATAAATTCGAATTCCACACAGGGACACTAAAGGATCGGCTGGATTACTACAGGAAAGAAAAACTACATATGGAATTTTTTACATAAGAAAAACCGCTTCATCATCTCATCGAAGCGGTTTTTCTCTGGTCATTCTTCAAAGCCTAATTGCTCAATCTGATTTCTCAGCTCGGTAATATTTTCGATGGTCTGGTAGATTTCCGATTCTCTGAGCTGATCCAATGCAACTTCTCCGTTTTCCACGACATTATTGGTGATCTCCAGAAGCTGCTGATTCTGCTCCATCAAACTCTCGTGAATTCCTTCAGCAATGGATGGGACCTCTATATTATTAAATTCTTCCGCCGTTTGCTCCAACTCTGACAGTCTGTCTGCCAATTCCGCCTGAGCTTCCTCGCTTTGTGCTGCCTCATTGATTAGCGAGGAGGATTCTTCGGCGAAAGTGCTTAATTCATTCATATATTCGGTTGCTTCAGTAGCATAGTTCAGTGTGTTATTTGTCTCTTCCAACAAAGAACAGCCGCTCAAAGTGAGCATAGCAACTGTAAGGAAAATAGTTAATCGCATTTTCATCGTCATTCCCCGCCTTTCACAGTTATTATACCATAAATTGGCCTCCAGGGCCCGCTTCTTATTTTCTCAAAATTCAAGACAAGTCGCTTCCCTTGCCATTGATTTTTGTTTTTGGTAAAACTGTATACTGCCTGAGCAATCTTAGATTAATTAATTGGAGGAATACAACATGAAAATCGCAGCAATGGTAGGGAGTAACCGCAAAGGTTCTTATAATATGAAGCTTGCCGAGTATATGCAAGAACGTTACAAGGCCAAGCTGGATATTGAGATATTGCCAATTGATCAGCTTCCATTTTACAGTCAGGATGAGGAATTGGATCCGCCGGCGATTGTAAAAGAAGTAAAGGATAAAATCAAGCAAAGTGACGGGGTGTTAATTGCGACTCCGGAGTACAATGGATCGATTTCCGGCATGCTGAAAAATGCCATCGACTGGTTTTCCAGAGTAGACACGGTGATGGTGAATAAACCGACAATAGTCGTTGGCGCCTCGATGGGCGGATTAGGCACCGTCAAAGCGCAATTACAGCTCCGCCAGATTTTGAACGCACCTGGGTTGGGTGCGCTTGTCCTGCCCGGCAATGAAGTGCTGATTGGCTCCGTGCATGAGAAAATGGATGAAGCCGGCAGCCTGGCAGATGAACAAACGGCACAGTTTATCGATACGGTGGTAGACAACTATATCAACTGGGCCGGGAATATGAAGGTGTATCAATAAAATGGAAAACGCCCATCCTGCTGTGGAGGGCGTTTTCCATTTTTCGAATCGAATTCACCAGATCAGGTCATAAAGGTAATGCATTCCATAAAGCGGGACCAGCGTGTAGAAAAACAACGTCACCGGTTTGCATAATAAAAAGTAGATAATGAATTTTTTCAGGGAGAGTTTGGTCAGACCTGCGACCAGGCAGATGAAATCATCCGGGAAGCCAGGGAACACCATGGAAATCACAAAGAATCGCTCAAACCGCTTGCCTTTATTTACCCAGCCAATGTATTTATCATACGTAGCCGATTTGACAAAATAACCGGCAAATCCCCGTCCAAATCTGCGTGCCAATAAGAAATTGGCTAACGACCCGAGAAAAATCCCCACGATATTCAAGAAAGAACCCAGCCCGATATCAAACAGCATGACGCCCACAACGGTGGAGACATTGCCGGGCAAGACCGGGATGACCACCTGAATGAACGTAATTGCCAGAAATAATAGGGGAGCCACACTGCCAAACCCTGCAATCCACTCCTGAACGCGGGCTGGATTGGCAAAAAAGCCGCTGTTAGCGATAAAAAAGGCCATGAGGATCATCAGTATGATCCCCAGAATGCTGATGGTTTGGACAATCGGCTTTTGATATTTTTTAAATATGCCTGTTGAACTTTTCATGATGTTTATCCCTGATTTCTTTATTATACTTTCATAAAAAACTGTTGTTTCAAGTTATTCTATGCATAAGACGCTCTTTCTATCTTATTAAAAATAGCATGCTGCCGTCCATTATTTCAGCATGGTTTGCCATGTCTGCAGGGGAATCATAAATTTATTTTTATTTTGCAGGTTTCAAAATTTTCTTCACAGGGTATATCAATGGAAATGAGGATAGAATTCGGATATACATACGAATTTACCGCTTAATGCCGTTATTTTTACCATTTGTAAGAAAACATGCCCTTATTCGGGCTGAAAGCAGGTGATTGGCCATAAATTCAGTTAAATAACTGAAAAGTCCATTTTGTGGTACAACCACTTTTTGGTATGATTAAACTATGCCTGTTCATTTATCAGGGTCTTTTGACTAGGGAGAAAGTACAAAAAATTTAGGGGGTAGTTGATTTGAAGAGAATAAAGGGGAAAATGACCGCAGTCGTTTTGCTGCTTGGACTGTCGGTTTTACTGGCAGCATGCGGTGGAGGAGGAAGTGCCAGCGGAGAGCTGCAGGATTCCTATACTGTCGTTAGCGATAACTCTTTTGTGCCATTTGAGTTTATGGAAGATGGCGAACTTGTTGGATTTGATATTGAGTTGATTAAAGCAATTGCCGATGAAGCAGGATTTGAGATTGAGATAGAAACGACCAATTTTGATGGTATCATCCCTGGTCTGCAAACCGGCCAGTTTGACATTGCCATCGCCGGAATCAGTATTACAGAAGAACGTGCGGAAGTCATTGATTACAGTGACCCGTATTATGAATCCGGTTTAGCCATCGGAGTGCCGGTGGACAATGAAGATATCCAGGGAATTGAAGATCTGGAAGGGAAAACAATTGCCACCCGTCTTGGGTCTACCAGTGCTGATTACATTAAAGAAAATATTGAAGGGGCAGAGCCAAATGAATATGAGCAGCTGGATCAGGCATATCTTGCCGTGCAAAATGGCAGTGCCGATGCGATTTTATATGATGCCCCAAACGTAAACTATTATATTCAGACAGAGGGATCTGATAGTTTGAAAGTTGTCGGTGATCTTTATCAGGCGGAAGATTACGGAATTGCCATTTCTCAAGGAAATGAAGCATTAGTCGAAGCGATTAATGAGGCGCTTGCCACATTGAGGGAAAATGGCACCTATGACGAGATTTATTCGAAATGGTTTGGAGAAGCACCGCAGTAATAGTTTGGACGAATGTGATAACTTACCCGGTGGCTCCGGATTAATTCCCACGCTAAGGCTTATCGCAGAAAGTTAGATAGGCCTTAGTTTTTGCTTTATAGCTTTTTCAAGTTTACACCGGGGAACACTGGCAGATCGCCGTGTGACGCGGGGAGAGCCAGGGATTTTACGAATGAGGTGAAACAATGATAGGAAGATTTAACTGGGCAGGGGTCGTTGATTTTCTGCCACAGCTGTTTACCGGGCTCTATTATACATTATTAATATCTATTGTTGGATTGTTAATCGGTTTTATTCTCGGAGCTATCTTTGGGCTCGGCCGTATTTCCAATAATAAAATAGTCTATGGCATTTCTTCGGTTTATGTAGAAGTGATCCGCGGCACGCCTGTATTGGTGCAGGCCATCTGGATTTTCTTTGCATTGCCGCTGATTACACAGTACAACATGGAATCCGTCACCGCAGGTATTGTGGTAATTGCGTTAAATTCCGGCGCCTATATTGCGGAAATTGTCCGCGGTGCGGTACAGTCTGTAGATAAAGGACAGATGGAAGCAGGGCGGTCTCTCGGGCTGGACCAGCGTCAGGCCATGCGTTATATTATTTGGCCGCAAGCGTTCAAGCGGATGATTCCGCCACTTGGCAACCAATTTATAATCAGCATTAAAGATACATCGCTGTTATCGGTAATTCTCGTACCGGAGCTTATGTTCCAGGGAAGACTGATTGCAGCCAATCACTTTAATGCGGTAGAAATCTATACCAGTGTGGCCGTATTCTATCTTGCCATTACCCTGACCCTGTCGTTCGTTCTGCGAATAGTAGAAAGAAGGTTGGATATTCAATGATTACGGTAAATGATTTACACAAAAAATTCGGCGATAATGAAGTTCTTAAAGGTATTAATTGTGAAATTCAGCCACAGGAAGTGGTATGCGTGATCGGTCCCAGCGGCTCCGGAAAAAGTACATTTTTGCGATGCTTGAATATGCTGGAATCGATTACCGGTGGAGATGTAATTGTCGACGGGGACAGCCTGACAGATTCCAAAACCGATATCAACATGGTCCGCACAGAGGTGGGGATGGTTTTCCAGCAGTTTAACCTGTTCCCGCACAAGTCGGTCATTGAAAATGTTATGCTGGCTCCTTTGAAAGTTCGCAAAATCAGTACTTCTGAAGCCCGGGACCGTGCGATGAAACTTTTGGAAAAAGTCGGTCTTAAGGAGAAAGCAGAACAGTATCCGAGTCAGCTTTCCGGCGGTCAGCAGCAGCGTGTTGCCATTGCCAGGGCGCTAGCGATGGAGCCGAAAATGATGCTTTTCGATGAACCGACTTCCGCCCTCGACCCGGAGCTGGTGGGAGAAGTGCTGGAAGTAATGAAACAGCTGGCCGAAGAAGGGATGACCATGTTTGTCGTCACTCATGAAATGGGTTTTGCCCGGGAAGTCGGCGACCGTGTCTTGTTCATGGACGATGGGGTGATTGTCGAAGAAGGCAAACCGGATGATATTTTCACCAATCCGCAATCCGAGCGAACTAAAGAATTTTTGAATAAAATATTATAGGGTGTTTAGGGCTTTGATAAAGGCAGTGTATCGGCGCGGTATGCTGTCTTATTTATTTTGTGTGATTGGTGATGCAGGGATTTCGGAAATAAAAAGATGATTCGGAGGTTTACTCAACCGGGGCCGATGAGTTCCTGCACCTGCCAATCAGCAAGATAAATTTTTTCCGCCTTTCAGGGAATGCTGTAAATGGAAATCTAATCGCATTCAACCAGAAAGGATGAAAAATAATGAAAAAAGGCTTTCCTTTATTAATTGCCCTGCTGCTTGGCATCAGTCTTGCATTGCCGACTTCCCATGCAGTATCAGCAAACGAGATTGACGTGTGGGAGGAGCGGGACGGACATTCTGGCAAAGAAAAAATGTTTCACCATAATGAAGCGTTGCTGAAGCTTCAAGCGGAGGAACTCGGGATTGAAACAGAAGGAAAAGACATAGAAACTCTAGCCAAGGAAGTGTTTGAAGCCCAGGCGATCAAGGCAGCAAAAGAACTGGGCATCGAGACCGAGGGAAAAAACGTTCAGGAATTGAAACAGGAAGTGCATCTTGCAAGAGTGAAAGAAAAAGCGAAAGAATTGGGCATCTCAACTGATGGCAAGGAAGCGAAAGAACTAATGAAAGAAGTACATCACGCCATCGTCACTCAAAAAGCAAAAGAGCTGGGCATTGAAACAGAAGGGAAAGACCCCAAGAAACTTGGAAAAGAAGTAATGGAGGCAGCTGTCCGGCAGCAGGCGGAAGAGCTGGATATTGATACAAAAGGAAAAGATGTGCATGAGCTGATAACTGAAATACGCGAAAGAAAAATCACGCAGACTGCAGAAAAACTGGGTATTGATATCGGTGACAAGGATGCCGGCCAATTGCTTGATGAGATTGTGACAGAGCATGCCGGGGAAGCGAAGAAACAGAAGCTGTATCCATTTGAGAAAGAGAAATATTTTCATCATCATTAAAAATAAGAGCGGGCTGTGCTGAGCGGCCCGCTTTTTACAGAAAGGATACGCCCTTTTGCTTCGATATAAATAACGAAAAATGATAGACTGAAAACTGGAAGGATTTTCAAAAAGGGGACGGGGAAAATGAAAAAGATCAGATTAGGCAACAGCGACATGCAAGTATCCAACATTTCTCTCGGCTGCATGCGGATAGACAAGCTTTCGGCAAAAGAGGCAAATCATATGATTCACCATGCCATGGATCTGGGGATCAACTTTTTCGACCATGCGGATATTTATGCCGGGGGCAGGGCAGAGAAAATTTTTGCGAACGCGATTGGCATGAATGATGATGTACGTGAAAAGATGTTTTTACAGACGAAAACCGGGATTCGCAATGGGTATTATGATTTTTCCAAGGAGCATATTCTAGCTTCGGTTGATGGCAGTCTGAAGCGGCTGAAAACAGATTATATCGATGTGCTGCTGCTGCACCGGCCGGATGCACTGATGGAGCCGGAAGAGGTAGCAGAAGCCTTTTCCCAATTGAAAGAGAGCGGCAAAGTGCGGCATTTCGGTGTCAGCAACCATCACCCGCTGCAAGTGGAGTTACTGAAAAAACATGTCAAAGAGGATTTGCTGGTAAATCAGCTGCAGCTTAGCGTGATGCACACTGGCATGATCGATGCAGGAATTCAGGTAAACACGAAGCATGAGAATGCGGTGAATCGCGATGGCGGTGTACTGGAATACAGCCGTCTAAACGAGATGACGATTCAGGCATGGTCGCCGTTTCAGCATGCTACTCTAAAAGAGGTTTTCATCGACAATGAAAAATTTCCTGAGCTTAATGAAAAGCTGCAGGAAATTGCAGATAAACATGATGTGACCAAGTCTGCGATTGCCACTGCCTGGATTTTGCGCCATCCGGCAAAGATACAGGCCGTTGTCGGCACAATGAACGCTGACCGCCTGACGCATATTGCCGAAGCTTCCGATGTGGAATTAACCAGGGAAGAATGGTATGAAGTTTATCGTGCGGCTGGGAATGAAGTGCCATAAGAGTGACACCACCGGAATTGCGATTGCTGTTTCGGTGGTTTTTTGTTGGAGCATCAATTTTGTTTCTGCAAAATTAATACAAGTTTTTACGTTATTATCGATTCCTTGCATGGTGGTAATTAACTGCTTTAAGCAAAATATGACAAATTTATAGATATAATGCGATATTCACAGATAAAATCCAATTCTGCCAGGTACCACTAGATTAAATCGGTGAAGCCGGCAGTAATCACACTTTATTAACTAAAGTCACCTTTTATTTTCTACATTAAAAACTATACAATAATTACTAACAGTTTATATTTTAGGTGTTTATTGGATTATCAATAGGGTAGATACCAATATACAGGGAAGTTTCCCATAATGCCAGGGAACTTGAATATATAAGCTTGTAAGTGAAAATTATGAAGAGGAGTGTTTTTGATGGAAGATCTTTATCCTTCGAGAAAAAATAACCAGCCGGAAATTTTGGAACGCAAGGATCTTGTGGTTCACACGGATCGATCCAAAGACAATCTGGCTCCTGTTTCAACAGAACAGCTGGATTCCTACGAGAAAAATGGGTTTTTGCAAATTGAGAATTTCTTCTCTGATGAAGAAGTCTCCAACATGCAGAAAGCCATTTTTGAATTGCAGGATGACAACAAGGGTGTGGAGTCGGATAAAGTGATTCGGGAGCCGGAGAGTGAAGACATCCGATCCATTTTTCACGTACACCGGGATGACAATTATTTTAAGGATGTTGCAAATGACCAGCGCATTCTTGATATCGTCAATCATCTCTTGGGAAGCGATGTATATATCCACCAGTCCCGCATCAATTATAAGCCGGGATTCAAAGGCAAGGAGTTTGACTGGCACTCTGATTTTGAAACATGGCATGTGGAAGACGGAATGCCGCGGATGCGTGCGGTAAGTCTTTCTATCGCCCTTTCAGACAACTATACATTCAATGGACCGCTGATGCTGATTCCAGGCTCACAAAATTATTACGTCAGTTGCATTGGGGAAACACCGGAAGATAATTTCAAAGAATCACTAAAAAAACAAAAGCTCGGTGTTCCTGATGAAGACAGCCTGCGCTGGCTTGCCGAGAAGGGCGGCGGGATCTCTGTGCCGACAGGAAAAGCAGGTTCTATCACCCTTTTCGAATCGAACACCATGCACGGTTCAACCAGCAACATTACACCATACCCGCGCAACAATTTGTTCATGGTGTACAACAGCGTGGAAAACCGTTTGGTTGAGCCATTCTCCGGCGGGAAGCCACGTCCGGAATACATTGCTGTCAGAGAAGACGCCAGAACACTCAGTGGCGTAAAATAAAATAAACATAATGGAACGGGAGACTTCCCAGAGGAACTTACTGGCATATTCCAGCTGCCCCAAAAGATTGTCTTTTGGGGCAGTTTTTATGGCACTCGTAAGTGTTTGTCCTTTTTCTGAAAAAGAAGGTTTTTCAGCAAAAGAAGGCGAATAGATATAGGGGGAAAATCGAAAATTAGCACAAGGAGAGGTTGAAATGAATCGTTTAAATCTAATCACACTGGGAGTCCGGAATCTGACAGCATCACTGAAATTTTACCGTGATGGTCTGTCGTTTGATGTCGTGGTTCACGGGGAGGAAAGCAATCCGGCCGTGATCTTTTTTAATAATGCTGGAACGAAAATCTCCCTTTACCAAATTGATAATCTGGCCAAAGATATTAATGAGCAGCATCCTCCAGCACTTGCAGCCGGGTTTAGCGGCATCACGCTTGCCTATAATGGAAAATCGAAGGAAGAAGTGGATGAAATATTTACCCAAGCGGAAAAAGCCGGTGCAACAATCGTCAAGTCACCGGTAACCGTATTCTGGGGCGGATACAGCGGCTATTTTCAGGATCCGGACGGCTATTATTGGGAAGTCGCTTATGGTGAGGACTGGGAGTTTGACGAAAATGATATGCTGGTGATTGAGGGTTAGGAGCGCTTATGTTTGAAACAATTGATTACTTGCAATCCGGGAATGAAAGACAGCAGCTTGCATTTACTGCTATAAAAAACCTGAGAATATTGGAGAATCTTATAGAATATGACCCAATTCTCTGCGGTACGCTCCCGCTTGGCATTGATGTGGAAGGATCTGATTTGGACATTATAATGGAGGTTCATCAATTCGTTCCGTTTGCTGAAAAAGTGGTAGCATTATATGGAAAAGGAGAACTTCCAGTTGAAAAGACGTGTAATTCGGGATATGCCAGTAATAAAAGCGAACTTTATTTTCAGCGGGTCTGAGTTTGAATTGTTTGGCCAGCCTTGTCCTGTCAAGAAACAGTACGCTTATCTGCATATGGTGATTGAGGATTCGCTAACCAAGAAATTTCCTGACCTGAAAGAAAAAGTGTGGAAATTAAAAATGGACGGTCATAAAACGGAACCAGTGTTTTGCCACGTTTTAGGATTAGAAGGAGATCCATATGAGGCATTGCTGAATTACGGGGAAAAACAGGGAATTATTAATGCTAAACACAGAACGGAAACCTGACTAAATCAGGCTCCCGTTTTCCTTTGTTAGCCTTGTTGTGTTGGCCGGACAATAATTTCATTGACATCAACGGACTTCGGCTGGTTGACAGCGTAAAATACCGCCTCAGCAATATCTTTGCTTTCCAATGGAGTGAAATCGAAGCTGTTTTTGAACATATCCTGTACCTCTTTATCCGTGATGGTGTCAGTCAATTCGGTAGCCACGGCCCCCGGTGAAATGGTTGTGGTGCGGATATTGCTTGCGGCCATTTCTTTTCCGAGTCCTTCCATTATTATCCTTGCGGCAAATTTCGTACCGGAATACACCGCTCCTGATGGCATAATTTCATGCCCGGCGACAGAGGATGTAGTGATAATATGACCTGTATTTCGCTCCATCATATGCGGTAGAACGGCATGAATTCCATAAAGCACCCCTTTGATATTGACGTCCACCATTCTTTCCCATTCGTCGAGCTTACGGTTTTTCATGAAGCTTAATGGCATCAGGCCGGCATTGTTGAACAGCACATCTACTTGATTGAACTCATTAATAGCAAAGTCTATCAAGTCCTCCACTTGCTGCTGGGAGGTAACATCTGTTTCTTTTATCGCCACTTTTCCTGGTGTGTCACTCAACTTATGTTGCAAGTTTTCCAACCTCTCTTTTCTTCTCGCAGCCAGTACCACATTGGCTCCTTCTCCGGTAAATCGTTCGGCAGTTGCTTCACCGATGCCGCTGGATGCTCCAGTGATGACAACAGTTTTATTTTTCCATTCCATGTTATTCACCTCGGTTTATTTAGGATTGGCACTCGTATTCGGTTACCGTTTGTGCGGATCATTAAACATCAGAACCTTCGTCATGACGTGGGCATTCTGCTTTGCAAGCGCTGTTAGAGCAGGTAAAATGAAAAAAGACAAAAAGAGATAATGGAAGCGGGGAAATTGTCTTGCTGGAGAAAATTACAGAGAAAGTGCATAAACTCACCATACCATACAGCGTGCAGGAAGTGAACAGCTATTTCGTGGAGGGCAAAAAGGGATATACCATCATTGATACAGGGATTTATTCTGAGGAAGCCATTGAATTATGGAAAAACATACTAAGAGACATCCAGGTGGAAAAAGTGGTGCTCACCCACACCCATCAGGATCATATTGGGCTTGCCGCCTGGTTTCAGCAGGAAATCGGCGTGCCGGTGTTTGTTTCCAATTTAGGGTATCAGGAAATGCAAACCCACAGAGAGACGGACATACCGGAGCGGATTAAACAGCTTCTGACTAAGCACGGAGGACAGGATCTCCCCGAGAGAACACGGGATGATTCGTTTATTTATGCATTTGAACCTGATGGATTCTTTAATGCCAGCCAGGAGATGCAGCTGGGGGACGATTTCTATCAAGTAATATGGACGCCTGGCCATGCACCAGATCATTTTTGTTTTTACCAGCCGAATACACAGGAGATGTTCATCGGGGATCATCTGTTAAAGGATATATCACCTGTGATTGGATTGTGGGATGGAATTGAAGCAAACCCGCTCGAAGATTATTACCGGTCACTTGAGCGGATGCAGAATTACCCGGCCGAAGTCGCATTGCCCGGACACGGTGCACCGATCTATCATTTAGCCGGGCGTGCCAAAGATACAAAGATCAAGCACGACGCCCGCCTTGAGCAGGTGCTGAATTTTGTTAAAAGCGAGGGGAAAACAGCGTATCAGGTATGCCAGGAAATTTACGGAGAACTCCACCCGCCCCTGTACATCAGTCAACTGATGGCCGCTCTCACCCGGCTGATCTATTTGGAATCGCTGGGGAAAATCGAGCGTTCGGTGAGAGATGGAGTAGTGGAGTTTCGGGTAGTATAAAATGAAAAAACGAAAAGGAAAAAAAGAAAAGGAAAAAAAGAAAAGGAAAAAAAGAAAAGCCTCGTGCCTGATAAAACTCAGGAACGAGGCTTTTTTACGGGAAAATATCAATATTTCATCATGTAGGACTTAAGAATGAAAAAGATGTCATAATGTATCAGAATCTATGAAGATTGAACCTCAAATTGTAATTTTCGCCAGGTCATAAGCACCATTTTTTCCTTTGTTATGAAAAACGGCTTGTAATATTTATTTTTTAACAGGTATATTTATTCATTTTTTAAAAAGGACAAAATCTGTAATAATATATGATCGTTATAGAATACTGATGTATCAAGGTTTGTACCGTTATTTCTTAAAATAATTCCCGCTAACTAGGTCTTTAACCCATGAAATAAACCCAGAAAATATAATACTAATCTACCAATTTTAAAAATTCAGTCTAAAAATGACAAATTTCGACAACATTTGCATTTGAAATCTACTAAACTTACAGCAACAACTCAGATTCTACAAACATCACCACTGACAGCTGTGAAGCAACACTAAATTTTTCAGCAAAGGGGGCGTGAAGTTCTAAAGTAAATAGTAGTTCTTCAACAGCATGTGCAGGAAAAACCGAGGGGAGGAACCATTTTGAGACGAAAGAAAAAGCGCCAAGTTAAAGTATTCAGTATTGCAGCCTCGATCCTGATGACATTTTCTTTAATCGGGCCAGGAGTCGCGCATGCAGAGTCGAATGGCAAATTGCATCAATCTGTAACGGAATCCCAGAAGGTAACACAGGCAAAGGTGAGTGATCGTTTACAGAAGGAGTTTGAGGGGAACGATAAGGCAACGTTTTTAATTAAGTTTAAAGAAAAAACGGATACGGCAGAAGTTGCAAAAGAAGCGAGAGCTAGTGCCACTCAGGCAAATCTCTCCGCTACAAAGACAGAGCATATTCAGCGTTCGGCTGTTGTGTCCGAATTAAAGTCAACTGCTCTGACGTCACAGCAAAGTGTAAAGCAGTACTTGCAGCAAGAGGTTGAAAATGGGAATGCGGAGGATATCCATTCCTATTATATCGTAAATGGTATGGCGGTAACTGCAACAAAAGCAGTGGCGGAAAAAGTTGCCGCATTTGCTGAAGTTGAAAAGATTTTGCCTAATGAAACGCGTGAATTGTTCACAACCGTAACGGAGGATGCGAAAACGCCTGAATCTTCCATTGAGAATGTGGAATGGAATGTGGAACGTGTGGGTGCTCCAGCAGCTTGGAATATGGGGGCTGATGGTTCAGGTACGGTTGTCGCAAGTATTGACACAGGGGCACAGTGGGATCATCCTGCTTTAAAAGAAAAATACCGCGGTTACAATGAAGCCACTGGTGAAGTCGATCATGATTTCAACTGGTATGATCCTGCAGACGGCGGAACTGAACCTTATGATGAAAATGGCCATGGTACACACGTGACAGGCACGATGGTAGGCAGTGAACCAGACGGGTCTAACCAAGTCGGTGTAGCCCCTGGTGCGGAATGGATTGCTGTTAAAGCATTTGGGGTGGATGGAACGGCCACCGATGCAGATTTATTAGCGGCAGCAGAATGGATTTTAGCACCAACGGATTCGGAAGGTAATACCAATGTAGATATGGCTCCGGATGTTGTTAACAACTCATGGGGCGGCGGACCTGGTCTTGATGAATGGTACCGTGATGTTGTCCAGAACTGGAGAGCGGCGGATATTTTCCCTCAATTTGCAGCTGGAAATACAACATTGTTCAATCCAGGTGGCCCGGGATCTGTAGCAGTTCCGGCAAACTACCCGGAATCATTTGCAACTGGGGCAACAGACAGCAATAACGTTGTTGCAGGATTTTCACTGCGTGGACCTTCTCCATATGATGAAGTGAAACCTGATGTTTCTGCTCCAGGAGTAAATATTCGTTCTACTGTACCTGGAGGCGGATATGAAGGTGGCTGGAATGGAACGTCTATGGCAAGCCCTGCTGTAGCGGGGGTAGTAGCACTGTTAAGGGATGTGGATGCGAGTTTAACCGTGGATGAGATGGAAGAAATTTTACTATCCACTTCTACACCTTTAACGGATGAAGAATATCCGGAGACTCCAAATAATGGATACGGGTATGGACTGGTTAATGCGCAAGCTGCAGTAGCATCCCTCGTGGATGGTCTTGGAACATTGGAAGGACAAGTTACCAAAGAAGGTGACGATACAGAAGCACCCGCTTTTGAACATGAAGCCCCTGCAGAAACATATGCTGGTATGGATTTGGATTTAACCATTCAGGCCAGTGATAATGTCAGTGTTGCATCGGTTGAATTAAATTACCAGGACTTGAATGGTGACTGGCAAACTGTAGAAGCATCCCGCACGTCTGGTGACTTTACAGATGGAGAATATACGGCAACCATTCCTGGCGGGGATATCGATGGGGATTCCCTAATCTATTACTGGACAGTGAATGACTTCGGAAATAATGAAGTAACCAGTGATGAATACGTGGTAGCAGTAGAGCAAGGTATTTCAACAGGATATTTCGAAGACTTTGAATCAGAGCCTGCAGGTTGGACGGTTTTTGGAGAAAATAATAGTTGGGAACGCGGCGTACCGACATCCGGACCGTTAGAAGCAGTTTCAGGTGAAAATGTATATGCAACCAATCTTGATGGGACGTATGATAGTAATTCAAATACAACCCTTATGATGCCGCCAATTGATCTGCCAGAAGGGGAGTCTTATCTTCAGTTCGCTCAATGGTATAACATTGAGGACGGCTGGGATTATGGACATGTGTTCATTTCCACAGATCAGGAAGAATGGCTGCAGTTGATGGAAATGACGGATGTTACGGATGGATGGGAAAATGTTGAAATTGACCTGTCAGAATACAGTGGCCAACGTGTTTACATTGGCTTTAATCTAACGACAGATGGAAGTATTGTAAGAGATGGATTATATATTGACGATGTAGCACTCGCTGATACATCAGAGAGTCCTAGTGCATCACTAGGCATCGTTCCAGGAAAAGGTAAAGCCATTGGTTTAATGGGCGGCCATCCAGCGATGAATGCTTTAAACATGGCAAAGAACAAAGGACTTGGAGTAGAAAAAGGTAATGAAAAAGTAGCTTTAAAAGAGAAAGTGGATCCGGCAAAAATAGTACCGGCATTGCCGAAAGAAAAACCGCCAGTGGAGGAAGAGGCAGTTAATCCGAATGCTTTACCTTTAGGCGCCCAGGTCAGTGTGCTTGAGTCTGGTAGGTCCGTAAATACCGATCCGGCAGATGGAAGCTATTCCTTGCTTCATGGCGCAGGTGAATTCACTGTAAAAGCTGAGGCATATGGATTCCATTCAGATGAGCAAACCGTAACGATTGAAAATGATCAAACAACAGAAGCTAATTTTACTTTAGAAGAAATTGATCAGTATTCTGTCAGTGGTACAATTACCGACGAAGCAACAGGTGAACCGATCGAAGGCGCGACGGTTCTGCTGGTGGAGGACGCTAATGTTGAACCGGTAGAAACAGATGCGAACGGTAACTATTCCCTGATTGCATATGAAGGTACGTACACGTTAAGAGTATTAGCTAGCGGGTACCATGCAACAGAGTTTGAAGTGAACCTGGAAGAAGATACAGAAGCAGATGTTGCACTTGAACCATTTTACACGGTTCCAGGCGGTCAAATCGGCTATGATGACGGAACCGCTGAAAATGCACGTGCTTTCTACGACGCAGGTAATGGCTGGGCAGTGAAGATGTCTCTGCCAGAGGGTGAGGAGTCTGCTGTCGTAACAGACGGTGTATTTAAGTTTTGGGACGAAGAGTTCCCGGTACCTGGTGGAACAGAATTTGCAGTAGAGGTTTGGGATGCATCGGGATCAGATGGACAGCCTGGTGAGAAAATTGCCGGGCCAATAGAGGCTGACGCTATACGTGATGCGAATGAATGGACAGTCGTTGACCTGTCAGAACACAGCATCACGGTGGACGGAGATTTCTATATGGTGTATATCCAAACACAGCCTAATACAGGCGCTCCCGGACTGGCAACAGATGAAAGCAGTCCAAATGCCGAGCGCAGCTATCAATTAGTTGGCGGAGCATGGTCACAGTCTCCTGCAGCTGAAGGAAACTATATGATCCGCGCCAATGTCAGCTATGAGGCAGAGGAACCTGTGATTACTTCGCCGGCTGAAGACATTATCACAAATGACCCAGAGCTTATGGTGGAGGGCACCGCTTCTCCAACGACAACCGTTCAATTGCTGAACAACGGGGAAGAAGTTGGATCACAGGAAATTGGTGAGGATGGAGCGTTTGCGATTCCAGCAAACTTAACAGAAGGGGAAAATGAACTGACAGCAGTATCTCTGCTTGATGGAGCTGCTGTAGGAGAATCTGCCCCTGTTACCGTGACACTGGATACCGAAGCGCCTGAATTAACGATTGATAACCCTGAAGACGGGGATCAGTCAAATCGGGAAACTGTGACAGTTGAAGGAACGGTATCTGATGCCAACCTGGATTATGTGGAAGTAAACGGTCAGGAAGCAGAAGTTACAGATGATGGAAACTATTCCAAGCGGATTTTGCTGGACAATGGTGAAAATGAAATTGAAGTAGTCGCAGCAGATTTAGCAGGAAACAGTTCAACAGAATCTGTTACCATTGACGTGGACTTCACTGCACCTGAAATTGAGAACTTGACACCAACGGAAGATGTCTATATCGACGCTGGTGAAAGCGTGAAAATTGAATTTGACAGTGAGCCGGGACAAAGAGCGACATTCTTTATCCATATGCCACTGACAAATCTGCCCCAAAGCAGTGTTGCCAATGCGACAGAGCTTCCAATGATGGAAACATCGGATGGACATTATGTCGGATACTGGACAGCGACACAAATTGAGGCGGAAGGTGCAGTTATCGAAGTGAAAGTAGAAGATGACTTCGGTAATGAGACGCGCCAGCAAGCTGAGGGTAAATTGTTTATTAATGCGGAGCAGTGATTTTTGGGTGAATCATTAGGCCGTGCAATAGAAAAAGGTGCAGAAGCGATTGAGCTTCTGCACCTTTTATTTTTTAAAAAGTGTCTAACAGGAGAACCTTCCAGGGACTTTGCACAATCTAAGCTTTCTCTGTGGAGAATTGATGGTAGGCACCGTGCATAACCGGGCCGACAAATTCGTTCAGTTTCCAGCCATGGGCAATCGCCACTGTAACAAAGTCTTTGGCAGCTGCCACGGCTTCTTTTACATTTTTTCCATTGGCAAGGTTGGCTGTAATCGCCGCAGCAAACGTACATCCTGCCCCGTGTGTGTATACTGTGTTTACTTTTTCTGCTTCGAGTATGGTGAAATTTTCTCCATCATAAAACAGGTCTACTGCTTTTTCATACTCCAGCGCTTTGCCGCCTTTTATGATGACTGATTTGGCGCCGAGCTCATGGATTTTTACTGCTGCATCTTTCATCCCGTCGACACTCTTGATCGGGCCGGTTTGCGCCAGCTGTCCTGCTTCAAAGAGATTCGGTGTCGCAACAAGCGAACGCGGCAGCAGCAGTTCACGCATAGCATCCGTGTTTTCCGGCTGCAGCACCTCATCCTCGCCCTTGCACACCATTACCGGGTCAAGCACAAATTGCTCCAGCTGATACTGGTCTATTTTCCTGGCACCGAGTTCAATAATATCGACAGAACCGAGCATGCCCGTCTTCATAGCATCCACACCGACGGACAGGATTGTATCCAATTGCTTTTCCACCACCGCAGTATCCAGTGGCGTGACATCATGATGCCAGTTGTCTGGATCCATGGTGACAATCGAGGTCAGAGCAGTCATGCCATAAACTCCATGCTCTTGAAACGTTTTAAGATCCGCTTGAATTCCCGCACCCCCGCTGGAGTCGGAACCTGCTAGTGTTAATGTTTTCTTCAGTGTCATGTCCATCCTCCTTGCTTTCTTCTTGAAGTTTTCCAAGGTAGTTATAGAATATAACACTTTCTGTGGGAAAGAAAGAATAAGATGTTGCTGGGTTGGAAGCAAAAAAGTCTGGTATAATGTAATTTAACATTTAATGGAAGATAATTAGCTGTGAAGGTATGAGCAACCTTGAGCTGACGGTGTGTCCAATCAGCCGGAAGACGTGAATATCAACCCGAACCCAGAACACAAGTAATTCCAAAAGGGGGGTCACCCATGAAGCAGCAGCTCCACAACTGGAAACAGCCTATTATACTATTAACCTCAGTCGGCATCGCCAGCCTTGGTGATTTTATTTATCTGGTTGCCATAAATATTCTTGTGTTCCAGATGACAGGGTCTGCTGCTGCGGTGGCTGCGCTTTGGATTATTGGCCCTTTAGTCAACATCCTGACAAAGTTCTGGACCGGCAGTTTCATTGATTACCGGAGCAAGCGGAAAATAATGATCGTTACCTATCTGGCGAGGGCTTTTTTCATTTTCTGCCTGCCGTTTGCTCCAAACATTGCTTTTGTATACATACTGTTAATTTTTCTTAGCATTGCGAAGTCTTTTTTCTCGCCGTCTTCCATGACCTACATAACCCAGCTGATTCCAAAGAATAAGCGGAAACGGTATAATTCGATTCAATCTTTTACCACTTCGGGCGCCTTCATCCTTGGCCCGGCGGTTGGCGGTTTTCTGATCCTAATCAGTTCCGTGAACATGACTTTTGTAATCAATGCTGTTTTCTTTATCCTTGCAGCCATTTTGCTTTCTTTCTTGCCTGAAAAAGATACGTTTGACAAAAATGCCGCTCCTAAGCTGTCTATCTCTCAGATAAAAAAGGACTGGGATGTAGTCATGGTATTTGTACAAGATAAAAAATATGTTGCGTTTATCTATTTATCTTTTCTGGCTACAACGATTTTCTCATTTGCGATGGACGCCCAGGAGGTAGTGTTTGCCCAGCAGGTTGTCGGCCTGAGTGAGGTGGATTACACGTTACTGATTAGCATCACAGGTGTGGGATCGATTGCCGGCGCCCTTACGCTCTCTGTTTTTTCTCATAAGTTCTCACTAAGATACATGGTGGCGATTGGCATCATTATGCAAACCGTTGGATATATTGTTTATGCTTTTTCCTGGTCATTTGCTTCGATTGCTTTCGGGTTTACGATTCTTGGTTTTTTTCTGACCTTCTTAAATGCAGGTATATTGACCTTTTATCAAAACAATGTGCCTTCTGCGCTCATGGGCAGGGTAACAAGCGTTTTCCAGCTGCTGCAGAGCGCGATGCAAATTATTTTTGTGCTGGCTGTCGGAGTGACTGCAGACATTATTCCATTGCGCACCACCATTGTAACACTGGCTTTTGCGATGCTCGCGATAGCAGTTTGTATGGCAGTTGGTGTGTTTTTATCAAACCGCAAAAATTATTGGCAGGAGGGGTAGCAGCTGAAAAGTCCGCTGTATCCCTCTTTTTTCTATAATCGAAAGAAGTGAGGAAAAAGTGCCAGACGGAAAAAGTGCCACCAGATTGCTTTTTCCTTCGATTATAGAGTGAGAGCAAGCTATTTATTGACTTTTGTTATCATAATTGATAATATAATCATATAATATAACAAAGGACGGTGAGAAGATGAATAAAGCGGACGTTATTTTGCATCCAGTCAGACTAAGGATCCTTCAGCGGTTTATCGGCGGAAAGAAGCTTACTGCCAAGGAGCTGGGGCAGGAATTGGATACGATTCCTCAAGCCACGTTATACCGGCACTTGGACACGATGGTGAAATCGGAGGTACTGGAAGTAGTTGAGGAAAACCCTGTGAGAGGAACGATTGAGAAAGTTTATGCACTCAACGAAGCGGCGGCAAATGTGCGGCAGCAGGATCTGGCGAAAGCGACAAAAGAAGATCACATGCAGTATTTCACCATGTTTATGACACAGTTACTGAGCAATTTTGAGGAGTATCTGGAACAGGGTGACATTGATCTGGAACGCGATGGAGTCGGGTACCGGCAGGCCGCTTTTAACCTGACAGATGAAGAGTTCCGCTCATTTATGGGTGAATTGAATCAGGTGTTTCTGAAAGCGGCAGAAAACAAACCGTCTTCAGCGCGCAAAAAGCGATTGTTCTCAACCATTGTGATGCCCGAAAAAGGAAGGGGAGATGAAAATGAATGAAGAAAAGGTAATCATTGATGCGAAATACCCGCTTGCTGCGACGATGAGTTTTCCGGAAGCAAATAAGCAAAAATTACCGGGTGTGCTGCTGATCCAGGGGACGGGGAAATCTGATCGGGACGGCAATGATAAGCGGCTAAAAATGAATTTGCATAAAGAACTGGCTGATTTTCTTACAACAGTAGGTTTTGTCACTTTGCGCTATGACAAAAGAGGGACACATGAGAGCGGCGGAAACTACGATGAAATGGGCGTGTATGACCTGATTGATGATGCTGAAGAGGCAGTCAAGTTTTTGAAAAATCATCCAAGGGTGGATGAGGGAAAAGTGATTATCCTTGGTCACAGTGAGGGGGCAATGCTTGCTCCGGTGGTTCATCAGCAATCACCAGTCGCCGGTCTGGTCCTGCTTGCTGGAGCAGCAGAGCCATCCAAGGACCTGCTGCCAAGACAGTTTGCAATGGCAATGAAGGAAATTGAAGCGACGAGAGGTTTGAAAGGCTGGCTGTTTCGCGTGCTGAAGGTGGCAAAAAAGGCGCGGAAGCAAAATCAGGCATTAATGGAAAAAGTGATGACTTCCACAAAACCGGTGATGCGAATAAGGGGAGCCAAACTGAATGCAAAGTGGCTACGTGAGCAAATGGAATTCAATGTCTGTGATTATTTGACAGAAACTCACTGCCCAGTTTTGGCGATCACGGGCGATAAGGACATCCAGGTCCCGCCTGATCATGCGAGGATTATCGCCGAAATGGTTCCAGGTGAGTCAGAATGGCATGTGATCCCTGATATGAATCACATTCTGCGCAAATATGAAAGGGACCATACGATGCTCGGTCTGATGAAAGAATACAAGCGTATGCTGGATCAGCCGCTCGATAGAGAACTGCTGGAAAAACTGGAGAAATGGGTAGTAAGATATTCTAAAGCAGATGCAGTCTGAGTGCCCGCTTCTTTTTTCTTCGCGCGCAGAAAATGGTAGAATAGAAGATATTGTTTGAGGAACGCGCAGATGGAGGAAGAAACGGAATGAAAAAAAGACTTATAATTACAGGACTGCTCCTGTTACTTCTTGTCTTTCCATTAAAAGTTTATCATGACACCAATTATTTTAAAGTTAACCAAGAAACCTTCCGCAGTGCCAAGCTGCCGGCAGATGCTTCGTTTTCAATTACACATCTCAGCGACCTGCATAATAAGGTGTTTGGGGATAACAATGAAGAACTGGTCAGCACCGTGGAAAAGTTGAATGCTGACATGGTTGTCATTACCGGGGATATGATTGACCGGCATACAGAAGAATTTGATCAGATGTTTTCTCTTTTGGAAAGAATTACGGAAATTAATGAACATGTCTTTTTTGTGACTGGCAATCACGACTTTGAACATCCGGATTTTGAACAGCTGCTCAGTGGCCTGCGTGAGCGCGGTGTCACAGTTTTGGATAATAAAAACAGGCAAATTACGGTAAACGGGGTACCGGTCAATGTAGTGGGGATCGATGATGTGGCTACAAATCATGAGCAGATGGGCGTTGCTTTTCAGGGGATCTCCAATGATAATTATACTATTTTGCTGTCCCATGCTCCTGAGGTAATTAATGAATATGACAACATCCCGGCAGATCTTGTTTTGAGCGGCCATACTCATGGCGGGCAGGTGCGTATACCGCCGATTGGTGCGATAGTGGCGCCGGGGCAGGGGCTTTTTCCTGAGCTGGACAAAGGAACATTCGAATTTGGCCAGGATCAGCTTCTCTACATTGATAGCGGGCTAGGGACAAGTTTGCTTCCGATTCGGCTGTTCAATCAGAGCCAGCTGAGTTTGATTACGGTGAGCGGGGTAGGATAAATGTAATTAAAAAGCATACCCATTTCTATGAATGAGTATGCTCTGTCCTCAACTTAAAATTCCAGGTCTTTCGGCGGTTCACCTTTTTTGTTCATCAGCCGGACTTGCACTGGTTCGATTTCCATAATGACGAGGCTGGGATCATCCGGCCCGTCAAAATACATGTTCAATTCTTCATTCCATAACTGTTTTTTCAAATCATTCGACTGGTTCAGCGATACCTTGCCCTGATACTCCACATATTCATCGCCGAATCCTTCTCCTTCATACCCAAGCAGAATGTGAGTATACGGGTTCGCCTCGATTTCTTCCGTCTTATCGGTATCCGTACTTGTCGGCGTATAAAGTTTCATGTCCTTATGATAAAATGTCATATACCGGGAATGCGGTTTATTATTTTTCACCGTAGCCATTGGGCCAACGTGACTGTTTTCGAGAATCTTTTCCACACTTGCTTTAATTTCCTGCTGACTCATTTCCATTGACTCCTTTCAGTGTCATTTGTAAATAGCATTCCTTTTGCAAGGGAATTTTAAACGTCCGCGCAACTCCTCGGATCGTACAATGATTTCTGAAGAATTGACAGTATAAATAAAAAAAATTATACTTATAATAAGAAAAAGGCACAGAGTAGCTGGAACTACCCTGTACCTGCAACAGCAAACCGCCTAAAGAGCGGTTGACCATGAGATGTTTTTCTAATTGAAGTAATCGCTATCCACGGTCAAGGGGGCGGTTACTTCTTTTTGTTTAGAAAAACGACGACGATGGATACTATCAAAGTCAGCGCAGCTATTTGAACAACACTAAACTGTGCTACTAGGTTTAACGCCTCATATACCGTCATCTTACCACCTCCCTTCAAGAGGAGATGGCCAACCGCCCACTATGCTAGTTGTTGCCTCTTTATTTTATCAGATAATTTATTAGATTCATAGGAATACTTGACCTCATATTTAAGGAAAAATAAAACTTCTCACATCGTCCGCCTCCTCACTAAATAAGCTTCTATAATTTTTCGATACCCATAGGGCAAATAGTTGATTTTCCAAACAGTTAATGGTTAAGCTAAAACCATCTTTCCAGCAAGAATCACATCAGAGGAGTGTAACCAATTGAGCAAAAAAGTATATTTGAATCATGATGGCGGTGTGGATGACTTAGTGTCCCTGTATCTGCTTTTGCAAATGGAGAATATCGAGCTGCTTGGCGTGGGCGTCATCCCCGCTGACTGTTATTTGGAACCGGCAATGCATGCAAGCCGGAAGATTATTGATCGTTTTGGCAAGGGTGAGGAAATAGAAGTCGCAGCATCGAATTCTCGGGGGAAACATCCATTTCCGAATGATTGGCGGATGCATGCATTTTATGTGGATGCTTTGCCGATACTGAATGAATTTTTACCTGTGCGGACAAAAGAAGCAGCACTCCCCGCACACCTGGATATGATTGAGAAGATCCGTTCCAGTGAGGAGAAAGTGACATTATTATTCGTCGGGCCGCTGACCGATCTTGCCAGGGCGCTGGAAGAAGCTCCGGATATTGAGGAGAAAATTGAGAAGCTTGCCTGGATGGGCGGCACGTTTTTGCCAAATGGAAATGTGGAAGAACCGGAGCATGATGGGACGGCAGAATGGAATGCGTTCTGGGATCCGGAAGCGGCCAAACGGGTGTGGGAAAGCAATATTCAGATTGATTTAGTGGCGCTTGAGAGCACGAATATGGTGCCACTGACAATGGATGTGCGCAATACCTGGGCTGCCGAGCGTAAAGACTTAGGCATCGATTTTCTTGGGCAATGTTATGCCGCGGTACCGCCGCTGGTACATTTCCAGACCAATTCGACCTATTTCCTTTGGGATGTGCTGACAACGGCAACCATAGGCAGGGAGGACCTGGTAATGAAGAAAACCGTGAAAGCAATAGTTCACGCAGAGGGAGCGAGCCAGGGAAAAACCGAGCTCACCGACAACGGACGGCCTGTCCAGCTGGTATATGAAGCGGACCGGGAAGCATTTTTTGCGTATATTACGGATTTGGCGCGGCAGGGATAAGGAGGATTTCGGATGAAAAAAGTAATTATTGACACAGATACAGCCGGTGACGATACGATAGCCATTCTTACAGCCCTGCACTATTTCCAAGTGGAAGGTGTGACGGTAGCAGGGGGAAATGTGGATTTTGACCAGCAGGCGGAAAATGCCCTCTATACCGTCCAGGTCTCTAATCCGGGTTACACGGTGCCGGTTTATAAAGGATATGATGGACCGGTCATTAATATCGGGGAAGAAAAGCATCAAACGGTGGAGGATGTTCACGGAAAATATGGGATGGGGGATTCTCATTTCGAAAAAACAGTCCAGCGGCCGGAAAATCAGCATGCGGTCGATTTTATCATTGAACGGGTCAAAGCTTCTCCCGGCGAGATATCGCTGCTTGCCATCGCTCCTTTAACGAACATTGCTATGGCCATTAAAAAGGATGCTTCTATTGTTAAGGACATTCCACATATCTACATAATGGGCGGTACAAATAATTCACTGGGAAATATAACAGCTGCAGCAGAGTACAATTTCTGGGTGGACCCGGAGGCAGCAAGGATTGTGCTGCACGCCGGCATTCCCATCACTATGGTTGGCTGGGATATGTGTACTGCTTATTCGGTAATGGAAGAGGAAGACCATAAAGACATTGAGCACCTGAATAATCGAGGGAGTGAATTTTTCCGCGATATTAACAGAGCGGTGCTGAGGCATAATAAAAAAGTATATAAAATTGATGGAACAACCCATCCCGACACCTTGTTGGCTGCGATTGCTGCAAATGAGGAGATCATGACTGCCTCAAAAGAATATTTTGTGGACATTGAAACTAGAGGGGAATTAACAAGAGGCTACAGTTTCGTTGATATTAACAATCGAAGCGGGAAGGCTCCTAATGTGCGGGTCTGTGAAGAAGTAGACAGGGAGAAGTTTAAAGAGTTGTTAATGAATGTGCTTCGGGCTGTGGAATAATTGTTCAATATAGTAAAGCAGCGTACCGGATTTGATTTATCATGAGCGTGTATTAATTCCTTTTCATCCATGGGTCGTTCTGTTATAGTTTCTTCTTGTACAGAAAAATATCAACGTGCAACTCAGAGGTTTTTCTCCGACCACAGGAAAGAAAAATGGAGATGTACGGCAATTTTAGGATACAGAAAGAAGGAACATAGATGGTGGATAATCAGACACCGCAAACGGGAGAGGAACCGATTAAAAAAGTGCCAATTATGGCTGTGCTGATTTCTGGCGCGTTTGTCGCCATTTTGAACCAGACACTGCTGGGAACGGCACTGCCGCATATAATGGAAGACTTGAGTTTGGATGCAAACACGGCACAGTGGCTGCAATCTATTTTTATGCTGGTGAACGGGATCATGATACCAATAACTGCTTTTTTAATTGGACGGTTTACGACAAGAGGGTTGTTTCTGACAGCAATGGGGCTGTTTGCTGCCGGTACATTGGTTGCGGCACTGTCTCCGGATTTTACCATGCTGCTGTTGGGGAGAATCCTGCAGGCGGCTGGGGCAGGGATCATTATGCCGCTGATGCAGACGATTATGATGCTGATTTTTCCTGTTGAGAAAAGAGGCACGGCGATGGGGATGTTTGGGTTGGTTATCGCGTTTGCCCCGGCAATTGGTCCGACCCTTTCCGGATGGGTCGTCGAGCGATATCCATGGGAAATGCTATTCTTTATGATTTTGCCGATCGCGATCATTGATATTATCATTGCCTATTTTATCTTAAAAAATGTTACGGAGCGGAATTTTCCTAAAATCGATATACTTTCGATTGTACTTTCCACATTTGGATTCGGTGGTCTGCTTTATGGCTTCAGTGTGGCCGGCGGCGCTGGTTGGGGAAGTGCCCCGGTATTTATTTCGATGGTTGTCGGATCGGCTGCTCTTGTCTGGTTTATCCTCAGGCAGCTGAAGCTGAAACAGCCGATCTTGGAATTCCGGGTGTTTCGCTATCACATTTTCACCTTGACGACTGCACTCGGGATGGTTACATTTTTGGCAATGATCGGCGCCGCCATCGTGCTGCCATTGTATATGCAAAATATGCTTGGGTTTTCCGCCGTGGAATCAGGGTTAGCCCTGTTGCCTGGCGCTGTAGTTATGGGGGTCATGAACCCCATAACCGGACGGTTGTTTGATAAGTATGGAGCCAGATGGCTGGCAATTACTGGGCTGTCGCTTATTGTTGTCACTACCTTTATGCTCAGCGATCTTACCGTGGAAACATCATTTACGTATATTGCAACGGTCAACGCCGTGCGTATGCTTGGTGTGGCGATGGCGATGATGCCGGTGACAACGGCCGGTTTAAATCAGCTGCCAAGGGACTTGATTCCGCATGGCACCGCAATGAACAACACACTAAGGCAAGTATCCGGCGCAATTGGTACCGCACTGCCTATCACCATCATGGCAACAGCGGCAATCCCTGATGCGGGCGTGGAGGGAATGATTCACGGTGTTAATGTTTCCTTTCTCGTCACAGGGATCATTGCGATTGCCGGGCTGGTAATTTCCTTCTTTGTCCGCAATCCGAAGCGGGAGAGAAAAGCAGGTTAGAGTAGGTAAATAATGAATATAAGAAGGGCGGCCGTTAATGGCTGCCCTTTTAGTATGCGAGTTTATAGAGGAAAAGCCGCTCATAAGGATTTTCCGGATACACATCAGGAACGTTGACGGTATCGATACGTTCAAAGGCTGTATCATGTTCCAGAAAATAAATATATTCTTCGGTAGCATAATAAAGGATTAGTTCAATGTCCCGACTGTACGCTTCTTTTGAGTGCAGAATGTTGTTGACAACCGATATGAAAATCTGGACGGAAAATGGATTGAAAAAGTAGAAACGATTATCCGCCGGGTCGATTTGGTATTGTTCCGCGAGACAATGACAGAAATGAAGTTTTTGTTTTCCTTTTTTCCGTTTATCCAAATACCTGTTTCGGTTCTCGATTGCCTGCTGATGAAAATCCAGGTTCATTTCTACCCCAACAGCGGCGGCATTAAAATGATAATGTACATAAAAACTCAGCCTGCCCTTGCCGCTGCCGAAATCAACCAGGCGATCATTGCTTGTGAGAGGGTGGGCACGAAAATAGGTGTCCAATGCCTGGTATGGCGTTGGTTCATATGGATTGTAATGTAAGGATGACGGCAAGGGAACGATACGTGAACTGGCGGTTTTGATGTTTAGCAATTGGTCATAGTCTTGTTCTGTCATTTGTTCGCTCCTGTTTTGTGGAATGGGATTGGTTTGTGGTTGTCGCAGGCGGGGGATTCTGGCGGTTGAGCATGCCTGTTGTCCGAGTCGAGCGGCTCTCTCACGGAATCGGGCGAACCCCAGCTCAAATCGGGCGACCCACACACCATATCGGGCGAGACCCGATTGGAATTGGGCGACCCACACACAAAATCGAGGCCCCCCCTGAACAAGTCCTGTCACCGCTCCAACTGAAAAGAAAAACGCTGTTCAGCTGCATAGTCGCCCTGTTGATAAGTGCGCTCGACAAAAGTAATATTATCCTGATGATCAACCAACAACACAGTAGACGAGCGGGTTCCGTATTCCGGAGTCTGGATAAACAACGGAGACAGCTTGCGTTCCAGTTCCGCTCCCACCCCGGTATCTGGCAATTCATTCTCGGCAGCTTCCTCAGCATCGGTCACAATGTCAAAAAGGCGGTCCGGGTCGATACATTCATTTTCCATTACATAGTCTCGCAGATTTTTCTTCCCCTTGACGACTTTCGGCCATGGAGTGTTCATCGTGTCATTGCTGAGTCCATGTGTGCCGGGACTAAGCTCGGTTACTTCATTGTATACATTGTTATAATGAAATAGCTGATCCGGGCTGCCCAGAAGGACATTAAACCCAGCAAATTCCTTTCTATCCCGTTGCAAGTTATGTAAAAAATCTTCCGGCACTAATGATGATGTCAAATAATCTGTGATAATTTTCCCCCGGGAATACGTTCCATCCTGCATCTCTGGGTCACGAAAATTGGTTAGGGCGGCAAACTGGCCTTGTTTCGTGATGCCAAGCCATGTCCCCATCTGGAGCAAATCTCTTCCTGCAAGGATCGCTGGATGGTCCTCCCAGAAATGTGCAGGATCAGTCGGACGCTGGTAAAATTCATCCCGGTTGGCAGCAATAATTAATTTATACCTAGGGTGATTGTTTATGTGGAAATTGATCAGGCACATAGAAAAACTCCTTTGTAGCGATGAGTAACTTCTTTATTTATTATACGTTGCAGCAAGGAGGTTCCGCAAAGTTTGGGCTTGAACTAGAATAATCCTGTTCTTTCGACAAAATTCGGGAAGTGACAGGCACCCTAAAAAATTAGAATAATCCTGTCCCCAAAAGAATACAATACTTATAAAATTTCCAATAAGGTGTTGCATACAATCTATGAAAGCGCTATACTAACAATATACGATATTTTGTATTTTAATTTGACATCATTTTACAAAGTTCATTCCATCATCCGCCAAAACGTGCAGCGAGGATAAAACCGAATTCGAAAAGACGAAGGAGAAATAATGAACAGCATTTGGGAGAGTTTATATTCAAAAAATGGTTTGGCAGCAAAACAAATTGCCAAAGAGTTAATCACCGTCCAGGCGGGAGGTAGAATTCCCCGGGTCAGCGACTTCGCAGAACGATTTTCCCTGGGAAATGGCACGGTGCAGGGAGCGCTCAAGGTGTTGGAGAATCTGCATGCTATTCAACTGGAATCACGGGGGCATTTGGGAACATTTTTAATCAAAAAAGATCTTCACTTACTGAAGGAAGTCGCGGGAGAGGGAGCGATTATCGGCGCCATGCCGCTGCCTTATTCACTTAAATACGAAGGGCTGGCGACCGGCTTGGTAGAGGTTTCGGAAAAATTGCTGAACCGAATTGACCTTGCCTATATGCGGGGGTCCAAACAGCGCCTGGATACACTCAAATCAAGAAGATATGATTTCATTATCGTCTCTGAGCTGGCAGCAGAGGAAGAAATGAAGCAGGATCCGAATCTGGAACTTGCGCTGAACTTCGGGCCGCAGTCTTATGTAACCAAGCACCAGATCTTCTTTGCCAATAAAACGCACAAAAAAATAAGTAATGGCATGCGAATTGGCATAGATTATACATCGACGGACCAATCAAAACTTACCTTTCTCGAATGTGAAGGGAAGGATGTGGAAATGGTGCCGGTGAATTATATGCAATTATTCGATATGCTGCTCAATGGTGAAATTGACGCCGCTGTCTGGAACTCGGATGAAAACCGGTCCAGGGAAGCATTCAGTATCGGTGATTTCCAGTCAGAAGACGCGAGAACCACTGCCGGGAAAGCGTCTGCTGCGGTCATGCTGATTGAAAAAGACAGAGGTGACATCCTGGAATATATCCAGCAACTAAAAAAAGAAGAAATACTGACGATCCAGCAAAAAGTAGTAAATAAAGTAATGTTCCCGCACTACTAAGCATAATGAAAAACCTGGCAGTAAGGCGCTGGGTTATTCACTTGATCCAAGTCACCATCTTTTTTTAAAGCAATATACAAAAAACTGTATTTTCATCAAAGGAGGGGAGATGCTTTCTATGAATCTTGCAGAATTAAAGCAGCGGCTTGATTTGCTGGTAGAAGGGAATGTGATTTCGTCATCGGCAAGGTCCATTACTGTCGACGCTTTCCAGCATTTGCTGGAGACGCTTGGGATAAAAGATGTGGAGCAGGCTGAGATGCTGTTTACCCATTTGCCGACAGCTTTAACAAGAATGGAAAACAGGGAAACGTTGGATGCATTCGCGTCAGAAACGATGATGGAGGAAGTGAGAAATTCCGGCAGTTATCACCTGGCCAAGGAACAGGTGCGGCGGATCGAACGGGAATGGAAGGGAGGACTGCCTGAGACGGAGAAGGAATTTTTGTATTTGCATTACACGAATGTGATTCAAACCAATCAGGGAGGGGAAGCAAATTGAAAATCGTAATCGGCGGACAAGTGGAAAAGAAGAGCATTGAGGGATTAATTAAGGAAATCGATCCGGAAATTGAAACCGTTATCAAGTCGGATTTGGATGCAGCAATGGCAATCAAGACGAAGCAGGCAGATTACTATATTGGGGCCTGTCACACCGGTGGGGGAGGCGCACTGGCCATGGCAATCGCTATGCTTGGCAGGGATCAGTGTGAAACGGTATCCATGCCTGGCAGGAAGCCGGACAGCGCAAAGGTTGAACAGGCGGTAAAAGACGGGAAGCTGGCATTTGGGTTTACGGGGGATCACATGGAAACCGCGGTGCCAATGATCATCACTGCAATTAAAAACAAGCAGTAGATAATGGGGGAGGAAGTATTTATGGAACTGATATTTGTCATTTTGATCGGGGCAGTGGCCGCTGTTTTGGCCAATTTAAACATTGCGGTCTTTAATGATGGGCTCCGGCCTGTTGTCGGGGAGCATATCGAAGGCCGGATCAAACGGAGAGAGCTTGGATTAACAGCGTTCGCTATCAGTTTTGGCTTGGTCATCGGGTTTGGGATTCCGTTTACCATCACCGCGAGTATCATTCTGATTCACAGTATTTTGCTGGGAACGGATATCATCGGCCTGTTGACACCGAAGAACAAATGGGGAACACCGGTGGCTGCCGCGATTGGCGGGTTGTACGGCTGGGCTCTGCTTGTAGGGCTGGAAGGGTTTGTCCAGTTATTTGAATACTTGCCGGTCAATTTCCTGGCGCCAATGGGTGAAGTAGGCACACCAATTGTCGTAGCATTTGCTGCATTCCCGGCATTGGCCGTGGCCATGCAGTTCAGTGTGAAAAAAGGGCTGCTGACATTTCTGGTAGCGGCGCTTGTGCGGCAACTGGCAGTTTTTGTAAATGACAACGGTCTGTTGTCCATCGGTGGGAATCCGGTCGCGCTGAACCAGGAAGGGATGGCACTCATCGCCGGAATGGTCTTCTTGTTTGTTTATGCGATGAAGGAAAAACAGGAAGAAGGCGCATCTGTCGATCTGGCGTCGATGTTTAGTGAAAAAGTAAAAGCGATTCAGAAAAATGTACCATACTTCATGCTGATCGGTGCACTAATTGCCGGGGCGACGAATCTGGCCCTGATGGCAGGGGATCCGATTTCCTTAAGCCTGCTTGCTGAGGGAGAGGAAACAGAAGCAGGGATTGCAGCGGCAGCACGCGCATTAGGATTTATCCCGCTGGTTGCCAGTACGGCGATTGCGACAGGGGTGTACAGTCCGGTTGGTTTTACACTGATATTTGTCGTCGGTCTGTTTGCGCCAAATGTCTGGCTGGCGGTGATCATCGGGGCTGTTGTGATTTTCTTGGAAGTTACTTTGCTGAGTGCTATTGCCAAATTCCTGGATAAATACCCAGGTGTAAGAAATTCCGGTGAAAATATCCGAAGTGCGATGACAAAGCTGATTGAAGTCGCGCTGTTGGTCGGTGGTGCCAATGCCGCCAATTTGATTATTCCGGGATTCGGTTTCTTTTTCATCATTGGTTTTTATCTTCTGAATGAAGTTGCCGGACGTCCAATTGTCCGCATGGCTGTTGGTCCGGTTGGGGCGATCGCCGTTGGTGTCATCGCAAACATCTTAGTTCTTTTAGGACTCATGAACATACCACAATAGCAGCATAGGAGGCAGCAGCATGATACAGACAGTCAAAGGAAAAATCGAGGCAGAGGAATTTGGAATCTGTGCAGCGCATGAGCATCTGTCGATTGATTTATCCCGCATCAAGGGAGATCCGGATACGATTTTGGATGATGAACAGGGGGCGCAGGAAGAGCTGGAACATTTCCATCAAGCGGGCGGCCGCTCCCTGGTTGATTTGACCAATGAAGGGATGAGACGAAATGCTGAGCGATTGAAGCGGCTGAGTGAAGCAACAGGGGTGCATATCGTCACCTGCACCGGGTTTTACAAAGATCCGTTCATTCCGGAATTCGCAGAGAACTGGAAGAGGGAAGATTTTGCCGAGCATTTTATCAAAGAAATTACCGGGGGAATTGCTGACACCGGCATTTTCCCCGGCATCATCGGGGAAGTCGGCACCAGTGTCAATGAAATTAAACCGGTGGAAAAAGAACTAATTCTTGGCGCGGGTGAGACGGCAAGAGAAACAGGGTTGCCAGTTTCCACTCATACCTCTCTCGGAACATTGGGCAGCAGGCAAGTGGATATGCTGTTTGGTACGGGTGTGACGAAAGAGCAGATTATCATTGGCCATCAGGATTTAAATCCAAATAAGGAAGAAGTGCTGGAGGTGCTGGAGGGCGGGGTGTATATCGGTTTTGATACCATTGGAAAAAATAACTACCGTCCGGATGAGGAACGGATCGAGTTTCTGCTGGATTTTATCGAGAGGGGCTTCCATGAACAGATTCTCCTGTCGGCGGATTTAACGAGAAAATCGCATTGGAAAAAACATGGCGGGCCCGGCTATGACTTGGTGTTAAATGAGTTTATCCCCAAGCTTACGGAACGTGGTGTTTCCGGTGCAGTGATTCGAGATTTGTTGATTCATAATCCGGCTAGGGCTTTTGCGATAAAGGAGCGGGTCTAATGGGATACGACAAATCGCAGCTGAATTATGCGGATTCCGTGCTGCCGGCCCTGTCTGTCAGTGAAGCGCAAGAGCTGCAGTATAAGCTGGTAGATAAGATGAGCAGGCATTTTACCGGCGAACAGCTTCTGTCCATGGGTGATCTTGGTGTTGGGCCACGCTGGAAAAAGCCAGAACAGACGGAAAGAGCAGAGCGTGTCCTGGCTGATTTTTTTGGCGTGGAAAAAGCGGCCCTTGTCCGAGGGGCAGGAACCGGAGCGATCCGGACGATCCTCAGCACGCTGCTGGAAGTGGGAGACGAAATGTTTATCCATTCTGCTCCTGTCTATATGACGACGAAAGAGACACTGCGTATGCTTGGCATTCGTCCGCAGGTGGTGGATTACAATGAGCTGAAGAGCTTGGAAGAAGCAGTTGCCGCGAACCATAACTGCAAGGTTTTTTATATCCAGCATGCACGTCAGTCGCCAACGGACACGTATGATCTGCAACAGGTCATCCAAACGGTCAAGAGTGTGAGACCGGATTTGCCGGTAGTGATAGATGACAATTATTGCGCGTTAAAAACACCGGGCATCGGAGTGGAATACGGCGCCGATTATTCAACTTTTTCCGGATTCAAGGTGTTGGGGCCAGAAGGGATTGGCGTGATTGTCGGTAGGAGTGAGCATATCCGGAAGCTCGAGGAGCGGAATTATTCCGGCGGCGGCCAGGTGCAGGGATATGAAGCAATGGAGCTACTCAGGATGATGACATTCGCCCCTGTATCGCTGGCCGGGCAAAACGAACAGGTCGAGGAAGTCTGCCGTCGGCTAAATGAAGGAGAAGTCACCGGGATTGCTGATGCTTACATGACCAATGCCCAGTCTAAAAATGTCATCGTGGAACTGGAGAAGCCTGTGGCGCAGGAAGTCATTAGCCGGAGTAATGCGCTTGGAGCGGCGACCCATCCGGTTGGCGCAGAATCCAAATATGAAATTGTACCGATGATCTACCGTGTTTCCGGGAGTTTTATGGAAGCACAGCCTCATTTAAAAGCATACGGCTTGCGGGTCAACCCAATGAAAGCCGGGGCATCCACGGTCTTGGGAATATTGGATAAGGCAATACAATCACTAAAGACTGAATCAGACAGACGATGAGGAGGCTGCTTTTATGTTTTTGGATGTTACCAAACGCAGAAATCCGAGGCTGATTGATGCAGGTCTTTCCCTCCACCAGAATGGAGAGATCCCTCCCAACACTTATGTCATCGATATCGATGTATTAAAAGCCAATACCAAGAAACTGGCGGAGACTGCAGCTGACCATGATATGGAATTGTATTTCATGAGCAAGCAGCTGGGACGGATTCCTGCGTTGGCAGCTATCATTGCAGAAAATGGAATTGATAAAGCGGTTGCTGTGGATTTTGACGAAGGAAAGGTGCTGGCAGATAATGGGTTTCAAATCGGCAATATCGGCCATTTGGTTCAGCCGGGAAAACATCAGTGGAGGGAAGTGCTCAGCTGGCAGCCGGAAGTGGTAACGATTTTTTCCTGTGAGCGCGCCAGGCAGGTGGCTGAAGCTGCAGAACAGGCCGGTGTCATACAAAATATCCTGCTCAAAGTTGTCGGAGAAAATGACTGCATTTATGAAGGGCAGGAAGGCGGAATTCCGTTAAAAGAACTTTCCGAAACGGCCGAGCAGATTCAGAAGCTGGATGGAGTCCGGGTCACCGGGGTTACAACTTTTCCCAACTTGCAGCTGGCAGAGGACCGAACGGCCATGGTGCCTACTCCTAATTTGTCAACACTGAAACAGGCGAAACAAATGCTTGAAACAAAGGGAATTCTTCTCACGCAAATCAACGGCCCAAGCGGAACCAGTACTGCCACGATCCCGTTTCTGGCTGGAGAAGGCATCTCCCATGCCGAGCCGGGACATGGATTAACCGGGACGACACCACTGCATGCCTATAAGGATTTGCCGGAGCTGCCGGGCATGATTTACGTCTCCGAAGTGTCCCATCAATTCAGGGGCAGCTATCAGGTGATTGCCGGTGGCTATTACGGCCGCTCTAATATGGAAGGCTGTCTCGTCGGACATGAGCCAGGCAGCATCCTCGACAGGTTTGTTTCAGCAGTTCCTCTTAGTCCAGAGGTTATCGATTATTATGGTTCCATTCCGACGCCTGAAGATTTTTCCATTCAGATTGGCGACACGGCGATCTACGCTTTCCGCACTCAGATTTTCATGACACGATCGCATGTCGCACTAGTGGAAGGCATCCAGTCCGGCCGGCCGTCACTTATCCATCTGGAAAGGAAGTGGTGAGCAGATGGCAAAGGTGACTGTATTGATTATTGACAGTTTTGGAATCGGGGCAATGGAGGATTACGTCAACAATGGCCCCTCTGACTGGACGGCAAATACGTACAAGCATATTCGCGAAACGAAGGGAGATCAGTTGAAGATCCCTTTCTTGTACCAGTCCGGCTTAGGTACATTGGTCGATCAGCAACCTCCACCGGAAAATGTCTATGGATCTGCCAAACTGGCACATCATGGTGCAGACACGTATCTTGGCCATCAGGAAATAGCGGGAAGCTGCCCGAAAAAATCCACGAAACGGCTGATGAAAGATATTCATTCTGATATGAAAGTGGCTTTGGAGGAAAAGGGGTACAGTGTAAGCTACCCTTTGGAGCATTCCCCTGTGCTGCTCGTAAATGACGCAGCAGTTGTGGCGGATAATCTGGAATCTTCCTTGGGAAACATTATCAACGTAACGGCAGATTTTCAGAAAATGCCTTTTGAGGAAGTAAAACGTCTTGGTGAAGTGGTAAGGGAGAATGTCGACACCTCTCGGGTGATCGCATTTGGGGGTCCCCATACATCGATTGTGCATATTTTATCCTGTGTGAAGGAGAAGCAAACGGGACAATGGGGCGTAGACACGCCGCGCGCGAAGGTATACGGAGAAGGTTACCAAGTCTACCATATGGGATATGGAGTAGATATCGGGAGACAATTTCCGAAGATTGCCGCTGCCCATGATCTGCCAGTTTACCGGCTGGGAAAAACGGCAGATGTGCTGCACGGTGACGGTCCGAAAAATCCGATTGTTAACACAGGAGAATTGCTGGAGACGGTGAAGAAAGAATATCAGCAGGAGAACGAAGATGCTGCATTTCTAATTAATATTCAAGAGACAGATCTGGCCGGCCATGCAGAAGATACGGACTGGTATTGCCGGTTATTGAACCAGACGGATGCCTGGCTGCAAGGGGAATTTATGCCGCTCATGCAGAAGGATGATATCTTAATCATTATGGCAGACCATGGCAATGACCCGACGATTGGCCACGCCAACCACACCAGGGAATATGTGCCAATCCTGATTTTAGGGAGAAAAGTAAAACCTGTTTCGATCGGAACGCGTGAAACGATGGCAGATGTTGGCGCCAGCCTTTGTGCCTTTTTTGATTTGCCGGAAACAGCGGAGGGAGAGAGTTTTCTAGATCTGATTTTGGACAGGTGATAATTGAATGAATGCAGCGGTTTGCTTTAGGGCGAGTCCGTTGTATTTTTTTGTTATGTAATCGTGGGTTGAGCCAGAATTCATTACTAAGCAGCGATTTATGATCGTTAGATATTTTACTGTAAATAAAACCGAAATATTAGTAGAATTAAAAGTATAAGAAAAAGCAGGAAGAGAGTTGATTACAGCATGGAATTCACTGACTTCACAGTAGCTCAAGTGAGAATAGCCAGACCAACAGACAAATTTGAAGAAACTATTGAATTCTATGTCCATGGTTTAGGATTGAAAGAAATACAGCGATTTAAAGGGCATAGAGGGTATGAGGGGGTGATTATTGGATTGCCGGATATTAATTACCACTTGGAATTCACCCGTCATATTGATGGAAGTCCATGCCCTGCCCCTTCTAAAGATAACCTTTTAGTTTTTTATATAACGAATAAAGAAGAAATCATTACAGTATATAAACGCTTGCAGAGCATGGGGTATAAAGAAGTTGACCCAGAAAACGGTTACTGGAAAGAACAGGGAATTACAATAGAAGATCCTGATGGCTGGCGAATTGTATTAATGAATAGGTCGTATGAGTAGGTAGCTAAGGTCAATAGAAGAATAACTACCTGGAGGAATGAATTATGTGGAAAAGAATCGAATGTCTTGCAATTTACACAAAGGACATTGAGAAATCCATAAATTTTTATCAATCGTTAGGTTTAACCAAAGCTTGGGAAACCTATCAAGACAAGGAAAAACAATGGAGGCTTGTCGGAATGCGATTTCCTGAGGGTAATTCAGAGTTAGTATTAAAAAACAACCCTGATTTGAACTTTGCCGAAACTGAAATTGTCGTGGAAGATGTCATGAAGACTTACGAAAAGTTAAAATCCAATGCGGAAGTTCAGTGGATTCGTACGCCATTTCCTAATTCATTAGGAGGACATGTTGCGGTAATGAAGGCACCGGATGATAATGTTTTTGTATTAGTGGGGAAGTAGACAGCTTTTCTTCAATAAATGTGCTGTTAAATACAATGCTATAATGAGAGGAATGGTTTGACTAATGAAGAAGCTGACAATGACTCTATTTTTTACTATTGCTTTATTTATGCTCGTAGGATGCGGTAGCGATACAAACGAAGAATCTACAGCTGATGCTTCAGAAGATGGCTCTGTTGCAGAATCAGCAGAAGGAGATACAACTGAAACAAATGAAAGCACATCAACAAGTGAAGCAGAGGAATCAGACACTGACAATGTAAATGACACTTCCTCGGCTGAAGCTGATACGGATAGCTCGGCCACCGAAAATAGCGACATGAATGCAGACAATAAGGAAGACAAAGATCCACTATCCGAGTATTCCAGTGAACAAATCGAATACGCCCGGGTTTGGCTGCAGCTTGGACCAAATCAAGAGTTAGAAGAATTGTATGTTAAACATATTCCGGCTGATACACCACTTAATCCTGAGGATGAAACCAGTGCCAGTTATCCGGAAGATGTGATCCAGCTATCAGGCACTCGCTTAGTATCTGGTTCAGTTACTTACAGTGGTAATGGAGATGGCACGGTTAATGTTTACAATGTTCCTTTACGGTGGGATGGGCAGTACCCTGCAGGGAAAGAATTTTATTCAAATATTATTGAGAATACAAAGCTGGTGTCCATTGACCCAGGTGACGATGAAGAAGTCATTGAATTAATTGAAGTTCTAAATGCTGATTAGAGGATATAGAGATTATTTACACCTTGTCTTTAATTAAGGCTAATTGTACCGGGAGTGAAAATATGCAATTTCGCGAGTTTGGTTTGATATTATTTGTTGAACATTATGAGGAATGTATTGCTTTTTACAGGGATATCTTACAGCTGGAAGTGAGAAACGAAAAAGAAACACTGGTTAAATTTCAACTTCCGAACGGTTATTTAATGGTTGAACAAGGAGGTGCAGAATCAAAACAGGAAAAGACAAGAGAACAAAATCCAACTGTACTGCGATTTGATGTGGAGTCCTTAATTCCAATTGTTAATCAATTAGAAAAACGTGGTGTTCAATTTTCAGAAAGAACTTTAAAATTTGATTGGGGTACCATTGCTGTTTTCAATGACCCTGATGAAAATCGGATTGAATTGGGAGAAATCAATGGTTCTATTAGCCAACACCTTAAACAAGACTATACATAAGCAGCAGACAATGAGAGCACATTAGTAGAAGAAACTGCTCTCGCCAGCTGCTGCAGCGGAAAGACAACAAGGACGAGGGGAAGATCATTTGACAATAGAGATTGCACAGATAAATGTAAGAAAAATAAACATGCCATTAAAGCACCCGTTTACCAATAGCCTTAGCACACTGAACGATCGAGAACTGCTGATTACAGAGGTGCTGGACAAGCAGGGAAATCGTGGATTTGGCGAGGGGGTGGCATTTTCCGCTCCATGGTATACGGAAGAAACAGTGGAAACGAGCCGGCATATGATTGCCGATTTTCTGATCCCCAAACTGCGAGAACAGCCACTTAGCCACCCGGATCAAGTCTCCGGTCTGTTTGCATCGGTCCGCGGAAACAACATGGCGAAAGCAGCTTTGGAAATGGCAATATGGGATTTGTATGCTAAACAGCTCGGGCAACCGCTTGCTAAAATCCTTGGCGGAGAAAAGCAGGAAATTGATGTCGGTATCAGTCTGGGTATGACGAATACCAGCAAAGAACTGCTCGAAACCATAGCTCATTATCTCAAAGAAGGATACAAACGAATCAAGCTGAAAATCAAGCCTGATTGGGATGTGGAGATACTGCGGCAAGTTCGGGCGCGTTTCCCTGACTTACCCATCATGGCGGATGCGAACTCTGCGTATACTATGGCAGATCTATCCCATTTGCAGCAGCTGGATTCACTTGGCCTCATGATGATTGAGCAGCCGCTGGGACATGACGATATTGTAGACCATGCCAAATTGCAGCAGATGATGAAGACACCGATCTGTCTCGATGAAAGCATTCGCTCCCTGGAAGATGTGAAAAAAGCGCATCAGCTGGGAAGCTGTCAAATCATTAATGTGAAAATTGGCCGTGTCGGTGGTTTGACAGAGGCGAAAAAGATTCATGATTACTGCCGCGAACATGGCATTGATCTGTGGTGTGGCGGTATGCTGGAATCCGGCATAGGCAGAGCGCATAATATCGCGCTCACAACACTGCCGCAGTTCACCTTGCCGGGCGATACGGCAGGCTCATCCAGATACTGGGAACAAGACATCATCCAGCCGGAGGTGACCGTCGAGCATGGTGTCATTCATGTCCCGGACAAGCCAGGGATCGGCTATGACATCGATCAAGCTGCATTGGACGCCTATACAACCGACCTGCAGTCCTTCGATTTTTAAAACATAATCTGCAACAGGAGGCAAGGAAATGTATAAAAACTCGGAGAAATTCATTGCCTCATTCAACCGGATTGATAAACAATTAAAAGCCGAACTGACGGATAACACAGAAGTAGGATTTTCCAAAGCGGTAAAAATCCTGCAGCATCACCATGCCACTGTCAAGCACTACAGGGATCAGCTGCTGGAATATGCGGAACTCCGGAATGCGATTATCCATAACCGGGTGGAGATGACGTATGTGATTGCCGAGCCGCATGATTCCGTGGTTGAGGAGGTGCTGGCCATTGAGCAGGAGCTCCACTCTCCAAAGATGGTAAAAGATTTTGCCGTACGGAAGGTTTACACATTTCAGGAAAACGATACAGCGGAAGAAGTGCTTCATCTCGTGCAGCAACAGGCAATCTCCAAATTTCCGGTATATCGGGATGGTGCGTTCACCGGGCTTTTGACACAAAAAGGAATTACCAGATGGCTGGCGAATCAAATGGAAGGAGCAGTTCTCCCCTCATCCGAGACACCACTGGGAGAGATGCTCCGTTACGAAGCAAATGACAATTACAAGTTTGTAGACAAAGAAATGACGCTGTATGCTGCGGCTGATTTTTTCAAAAAGCAAATCGGTGCTGGCAGGCGGCTGGAGGCACTCCTGATTACGGATAAGGGTGAACCTGATGAGGACATCTGCGGCATTATGACTGCTTTTGATATGCTGGATCTATAAAAAAGCGGGCAGTCCTTGGACTGTCCGCTTTCATCTGTCATCAATATTCCCATACATCCTGAGCAGTTTCTACAATGAAGCGCAATTTCTCCCATTGTTCTTCTTCGGTTAACTTATTGCCATGATGTGTGGATGCAAAACCGCACTGTGGACTTAAAGCAAGCTGCTCCAATGGCACGTGTTGGGATGCTTCTTTGAGTCTTGCTTTAATCGCTTCTTTTTCTTCCAGCTCTCCGCTTTTCGAAGTGACAACACCAATCACCACTTGCGGTCCACCTTTTGGAATATGCTCCAGTGGTTTGAAGTCGCCCGAGCGTTCGTCATCATACTCAAGGAAAAATCCATTTACTTTCTCTTTAGCAAAAAGTGTCGGTGCAATATGGGCATAGCTTCCTTCAAACGCCCAGGTTGATTGATAGTTCCCTCGGCAAAGGTGTGTCGTAACGGCTAGATCTTCTGGTTTATTTTCCAGCACCCCATTGACTACGCGCAGTGCCAGGTCAATCAGCTGCTCCCGGTCATAATTGCTGTCATTGAACGGTATCTCCGGAGCTGAAAGCCCTGCGATATAAACATCATCCAATTGCAGGTAGCGCACACCCGCGTCATAGAAGGCTCTTAGTGCATCCTGATAGGCTTTGATGATATCCTTGGCATATTCCTCAATGTCCGGATACACAGATTCATCACGAATCCCCGCATTAAACAGCTGATTCGGACTTGGAATCGTCTGCTTGGCCACTGCCCGTCCGTCAACAATTTCATTAAACTCGATGAAATCCTTAATAAACGGATGATCCGGATTAAAGGAGATTTTCCCGGTATTGCGCACATTGTACTTTTCCGTTTCCACACCTTCAAATTGGTAGCCCTGATCCGGCACATATCCTTCAAAGCCATTCAAATGCTCAAGAAAATCCAGATGCCACCAGGTACGGCGGAATTCCCCATCGGTCACCGCAGACAGCCCAACCTCAATTTGCTTATCGACAATCCGCTTGATCTCGGCTGTTTCTATTTCACGCAATTGCTCAGGAGAAATAGTCCCTTCTTTAAATTCTTTCCTAGCCTTGTGCAGGTTGTCCGGCCGCAGCAGACTCCCCACGTGATCCGCCTTAAATGGAGCCTTGATTAATGTTTTTGTCATGTCCATCCCTCTTCCTTTTTTAAATTTTTTCCATCAAAAAAACCTCTTCTTGAAGATAAGAAGAGGTTTGGCTCATGAGTCAGGTTCTCTTCTTATCTTCAAGCGTTAAACGCTTCTGGAATTGGCACAGTACTCTGAATGAGTCTGTTGCCGAGGCTTCAAAGGGCCAGTCCCTCCACCTCTCTGGATAAGAAAATTGCTTATTCAATTAATGGTTAATTAACAGATTACACGTGAATGTTTGAAAAGTCAAGAGGAAATTTCATAAATGAGCCTTCATTTTAATTTGGTTTCGTTTTCTTCTGCGGAAAAGTAAATAAATAACAGTTAAAACAAAGAGTGATCCTAATAAGTATAAATAGATACTTTCGCCCGTATTATTAGTACTTTCTAACGTAGTGTTATCTGATATTAGTATAATTTCTTGAGCCCTTTGAATCGGGGGTTATTCTGGAGAACGAATTTATACCTTTTAACAACGAAATAATGATATGATAATACATATATTGTGGGGATTTTACGCTGAATTGGCAAAACGCCCCTTATTTCAATGAGGGATAAATGCCAAGGTCTTATGAAAAAATAAAAAATTCAAATCTCTCCCTTCCAGAACATATATTTGGTATAATGGATATAAGGAGGTGAAAAGATGGCTACGCAAACATTTCTGGTGAAACTAAAAAAATTAACCAAAAAGAAACATCAACAGTTTTGCTATGAACAATCAGAATTTGCGGATTGCGTGAACCATTGCGTGGAACGCATCCAAAAAGGAGAAAAGCTTTCATCTAAAGAAGTGAGATTTAATTTGAAATCTACCATTAAAAATGAAGCTATTCGAAGAGCAAAAAAAGCTATTTCGGATTATCGTAAAGGATTGGCTAAAACCATCCCCACATTTAGAAATTCAATCGGAATTAAAATAAATAATCAAAATTGGAACAGTGTCAGGAAAAATGGGAAATGGTATATTGCCTTCACTACAAATAAAGGGAAGAAAACGTTGCCCATTGTGGAAACAGCCGATGGCCAAATGTATTTTCCATTTTTAACACCGAAAAATCGTGAGTTTAGAGGTACAATAGAACTTTTGAGAAAAGGAACCGATTGGTATGTTGCGATTCCCATCCAAGTAAGTTCTGAATTGGATTTGGAAGAAAAGCATAAAGGAGTCAAAGAATCCATGCAAGATTATACATTCATCGGTGTCGATTTGGGACTTCGACACATTGCGGTTCTTTCCGAGCCACTAAGCGGAAAACGACAACTCTTTTCCGGTAAAGAAGTCGGTTATATGCGACGACACTTTCGTTCCCTGCGACGTTCACTAGGTAAGAAGAAGGCACAGCGCGCCATAGAACGTATAGGTAAAAAAGAAAGCCGTTGGATGAAAGATTATAACCGAAAATTAGCAAAGGATATTGTTGACTTTGCTCGTCAATTTGATCATCCAATGATTAAATTGGAACGTCTGGATGACATCCGTACTACCTGCCGAAGCATGACGAAGACGGAGAAATCCATCCATTCCTGGCCCTTTTATCAATTAAAGCAATTCATTAAAGAACGAGCTGCGAAATTCAATATTCCTGTGGTAGATATCAATCCTTTTAAAACAAGTCAAACTTGTTTTGATTGCAAACACGCTGAAAAAGGGAACCGTAGTCAGGAAAAATTCAAGTGTAAAAAATGCGGCCATGCAAGCCACGCTGACTTAAATGCTGCAAATAATATAGCAGTTAGCACAACCTTGGCGGCGTAATACAAAACAGTCGTGAGACTACTTTGTATGATAGACCAAGTACCCACCAGGTATAATTCTGGTTCAAACATGCAAGACTGTTTCTCTTCGCATGGGGAGCCCCGAGTGGCACGGGGTATAGTGGTCATAATGACGACGGGCCAGAAATGGAACAACATGATGACTGTCGGGAGATAGCCATCCCGTTAGAATGAGCCATTACCACGCCTTATATAAGGTGTATCCTTAGGGGATGCTCGGTATTTTAATGCAGAGAGGATGTCACCATGAATTTTGTGTCGATTGATTTTGAAACAGCTAATGAAAAACGCTTTAGCCCCTGTGCCGTCGGTGTGGTGGTTGGAAATGAACAGGAGATTCTCGATGAATTTTATAGTCTCATAAATCCGCTGACAGAATTCCGTTCATTTAATACATATATTCACGGCATCAAAGAAGCGGATGTTGCAGACGCTCCCACTTTTCCTGAAGTTTGGGAAGAACTGAAAGGATATTTGGACAGGCAGCTGGTCATTGCACACAATGCCAGCTTTGATATGAGTGTGCTGAGACAGACATTGGACCGTTTCGATTTGATTTATCCGGAGATGGACTATTTATGTACGGCAAATATCGCAAAAAGAGTATGGCCGAGCTTAGAAAACCATAAACTAAACACATTGGCCGCCCATCATGAAATTCGATTTGAGCACCACCATGCCCTGGAAGATGCCCGTGTTGCGGCAAAAATATTCATGAAGCAGCTGTCCGAGCATGAACATTCATCCGATGCATTGCTGAAATATTGCCGGATGACGAAAGGGAGCATCTACGAGCGCGGCTACACAGCACCGAGATCCAGGCCGGCAAAGAAAAAGAGCAGGCGGATTTACTTTTAACCTTTGAAAGGATGGGGAAATTTTGGCTGATATAAACTACGAAATTGCAGAACAGCTTGGCGTGCTGTCCGAGTCTCCCAAAGGCTGGACCAAGGAGTTAAATAAGGTGAGCTGGAATGGACGCGCTCCCAAATATGACCTGCGCGACTGGGCGCCAGGCAAGGAGAAGATGGGGAAAGGCATCACACTGAGTGATGAAGAAATACAGCAGCTGAAACAATTGCTGCAGGATAAGGTTTAGAAGGAGGAAATACATATGAACAAGCGACGCTGGATTGCGCTTTTGATAGCAGCTGTCTTATTGGTTGTTTCCCTGGGCTGGCAAGCGGTGACCAGTATAGCAACCGCGGATTTTGAAGAGATTTTCAGCCTCCAACAGCAACAGGAATATCAAACGGAAGTGGTGGAAGAGGGATCTCCTGCCAATAAAATTGCTGTAATGAGGTTGAACGGCGTCATCCAAAATACAACGGGCAGTCCGCTGAACACGGCCACCTATAATCATACCCGTTTTCTCGATATGATGGAGACAGCTGCTGAGGATCCGACGGTAGGAGGGATTATTCTCCGAGTGAATACACCAGGCGGCGGGGTAGTGGAAAGTGCTCAGCTGCATGACCAAGTCGTAGAGATTCAGGAAACCTATGAAAAGCCGGTATATGTGTCGATGGGCAATACGGCAGCGTCCGGCGGGTATTATCTGGCAGCTTCTGCAGATAAGATTGTCGCCCACCCGGGAACGCTGACCGGTTCCATTGGCGTGATTATGCAAAGTTTTAATGTCTCGGAACTGGCAGATAATATCGGGATTGATATGAATACGATCAAAAGCGGGGAATTCAAGGATATTATGTCGCCAACCCGTGAAATGACCGAAGAAGAGCGTGAAATCTTGCAAACAATGATTGATGATATGTATGCTGACTTTGTTCAAGTGATTGTGGAAGGCCGCGACATGACGGAAGAACGTGTGCGGGAACTTGGCGATGGCCGGGTATATACGGGCTCACAAGCGCTGGAACAGGATTTGGTGGATGCACTTGGCAATCTCGAGGATACGATTGCCATGATGAAAGAAGAGCAGGGACTGGAAAATGCTCAAGTTGTGGAATACTCTCAAGGGCTCGGATTGAATCAGTTTCTGGGAGGAGCGGTGCAGGCCTTCACTGGCGCAAATCCCGACATCGATAATGTAATCGAGATGGTAAGAGAGTCCCATACACCGCGTGCGATGTATTTATACTCGGAATAAGGAGGTGCCTAAATGAGTGAAGAAGTAGTCGAATATCAGACAGCTGTTCAGCCAGGCACCCAGGTTTACGCGGGGTTTTGGATGCGGTTTTGGGCCTATTTGACGGATTTAATTATCGTTGGTGCTGTTAATGGGATTATCCTCAGTCCGCTGGTATTTATCGGGGATGGGGAAGATGTGACATTAGGTTTTTGGACCTTGTCCGGAATTTTGGCCGGGATTGTGTTTTACCTTTATTTTTTGTTGATGACCCGATTTTTTCATCAGACACTTGGTAAAATGATTTTTGGTCTGAAGGTGATCCGCAGGGACGGGGGACCGCTAAGCTGGAGTGATCTGCTGTTTCGTGAAGTGGTTGGCAGGTTCGTTCATCGTGTGATACCGATTTTTGCTGCAGCTTATATCGTTGTTGCTTTTACCCCGGAAAAACAGGGGCTGCACGATATGATTGGCAAAACACGCGTGGTTTTTGCCAGATAGGGTGAACAGGGTGTTTCGCATTGCGCGGGCATCCTGTTTTTTGTTTGCTTTTATTTTCTGTCTGAATTAAACTAAGACAAAGAATATTCAGGAGGGATGAGGGAGATGGATATGAATACCAATACAACGGAACTGGGGAAATTGCTGGAGCGGGTGAGAAGAAATACATTGGGGGATCTGCTTGCCCGTACTCGGGATCGTATGCCGGATAAATTTGCAATCGCTTACAATGAAGAGCGGCTCAATTATGCGGAGCTGGATGACCGGGTGAATCAGACAGCACACGTTTTTTTGACAGATGGTATGAAAAAAGGCGATATGATCACCGTGATGTCGAAAAACAGCCTGGATTTTGTCGTGGTCAATTTTGCGCTGGCCCGCATTGGTGCAGTAATGATTCCGATTAATTATATGCTGTCAGCGGAAGATGTGCAGTATATTTTGGAACATGCGGAGGCAGATGGGTTTATTGCTTCAGAGGAATATGCGCCGTTGCTTGATCAGACTGCGGGAAGATTGGCGATCAAGCATCGTTATCTGATGGATGCAGATGAAATTGCAGGGGCCCCTTTGCCAGCATGGACACCATTGTCTGTCGCCAGAGAGGGGCAGCCGGGCCACTTTGCAGAAGCGGAAATAACTGATGACGATCTGGCTCATGTGCTGTATACGAGTGGCACGGAGTCGCGGCCAAAAGGGGTCATGCTTTCCCATAAAAGTCTAATCAGCGAATATGTCTCAAGTATTGTCGATGGAAAAATGGGGGCGGAGGATGTCTGTATCCATGCCCTTCCGCTCTATCATAGTGCACAACTGCATGTATTCCTCGGGCCAAGCGTTTATGCGGGTTCGAGCGGGATCATTCTTGGTGCAGCAAGCCCTGAGCTTATCCTGGAAACGATCGAAAAAGAAGGGGCAACCCAGCTGTTCTGCCCGCCGACCGTGTGGATCGCTCTCCTGCGTCATCCGGATTTTGATAAGCGGGACTTGTCCACATTGAGGAAATGTTATTACGGTGCGGCCATCATGCCGAGGGAAATTTTGAAAGAGCTGACCGATCGCTTGCCAAACGCCCAGTTCTGGAACTTTTACGGACAAACGGAAGTGGCTCCATTGGCGACCGCTTTGCAGCCGGAGGATCAACTGCGTAAGCTTGGCTCTGCAGGCGTTGCGACATTAAATGTCCAGACGAAGATTGTAGATGATGCGGATGTAGAGGTGCCGCGCGGAGAGGTAGGGGAAATTGTGCACCGCACCCCGCATGCCATGAAAGGTTATCTGCATGATCCGGAGAAAACGGCAGAAGCTTTTCGCGGCGGCTGGCTGCACAGCGGAGATCTCGGTGTCATGGATGAAGAGGGCTACATCACGATCATTGACCGGAAAAAAGACATGATAAATACAGGCGGTGTCAATGTATCAAGCAGGGAAGTGGAAGAAGCCATTTATCAGCTGGAAGGCGTTTCAGAAGTGGCGGTTGTGAGCATTCCGGATGCATACTGGATCGAAGCAGTCACTGCGATTATTGTACCAAAAGCAGATGTAGAACTGACAGAGGAAAAAGTAATCGCCTTTTGCCGGGAAAAGCTGTCCTCCTATAAAGTACCTAAACATGTGGATTTCACTTCCGACCTGCCAAAGAATCCGAGCGGCAAAGTGCTGAAACGGCAGCTCCGGGATCAATATAAAGAGCAATAGGTAAAATGGAGTGCCACTGTAACGATCGGTGCTCCTTTTTTTATAGAATAATATCCTAAAATGCAGCAAAACTATAATTGGAGGTGGTCACAGTGGCGAAAAAACAAAGCAGAGACAAAAAAACGAACGGGAATAATAGCATGAATCCCCAGGGCTTAACGGAAGATACGGCAGATCAGCAGCCCAAATCCCAGCTTGAACAGCGGGCGAAAAAGAAGAATACCAAGATTTAAGAAGGTGACAGAAATCGACCATACATTGGATTACCTGCGTGAATCGCTGGCGAATTACATGGAAAACGACATGTGCCAGCAAATCACCAAAAAGCTTGAGGGCAAGCAGTATGTAAATGAGGAACAGTTCGTCCGGGAACTACAGCAAGAGGAGATAACCTATCTCAATGATGTCCTGGAGAATGAATTGGATTATGCTAAACGTGTGGCCCATGATCAGCGGGTAAAAGAGCTCACGGAAGTGTATGAATTACTGTTTTAGTGAGATTGGGCAAATTTCCCATTGCTTTTTAAGCAGGAAACGTTTAATATAAGGATACAAGCTGCGATGTGCGTATGAAAATAAGTTTTAACCTCTAACAGATGAATAGGGAGTTTTACATCGAAGCTCTAATGTCGGGCCGCGATTTGGCGGAAGACAGGAAAGCTTCTGCAAACACCCACTTGGTGAAGTGGTGGTTTAAAACTTTCATTGTAAAATACGGCAATTGTGGCTGTTACATATCCAACAAATGCTCAAGGGGCCAGTTTCTTTCGGGAAGCTGGCCTTTTTCAGTTTTAGCTGTATAAGTAAACATTATCATTTTCCATATTGAATAAGTATTATCCTTATCGTTCCGCTGGTGCTAAGCTGAATTCAGGAGGTGGAGGGTATGAGATTTACATGGGAAGCGATTGATCATGTGCAGCTGGCTGCGCCGACGGGCGAAGAGAATGCAGCCAGGAAGTTTTTTACCGGGATTCTGGGCTTTACCGAGGTGGAGAAACCGCCTTTATTAAAGGCACAAGGAGGCGTATGGTTTCAAACAGGCGGGATCCAGCTGCACATTGGGGCAGATGAAGAATTTGTCCCTAGTATAAAAGCGCATCCTGCATTTCAAGTAAAACATCTGGAGGGATTAAAAAGGCATCTGGATAAAGAAAGGGTGGCCTATCAGGAAGACAGCCGTCTGCCTGGGGCCAAACGGATCTATGTAATGGATCCGTTCGGCAACCGAATGGAGTTTCTGGAATGGGAATAATTTCATGGAAAGCAATCACCTGCTCTATCGGAAGTCTGAGCGGGTGATTTTTTTGTCACAGAGTAAATAAATACAGCTCCCGCGTCGTAACAGCAATTGTCTGAATAAAATATGGTAAAATAGTATCAATTATAAAATCTCAACAGATAGGGTGGGGGTTCCATGAGAAGAAAAATAACACTGATTTCCGGTATAATTGTAAGCGTTATCATAACAGCCTTGCTTTTTGCAACAAATTATTTTTACTCAGAAGCCGTGAAACGCGGGGAAGAAGTCGAGTTACATAGAGGAGACGAACCTGTTGCAGTGGAAGCTGCCAGCATGGAGGATCAGTCCATTTTGCAGGAAGCTAAAAGCTGGTATAGTGAACAGGAACCGGTGACCGTGGAACAAACCTCGGAGGATGGTTTAACATTAGTAGCAGATTATTTAAAAAATCCGGATGATAGTGGCAAAGCGGTAATTCTTGCTCATGGATTCCGCAGTCAAAAGGAAGATATGGGGGATTATGTGAAATTTTATTATGATCAGGGGTTTGATGTGCTGATGCCGGATGCACGCGGCCACGGCGAAAGTGAAGGAGCGTATATTGGATATGGCTGGCACGACCGGCTTGATTACGTCAACTGGATTGACATACTGATTACGAATCACGAAGCAGAGGACATATTTTTGCATGGGAATTCCATGGGTGCAGCAACTGTGTTGATGACAAGCGGTGAGGAGCTGCCTGGGGAGGTTAAGGGAATTATCGCTGACAGCAGCTACACGACAGTCATGGAAGAACTGACGCATCAGCTAAAACATTTGTACAATCTGCCGGCTTTTCCGCTGTTAAACTTTACCAGTGCAATGACGAAAGTCCGGGCAGGCTATTCGTTCACAGAAGCATCTGTTATTGCCCAGGTGGGGAACAACACAAGGCCATTATTTATGATCCACGGAGCGGAAGATGAATTGGTGCCGACCGAAATGGCGCTTGAACTTTATGAGGAGGCCGGCGGCGAGAAAGAGTTGTGGGTTGTTCCGGAGGTTGGCCATACGGATGGATATGAGGTGGCAACAGCGGAATATGAAGACCGGCTGGAGGGATTTATCACGGAAGCCTTAAACGATTAAGAAAAAAGTATAAAAGAAATCCCGCTGTAAATGCAGGATTTTCATGGCGTTTGGCGAATATATCTAGTAGGAATATCGTTTACCTTGGAGGAAAATATGGATACACACATCAAGATTAAACACACATTAATGGATGAAAGTACGGTATTACAAATGCTCCCCGGATATGATCTTGGCCCGATTAGCAGCTGCCGCTTTTTGACAAGGGGTTTAAATGACAGCTATCTGATTACGACAGCAAGGAAGCGTTATATCTATCGGATTTATCGTCATGGGTGGAGGGAGAAAGAAGCGATTCAATTTGAATTGGATGCGTTACGCCACTTGCAGAGCCGTTCTTTCGCAGCTTCCTTTCCCATTGGCAAACGGGATGGGACCTATCTGACAGAAATCCGTGCACCTGAAGGGCTACGGTTCGGTGTCTTGTTTGCCTATGCAGAAGGGGAGCGGCCGGAAATTAATCCGGAGAATGCCAGCCTGATCGGCGAGTCACTCGGAAAGCTGCATCAAGTAACTGATGATTTTTCCAGCACAGACGAGCGCGGCTTTTCGCTGGACCTCAAGCATCTGGTGGATGAGCCTGCCACCTTGGTTTTGCCGGTGATCCGCAAGCTTCTGGGTAAAGAAGTGGAAGGGGCCATCAGGGAAATCATGGAAAATCTCAAAACCGAGTTGAACAACAAACATTTGGAAACTGGCTTCTGCCACGGAGATTTTCATAATCATAACTTGCACATTAATAAGAGTAAGATCGAGGTTTTCGACTTTGATTGCTGCGGCATAGGGTATCGCGCTTATGATGTGGCGGTGACCTGGTGGAATCTGCTCACCAATTATGGGCATAAGGAAGAAGCGTGCTGGGAGGCATTTTTAAACGGTTATTTGAGCAGGCGTACGCTGAGTAAGGAGGATCTTGACAGCCTACCGCTGTTCATTACGGCAAGAAGATTCTGGCTGCTTGGCACGATGCTTGAAAATGATGATGTGTGGGGCACCAACTGGATTAATAAACAGGCACTGGAACTGTTTGCTCTGCAAGTTAAAACTGATTGGATACGGGAAATATAAGAGGTGGTTATATGGAAACATTGCCAACAGGCTTTTGGATATTATTCTTTTCTATTTTATTACTGACATTAGGAACAGCCATCTACTGCTGTTTCAGAAACCGGATGATTTATTGGGCATATGCTGCGATTGTCGTGGCGCTGTTTGTCCCGGTTGCAGGATTGCCGCTTACGGCCCAGCGGACAGGAGGCCAGAATGAATGGGATTATCTGATTTCGCTGGTCGGTGAAGGAAGCACGTGGGCAATTCTAATCGGTCTGGGTATGCTGTATATCGTTGCTTGGTGGGTATTATTCTTTATCTATGAGATTCCTTTTCGGGCAATGGTGAATAACATTCGCTCAAGCAGCAAATTGCGGCAGCTGCTGGAAAAATTGCCTCGCAGAAAACAAGAGAGGGACAGAGGTGAAGACGGCGATGCCAGCGAGAAAGAATCCTAAGTTGCCTTTAACCCAGGAAGAAAGAGAAAACTTGAGAAAAGCTAAGCTGAAAACTGGTGCTATTCACCAGACAGATGCAAGGCTCTTAGCACAATTACTGCATGTGGAAGAATCGCGGGCAATAGAAATAAAAGGGCTGGCTGCTTTTCAGCAAGTTCCCTCCATCGGCCACAAGCTTGCAGAAAAACTTGTCTATCAGCTTGGCTTTTATTCCCTGGATGAGATCAGGCAAGAAGATCCCGGCAATTTATTGAACAGGCTGGAACAAAAACTGGGTGTCTGGACAGATCCTTGTGTAGAAGATCAGATCCGCTGTGTCATCCATTATGCGAACAATCCGGACAGCAAGCTGCAATGGTTCTGGTTTACGGAGGAGAGAAAAAACTATCGCGCCAGGCACGGGTATCCTGCTTCCAGGCCGGAAAAAGCGTGGTATGAGTAAGGAAAGGAGAAGAAGTTTTGAGGCGCTACGAGACCGAGAGATTAACAGTAAGAGATATCGAATTGGATGATGCTGGATTAATTGAGAAGTATGCCAGTGACTATGATTTGGCCAAAACAACATTAAACATTCCCCATCCTTATCCAAAAGGTTCAGCAAAGGAATTTGTAACAGCCTCTTTGCAAGCGCAAGAGGAAGGCAAACTGCTAATTCTTGCTGTAACGGTGAAACCGGAAAATGAATTCATTGGTTTAATAAACTTAAATATAAATAAGGTCTTCAACCGGGCGGAGCTTGGCTATTGGATTGCAAAACCTTTCTGGGGTAAGGGATTTGGCACAGAAGCAGCTAAAGAAATAGTACGAGTCGGTTTTGAAGAACTGAAGCTAAATAGAATCTATGCCCAAGCATTTACAACAAACCCTGGTTCCTACCGAATCATGGAAAAGGTCGGGCTGAAACACGAGGGAATTTTAAAGGAACATGTAAAGCGGAATGGAGATTACTTTGATATAAAGGTGTATGGCATGACGAAGAGTGAATACAATTTGCTCAAAAACCAGGCAAGATTCTAGTGGTGCGTTTGTTTTTATAACACGGAGGAGATACTATGATCAGCAGCCTAGCGGAAAACTGGAAAGATAGTTGTACGCCTGCTAATTTCATTGGTGCCGGTTCCACTCGGAGAGTTTACCGGCACGGTGAGTATGTTGTGAAAATACATATGCATCCAATGGGACATCAGCAATCCATCAGAGAGGAAGAACTTTATGACTATATGAACGAGAATGGACTTGGCCACCTGTTTGCCCCTGTGTATCTGGTGAATGAACATATTTGCATTCAGAGATACTACGAACCGATACCGATGGTAGATCACCAAACGTTTGACCTGACAGAACGTGACGGCGATTGGGTGATCCCGGAGAAGTATGAGCAATGTTTGCAGATGCTCGATCAGGAATTCGATGCGTTTGATTTGAAGGACAGCAGCAATTACGGTTTAAATGAAAAGAGAGAGCTGGTGTTCATTGATTACGGTATGACCAAAAAGCTCTATGAACAAGCATGGGTTCCTGCAGCAGAGCGTGGGGATGTTCCACAGATTGATGTCCTGCCCTGTCTGGTCTGCGGTATAGAAAAAGAAATCCGTCTGTACGGGGAAAAAGACACCGATAAACGCTGTCTGGAATGTGGTAAAGTGTAGGAGGAAAAAATGAAAACCGAGAAAGAAAAAATGCTTCTGGGAGAACGGTACCGGCCAGATGACCCGGAACTCGCGTCAGATCAATTGCAGGCAAAACGGTTAACCAGATTGTTTAACGAAACGAAAGAAACGGAATTGGACAAAAGAACGGACCTGCTGAAAGAATTGTTTGGCTCCACTGGAGAAAAGCTGTTTATCGAACCTGATTTCCGCTGTGATTATGGTTACAATATTCATGTCGGCGATAATTTTTATGCCAACTTTCATTGTGTTTTTTTGGACATTTGCGAAATTCGAATTGGCGCAAATTGTTTTATGGCGCCGGGTGTTCATATTTATACAGCCGCTCACCCGCTTGATCCGACTGAGCGCAACAGTGGGGTGGAATTCGGCAAACCGGTCACGATTGGAGATAATGTCTGGATTGGTGGAGGGTCGATCGTGAACCCCGGAGTCGATATCGGCAATAATGCCGTGATAGGCTCAGGATCTGTCATCACAAAAGATGTGCCTGATCATGTGGTGGTGGCTGGAAATCCTGCAAGGGTGATAAAAGAATTGGATGGTTAGCTGTCATTTTCTTTTTGATCAATATGAAGCGTGCCATCCTGCTGCACTTCAGCGTAAAATACTTCGACAACAGAGGTTATACCGGCATGCTGCAGCTGCTGGTTAAGCCATGACTCGCCAAGGTTGAGTTTGGCCAAATTAGTGTGATGTATTTTTCCGTCAAGGATCAGCGCTGTCGGGATCGGGAAGATTTTTGCTTGGGTAACATTTCCGCTGCTCTTTTTAGTGAGCGGCTGGGCAAGCTCGTTTTTGAGAACGGAGAGTTTACCGTTTGTTTCAAAGATGGCGTAATCCACATCCTTTATCGAAAAAACATCTTTTTCTCGAAGCATGGCGTTTAACTCTTCAAGATCCAAACGGGTTTTTCTTAATGTATCCTCAGCAATTCTCCCTTCTCTGATCACAATTTGCGGATCTCCCGTCGTTATCTTTCTTAATCTGTGTGACTTAATATCCCCATAACCCAACAGGAGGGTGAAAATCGCCCATCCGACAAGTGCGATCAGTCCATTGCGGATAGACACATCGCTGAAGATGACAAGGCTGGCACTGATGGATCCAATCGCAATAGCGGAAACAAAATTAAAAAAAGTCATCTGGCTGATTTCTTTACTCCCCATGATCCTGGTGAGTGTGAATAATACGAAGAAACCAAGCGTTATTCGAAGCAGTAATTCCGCAAGCCCCATGCTGTACTCCCCCTTATCCATATACGGTACAATAGGTTGTACAGCTTTGAGTTTATTATTCCAAGAGCGATTTAAAAATGGAGGGATTATAATGGCAACCATTGAAGATTTTAAAGGCCTGGACATCCGAATAGGGACGGTGATAAAAGCAGAGCCATTTCCGGAGGCAAAAAAACCTGCAACTAAACTGGAGATAGATTTTGGTGAAGTTGGGGTAAAACAGTCTTCCGCTCAAATTACTAAGCGCTATGAGCCAAAACAGCTCATCGGTCGTCAGGTGGTCGCCGTGGTTAATTTTCCGCCAAGAAGAATTGCCGGGTTTAAGTCAGAGGTGCTTATCCTCGGGGGCGTCGAAAAAGAGGGGGATGTTGTGCTGCTCAGACCGGATGATCTCGTGGAAAATGGGACATCGGTTTCCTGATTGATTTTATTTGTTTGGAAGAAATGTTGATTGGAAAGAAAGAAGCCCCCATGCCTGAAAGCACCGGGGGCTTCGGACAGTCCGGCAAAAGGGGGGAAGGCGTCTCCCCCTGATGGGACTTGCAGTTAGTTAACCGCACACAGAAGTTTCAAACATGTTTTTACATTATATTTAAAATGGCCTGGCATGCCCGCTTTTTCTCACGGGCATTTTAAGAAGGCCGGTTTTGTCCGAAAAGCACCTACTTTATTTTAATTACAATTTTCCCTCTGGCATGTCCGGATTCGCTGTGCGCATGAGCTTCTTTCAGCCCTTCTTCAGAAAACGGGAAGGTTTTGCCGATTTGTGCGCTGATTTTCCCGCTTTCAAGCAATTTAGCCATTTCCGCAAGCTGGCCGCCATCCGGTTCCAGCCAGTGAAAGCCTGCTTTGATTCCTTTTTCCTCCGCGAGCTCTTCATTTGGCGGCTCGGCAATCGACACGAGGGTACCACCTTTTTTCAGTATCTGGAAACTTTTTTGCTGAACCTCGCCGCCCAAGGTATCGAGCACAATATCATAATCATTCAGTTCCTTTTCGAAGTCCGTTTCCTGATAGTTGATAAATTCATCCACACCTAATGATGTTAGAAAGTCTGCATTTTTTCCGCTTGCGGTCGAGGCTACTGTGGCTCCGAGATGTTTTGCCAGCTGTATCGCAAAACTGCCGACTCCGCCAGATCCTGCATGAATCAGCACACGGTCTCCTTGTTTGATCGCTGAGAAATCCACCAGACACTGCCAGGCGGTCAACCCGGCCAGCGGAACAGCGGCTGCTTCTTCAAAAGAAATGGACTCCGGTATTTTCGCCAGCAGATGCTCATCCACTGCCGTAAATTCTGCATAAGTGCCGTTTTCCGTTGTCTCTGGACGAGCAAAGACTTTATCACCAGGCGAAAAACGCGTCACACTGCTTCCGGTTTCCTTAACTGTTCCGGCTGCGTCCCAGCCAAGAATAATCGGGAACGTAAAAGGAAGCTTTTCCTGCAGGTAACCCTCCCTTACCTTCCAGTCAATTGGATTAATAGATGTGGCGTGCAATTCCAGCAAAACTTGATTATCCTTGATAGCAGGAGCAGCTACCTCTGTTTCGGTCAGCTGCCCGCTGGAACCATATTCATTGATAATAACAGCTTTCATATAGAAAACTCCTTTCCACTTTAATGTCGTCTCTTCTGTTTTTCCCGTTTGGTTAGGGGTATAACCATCTATGAAAGGAGAATGCCAATGTCCGACAAAATTTATTCATTTCCCCCTGTGCTGCCGGAGCGGCCGCGGGTGCTGATTCTCGGATCTATGCCTGGGGGAGTTTCGCTGGAAAAACAGCAATACTATGGAAATCCGCGCAATCATTTCTGGAAGATCCTCTTCAATCTGTTTCACTCGGAGAAAATAGAAGGTTATGAGGGAAGGCTGGAATTTTTAAAGCAAAAAGGGATTGCTCTGTGGGATTCGATTGGTTCTTGTTATCGGGAAGGTAGTCTTGATGCTAACATTCAGGCAGAGGAGCCAAATGATATTGCCGGATTGCTCAGCCAGCATCCGACGATTCGCCTGATCGCATGCAATGGCACAAAGTCTTATCAGACCTTTCGTAAAAATTTCCCGGAAATAATACGAGGAGAAACAGAAGTATTAAAAATGCCTTCCACCAGTCCAATACCCGGAAAATATACAAAAACATTTGACGGAAAAGTGGAAGAGTGGAAGCGGATATTGGCTTACCTGGATTAATCAACGCACACGGCCTGCGAATGGCAAAATTATTATGATAAAATAGAAAAAAGGAGGACTTTTAATGACGAAAACATTACAGGACGATTTACTGAAAACATATCAATCAAATCTGGACAAAGACGGGGTTTCAGGGGAACGTTTGGCCCGCCGGCTTGGTGAACTGGCTCTGATCGGTCTGACCGGCGAGAATGGTTCCAACCGTCCCGGCTATTCCCAAGAGGAAAAACAGGCCAAAGAACTGATCAAAACCTGGATGTCGGAAGCGGGACTTACGGTAAGAGAAGACGGGGCCGGCAACGTGTTTGGCAGGCTGGCCGGAAAGAATGATGAAAAGCCAGCCATCCTGAGCGGCTCTCATGTGGACAGCGTGCCAAATGGAGGACATTTTGACGGACCGCTTGGTGTGTTGTCCGCCCTGGAGGTAGCCGAAGCTTGGAAAGATACGGGTTACCAGCCGGAGAAACCGTATGAAGTCGTAATTTTTTCCGACGAAGAAGGCTCCCGGTTTAATGGCGGCCTGAACGGCAGTGAGGCAATGATCGGTAATGTGGATATGGATAAAAAACGTGAACTGCAGGATGCTGCCGGAAAAAGTTTTGATGAAGTACTAAGACAAGTCGGCCTCAGTGCAGATAGTTTTGCAGATGCGGCGCGAGATCTAAAAGAGATTGAGTTGTTTGTGGAAGTACATATCGAACAGGGCAAGCAACTGGAAAAAGAACAGCTGCCATGTGGAATCGTTACCGGAATTGCAGGCCCGTGCTGGCTGGAAATGACGTTTGAGGGGAATGCCGGTCATGCAGGAAACACGCCAATGAATGACCGCCAGGATGCCTTGGTGGCTGCAGGTGATTTTATCCATCTGATTTCCGGTCTTCCTGAAGAAGTGAGTGATTCAGCGGTTGCGACCGTCGGCAAAATGGAAGTCCGGCCAAATGGGGTGAATGTCATCCCGGGCAGTGTCCAGCTCTATGTTGATATCCGCGATATCTACCGGGAAACCCGTGATAAATTGGTCGACAAGATTCGAGATGCAAGTATCCAAATTGCGAAGAATCATGGTGTTACGGTGAAAGACAACGTTACATTGCGAGTGGATCCAGTGCCAATTGCTGAAGAAACCCAGCAGCAGCTTGCAGATGCATTTAGAGAAAACGGTCTAAAATCATACAAATTGCCAAGCGGTGCCGGCCATGATGCGATGATCATCGGGGATCAGCTGCCGGTCGCCATGCTGTTTGTCCAAAGCAAAGACGGCATCAGCCACAACCCCGCGGAATGGTCTGATTTAAGTGACTGTGTGCAATCGATTCATGTACTGAAATCCTTTTTGGAATCGAGACAAAACTAAAAATTGGGGAGGGAAGAAGATGCAAGTGAATGAAAAAGCACGTGGGGAACTGCTTAAAGAGGTAAACGGATTATCGGATGAGGTGGTTAACCAAAAATTGGCAGCCGATCAGTGGTCGATCAAACAAGTACTGGAACATTTATATTTGATGGAAGCCACGGTGACCAGAACGATTGAAAAGCAGCTGGCAAATGGGGAAGCAACAGAAGCAAAGGAAAAACCGATTGAACGGACGGTGAACCGGAAGACCAAAGTCGATGCCCCGGAATATCTTGTGCCAAGTGAAGATTTCCGCACACTTGAAGAGTTAAAGAAAAAGCTGGCGGCAACGCACCAGGGACTTTCCGACCTGGAGAACCGCACAAACAATCAGGACCTTGAAGCAAAAACCTTCCCACATCCGGCGTTTGGAGATTTAAGTCTGAAACAATGGATTCCGTTTGTAGGTTATCATGAAATGCGTCACACGGAACAAATCAAAGAGGTAAAAGTTGAGCTCGGTGTGTAGAGCAGGATTTTCCGGATAAGTCACATAATTTTCCAAGGATTGTAAAGAAGTACCACTAAAAAAGTCCCCTAAACACGTGAGTTTTCTAGTATAATAGATGTAATGTATGCGGGAAAGGGGGCCAATGGTGAGCAAAAAACTCTGGATAAGAATCGGTATAGGAATTTTTGTTATCTTATTTATTCTGAATATTGCCGGCAGTTTTTTCTTCTACAATCTGGCCATCGATCGGGGTGTCAAAGATTTTCTTTCCGGTAACGAGGATCTGGAAGTTTCCGCAGAAGCAATGGATGCTTTCCTGGAAGGAGGCTGGCAGGACTGGGTCGACAACCAGGATTTTGAGAACTGGAAAATGGAATCCCATGATGGGCTAGAGCTTCAGGGATATTACCTGGAAGCGGATGAACCGACCAACAAGACAGTTGTGTTTGCCCATGGCTATCTCGGAAATGGCATGCAAATGGGGCTTTATGGCCAGTACTACCATGAGGAATTGGGCTATAATGTCTTTACAGCCGATATGCGTGGCCACGGAGAGAGCGAGGGCGATTATTATGGCTTCGGCTGGCATGACAGGCTCGATTATCTGGGCTGGATTGATATGCTCTTGGAAAAAGAAGGGGCGGACACAGAGGTGCTGCTGCACGGTCTCTCCATGGGAGCAGCAACCATGCTGATGGTCAGCGGAGAAGAGCTTCCATCTAATGTCAAAGCAGTCGTTGCAGACAGTCCGTTTACTAGTGTGTATGATCTGTTTGATTACCAGCTTGGCCGGATGTTCAACTTGCCGGCATTCCCTGTTTTGCCAAGTACCGGAATTGTCACCAATATAAGGGCGGGCTATACATTGAAAGAGGCTTCGGCGCTGGAGCAAGTTAAAAAAGCAGAAGTGCCTATCCTGTATATTCACGGCAAGGCTGATACCTTTGTGCCAACAAGAATGACCGAGAAGCTCTATGAAAATACGAAAAGCGAAGCCGAGCTCGTCACCTTCGAAGGGGCCAATCACGGCGAGGCATTCGTCGTTCATAAAGAAAAATATATCCATCATTTGCGCGATTTCATTGAACAGCATATGAATTAATTAAAGGTTTTCTGCGGCTCGCAGAAAACCTTTTGCTTATCGGTGGTCCAGCCTTTTAAAAATGGAGACTATATTTGCAAAAACAATCATTAAATGATACTTTTTAAAGGGACAGAATGCTTATCTGCCATGTTGGGGGAGTACGGATTGTACACAGCAGCGGCTAGAAGAGCATGTTAGACAAATAACCATGAAAAAAAGAGCGGAGGTAAGCATATGAAAATTATTGTAGCCGGAGGGGATGGCTTCTGTGGATGGCCAACAGCCCTTTATTTGTCCAAACAGGGACATGATGTAGCGATTATAGATAACATGATCCGCAGAGAATGGGACAATGAGCTTCATTCCAATTCAATCACACCAATTGCTACACTGGAAGAGCGCGTGGCCAAATGGAAGGAATTAACTGGTAAAGAAATTCGTACATATGAAGGGGACCTGAACCATTATGATTTCCTTCGTGAAGTATTAAAACGGGAGAAGCCGGATGCGTTCGCTCATTTTGCGGAACAGCGGTCGGCGCCTTACTCGATGATTGACCGTTCCCATGCGGTATTCACTCAGGTGAACAATGTGGCAGGTACCTTGAATGTGCTTTACGGAATCAAAGAGATTGTGCCGGACTGCCATCTGATCAAACTGGGAACGATGGGTGAATACGGCTTGCCGAATATTCCAATTGAAGAAGGGTATATTGAGATTGAACACAAAGGAAGAAAAGACGTGCTTCCATACCCGAAACAGCCGGGCTCGTTCTATCACCTTTCCAAAGTTCATGACAGCCATAATATCATGTTTGCCTGCAAAATCTGGGGCATCCGTGCGACAGACCTAAACCAGGGGGTTGTTTACGGACTGGATACAGAGGAAACGAAAATGGATCCGGTGCTGACCAACCGTCTCGATTATGACGGTGTGTTCGGTACTGCACTGAACCGTTTTATCATCCAATCAACTATTGGACATGACTTGACAGTATATGGAAAAGGCGGGCAAACCCGCGGATTTCTCAATATTAAAGATACCGTACGCTGTATTGAAATTGCTGCAGAGAACCCTGCAGAACAAGGAGAATTCCGCGTCTTCAACCAATTCACTGAAGATTTCTCCGTCCTCGAACTTGCAGAGCTGGTGAAAAAGGTAGCAGCAGAGGAAGGGTTAGAAACAGCGGTATCTCACATTGAAAACCCGAGAGTTGAAAAAGAAGAGCATTTTTATCAGGCAGAAAACACCAAGCTGAGAGATCTTGGTCTGGAGCCGCATCTTCTTACCGAGGAAGTCGTGCGTGAAATTCTGCAAACAGTTGTGGAACACAAAGACCGTGTCATCAAAGAAAATGTATTGCCGAAAGTCACCTGGAAATAAGTCAACAAGGACGTGTCATTTTTGAAAATCGCCATAGTCACCGAGACCTTCCTGCCATCAACGGATGGGGTTGTCACCCGCTTGAAAAACTCCATTCGTTATTTTCTGAAGGAAGGACATGAAGTACGCATTATAGCACCAGATCTGGGCGTGAATGAGTTTGAAGGAGCAAAAATTGAAGGGGTGCGGGCCAGCACCTTTCTTTTCTACCGTTCCCGAAAATTCGGGATGCCGACCAGGAAAATCAAGCAAATGCTGGCCGAATTTGATCCGGATGTTGTGCATGTGGTTAACCCGGCACTGCTTGGCGCTACCGGTGTTCATTATGCCAAAAAATTAGGCTACCCTATGGTCGCCTCCTATCACACCAATGTACCCAGATATGCTGAATATTATAATGTGCCGATGTTCAAGGGGATTTTATGGTGGTATTTCCGCAAGCTGCATAATAAGGCGGATTTAAATCTGTGTACATCCAAAACGGTTCAGGAAGAACTGATGGAGCAGGGTTTTCACAATGTTCATGTCTGGAAACGCGGGGTGGACACGGAAAGGTTTCATCCCAAGCAATATGATGCAGAAATGCGCAGCAGATTGACGGCTGGTAAGCCGTGGAAGAAATTGCTTTTATATGTTGGCAGACTTGCGCCGGAAAAGGAAATTGAAAAGATAAAATCCGTGCTGGACTCATCCAGCCACTTCACCTTGGCCATTGTAGGGGACGGACCGCATCGGCAAGTGCTGGAAAAACATTTTAGAGGGACGAGCACGGTGTTTACCGGTTTTATGCACGGAGAGGAACTGGCCAAGACCTTTGCTTCCTCGGATGTGTTTGTGTTTCCGTCCACAACGGAGACACTTGGCCTGGTTATTTCTGAGGCGATGGCTTCCGGACTGCCGCTCGTGGCTGCGAAAAGCGGGCCGACCTGTGAGCAGATTAAGGATAATCAGACTGGTCTATTGTATGATGGGGAAAAACAGGGTGATTTTACGGAGACCGTTCTGAAGTTTGAGGATGAGACGTTGCGGAAACGCCTGGCCATTCAAGCTCATAAAGATATCGAGAATATGGGCTGGGATGGGCAATCCAAGCAGGTTCTTGATCTTTATAAACAAATTGCCGGCATGGAAGAAACCTTGGAACAGCACAACTAAATGCGTTGATTGCTGTAAATCTGAGAGGTTCGTATTGAGGGATCGGATGAAAAAGCCAAGAAAAAGAAGAGGTCCATTTCAATTTCTGCAGTTTAGTGTCATCGGTTTTTCCAATGCAGCGATTGATATTGGCACCCTAAACCTGTTATTAATCATCTTCCAGCCGGACGCGAGAGGCTGGGTTATTGTTTGCAACACCATTGCCTATACACTTGCTGTGGCTAACAGTTATTTCTGGAATGCCAGTTTTACGTTTAAAAATACGGCAAAAGGCAGCGGGAGGCAGCGCATCGGGTTTATTATTCAGGGTCTGATCAGCCTTGGTGTGAATAACCTGGTGTTTTTAGTTGTCACCGAGCTGCAAGGATTTTTAGGTGTGCCTAACTGGCTGCGGTACAATATTGCCAAAGGGTTTGCCATGCTGTTGTCATTTACGGCCAGCTTCTTCATGATTAAGTATTTTGTTTTTAAAGATCAGCCACATTTTATGGAGAACCGGGAGAAGAAATAGTGTTGCTTTTTAATCTTTCTAGTTGATGGAAACTGCAACATGAGTGCTTGTTGATTTCCGCTGCGGGCAGCCGCGCACCTTAGGGCACAGTTTCAGTCTCGGGGTAACTGGATGTTAGTCATGAAGGCGCCTGAGACAAATGGTTTTCGGTGGGGCGGGCATTTACGCCCAGGACCGGGACATGAACGTTTTTAGCCGCCCAGGAGTCGGCTCCCTCCGCTCAAAAAAGCGTCATAATTAGGTATAATAAAAACCAAAATCCTGCAACTGGGATTTTGGTTTTTTATATATTGTTTTGCATAAATATAAATATTTTTTCATAAATATACTTGCATAACTATACGCTAAGTATTATAATAATTAATAATTTAGAAATGACATGAAAGGAAGATAGCATTGAAAAACGTAGCAATTATCGGTGGCATGGGATATGGCGCACTAGAATTAATCCGGCTCTTACATAACCATGAATATATCAGCTTTTAATGGAGAAAGAAGGGAGGATTTCATCATGACAAAAGGCTATCTTATCTTAGAAACCGGCGAGGAATTTGCAGGAGATTGGATTGGTGCGGAGAAGGAAATAACAGGAGAAGTTGTTTTTAATACGAGTATGACGGGCTATCAGGAAATGATGACGGACCCATCTTACGCCGGACAAATTTTAACGTTTAGCTATCCCTTAATTGGTAATTATGGTTTCAATGATGAGGATAATGAAAGCAAAGCCCCCGCTGTATCTGCAGTGATTGCAAGTGATGTTTGGGATGAACCCAGCCATTATCAATCTGCTTCATCGTTTTCTGTAGGTTTAAAAGAAGCGAATATTCCTGGTTTGAAAAATGTGGATACACGTGCTTTAGTAGCTGTCAACAGAAAGCATCAGACCGTTCGGGGAAAAATCGTTGCAGCAAAAAACAACGAAGGTCCGATAAATGAATGGCAAGATAAGCATAGTCTGGATTTAGTCAAACAGGTTTCGGTAGAAGAGCAGGAGACGTACGGGAATGGTTCACATCATGTGGTGCTCGTTGACTTTGGTTACAAAAAGTCAATCCTGGATGCATTGTTACTAGAAGATTGTAAGGTGACCATTGTTCCGTTTGATACGTCGTTTGATGCGATTGCGGATTTGCGTCCTGATGGGATTCTATTGAGTAACGGACCTGGAGATCCAATGGAGATGGCGGAATATTTTCCAATGGTCAAAGCGCTAACTGAAAATTTTCCAACACTTGGCATTTGTCTCGGACATCAGCTTCTTGCATTAGCTTACGGCGGCAAAACAAAGAAAATGCCTTTTGGACATCGGGGAGGAAACCACCCTGTGAAAGAACTGCTTACAGGAAAAGTACGGATGACATCACAGAATCATGGCTATGTGGTAGAAAAAGATAGCATAGATAAGCAAGCTTTCCATGTATTATTTCAAAATGTGAATGATAAATCCCTTGAAGGTATTAGGCATATAACTCTGCCGGTTCAATCGGTTCAATTTCACCCGGAAGCACACCCCGGCCCAAGCGACACGGAATATATTTTTAAAAATTTCATACAACAGGTAGGGACCTCAGGAGGGAGCAAGTATGTGGAAGCCTAACCCATTAAAGAAAGTTCTCGTTATTGGATCCGGCCCTATTGTCATTGGACAGGCGGCTGAGTTTGATTATGCAGGCACACAGGCTTGTCTGGCTTTAAAAGAAGAAGGCATCGAAGTAGTCTTAGTAAATAACAACCCAGCAACGATCATGACAGATAAACAAATAGCTGATCATGTCTATATGGAGCCTCTCGAAGTAAATACCCTGGAAAAAATCATTGCAGAGGAAAAACCGGATGGAATGATCGGAACACTGGGGGGACAAACAGGACTAAATCTAACGGTGGAGCTATACGAAAAAGGTATTCTTGATAAGTATAATGTGGAACTATTAGGTACGTCCGTCCCTTCGATTCAAAAAGGAGAGGACCGTGAACAATTTCGCCAATTGATGCTGAATATTGGAGAACCGATATCTGAATCAAAAATTATTCCATCTATGGAAGAGGGATTGAGCTTCATCCGGGAAATCGGTTATCCGGTAATTTTACGTCCAGCTTATACACTTGGTGGTGAAGGTGGAGGATTTGCATATAATGAAGAGGAATTTATTGATCTTTTAAATCATGGACTAACACTTAGCCCGATTAATCAAGTACTTGTAGAGAAAAGTATTAAAGGATGGAAAGAAATAGAATATGAAGTCATGCGGGATGAAAACGATACGTGTGTGATTGTATGTAATATGGAAAATATGGATCCTGTTGGAGTTCATACAGGGGATTCTATCGTCACCGCACCATCCCAGACCTTATCCGATGTTCAATATCAAATGCTGCGTACGTCATCACTTAATGTTATTAGGGCTTTAGACGTTGTCGGAGGTTGTAATATTCAATTTGCATTACATCCGGAGTCGAATGAATATTGTATTATCGAAGTGAACCCAAGGGTAAGTAGATCATCAGCATTAGCATCCAAAGCAACAGGTTATCCTATTGCTCGTATCGCTGCAAAATGTGCGATCGGTTACGCACTGGATGAAATCCTTAACCCGATCACAGGCACTACCTACGCATCCTTTGAACCAGCCTTGGACTATGTTGTCGTAAAGCTCCCTCGTTTTCCATTTGATAAATTTACCGAAGGAGACCGGACGCTTGGAACGCAAATGAAGGCAACGGGAGAGGTGATGGCCATTGATCGCACATTTGAAGGAGCGCTGAATAAAGCGATACGCTCTCTGGAAATGGGTATGCATAGTTTACACTACCCGGGGATGAGTGAAAAATCAACGGAAGCACTAGAAGCACTCTTGTCCACACCCAATGATTTACGGCTTTTTGCCATTGCGGAAGCTTTCATGCGTCAAATGATAATCGACCGATTGATGACACTTACAGAAATTGATTACTGGTTTTTAAGAAGAGTACAGGGAATTATCCAATGTGAACAATCGCTCTCGAACGATAGCTTGCAACATCTTTCTTTGGAAAAGGTTAAAGCGGCAAAACATTTTAATATCAGTGATGAACGGATTGCTGAATTACTAGGCACAACGGCAAAACAATTGCGGAAAACCTACAAAGAAGCTTCATTAAAACCAGGATATAAATTAGTAGATACATGTGCTGGAGAATTTGATGCTACCACACCGTATTATTATTCTACTTGGAATGGTGCCGATGAAGTCACAACCAAAGATGAACTTGAAAAAATTCTTGTCCTGGGATCAGGCCCCATTCGTATTGGCCAGGGTGTGGAATTTGATTACTGCAGTGTTCATGCAACATTGGCTGTCAAGAAAATGGGCTATGAAGCTGTTGTGATTAATAATAATCCGGAAACCGTCAGCACAGACTATTCAGTTGCTGATCGCCTTTATTTTGAACCATTGGCACTGGAAGATGTGCTGGCCGTTATTGAAAAAGAAAATATTGCTGGTGTGCTCATTCAATTTGGTGGACAGACTGCGATTAATTTAGCAAATGACCTGGAAGATGAGGGAATAAACGTTTTAGGAACTGCACCGGCACATATCGACCAGATGGAAGACCGGGAACAGTTTTACAACGTCTTAAATCAATTAAACATTCCACATATCGCCGGCCATATTGTCCATGGTCTGGATGAATTGTCTTCATCTGCTTATGAATTAGGTTTTCCGGTACTGATTCGCCCATCCTATGTTATTGGCGGGCAGTCCATGTTTATTTGCTACAATGAAGATGAATTGAAAAACTATTTGACGCGCATTCAAAAGGATACGAACGACCACTGCTGGCCCTTATTAATCGATCAGTATATACCGGGATTAGAATGCGAAATAGATGTGATTAGTGACGGAAAAGATATCGTCATTCCAGGAATCTTTGAGCATCTCGAAAAAGCTGGCGTACACTCTGGGGACAGTATCACAAGTTTTCCACCCTTATCTTTATCTGAACAGATGAAAGAGACCATGGTTGATATAGCAAGGAAAATAAGCCAAACAGTGCCAATTATTGGGATGATGAATATTCAATTTGTTATTCATGAAAATATTATTTACGTATTGGAAGTAAACCCGCGTTCTTCAAGAACGGTACCAATCATGAGTAAAGTAACGGATGTGCCGATGATTGAATGGGCAGTTATGACTCAACTGGGAATACCACTGAAAGAATTGACAACAGATCAGGATTTATTACCGGAACCAGCCTATTACACCGTGAAAGCACCAATCTTTTCTGCTAGTAAGCTAAAAGGTGTGGATCATGTACTGGGGCCGGAAATGAAATCGACCGGGGAAATTATCGGTCTTGGCTGGAGTCAAAAGGAAGCATTGAAAAAAACTTCTCCTTATGTGGATAATTTTTCTCAGGCGGAAGGGTTACAGCTTTTTGTCTCTGTTTCTGACCGCATGAAACAGGAGAGCCTTGGACTTATTGCCGAATTTGCAAAGTTAGGCGCTAACATTACGGCAACCGAAGGAACGGCGAAATACCTTGAAGCAAATGGCATTCAGACGACAAGTATGTTAAAAAATAAAGATGATCTGCTGCACCATTGGCAACATAAAGCTCCTCATATCGTTCTTAATATACCTAACCAGGGAAGAGAGAAAGAGAAGATCGGCTTTTATATTCGTGAATTATCTGTTCGCTATCAGATTCCTTACTTCACCAGGTTGGAAACATTAAGACAGGTAACAAATACCCTCAGAGGTGAAACAATAGATGAAATACCACGATCATTACAAGCGTACGTAAAACACCTGCCAGGAAAACGGAAAGGGGATGTGGTATGGGAAGCGTGAAGCAATCAAATACGTCGTTACAAACCGATCATCTGTTAACAGTTGCAGATTTAACCGGGGACGAAATTATGGTGTTAATCAAGGAAGCACTGGTGATGAAAAAACAGGTCAAGGAAGGGACTCCCCATCCTTATCTTCAAGGAAAAACGCTTGGAATGATTTTTGAAAAGTCATCAACGAGAACGCGGGTTTCTTTTGAAGTTGGCATGATGCAACTTGGAGGCCATGCGTTATTCCTGAATGCAAACGATACTCAATTAGGGCGGGGGGAGACCGTATCCGACACAGCCCAAGTCCTGTCCAGGTATGTTGATGGATTAATGATTCGAACATTTTCTCATGAAATGCTGGAGGAATTTGCAGATGCTTCTTCGGTTCCGGTTATTAATGGGTTAACAGATCCACATCACCCAACGCAAGTCCTGGCTGATCTCTTGACAATTTATGAATATAAAGGGAAATTAAGGGGATTAAAGCTATGCTATGTTGGTGATGGAAATAATAATATGACGCATTCGCTCTTACAAGCCGCTGCGCTTACAGGAATGCATATGGCTGTAGCAAGCCCTGAAGGCTACGCGCCTCATGATATGATTTTTCAGCAGGCTAAAGATAAAGGGGAAGAGAACGGGGCCAAATTAGCGGTTCATGACAATCCAATAGAGGCAATTCAGGATGCAGATATTGTTGTCACAGATGTCTGGGCGAGTATGGGAGAAGAAAATGAGTTAGCTGAGAGAAAATTGCGGTTTGAATCCTTTCAAGTGAATAAAGAACTGACGCAATTTGCAAAATCTGATTATCTTTTCCTGCACTGTTTGCCTGCACACCAAGGTGAGGAAGTCACTGCTGAAATTATTGATGGAGAGCATTCTGCCGTTTTTGATGAAGCAGAAAACAGATTACATGCACAGAAGGCTTTAATAAAATTATTGATGGGCAAATAATTTTTTGTGTTTTTTTATAAATTATTGTATAAATATACTTTATAGTTAATAAAAATACTTAAATAAAAAAGCTGATGCCGTAACTTTCACAGGCATCAGCTTTTTCTCTATCGTTTATAAGTATTCCTCAAACCAGCGGCAGATATGGTTTAGACGTTCCACTCGCATTTTCGGATCTCCGCTTCGGCTCAGTTCATGGCTGGCGCCGGGGAAGCGGACAAATTCTACTTCTTTGCGTAAATGTCTCAGTGCGACAAATAGCTGCTCGCCTTGTTCAATCGGACAGCGGTAGTCCAGTTCACCGTGCAGAATTAACAGCGGCGTGTTGACGTTCTCTGCATATTTGAGCGGCGAGAACTCCCATAATTTCTGTGGATCATCCAGTAAATTTAACCCATGCTCCCATTTGGTAAAAAAGTAGCCGATGTCGCTCACCCCGTAAAAGCTCAGCCAATTGGAAATGGAACGCTGGGTGACGGCGGCTTTAAAGCGGTCGGTTTGCCCAACCATCCAGTTGGTCATAAACCCGCCATAGCTTCCACCGGTAACGCCTAGCCGGGTCTCATCAATGAAACTGTAACGCTCCAGCACATAGTCGACAGCCTGCATTAAATCACGGTAATCTCCGCCACCGTAGTCGGTGCGGACAGCATCAACAAATGTCTGCCCGTAACCATGACTGCCGCGTGGATTGGTATACAAAACAACATAGCCCTTGGCCGCAAGCAGCTGCATTTCATGGAAAAAAGCCTGTCCGTACATCGCATGCGGCCCGCCATGTACCTCAAGGACAAACGGATATTTTTTCCCTTCTTCAAATCCGTATGGACGCAGCAGCCATCCCTGGATTTCCTGGCCGTCTTCCGCTGTGATGGCCAGTGTTTCCGGTTCTGCAATCGCCACTTCTTCCAGAAATTTGCTGTTGGCATTGGTTAATTGCTTCAGCGCCCCATCCTGTTTGAGCAGGTGAAAATTGCCCGGGTCGACCGGTGTACTGATGCCAAGTATAAATGCACCAGAGGCTGGGTAGTAGGAAAAACCGAATAGATGATTATCTTCATTATAAAGTTCTGTTCGTTCCCCGTCTGTAGTTACTTGGTAAAGCCCGGTTGCTCCATGGTCGGTGGCAATGAAGTATAATTCGTTCTCAGATTGCGACCAGACTGGCCCTGCATTGGATGCACCAAGTCTCATATCACCAATCATAGCGTCACCAAGCTGGATATCCCAGTCCCCGCTTAGGGTTGTCTGCTCCTTGGCTGCGACATCGAAAAGGTATAATTCATTTAATGTTGCTCCCATATAGGCGTATTCATGACCAAAGCAGGCAATTTTATCGCCGCTTGGTGAGTAAGATGCATTATGGTAAACACCTCTTCTTTGTGTCAGTTTCGCTGTTTCTTTTGTCGCCAGATCCACTGTATAAAGGTCATTGACGTTCTCATAATCGGCATCATCATTCAAATTTGCAGAAAACAGGATTGTCCTGCCATCCGGAGAAATATCCTGGTATGCATGATCGGCATCATCAAAGGTGAGCTGCGTGAAGGTCTCGTTTACCACATCATACAGCACGAGCTGGGATTTCTTGCTATCATGGAACCCGTTTGCATCAGACTTGTATTTCAGCTTTGTTACGATGAGTGGCTGTTTCTTTTTCTCTTTTGCCTCTTTCTGACGTTCTTCTTTCGTCTGTTCTTTTTGTTTTTTTACATCATCGTCCGCTTCCAGGGAGGCGGTGAAAACAATATATTTCCCATCCTTTGACCAGTGAGGGCTGCTTGCTCCATGTTTAAAGGTGGTAAGCTGTTTTGCTTCCCCTCCGTCGGTATTCAGGATCCAGAGCTGGGGCAACCCGCTTCTTGATGATTGAAATACGGCTTGCTTCCCATCCGGGGAAAAACGGAGATGACTGTTTTTCTCATGCCCGTACGTCCACTGATTGACCGGACTTCCATCCAGTTTTTGCAGGAACAGATGGGATTCATATTCTTTTTCCTCATTGACAGTGGTGGATACATATGTATAGCTCTGGCCATCCGGTGTAATTTGCGGATCACTGAAAACTTCCAGATTCATAAAATCTTCTGCCGTCATAGCGCGTTTCTCGTTGCTCATTTCATCACCCTCCTGTATTTTTAAGTCTGGTTAAATTCTAAACTATTTCGAATCACGAATCAATTAAACTGCTGAAATTTTCATTTATTCTTGTTGGGCAGTGAGCTGCAAAAAATTACGGGTTTCTTTTGGGGTATGAAAAATATGAATCTCTTTGTCTTCCAGGTCGTAGAGACGCTCGTAAATGGCAGGGGCTTTCTCTTTGTTGTATCGTCTCACCCAATTGAAAAACTTCCAGTCGAGTTTCTCCGGGCAGTCTTTTCCCATATCCGGTCTTGTCTGGTTGCGGTATTGGATCCGGCGCTTGGTAATGCCGTACAGGCAGCGGATGGTTTTATAATGCAAGAAGATGATGGTATCTGCTTGGGCGAGCCGGATATCCATGGTTGCTCCATAATTGCCGTCAATAATCCAGGAGTCGCACCTGAGAATTTTCTCTATTTCTTTGATCAGTCCCTCCCGACCGATCGGAACCCAGCCCGGCTGCCAATGAATAGCATCCAGATGATAAACCGGGATGCCGGTAAGGTCACCGAGCTGCTGTGCCAATGTTGATTTGCCAGCCCCGCCACTTCCGATGATTGCAACTTTTTTCATATATACTCCTCCTGGCCACAATGGTAGAATGATATTATAACATAATATTTTGACAGAAAAGCTTCAAACGGTATATATTTACTGTTACAGGGACAGAAATTTCAGCTAAAAATATACTGCGGTTTGCTGCTTGGAATGGTATCCTTGAAGTTAGAATGAGAATAAGTCCACAATAAAACATATTGCTAAATGTTCTCGTGGAGGGGAATAAAATATGTTAAGAAAGATCTGCACTGCTATCAGTTGTTTTATTTAGCATCCTAATGGGTGGAATGAATTATATAAGTATGGCTGAAAAGACCCTGGAAGGCTTGTGGGTTCCAATGTTCTTTTTGGATTGTACGCCTTGCCCGTTTATCTACTTGCTGGTACCCCATTATCTGCTCTTATTGTAAAAGTCATTAACCAAAAATCTTTTAAAGCAAAAGTAACTCGTTATTTCACTAATTTTGTTTTGTATGGTTTAGCAGGAGTAATCTCAGCATTTGTACTTATAATGATTTTAGCTATAGCCGAAAATGAACTTTACTTGATTGGACAGGATTTAGGAGCCTATATGTTGTACGGTATCACAGCCTCACTGATTTATTATCATATTTGGCTTTTAGTGAGTGAAAAGAAACAGTTTTAAATCAACTAACGCGGCAGGTTTGTTCAATAAAAAATCACAAAAGGAATGTGCATTTTACTGTAAAATAAGATTAGACATATTAATGTTTTAAAAAAAAAGTTATGCAAAAATCGAGGTGTTGTACATTAGTAAAGAAAGGTGAAGTAATAATTTATTTGTATACCACATATAGATAAATAAGAATTTGGAGGACTAATTATGGCGAAGAAAACTATTGCAACAAATTTTAACGTTGATAGTAAAGATGAAACAGGAGCTTTTGTTAGCCTCAATTATGATTGCCCCTACTGCCATTATGACAACTATGAACTGATACTGATTGGTGCTAGCAACCTTGACAAAATCGCTAACGATTTTGAAACGGACCAAGTGTGTAAAATCTGTGGAAAAGATGTAATAATTGAATGTCGATAGTTTATATCCATTCAATAAAAGTGGGCACATATTCGAAATCTTCCTGAAGGTTGGAATCCTTCGATTAACAAAGTGGAGTTAGCGTCAAAATATGGATATTCGTTAGAAGGACATCAAACATGGGTAAGCGCTTATACAAAGGCATCTGCCTGAGTAAAGAATAAAATGTGAGGAGTGAAATAATGGATACATGTGAAAATTGTCAACAATCGTTGTCTGGCGGCGATTTAACTCTTCCTTGGGAAGACGGAGATAATTCTCATGCATACGTCACATGCCCGCACTGTGGACATGAGAATATTAAATACGGTTTTGGCGAAGATGATGACTAGAGGTAATTCTCCTCTATTTATTCTTGTAGTTAAATGGTCCCGTAGAGATAAGTAACTCCCACAGAAAAAGCGTAAATCTTAAAGAGGTTTACACTTTTTCATTTGTAGTAGACTTATCTAAACAAGTTAAAATTTATTTTTGTTAAGAGTTTCCCTTAAACTAACGGGGGCGTTTAATGAATACATAATTTTAAAAAGCAAAAAACGCAGAGGCACCAAAACCTCTGCGTTTTTGTTTCCAGTTACTTTGTTATTTCCATTTCATTACCGAACGTTCAGAACAAAAGGCTTTTCCACTAAACTTCCAATTTCCTAATAAGCGCATCCTTTTCATATGCTTCCTGCAGCTGCCGGGTGATGGGGCCTGGTTTTCCATTCCCTATTTGCTGATTGTCCGACTGGATGATCGGCGTTATTTCCGACGTGCTGCTTGATAAAAACAATTCATCTGCCATGCTAATGTCCTCTACGGAAAACCCTTCTTCCAGAAAAGGAATCTTCATGTCAACGGCAAATTTTTCGACACGCATGCGGACACAGCCGTGCAAAATCCGGTTGTTCGCAGTATGGGTATAAATCTTCCCGTCTTTAACCAGATAGACATTTGATGAACTACATTCTGTTACAAGCCCATCCCTATGCAAAATCGCCTCATAGCAGCCCTGTTCTTTTGCTTCCTGCTTGGCAAGCACATTGGGCAGGAGGTTCAGGCTTTTGATATAGCAGTTTTCCCAGCGGACGTCCCGTTGCGTGATCGTGCTGACTCCGTTTTGGATGGTCTCCAGGTTGCGAGGCAGTTCCTTCACATAAGCGAAGAGATTCGGCGGGACATCTTCCGGGAAAACATGATCCCTTGGTGCCGAACCGCGGGACACCTGCAGATACACTTTTCCGTCTTTCTTCATGTCATTGCGTTCCAGCAGCTGATTGAGCAACCGGGTGATTTCTTCTTTGGATGTTTCGAGGTTTATTTTAATGGCCTCCAGGGAGCGGAACAGCCGGTCCACATGCTCCTCGAGCAAATAATAATTCCCCTGATAAATGCGAATTACTTCATATATGCCATCTCCAAATTGCAGCCCGCGCTCTTCATAAGGGTAGCTCAAGGAATCGCGTTGCATGAATTTGGTTTGGGACATAATGATCGGATAGATAGACATTCAGTCGCCTCCTTCAAACATAAGCCTATTTTATATCGTATCCCTTTGAAAGTAAACGTACTATTACTTATTATTTCAGAAAAAGTTCCTCTTAAAAAGGGATTTTCGCGAAAAATGTCGAGAAAAATAGTTTTTAAGTTGCAAAGAGATCAGTTCCTTGTTATAATAATTTTACATTCGATTTACATTAACAAAACGAATTACATATTTCGGTGCAACACCACATGCGGGTGTAGTTTAGTGGTAAAACCTCAGCCTTCCAAGCTGATGATGTGGGTTCGATTCCCATCACCCGCTCCATACATATGTCACAACGCAGTGCCCTGTAGGAAAGCCTATGGGGCGTTGCGTTTTTATTTGGCTGGATTACTGGTGCTTCACTTGCTATCCGCCGTTTTTTCATAGTACGCTAAAGGAAACAAATGCTTAAATTGAGGGATTAACAATGAACAGACTCATGCAAAAACTGAAAGACCTTGATAACAAGAGCTACAAAGGTTACAAAAGCATCCAGGGACAATACCAATATGACAATTTCTCTTTATTTATAGATTATGTACAGGGAGATCCGTTTGCGACACCATCCAAGATTCGCGTGGTCATCCCTGCTAAACAACGGCAGATTAAAAAAGAATGGCTGGAAACCCGCTCCCGGAAAACAGCAACGGAGGACGCGTTTGCCAGAGTAGTGGGAAGCGCGGTCAGAAAAGGGCAGTTTTCCATTAAAGGCTCCGGAAAAAGCGGGATGATTTTCTTTGATGCGCCTGGTCAGGAAAAACTTGAGCGCAGTGCGGTACAGATCACCGAAAAGGAGATCACGCTGTGCATCTCTGTCGGGCTTCCCGCTAATGGACGTCGCATTAATGGCAGGGAGGCAGAGAAACTTTTTACCCAAGCACTTCCGCAGATTATTCAAGAGTCCGTGTTTACGATCAAGGATGAACAGATTCAAAAGGCGATGGAACTGGCCGATCAGCAGGACGCTATTCGAGAAAAAATGCAGCAAGAGGGCTGGGTCAGCTTTATTGCCAATAATGCCATCCTGCCAAGGGAGAGCGGCATCAGCAACCGGCCGATGCGAAAGGCCGTGGATTTTCAAAGCCCGCCTGAAAACGAAGTAGAAATTCGCATCCCCCATCAGGGAGAACCGATAAAAGGCATGGCACTGAAAAAAGGAATTACATTAATTGTCGGTGGCGGCTATCATGGAAAAAGCACGATGCTTCAGGCAATCGAGCGGGGCGTGTATTCCCATGTTCATGGGGACGGCCGCGAATACGTCCTGACAGACCTTGATGCCGTGAAAATCCGTGCAGAAGACGGCCGGCAGGTTACTGGGGTTAATATTTCTCCATTTATCAATAACTTGCCACATAAGCAGGACACCAGTTTTTTCTCGACGGAAAACGCCAGCGGGAGCACCTCGCAGGCAGCAAATGTCATGGAAGCATTGGAGACTGGAGCGACAACTTTGCTGATCGATGAGGATACGAGCGCGACCAACTTTATGATTCGCGACCACCGCATGCAGCAGCTGGTCAAGCGCAACAAGGAGCCGATCACTCCATTTATTGATAAGATCAAGCAGATGCGTGATCAGCTCGATGTCTCTACCATCCTGGTCATGGGTGGCTCGGGCGATTATTTTGCTGTGACCGATACCGTGATTATGCTTGATGAGTATGTGCCATATGATGTCACAGAACGGGCAAAAGCAATTATGGCGGAATCCCCGCTGGAACGCGATGCACTGGCGACAGAAGAATTCGGCCGGATCAGCAGCCGTTATTTTCAGCAAAATAGTCTGCAGACGCAAAAAGGCAAACGTTCCAAGACTCAGGCTAAGGGACTAACCAAGATTCTCATGGGAAAAACCGATATTTCGTTTGACGATACCGAACAGCTTGTTGATCCATCCCAGACAAGAATGATTGCTGAGATCATTCAGTTTCTCGATAAATCCGGCAATTTGGGAAATAAAACACTAAACGAACTGCTTGACGCGATAGAACAGCAGATGAATACAAGAGGGCTGGCATCTTTTACCAGCTTTAAAGAGCAGCATCCGGGGGACATTGCCCGTCCGAGACGTTATGAAATTGCCGCAGTGCTTAACCGGATGCGCACAACAAAAGTGAAACAAAAATAGGAAGGGGGAGACAGATGCAAACGGAACAGCTGCAGCAGGAAATCAGAGAATACGGCAAAAAAATTGGCATTGATAAAATCGGGTTTGCTGCAGCCGATGTGTTCAGTGAACTGCGGGAACGCCTGCGGAGGCAGCAGGAACGCGGGTACCAGTCCGGTTTTGAAAAAGGGACACTGGAAGAACGCACGGAACCGGAGCGTCTGCTTCCTGAGGCACAGTCGATTATATCGATTGCCATTGCCTACCCATCCCGGATGAAAGATGCCCCGAAAAGTACCAAACAAGAGCGCCGCGGCCTATTTGCCCGTGCTTCCTGGGGGCAGGATTATCATGATGTTTTGCGCGACCGGCTGAATAAACTCGCTGCCTTTATCCAGGAAAAAGTACCGGACGCATCAAACAAAGTTATGGTCGATACCGGTGAACTGTCTGACCGGGCAGTGGCAGAGCGCGCTGGTATTGGCTTCAGCGGGAAAAACACATCGATTATTACACCGGAATTTGGCTCGTTTGTTTATTTGGGGGAGATGATTACCAATATCCCGTTTATTCCTGATGAGCCGGTGGATGACAGCTGCGGGGAGTGCAGGAAATGCATCGATGCATGTCCGACGGGCGCTATTGTCGAAGGTGGCCAATTAAATGCACAGCGCTGTATTGCCTTTTTAACCCAAACGAAGGATTATCTGCCAGATGAATTCCGGACAAAAATCGGCAACCGGGTGTACGGCTGTGATACGTGCCAGATTGTCTGTCCAAAAAATAAAAAGGTTGACTTTCATCTCCACCCCGAATTCGAGCCGGAGCATGATATCGCCAAACCCAAGCTGAAGCCGATGCTGCGTATTTCCAACCGTGAATTCAAGGAGACATTTGGCCATATTTCCGGGTCATGGCGCGGTAAAAAGCCGTTGCAGCGCAATGCTTTAATTGCCCTGGGACATTATAAAGATAGCACGGCGACTGAGGAGGTAATTGCTGTTATGCAAAATGACCCGCGTCCGGTCATTCGCGGAACCGCTGCCTGGTCGCTCGGAAAAATAGGCACAGAAGAAGCCTTTTTCGCTATTCGCTCTGCAATGGAAACAGAACAAGATGAAGGTGTGCTTGGGGAAATGCAAAAAGGACTTGATTTTGAGGATAAACAAGCGGTGCAAAAATGATGTTGAGACTAACTGCTCGCTAATGCTCTACCGCAAAAACTATAAACTGCGATGTATCTTGGCGCTGTGAAAATACAATAATAAAAACTTCCGGCGGAGAGCGAGAAATTCCGGTCGAGAACGAAAACTTCCGTTCGAGAGTGGGGGGCTTCCGTTCGAGAGTGGGAATTTCCGGTCGAGAGCGTTTTCTGCGGCAGAGTGGATGCAGTCGTTTAATTTAACAAAGCACCACAGCCAGCGGAGTGTATTTCCGGAGCGGTAGGGTACCTCACATTCTCCATCAACTGCGAAAATAAAAAACATCAAAACTTACTGAAAAGAGCTTTCCAATAGACGTTATCCAAGCTTCCCCTCCATACACTGTTAATGGAGGGGATTTTTATGGAAAGCTTGCAAGATCATTGGCTTGATTTTTTTCATAGCCGGCAGCATCAGGATGACTGGTGGGCACGTAAAAAGGCATTATGGGCGAAAAGGGATGGAGAAATCAAACACGTGCAGGGGAAGGGGGAAATTTTTCAAAAGGTGGGTCATAATCAAGAGTCGGAATATGATTATTTGCTCCATTTTTCCTTTTTAATCAAGCAGGAGGGGCAGTTTCACCTGGAAGAAATGGTAACGCCTTATCGCCTTCATTTTCGAAATGGAAAACTGGAAGAGCATGAAGAAATTCCACGCACTCAAACGGAAGAAGTGCGGACGTTGTCTCCAGAAGTAAAGCAAGATACCAGAGAGGCTCGCTTTTCCTATGACCGCATGGCTGCTGTCCAATATGCCGAACGCTGGTGGAACAGCTATAATCCGGCGTACCGGAAATTTGATGTGGACTGTACTAATTATGTATCACAGTGCCTCTTTGCTGGCGGAGCGCCAATGCGAGGTGCTCCTGCCAGAGAGACAGGGTGGTGGTACCAAGGGGACAACTGGAGCTTCAGCTGGGCAGTCGCTCATTCGCTTAGATGGTACTTAAGCGGCTCCACCATCGGGCTGCAGGGGCAAGAGGTGCAGCGCGCCGACGAACTCATCCTTGGAGATATTATTTGTTATGACTTTGAAGGGGACGGCCGCTTTGACCATAATACGATTGTCGTGGCGAAGGATGCATATGGCGCGCCGCTCGTCAATGCCCATACCGATAACAGCCGGCACCGCTACTGGTCTTATGAGGACTCGACCGCCTGGACCCCGAATATTCAATATAAATTTTTTCGCATTGGTTAGGGCAGCAGTGGTATACTGGTGGATGAGCAAATTAGCAAGGAGAATGAAAACTTGAGTGTACATGTCGTATTATACCAGCCGGAAATTCCGGCAAATACAGGAAATATTGCAAGAACATGTCTTGGGACAGATACCACGCTTCACCTCATCCATCCACTCGGTTTTTCTACAGATGACCGGATGCTGCGGCGGGCTGGGCTGGATTATTGGAAGGATGTAAAAATCAGGGAATATCATTCGATTGATGAGCTATATGCAACCTATCCGGACGGGGAGTATTTTTATATCGAAAATTTCGGCACAGGGCACTATACCGATTTTGATTTCAGCAGCAGGGAAAAGGATCTGTTTTTTATTTTCGGCAGAGAGACAAATGGCATTCCAACCGAGCTTTTGGAAGGCAAAGAAGAACGCTGTCTGCGGATTCCAATGAATGACAAAATCCGCTCCCTCAACCTTTCCAACACGGCGGCGATCCTCATCTATGAAGTAATGAGGCAGCAAGGATTTCCGGAGTTGACGTAATGCTGGGCCAATTAAAAAAAGGGAGCACCTGATGGCCAGGCGCTTCCTTTTTATTGATTATTTTTCGGTGTGCCCGGTTTTGCCTCATAGCCTGCCGTGAAGCATGATGTGATAAATACAACACAAACGCCCAGAACCAACGCTAGTCCCATTTGGAAATCCTCCTTAAATGAAAAAGAGTCATTATTACTATTCTGTCTCCATTATACAAAATAAACCACGGAAAGAAAACCCTTTACCGTAAAACACTCAGCCGCTTAATAGAATGAAAATTACAATTACCTGTTTTAAACGTTTAACCAAGGGCCATATATTGTTTACCTGCGTAAAATAAGGTATATTAGTTGATGAGGATATATGTCAGTTTTATAATAGAATTGATGAATTTGGAAACCGTTACACAACGGAGAAAGCAACTTCAATGGGGGTATCAGTCGTGGCACAGAATGAAGAATCTACCGGAGGATTCTGGGAGCAATTTCATGGACCAAACCGGGGTTACATCGATGAGCAGTACGATCTTTATAAAGAAGATCCGGAAGCTGTCGATCCATCCATAAAAGAATTATTTGAAACACAGGGAGCCCCATCCTGGACAGACAAAAGTGAACCTAAGGGGCAGACATTATCTGCAGAAACGTCAGCAAATGATGTGAAAAAACTAACCTCAGCAATGAAACTTGTTGAGGCTATTCGACGTTACGGACATTTGGAGGCGGATATATATCCCGTTGGTTCCAAGGAAGAAAGACAATCCGATCTGGTGGATCATGATAATTACGGATTAAGTGAAGAAGATCTTAAGAGCATACCTGCCGCGTGGCTGTGGGAACAAGCCCCTTCAGGCATTGATAACGGACTGGATGTCGTTAAGGAACTGAAAAAATACTATTCAGGGACAATTACCTTTGAATATGACCATGTGAATAATGAGGAAGAGTTAACGTGGCTAAGACAGCTGATTGAAGCAGGCGAAGCGCGCCGTAACCTTTCCGACGAAGAAAAAAAGAACCTGCTTAAGCGTCTCGCTGATGTGGAAGGGTTTGAAGAATTTCTGCAAAAGACATTTGTCGGGCAAAAGCGTTTTTCCATCGAAGGCTTGGAATCAATGGTGCCGATGCTGGATGAAATTTTAAACTACGCTACTGCTGACAAGGTCGAAAACATTATGATGGGAATGGCTCACCGCGGCCGCCTGTCCGTGCTGGCCCATGTACTGGGCAAACCGTTTGATAAAATTTTCTCCGAATTTCACCATTCACCTGATAAGGAATTAGTACCATCTGAGGGATCGATGGGGATTAATTACGGCTGGACCGGAGATGTCAAATACCACTACGGAGCTACCACCGAAATAGAGGCGGAGGAAGCAGCAACACGGATTACGCTTGCCCACAATCCTTCTCACCTGGAATTTGTCAACCCGGTTGTCGAAGGGTTTGTCCGTGCCGCACAGGATGACCGCTACAGCAAAGGCTATCCTAAACGTGACGAAAATAAAGCGTTCGGTGTACTGATTCACGGGGACGCTGCGTTTATCGGCGAAGGTGTAGTGGCAGAAACCCTGAATATGAGCGGGCTGCCGGGCTATACGACTGGAGGCACCGTGCATATTATTGCCAATAACCTGCTCGGTTACACGACGAATCAGCAGGATGGCCGTTCCACCCGTTATGCCAGTGATTTGGCAAAAGGGTTTGAAATCCCGATCGTCCATGTAAATGCAGATGATCCGATCGCCTGCATTTCTGCTATTCGTATGGCTTATGAATACCGCAAAAAATTCCACAAAGATTTTCTGATCGATCTGGTTGGATACCGCCGTTACGGCCATAATGAGATGGATGAACCGCGGACAACCCAGCCAAGACTTTACCAGGAAATTGATGAACACTCGACTGCCGGGCATGTTTTCGCGGAAAGTCTGGCAAGCAAAGGAATTTTGGATAAAGATACCTTTAAAAAAATGAAGGATGATGTAGAAGAAAAACTGCGCGGAATTTATGATGGCATGGATGAAAATGAGGCGGCTCAAGCCGAGGCGGAATCCATGCCGGAAGCATTGTTAAACGGCCTTGATCAGTTTGATACTGCCGTAGAACTTGATGAACTGCAGGCATTGAATAAAGGAATGATGAATCGTCCGGAAGGGTTTCAGACCCATAAAAAGCTGAGTAAAATCCTCAAACGCCGGGAAAATTCACTCGAAGAAGGCAATAAAGCTGATTGGGGAACCGGTGAGGCTTTGGCTTATGCCTCCATTCTAAAGGATGGAATTCCTATCCGTCTCACAGGCCAGGATACGGAAAGGGGTACGTTTGCCCACCGTCATCTCGTTCTCCATGATGCTCAAACGAATGAGATTTACAGTCCGATGCACGGGTTGGATCAAGTTGAGGCGTCATTTGATATCCGCAACAGCCCGCTCTCCGAAGCCGGAGTGCTCGGTTTTGAATATGGCTACAGTGTGCAGGCGCCGAATACATTGGTTATCTGGGAAGCACAATTTGGTGATTTTGCCAATGCGGCACAAGTGATTTTCGACCAGTTTATTTCTTCGGCCAGGGCAAAATGGGGCGAAAAATCGAATATGGTGATGCTGCTGCCGCACGGCTATGAAGGCCAGGGACCAGAGCATTCCAGTGCACGGCTGGAGCGATTCCTGCAAATGGCTGCCGAGAACAACTGGATTGTCGCGAATGTAACATCATCCGCCCAATTTTTCCATCTGCTTCGCCGGCAGGCTGCCATGCGTGATAGAGAAGAAGCACGTCCGCTTGTTTTAATGACACCAAAGAGTCTCTTGCGCAATCAGCGTGTGGCTTCAGGTGCTGAGGAATTTACCAGCGGAAAATTCCAGCCATTGCGCAAACAGCCGAATCATCAGCCGGAAAAAGAATCAGTCAAGCGCTTGCTGATCGGCAGTGGCAAGATAATGGTAGATATTGAGGAAGCCATGAAAGACACACAAGAGAACGATGACTGGCTGGAGATCCTCCGATTGGAACAAATCTATCCATTTCCAACAGATACATTGAAGAAGCAGCTGGAGGATTTGCCGAATCTGGAGGAAATTGTCTGGGTACAGGAAGAACCAAAGAATATGGGCAGCTGGGATTTTGTAGATGATTATTTAAGAGATCTGCTGCAAGATGGCCAGACACTAAGATACATCGGGCGTCCAGATCGCGCTGCACCGGCAGTTGGTGTGCCGAATGTGCATAAATATGAGCAAAACCAGATCGTGCAAATAGCAATAAAACCGACCCAAGGAGGAGATTCCAGTGAAAGAAATTAAAATTCCAGAGTTAGCAGAATCAATCACAGAAGGAACCATTGCCGAGTGGCTGGTTTCCAAAGGGGACAAAGTTGAAAAAGGGGATCCTGTTGTTGAACTGGAAACCGATAAGGTCAATGTGGAGGTAAATTCCGATTTTGCCGGTGTAATTACGGAAATTGTCTCAGAAGAAGGCGATGACGTAGAAGTTGGCGATGTGATTGCCAAATTGGATGAAAACGGAGAAGCCGGCGGAGAAGCGAGCGAAGAAGAATCTGAGGAAACCTCCTCCTCCGATAAAGAAGAAAAAGCAGAAGAGAAAAAAGAAGACAAACAAGAAGAGGATAAGTCTGAAGACAAAGAAGAAGCACAAATCGAAGACACCGATGAAACTCCTGGTAAAAATGAGGTTATTGCCTCTCCAGCTGCCAGAAAACGAGCACGCGAGCTGAATATTGATTTAAGTTCTGTACAAACCCGTGATCCGATGGGCCGTGTTCGTCCGGAAGATGTCGAGGATGCAGCCAAAGGCGGAAGCGAGAAGAAAGAATCAAAATCGAAACCGTCGAAGAAAGAGGAAAGCAAAAACACCGAGAAGACAGAGTTTGATAAACCGGTTGAGCGTACGAAAATGTCGCGCCGCCGTCAGACGATCGCCAAAAACCTTGTCAATGTCCAGCAAGAATCTGCAATGCTGACTACATTTAATGAAATAGATATGAGTGCGATCATGAAACTCCGCAGTGAACGGAAAGATAAATTCCTGGAGAAACATGATGTGAAACTCGGATTTATGTCCTTCTTTACCAAAGCGGTTGTTGGAGCATTGAAAGAATTCCCGCTCTTGAACGCAGAAATCCAGGGGAATGAGATTGTCGAGAAGAAATTCTATGATATTGGGATTGCTGTTTCCACCGATGACGGTTTGGTTGTGCCAGTTGTTCGGGATGCAGACCGTCTTGATTTTGCCGGAGTTGAAAAGGAAATCGGCGAACTGGGCAAAAAGGCCAGAGACAACAAACTGCAGCTGAAGGATTTGCAGGGCGGTTCCTTCTCGATCACTAATGGAGGCATCTTCGGTTCAATGCTGTCCACACCGATCCTGAACGCGCCGCAGGTTGGAATTCTCGGCATGCATAACATCCAGAAAAGAGCGATGGTTATGCCGGATGATTCGATTGAAGTCCGTCCAATGATGTACCTTGCACTGTCCTACGATCATCGGATTGTTGATGGAAAAGAAGCCGTGCAGTTCCTTGTCCGAATCAAAGAAATGCTGGAAGATCCATACGATTTATTGCTCGAAGGCTAAGAAGAATATTATTTTACGGAAACCTCGCTGTATAAGTCACAGCGAGGTTTTTGTTTGTAAAAAACTGCGATTTTCTTAATGAATTAAGTGTTCCCTATTGAAATTTCCTCTAAAAACGAATAATATATTATTTGTTGGTTTTATTATTCGTAAAAGGAGAGAGGAACAAAGTGGAGCGGTTCTTCAAATTAAGTGAAAACAATACAACGGCAAGAACGGAAATGGTGGCAGGGGTAACGACCTTCTTGACGATGGTTTATATTATTGTTGTAAACCCGGCCATTCTGACTTCTGCCGGTGTGCCATTTGATCAGGTGTTTATGGCTACCGTCATTTCTGCTGTTGTCGGCACCCTGTATATGGCTATATTTGCGAATTACCCGATTGCCATTGCACCGGGGATGGGGATGAATGCTTATTTTGCCAGTGTGGTGGCAACAGAAGGGCTTTCCTATCAGGCTGTATTTGGGGCTGTCTTTTTAGCTGGTGTGATTTTTATTTTACTAAGTTTGACAAATTTGCGGGAAACAATGATTTATGCGATTCCTGATTCACTAAAATACGGGATTACTTCAGGGATCGGTCTGTTTATTGCTTTTGTCGGATTAAGGAATGCGGGCATTGTCGTCCCGAATGAAGCGAATATTGTCGGTCTTGGGGATTTGGGGAATCCTGTGGTATTGTTAACGATTGCCGGGCTATTCATGACGCTCGTTTTATTTGTACGGAAGATCAAAGGGGCCTTATTTATCGGAATGGTCGCGACAGGAATCCTCGCATTTATAACTGGCCAGATCTCGTTTTCGGAAGGGCTTATATCCGCACCGCCAAGTCCGGTGTTTTGGGACATCGACATTGCCGGGGTATTTTCGAATGGCCTGTATACAATTGTTTTTGCTTTTCTGCTCGTAACCATATTTGATACGACCGGGACAATGATCGGTGTAGCTGAGCAGGCAGGTTTTATGAAAAATGGCAATCTGCCGCGCGCCAAACAGGCTTTGCTCGCGGATGCCACGGCTTCAACGGTCGGATCGGCTTTTGGCACCACCCCTACAACAGCGTATATTGAATCCACAACCGGAGTGGCAGCCGGCGGGAGAACCGGTTTGACAACAATTGTCGTTGCTGTTTTGTTTGCTTTGTCGATTTTTTTCACCCCGATCATTCAGGTGGTGGCAAATATGCCGGCAATCACTTCTCCTGTACTGATTATTGTGGGCTGTTTTATGATAGAGGGGCTGGCGAAAGTTAACTGGAAGGCATTTGATGAAGCATTTCCGGCATTTGCGGTCGTTCTCACGATGCCATTTACATCCAGCATCGCAACAGGGATTGCAATCGGTTTTATTTCCTATCCATTATTAAAAGTTGCGAATGGAAAAGGAAAAGACGTGCATTGGATTATGTATGTATTCGCTGTGCTTTTCCTCTTACAGATGGTCTTTTTCCCGGTTCATTAGTACTAGTCAATTCAGTCGGGGGAAGTGCGAAACTTGACGAAATAACATGAAGAAAACAGAAAAAACAATCAGTTGCGCGAGGTCTGACGTCTTGATACAATGACCCTTGAGGCATTCGGAATGAAAACATTTACATTTATATGGAGGGGGAAAACCGGTGAGTATTATACTGGGACTTTTGGCCATTGCGGTTGTTATTGGATTAGCGTTTTTGATGTCCAATGACAGAAAAAATATTAATTTCAAAGGTGTCGGCATTATGCTGGTTATGCAGCTGGTTATCACTTGGTTCATGTTCAATACTGGGATTGGACAAGCAATCATAAACTGGATTTCAGCTGTTTTTAATCAATTAATAGCGTTTGGGTCTGAAGGCATCAATTTTGTGCTTGGAGGATTTGTCATTCAGGAAGGTGGCAGCATTTTCTTCTTTAATGTTCTACTGCTAATTATCTTTTTCGCGACGATTCTTCAAGTTCTGACGTATTTAAAAGTTCTTCCGGTGCTGATTAAATGGATCGGTGGAGGGATTTCCAAGATAACTGGTCTGCCGAGAATTGAGTCGTTCAACGGGGTCAACAGTATCTTTTTCGGACAGTCAGAGGCGTTAATCGCCATTCGCTCGCAGTTCCATCTTTTGAATGATAATCGGCTGTTTATTGTTAACGCTTCTGCAATGAGCTCTGTATCTGCATCAATCGTAGGGGCGTACATTCTCATGCTTCCTGCTGAATATATCCTTGTTGCACTTCCTTTAAACATGTTTAGTGCACTGATGGTGGCATCGATTATTGCGCCGGTGAAAGTTCCAAAAGAGGAAGATCAAGTGGATATAAGCAATGTTAACAATGATAAGAGTTTGTTCGAGGCCATGGGAAATGGAGCTCTGGAAGGCGGGAAAATCGCCTTGATCGTTGCTGCGATGCTGATTGCTTTCATTGCTTCACTGGAATTGGTTAACTTTCTGATTCAATCTATCTTTGCAGGTGTCACCCTACAGCAGATTTTAGGTTATATTCTTGCACCGATCGGACTTCTGATGGGGATCGCTCCAAGCGAGGTTATCGATGCAGGTGCGATTATGGGGACAAAAATCATTACGAATGAATTTCTTGCTATGTCACTATTTGAACCGATGGTAGATACCATGTCAGAGAAAACAGTAGGTATTGTGACAGTGTTCCTGACAAGTTTCGCCAACTTCTCTTCCATAGGAATTATTGCAGGAACAGTAAAGGGAATTGACAATGCAAAGGCTGCTATTGTATCTGCCAAAGGTATGAAGCTGCTGGCTTGTTCAATTTTGGCTTCGATCCTTTCTGCAACTGTTGCCGGCTTGTTTTTGTAAATCTAAGAAATACCGTAAAAACCGTCCAGGTGGGCGGTTTTTTTAGTGCCTGTCACTTCCCGAATTTTGTCGAATCGAGTTAGACAAGGTTGTTGCTTCTTAGTAATATTTGCATGACATGTTCTTGGGACCTTAACGGAAGGGGCCTTGGAAGAAAAATTTTAAAAACAGCCTCATTAAGAAGTGTCATAGTCTTCCCCAGTGGAAATTAACAAGCACTCCTATCACATTTTCCATCAACAGTGACGATTATACAGGTTTAACGAAGGCCGCGGGCGGATAGATTGATTACAGGAAGGAGACGTATGTTATGAGTGAAAAATTCAACTTATTTTTAAATGGTTCATGGAAAGAGACAGATGAGAAGCTTGAGGTTTTAAATAAATATACTGGAGAGGTTTTTGCGGAAGTTTCCAAGGCAGGAGAAAATGATGTTGATTACGCGATAGAAAGTGCTGCTGAGGCGTTTGGCTCCCGCGGTTTATCTCCATATGACCGTTTTGAAGTGCTTAAAAAAGTAGCAGATGGCCTGCGTGAGGAAAGAGATGCATTTGCTAAGACAATGGTGCAGGAAGCAGGGAAGCCGATTCAGCAGGCGCTGACTGAAGTGGATCGTGCCGTGCAGACGATGGAACTTTCTGCGGAAGAGGCAAAACGGATTAGCGGACAAGGGGTGCCGGTGGAAGCTGCCCCTGGATCAGAAAACCGCATGGCATTTACCATCCGTGTTCCGGTCGGGGTAGTTGGAGCAATTACACCATTTAACTTTCCTCTAAACCTCGTTGCCCATAAAATCGGTCCGGCAATCGCTGCAGGAAATGCCGTAGTGCTGAAACCTGCAAGTGCTACACCTGTGACAGCATTAAAGTTAGCCGCATTATTTGAAAAAGCCGGGCTGCCGGCAGGTCTGTTAAATGTCATCGTTGGCTCTGGCTCAGTAGTTGGCAAACAAATGCAAGAGGACGGCCGAATCTCGACATATACATTTACCGGAAGTGCAGAAGTCGGACTAAAACTGAAACAGAACACGGGGCTAAATAAACTGATTTTAGAACTCGGCAATAACTCTCCGGTAATTGTCGATAAGGACGCAGATGTGGACAAGGCTGCAACTACTTTGGCGACAGCCGGGTTTGCTTTTGCCGGTCAGACCTGCATCACGCCACAGCGACTGTATGTCCACCACTCTGTTAAAGATGCTTTTGAAAAAAAATTGGTGAAAGAAGTAGAAAAAGTCCAGGTCGGTGACCCTATGGACGAAAATACTGCGGTTGGCCCAATGATCGCAAAAGAAGAAGCGAAGAGGGCGGAAGATTGGGTAAACAAAGCAGCCGAAAACGGGGCGAAAATTCTTACCGGCGGCACGCGTGAAGGAGCCGTCTATCAGCCGACGGTTATAACCGGTGCTACGAAAGATATGTCCGTGGTATGTGAAGAAATTTTCGCTCCTGTTGTCAGCATTATCGCATATGAGGACCTGGATACCTGCATCGCAGAATTAAATGAATCGCCTTATGGCTTGCAGGGAGGAATTTTCACCCAGAACCTGGACACGGCCTTTTTTGCAGCGAGAAATGTTCAGGTTGGCGGTCTAATCGTTAATGATTCCTCGCAATACCGAGTGGACCTCATGCCGTATGGCGGTGTGAAAGACAGCGGCTGGGGCAAAGAAGGACCGAAATATTCGATCGAGGAAATGACCAAAGAACGGCTTGTTGTCTTAAACCTGAATCAGTAATAATAGAAGGCTGTTTTCTGAAAAATGTTGTTTTTACCCAATATCTATAAACTGCGAACTAATCCACCGCTCCGGAAATACCCCTCGCTTTCCGCGGGTGGCTGGTGAGCCTCCTCGCGCTATCTCCGCTTGAGGGGTCTCACCGATGCCATTCCTCCCGCAGGAGTCTCGGGGTATTTCCTCCGCTGAGAATGTGCTTTGCAACTTTCTCACATTTATAATCATAACAGTTATTCACTTTGTTGATGGTTGATTGGAGCGGAGGGTATCCGACTCCTGCGGGAAGAAAAGCCTAGGCGAGACCCCGAAGTGCGCATCTCACAAGGGGGCTCGGCAGCTTCCCGCGGAAAGCGGATGCCCGTAGCGGAAATCAACGAGCACTCTGTCGCATTTTCCATCAACTGCGAAATAAATAAGCAACAAAACTTACGAAAAGAGCCTAATAGAAAAAGCGAGGAAGTGCATGCACACTTCCTCGCTTTTATGTTGCTATTCCACTGCAGGATGGCTCCCGGTTTCCCGGTATTTCTTTTGAACATAGAGAAGCCGCCACAGCAACGCCGCTGCTCCGCAGGATAAGCCGGTAATGATTCCTATCCAGTAGCCGAATGGTCCAAGGGTCGTATAGTTGGCGAGCAGCCAGCCAGTCGGCAAGCCGATGACCCAATAGGAAACCAGGGCAATTACCAAGGTCATATTGACATCTTTATACCCGCGGAGCGCTCCTTGAATTGGTGCCCCGATTCCATCTGCCAGCTGATAGAAAATAGCATAGTAGATAAACTGTTTGATCAGTGAAACTACTTCCGGATTGGCATTGTACATTCTGGCGACCGGTTCATTGAACACATAGAGTACAACACCGGCAAACAGAGCGATGAACAGCCCGCCGCTGATGCCGATATAGCCATATATCCTGGCCTCACGGAACCGATTGCCGCCAATTTCAAAGCCGATCGCAATCGTCAGCGCCATTCCCACACTGAGAGGCACCATATACAGCAAAGAGGCAAAATTTAAGGCGGCCTGGTGTGCCGCGAGGGTGTTTGTCGAGTATTCACTCATTAGAAGTGTCACGACGGAAAAAATACTTGTCTCAAAGAAGATCGCCAGCCCGATGGGTATACCGATTTTTAGCTGTTCAAGCCATAATTTAAACGAGGGCTTTACCCAATTGACCAGAATTCTGAACCCCCGAAACGGATTTGCATTATGAATAATCGCCATGGCAAGCACACAGACAAGCCAATAAGTGATCGCTGTAGCAATTCCCGAACCAATCCCGCCAAAAGCAGGGATTCCGAATTTCCCGAAGATGAAAATATAATTAAAGAACACATTTAAGGGCAGGGAAATCAGAATAATGATCATCGAGGTCCGCGTTTTGCCCAGTGCATCAATAAAACATCGCAGTGTATTGAAAATGAATAATGGGACAATTCCTGCTGCCAGTGATAGAAGATAAAATCCAGCGATATTTCTTACTTCCGGTTCGAGATCCATTGTATTCAGAATCGGAGTAACAATGAGCGCCCCGGCGACAATGACGATCAGTGCAAGTGCAACTGCCAAATAAATTCCCTGCTGCACTTTTTCCGGGACTTCCTCATTTGCCTTTGCCCCGGTCAGCTGGGCGATGATCGGAGTAATCGCCAGGAGAATCCCATTGATTCCGGTAAATACCGGCATCCAGAGATTCGCTCCGATCGCCACACCGGCTAAATCACTTGCTCCTGCTCGGCCGGCCATCATCGTATCAAAAAATGTCATCAGCGACATGCCCAGCTGCGTAATCAGAATTGGAATCAGTATAATCGAGAATAATCGCAGTTTTTCCTTTAGTGTCTTTGTTTCGTACATGAATTTCCGCTTCCTTTTTTAACCCATTTCTTATAAACTAACATAAGGATCATTATACCTTTTTAAGTTGCATTTAGATAGAAGGGAAGTACAATTATGAAAAACAAGCGGATTCTGTTTACCGGCGGTGGGAGCGCCGGCCATGTGATTGTCAACCTGGCATTAATTCCCGTGTATCTGCGTGACGGGTGGGAAGTTGATTATATCGGTTCTCATGACGGCATTGAAAGGCAGTTGATAGGTGAGATGGAAGGCGTCCGCTATCATCCGATTTCTACAGGAAAACTGCGCCGCTACATGTCCAAAGAAAATCTCAAGGATCCGTTTAAAGTACTTAAAGGCACACTCCAGGCCTGGCGGATTATTGGCAAACAAAAGCCTCAAGCTGTTTTTTCCAAGGGAGGGTTCGTCTCCGTTCCTGTGGTTGCGGCTGCCAAACTGCGCAATGTGCCTGCCGTTATCCATGAGTCAGATTACACCCCTGGCCTCGCTAACAAGCTGGCTGTCCCATTTGCCAAAAAAGTGTTGGCTACTTTTGAAGAGACGATGCAGTATCTGCCGGAGAAAAAAGCAGAATACGTAGGTGCTGTGATCCGTGAAGAGTTGTTTCAGGGAGATAAGCAAGCCGGACTTGCCATGGCCGGTTTGACAAATGACAAGCCAGTGCTCCTCGTCATGGGCGGGAGCGGCGGGGCCAGGAAAATCAACGAAACTGTCCGCGCCTCTCTGCCCGAACTGCTTGAATCCTTTCAGGTAATTCATATTTGCGGGAAAGGCAATGTGGATCCGGATGCCCGGCAGCAAGGTTACGCCCAGTTTGAATATGTGAATCAGGAATTGAAAGATATAATGGCAGCATCCGATTATGTGCTGTCCCGAGCCGGTTCCAACGCCATTTTTGAATTTCTGGCACTACGAATCCCGATGCTGCTGATCCCGCTTTCCAGGCAGGCAAGCAGGGGGGATCAGATTATCAATGCGGAGTCCTTTGTGGAAAAAAAATACGCCCGCGTTTTGGAAGAAGAAGCATTGTCAGAGCGTGCGCTGATGGAAGAGCTTTTCCAGCTGAAAAAGGCTGCCCCGGCTATGCGGGATTATATGGAACAATACAAAAGTGAAAAATCCCGCGCCCGTGTGATTGCAATTTTAGAAGAGGTCATGAAATAAAGTGGCCCCTACCCCGGACCAGCCGGAGCAGGGGTCACTTCCCTGTTTTTGAAGCAGATTCGACGCCATTGTCACCGCACACTTCCATAATTAACCAGTTGCACATTCACCTTAAAATCTACCGTCACTTCCGGGAACTTCTCATCCCATTCCTGCTCCGTCAGTTTGCCGCTTTCTTTCTTTATCCGGTAAATATTGCCAAGTCCAAATGGATCGGAACCCGTCTCCTTCAGACTGGCTAAAAGCTGTTCATACTGCTTTGTGATTTTTTTCTCCATTTCTTTTTCCAGCAAACGGGCTGCCTTTTCATCCCGTATTCGCATAGGTTCAGAGGTTTCATAAAGATTAACCTTTAAATTCACTTCAGTTTGAAACTCCAGCCCGCCGACATCGGTCATCTTCGTCCTTGTTCTCCCGTCAGTAATCAGTGTACTGATGTGCAGCTGCTCGTCATCCGTCTGCAGCTGTCCCTCAATGTAATCGGAAAACGGCTCTTTGGAAATGCTCACTTCAAGTGGCTTATCGCGAATGTTTTTTTGAAACAAATTCACTAAAAAAGCATCCTTTAATGAAATCTCACCCGCATATTTCCCGTTATCCATAACAGCCATTCCTATTAGCGCCGCTTTATTGTCTCTTATTCCTAAGAGCGGGAGGATGGGATCCTGTCCGGTATCTTCAAGGGCATGGGTGAAATGGAAAAAAGAAACATCCGGAATGGTGTTTTGCTTTATTTCCTTTTCAATCAGGTCCTGCAGGTATTGACCGATATTAGCCGGTGTATTTTCCTGTCCGGCTGTCAGGACTTCCTTTGCCGTACCTGTGCTTATTGCTGTATACATCATAGAAGATACCCGGGCATCCCGTACCAGAACATTTATATAGGGAGAAATGCCGTTTTCTGCTATTTCCTTTCCATAAACTACAAGACGGATTTGCCCGGGTTTTAAAGTGAAGCTTGTTTTGTTTGCGGCATCCTCCTCTGCTCCTCTGACGGTGTTAGCTGTCCCAGAGAGCGTTGTGGCGATGTTTTGCGCTTCGTCATCAAACCGAAAAGCGATAATTGTTTTTTCGATTTGTCCCTCTTCTGCGGCATCGATGCCATAAGAATTAATAATTGCAACCTTTTCAATAATTTTAGTCGGTACACAGGCTGTCAAAACGAGGAGAGCCATGATAATGATTCCCTTTTTAAGATGAATGACGACCAGCTCCCTTCTGTTTCCCCCTGCGTTTTTTAATCCATACCATTGGCAAAAGCAGCAATGGATAAACAAAGACAAGCCAAAAACCGTATTGCGCAGAAGTATTAATAATCTTTTGGATCAGAAAATGATCGCTGGTAAAGATGCATGCAATCAACAACAGTCCTGCTGTCGCATATAGCGTTATTTTTTGCGGAACACGGTACAATCGTTTCATGCTATAGGTGATTGCCCACATCAGGAGAAACATATTTGGCAAAACGACCATCATCCATTCGGCAACCACAATATAGTCGAATCGCTCAATAAAAGGGAGCGATTGAATTTTAAACAGGTTCAAAACCACCCACTCCCGGTTCTTCAGCTGATCCGTGCTGAAGAAGCCGATAGAAATGACGGTGGTTATAAGCACGATTAAAGCAGTAAAGGTGACTCCGAAATATACCGGCTTCTTTACTTTCTTTTTGTTTTGGATAAAGGGATAGATCAAAAAGAGTATTTCAAATCCCAAAAAAGTATAGGCTGTAACTCTTGCTCCACTCAGCAATTCCGGAAAAGAAGCCTGAAAGACCGGCTGAAAATGAGTGAAATCCAAGAGAACTGCGGGATGGATCAGTAAAAACAACACCCATAGCGCAAGAAAAAAGAAAATAAAACAAGTCCCGACAATCGCTTTCAGCCCGCCCAAAAGACAATATACAATCAAGCTCACCAGCAAAAGACCCATCACAAAATTGCTCAACTCCGGGAAAATAAATATCTTCACGACCTCAATATACGTGATGAAGACGGAGAATAAAGTGACAGCAAAATAGACAATGTAGACGGTGCCCATGATCTTTCCCAGCCATTTCCCGAACAGATCAATTTGAATGCCCAGTATGTCCGCATTATCATAAGATGTTAGAATCCGGAGCATGACAAAAACCACCAGCAGGATCCCTAAAAGGGCGATCAGGATGGAAATCCATGCGTCCTGATAAGCTTCCAGGAAGACCAGACGAGGAAGGCCCATTATCCCGACCCCCAATTGGATGGAGGATATAATGAAAAATAAATAGAACGCCTGAATCTTCAGGTATGGTTTCACTTTTACATTAATATCCACATGTCCACCTACTCATCAATGTCTTTTCTCTTAGATGCTTTCCTTTTGCTGTAACGGATTAAGTCCTTTGGCCTGTAAGAAGCAAAACGTTTATTCTGACGGGAGTTAGGCAGCCGGTACAACGTCTTATTCAAATCTTCCCAGCGAAACGGGTAAACGGGAGATAGGTATGGCCTTCCAAGAGAACTCAGCTTCAGTAAATGGATGATCAGGAAACAGACGCCAAACATCATCCCGATCATTCCCAAGGTACCCGCAAGAATAATCATTGGGAAGCGAATGATTCTTATCGCTGTGCCCATCATGTAATTGGGGGTTGTGAAGGAAGCCAGCGCACTAAGGGCAACGAGGATAATCAGAAAGTTGCTGGTAATCCCCGCCTGCACCGCTGCTGTCCCGATAACAATACCACCAACGATACCAATGGTCTGGCCGATTTTTGTCGGCAGTCTTGCTCCGGCTTCCCTAAGCAATTCAATAATAAATTCCAAAAGCAATGCCTCAAATATCGGCGGAAATGGCACGATGGCTCTCGATTCGCCAATCGTGATCAGTTCCTGGGTGGGAATGATCTCATAATGAAAGGTCGTAGCAGCCACATAGAGAGGGGTCAAGAGCACCGAGATAATGATCGCAATAAACCGCAGATACCTTAAAAAGGTTCCAGCATTCCAGCGCATATACAGGTCTTCCGTCGACTCAAAAAAACTAAAAAAGGTAGACGGGGCAAGGATGGCTGTTGGACTGTTCTCCACCAATACACCGATCCTGCCCCTTGTGACGGTATAAGCAAAACGGTCAGGGAGCTCCGAAGAGTAAAACTGCGGGAAAATCGTCTGGGAAGAATCCTCGATATATTGCATGAGCACAGAACTGTCTTCCAATTGATCAATCTCCAGATCCTTAAGTCTCTGCCGCATTGTATTAACATCCGTTTCATTGGCGATCGACTTCAGATAAATCAGGCGCACCTCACGCGGAGCTCTTTCCCCGATCATGATTTTTTCCAGGACAAGGTCTGTTGAGTGAATATTCCAGCGAACGATGTTCATATTGATTGCGATGGATTCAGTGAAAGCAACTTTTGGCCCCTGAACGAGCGACTCGGTTTCCGCTTGAGTGAGATTACGCTTTTCTTTTTTTGATAAAATAAAGGAAACGGCAGCAGGTTCCCCTTCCACATAAATAAATACTTCTCCGATCAATATATTTTGCAAAATATCCTGCAGCTTTTCTTTCGTCTTTCCTGTGCTTAAAGGGATATCATTCAGAATGTCGGGATTGGCCCAGGTTTTGTCACTGGTTAATAAAGGTTTCAATAAATAGTTATGCACCATCTCAGGCTCTACGAGATACCCAATATAGAACACAGCTATTTTTTTCTTCTGATGCTCATAAATGGTGAAAACCAAATCTGGATTATTTTCAAACCTGCTCTCCATCTGTTTCTTTAACTTGTCTACTTTTATAGGAAAAATATTGTTTGATGATTTCGCTTGATTTTTTCGCATAGTGGGGTCCCCTTCATAAGAACATTGCCGTATGTTAGTATGTGAGAAATTCCGGGTAATATAACAGGAAATGAGAAAAGATCGGGAGAATATAATTTTCCCCTAATCTCTGATTAAGTTGTTGGTTTATTAATTATATAAACTGAGGGAGTATCTAAGGTGAAATAGTCTTAAGCCAATCTGATTTTGCAGGGTATCGGGATTATCTATAGGTTTATGCGTTTTCCTTCTTGTTCAATGGACTGAATGGTCAGTGATTCCATATTTTTTTCCAGTTTTGCTCCTATAACATTGGAGAAATTGCAACATTATATGGTTTAGAATCTCTGTGCTTATGAGTGAAATATGGTACTGATATAGCAAATGGTTATTCCAGAATCGGGCCTTCTGGAATAAGTGCATGGATGAAATCGTTGGAGATACAAGAAAAAATGTACGCCCAAAATAGCGTACCTTAAAATTTTTCATGTTATTAGCTATCCTTTTTTTTTGCTAACTCATCGCGATCTGCTGCTTTTGGCGGTTCTTCCAGCCAGCCTTTTTTGATTAAAAGGTCTGCGCCGTCTACTGCAAATTTTGCAATTTCTGCGATTAGTCTGCTGTAATCAACGCCTATATCTTTACGGGGATTTCCCGCCAAACTTACTCCATAGTAACCTAAACTGACCCCGATCAGTACTGTCGTCTTAAAGACCATAAGTTTGTCTGTCAGCGTGAATGCGGTTGAATCCGTCACTTCTGAGCTTATCGTTTTAGGGACGGGCAAGTCATTTTCCTCCAGAACTGAACTAAACACCTCAATGTGCTTCTCGGCAATCTCTTTTCCTCGCAACAAATAACGAGTGACTTCCTTTGATTGTGCAGTCTGGGCATAACCAATTAATGCAGCGAGTCCCATATTGTTTCGCTCAATATTCGAATGTAAATTAGCGATTTCGGGCGATGTTATTGGCCTGATATCACCAAACCAACCAGCAAGAAATTGTTGTGAGTGCACAAAGTCGATGCCCTCAGGCGTCGGCAAAGAGGGTGGTTTGTTGTATAACCCTTTATTTAACATAAGCGTATTTGTCTGCTTGATCACTTCTTTGGACTCGGACAAGCATTCGCTGAAATAATCAAAAACATCTTCTCTTGTTGCAGTCTGAACGCTTGTACTGTAAGCATTCAATCCCAATTTCCCAAACTGGTTTAACCAGGCCAGCATGAAAGAATCAGAATATAAACGAGGGGCGTCCACATTTACATCTTCTTGCAACGTAAATCCTTTAGGAATTGGATATTGCTCCCCTTTAAAGATTGTTGTTATTTTCTCGATATGTGCTTTGGATAGCTGTAATGACCAGGATAAGAGCTCTCGTATCTCTGGATCTTCAATATGGTTCAGAAAGTAAGTAACTTCACAGATGCTGAGCGTATCATTGAGATAAGCAGTCCAAAGCTGGGCTAATTCGGATGCCGTTAGTTTGTCAGCTGAATCCAACTTCATAGATGTCATTGTTACCCCTCCATAAAATTTGCTTTTATATATATTGCGTAACTGTAAATGGATATATACGCAGAAAAGAAAAAGGTGGATGGAAATGGCTGTATAGGATTATGAAGGGGAGCTTACATATTCCCGTGACTTGTTCAAACAATAAAAGAAAGTGTAATCGAGGACTGACTTTAACAACCGTCATCGTTCCTTGATGATAATCGTTAAAAAAAGAGCTGAAACGGGTTTTTCAGGTCTTCGTGATGATTAAGGAGAAAGTGACATATATGAATAAAAACAAAGCAGAAGCCCTCATGTGGGGTATCGCTCTTCCCGGAGTCGCCCAACTTTTGAATAAAAAATATTTGAAAGGAACTGTATTGATTTTTCTGGAATTAATGATTAACGTTATGTCTAACCTAAATATGGCCATCGTGTACAGTTTTCAAGGTGATATTCCGAAATCCATTAGCGCGACCGATTACCAGTGGCTGATGTTTTATCCGTGTGTTTATCTGTTTGCAATCTGGGATGCGTACAGGGATGCAGGTGGAGCACAAAGCCGTTTTTCATTTTTGCCCTTTGTGTTTGCGGCTTATGTCAGCACGATTGGAGTGATTTATTCTTCAACTTTTAATGTGGCTGGCGTGTATATCGGCCCTGTTTTTTTACCGATTTTATTTATCTTTATCGGATTATTGCTTGGAAGATTGATTGAAATGATGGTAAAAGCTAGAGGCGAGTAAATTTAGTTATTAATTGTTTTCATATAGGTTGGAAAGTGGATTTCTTGATAGTGGTGCTTCCGCAAACGGACGGTTGTGGCATAAGGATTTGATTTTTAAACGACTTTATTTTTACACTGTCCACATTTGTGGACGGTGTAATGCGTTTTTTCAGTTAAATTAAACAATTTTATTATCATTACACATTCATTTGCCAAAGAAAAACAGCCTCCAGAGAGGAGACTGTTTTTTTCTATTATTCATCTTTTGTAACGACATCCAGTTTGCCTGTATGCGGATCGATTACCATGCCGTGCACTTTCACGTACTCTGGAAGAAGGGGATGGCTGCGAATAATTGAGACACTTTGCTCAACGGAGTCTTCCACTCGGGAAAAGCCGCTGAATTCCTGTTCAAGATCAATCCCCCCGCTGTTTAAGGTCTTCAATGTATCTTGAGGGATCCCTTGGTCTTTCATCTTGTCAGCAAATGCTTCCGTCTCCATCTTGGACATGCCGCAATCATGATGGCCGATCACTGCCACTTCTTCCGCTTTTAATTCGTAGATGGCCACAAGAATGCTTTTCATCACACTGTCAAACGGATCTCTCAGGATGGCGCCGGCATTTTTCACCATTTTCACATCACCGTTTTGGATGTTTAAGGCTTTGGGCAACAGTTCGACAAGCCTGGAATCCATACAGGTGAATAAAACCATACGTTTATTCGGAATGCTGTCCGTCACGTAGTCCCGATAATTTTCTCCTTCGACAAATTGTTTGTTGTAAGCGAGCATCTCTTCCAGCTGCATATGTATCATCTCCCTGTAGCAATTATATTATCTATCATAACATGTTTTGCTCAATTATATTTCTTCAGTTTTCCTGTTCATACAGCAAAAATTCCTATAACTTTTATTTTAGTAAGTCTAACGACTCATTTTTCCAAAAATTCATTGTTTGTTTGTCTGATTCTGTTATATAATGAGTTTAGAAAAAAATATGTTGTATGAGGTGAGGAGATGGGAAAGGTTGTACGAAATTGTCGATTGTGCAAGGAAACCATGCCGAGCAGTCCGTTTATGCTTTGTTCGACTTGCCTGACGGAAATGGGGAAGGTGCAGAATTATCTTCGCACCCGCCCAAGAGCATCCGTCCAAGAAGTTTCCCTTTCTGCCAATGTACCTCAGGAAAAGATTGAAAAGATGATAAAGCTGTTCATGCGATATCGTACCACTTTTGATGGAAAACCGAATGCAAAAGTTTGACGAAGCTTTTTGGATTTTAATCAGCGTAGTTGAGAGAAACAGTGACATAACCCGGCGCTGCAGAAATACCCTTCGCACCTGCTGAGCGGCTGGTAAGAATCATCGTGCTGCCCCATCTTTAGGGGTCTCGCCTATGCCTATCCTCCCGCAGGAGTCTCAGGGTATTTTCTCCGCTGGTGTTGTGCTTTGTTAAATTTAACAACGGCTATCCACTCTGGAACTGGTTGATTGGAGTGAAGGGCAGCCAACTCCTGCGGGAACAAATCTTTTCGATGGGGCGAGTAACCGCAGTCCCAGCACGAGTCTACACCTAAGCAGGAAGCGGTTTTCTTCCGAGGAGGCTGAAGCCGTGCCCTAAGGTGTGCGGCTGCCCGCAACGGAAATCAACGAGCGCTCATGTGCAGCTTTGCGAAAAAAACACCAAATGATTCTCAATGGCGGTACTATCCAATTTTCCAACCTCATTAATTTTCTCAAAAAAATAACAAAAAACTATTGACTGAAAAGTTTCCTAATACTATAATTGTTAAGGTATCAAAAAACGGAGGAGGTCATTACGATGAAAAAATGTATTCAAGCATCAGCAGCTAACTTTATATGTGTGGCCTTTCTGCCGGATAAGAAGAAGTAATATTTTCTATTGTTCGTTCAAGGGTCGCAGCCGTCTGTGGCCTTTTTGTGTGATAAAGGGAATAGTGTCTCTGTACATCTTTTTGCATACGTCGCCGCAGACGTGTGCTTTTTTATTGCTCAAAAAAACGAACAACCGGGCAGAAAGAACCCTCGTAAACTTAGTATGAAAAATTTAAAAGTGAGAGAAAAGCAGGTGATTATGTGTTTCAGATTTTTCGCAAGCTGGACTGGTTTTTTAAACATTATTGGAAACGGTATATTTTCGCGATTATCGCACTTATAACAGCAAGCGCCATCGGGCTGATCCCGCCTAAGTTAGTGGGTTTTACGATTGACCAGATCCAGTTTGATACATTAACCATGCAATTATTGACGGCAATTCTGGCCGGGTATCTGCTGCTTACAGTTATGCACTATGTGATCTCCTTTCTGTGGGATTACACCCTATTTGGCGGTGCAGTCATTTTGGAGCGCTGGACACGAAGCAAGCTAATGGACCATTTTTTGGAGATGGCTCCAACCTTTTTTGGCAAATACCGGACCGGGGATTTGATGGCCCGGAGCACGAATGACTTAAAGCAAATAAATATGACGGCCGGGTTTGGCGTGCTGACACTTGTGGATTCCAGTATTTTTATGCTGATGATTGTTGCCATGATGGGATTTACCATCAATTGGTCGCTGACATGGGCAGCGCTGATTCCGCTGCCTGTCATGGCCATAGTCATGACGAAGTACGGCTCAGCTATTCATAAGCGATTTACCAAGGCACAGGCAGCGTTTGGCGAGCTGAACAATGAGGTGCTGGAATCAATCCGTGGTGTAAGGGTGATCCGGGCATTTGTGCAGGAGAAACAGGATGCTAAACGGTTTGAGGATATGACAGAAAACGTCTATCAAAAAAATATCGCAGTAGCAAAAATTGATGCTCTGTTTGAACCAACGATGTCTATCCTCGTTGGATTGTCCTACACAATCGGCCTCGGTTATGGCGCAATCCTCGTGTTTCAAAACCAGATGACCCTTGGTGACTTGGTGACATTTAATGTTTATCTTGGGATGCTGATTTGGCCAATGTTCGCAGTGGGGGAGCTGATTAATATCCTGCAGCGGGGGAACGCTTCACTGGATCGTGTCAATGAAACATTGGATTATCCGGCAGGTGTAAGGAATACAAGGACCCCCCGGCATGTGGATCAGGTGAATAGCATTGTATTTGATGATGTATCCTTCTCCTACCCATCTGTAAAAACGGATCAGCTTCGTTCGATTTCCCTGAACGTGAAGCGCGGGCAGACGATTGGCATTGTGGGAAAAACAGGTGCAGGAAAAACGACTTTATTTAAATTAATGCTCCGGCAGTATCCGGACCTGCGCGGCAGCATAAAAATTTCGGGTGAGGATATCAGGGAGATCGATTTACATGAAGTCCGAAGCTGGATTGGCTATGTGCCGCAAGATCAGATCATGTTTTCCAAAACAATTCGGGAAAATATCCAATTTGGAAAAGAAGACGCCACAGACGCAGAAATTTTCCGTGTCATGGAACTGGCGCATTTTCTGGAGGATATCAAACAGTTGCCAAGCGGACTCGATACACAGGTCGGTGAAACAGGAGTCACCTTGTCTGGCGGTCAAAAGCAGCGGGTGGCATTGGCCCGGGCATTTATCAAGGATCCGGAAATTCTCATTCTCGATGATTCCATGTCCGCAGTCGATGGGAAAACGGAAGCGAATATTATTGAACATTTGCGCCAGGAACGGCAGAACAAAACAACCTTTATCGCGGCTCATCGCATGTCCGCTGTGACCCATGCCGATCACATTATCGTTCTGGAAAGTGGAAGAATCGCTGAAGAAGGAACACATGAAGAATTAATTCGCTTTGGCGGCTGGTATAAACAGCAATATGAACAGCAGCAGTTAGATGGCGGGGAGGTGAAGGAATAATGAAACATCAATCAACAGAAAAACGGCTTTTCCGCTATGCAGGACTTTATAAAAAAGGGATCCTCACAGGGATTATCTGCTTAATCATCGCGACCGCCCTGGAATTGGCCGGCCCGTTTATTGCGATGAAAATTATCGATGATCACATTGTCGGGGTGGAAGGTGAATGGCAGCAAGTAACGGAAAATGACGACCGTTATACAGTTCGTTACGAAGACGCCTTTTATAAAAGGGGTGACCGCATCACCGCAGAGGATGAGACGGTTGGTGAGGGTGTCACCGTTCTTCAGGTGGGGATGACTTATTATTTTCTGGATGAAGCCGTTCCCATGCAAGGTGAAAGAGACGCGGAAAACGGCCAGGTCAGCATAACCGCCGGCGGGGAAACAATGACGTATAACGGGGAGCGGCTGTCCGCGTCGGAAGTTTATCCATTTTTCCAGCCGGAACAGCGGCCGATCATATTATTGCTGCTCTTGTATATGGGGCTTCTCTTGATCGCTGGTGTCTTTCAATTTTATCAGACGTTTATTTTACAGAAGGCATCGAACCAGATTGTCAAACGGATGCGAAATGATTTGTTTCTTCATACGCAGCGGATTCCGATTGATTATTATGTTGATCAGCCCGCCGGCTCGATTGTAGCCAGAATTACCAATGATACAGAGGCAATCCGCGACTTGTATGAGCGTGTGCTTTCCATTGTTGTGACCAGTGCGGTTTATATGGCTGGAATTTTTGTCGCATTGTTTATTCTTGATGCGCAGCTGGCGGCATTCAGTCTGCTGCTAATCCCACTGATTATTGTATGGATGCGCTTCTATAAGCATTTTGGCATGAAATACAACAAAGTCGTTCGCGCCACAATCAGTGAAATCAATGGGAATATCAATGAATCGATTCAAGGGATGCCGATTATTCAGGCATTCAGCAGGCAGAAGAAAACAAAAGCGGATTTTGACAAATTGAACGAGCGACATTTCACCTATCAGAAGAAACTGGTGAAGTTAAGCGCATTAACTTCCTATAACCTGGTAACGGTGTTCCGCAATTTGGGGTTTGTTGCTTTTATCTGGTATTTTGGGTCTGGCTCGCTGGATCCCGCCAGTATTATTTCCATCGGGATGCTCTATGCGTTTGTTGATTACCTGAACCGATTGTTTGAACCGGTCACCGACATTATCAACCAGCTGCCACTTATCGAGCAGGCACGTGTGGCTGGAGGGCGTGTATTCGAGCTGATGGATCACGAAGGGGAAAATGTGATCCATGACAAAGTGGATAAATACCGTGGGCATATTATTTTTGACGAGGTCTCCTTCGCCTATAAAGAGGATGAGTATGTGCTGAAAGACATTTCCTTTGAGGTGAAAGGTGGTCAGACAGCGGCTTTTGTCGGACATACCGGATCCGGAAAAAGTTCGATTATGAACCTGTTGTTTCGCTTTTATGACCCGCAGCATGGCAAAATTACAATCGACGGCAACAGCACAGAGGAATGGTCGCGCCAGCAAGTGAGAAGCCATATGGGAATTGTGCTGCAGGATCCGTTTCTATTTTCCGGTACGATCATTTCCAATGTCACGATGAATGACCCGAAAATTTCCCGGGAAATGGCCATTCATTCATTAAAAGCCGTTGGAGCTGAACAGTTTATTGACAAACTGCCGAACGGCTATGACGAGAAAGTGACAGAGGGCGGTTCGACCTTCTCACTTGGAGAACGGCAATTGATTTCCTTTGCCAGAGCGCTTGCCTTTGATCCGGCGATTCTGATCCTTGATGAAGCAACTGCTAACATTGATACCGAAACCGAGAAAGTCATCCAGCAGGCACTGGAAGTTCTGAAAAAAGGACGCACCACCCTGGTGATTGCCCACCGGTTGTCAACGATACAGCAAGCTGATACGATTTTTGTACTGGATCATGGTACAATTAAGGAACAGGGGAATCATGAGCAGTTGATTCTTGAAAAGGGTCTGTATTACCAAATGTATCAAATGCAACAGGGCAAAAAAATGGCTGTCTAGCAAGACGTCAAAACCCGGGGTGGCATATGGACAAAGAAAACGATCATAAACAAGATGTGATTGATGACGATTTATATGAAGAGCTTGATGAGGAAGAACTGTATGAGCTGGTGGAAGAAGAACGGCAGAAAGCACTGGCAAGGGCAAGGGAAGAAAAAGAGCCCAAACCGAAACGTCCATTTCCCAAGTGGGCGTTTTGGCTCATCGCGATTGTGATGGTTTTCAATGTGGCAGCACTCCTGCCGCGGACCTTCTCTATTCCGGCGATTGACTTTCTAATTACTTCTGCACAACTGTCTACTCAAGAGGATATCCAGGCATATAAAGAGGCGGTCGTCGTCGTGGAAACCGAAGACGGAAAGGGGACAGGATTTGCTTTTCGTGAAGATGGGACGATTCTTACCAACCATCATGTGATTGAAGGGGAAGAAACAGTTACAGTTGCCTTCCCGGAACAGGGATTGTTCCATGCGGAAGTGCAGGAAACCTATCCGTCGATTGACCTTGCTGTACTAAAGACAGAGGCCGATACGTCGTTTCCTCATTTGGAGCTTGCGAATGAAGCAGATGCCGACGCCGAAGAACCAGTCTACTTTGTTGGGAACCCGCTAAGGTTTGACGGAATTGCCAATGAAGGGACGATTGTCGGCCCGATCCTGCTGGATGACTGGGAAGAAGAGGTACTGATGCTGGAAGCGCCAGTATATCGCGGAAACAGTGGCAGCCCGGTGATTACACCGGATGGAAAGGTGATTGGTGTCATTTTTGCTACGTTAAATCATGATGAGCATGGACGGGTTGGTTTGTTTGTGCCGATTGATCTATTTTATGAACTCCGGTAAGGGCGCCTGGCAATGTCTGTGAACTAGTTTTCGTTTAATTTTTCTTACTTCAGGGTATTAGGATTATATAATAAGCTGAAGAGCTGAAGGAGGCAAATCCATGCTGTTTTTTACATCGGATCTAAAAGAATATAATATCGATGCGACAGATGGAGAAATGGGAAAAATTAAAGATCTTTATTTTGATGACAAGAACTGGGCAATCCGCTATGCGATTGTCGATACACGAAAATGGCTTCCGGGCCGGAAAGTGCTGCTTTCTCCGGAGACATTCGTCAATTTCAATGAGGCAGACAAAAAACTGGAAGTGGAATATGACAAAGAACACGTTCGCAACAGCCCGCCAATTCCGGAAGACCGGCCGGTAACCAGGGAAGCGGAAACTTCGCTGATCGGTTATTACGGCTGGACCAGACACTGGATGACAGATGCCAGATGGGGCCCTGATAATGGGCCAGTCACCTCTGCTTTCGATCAGGGTCAGGGTGGCACGATGGAGCAGCAGCTGCGTGAGGATATTCCGCCAGAAAAGTCCAGACCGGATTATGACCTGCGCAGTGAAGAGGAAACACTTGAATTCAAAGTGCATGCCGATGACGGTAAAATCGGCATGGTTGTTGATTTTGTGTATGATGATCAAAGCAGGAACATCCAACATATTGTTGTTCAAAGCAGTGAAGACTATGTAAACACAGAATTTTATATTTACCGGCCGGAAGAGATCGAATCCGTGGACTGGTTTGAGCAAGATATCTATGTAAAAGATTCCATCGCTTCCCTGAAGCGGAATAAGGTTTATGAGAAGAAGGAAGATATTTTAGTTGAAAGATAAGTGAAGACTTCTAAGAAAATGTCTCTATGGATGCATAGAGGCATTTTTTTGTTGCCGCAAGAACTATAAACTGCGAACTAATCCACCGCTCCAGAAATACCCCTCGCTTTCCGCGGGTGGCTGGTGAGCCTCCTCGCGCTGTCGCGCTGTGGGGTCTCACCGATGCCATTCCTCCCGCAGGAGTCTCGGGGTATTTCCTCCGCTGAGAATGTGTTTGCAACTTTCCCACATTTATAACCATAACAGCTATTCACTTTGTTGATGGTTGATCTTCGCTGTGGGCATCCGACTCCTGCGGGAAAAAAAGCCTAGGCGAGACCCCGAAGTGCGCCAGCACAAGGGGGCTCGGCAGCTTCCCGCGGAAAGCGGATGCCCGTAGCGGGAATCAACGAGCACTCTGTCGCACTTTCCATCAACTGCGATAAATATACCTCACCCTATAAAAAGCATATGAGATAAAGTAATTTCCATGTATTTCCCAGGAATGGGGATGGTAACGGATTTTTAAACAAAATGTAAATGATTTGAGATAGCAACAGGACAGGCTGTGCGTTAAGATGAATCATACGTACTGAAAAATGATTACATGATAAAAAATATCTAATAAGATGGTGGATCATCATGAAATATAATAAATGGATAAATGACATGAATGAAATTTTGACTTATCGCCGGTCTCTGCTGGCGGCTGACCAATTTGATAATAAAATGAAAACACCCAAAAAAATATGTAAAAATACGAAATTTGTAATGGCCGGGGGTGATCCGGTTTGATGATGCGTGGAACAGCTGATAAAGTTACATTGGAAGACAGAATTGCATATGCTCAAGCCGGCGACCAGACCACTCAGAATTCACTTCTGAAGACATACCAGCCGTTTATTGCCAAATGTGTTGCTGAGGTTTGCAAACGGTACATTGACCCGAGACGGGATGATGAGTTTAGCATTGGTTTGTTTGCATTTAATGAGGCGATCTTGTCTTACTCGCCGGACCGGGGAAGCTCGTTTTTATCTTTTGCCAAACTTGTCATCAAGCGCAAAGTGATTGATTATATTCGCTACATGCAAAAACGGCCGGCAGCTGTCTCGTTGGATGAAAGTTTTGATGAGGAAAAAATGGAGAATCCGACGGAAATTGCCGCTGTTTTGGAAAAATACGAGCAGCAGCAGGACGCACGGCACCGCAAAGAAGAGATCAGCGAATTTAAACAAAAGCTAAAAGCGTACAAGCTGACAATGAATGATCTTGTGGAATCCTCGCCAAAACACAGAGATGCCAGGGATTCCGCGGTTCGGACGGCAAGAGTACTGTATAATGATCCTAACCTTAGGGAGTACGTGTACAACAAGAAAAAACTGCCAATTAAAGATTTGCTAAAAATTGTCAATGTCAGCAAGAAAACCCTGGAGCGCAACCGAAAATTTATCCTGGCAATATTTATTATCCTGGATGAAGATTACCGTTACCTGCAGGATTATCTAAAGGGGGTGGGTAAATGAAAAAAGGAATTGTGATGGAGAAACATCGCCGTTATACGGTCATTATGACAAAAGAAGGTGCTTTTCTAAAATCGGAGCCGATTAAGCATGCAGATATTGGTGTGGAGGTTCGGTACCAGCCGCTTAGATCGAAAAAGGGGATGCTGCTTTATGTTCCTTCAGGGAAAAAACTCTCCATCCCGATCCTTGCCATAGCCTGTTTATTGATTTGTTTGATACTGCCTGTGTACACGGCGCCGGCAAACTCCAAGACATATGCCTATGTGAATGTAGAGCTTAATCCAAGTGTTGAACTGCAGGTGGATAAGGATTTGCAGGTTGATGCCATCAGGGCAATAAACAAAGATGCGACAAGGATTGTGAATACATTAACAAATTATCAGGGCAAAAAAGTGGAAAGTGTCATTGAGATGATTATAGAACAAAGCGAGAAATCCGGCTTGATGGAGAATGGAAAGAACATGCTTGTCGGGGTGAGCTACAATGTGGAAGAAACCGAAGAACGTATTGAAGAACGGATTGAGCAGTATTTCTCTTCCCATGAAGATAACTGGAACATTGCAGCCTTTCAAGTCCCCGTGAATGTCAGGAAAACAGCTGAAAAAGAAGAGCGATCGATGAATGAAATAATGGCCGAATCCATTTTCGGCAAAAAGCAGCAACTGTCGGCAGCTAAAGCTTCCGGAAAAGAGAAACTGGATGACGAGGAACGAGCAATTATTCATCATTTTTATCCTAGCGTTGACCATGGCCATCCAGCGAACAATCCGCGTGAAGAAATTCCTGCTAAAGAAAAAAACAGCCAGCCGGACCCTGTGCAGCAGCCAAACAACAGCCAGCTAAAGGAAACAGAGCTGCAGGTGGTTAAAGACAAGCAGCCGGAAGTTAAAAAAGTACAGGAGAAGCCAGGCCATAAGAATAAGAAAGCAAACAAGGATCTGCATCCATCGGAACTAATGGAAAACAATGCTTCCCAGGCAAAAAATAATCGCGGCAAAGGTCCTTTTATAAAAGAAAACCCACCGGTGAAGGAAGAAAACAACGGACACCCTGGAAAAGGGAACGGAAAGGCCAAGCCCAATGACAGCGGTAACAAACAAAATGATAAAGCAAAAGGAAAGAAGGGCCAAGAAGATAAAAGCAAGGAAAATCATAACTAAAAAGCGGCACATTTTATGGAATGTGCCGCTTATAGCTTAAACCAGTTCATCAAACTTCGACCGAAACAACTGGTTCATATTTCATCGCATGGTCTATATAATAAAGAAGATTGTCGTGTTGATGCATGATTTTCATCTCATCCAGCGAATAGTGATAAGCATTTAGAAAAAGCTGGATTTTTTTCGAAAGCATATCATCATTCGTGCGGACCATCAAAACGAGTAGATCATCCCACTGTCCCCACAACGTGTAGTACAGCGCTTTATCGTAATCCGGAATATCCATATTTCCCCTCCTCAAGCTTTAAGGGTAGTCATAGCTTTCCCGTATTTTATATATAATGATGAACACAAAAATGGTGTTCCTGCCAAAATCAGGTTTTCTTTCTTCAGGTATAATTTTCTTTTTCCGCTGCATACTAAGGCGCAAATACGGAAGGAGGAAATTAACCAAATGAAATGGAAACTTTTAAGTATTGTCATGGTACTTGCCTTCGTACTGGCAGCTTGCGGAAACGGTGGCAATGACCAGAATGAAGGAGCAGCAGATAACCCGAATGTCGAACCCCAAAATTTCAATAATAACAACGGTCCGGATATGGGCGGTGAACGTGATTACGACATGAGAAGAGGTTCAGAAGAGGGGCAGGATAGAAATAATAACAACAATAACGGAGCGAACAATAATGACGCAAACCGTTATGAAGTAGCAGAAGAGGCTGCCGACCAAATTTCTGAGCAAGTTGACGAGATCGACAATGCTTATGTGCTGACTACAGGAAATAATGCTTATGTCGCTGCAGGATTTGATGCTAATGGCAATAACAATAACAATAACAGAAACATGAATACCGGGAACCAGAACAACAACACCGGAAACCAGAACCAGGACAATGAAGAACAGGAACTGACGGACGAGGTCAGACAGGAAATCACGGAGATTGTGAAGTCCGTCGATAATAACATTGAGAATGTTTATATTTCCACTAATCCTGACTTCGTTGATTTAACGAACAATTACGTAGACGATGTGGACAATGGAGAGCCGGTCGAAGGTTTCTTTGATCAGTTCGGCAACATGGTTGATCGAATATTTCCGGGAGATGGAAATAACGGTAATAATTAATGAAAACAGGTGATGCAGCTAAAGCTGTGTCATCTGTTTTTTTTGTGTTCAAAAACAGAGCGATAACTTCCGGTCGAGAGTGTGAACTTCCGCCCCACAGCAGAAACTTCAATTCGAAGCGATTCCGTCAATTTAATTTCAATAACAAAGAAAATGCTTCAATCACATGTGTTCTTTTATTAACGAACATATGCTATAATAATGCATATAATCCATACTATCCATAGTATTTTACTATGTTTAATAAATAGCTGGAGTTGAATAAAAAATGGGACGGGAATTTCTTGATTTATTTGAGGATTGGGCTGACCATTATGATGCGAGTGTGACGGGTAATGATCCGCAGTATGTGGAAGTTTTTAAGCATTATGATGAAATTTTGGAAGCCGTCACAAGGCATGCTTTTGGTACGGTGCTTGAGTTCGGAGTAGGAACCGGCAACTTGTCAGAAAAATTATTGGAGCAGGGAAATCATGTAATTGGCATCGAGCCATCACCGGCGATGCGTAGACTGGCTGAAATCAAGCTGCCAAAACTTACCGTGTTCGAAGGAGATTTTCTTGAGTATCCTGACGATTTACCAGAGATTGATATGATCACAAGCACGTACGCCTTTCATCACTTGACGAATGAGGAAAAACAAACGGCCGTCCGCAAGTTTGCCAGACTGCTGCCGGATCATGGAAAAATTGTCTTTGGCGACACAATGTTCCATTCAGAAGCGGCAAAACAGGCAAAAATCGAGGAGGCAACACAAGAGGGGCATCTGGAATTGGCCGCAGATCTCGAGCGGGAATATTATCCAACATTGGATGAACTGCAAAACATTTTCGAATCAGAGCAATTTGATGTAACATTTAAGCAAATGAATGAATTTGTCTGGCTGATCATTGCCAGTAAAAACACAAGGAGCGGATAAAATGACGGAGAAAATGAATGTAGAAAGCTTTAATCTGGACCATACCAAGGTGAAGGCGCCATATGTAAGGCTGGTTGGTGTAACAGAAGGAGCAAATGGCGATAAGGTATACAAATATGATATTCGGTTCAAGCAGCCAAATAAAGAGCATATGGATATGCCGGGGCTGCATTCCATTGAGCATTTAATGGCGGAAAACATCCGGAATCATCTGGACAATGTGCTGGATATCAGTCCAATGGGCTGCCAGACTGGTTTCTATTTAGCGATCATAAACAATGATAATTATGACGAAGCACTGGAAGGTCTGGAAAAAACCCTCCAAGATGTGCTCAATGCCGATGAGGTGCCTGCCTGCAATGAAGTTCAGTGCGGCTGGGCGGCCAACCACAGTCTGGAAGGTGCAAAAGAGATCGCACGGGAAATGCTTGCTCACAAAAATGAGTGGAAAGAAGTATTCTAAAGAGGAGAGAACGAAGCCGTGTATCATTCCATACAGGAACTGATTGGCCGGACACCTTTATTGGAGCTCAGGAACTTTTCCCTGCCGGAGGGAGTCCGATTGTTTGCCAAGCTGGAATTTTTCAATCCGGGGGGCAGTGTGAAAGACAGACTCGGAATGGAATTAATTGATGATGCCATGAAAAAAGGGCTGCTGAAAGAGGGCGGCACGATTATTGAACCAACTGCCGGCAATACAGGAATTGGCCTGGCGCTTGCCGCATTGAATAAAAATATTTCGGTGATCTACTGTGTGCCGGAGCAATTCAGCAAGGAAAAGCAGCAGCTGATGAAGGCGCTTGGTGCGAAAATTGTGCATACCCCAAAAGAGCAGGGAATGGTCGGCGCAATTGAGAAGACTAAGCAGCTGCTGGGGGAGATTCCCGGCAGCTATTCACCGCAGCAGTTTGCTAATCCTGCCAACCCTGCCGCCTATTACAAAACGCTCGGCCCGGAGATCTGGGAAGATTTAAAAGGTGAGGTAGATGTGTTTATTGCCGGTGCCGGAACCGGCGGCACATTTATGGGAACTGCCAGGTATTTGAAGGAAAAGCAGCCACAGGTAAAGACAGTCATTGTGGAACCAGAGGGCTCGGTTATTGCCGGCGGGAGACCGGGACCGCACCGGACAGAAGGAATCGGCATGGAGTTTTTGCCGGATTATATGGATCCTGACTTTTTTGATGAAATATATACCGTAGCAGATGATGACGCATTCCGGCTGGTCGGGGAACTTGCCAAGAAAGAAGGTCTGCTTGTCGGCAGCTCTTCCGGAACGGCGATGTTTGCGGCATTGGCAGAAGCACAAAAAGCGCGTGCCGGTACAACAATTGTCACTGTCTTTCCGGATGGCAGTGATCGTTATTTAAGCAAAAATATTTACGAGGAGTAGACATATGCGCAAAAAAACGAAAATGATTCATGGAGGGATTACCGGAGATAAAGCTACAGGTGCAGTTTCTGTGCCGATTTATCAGGTAAGCACATATGAGCAGGACGCTGTCGGACAGCATCGCGGGTTTGAATATTCAAGGACAGGAAATCCGACAAGGCAGGCGCTCGAAGCTGTTACGGCAGAGCTGGAAAACGGCAAAGCAGGGTTTGCGTTTGGCTCGGGGATGGCGGCAATCACCTCGGTCATGATGCTGTTTAACTCAGGAGATCATGTGGTCATGACCGATGATGTTTACGGCGGGTCGTACCGCTTGGTGACGAGTGTGCTGAACCGTTTTGAACTGGATCATAGCTTTGTGGATTCATCACAGCCGGAAAAAGTGGAAGCGGCTATTCAGGGAAATACAAAAGCCCTGTTTATTGAAACTCCGACCAATCCGCTTTTGAAGATTACCGATCTCCGGAAAATGAAGGAAATTGCTGATAAACACAATTTGCGGCTTATTGTTGATAATACATTTGCCACCCCGTACTGGCAGCGACCGCTTGATGTTGGCGCCGATATCGTGCTGCACAGTGCGACAAAATATATTGGCGGGCACAGTGATGTAGTGGCAGGACTGGTTGCGGTAAATGATGAGCAGCTGGCAGAAGATCTTCACTTCATCCAAAATTCGGCAGGTGCTGTCCTTGGGCCACAGGACTCCTGGCTGCTAATGCGCGGAATTAAAACCCTTGCACTCCGGATGGAAGCGATTGAAGCAAACACAAAAAAGATCGTGGAATTTCTGGAAAACCACGAAAAAGTTTCGACTATTTATTACCCGGGACGAAAAAATCATCCGGGACATGATACGGCGGCCAGTCAGGCAACGGGATTCGGGGGAATGATTTCGTTTGACGTTGGCAGTGAAGAGCTGGCGGAAAAGGTAATCAGCAAAGTGAAGTATTTTACCCTGGCCGAGAGTCTGGGTGCTGTAGAAAGTCTGATTTCCGTGCCGGCGAAGATGACGCATGCTTCGATTCCAAGAGACAGAAGGCTGGAGTTGGGGATAGCCGACGGATTGATTCGTGTCTCGGTCGGTATTGAGGACGCGGAAGATTTAATTGAGGATTTGGAGCAGGCTTTGGAAGATTGAAGAAGAATGGAAAGGATGGCTTATGGGGCTGTCCTTTTTTAGCTTTTTACAAGGCTCGTTAGCTAGTTCGCAGGTGATGGAATCTGCGACATCACCCGCCGCCCACAGTTGCGAAAATACCTGCGACAGAGTGCACGTTGATTTCCGCTACGGGCAGCCGCTTTCCGCGGGCACGGCTTCAGCCTCCTCGGAAGAAGTGCACTTCCTGCGGGGTCTTCAGACTCGTGCTTTCCCGCTGGAGTCGGCTGCCCTCCGCTCCAATCAACCATCAAAAGTATATTGTTGTTCTTTTAAATTTAGCAAGCAGTAAAGACGCAAACAACATCAGTCAGCGAAGGGTATTTCCGCAGCGGCGATCATAACCCCCCCTTGATTTTACGTCGCAGTCTATGATTTGTGGATAAAACATCAAATCCTTTCGATGAGAAGAATAACTGCATTCCCAAACGCTATACGGTGGAACGAACTGATGGCAGATGCCCAATCTTTAGATAATAAACTTTCCCAAAAAAACATCCGCACCCCAATGATAAGCCAAGTGCCGTTAACTATGCTAAAATAAATCAAAAGGAGGAAATATACCAATGAGTGAACAAGCGCTAACGTATTTAAACGAACATCGGGACAGGCTGCTGGAGAAATTACGTGAATTTTTGTCTATCCCGAGTGTGAGCACGGACAGCTCGCATAAAGATGACATTAACAAAGCCGCTGATTTTCTGGTTACATATTTGCAGAATATCGGGTTTGAAGAGGCGATGAAGCAGGACACAGCCGGCCATCCGCTGGTGTATGCAGAATACAACGGGGCGGGAAAGGATGCGCCTACCGTTTTGTTTTACGGACATTATGACGTCCAACCAGTCGATCCCATTAATTTATGGGACAGTGATCCCTTTCAGCCGGAAGTGAGAGACGGCCGGCTTTATGCGCGCGGTTCCAGTGATGATAAAGGGCAGGTGTTTATGCATCTGGCTGTGTTTGAGGCATATATGAAGACAGAAGGAAAGCTGCCTGTCAATGTAAAAGTATGCATTGAAGGCGAAGAGGAAATCGGCAGTGAAAACCTTTATGAAATCCTGAATAACAAAAAAGATCAGTTTGCCGCAGATTTTGCTGTGATTTCTGATTCCGGTATGGTTGCCAAAAACCAGCCGACAATTCTTTATGGGCTTAAAGGCTTTACCGGTGTGGAAATCGAAGTGACCGGACCGGATCATGACCTGCATTCTGGCATCTACGGCGGTGCGATCCGCAACCCAATCATGGCACTCGGTCATATTTTGACCTCCATGAAAAATGAGGAAGAAGTAGTCACCGTTGATGGATTCTACGACGGAGTAGAACCACTAGGCGATGAAGAACGGAAGCTGATCGAAGAAGTGCAGGGGGAAAACTATACGGAAGCCACTGGTGCTCCGGCAACTGCTTCGGAAAAAGGCTATACAGCAAAAGAGCATACTCAAGGAAGGCCGACATTGGAAGTGAATGGCGTCTTTGGCGGTTATCAGGGTGAGGGCACAAAAACAATTATCCCTTCCACCGCCACAGCCAAAATTACTTGCCGCTTAGTCCCTGGACAGGACCCGGTCCGCATACAGCAGCTGCTCGAGGATCATGTCAAACAGGTCGCTCCATCCGGGGTAACGGTTGATGTGAAGAAAGAAAAACTTTCCGCAAAAGCCTATAAAGTGGAGCCGACAAACCCATTGATTACAAAGGCCGCTGACAGTCTGACAGAAGCTTTTGGCAAGGAAACGGTGTATGTACGCATGGGCGGTTCAATTCCAGTGGTAGAGTGGATTGAGGCAATTTACAAAATGCCAGTTGTCCTGCTCGGATTTGGCACACCGGAGGACCGGCTGCATTCTCCAAATGAAAGCTTCCCGCTGGACAGTTTTGATAAAGGCATGGAGACATTGGTTCATTACTGGCAAAAAGTAAACGACTAATAGGAAGCCGTTTTTGCACAATGCGCTTTCTCAGCAGTAAAAAAGCTGCTGGGAAGGCGCATTTTTTTCTGTGAAAAGTGCCCCTCCGTTTCTTTTTATCGAATCTGGGGTATGAATATCTAAAGAGAAGAAGGGGAGGATGCGTCATGAAATACGCTGTAATAACCGGGGTCTCCAAGGGGCTTGGAGAATCTGTCGCTAAACTGTTTATCGAATCAGGAATAGCTGTTATCGGAATTTCCCGAAGCAAAAATAGTAAACTGCCGCAGCTGGCGGAAGAAAATCATACCACCTATACACACTATTCCTGTGACATTTCAGATACCGCGGCCTTGGAGGAAACTTATTATGATATGGAAAAAGAAATTTTTTCCGAGGAGCCTTCCGCGGTTTATCTCGTGAATAATGCGGGAGTAGTAGAACCTGTGGATCAGGCAGCCAATATCGATTATAAAGATTTGCTTCGTCACGTCCATGTTAACACTGCGGCACCAATGGTATTAACAAATTTATTTCTAAAAAAAGCAACCGCCGAGGGTGTCCAACTTGTAGGTGCCAATGTTACCTCAGGTGCTGCCAACAGACCGACCTATGGATGGAGCGCTTATTGCAGCACAAAGGCAAGCATCGATATGTATACACAAACCGTGGCATTGGAGCAGGAGGAGTTAAATACCGGAAATAAAATTATTGCATTCAGCCCGGGGATTATGGATACTGAGATGCAAAATAAGCTGCGTTCCAGCACGAAGGAACAGTTTGCCTCAGTAGATACATTTAAAAAATACAAAGAGAATGAAATGTTAAGTGATCCGGATAGCGTTGGCAGCGTACTCGTAGATATTCTTACCGATGAAGGCATCAAAAGCGGGAATATATATGATGTGAAAGATTATCTCTAAAAGGATGTTCAAAAAGTCCGGTAACAATGACACATCGAATTTCTTCGTTGGCTTGTTTCTCCGTTCCTTGGAAAAGAAAACCACTTTTCCTGCGTGCGAAATCGTCTGCTCATGTATCTAAATGCATACATTCCGCTACTCGAAACGGCGCCGCGATCTGAACTTCTCGGTCCTTGTTATCCTCCTTTTTGAACATGTAATTTAATCTTCCGCGATCTGTGCTTTTCGCCCATCCCAATTATCCTTGTTTGCATACAGTGTGGTAGGCAGGAAAACAAGGAGGGAAACACAATGGGTGAATTTAACGGAGGCTTTGCGCTTCTGGTTGTTCTTTTTATCTTGCTGATTATAATTGGCGCATCTTATAACGACAATGGATATGGCGGGGGATATTACTAGCAGGATGTTTATTGCTTTACCGCAAAATTTATAAAATGTGACATAACTCCTGCCGCTACGGAAATACATTCCGCTTCCCGCGGAAAGCGAGGGGTATTTCCGCAGCGGCAGGATAAATGCATTTTCTATCAACTATGAGAGTTATGCATGATCAAAAATATAACTAGTCAATGATGCCAATATTGGTAATAAATACAAAGGCATCTTTGCGTGATAATATTTACATTTTAACAGCAAATTGGCTGCGGTACTATTCCGCAGCCATTTCCATTGAATGGGTTACCTGAACGCCATGCTGGTCAATTTTTAATGGAGTAATTTGATAGTAAGTGAATCGTTTTGCCATTTTTTCAGCAATATTTTTGCCCTCTTGCTCTGGAGCAAGGGAGATCATTGCCGGGCCTGCTCCACTGATTACTGTCCCGAATACACCGTTTGCCTTTGCCTGCTTTCTAATATCATGGTAAAACGGGACCAGTTCAGACCGATATGGTTCATGAAATAAATCCTGCTCCATCATTTTACCTGCCAGTTTATAATCCCTGGATATGAAAGAAGCAATCAAGAGGTTGCTTACACTACTTGCAGCAGTTGCTGATTTTCTGGAAAAATTGTCCGGAAGCACCTTTCTTGCCGCTTCTGTTTTCAACTCGAATGCAGGTATATATGCGACGACATCCATATGGGGCAAGGGCAGTTTAACCCAGTCGATTTCATCCCCGAACGTTTGTGAGGTTACGGTAAATCCCCCGAAGAGGGCTGGTGCTATATTGTCGGGATGCCCCTCTATTTCGGTGCCATAAACCAGCTTCTCTTCCGGGGATAAAGCAAGGTTACATGCCTGGTTGGCTATTTCAATTCCTGCCAGAACTGCCGAGGCGCTGCTGCCAAATCCGCGGGCCAATGGAATATCACTTTTTACAACCATTCTAATCGGGGGCAGATCAAGCCCGTGCCGTCCAGCAGTTTTCTTGGCAATTTGATAAATGAGATGGTCTTCATAATGAATATCAGCCGGCAAAAATGGGGACTGATTGACAATCTCCCATTTTTCAGCTTCCGCAACTTCCAAGGTTAAATAAAGATCCAAAGCGATACCTGCCGAGTCAAAGGCAGGTCCCAGGTTGGCCGAGCTTGCGGGAATGGAGACCGTGAATTTCTTCATATTGTCACCTTATTCCTCAAATACTCCAGCACTGCTTGTTCGTCATTTGGCAGCGATACCGGGTCTACCTCCACTTGTTCTATCGCAGTTTGCGGGTCTTTTAGCCCGTTTCCGGTAAGTACTGCTGCGACTTTGCTGCCTTTTTTGATTGTTCCATTTTTTACTTGCTTGACCAGGCCGGCAATGGAGGCACAGGAACCTGGCTCTGCAAAAACACCTTCTTTTTTAGCCAGAAGTTGCTGGGCTTTAAGGATTTCTTCATCAGACACGGCATGGATTTGGCCGTTTGATTCATCTCTTGCCTTTACTGCGAGTTCCCAGCTTGCCGGGTTGCCAATCCGAATTGCTGTCGCAACAGTTTCCGGATTTGGAAATACTTTGTTGTTTACAATGGCGGCAGCTCCTTCGGCTTCGAAACCGAACATTTGCGGAAGCCCTGTTTGCTTCTTGTCATGGTATTCTTTGAATCCTTTCCAGTAGGCACTGATATTTCCGGCGTTTCCAACTGGGATAGCGAGAACGTCAGGGGCGGTGCCCAGCTGTTCGACTACTTCAAAAGCTGCTGTTTTTTGCCCTTCCAGGCGATATGGGTTCACAGAATTGACCAGGGTGACATCTGATTCTTCACTTAACTTTCTAACGATTTTCAAGGCTTCATCGAAGTTGCGGTCAATTTCCACAATTTCCGCGCCATACATCATCGCCTGGGCAAGTTTTCCAAGGGCGATTTTTCCTTTTGGAATAACGATAATGGTGTTTAGGCCTGCTTTAGAAGCATAGGCGGATGCTGAAGCAGAGGTATTGCCAGTGGAAGCACAGATCACGGACTTGCTTCCTTCTTCCGCTGCTTTAGCAACTGCCAGCACCATCCCCCTGTCTTTGAAAGAACCAGTCGGGTTATTCCCTTCTACTTTTCCGTATAGTTCAACCCCTAACATTTCTGATAACGATTCGAAAGGAATCAAGGGTGTATTCCCTTCATGAAGCGTAAGCGCTGGTGTTTCGTCCGTTACGGGAAGGTATGATTTATAGTGTTTCAGTAGTCCTGGCCATTTCAATGTTGCCATCTCCTTCCGCTTTATAATAACTTTTTATGTCAATGACTTCATTCAGGTTTTTTAATTCATTTAATGCGGTATGGAAGTTCTCCAACGATGTCTGATGTGTCGTAAAAATGATTTCCGCTAATTCGTTCTTTTTCACAGGTGTTTGCAAAATCCGATTGAAACTGATATCAAACTCATGAAACAAGCTGGAAATGGTTGATAATACGCCGGCCTGATCTTTTACATGGAGCCGGACATAGTACTGCCCAAAGCGCTTTGCAGGTGTTTTCAGTTTCTTTTTAAAATGAGGCTCGGTGAATTGATTGCCGGTGACACCCAAACGCAGATTTTTAATGACGGTGACCACATCGGATGTGACGGCAGTGGCAGTCGGCAGGCTTCCGGCTCCTGGTCCGTAGAACATCGTCTCTCCAACGGCTTCACCATATACATAGACAGCATTGTACTCATTTTTCACATCAGCCAGCGGATGCTCCTTGGAAAGCAATGTCGGCTGTACGTTGACTTCCAGCTGATGATCGTCAAAGTTTGCATAACCGATAAGTTTCATTGTGTATCCGAGTTTATCACCATACTGCAAATCTTCCAATTCGATCCCGTTTATCCCCGTGACTTCCACATCTGTCAAATCGATGTCTGTTGAGAATGCCAAACGTCCCAAGATCGCCATTTTCCTGGCAGCATCAAGCCCCTCTACATCGTAGGTAGGATCTGCCTCTGCAAACCCTAACTCCTGTGCTTCCTTCAGGGCACTTTCATAGCTGACGCCTTCATTATTCATTTTTGTTAATATATAATTTGTTGTCCCATTCACAATTCCCATCACTTGCTGGATATGGTCAGAGGCAAGCCCGTCAGTGATTCCTCTTAAAATCGGTATTCCACCGGCAACACTTGCTTCATAATAAAAATCACATTTATTGCGGGTAGCAGCTTCCTGAAGCTCTGGTCCATGTAAAGCAACTAAATCCTTATTCGCTGTAATGACATGTTTTTTCGCTGAAAATGCCTTTAAAATATATTCCCGAGCTTCCTCAATGCCGCCCATCACTTCAACGATCACATCAATGTCCGGGTCATTTAAAACGTCCCAAGGGTTGGTTGTTAGAAACGTTTTCTCTAAATCAACATCACGCGCTTTTTCCGGATTCCGAACTAGTACACTTTTTACATGTACGCTCGTTCCAAGCTGGTGTACCAGCTTTTCCTGATGGTCTTCAATCAGTTTAATGACACCTGAACCGACAACTCCCAGACCAAGGAGGCCGATTGACACATTGTTTCCCACATGATCACCTCAAATATTCCTGTAAATTAGTATATTTCATTTATTTAAACACGAATAAAAGTCTATATCAATAGCGAATTTTTGAACTATTTTTATAAAACGCTTACATAATGAATGAATTAACCAAAAACTGGAGTAATTAATAAATTAATGATAAATGAACGTCAAGAAGGGTTCTTTTTTTATTTCGCTTTCAAATAATGAGAGGGGATTTGAGGATGATGATGCCTGTTTTTATTTCTCTAGATACCACAGTATAGCAGAAATTGGCTTACTAATTACTTTATATCCCTTAAAACCATCAAAACTTACGAAAAGAAAAATTGCAGCGGACGGAACCCCGCTGCAATTTTCTTATATCTGCTGCTGCCAGTTTGTATTGATTTTTTTGCGGAGCAGTTGGTGAATAATCAATATGGAGATTGCCAGAATTACCAGCAGTACTAGGGAAGTGACGTACAACCCCTCAACAGCATTTACTCTCCACAGAACAAGAACAATCAGACCAAATGGCCCGGCTGTAATGAGCAGTGAGAGCAGGCTGGTGATTCTCCATTTAAAGACTTCCTGTTCATCGGTCCAATTCAGTTTCGGATCAAGAAAGTCAAGATATGTCCCGACAGCGCTGGTGAACCAGCTGGCAAGCAGCACAACCAGCAGCCAGGCGAGCAATGTACCCACAGGCAGCTGCAAAAAGAATACAAAAATAAACAGAGCGAGCAAAACCGTAAACAGATTGATCACCCAGGCGGCGGCAATTTTGCTGAAAAAGTACTGAGCCGGCTTTAGTGGCAAAAATAAATTGGCATGCCAGTTTTTTCCTTCACGGGAAACAGAAGAAATCGCAGTCCCATTGGATCCCATAATAAATACCGTTGCGATAAATAAAAGCAATATGGTTTGTTTTCCGGAAAAGCCGCCGAGCAGACCGGAAAAGGAGTTGTTTTCGAAATCAAGCATTAGAATAATGACGATAAAGACCGGACCAAACAGACTCTGGACGACACACTGCATTAAAAAGGCGGGTGTCCGGAAAATAATACGCAGTTCCTTTTGCAGATAAGAAAGCCAGACAGGTCTTGCCGAAATTTTCTTTTGGACTTTCTTCGATGCGGTTGGCCGCTTGTTCCCTGATCCCGTACCAAGCAGCCCTTTTAAATAAAGCAGTTGGCCCATCCAGAGAAACAAAACAAGGGCAGCAGCACTCATTGCAATCATCCCGGCAAAGGAAAGGATCCCGGTCAGGGACAGCGGATTAGACAGTGCCAGGGTACTGATATAAGCAGGCGGATAATAGATGGTCAGCATCCGCAAAAGGCCGTCACCCTCCTGAAGGGAAAGCGCCACATTCTCAACCAGCCCGTCCGTGTCTGTATTCAGCCGAATAAGCACATTAATAAAAATAATGAACAGCAGGGACAGTATGCCGCCCGCCACCTTGGAGCGATCCTTGTTCTTGGATATATTGACAAACCGCATCACCGGCATCAAAAGAAGCGATGCAATTGTAAACGGAATGAGCGGAAGCAGCAGAAAAACCGGGATGCCATATAAAAAATAAAGAAAAGAGGCATCACTTGCCAAGCCGTAAAAATAAAACACCGGCAAGAATACCGCTCCTGCTGTCAGGTATAAATACAAAAATGGGTTCGCCGCCTTTGCCAGTAAAAGCTGGTAAGGCTGAAGCGGAAGCGGAATAAATGATTGAATGTCTTCCGCGAAATAGAATGAGTTGATCACGGTGACGAGACTGATCATAAACAGCAGAATATGCAGGCCGAGAAGCAGCATTCCGAGAATCAGGGACTCCTGATTAGCAGGGGCGAGCACCTCATACATCGCGGTGACGAGCATCTGAATGGCCGGAATCAGGATGAACAGCACAGGAAGCAGGAATATCCCGGCAACAACATACAGCCAAATTTGTGATTGGCTGGTTCCTGCTTTGGAATACTGCATTTTCAGCATGGTTTTAACAAGCAGCCATGTCTTATTCATCGCTGGTCAGCTCCAAAAAGACATTTTCAAGTGACTGGTCGGACTGGTATTTTTCCCGGAGTTCCTCTATGGTTCCGTAAAAAATCAGCTTACCCTTATTAACGATCGCCACTTCATCACATAATTGCTCAACGACTTCCAGCCCGTGACTGGAAAAAAAGACGGTATTGCCGTTATCCGCATGTTCGCGCATCATTTCTTTTAGCATATAAGACGACTTTGGATCCAGCCCCGTCAGTGGTTCATCCAAAATCCAAATCGCCGGGTCATGCAGCAGAACACCGGTGACAATTATTTTTTGCCGCATACCATGTGAATAGGTCTGAATATGATCGTTCAGCGCATCATAGATATTAAATTGTTTCGTCAGCTGTTCAATTCTTGTTTGCCTTAACTCTTTCGGAACATCAAAGATATCGCCAATTAAATTGAGGTATTCCATTCCTTTAAGGCGAAGAAACATATCCGGTGCATCCGGGACATAGCCAAAAATCTTCTTGGCAGCGATTGGCTCTTTTGCAATGTCACGGCCATTAAGGGTAATAGAACCCTCATCTATCGGCAAAATCCCTGTCATCATTTTAATCGTCGTTGCTTTGCCTGCTCCATTCGGTCCTAAAAAGCCAACAATTTTCCCATCCGGCACGGTCAGATTTAAGGTATCGATCGCTTTATTCCTGCTTGGAAAGTTTTTCGATACATCATGAATTTCGATCAATTGCAATTCCCCCCTAGCACTGAAAACACTCTTGTTTTATGGTACAATTTATGTGTATCTATGTATTTTTGCAAGTATGTCACCAGTTTAACATAAAAGACGGGGTGATTTGACAATGGAAAGTGAGGAACAACAAATGATTACAAGAAAAAGCAAACGTGAGATAGAAAAAATGCAAGCGGCAGGTGAGCTGCTTGTGAAAACCCACAAGGAAATCGCCAAAATGATTCGTCCTGGCATTACAACGATGGAAATTGATGCATTCACTGAAAAATTTCTGGCTGATAACGGGGCTACTCCTGAACAGAAAGGGTATAACGGTTATCAATATGCCACTTGTGCCTCGATCAATGATGAAATCTGCCATGGATTCCCCCGCAATGAGCCTTTAAAAGACGGGGATATTGTAACAGTAGATATGGTGGTCAATCTGGACGGGGGTCTGGCCGATTCTGCCTGGACCTATGCGGTAGGCAATGTGGATGAAAAAGGCAAACGACTGATGGAAGTGACGAAAACATCGCTGTATAAAGGTATTGAGCAGGCCCAGGCCGGCAATCGGCTCGGTGATATCGGGCATGCCATCCAGCAATATGCCGAGGGAGAGGGATTCTCCGTTGTCCGCGATTTTACCGGACATGGCATCGGACCAACCCTTCACGAGGATCCGCATATTCCACATTTTGGTTTGCCAAATAAAGGTCTCCGGCTGAAAGAAGGCATGGTAATCACCATAGAGCCGATGATTAATGAGGGAAGCTGGCACAGTCAGATGGATGCCAACAACTGGACGGCGCGCACGATTGACCAGGGACGCTCTGCCCAATATGAGCACACCATCGTGATAACCAAGGACGGCCCGCTGTTGACGACCGATCAGGATAAATAGGCAGGGGAAGGAGGCTGAAGGCCCATGCGAGTTGTTTCCATTTGTCCCAGCAACACCGAAGTCATGGACTTTTTAGGGAAAACGGATTTGCTTGTCGGTGTGGATAATTATTCTGACTGGCCTGCTGCTGTACTGGATTTGCCAAAATTGGGGCCAGATTTATCGATTGATATGGACAGGGTTGCCGAACTTCAGCCTGATCTCGTGCTGGCCTCCTTAAGCGTTCCCGGGATGGAGAAAAACATTGATGCACTTGAAGCGCGGGGGCTGCCTTACATCATTTTAAATCCCAACTCTCTGGAGGAGATTGCCGGGGACATTCAGACAGTTGGGGAAGCACTTGGTGACGCCGGGCTAGGAAAGGAAAAAGCCGCTCAGTTTCTTGCTGAAGTGAATCATTTTAAAGAACAGGCTGCCGCTTCTCCTGAAAAACCGCGTCTCTACTGGGAATGGTGGCCGAAGCCTGTTTTCACCCCCGGATCGGTAAACTGGCTGACGGAGATCAGCGAGCTGGCTGGAGCGGAAAATGTTTTTGCCACAGAGCCACTGGCAAGCGTGCAGACAGACTGGGAAGATGTAAAACAACGGGATCCGGATCATATTTGCATGGTCTGGGTCGGAGTTAAGGAAGAAAAAATGAAACCTGAGTTAGTAATAAAGCGGCCGGGCTGGGATCAGATGAGAGCTATTGAGAATGGTAATATTCACGTTTTGGAAGAATCGCTGTTTTGTCGTCCTTCTCCCAGACTGCTGGAGGGGTTGAGAAAACTGATAGCTGTCTTATAGATTGGCTCATTTCGTAAGATTTGTTGCTTATTTATTTCAGAGTTGATGGAAACTGTGACAGAGTGGTCGTTGATTTCCGCTACGGGCATCCGCTTTCCACGGGAAGCTGCCGAGCCCCCTTGTGAGATGCGCACTTCGGGGTCTCGCCTAGGCTTTTCTTCCCGCAGGAGTCGGATGCCCACAGCGAAGATCAACCATCAACAAAGTGAATAGCTGTTATGGTTATAAATGTGAGAAAGTTGCAAAGCACATTCTCAGCGGAGGAAATACCCCGAGACTCCTGCGGGAGGAATGGCATCGGTGAGACCCCGCAGCGCGACAGCGCGAGGAGGCTCACCAGCCACCCGCGGAAAGCGAGGGGTATTTCCGGAGCGGTGGATTAGTTCGCAGTTTATAGATATTCTACTCAAAACAACATTCCTTTAGAAAACAGCCTATAGATTTGAAAAAGCTTCCCGGGAGAGAGGGAAGCTTTTTAAGTAATTAGGACTGTTCCGCTTTCTGCCAGCTTTTCCCGCTGAATAAAATCGTGATCACCGGGCTTAGCAGACAGAAGAAGGCAAATGGCAAGTAGGTCAGTACAGGCACCCCAAGCACTTCAGCGATGAAAACACCACAGACACTCCAGGGAACGAGCGGGTTAATCACAGTTCCCGCATCTTCCAGGGTTCGAGACAGCACCTTATTGGGCATGCCGGCTTTTTGGTAAATGCCTTTGTACGTTTCTCCTGTAAGCATGATGGACAGGTATTGTTCACCGATCAGCACATTGACCCCAATTGCTGTCGCTGCTGTTGATGCCACAATGGCCCGCACTTTCGTTAGCTTTTCCTGAATGGCTTCAAGCATCACAGGAACAATGCCTGTGACAAATAGCAGTCCGCCAAATCCCAGCGCCAGGATAACGAGCGACACAGTAAACAGCATGCTGTTAATGCCACCTTTGGTCAGCAGTTCATTTACAGGATCGAAGCCGGTAGTTGCTGTATAGCCGTTAAACCAGGTATTCCATATTTCCGGCCAGGTCATGCCGCTGGTGAAACGGGCGAGAACCGTTGCCAAAAAACTGCTGAGGGCAAGCGCAATAAAGGCTGGGATGCGAAAAACTGTACAAATCACCAGCACAATTAATGGCAGCCAGGACGTCCAGTGAATTAGATTGGTTGCTTCCAGTGCCGTCCGGTATGCTTCACTGTTATTCTGGGAAATCGCTTGTTCCGGTGACAGCAGGATAAAAAGCAGAAAAGAGACCACAAATGCAGGGATTGTCGTCCAACTGATATGCCGGATGTGCTCGAATAAATCCACCTCAACAATTGTGGAAGCAAGATTGGTCGTATCGGACAAAGGAGACATTTTGTCCCCGAAAAATGCTCCGGAAACTATCGCCCCGGCCGTAATCGCCATGGAAGCATCCATGGCTCCGGCCATCCCGATAAACGCCACCCCAATGGTCGCAGTGGTTGTCAATGAGCTCCCGAGTGACACGCCAATGATCGCCGTTACTGCAAACACAATCGCATAAAACCATGTCCCGCCAATTAAGGAAAAACCGGCGTGAATCAGGGCGGGAATCGTTCCGCTGATCATCCAGCTGCTGATCAGCACGCCAATCAGCAGAAACAGAAAGACCGCCCCCATTCCCGTTTTGGCTCCTGCAATCATTGCTGCTTCCAGGTCCTTAAACGGGATTCGCCTTATCAGCCCATAAGCAGCAAGCAAAAGCAGTGCCAGCAGAATCGGGATATGCGGTGCGGTTTCCAAGCCAATGATAAAATAGCTGATCCATCCTATAATAAAAATAAAAAAGATTAATGACTCACCCAAATGCGGGGAATATTTTGGCTTAATCGGAAACATACTCTCATCCTCCTTTGAAGTTTCGTTGCTTTATAATGCCTGAAATAGATGTATAAAATACGACATATGTGTTCGTTGATTTCCGCTGCAGGCAGCCGCGCTCCTTAGGGCATGGCTTCATCCTCCTCGGAAGAAGGGCATTTCCTGATCAGGTCTAGACTCGTGCTTACCCGCGGAAAACGAGGGGTATTTCCGCAACGGTGGGGTACACCCCACTTTCTTTTGAAACCAATCTAAAAAAGCTCCGCCCCAAAATAGGGACGAAGCTTTCTCCGCGTTACCACCCTGATTGCCGGAACAGAAGTCGTCCGGCCTCTCATTGTTTATTCCACTGAAGCGAATGTGTAATTCAATTATTTTCTGCCGAAGCTTGCACCAGCCGCTCCGTCTCTTATTGCTGCTCAAAAGTAATCTACTGCGCATCCCGGAATAAGATATATAATTTTAGAAAATCGTTAAGTTGTATCTTTCGTGTGATAAAGATTAATATCGAATATACATGCTCAGGACACGGAATGTCAATAACAAAATCTGGGTTAAATGCTTTTCTTATTTATAGAAATCAGATATAATAGTCTGAATTATTGCGTGAAGGAGAGGAAATTATGGAGGGGGAGACATTTACCGGGAAACGAACCGCAACGTCTGCCGATATGGTAAAAAGAGGCATTGCTGCCGGATTTCCGATCATGCTTGGATATTTGCCCATTGCGCTTACCTACGGCGTGCTTGCCAAACAGGCGGGAATGTCGATACTTGAGCTCACAATGATGAGTGTCGTGGTGTTCGCCGGTGCAAGTCAGCTGATGGCAGCGAATATGATTGCGGTCGGGGCAGGGGCACTGGAAATTATTATCGCAACTTTCGTATTGAATTTCCGGCATTTTGTGATGAGCTTATCATTTATGAACAGATTAAGGACGGTCAGTTTGCGCTGGAAGGGACCAATGTCTTTAGGGCTGACGGATGAAACATTTGCTGTAACAGCATTACATACAAAAGAAGCAAAGCAGGAAAAAGGGGCACTGTTTTACACGGCGATAATCCTGACCGCTTATGCTGCCTGGGTTTTTGGCTCTTTTCTCGGTGGGGTGCTTGGCGAAGTGATCCCGGAACAATTAAGTCAGAGCATGGGGATTGCGTTATATGCGATGTTTATCGGATTATTAACCCCCTCTGTTAAAAAAGAATGGCGTGTCGGTCTGGTGGCAGTGACGGCAATGCTGATTAATGCGTTGTGTGTGCAGCTTGGCATGAGTACAGGGTGGGCGATTGTGCTTGGCACGGTGTTCGGAGGGATGAGCGGCATCTTTTTGCTGAAGGAGGAACGCAAATGATTTTTTGGATTATTGCAGGGATGGCAGTGGTCACGATGCTCCCGCGTTTGATCCCTGCTTTTATTGTAGATAAGCTGCAGTTTCGTGACTGGGTAAACCGCTGGCTGAATGCGATTCCCTATGCGGCACTTGGGGCGCTGATTTTTCCCGGTGTTCTTACCGTAATACCGGACAGACCTCATATTGGATTAATTGGCGGATTGGTTGCAGTTGTTCTGGCGGCAATTGGCTTAAATGTGATCCTGGTTGTCGTCGGCGGAATTGCCGCTGTCTTTTTCTTAACATTGTAATGCTGCCGTTCGTTCCACAAAACGACCGCCCGAATTGAAGTCGGGCGGTCGCAATTATCTTTTCCGCTTGAAAAATAAAAACAGCAGAATGACCAGGAGCAGGGCCAATAGTACATAAACAACGTTGGAGTAGATGTCCATGTATCCGACAATGGTATCCCACGATGCTCCAAGTGTGGCTCCGAGGTATACAAGGGCAATATTCCAAATCAGTGTGCCGGCCGTGGTCAATACAAGGAACAAAACGGTGTTCATATTGGACATCCCAGCAGGAATGGAGATCAGACTGCGGACAAGTGGGATAAAACGGCAAAAGAACACGGTCCAGGGTCCGTATTTGTCAAACCAGGCATCAGCTTTATGCACATCCTTTTTGGATATCCTCAGAATATGCCCCCAGCGGTCCACGATTTTTTCCAGCCGCTCCACGTCAAGCTGCAGACCAATGATAAATAAAACAATCGCTCCAATCACCGACCCTGCCGTTGATGCCGCCACGACACCGGCAATGCTAAGACCAGAAGTGGTGGTCATGAACCCTCCAAATGTTAGAATAACTTCCGATGGGATAGGAGGAAAAATGTTTTCCAATGCGACCAGGAACATAATCCCCCAATACCCATATTGATTCATAATCTCTGTCAGCCAGTTCTCCATAAGCGTCCCCTTTGCCTCTGCTTGTTCATTTATTCCCAAGTTAAAGTTGTCTATATTTTACCATAGTTTGTCCTGCCAACTTATGACATTTTTATAAAAGATAGAACTGGCTGCAGCGAAAAATAGGCTAATACCTAATTGCGGCAAGCCTTATTTTTCCTGATAATAGGGTTCGATATGGATATGAGCGTAACGAATGGAATGGTTGTGTTCCAGGTAGTGTTCGATTCGATCGGTAATACGATGGCTTTCTTCCACAGTTAACTGGGGGTCGACCAGGATGGTAATTTCGATAAAAGACTGATTGCCGACAACCCGGCCTTTTACATCTGCGACCTCCTGAACGTCCCGATCCTTGGCTATACTTTCTTTAATCTCCCTGATCTGATCGACATCGAATCCATCGGTGAGCGTATGGGTGGCGTTGCGAAAAATAGTCCAGGCAGTCAGGCAGATAATGATTCCTACAATCAGACCGGCAAGCGGATCCAGCCAAGAGATCCCAACCTGCGCGCCGATAATTCCAATAAAAGCTCCAATGCTGACAAGGGCATCGGACCGGTTATCCTGTGCTGCGGCGTACAGGGCGCTGCTGCTTATTTTTCGGGCGAGCCTTACGTTATAAATATAGACAAGCCACATGACTGCCGCTGCCCCCAATGCTACCCAGGCTGTGAGCATATCAGGACGTGCCTGTTCATTGGCAAACACTTTTTGTGCTGTACCAAGGATGACCTGGATACCGATAAACATCATGATAAAAGCTGCAAATAAGGATGCAATGGTTTCCGCCCGATAATGGCCATAGTGGTGGTTTGCATCCGGCGGTTTTCGGGAAATTTTTAAGCCGATCAGCACCGCAACAGAAGCAATTACATCTGTTAAATTATTCAAACCGTCTGCCCTAAGTGCATCTGAATTCCCTAATGAAGCGGTAATCAGTTTGACAAACGAAAGGATAATGTAGGCGGCAATGCTGATCCAAGCGCCTTTTTCTCCTTTTTTTAAATTCTCTGCGTGATCCATCCTGATAAATTCCTCCTGTCTCCCTTTAAGAGGATGTTCAAAAAGCCCTTGTAATATAAGCAATGTTGGCTTTCATAGTCTACCAAAGGCCCGGCTGGTGGGTCTAGAGAAACATCGAGGCAGCAAGCTAGATATCTTGTCTCAATTGAAACAAGTTGCCATTGGCAAAAACAGTCAATTTATTGAAGAAAAAATTTCCACAGATTTTTTTGCATTTTTGGTTGCAATAATTAGAAAAATCTAAGATAATAGATAAAAGGAACAAGGGGGCATATCCCATGAAAAAAGAAAAAGTCATTTACCGGTTTCATCGTTATGAAGGAAAGGTGCTCTATGCAAAAAAGGAAATATCCTTTGAGTTGAAGCTGGCGGCCCGTTTGTTGATGGATGAAATATGCTTTTCTTATAACAAGGAACAATTAAATCAGGCGATTGATCAGTCGTTGAAAACAAGCAGACAGCATGACTTTCTGCAATTGAGTGAGGCTTACAGGCAGTACGTCTGGGAGTAGCCTCGGCTACATGAGCTTTGCCAACGCGGCAAAGCTCTTTTACATTTGCAGGGGACTGGTGGATTATCTTTTTCATCCCGATTTTGAAGAAAAGGTTCACCAAAGACGGAACAAGTCTTATTTAGTAATTAGGTTTTTCAGGGTTGGCAGTACATTTAAAGAACTCAAAACTTATAAACCCCTGCTGCTTTTCCTCTTTGCGTTTTGGCTGTATAATGATGGCATATCAACGATTACCCGAATGGAACCGTGTATGGCAGGGATATTTGGATCGGTGGAAATTCCCTGATCATTGCTCTGCTGATCACACAGTTCGTCGGCATTTTCTTTTCCGTTCCTGTTTGGCTGAATTGCAGCAATGCGGGCAAAAGCTGAAGCAGGACAAGTCGTAATCAAGCCTGATTAGATCTCACGGGAGGAGTGAGAAAATGAAAACAGCAAATCTGCGCAAACTCTTTTTCCGCATTCTCCGCATAACAGGGGATATAAAAGCAGTAAAAAATGGCACCATCGTTCAGCGGGTCACCAGGAGAGCGGGGAGAAAGCAAAGCAGAAAAATACTGAGAAAACTGTTTAAATAATCCATAAAGAAAGTCAGATACCGCCTGTGGTATCTGACTTAAACAATGGGGTCGCTGTATTTGTTCTCAAGCTCAAGGGCAATTGCTGTCCCATTATCATAGGAAACATCCCCAATCAGGCCTCTTAATTCCTCCTCGGCTCCCGACCGGTCCTGCCAGTAGTTCTCTACTGCTGTCAAAATTTGCTCTCCTTCTGCCAGTGCGTTTTCATACAGATCGATGAAACTCTCGCTCCGCGGCTCATTGGTGGCGGGATGATGCCACATTTTTCCGTCCAAATTCAAATAATCCGTGTCTGCTTCTACCGGCCGGTGGGAATATGAAGACACAACCGAACCTAAAAGCGAATTTTTCCAGCCATATGGGTCAAACAGAACCTTCAGGGCAAGACGCATATCTTTATATGCCTTTTGCAGCAAGACGTGGGTAATGATACTATTCAATCCCGGGTAATGCTGCTCCATCGTCTCATGCAGCAATTGCTCGATTTCCTGATCGAGCCCCGGGCCAATGTCGATTTCTTTGTACACCGGAGTTTTCCATGTGCGCAACTGCCGGTATTTTTCCAACATTAGCGTATCGATGATTGTTTCCAGTTTTTGGTGATTGCTGCCCTCATATCCTGCATGATAATGGATATACGGGTGGGTGTTGCGGTCAAGCACATGGTGGGTCACAAACCCCATCACATACGCTTTCATCCTGTGATCTTTCTGTTTAGCCTCACTGATAAGTGACATCAGAAAATCTCCGCAATGCCTGGTATGCAGTGCCATTCCAACCTCGTCGCCCGCTTTTCCATCAGCCCATGGCCAAAAATTATAATAAAAGAAAGGATCCGGACCTTGGGCGCCCAGTTTCATGTATGTATTCACTATGTTTTTTGGAAACCCTGCTGTATCAGCAACCTGCTCGCAAAAAAGCACATGTGTCCAACTATTCGGCATTCTCCTCCACCTCCATCTATCTAGATTATAAGCAAAATGTCCTGATAAGGGAATTGGATGAGTTCTATATAAAAATTTGATACAATAAACGCATGCAGTGAAAACAGTGATACATAGGGAGGAAACAGTGATGGAATATCGCGTGGAGAAAGACACGATTGGGGAAATTAAGGTTCCAGCGGATAAATTTTGGGGAGCACAATCCCAGCGAAGCAAGCAAAACTTTCCCATTGGAAATGAGAAAATGCCTGCAGAAATTATAAAAGCGTTTGCAATTTTAAAGAAGAGTGCGGCAGCCGTAAACGCCGATCTTGGCCTTTTGGAAGCAGAAAAAGCACAGGCGATTGAGCATGCAGCAGATCAAATTATTGCTGGTGAATTAAATGAGCATTTTCCGCTCGTCGTCTGGCAGACAGGCAGCGGCACCCAGTCCAACATGAATGTCAATGAAGTCATCGCATATGTCGGCAATAAATGGCTGGAAGAAAAGGGGAGCGAGTTCAAGCTTCATCCGAATGATGATGTCAATAAATCGCAAAGCTCGAATGATACCTATCCAACGGCTATGCACATTGCTGCTGTGTTGAAACTGGAGGATACAGTAATTCCGGCTGTTCAGGCTCTGAAAACGACGTTCCAGCAAAAACGTGAGGATTTCAAAGATGTCGTAAAAATTGGCCGCACCCACCTTCAGGATGCAACTCCCCTGACGCTTGGGCAGGAAATCAGCGGCTGGCACCGGATGCTTGAAAAGACGGAGAAAATGATCTCGGAAAGCAATCAATATTTGAAAGAACTGGCCATCGGCGGAACCGCTGTAGGGACAGGCTTAAACGCTCATCCGGAATTTTCGGAGCGTGTCTCGAACAAAATCAGTCAGACAACAGGGAAAACATTCCAGTCAGCGCCGAACAAATTTCATGCCTTAACCAGTCATGATGAGACCGTTTATGCCCATGGCGCGTTAAAAGCACTCGCAGCAGATATGATGAAAATCGCTAATGATGTGCGCTGGCTGGCAAGCGGTCCTCGCAGTGGTCTTGGGGAAATCACGATTCCGGCAAATGAACCGGGAAGTTCGATTATGCCGGGAAAAGTGAATCCAACACAGAGTGAAGCAGTTACCATGGTAGCGGCACAGGTTATGGGCAATGATGCAACCATCGGATTTGCCGCAAGTCAGGGCAACTTTGAATTAAATGTTTTTAAACCGGTGATTGCTTACAACTTCCTGCAGTCCTGCCAGATTCTTGCCGACAGTATTTTGTCCTTTGATGAGCGCTGCGCACAGGGAATTGAGCCGAATCATGAAAGAATCGAACAGTTCCTGAATGATTCCCTCATGCTGGTAACCGCGCTAAATCCGCATATTGGTTATGAAAATGCGGCGAAAATAGCGAAAAAAGCATTCAATGACAAGAAAACACTGAAAGAAACAGCAGTCGAACTTGATCTGCTGACAGAGGAAGAATTTGAGCAATACGTCAATCCGGAAGAAATGACCTATCCAAAATAAAAGAAGCATGTTGCTATAAGTTAAGCCGTTCCTGATCTAATATCAGGAGCGGCTTTTTTTACCCTACAATTTACCAGCAAATAGCAGTAATAAGTTGATTGGAAGTGAAGACAATAACGATTACAGGAGGTGATAAACATGGCAAATAACAATTCAAACCAGCTCGTTGTACCTGGCGTACAGCAAGCACTTGATCAAATGAAATATGAAATTGCTCAGGAATTTGGCGTTAGCTTGGGTGCTGACACAACTTCCCGTGCGAACGGATCGGTTGGTGGAGAAATCACCAAACGTCTTGTTACTTCTGCTCAGCAGCAGTTCAGCGGACAACAACCTAAATAACAATGGCTGCAAGGAGAAGCTTCTCCTTTGCGACAAAAGATAATGGAGGAGGGATGTGATCCCTCCTCCATTATTATGTGCAATATCTACCGGATGCGCAGTTCAGTTTCCTGATCGAAGAAATGCGCATTGTTCATATCAAGCGCTAAATCAATGTTTTCTCCACCGTTGATATCATTACGGGAATCAACACGGGCGATGAAATCCTGCTCCTTAATTTTGGAATACAGGTAGGATTCGGCACCCATCAATTCTGCTACTTCAATCAAAGCCTTGAACTTGGTGTCAGGGCTTGCATCAATGAATGCCGGCTCGTCATGAATGTCTTCCGGACGAATACCCAGAATAACATCTTTTCCTACATAACCCTGGTCACGCAGTGTTTTCATTTTTCCTTCCGGCACCTTGATTTTCACGTCTTCCATTTCAAAATGGCCTTCACTTAATTTTCCTGCAAGGAAGTTCATGGAAGGGGAGCCGATAAATCCGCCGACAAACACATTTTCCGGCCTGTCATAGACATCTTTTGGTGCCCCAACTTGCTGGATGATTCCATCTTTCATAACGACAAGCCGAGTGGCCATGGTCATCGCTTCTGTCTGATCATGGGTAACATAGATGGTGGTTGTCTGCAGCCGTTTGTGCAGCTTCTGGATTTCTGCGCGCATCTGCACCCTCAATTTGGCATCCAGATTGGATAACGGTTCGTCCATCAGAAATACTTTGGCATCGCGTACAATGGCACGGCCCAGGGCAACACGCTGACGCTGCCCGCCGGAAAGTGCTTTCGGTTTCCGGTCAAGGTAAGCTTCCAGTCCGAGGATTTTAGCCGCATTGTTGACACGCTGCTCAATTTCATCTTTTTTAAATTTGCGCAGTTTCAGGCCGAATGCCATATTGTCATAGACGTTCATATGCGGGTACAGCGCATAGTTTTGGAAAACCATCGCGATATCGCGGTCTTTTGGGGCAACATCATTCATTTTTTTGTCATCAATAACCAGATCGCCTTCCGTAATCTCCTCGAGGCCGGCAATCATTCGCAGTGTGGTGGATTTTCCGCAGCCGGATGGTCCGACAAACACAATGAATTCCTTATCCTTGATATCCAGATTAAAGTTTTCTACAGCGGTTACATTTTTATCATAGGTTTTTTGTATGTTTTGCAGTTGCAATTCTGCCATTCGTATTCCCTCCCAAAAGTTGTAAGCGTTTTATTTCTGGTTCTAGTGTAACGGATTGGAAAGGGACGGGGTATGGGTAACTTGCACAAAGAAATTAGTTTGCTTTGTGCAAAGATGCCAAAAGGGCAAGATAAACGACCGCAGCCTGATGAAATTGCCTCACATCAATTCCGGTATGTTCCATGAATTTATCCAAACGATATTGCAGGCTGTTGCGGTGCATGTACAGTTCTTTTGCCGCAACGGATACATTCAGGTTGCAGGCGATGAAAGTTTTCAGGGTTTCAAGCAGCTCCGCGTCTTCAGTGAAATCCTGCAAAATCAGACTGCAGATTTCATCACGAAAGTCGACGTCTGTTTGTTCGATGAGAAAATAAAAAATGGCATCAGTATAATTGACTACTGGCTGATCCGCATAATAAAACGCAGTAGAGGCGCCTTTGGCCATGGCCGTGTAATGCTTGCTGAGCTTTCCATAGTCTTGAAGAAAAGGGCCGACGAAAAAGCTGATCCTTACATACAGGTCACTCATCAAAACATCAATAATCTGCTCATAGGAGATATTTTCTTCCGTTAACCCGGCTGCTTCTTCAATAATGAACCCTTCTGTTTCGTTTTCCCACAAAATCGGCACAGGGCGGCCGAAAAACGCATCAATTGCCTCCTTGAGCACATGTGGGCTGCTCTGGTTTTTCGGAATGGAGAAATAAACAAGCCGGCAGGGAACGGCAGGTTCGCTGGAGAAATTGCCCTCCAGCCGTTCTTTCCAGCGCTTTTCTTCGGCTGTCGGCACGGGCAGATCGACATGATACGGGGTAAGAAAGGCAAGCAGAATGTCCTGATCTTTCGCCGTCAATTCCGATCTTTCAATTCCGATTACCTCATGTTCTTCATTGATGAACCACTGATAATTATTCCGGCGGGGAGCGTCACTTTCTGCATATGTAACAATAGATGGAAAAATTTTCTGCAAATCTTTTAGCATGGGAAAAACCTCTTTTTCTTCGCTTGTTGTCTGTATATATAAATTTTCGTAATGGTTGGAAAGCCATTTTCTCCATTATAGCAACCACAGCCTGGAGAAAAAACAATTTCGTGAAAAATTGCCCATTTATGCTCACGGTATACAGGCCCGATCACGTTTGTTATAGTTGTTTTAGTAAAGAAACAAATGAGGAGGAAACAGTGTGCCAAATATTTATGATAGTGCCTATGATTTAGAAAAGGCAATCCGGGAAAGTGATGAATTTACCCAGTTGAAAGAAGCCTATGACAAAGTGATGAATGATGCATCGGCAAAGCAGATGTTTGAAAACTTCCGTGATACGCAGATGAATCTGCAGGAAAAACAGATGCAGGGACAGGAAATTTCCGAGGAGGAAGTAGAGAAAGCGCGTCAGGTCGTTGAAGTCGTGCAGCAAAACCCGGATATTTCCAAATTGATGGAAGAAGAACAGCGCTTGAATCTGGTGATTAATGATGTCAGCCGGATTATTACCAAGCCGCTGGAGGAACTGTACGGCAATCCTGACGAACAAGCTGAATAAAGAAGATGAAAACTCGTAGTGCTGCTGCGGGTTTTTTTATGGAAAAAAGCAGGATTTTTTGCAGGCGGTCGAGAATTTAATTATATGGGAATGGAAGGAGAGTGTGTACGTGAGCAAAATAGAATACGAATCAAGGGATGGGATTTCCTATATTTATCTGAACCGCCCTGAGCGCTATAATGCGCTGGATGCGGGAATGCTGGAGGAGCTGCTGGCAAATCTCAACGAAGCAGAGAAGAGTGAGGATCGGGTAATTGTTTTGACCGGCAGGGGAAAAGCTTTCAGTGCAGGCGGAGACATGGCCATGCTGAAAGAGTTTGCGGACAAGGACATGTTTGATGAAATCATGAACACTATTGAAAAAATCACACTAAAATTGTACCTCATGCCGAAAATCGTTATCTCGGCTGTAAATGGTTCGGCAGCAGGGCTTGGTTTAAGTCTTGCTCTGACAGCTGATTATGTTATTGCAGAGCCTGAGGCAAAGCTGGGAATGCTGTTTATCGGTATTGGTCTGCATCCGGACGGCGGTGGACATTTCCTCTTGCAGGAGCGGGTCGGAACGGTGAAAGCCAAGCAGTTCATTTGGGAAGGAACCAAGGTAGGAGGCATGGAGGCGAAAAACATAGGAATAGCGGATATTGTTGCGGAGAGGCCGGCTTTGGAAGAAGCAGAAAAGATTGGTCAGAAGCTGCTCCGGTCGCCGCTTCAAGCTATCTTGAAAACCAAGATGCTTTACCATACGGGAAGACAGGCAGAACTTCAGGCCACCTTGGAAGCGGAGCAGGCAAATCAGTGGGAGCTGAGGAATACAGCGGATCATCAGGAAGGCGTGCAAGCATTTCTGGAAAAGAGAAAACCTGTTTTTCGGGGGGAGTAAGCGAAAGAAAACGACTTCAGCTTTAGAAGTCGTTTTCGTGTTATTGAAAGCTATAGCATTTCCTAACGATGAAACAAAATTAATTTCGCTTCCGGATTCACACAGCGATGGGTGTACTCATTGTAGCCTTCATCATCCAGACGAGCCTGTCCGATTTTTTTTGCCTCTTCATCACTCGGAGCTTCAAACGATTCATCCAGCAAGTTTTTTCCTGCCTGATCAAAGACGGTTAAGTTATAGGTGCGCATGAAATTTCCTCCTGGTTGTAAAATTTCCTTCTGACTATCAATATTCGCCAGAAAAAAATAAAATCCTTCCTGCAGCGGCAAATTTTTTTGCTTTGTATTCTATCTCCTCCACGCGCAAAGTGTAAACATGGAACCGAGCAAGAACAATAGAACGAGCATTCGTTTCGGTTTTTTGCTAGAATAACAATAAGAGATTTATAGAGGGGAGGGGAGTCGATGAGCAAGGAAATTTCATTCATCCATGCCGCCGATTTGCATCTGGACAGCCCATTTATGGGACTGGCCGCCGCACCGGGACATATTTTTGAAGCGATACGAGAGAGCACCTTCACCGCGCTGAAGAGATTGGTGCAGGCAGCAATCGAAAAAAATGTGGATTTTATGATTATTGCCGGCGATCTGTTTGATCAGGAACGGCAGAGTCTGAAAGCGCAAATTCGATTGCGTCAGGCATTTGAGACGCTTAAGCGGCATGATATTCAGGTCTATCTTTCCTATGGCAACCATGATTATTTAAATGGTGGGTCCCATGCTGTGACCTATCCGGAGAACGTGCATGTTTTTCCGGGTGAGAATATCTCAAGTTTTACTCATTACAGGGACGGGGAGCCTGTTGCCGCGGTGTACGGCTTCAGTTATGAAAATCGCGCGGTTACAGGGAATAAAACAAATGACTACGTGATCGGTGATGAGGAGATTCCTTTTCATATTGCCACCTTGCATGGCAGTTTACATACCAATACCGAGCATGATATGTACGCTCCGTTTCAGCTGAGTGATCTGACAGCAAAAGACTTTGACTATTGGGCGCTGGGTCATATCCACCAGCGGCAAATGTTAAAAAACGATCCGCCGATTGTCTATCCTGGAAATATACAGGGAAGGAGCCGGAAAGAATCGGGGGAAAAGGGCTGTTACCATGTTGTATTGAGCAAACAAGGGGGGGCCCCTCATTTGGAGTTCGTTCCGCTGGCGCCAATCCAGTTTGTATCCGTCACAGCGGATGTGTCCGGATGCAAGGAGGCATATCAGCTGGAGGAGATAATTCAGCAGGAACTCGAAAAAGCGGCTCAGCGCAGTTCGAGACTGGTGAATCTGACATTGACGAGCGATAATCCCACGCTGAAACAGTGGGAACAGGAGCGGGCGCTGGAAGACGTTATCGATCTCGTTAACGAATCAAATGCCAAAGAGCAGGACTGGCAATATATTTTTCGCTCTCAGGTGGAGCTTTATTCTGCTGTGACAGAGGGAGAGGCATCCAAGGGTGAGCATTTTATCGGTGAGTTAAGCCGCCATTTTGATGAAGTATCGATCCGTCCATTTTTGGAGGATCTTTATAAACAAAAACAGGCGCGTAAGCACTTGAGAAGGCTGACGGACGAGGAAGAAGCCAGGATAAAAACCGAAGCCAGACAATTACTTTTAAACGAGCTTTTGAGTAGTGAGGGATGACGATGCGTTTGAAACAGGCACATATTTACGGGTTCGGCAAATGGGTGGATGCCACCATTGATTTATCCGGCAATTCCGCTCTCGTGCTGTACGGGGAAAATGAATCCGGCAAATCCAGTCTGCAGCAGTTTATTCTGTTTATGCTGTTTAGCATGCCACCGAAACAGCGCGCCTTTTACCAGCCAAAGATGAGCGGGAAAATGGGCGGCAGATTAACAGCAGAAGATGAACATGCGGGAATGTTTACCATTGAGCGGCTGGACGGAGTGCGTAATGGAGCAGCAATCTGTTATACCCCGGATGGCCAGACACATGAAGAAGATTGGCTTAAACAGCGGCTCTATGGAATGACCCTGAAAACCTACCAGTCGGTGTTTTCCTTTTCCGCGCTTGATTTACAGGGTCTTGAGAAAATGAATGAGGATGACGTCGGTGAAATGCTGCTTGGTATAGGGCTGACAGGGTCTAATAATATTTATCAAATTGAAAAACGGCTGGACAGCCGATTAGGTGAATTGTTCAAGCCCTATGGAAAAAAGCCGGTGATCAACCGGCAGCTGGAGCAGCTGGATGGTCAGTTGAAACACCTCCAGGAGGTTAAAGCCAGCCTGGGAGCATACTCGGAAAGGCAGGAACGAGCAGAAGATATCTCAGCGGAAATAGAAAAGGAACGAGCCATATTGGATACAAGCAAAAAAGAGCTGGCCGATCTTGGCAAAAAACTGCAGGCCCTGCCACTTGTATTAGAGTATCAACGGCAAAAAGAACATAGTGAAACCTTTCCGGCACATCTTCCATTCCCAGAGAATGGACTGGAACGGCTGGAAAAGTTGAAAGAAAGCGTGCTGCCGCTGAAAAGTGAACAGGGAGTTATCGAGGACAATCTTAGAGATCATCAGGCAAAAGCGGCTGAGTTGGCGCTGGAAATGACTTCCCACAGTGTCTATGAACAGGCGCAGGAACTCATGAAGCAGAAAGAGCCATACCTGGAAACTAAAAAAGAGCTGGAAAAAACGCAAAAGTCGCTTCAGGAGCTGAAGACTTTGATCAACGCAGAGCTTCAGCAGCTGAACGTGGGTCTAAGTGCACAGGATCTATCCAAGCTTGAGCTTCCATTTCATTTAGAAAAAGCATGGAACGAGCTGAAAAACGCCTCCGTCCAATTGGAGATGGATGAAGAGCAGCTCCAACAGGAAGGAAATCAGGCGAAACAGCAGCACAATTACCTGCTTAACCAGCTGCAAGAGGCAGAAGATGAGGTGCTGCCGGAAAACAATGTAAATGAACTTCAGCAGAAAGTCAATGAACACCGTGAACAGCATCTTCTCCACAAGCTGAAGCAGGAATCCGGCCAAAAGCAGACGGAATGGAAGCAAACCAAAGCTGACAAAGGCAGAAAGCACCAGCAAATACTGATTGCCAGCATGATACTGGCAGTGCTTGCCGGTGCCATTGGAATGACGGCGGACTATACTCAAGTTCTTTGGATTGCGGTTCTGCTCTCAGCAGCCGGAGTGGCTCAGTGGATCTGGGGCCAGCGGGATATAAGAGAGATGGAACGATACCTATTTCAAAGACCGGAGACCTCCGTGAAAAAAGAAATCACAGAGGAAGAAAAGAATGAAGCAGAACAGCTTTTGGAGAGACATGAAAAGAAGAAGAGAGAAGCAGCTTCATTGGAAGAGCAGATGAAAACTGCCGAACTGGACTGGATACAATTGACGGAAAAAAGGAATGGAGTGAAAGAGAAGACAGCACGGCTCAATTCCCGGATTTCCAAGCAATATGAGACCTATCCATTTTTGCGACAAGTGGAAATCGAATACTGGCCGGAATTCTTTTTTGCGCTCAAACAGCTTATCAGTAAGGAGAGGGAGCGGCAGCAACAGGAAACGATTTTGCAATCTCTCCGGCAGGCAATGGAAACACCGGCAGATGCGATAAACAAGTTTGCGCAGGGGATGAATTGGGAAATAACCAAGCAAACGATGAGCAGCCAATATGCGGTGCTGAAGGATTTTCTCGCCGAACAAGAAGAACTTAGGAGGAAGCGGGAACAATATCTGCAACTCGTCCGTGAAGGCAGGGAAAAGGTTGGGGAATTGACAAAGAAAATTGATACTTATGAAAAGGAATTCGATGCCCTCTTTGCCATAGCTGAAACAAAAACAGAGGAAGCGTATTACCGCAGAGCGGACGAGCTTAATGAAAAGAAACAAGTTCAGGAGCGGCTGCAGGAGCTTAAGAAGCAGCTTTCCGCAATATTTCCCCAAGCGGATTGGCAGGCATTTATAGAGCAGCAGCCGAATCAAGCCGAACTGGAAACAGCCCGGGAAGCAGTACAGGAAAAAATCAGGATGACAGAGGAAAGGCTGGAAGAATTACGCCAGCAGCAGGCGGATCTTCATGCAGACCTTCGTGCCATGGAGTCATCCGAAACCCACTCAGTAGCAATGCACCGTTTTGATATGGAAACAGAGCAATTAAACAAACTAACAGAGGAGTGGGCCATCGTTAAAACCGCCAGAGAAATGCTTGCGGAAACAAAACGGAATTACCGTGACAAGTATTTAAACAAAGTGATGGAAAAAACCTCAGGTCATTTCCGTCATTTAACCGGCAATCTATATGAAACTGTCTTCGCGCCATCTGGCAAAGAAGGGTTTCAGGCGGAATCGGCGGAAGGCCTGCGCTACAATGTGCAGCAACTATCCAAAGGTACAATGGATCAGCTGTATGTTGCACTGAGACTGGCAGTCAGTGAAATCATGAGTGAAAAACACCGAATGCCGTTCATGATGGATGATGCGTTTGTCCATTTTGATGCTGCGAGAACGAAGCGAATGATGCAGATAATCGAGGACATTTCCAGCCGCCAGCAGGTAATTATTTTCACGTCCCGACAGGAAGTGGCAGCGGCCGCACACGATTCTGTTCGCATTCAGTGACAAATAATGATAAAATTATTTTCAGATTACATCCAGATGGAGGGACATCCATTGTCTGAGGAAAAGGAAGCAAAAAACTGGGAGAAGCATGATGAAACAATCGAAAAATTTATTCAGGTTATCGCAAAAAATATGAATCTGTATGGAATTACTCCTTCTGTCGGGCGGCTGTACGGTGTTCTCTATTTCGCTGATCAGCCGATGACACTGGATGATATGCGAGAGGCGCTGGAAATGAGCAAAACGAGCATGTCAACAGGGGTGCGGTCCCTGTCTGATATGAAAATGGTGGAATCCACGTTTAAAAGAGGCATCCGCAAAGACCTCTACCGGTCAGAGGAAGACTGGTATAAATCCTTCACCTCATTGTTTGGGAACCGTTGGCGCCAGCATACAGAGACAAATATTGAAGAAGCCGAAGAAGCGATTGCCGAGCTGGAAGAGGTTCTAAAGAGTACAGAAGACAACGAATTGAGAGAGAAAATCCAGATGGACATCGACCGGCTTGCCTATGCAAAAAATTATTATAAATGGCTGATGAAATTTATCAGTGTGGTAGAATCCGGAGAAATTTTCGATGTGATACCTAAGAATAAATAAAGACAGAAACAGGGATTGGCATAAACAGAGCTGGGGATGATTTAAGGGCCCGGACTCGATTTGTCAATCCTTTTTGGCAGAGCTGAAAATAGTTCTGTCTGATACAGGGGGAGGAAGCTCACATGAAAAAAGGCATTGGATATGCCCAAGTCGGGGATACGATTGACTCATTTATGCTGATCAAGGAAGCTACAAAAGGAACCACGAGCAATGGCAAGCCGTTTTTAACGCTTATTTTGCGTGATGCAACAGGGGAAATAGAGGCAAAGCTGTGGGATGCTACGAAAGAAGATGAAACTATTTTTATACCAGAACAAATTGTCAAGCTGACCGGTGAAATTAACCAATTCCGCGGGAAAGCTCAATTGAAAATTATCTCGGTGAGGCCCGCGCAGGCAACAGATGGAGTATATGTTTCCGACTTTGTGGAGAAAGCCCCAGTGGAGAAGGAAGTGCTGGCTGAAAAGCTTCGGGAAATTATTTTCGAAATGGAAAATCCGGTGATCCAGCGCATCGTCCGGGCATTTATCAAAAAATATCAGGCAACACTGCTGACCTATCCAGCCGCTGCCAAAAATCATCATGACTATGTGTCAGGGCTGGCACATCATATTGTGAGTATGCTGGAAATCGCCAAGCAATTGCATGTGTTGTACCCGGAACTGAACAAAGATTTGCTGTATGCCGGGATTATTCTCCATGACCTTGGAAAGCTGAAAGAATTATCCGGTGTCGTGACGACCAGCTATACCACGGAAGGCAAGCTGCTTGGCCACATTCCGATGATGGTGGAAGAAATCGGGATTATGGCTAAAGAACTGCAAATTGAAGGAGAAGAAGTGCTGATTCTTCAGCATATGGTGTTAAGCCATCATGGTAAGGCGGAGTGGGGCAGTCCAAAACCACCGCTGGTAAGAGAGGCGGAAATTCTTCACTTGATCGATTTGCTTGATGCCAAAATGAATATGATGGACCGGGCACTGGAGAAAGTGAAGCCTGGTGAGTTTACGGATCGCTTGTTTGCGCTGGATAACCGCTCGTTTTATAAACCATTATTTGAAGGGAGATAAAGTGAAACTTCATTCAGTGGGAGCTTTCTCCCACTGAATGTTAGTTGATCCAATCGGGCTTTTACAGGCAGTTTATCCCCTCCTAAAATATTCGGCTTGCTTTTACCTTTAGATGGAGGGGTTTTACTGCCTGTTAATCTGCGATAATCTGGTCATTTTTCCCTTAGCTTGTACATATAATCTGATAGAAAGAATGGACAAGGGGAGGATCAAATATGTTATTGGGGATACCCTTATGGGTCGTGTTAGTTACCCTTCTCATTTTTCTCAGTGGATATATGGCATTCAAAACCATGCAGGAAGAGCGGGAGCAGGACCAGCAGTTTATTGAACGTGAGGGGAAAGTATATATCGACCGAATGAAAGAAGAAAAACAGATACGGGAACAAAGAAGGCAGCGGTCTAATTAATGGCTGTTTCTTAACCTTTTTGTTAATCCGAGACCGCAACCAGTATACACTTCGCTTTCCGCGGGTGGCTGGTGAGCCTCCTCGAGCTGAGCACTAAGGGGTCTCACCGAAGCCATTCCTCCCGCAGGAGTCTGCGTGTATACTGGTTGCTCTGTGCATTTATCTTGAAAAGCAACAATCTCTTAGAAATAACAGCATTCTTAATTCATTCATGCATTACAAGCAATAAAAAAGGCTAATACAATTGATGTATTAGCCTTTTGTCTGCTTTATTCCTGTGATTCTGTTTCTGATTCACCTTTCGCACTTCCGCTGTCTTCTTCGGAGCCGCTATCGCCGGATTCGCCTTCTGAATTACCGCTGCCTTCTCCAGAACCGCTGTTTCCGCCCTCACCTTGCGAGCCTCCGCTTCCTGGCTGTGTTGGCGCTGGTGCTGGAGCAAACAGGTCTTCATACTGTTCAATCTGCACATCGACTTCAGCGTCTTGAATCAATTGTGTGATTTTTTGCTGTGCCTGCATTGGATCTACTTGCTGTGCAGCCAGCTGACGGCGGATTTGGTCTTTCATTTCCTCATAGGAGCCAAGTTCTTCTTCGGTTTCACGCTTGTCCGTTACTTTTATAATGTGAAAACCGTGCTGCGATTGAACCGGGTCACTGACCTCGCCCACATCGAGTGAATAGGCGGCATTTTCAAATGACGACACCATATCACCAGCAGAAAAATAACCAAGTTCCCCGCCATTTTGTGCCGATCCGTCCGTGGAGTATTCAGCAGCCAATTCAGCAAAGTCTGCTCCGTCTTCCAGCTGGGATTTCACTTCATTCGCTGTTTCTTCATCAGAAACGAGAATATGCGAAGCTTGGATTTCTGTTTGCATCCGGTCATAACGCTGCTGGATGTCCTCTTCCGGAACCTCTATATCCTCTGTCACTGCCTTTTCCTGAAGAAGACTGGAGCGCAGAACTTCTTTATATTGCTCTTCAGCATTATCACCAGTAAAGCCTGCTTGTTCAAGCGCGGCCTGGAAATTATCGCCTAGTTGATCTTTAGACCGCTGCAGTTCTGCCTCTACCTCTTCGTCTGAGACTTCATAGTTGGCTGCAAGGACTTTATCTGCCACCAATTGAGTCAGGACTTGCGGTGCAACCTGGCTGTCTTTTAACGCCTCATAGAATTCTTCTTTTGTTACATTTTCGGCGCTGGTTTCCACAACTACTTCCCCGTCGCCGGAATTGCATGCAGCTAAACCAAAAACACTGGCACTGAGTGTGACAGCAATTGCTAGCTTTTTCATTTATAACACTCCTAATCTTTATGTACTTCTAGTTTGCACATTGATAAATATACCATACAATTGGTATAAAAAAAATAGTCTATGCAGAAAACCGTAAAAATACCATCGATTTACCTATAAATCGCCACATTTGGGAGAGCGAGTGTGTAAAAAAAGACCCGGATTTAATCATCCGAGTCAGTTTGCTTTCAATAATATATCCACACGGTTATTGTGTGTTTCAATATACGCGTCTTTAGGTGCCCGGCTGACATGACTGACATACAGGAAATCGGAAAAAGTCATGCCAATATGAATGGCTGTCAGCATGATAAGATAAAAATTATAGTCGGGCGAAAGGTAACTCATCGATATTCCCGGCAATGTCAGCAGGAACGTTGGAGCGAGTGCCGTCGTCAGTGATGCTTTTTTGGTCAGATGACTTTTTGTATAATAGTGAAAGACAGGCAGCATTTTCGTTTTCGGTTTATAATAAATCTTTATGCTCTTTTTCATTAGAATCAATGGTAAAATATGCATAGTGGCATGAACTGCCGGCAGGAGCAGAACAGCTGCAAGAAAAGGGACAAACCCAGCTTCATTTACCTGTCTCAATTCATGCATAACGGAAGCAGGTACATACAGGGCAATAAACGCTGTGACACTGATCAAAAATGACACCATATATAATCGGTGCTGACCGAACTCTTTGGTTAAATGAACGGATTTCCAGCAATTCATTGTGGATCCCTCCTGTCTTGAAATTTCCATTGGAATGACTATCTGCCTCAGAGAATCATAGTACGTTTCAGGGTAAAAATCAATAGGTTTTTTGTAAAATATATATAAACTTTATGAGACTGCTCAGGGAAGGGGGATCGAGATGAAGAAACCGCCTGTAAATAGTGCTGATATGACAGCTTTTCATGTGCAATTATTGATGAAACGGATTGATATGAATGATTATCCACTGACGAAGTTAACTATTGAACATGAGTTATCCTGGGAAGAGTATGAAGGATTTTTTCAACTGCTGGAGAGACTGGATGAAACCTATCAAGTGCAAAAAGAAGAAGGGCTGCTGGATTTCACTTCGCTGCTCATCCATTTTGCCGGCATGCTGAATGAGAAGCTCGATCCCCATGTGACAATCACTGCACTGAAGACAGAAGGATATTTCCCTGAACTTATGGGGGAATTTATTAGGATTATCCAGCGGGAGGAAAAGAAACGGAGCTGAGCGCAATGATGCGTCAGCTCCTGTTTATTGAGGTTTGATCTTTCGGAAAAGCGTTTCGACATCCTGATGGAATTCAATGATTGCGGAAAGTTTTTCTTCTTTTGTACCTTCTTCATCTGGGAAACGAACGCCTTCTGCATGGGCTTGTTCGAGAATGGTTTCCAAATTGTCTTTCTGATAATTCGCTGCCTCAATCCATTTATTAATATAGGAAGTCATAAACGACTTGAAAAGTTGCGTGTTTGCCTGGTACAAATCTTTGCGGACGCCTTTTTTCCAGACTTGGGAAACAAGGTTTAAATCAGCAAGGTTACGGATGCTGTTGCTCATCGAGGTCTTGCTTTTGCCTAGTGCTTCGGCCATTTCATCAAGCGTAAGCGCTTCATCAGCCAAGTATAAATAAGAAAATACCCGCGCCTCCATAGGACTCAGGTCAAACATTTCGATGGTTTTTGCAAATTCAATCATAACCTTTTCTGTCAGCTGCTTCACTTCTGTCATAGCTGTGTATGCCCCCTAAATCGCTATTACTTAAAGGTTACACTAGACTCCAAAATTATCAAAATCGGATATTGTACCGTATTTCAAAGCAAAAAGGAGATAAACAACGTAATAGCTTAATAAACTACGTACAGAATAAACTGTACGTAAAAAATGTACAAAATTGACGTTGTTTAAAGTTTGTAATGAAAATGCAATATGGTTTATAGTGTTAAGGTAGGTAAATGAGGGAGCGGCGAAGAAATGAACGAAAGAGGTTTCATTTGTTTTTGCGTGCAGTATTTCTGATGCAAAGGTCATAGGCACATTTCTGCATTCCTGGTAGATAAATAAAATATATACTTTATTATCTTCATAAGTACAATGGAGACCTGCCGCGAAATAAGCTTGGCGGGTAAGCCGGGTTTTAAATTTTAAAATACGAATACGAGGTGAAAAAAACATGCCGGTCATTGAAGTGAAAAATCTGTCAAAAGTATTCGGCAGAAACCCTAAGCAGGCGTTAAAGCTCCTGGATCAGGGTCTGTCAAAGGATGCTATATTAAAAGAAACCGGCAATACAGTCGGGGTAAACCGGGCATCTTTTTCGGTGGAAGCCGGAGAAATTTTTGTCATTATGGGTCTGTCCGGAAGCGGAAAGTCAACACTGGTTCGTCTGATCAACCGGCTGATTGAGCCAACTGAGGGCAGCATCCTCATTGATGGAGAGGAACTTTCCAAAATGGATCAAAAGGCACTTCGCCAGGTGCGCAGGGAAAAAATGAGCATGGTGTTTCAAAACTTTGCATTGTTCCCGAACCGCAGTATTCTGGAAAATGCTGAATTTGGTCTGGAAATCCAAAAGGTGCCAAAGGAAGAACGTAAGAAAAAAGCAAAAGAGGCACTGGATCTGGTTGGCTTGGGCGATTATGTGAATCAAAGTCCGAATCAGCTCTCCGGTGGGATGCGGCAGCGTGTCGGGCTTGCCCGTGCACTGGCAAACGACCCTGAATTCCTGCTGATGGATGAGGCGTTCTCTGCGCTTGATCCGCTGATTCGCAAGGACATGCAGGATGAACTAATCGACATTCAGTCCAGAATGAAGAAAACCATTTTGTTTATTACCCATGATCTGGATGAAGCACTCAGGATTGGTGACCGGATTGCCCTGATGAAGGATGGGTCGATTGTGCAAATCGGCACACCGGAAGAAATTCTCGTTAATCCGGCAAATGACTATGTGGAGAAATTCGTTGAGGATGTAGATCGATCCAAGGTCCTGACAGCGGAACATATCATGAAGCGTCCGGAAACCGTCAATATTGAAAAACATGGACCGCGCGTGGCTTTGGAGCGCATGCGAGAAGAAGGGCTTTCCAGCATGTTCGTGGTTGACAGCAAGCGGAATCTGAAAGGATATATTACCGCTGACGATGCTTCCGAAGCACGGAAAAAGGATGCCAACAGTTTTGATGGGATATTAAAAAACGATATACCAAGAGTGGATAAAGGTACGTCCATGCAGGAAATTTTTGATATCATCCATGATTCGCCGATTCCAGTAGCAGTAGTGGAAGACGGCAAACTGATGGGAATTATTGTTCGCGGTGCAGTTATTGCTGCACTGACAGGAGATGGCGAGGTGAATATTGATAATGGCTAATACAGGTATGCTTGATTTTATTCCGCAGATACCGGTGGCTGAAGGAACGGAAACAGTAACCGATTGGCTCACCGATACATTTGCCTTTTTATTTGATCCGATTAAGGAATATCTGACCATCGTGATGGAATTTGTGGCCGAAACTGTTTTGATGGGAATTCCACCTGTGATCCTTATCCTGATTACAGCAGTTATTGCCTTCTTTATTTCGGGGAAAAAATTTGGATTGGCGGCCTTTTCGATTGTCGGTCTCTGGTTTATTTATAACCAGGGGCATTGGGACAACTTGATGAACACGGTCACGCTTGTTCTTTTGGCGAGTCTTCTTTCCATTATTATCGGGGTGCCAATTGGGATTTTGATGTCCAAGAGCCGTGTGCTGGAGGCTATTTTGTCGCCGGTGCTCGACTTTATGCAGACGATGCCGGCATTTGTTTACTTAATTCCTGCCGTAGCGTTTTTCGGCATCGGCTATGTGCCAGGTGTCTTTGCATCGCTTATTTTTGCTACACCGCCAACAGTGCGGCTGACAAATTTAGGCATTCGCCAGGTTTCCAAAGAACTGGTGGAAGCATCCGACGCATTTGGAAGCACCGGATCGCAGAAGTTATTTAAAGTAGAACTGCCAATGGCAAGGCCTACAATTATGGCTGGAATCAACCAGACAGTGATGCTTTCCTTATCGATGGTGGTTATTGCCTCCATGATCGGGGCACCGGGACTGGGAGCTGAGGTTCTTTCTTCCCTACAGCGTGCTTCTGTTGGTACAGGGTTTGTTGCCGGTATAGGAATTGTTATTCTGGCAATAATTATCGACCGCATTACCCAAAATATGACGAGAGGTAAGGCGTCGTAAAAGAGTTGGTATCTTTTCTCTATGAAAAGTTTCCATATATATAAGTCTATTCTAGAAAAGGGGATTTTAGTTTTATGTTTAAATTTGACTGGAAACGTCTCGGCCTGGCGGCTGGACTTTCTCTATCATTGGTGGCTGCCGGCTGTGGTGGCGGGGGGTCGTCTGACGAAGGTACGACAGACGGATCTTCAAACGGCGGTTCTGAAGGCGGAGCTGTTGGTGAAGGGCAAGAAGTAGAACTTGCTTATGTGGAGTGGGATACAGAAGTAGCTTCCACTCATGTAGTCGGCAAAGTGCTGGAAGACCTAGGCTATGAGGTGACAACGACACCGCTTGACAATGCGGTTATGTGGGAAGCTGTTGCAAACGGAGAAGCAGATGGAATGGTTGCCGCTTGGCTTCCACTGACTCATGAAGCGCAATTTGAAGAATATGGCGATCAAGTGGAGCATCTGGGCACAAACCTGGAAGGAGCGAAAACCGGACTGGTGGTTCCTTCTTATATGGATGTAAATTCCATTGCAGACCTTGACTCTCAGGCTGATATGACCATCACAGGCATTGAGCCGGGAGCAGGTGTAGTGGCTGCAACTGAAGCAGCAATGGAATCCTATGATAACCTGGCTGACTGGGAATTACAGACCTCTTCCAGCGGTGCAATGACCACAGCGCTTGGTGAAGCGATTGAAAACGAAGAGGAAATCGTGGTAACAGGCTGGTCCCCGCACTGGAAGTTCCAGACATATGACGTGAAGTACCTGGAGGACCCTGAAGGCGGGTTCGGTGAAGCAGAAACCATTGACACCATGGTGCGTCAAGGACTGGAAGAAGATATGCCAAACGTCTACAGTGTATTGGATAACTTCTACTGGGAAACTTCTTCCATGGAAGAGGTAATGGTTGCCATTCAAGAAGGTGCCTCTCCTGAAGATGCTGCCGCAACTTGGGTAGAAGAAAATCAGGATGTCGTGTCTGAATGGACAGCGGATGTAGAGCAATAAAACGAATATAAGATTAGCAAAAAGCCGGGATATGTCCCGGCTTTTTGCATGTTATTTATTGATAAAGGTTGTTTTCTGAAAAAAATTTGTCTTTACACAATATCTATAAACTGCGACGTAAATTATAAGTGGTGGGTCTCATCGTCGCTGCGGAAATACCCTTCGCTTTCCGCGGGCGCTGGTGAGCCTCCTCGTGCTGTCGCACTGCGGGGTCTCACCTATGCTTATCATCCCGCAGGAGTCTCAGGGTATTTCCTCCGCTTACTGAGGTGGTTTGCGACTTTACTGCTGTTTAAATCCACCTCCCATCCACTTTTGATGGTTGATTGGAGCGGAGGGCAGCCGACTCCTGCGGGAAAAGCACGAGTCTGAAGACCCCGCAGGAAGTGATCTTCTTCCGAGGAGGCTGAAGCCGTGCCCGCGGAAAGCGGCTGCCCGTAGCGGAAATCAACGCGCACTCAGTCGCAGGTATTTCCGCAGCTGTAAACGGCAGGTTATGTCGCAGTTTCCATCAACTACGAAATAAATAAGCAAGAAAACTTGGAAATATATCCTTGATAAAAAACCGGAATGGCATCCTGTGAAAGGTGTGCCATTCCGGTTTTTCTGTAATGCGAGTATTATGTTGGTATTTAATAAGCTGTGAAGTTAATTTGCTGCTTTCGTTACTGTTTCTTCACCTTTTCTTCCAGTTCTCTCAAACTGCCTTCAATTTGCTCCAGATACTGATAAATATTCTCCTGATGCGGTTCCACCGTGTCTTTCCATTCCTGCACTGATTTTTTCATTTCATGGGTGAGGTCCTTGATTAATGCAGCGCCTTCTTTGGAGGTTTCTCTCAGTTGAGTTTTCAGACGCAGTCCATCCCGTCTCAGGTTGGCGATCATTTCCTTCCATTCCACGCCTTGATCCCGCACGCGGCCGCGCATATCACTGCCGGAAGCAGGAGTGCTTAAGAGTATTGCTGCTGCGCTTACAGTGCCGCCGACCAAAATTCCTAATGCAATTGATTTTCCATTTGCCATCATCATCCGCTCCTTTATCCAATCATTATTATTATTTCTCTTTTTTGGTGTTTATTAAACCGGTAATAAGAAAACCCGGAGAAAACCTTTTCTGTTAAAAAATATGTTGTTTTCATCAAAATATCTATAAACGTGACTTAACATGCCGCTACGGAAATACATTCCGCTTTCCGCGGGCGGCCGGTGAGCCTCCTTGTGCTGCGCACTGCGGTGTCTCACCTGTGCCTATCCTCCCGCAGGAGTCTCCATGTATTTCCTTCGCTGGTAAGAGTGTCAGCGACTCCTGCGATGAAGCACATGTCTGGGCCTGAGCAGGAAGTGGATTTTAAATACACAGTAGTTGAAAGATGGAAAGACACAACAATCAGCGGAGGAAACACCCCGAGACTCCTGCGGGAAGAAAAGCTTAGGCGAGACCCGCAGTGCGATAGCACAAGGGGCTCGGCAGCTTCCCGCGGAAAGCGAGGGGTATTTCCGCAGCGGCGGCCTATATCGCAGTTTTTATCACCTGCAAAATAAATAAGCAACAAAACTTACGAGAAGAGCTTAAAAAATCCCCTGACTGTTATCGTGTCAGGGGATTAAGAGCTGTGGTTCATGTTGCTGTTATAGGCCGCGCCCGCTTTAATATTCCCTGAACGATTGGATAAACGATGACCATGATCACCGTATTAATCGCTGCAGCAGGAAGCACTACCGCTGTGAACAGGGCAATAAAGGTCCCTTGCATCACACCAAGCACGAATAGCAGGACGCCAAGGAAAATTGATCCGCTGATCATTGTCCCGATCGCCGTAAGCACAGGAGCGCTGAGCGTCTCCGGGATCCTGTTTCTCACGAGCAGGAACAACCCCAGAAACACAAATGCCGTAATCGGTTTGTCGATCATATTGCCGATTTGTCCTCCGGGTGCTGCCGTTGTCAGGGCGGAGATCATCCCTGTCACAATGGCCAAAAGTGCTACATACTTCGGTTTAGGGAACGAGATTATGCCTAAAAACATCATGGACAGCAGCATATCCGGTTTGACACCAAATATGGGTGGGGCAGCCGTGTGCAATACCGCACCAATTCCCACCAGCAATGATAGAAAAATTAAGACTCTTACGTTCATTCTCTTCCTCTCCTCTTCTCAGCTAAGCTAATTTTACTTCCAGCTGTACACTCGTTGTCAGCTGCGAAATATGTTTTTATTATAACAGATATCGGGTGAAATCAAAAGAAGTAATTTTCAGATGAAAGGCTTACTTAATCGATGCACTGATTTCACCGGCGATTTTCTGCAAATCCTCCGATGTGTATTTGTCAGCATTGATTTGCCAATTTGCGTAAAAGCCGTCATCCTCGCCGTAGCGCGGCAGAATATGTATGTGCAAGTGGAAAACCGACTGATCTGCAGGCGGTTCATTGTTGTTTAACAAGTTCATTCCAACCGGCTGATATGTTTCCTTGATAGCATTGGCAATGGCCGGCACACGGGCAAATAACTCACTGGCAACTTCCGGCGGGGTCTCATAAATATTCTTTGTGTGGGTTTTCGGAATGACCAATGTATGCCCTTTTGTCACTTGACTGATATCGAGAAAAGCATAGACATGTTCATCCTCATAGACTTTGGCAGAGGGGATTTCCCCGTCCAGTATTTTACAAAAAATGCAATCTTCGTGGCTCATTCTGCACTCACTCCTTGTCTGTTTTTTCTATTGTATCTGTAAGAGTGAGCTTATGTAAAGCAAGAAGCAGGCCGGATCCGCCTCATGGCAGACCCGCCTGCTTAAGAAGAGAGAGGATGATCCTGACATCTCAATCGGGGACTTTTTCGTAAACGTACGGTTAAATAACACTTTCGTGAATTAACAGATGGTTTACAAACTGTCTTAATGCCAGAAACCAGCGGAAACTGGACAGTAACTGGCACAAGAATCAATCTTTAGGCTGCCCATCACTAACACCTCATTTGCGTGGAACGCGAATTTTTTGCAGTGAATCTTGGACATCCTCGCCTCTCCCTTCCTTAATATGAACAGGAACAAGGGGAAATATGCACGGAAAGGGAAAAATGTCGAAAAGTAATGTTCACTTTCTTTTGGTGCAGGCCATTAAATAATGGTAAAATTTATATAATGGATTGTAGAGGAGGAGACATGTTGCAACCGTTGCTGCGTATTGAAAACCTGCATGGCGGGTATACCCATAAAAATGTGCTCCATGGCATTTCATTTGATGTCCGGCCGAAAGAAATCGTTGGTCTGATTGGATTGAATGGGGCAGGGAAAAGCACAACCATTAAACATATTATCGGGCTTATGCATGCGAAAAAGGGAGAGGTCCAGGTCAACGGCAAAACCTTTCAGGATAATCCGGAAACCTACCGCAGCCAAATGGCCTATATTCCGGAGATGCCAATATTATATGATGAATTAACACTTCATGAACATCTTCGTTTGACCGCGATGGCTTATGATATTCCGGAGGACGTGTTTGAGAAAAGACTGCCGCCGCTGTTAAAAGAGTTCCGGATGGAGAAGCGGCTCAATTGGTTCCCGGTGCATTTTTCCAAAGGGATGAGGCAAAAGGTGATGATTATGTGTGCCTTTCTTCTGGAACCGCCGCTGTATATTGTGGACGAGCCGTTTGTGGGTCTGGATCCGCTGGGCATTCAATCCTATCTGCAGCTGATGGATGAGATGAAATATAATGGCTCGGGAGTCCTGATGTCGACACACATTCTGGCGACTGCGGAGCGTTACTGTGACCGGTTTGTTATATTGCATGACGGAGTGATTCGGGCAAAAGGGACGCTGGAAGAACTGCGGGAGGAATTCAGCATGCCGCGAGCGACACTGGATGATTTGTATGTGCAGCTGACGAAGGAAGAGGATAGCCATGTTTGATTCCAATAATTTTTTCAAGCAGCGGTTTTCCGCTCATCTGAAAGAATTAAGCCGCTACTTGCGCTACATATTTAATGGCCATCTGATGATTGCCATGCTGTTTTTTATCTCTGCTTTGGCCTTTTATTACCAGCGGTGGCTCACGATGCTGCCGGAGAATTTCCCTGTCGCACTGATCATTGGTGCTGGACTCGGTCTGCTTGTCAGCTATAGCCCTGTAAGGACACTGTTGAAAGAGCCTGACCTGTTCTTTTTAATTGCGGCAGAAAATAAGATGAACGCTTATTTTCGTAATGCGCTTATTTACAGCTTTGTTATTCAGTTATATGTCATCCTGCTTGTAGCTGCGGCGTTTGGGCCGTTATATTTTGCGGCATTTCCTGAGCGTACCGGCGAGGTTTATTTATGGACACTGCTGGTTGTGCTTGTGTTTAAAGTCTGGAACCTACTTGCCAACTGGTGGATGCTCCGGATCAGAGATGCAGGTGTGCGGCGCCTGGATTTGACTGCCCGCACATTAATGAATATTGCCGTGTTTTATTTTCTTGTCAGGGGAGAGGTGTTTTTTGCAGGTGTGGCAACTCTCCTGTTTATTGGCGTTTTCCTGTACGATTACAGTCAGGCTAAAAAGCAGCCCGGCATTGCGTGGGATCTGCTGGTGGAAAAGGATCAGAACCGGATGCATGCTTTTTATCGGTTTGCCAGCATGTTCAGCGAGGTGCCACATTTGAAAAGCCGTGTGAAAAAGCGGCAATGGCTGGTTTCACTTGTCAGTAACATGCCATTTGCTGCGGCGCGCAGCTATGACTATCTTTACCGGATTACATTCATCCGCAGCGGTGACTATTTGGGGATGTATCTCCGGCTTGTGGTGATTGGCGGGCTGTTTATCTATTTCATCCCCAATCTGTGGATCAGTCTTTTGTTTGCTATTCTGTTCCTTTATCTGAGCTGTTTCCAGATGATGGCATTATATCATCATCACCGGACAATTATCTGGCTGGATCTTTATCCGCTGGAGCAGAAGCTGCGGCAGAGATCGTTGGTGACGTTGCTGTTTCAGCTTACGTTTGCCCAGGCTGTCCTGTTTGCCCTCGTATTCCTGGTTTCCGGGGAGTTCGCAGGAGGTCTCCTGGCACTGACAGGCGGGGTGTTGTTTACTTATTTGTTTATTAATGGGTATGTGAAAAAGAAGATAGCGTGAATACTGCTTCGGCCAAATTATTGAATAACACAATTTTTAATAAATGCTTTTAAACTTTGCTTTTTTGTGTAATAATAAAGAAAATCAATTTAAAACAAAGGCAATGATGAGGAAAGTAAATCAAACTTCATTTTCATACAGAGAGCCTCGGCAGCTGAAAAGAGGCAGAAAAGAATTGATTGAAAATGGCCTATGAGCTTTGAAGCCGACTTTCAGTTTCTGAAATAAGCTTTGACGAGACTTGACACTCGTTACAAATGTCAAAGTATAAGAGTAGATTTTTTCGCTCCGTACTTATTGAGACTGATAATGTGAATTATTAGTAAATTAAGGTGGTAACACGGGATCATACCTCGTCCTTAGACAAACAAATTGTCTAAGGACGAGGTTTTTTAATTTTATAGTGACTGGAGGCTAAAAGTAATGAGGGTTTTTATTGGTGGTGCATGGCCATATGCGAACGGTTCCTTACATTTAGGTCATTTAGCGAGTTTGTTGCCAGGCGACATATTAGCAAGGTATTTTCGTTTAAAAGGCGAAGAGGTTCTCTACGTGTCAGGGAGTGACTGTAATGGAACACCGATCGCTATTAAGGCCAAGCAAGAGGGAGTATCACCTAAGACGATTGCGGATAAATATCATGAAGAATTTCAGGATTGTTTTAGCAAATTAGGCTTTACTTATGATTGCTACACCCGAACAGATAAAAACCACCATCACGAGACGGTGCAAGCCATTTTTCTCAAGTTGCTGGACAACGGTAAAATTCACAAAAGAAAAATAGAGCAGTGTTATTGCCCTTCCTGTGATCAATTTTTGCCGGATCGATTTGTAGAAGGAGTTTGTCCTCATTGTGGAAAACAGGCTAGGGGAGATCAATGTGATTATTGCTCCAATATTTTAGAATCATTAGAGTTGTTGAATAGAACATGCAAAGTATGTGGGGACCCCCGGTGACAAAGGAAACCGAGCATTTTTATTTCAAGCTTAGTTCGTTCCAGGAAACACTTGAAGCATACGTCCAGCAAGCGAAAACAAATAACTTGTGGCGCGACAATGCTATTGAATTAACTAAACGTTATTTGAAGGAAGGGCTGCATGATCGAGCCGTTTCGAGAGATCTGTCCAACGGCGTCAGTGTTCCAGTAGAAGGGTACGAGAATAAAAAAGTATATGTATGGATTGAAGCTGTTTCTGGCTATTATTCGGCCAGCACACAGTGGGCAAAAAGCGAAAATCAGGATAGCGCATTATTTTGGGACGACAAAGTGGTTTCTTATTATGTGCATGGGAAAGACAATATTCCTTTCCACGCAATTATTTGGCCGTCAATACTCATGGGTATCGATAAAAGGGCACTTCCAACTCACATTGTTTCAAACGAGTATTTAACTATAGAGAACAAAAAGCTTTCTACAAGTCGAAATTGGGCGGTATGGGTTCCGGATATGTTAAAAAGGTATGATCCTGATTCGATCCGTTACTTTTTGACTATTAATGCACCCGAAAACAGAGATACAGATTTTTCATGGCGGGAATTTGTATACAGTCATAACAGCGAGTTGCTTGGGGCTTATGGGAATTTCGTGAATCGAACGTTAAAATTTATCGAGAAATCTTACGGCGGAAAAATACCTGTAGGAATAGTTGAGTCGGAAATAAAGGCTAAAGTCGTTAATCTCTATAATAAAGTAAGTTATCTAATTGAGAATACTCATTTTAAACAATGTCTGGAAGAGATGTTTGAATTCATAAGGTACGCAAATAAATACTTTGATGAACAGAAACCCTGGATTCAAATAAAAAAACAGACTCCTTCATGTGATAACACAATAGTAACTTGCATTTACATTATTGCAAACCTGGCGCAAATCCTATATCCGTTCCTTCCTTTATCAAGCGAAAAAGTGCATTATATGCTGAGTTTAGGTAAGCCAAAATGGAATGAGATTGATGAGGTTGTCTCCCGATCACTTAAAGATGTTAAGCCACTTTTTGAAAGAATAGATACGGCAAAAATTGAGGAAGAGGTGAGAAGTCTGAAGGAAGGTGTTTCTTATTGATCAGATTGTATTGTAAACTTTAATTTAATAAGCTAATTTAAAAGTAAAGCTCAGAGCTACATGAATACTCTGAGCTTTTTTTGTGTGATTAATATTACCCGAAAAAGTCACTCATACTGATAACCAAAATAAGCAGAGATTAATGTTTTCGCTGCAATAGGCAGGGCCCGCTCGTCGATATCAAATTTTGGGTGATGGTGCGGATATGGGTTACCTTCTTTGTTGGCTCCTGTGAAGAAAAAGGCGCCGGGTTTGTGCAAAGTGTAATAGGCAAAATCCTCGCCGCCCATTACCGGTACGACTTCCTCGGCAGTGTGGATCTCTTCCAGATTCCGCCCAGCCTCAAGTACTATCTCGGCTTCGTTGGCATGATTTACAAGCGGCGGATATCCTTTCACATAATCGAACGAATAGGAAGCATCATTGGTGACACAGGTTCCTTTAATGATTTTTTCCATTTCTTCAATAATTTGCTCCTGGACCTCCGTCTTTAAAAAGCGCACAGTCCCGGTTAATTTTGCCTGATCGGCAATGATATTGAAGGCCGACCCCGCTTCAAACGTTCCAATGGTAACGACTCCTGTTTCCATTGGATCAAGGCGTCTCGCAACAATTTGCTGCAGCTGGGTGATGACCTGGGAGGCAATCACGATCGCATCTTTTGTCTCATGCGGATAAGCACCATGTCCGCCTTGTCCCTGAATGGTAAGCTGAAACCGGTCGGTGCCTGCCATAAACACGTCTTTGGTAGTTTGCAAAACACCAAGCGGTGTCGTAGCCCACAAGTGAGTGCCAAACACGGCATCGACATGGTCAAGCGCACCTGATTCAATTATTGGTTTTGCCCCGCCTGGTGCATACTCTTCCGCATGCTGGTGAACAAATTCGATTGTGCCTGGCAGCTCCTCCTGGTATTGCTGCATCACTTTGGCCAAGTGAAGCAAAGTGGAAGTATGCCCATCATGGCCGCATGCATGCATGACGCCATCGACTTTTGATTTGTACGGAACATCTTTTTCGTCCTGAATTGGCAAAGCGTCAAAATCTGCCCGGAGTGCCACTGTCTTTCCGGGTTTTCCGCCTTTTAAGGTGGCGATTACTCCATTGCCGCCAACTCCGGTTTGATAAGGGATGCCCAGATCTTGATAAAAATCAGCGATATATTTGGCTGTTTTGGTTTCATTGAACGATACTTCTGGATACTGATGCAAGTATCTGCGTGTTTCAACCATCTCAGAATAGTGTTCGTCAATGGATTGATGAATTTTCTCCAGCATTAAAAAACCTCCCATTACTCTTTCTCTTTAGTATATCATTGAAAGCGATAAATTTGCTGTATAAAAAAACTCCCTTTCAGGAGTTCTTTTATCGGTTAAGATGAAATTCTCGGATCTGCCAGCAGGCGTTCAATTTCTTCCTTATGATGTGTTTCATCGGAAATTAGATCTTCCAGTTTCACAACCAGTTCGGTGTATCCCAGTTCCTCTGCCTGCTTTTTGCGCTTTTCATAACGTTCGATGGTATCTGCTTCGGATTGCTTCGCTGCTTCTAAAATCCCTTTGACATCATCTGGCTGCGGAACCTTCGCCGATTCTGTGGTTGGCACCCCACCAAGTGATTTAATTTTCTCTGATAAGTATAAAGCATGGCCCAATTCATCTGTAATTTCTGCCTCAAAAAACGGCTTCAGTGCGGAACGATACAGGCCGGAAACCACCGAGGCACTATACGTATATTGAATTGCTGCGGCATATTCGTGTGCGAGATCTTCATTTAACCCGTCAACTAAATTTTGTAAATCTTTTTCCATTCCAGCATCCCCTTTTATCGTAAATTTGTTGGATCTGTGACACTTTTCCCTTCTGTGTTTTTTTGAAACATGATGGGGAATGATGCAATTAGAGGAGGCTGCAGAAAGATGCGAACAAGACGAAACTATATTCTTCCATTATTATTTGCGCTAATTGTCATTATTATCGGCGTATGGATCGTTAAAATTGTAAATGACACGGTGCCATTTGTTGATCAATGGACGAGAGGGTTTGTGCAGCAGGTGGATGACACCTTTGTGTACACGTTTTTCCGCTGGGTAACAGATTTTGGCTCCCAGCCGTTTTTGCTGCCGTTCACGATCATTATGGCATTTGTATTGTGGGGACTTTTGCGTGACTGGCTGCCTGGGCTGATGTTTTCTTTAGGGACCCTGTTTACACATCTGTTCAATCTTTTGATCAAGGAGTTGGTGGAGAGGAGCAGACCGAGTGTGCTGCCAGCGGCCAGCGCAGAGGGGCATAGTTTCCCATCCGGTCATGCGATGATTTCGATGGTCTGTTATGGATTGCTTGCTTATTTTATCGCGAAAAGAATACGTTCGGAAAAGGCTGTGCTGCTCGTTCAGCTGTTTTTTGCCATTGTGATATTTCTAATCGGTATGAGCCGTTACTTCATCAATGTTCATTATTTAACCGATGTGGTCGCTGGCTATGTGATCGGTTTTATTTGCCTGGTTGGTTTGATTTCCTTGTACCGGATGATTCAGCGCTATCGATCTCCGTCTCAGGGCTGAGAAAAAAACAATCTTTAGTTTGTTTCGAAACCTGCTTATCTCCGCTATAATGAAAGACAGAAGGCGGGGAGTGAGCAATGAAACATGGTTTTTTTCGCTATATTCTGGCACTGGTTTTAGTCAGCTTGGGGGCTGTGCTCCTGCTGGAAAACATCGGTGTTGTATCATTGAACATGCAGGAAGCTTGGATGTACATTTACCCGGTACTGCTGGCGGGAATCGGGCTAAAGTGGCTGGTCGATGATATCAGAGGCAGGGGTGGCAGCTGGATTTTTGGCTCATTCTTTCTGATATTCGGTTTACTCTTAATCCTCGATCGGTTTGCGTTGATTGAATTTTCGTTCTGGGATGTTATCAAGCTGTGGCCGCTCTTGATTGTCTATATCGGACTGCGGCTGTTCAGTCATTCTTCGGGTAAACGGAAATACTGGCATAAGCATAAGAAGAAAAGAAATAGTTTTCAGCGGGATGGGTCTGCTTTTTCTGTTGGCAGTTTTGAGTACAACAAACCAAATTGGCAGGTGCAGCCGATGGATGTGAATGCTTTGGCGGGTGATTATTATTTTGATTTTACCAAAGCATTTATTCCGGAAAAGGAGATTCCGATTACGATCAGTTCCTTGGCTGGTGATGTGAACATCATCATGCCGGATAATGTGGATTACCGCGTCTATGCTACTGTTAAAGCGGGAGATATTTATATTGCCGGCCAGGAGGTTGATGGGGTGAACCGCTCCCTTGCCTATGAAACGGCCAGCTATGACAGTGCAGTAAGAAAAATAGATTTAATGATCAACCTGAAATTCGGCTCTGTCCGGCTTGATCAGGTTTAAAGGGAGCGTGCAGAGGCAATGAAAGAGAAATTTTCCAGTATTCGCTACCTGTTTCTCCGCTCCCATCTGTCCAGCCTGTTTTTAATGGCTGTGGTCATTCTCTCTCTGGCATTATCAGTGCATGTGCTGTTCCAGCCTGCATGGCTCACAGCAGAAGCGATTTTCTTCTTTCTGGTTTTATTGCTTGCGGCCGGGTTTATCATTTCTGTTTATTCAGGCTTTACCTCGACCGGGAATATTAAAGTCAGGCTCGATCATATTTCCGTGTTGATTACCCAATTTGCCAATGGGAACTATCTTTCCAGTGTGCATTTTGAAGAACGTGATGAGATCGGCCGTATTGGAAAGGAATTGAATGAGCTTGGAGAGAAGCTGCAGGCACAGGTGAAGTCGCTGCAGCGGATGGCTGATGAAAAAGCGGAATTTGCCAGTTCGGCACATAAGGCGGCAGTGATTGAAGAAAGGCAGAGGCTGGCGCGGGACCTGCATGATGCGGTCAGCCAGCAGCTTTTCGCCTTGACGATGATGTCAGAAGCAGCGGTTAAGCAGCTTGATCGGAACCCGGAAAAAGCAAAAACGCAAATCCGTGAAGTTGCTGCTGCGGCATTGAAAGCACAGACGGAAATGCGGGCACTGCTCCTTCATTTACGCCCAATCGATTTATCCGGGGAATCATTAAAACAAGGTGTGGCTCATTTAATTGAAGAATTGCAGCAAAAAAGCCAAATTGACTTTCGTTTAGCTACCCCGGAGGAGCTTGTGCTGTCAAGGACCGTGGAAGAGCATGTGTTTCGGATTATTCAGGAGTCGCTTTCCAATATTCTGCGGCATGCTGATGCAACCGAAGTGACAATTGAGCTTACCAAGCGATCCAATGAGCTGTTTTTATATGTCCGGGACAATGGAAGAGGGTTTGATGTGGTGAATGATGCGGAGCGGAAGACTTCTTACGGACTTAAAACGATGCGGGAGCGCAGTGAAGAGCTTGGCGGCACCTTCACTATTCGTTCCAGTGAAGAGGAAGGTACCTATATCGATATCCGGATTCCTTGTTAGGTTGATAGAAAATGCCCCACGACCTGCCGCAGCGGAAATCAATGAGCACACATGTTACAGTTTATAGATTTTGTGTTGAAAACAACAATTCTTTTCAATGGAACTAATAAACGCACGAACCTTTCAGGAAACAGCCTATTACAATTTTACAAGGGGGAGTTCAGATGGTCAGGGTGGCAGTGGTGGATGATCATGAGATTGTACGAAAAGGGATTATTGCTTACTTGGAAACAGATGAGAGAATAGAGGTAATCGCCCAGGCGTCCAGCGGGAATGAAGGTGCAAGGGTGGTGCTGGAGCAAAAGCCGGACGTTGTACTAATGGACTTAATGATGGAAGACGGCAACGGCATCGAGGCAACCGCACAGATCATGGAGCAATTTCCTGCCTGCCGGGTGATTATTTTAACCAGCTATTATGATGAGGAGCAGGTTTTTCCGGCAATCGAGGCAGGCGCGTTCAGCTACATATTGAAAACATCTTCCGGTGAGGAGATAGCCGAGGCAATCAAGAAGGCGGCCAAAGGAGAAAATGTGATTGAGTCCAAGGTGGCAGGGAAAATGATGTCTAATTTCCGTTCAGGGGAGACCAAGCTTCATGAGGAATTGACTCAGCGGGAACTGGAAGTGCTTTTATGCATCGGCAATGGCTTGACCAATCAGGAAATCAGTGAAAAACTTTATATTGGCATCAAAACGGTGAAAACGCATGTGAGCAGCATTTTAGCTAAGCTGGAGGTTCATGATCGGACACAGGCGGCGGTGTATGTGCACCGCAATAACATGCTGAAGTCTTAACCGGATGTTCACAAAATTGTTGCAAGCGTAAAGTTTTTCAGGCACTGGCTTTGTTTTTTTCCATGTACACTTGTATAATACATATGTAAATCTACCTGAAGGGACGCATACTGCTATGGCAAAAACAGTACAAAAAACAACAGAAAACCTTCTGTTTTTCATATGGGCGGTAGCAGTCGTCGCAACTGCAGGGAGCTTATATTATTCTGAAGTTCTTGGGTATACCCCATGTGACCTTTGCTGGATCCAGCGTATTTTCATGTATCCGCTAGTTGTTGTTTTCGGTGTGGCAGCGGTCAAAAAGGATACCGCTGTGGCTTTGCCTGGACTTTTCTTAAGCGGTATCGGCATGCTTGTCTCCATTTACCATTATCTGATCCAAAAACTGCCGGCACTGCAGGCTGCAGGGGAAGCGTGCTCTGGGGTTGGGTGCAATGTGCAGTATGTGAATTATTTTGGTTTCATCACCATTCCGTTTCTTGCGGGCACGGCTTTTATACTAATTTTTATTACGCAGCTTATTATTCTGAAGCAGGAGAAGGGGAAATAATCAATGAAAAAGAAAATGATCATTTTCGGTTCCGTGATTGTCGTATTGTTTGCAGCGCTAATTTTTGTAACCAGCTATCAAAATAACCAGCAAGTGGCAGATGCTGATAATCCATATGGCACATCAGATTTGGAGCAAGCCACAATTGATCAGCTGGATGATCCGAATTACCAGAATCAGATTCTTCCGGATGAGTTGAATGAAACGATTGAGAGCGGTGAGCCGACGACTGTTTACTTCTACAGTCCGACCTGTGTTTACTGTCAGCAGACAACTCCTGATCTTGTTCCTTTAACGGAGGAACTGGGAGTTGATATGGTAAAACTTAATCTGTTGGAATTTGCACAAACGGGAACAGCATACGGAATTGAGTCTACACCAACCGTCGTCCATTATGAAGATGGCGAGGAAGTTGCCAGAATCACCGGAGCACATCCAATGGAAAACTTCCAAGCATTCTTTGAACAGTATGTATTGAGTGAGTAGACTTATTATAAAAGCCAGCCGGTCTTTTGCTGACAGGCTGGCTTTTAGCATGGTTTTTTAGTCTTCAGGATTCTCCATATGATACGTCGTAACGAATGGTTTGTCCGGGAAGTAGGCGGTTGGTTTAACTTTCTGCTGCCCCTTGTGAGCCTTTTTAAACTGATCCGAGTTCTTCCAGTTTTCAAAGTCATTGGCAGAGGCCCATTGTGTCAGGACGACATAGGTGTTGCCTTTTTGCGGCCGCAAAAAACGGAATGCCTGGAAACCGGGTGTTTGTTCAATCGTTCCCTTTCGTTCCCGGAAACGTTCTTCCAGTGGCTTTCTCCCTTCATCCGTTACAGGAATATTATTCATAACGACATAGCCTTTTTCTTCCATCTGGCCGCTTTCCAGCACAATATCGTACGCCTTGCCGGAAGAAAAGATATTCTTTTCCTCGCTTTCATAGTACGCCAGTGATCCAGATGTACTGTTCATCAGGTAAATAGGGATTTCCTCATGCTTCTCCTGCAGTTTTTTTAAAAAGTCCTGCGTTCCAATTGTCATATAGGCATTCATTGATGATTCCCCTTTCGCATCTCTTTCTTCCATAGTACATGAAGACATGTCAGGCACTCAAGTTTAGCGTGTTTAAAATCATTCTTAATTAATATGGACTATATTCTTTCAGATTGTTGAAGATTGTCGTATAATAGGACTGTCAAGGTACCTACTGAGGTGAACTTATGTTTAACAATCATATAGATGTACCAGAGCGTAATCGCCTTCGCAAATTCAAACGTGTGATGCTGCTCCTGGCTGTGATGCTGGGTATTGGAGCGGCTGTTTGTGCTGCTGTTTTAATCGGCGGCAGAATTGTTGCTGATGAAACCGATCTGGTGCTGGACGCAGCGACAACCATTGAAACGGCGGATGGAGAAGTAATCGGCGAATTATACACGGAAAATCGTGAGCCGGTGCTGCTGGAGGAGATTCCCGACCATGTGCAAGAGGCCTTCATTGCTATCGAGGACAGAAGGTTTTTTGAACATTGGGGGATTGATGTCAAGTCTGTAGCCCGGGCCGCCTTTCAAAACATCCTGGCAATGAGCAAGGTAGAGGGCGGCAGTACGATTACGCAGCAGCTGGCGAAAAACTTGTTTTTATCCAATGATAAAACATGGGCGCGTAAAGCGAAGGAAGCGTTGGCCGCGATTCATTTAGAACGGACACACACGAAGGAAGAGATTCTGGAACTCTACTTAAATGAGATCTATTTCGGGGAAGGTGTTTACGGAATCGAGAAAGCGGCCAATTTCTTTTTTTCCAAGCAGGCTGCCGATCTGACGCTGTCGGAAGGTGCATTGCTTGCCGGGCTTGCCAAAGGTCCTAACGGGTATTCACCGACTAATCATCCCGAGAAGGCACTGAATCGGAGAAATACGGTGCTGATGGCAATGGAAAACACTGGAAAAATATCCGAGGAAACACGGCTTGCAGCGGAGGGAAAGACGCTTGGTCTCGCTCTCAATAAGCCGGAACCGAATCCATGGGCCGATAGCTATATTGATCTGGTGATGAAGGAAGCCGCCGAAGCACATCAGCTTTCTGTGGATGAATTGCAGCGCGGAGGCTACCGGATTGTTGTCAACATGGATAAAACTGCCCAAAAGGCTGCCTATGAGCAATTCCAGCATGATGAATATTTTCCGGGAAGTACGGAGGATGTGGAAGGCGCTTTTGTTATGATGAGACACGAAACGGGTGAAATTGTTTCGGCAATTGGCGGGAGGGACTATTCTCTTGGTGATTTGAACAGGGTTGATGTGGCCAGACAGCCGGGATCGACGATAAAGCCGATTGCTGTTTACGCACCGGCCCTGATGCAGGAGGAAACCTATACGCCTTACACAGTCATTCCCGATCAGCAAATGGATTATGATGGCTACACCGTCTCCAATGTGGACGGTCACACTGTCGGCTCGGTGACAATCTATGATGCGATCAAGATGTCGAAAAATACTTCTGCTGTATGGCTGCTGGAACAAATCGGGGTTGATTATGCAAAGGATTATCTGGAGAAGATGAATATTAACCTGGAGGATGAAGGGTTGGCCATTGCGCTGGGTGGATTAAGCCATGGTATATCTCCCCAGAATTTAATGGAGAGCTACGGGACATTTGGCCGTGGTGGAGACTTTACGGAGTCCTATACCATTGATGCGATTTATAATCAGGAGGAGGATAAGGTTTACCAGACAGAACCAGAAACCTCTGAAGTATTCAGCCCGCAAACCGCCTGGAATATGACCGAAATGCTGGAGGGCACTGTGGAAAGCGGAACAGCTTCGCCAGGTGAATACGGCAAGGCACTGGCAGGGAAGACCGGCACCACGGAGCATACATTGGCTGAAGGAGAAATAAAAGATGCCTGGTTTGTCGGCTACACGCCGGAATATACTGCTGCAGCATGGATGGGCTTTGATCAATCGGGAGCGGATCATTATTTGACAGGTGGAAGCAGTTATCCGACCAGCCTGACAAAAGCAATTTTATCCGAAATGGACCAAAGCAGCCCGCTGACGGAGCAGTTTACTAAACCGGAGCATGTGGAAGACTTGCCGGAACCAATTGATCTGCCGCAAATTACCAATCTGGAAGGCAGATACACGTTTGGAGGATTCACCCTTATCAAGGGCGAGCTAACGTGGGATGGATCGGAGGACGACCGGGTTGCTTATCGGATTTACCGCGAAAAAGAAGGCGTCGATGAGCGGATCGGCGAGGTGGAAGGCCAGACGACATTTGAAATTGGTACACTGGATCTGCTGAATTCAGGCGGCTATTATGTTGTGCCATATGACCCGCTCACTAAACTGGAGGGTGAACGTTCGAACACGGTGCGTCTGTCGGGCTGACGGCCTGATTCAAGGCAATTTCATGACAATCACCGTGCATTTCTATACAGTAGAAACAGAAACGGCTATAGTAATTAATGGAGGAAAAAGGATGACTAACATGACAAACACGTTCAATGACACGATTCTCAGAGCGTATAACGGCGAAAAAACCGATTATACGCCCGCCTGGTACATGCGCCAGGCCGGTCGCTCCCAGCCGGAGTACCGCAAGCTGAAGGAAAAATACAGTTTATTTGAAATCACCCATCAGCCGGAATTATGTGCTTATGTCACCAGGCTGCCGGTGGAAAACTATGGGGTAGATGCGGCTATTCTTTATAAAGATATCATGTCGCCAATGCCGGCTATGGGGGTGGATGTAGAAATTAAACCCGGAATCGGCCCGGTGATACATAATCCCGTGGCGAACTACCAGGATGTGGAAAAGCTTGGTTCGATTAATCCACAGGCAGATGTTCCCTATGTGCTGGACACGATCCGCCTTTTGACAGAAGAACAGCTGAACGTGCCGCTGATCGGCTTCAGCGGGGCTCCATTTACACTGGCAAGCTATATGATTGAAGGCGGCCCGTCCAAGGATCACGGAAAAACAAAAGCCTTTATGTATCAGCAGCCGGAAAGCTGGTTTCTGTTGATGGATAAGCTGGCAGATATGATCATCACTTATGCGGAAGCGCAGATTGAAGCAGGAGCCAAGGTGATTCAAATTTTTGATTCCTGGGTTGGCGCCATGAATGCAGCAGATTATCGGGTGTTCATCAAACCAGTGATGACACGGGTTTTTTCGGAGCTAAGACAGCATCAGGTTCCCTTGATTGTGTTCGGTGTCGGAGCGCGACATCTGCTTATGGAATGGAATGATCTGCCGGTGGACGTGATCGGCCTGGATTGGCGTACAACAATCAGCGAGGCCAGAGAGATGGGTGTCACCAAAGTGCTCCAGGGAAATCTGGATCCGGCAATTTTGCTGGCAGATTGGGAAATCGCCGAGCGCAGAACAAAAATGATCTTAAATGACGGTCTGGAAGATGGCCGCCATGTATTCAATCTCGGTCATGGCGTGACACCGGACATTCAGCCGGCCACTCTGAAGAAACTGACCGAGTACATTCATGGGTATACTGGAAAGTAATTATGGAACAACAGATTTTTTCGAAGAGGTGTAGACATAATGGCAAAACAAAAAATGGGACTACTCGTAATGGCATATGGAACGCCATATCAGGAGGCGGATATTGAACGGTATTACACGCATATCCGCCATGGAAGAAAGCCAGCGGAAGATGCACTGCAGGATTTGAAAGACCGTTATAAAGCGATCGGCGGCATTTCCCCGCTCGCAAAGATCACCGAGCAGCAGGCACAAACGCTTGAGGCAAACTTAAATGCTCAGCAGGACGACTATGAATTTAAGGCATATATCGGCCTGAAACATATTGAACCATTTATCGAGGATGCAGTCGAGGAAATGGCGAAGGATGGCATCGAGCAGGCGATTTCCATCGTGCTTGCACCGCATTACTCCACATTCAGCGTGAAAGCCTATAATGGCCGGGCGAATGAAGCTGCAGAGAAACACAGCATTTCTATCCAATCGGTGGAAAGCTGGTATGACGAAGAGGGCTTTATTAAATTCTGGGCAAATGGGATCAACCGTATTTTCCAAGGCATGACACAGGAAGAGCAGGAAGAAGCTGTATTAATCGTTTCCGCTCACAGTTTGCCGGAGAAAATTCTGCAAGATGGCGATCCTTATCCGGAGCAGCTTGCCGAAACAGCAAGACTGATTGTAGAGAAAACATTGATTAACAACTATGAAATCGGCTGGCAAAGTGAAGGGAACACCCCGGATCCATGGCTTGGCCCGGACGTGCAGGACTTGACCCGTGATCTGTATGAACAAAAAGGCTACCGTTCGTTCATCTATGCACCAGTCGGTTTTATTGCCGACCATCTGGAAGTCCTTTACGACAATGATTACGAGTGTAAAGTAGTCTGTGACGAACTGGGGGCTAATTACCATCGTCCGGAGATGCCGAACACGGATCCTTTGTTCATCGATACCCTGGCAAAAGTCGTATTAAATAAAACAAAAAGTGATGCGTAATGGCAGAGCAGAAAAATATCCTGATTGCAGGCGGCGGAATTACGGGTTTATCCGCCGCCTATTATTTACAGAAGGAAATCAAGCGGCACCAGCTCCCGTATCAGGTGAAATTGGTTGAAGCCAGTGACAGGGTCGGCGGGAAGATAAAAACACTGCACCGCGAAGGTTTTACCATTGAGCAGGGGCCGGACTCCCTTTTGGCAAGAAAGAAACCGGCGATGAAGCTGACAGAGGAACTGGGGCTGCAGGATAAAATTATCCGCAACGCAACAGGCCAGTCGTATATGCTGGTGAAAAATAAGCTGCATAAAATGCCTAAAGGCACCTATATGGGTGTGCCTAAAAAGGTTAGACCATTGCTGTCATCCAAACTGATTTCTCCGAAAGGAAAAGTCCGTGCGCTTGCCGATCTCGTCTTGCCAAGGGGGAAACAGGAAGAGGATCAGTCACTTGGTTCGTTTTTCCGCCGGCGATTCGGCAATCAGCTTGTTGTAAATCAAATCGAACCATTGCTCTCCGGCATTCATTCGGGAGACATAAACGAAATGAGTCTGGAAGCAACCTATCCCGTCTTTCATGAGCTCGAGCAGACATATGGCAGTGTGATGAAAGGTTTGCGGAAAACTATTCCTGACCCGCCTGCAAAAAAGGGGCAGTCAACCGGGGCATTTTTCTCCTTTAAGGGAGGATTGGGGACCCTGATCAATCGGCTGGAAGAGGCACTGGAACCGGGAACGATCATGTTAGATACAGCGGTTGATCATGTAGAAAAAAAGGAACACGGCTATCATGTGCTGTTTAGCAATGGCGAGGTATACCGAGCGGATGCTGTGGTGATGGCGACACCGCATTTTACTTTGCCTAAAATCTTCAGCCAGTATGATTTTTTTAAGGCGTTTCAGCGTGTTCCGGCAACATCCACGGCGAATGTAGTGCTGGCATTTGACGAGTCGGCAATAAAGAAAGATATTGACGGCACCGGTTTTCTGGTATCCCGAAGCAGTAATTACCGGATTACCGCATGCACTTGGACACATAAAAAGTGGCCTAACACGGCACCGGAGGGAAAAGCACTTTTGCGTTCCTATGTGGGCAGACCTGGTGATGAGGCCGTCGTTGATTTACCGGATGAGGAGCTCACCAAGCTGGTGCTGGATGATTTGCAGAAGACCATGAAATTAACGGCACAGCCCGAATTCAGTGTCGTGACACGCTGGAAAGATGCCCGTCCGCAATATACCGTCGGCCACATGCGCCGGCTTGAAGCGGTAAGGGGAGATATGCTCGAGCAGCTTCCAGGCGTGTTTGCAACCGGAAGTTCATTTGACGGTGTCGGCATCCCGGATTGTATTGAACAGGGGGAGAAGGCGGTTAGTGACGTATTGGGTTATTTGGATAATGCATAACAAATTATAATGAACACAAAAACAGCCGGAGGAGACGCCACCGGCTGTTTTTTTTATTTCTTACTCATAACTCTTTTCCAGCTCATCCACGAGAGAACCGACATATGCCACTGCTTCTTTAATAGCATCCGGTTTGGACATATCCACTCCGGCATGCTTGATCAAATCAAGCGGCTTCATGGTACCGCCGGCTTTCAGGACTTCCAGCCAGCGATCCACTGCAGGCTGTCCCTCTGTCTGGATTTTCTGTGCCATCGCGGTAGAAACCGTCAGGCCAGCAGAATAGGTGTATGGGTAAAGCCCCATGTAATAGTGCTGCTGGCGCATCCAGGTCAGACCAGCACCTTCATCCAGTTTGACCGCATCTCCCCAGAAATTTTCCAGTGCTTCCAGTTTTTGCTCAGACAAGACATTTGCTGTAAGCGGCGTGCCATTTTCTGCAAGGTTATAGACACGGCGCTGGTATTCTCCTTCCAGCAAGTGGGTGACAAAATTATGATAGTACGTCCCGAGCAGCTGTGTAATTACCCAGCGCTTCATCCGCTTATCATCGGTTTTTGACAGCAAATGATTGGCAAGCAGCATTTCGTTCAAAGTAGATGGCGCTTCAATGAAATAGGTAGACGGCCGCGTGTTGGCAAGCGTCTGATTTTCCCCGGCCAGGTATAGATGCCCTGCATGGCCCAATTCATGAGCAAGAACGAAAGCGCCACGCATCGTATCTGTCCAGGTAATCAGGATATACGGATGGACGCCATAAGGGCTGGCACAAAAAGCTCCGGTCGCTTTGCCGACATTGTCTGAGCGGTCCACCCAGCGGTCGTTAATGCCATGTTTCATGATCTCCAGGTATTCCGGTCCCATTACTTTCAACGCTTCCAAAATCGTCTCCGATGCTTCTTCATAGCTTGTTTTCGGATTGAATTCCGGATCGAGCGGTGCTTTTAAATCGGAAAAGTGCAGCTCGTCCAAGCTCAGTTTTTCCTTTTTCAATTTGGCAAAGCGCTGCATATGCGATGCCAATTCTTTTTGAATAACATCCAACTGATTATGGTACATGTCCTGATTCACTTGCTGTGGCTGCAGAAGCATATCTGTGACAGATTCATAGCCGCGCAGCCGGGACATGGTTACCTGTTTGGTCACCTCTGTAGCATAATTGGCGGCAATTGTATTCTTATACTGATTCAATGTGTTGATAAACGAATCATAGGCAGCCCGGCGCAATGTTGTATCTTCGGCAAATTCATAGCGGTCCTCGTATAATGCCGCCGACATTGGGTGTTCGTTTCCGGCATCGTCTTTAATGGAGTCAAATTCCATGTCTGACGATTTGCTGCGCTGATAGATCATATGCGGGGCATTATGTACTTCACTCAGTGCAGCCAGTGTTTCTTCAATCTCCGGTGCGAGCGTAAAGGGTTTTTCCTCCAGAACATCCTCCAGCGGTTTTTTATACGTCTTCAGCTCGGGCTCTTCCTGAATATATTTTTCAATTGTTTCCGTTGAAAGCTCCAGCAATTCCGACTGGATAAATGAGAGTTTGGCACTGATTGCAGCTGTTGCTGCAGCCACTCTGGCGGAATCGCGCTGATTATCCGCATCTGTCCCGTCAGCACTGCTCTTTAGATTGGCATAAACGGCAACCCGGATTACCCGCTTCTGGAAATTCTCCTGTGCTTTCAATCCGCTTAACAGATTGCTGGCACTTGAAGTGAGGCTGCCTTTATATTGGGTTACCTCTGTGATATCTTCCTGAACCTGCGTCAGTTCTTTTTCCCATGCTTCATGAGAGGAAAATAAGTCGCTCAGATCCCATGTCTGCTCCACAGGAACCTCCTGACGCTCCCATCGTGTTGTTTGAGTCGTTGTCATATCCATTCCCCTTTCCAAACTATTTCGATACACTAAATAATTATACTACAAAAACAACTAGAATGATAATATTTTTCTGATTTTAGAGGTAAAGATTTTGTCTTTGATATGATCAGAATACCTGTAAACTGCGACGTAACTCCTGCCGCTACGGAAATCCATTCCGCTTTCCGCGGGAAGCTGGTGAGCTCCCTTGTGAAGTGAGCACTTCGGGGTCTCACCTAGGCTTTTCTTCCCGCAGGAGTCTCTATGTATTTCCTTCGCTGTCGGTGTTGTTTTTCAAATCAATTGCACAAGTCTCCCTTATTGATGGTTTATTGGAGCGAAGGACCGCCGACTACAGTTGGAATATCACGAGTCTAGCCCTGAGTCCAGCCTATTTTTCGTAAGCAGTCTAAGGTCGTGCCCGCGGGAAGACTGCCCTAAGTGGAATTAACCATCAAAAATAGATGTTGTTTTTATAAATTTGACAAGCAGTAAATCAACAAAGCACTCCGTCAGCGGAGGAAATACCCCGAGACTCCTGCGGGACGGTAAGCATAGGTGAGACCCCACAGCGCGGTCAGCGCTTCGGAGGCTCACTAGCGCCCGCGGAAAGCGAGGGGTATTTCCGGAGCGAGAGTTAATGCTCCATAATCATTAATCGTTATGTCGCAGTTTTTTTCCATCAACTGCGACATAAATAAGCAACAAAACATACGAAAAAAGCTTTAAAAAGACAATAAATTAGAAACATCACAAGTAAAAACAAATACCAGCAGCCAAGTAATAGCTGCTGGTAGATAGCAGAATCTTGTTGTAGTACAGTTAAAATAGATACAGAGGTTATCAGCTTGCAGGGGAATCGCAGTCATCGCATAGATTGCCGTAACAGTCGGCTTTTTCTACAATCGGGTTCCCGCATTCGCGGCATTTCTTTCTAGGCAACGTCCGAAAAAATTCCAGCACATTCATCATGGCACACAGCCTCCTAAAAGATTGATAATCTTATTGTATTATAACAGTATTCATTAAGTCAATGCTGTGTTACAACAAACTCAAAAATGGAGGAAAAACCTATGAAACTTACTGTACTTGGCTTCTGGGGAGGGTACCCTGCGGTAAATGGGGCTACATCTTCATATTTACTGGAAAAGGATGGATTTTCATTATTAATTGATGCCGGCAGCGGTTCTTTGTCAAAGCTGCAGAATTACTGCCACGTGACCGAATTGGATGCCGTGATCTTGTCACATTACCATCATGACCACGTCGCGGACATCGGGGTGCTGCAATATGCCCGGCTCGTGCAATCATTTGTGACGAATAAGAAAGACATTTTGCCAATCTATGGACATACCGAGGATGAGCAGGGCTTTCAACAATTAACCCATGAGTACACAAAAGGCGTTGAGTACAATCCGGAGAAACAGCTTGATATCGGCCCATTTTCCATTACATTCCTGAAAACGATCCACCCAGTGCCATGCTTCGGAATGCGGATAACAGACGGTGAAAAAGTGGTCGTCTATACAGCGGATACGAGTTATCAAAATGGATGGATCCAATTCGCAAAAGATGCTGATCTGCTGATTACCGATTGCAATTTTTACGCAGCGCAGGATGGATCGGGTGCAGGCCATATGACCAGTGCAGAAGGCGGATCGATTGCCGAAGAGGCAGACGTGAAAACACTGTTGCTCAGTCATCTGCCGCAATATGGAGAGATTCATCAGCTTGCAGAAGAAGCAAAACAGCACTTCGGCGGGACGGTACAGCTGGCAGAAGAGGGCTGGACATGGGGACCTTCCTCCTGAACGGTTTCTTTTGCTTGTCCTTTCTCATTGCAGTAAACTAATAAGGAGCAGAGAATTTTAGTAGGAGGTATGAACGAATGAAATTCATTGATAATGAAGGCATCCTCGATCCGACCATCAATTTGGCCATTGAGGAATACATTCTGGAAAATTTCGGGGAAAAGGATACATACTTGCTTTTTTATGTCAACAAACCCTCGATTATTATCGGCCGCAACCAAAATTCCGTGGAAGAAATCAATACGGAATATGTGGATAAAAACGGCATTAATGTGGTTCGGCGCTTGTCTGGCGGCGGGGCAGTATATCATGATGAGCAAAATCTGAATTTCAGCTTTATTACCAAAGATGATGGGGACAGCTTCCAAAACTTTGCCAAGTTCACCCAGCCAATGGTGGAAGCGCTCAATAATATCGGCGTGCCGGCAGAAATGCAGGGAAGGAATGACCTTGCTGCAGGTGGCCGGAAAATCTCCGGCAATGCGATGTTTTCTACCAGAGGACGGATGTTCAGTCATGGCACCTTGATGCTCGATTCGGAAATTGAAAATGTCGTGGAAGCACTGAATGTAAGAAAGGAAAAAATCGAATCAAAAGGGATTAAATCCATTCGCAGCCGTGTGGCCAACATCTCGGAATTTCTTGATGAAAAAATCTCCATGAATGAGTTCAAGGCCCTGATTCTCCGCCATGTGTTTGAGGTGGAAGATTTAAACGATGTGCCGCAATATAAATTGACAGAGAAAGACTGGGAGAACATCCATGAAATCTCCCGCAATCGCTACCAGAAATGGGAATGGAACTATGGAAAATCTCCGGCATTCAATGTGCAGGAAACGCATAAATTTGATGCAGGTTTCGTTGATGTTCGCCTGGATGTGAAAAAAGGCATCATTGAAAACTGCAAAATTTACGGGGACTTTTTTGGGATGGGACAAATCAAAGACCTGGAAAATGAGCTGATTGGCGTACGTCATGAACGCAAATCCATTGAAGAAGCCCTTTCCGATGTCGATGTTTCCTATTACCTCGGCAGAATATCTAAGGAAGATTTTATTAATCTGGTTTACTGAAGAAAAGCGGCTCTCATGCGAAGGGCCGCTTTTTCTATAAACTGCGGCATAACCCTGCCGCTGCGAAAATACCCTTCGTGCACCTTCGGAAAGCGGCCGAGCCCCCTTGTGAGATGCGCATTTCGGAGTTTCGCCTAAGCTTTTCTTCCCGCAGGTGTCTTTGGGTATTTCCTCCGCTGGTGATGTGCTTTTTATCGCGTTTTTAGACAAGTGTCCATTCAGCGATCCATTTGCTTTCATACTCTTTTCATGGCACCGAAGACAGACGATGATAGCGCTTTCCTTGAAAACGTTTCCTCTATGAGTTATACTAATTAAGAAAGAAATATGAAAATTCACCCCTTTGCCAAGGTAGCAAAGGAAATTTTTTATCATCAAAATGAATGGTTATTCATTCATTGAAAAAAAGAGAGAGGGGAAGCAAATGAATTTAAGTGAACAATTGGACCAAATGGCGAAGAAACAGCCAAATAAGCCGGCCTACATATTTCAGGACAAGGAAACGACCTACATGGAGCTGGAAGGAGCAGTGCAGAAGTTCGCAGCCAGTTTGCAAAAACTGGGGATTCAAAAAGGGGATCATATTGCCCTTGTGACTGGAAACAGTCCATACTATGTGATCGGCCTATATGGGGCATTGCGAATTGGGGCTGTGGTTTTACCAATTAACCCGCTTTATACCTCCCATGAGTTGAGCTACATCCTTGATAATGGAGATGTTAAAGCCGTGATTACTATGGATATATTACTGGAGAAATTTGCAGCCATAGACGGGGAACTTTCGGAAATTGCTCATTACATCGTCTGTGAAAGCGCTCCAAATAAACAGGATGAAAGTGGTCTGCCTGAAAACAAGCTGCGGTCATTTACCCAATTCGTTGAAAATGGAAGCCTGGGCATACCAACACCAAAGCTTGAGGATGATGATCTTGCTGTGATTCTTTACACTTCCGGAACAACAGGGAAACCTAAGGGTGCTATGCTGACACATAAAAATCTGTATTCGAATGCAAAGGATGTGGCTGATTATTTAACCATCAATGGGGATGATCGAGTGATTGCTACATTACCAATGTTCCATGTTTTTTGCTTGACGGTCGCCTTGAATGCCCCTCTGATGAATGGCGGAACCGTGCTGATTATGCCTAATTTTTCACCACAAGAAGTATTTGACCTGGCAGGGAAGCAGCAGGCGACAGTGTTTGCTGGTGTACCAACAATGTATAACTATTTGCTGCAAACAGGGAAGGATCGGAAGCCAGACTTTTCCACAATTCGGTTATGCATTTCGGGCGGATCAGCGATGCCTGTCGCACTTCTGAAAGACTTTGAAGAAGCATTTGCCTTACAGATTTCCGAGGGTTATGGTTTATCCGAAGCTTCGCCGGTAACCACGTTCAACCCGCTGGACGCACCTCGCAAGCCTGGTTCCATTGGAAAAAGCATCGTGAATGTGGAAAACAAAGTGGTTGATGAAACAGGCGAGGAAGTCGAACATGGTGAAGTAGGCGAACTCACTGTGAAAGGACCGAATGTCATGAGAGGGTATTATAAAATGCCGGATGAGACAGCTGTCACCCTAAAGAAAGGCTGGCTGCACACCGGCGACATGGCACGTATGGATGACGAAGGATATTTCTATATAGTAGATCGGAAGAAAGATATGATTCTTGTTGGCGGCTACAATGTCTACCCAAGAGAAGTAGAGGAAGTCCTGTATTCTCACCCAGCCATTTCCGAGGTAGCGGTTGTCGGCACACCGCATCCGGGAACAGGGGAAGCCGTGCATGCTTTTGTTGTGAGCGATGACAGCAATTTAACCCCTGCTTCCTTAAAAGAGTATTGCCGTGAACAGCTTGTAAACTACAAAACCCCCACAGAATTCTCCTTTTTGGAGGAACTGCCTAAAAACACGACAGGCAAAATTCTAAGAAGAAGCCTGCGGGACAAAGTACAAAATTGATAGGTTAAAAGAGAAATGCTTCTGTGCTTGCTGCCGGGAGCATTCTTTTTTTACATAAAACGAGAGCATTCGGCAGTATATGAGTTAATCACTTATTTTTTTCACAAAAATTCATTTTTTCACTATCTTTTTTGCGGAGAATCTGGTAAATTATTCTTAAGCCACTTCCTTTTCGCAAAAACGAAAGGAAGATGAAAAAATGATGCTTTACTACGATACGTATACTCCATCTTATGAAATCACTCCAATGACACTGGCAGTTATCAAGCAAAAAAATCCCAGCGGTAACCCTGTGACGTTCGTCTATGAAGAGGAAGTCACCTATGCTGTCGATCACTCACCAAGCAAAATCATCGAGGATGCCTGCAAGTTCTTCGGCGCAAGTCTCAAGGGCAGACAGGATGGCACCAGAGATATCTGCGGGATCACCCACAAGGCTCCGATCACGATTGATCCTTCCAGCGGGATGTACTTCTTCCCTACGACCTCGCCGTCCAATGCAAAATGTTCCTGGGTCGCACATTCCCATATTGATCAAGTGAATAAAGCGCAAAATAACTCAACGGAAATTATTTTTAAAAACGGCAAAAGGATTGTGCTTGATGTCTCCTACGGTTCTATGTTGAATCAGGTGCAGCGGACGGCGCAATTCCGTTACTTGCTCGATAACCGGATCCAGTATTTACAGCGGAAGAGTGCTGATAAGCGGGGAGAGCCTTTGTCAGCATCTCCTGAATAATCGCCTCGACTCTTTTACGGATAGCCGGGTTAAAATAGTTCCGTTTTGCTTCCTTCGTGCCACAGCAAAATAAAAAAGAAGAAGAGGCATCATCCTTATCGATAGGGATGATCCGGAAGTTTTGTTTCTTCAATCGGGTGCGCAGCTGCCGCCGTTCATTCTCCGCATGGTCGTTCATTTCTGCCAGAAGTCCAAGATAGGGTTCTTTGATCTTAAACCCGCCAGCTTCAATATGTTTCATATCCTGCTCCATGACGACAATGGCCATGGAAAGAAACACAAACCGGGTGGCTGACTGCAGTTCTTCCTCAGGCAATTCACGCATTTAGATTACCTCCTCATAAAGGAACATTTGTTCTATATTTTATTATATGATATAATTGGTTAAAATACAAGATAGGCGGCTGGATTTTTAGTAATATGAAAAGGAAGTGGCTTCTATCCACTGGAAAATCAGCCAATATTTTTGAAAACTACGAAGATCATATAAGAAAAGGAAGATGTTCCCGCAGGCGACAGCTGGTTAAAATCAGGGGCTGCAGCACAGCGATCACGATGTTCCTATACATGAGGAGATTAACAAAATGTATCTAATGAATGTGTTCACAGATTGGTGGACGATGATAGAAACACAAGGCATCGAAGAATTTATGTCTGAGATTCTTGGTGAGTATGAAAGCCTGGGGCCTCTGCCCGGTGTGCTGCTTCCATTCATCGAGGCATTTTTGCCGTTTTTGCCCCTCGTCGTCTTTGTGATTGCTAATGCAGCGGCATACGGACTGATTGAAGGTTTCCTGCTGTCATGGATTGGTGCAAGCACCGGGGCGGTTATCGTATTTATCATTGTGCGCAAACTTTCCGGAAAACGCTGGGTACGGCGAATCAGGGAAAACAAGCAGGTGAATACAGTGACAACATGGGTGGAAAAACATGGGTTTGGCCCGCTCTTTCTGCTGCTGTGTTTTCCTTTTTCCCCTTCTTCGATAATTAATGTTGTCGCCGGCCTGTCCAATGTGAGCATCAAGCAGTTTATCCTGGCGGTGTTTCTCGGGAAGTCTGTGATGATCTTTTCCATTTCCTATGTCGGTTCGAGCATTACCGAATTTGCCCAGCATCCGGTAAGGACAATTATTGTCGGTGTCTGCATTTTGCTGTTCTGGGTGATCGGCAAGTATATTGAAAAGCGACTGGACAAACGGACCAAGATAAAGGACAGTTCCATATCGAAAAGGACTAAAAAATCTTCCACACGGGTATGATGTAAGGATAGAACAACCCTGGAGGAAGATAGATATGGATAAACGAATCAATTATAAACGAATCATACCTGTAGCCATTGCTGCCATTGTGCTGGCGGTGACTTTCCGTTCCGTCATATTTGCCAGTTATGTTGTCGAAGGAGAGTCGATGGAACCAACCCTTTATGACGGCAGCATGCTGATGGTCAACAAAGTCGTCTATGATGTGACAGAGGTGGACCGGTTTGACGTGATCGTATTCAGAGCGACAGAGGAGGAAGATTACGTCAAACGGGTTATCGGATTGCCAGGCGATACAATGATCTATGAAAATGGTAAGCTTTATATCAATGGCAAGTATATGGAGGAAGATTTTCTGGATTCTTATGCGGAGGCGAGCGGTGTCGCTCCGGAAACAGAGGATTTCACCTTGTCTGAAGTGACAGGAGAAAAGCAGGTGCCTGAGGGGCATTTGTTTGTCATGGGAGATAATCGTGAAGACAGCCGGGACAGCAGAGAGTTCGGCTTTGTTTCCGTTGAACAGCTCGTCGGGAAGGTGGATGTCACGTACTGGCCACTTTCCGAGGCGAAGTTGTCTTATGGTAATTAAATAGAGGGAATAGTGTTTTCGATGAGACTAATAGATGGGGTTTTTTCGTACATTTTGTTGCTTTTTAATCCGCGTAATTGTTAAAAAATGCGACATAAGTGCATGTTGATTTCCGCTGCGGGCAGTCGCTTTCCGCGGGCACGGCTTCAGCCTCGGGTTAACAGGATGTTAGTCATGAAGGCGTTGCGACAAACGGTTTTCGGTGGGACGAGCATTTACGCGCAGTCCCAGGACGTCGCGGTTTTAGCCTTCCATCCTTTGACACTTCCTGCTCAGGTCTAGACACGTGCTGGGACTGCGGTTACTCGCCCCATCGAAAAGATTTGTTCCCGCAGGAGTCGACTGCCCTCCGCTCCAATCAGCCATCAACAAAGTGGATAGCTGTTGTTTAGTTACCGAAGCACACCGTCAGCGGAGGAAATACCCCGAGACTCCTGCGGGATGAAAAGCATAGGCGAGACCCCATAGCGCGGCAGCGCGAGGAGGCTCGGCAGCTTCCCGCGGAAAGCGAGGGGTATTTCCGCAGCGGTAGGTTGTGTCAACAGTTGATAAAATAAAACAACGGTCTTTCACTAAACAGTCTATAGATAAACAGATTCAAATGGGGAGGATATACGATGGGTCTCAGGTTTTTATTAGGGAGAGCCGGAACAGGGAAAAGCGGCAGGTCAATGGATGAGATAAAAGCAAAACTGCTGGAAGATCCTCTGGGCCCGCCGCTGTTTTATATTGTTCCGGATCAGATGACATTCCAGCAGGAATATTCCTTATTTCAGGATAAAGAAATCGAGGGAAGCACGCGGGCACAGGTTGTCAGTTTTTCAAGACTGGCATGGCGTGTGCTGCAGGAGACCGGTGGAGGCACAAGACAATTTATCAGCTCTGTCGGTATTCAGATGATACTAAGAAAAATCATTGAAGAAAAGCAAGGGGACTGGCTCACTTTTCAGAAAGCAATGGAGAAGCAGGGTTTTCTGAGCCAACTGGAAAACATGATTACCGAGTTTAAACGCTATGCCATAACTCCTGAAGTGCTGGCAGAACAAATTGGGGAAATCCAGCGTTATGTACATAAGGAGCCAGGGGAAGAGGCCCTTGTCAATAAATTGCAGGATTTGCATTATATTTATGAGCAGCTATTTATTGCCCTGGCGGATCAGTATATGGACAGTGAAGATCAGCTGCGGCTTCTTGCAGAGAAAATAGAATCATGCAGCTTGCTTGAGGGTGCGGAAATTTATGTGGATGGATTTCATGACTTCACCCCGCAGGAGCTTCAGGTGCTGGAAGCTTTAATGAAGAAATGCCAAACTGTCACTTTCGCCTTGACGACCGATCCTTCCCAAGAGAATGGTATATCAGAACTGGATTTATTCTATCAAACGTCGGAAACCTATCATGCTTTGAAAGAAATAGCGAGGGAGAATGGGATTGCTGTAGAGGAAACAGTCGCCCTGGACCCTGAAGATGGGAGATTTTCCGACCGGCCGTATTTTGCCCATTTGGAGCGTTATTTCGATGAACGGCCTGCTCCGGTTTATGAGAGCGATGTTCCAATGAATATTGCCGAGGCCGTCCACCCGCGTGCCGAGGTGGAAGGTGCCGCGCAGAAGATTCTACGACTGGTGCGCGAAGAAAATTACCGCTACCGGGATATTGCGGTATTTATCCGGCAAACCGATATGTATCATGATTTGATTGCAACGGTATTTGCGGATCATGACATACCGGTGTTTATTGATGAGAAACGGACCATGCTTAATCATCCGCTGATTGAGCTGCTTCGTTCTGTGCTGGACATTGCTGAGGGAAACTGGAGGTATGAAGCAATATTTCGTGTGCTGAAAACCGGCTTTATTCCGGCGGATGACTCCGAGTTTCCATTAACATCCGATGCGATTGATGAACTGGAGAACTATGTAATTGAATACGGCATCCGCTCCCGCCAGCGTTGGACATCGGACGAAGAGTGGGTTTTTCAGCGGTTCCGCGGGTTTGATCAGTCTGCACAGACCAGTGCGGAGAAAAAAGCACAGGAGCGGATTAACAAATATCGCTACCAGGTAGTGCGTGCGTTAAAATCGTTTGATGAAGAAATTCGATCAGCCTCGACTGTCAGGGAATTATGCGAAACGACTTACCTGCTGCTGGAAACATTGAATGTCCCACGCAAACTGGAAGAGATTCGTGAAGAGTATGACACCAGAGGGGAGATTGAAAAGGGCAGGGAGCAAGACCAGGTATGGAATGCGATCATGCAGCTGTTGGATGAGCTGGTGGAAATGGCCGGAGAGGAAAAGATGAATTTAAGCACTTTCCGCTCGTCTATGGAGGCTGGAATGGAAACCCTGAAATTTGCCCATGTTCCACCAAGCATTGATCATGTTATTGTCGGAACGATTGACCGCTCTCGGATCAGTGGAATTAAATGTTCCCTGCTGCTCGGGGTCAATGATGGCGTTTGGCCGATGAAGCCGGCACTCGACGGGATGATCAGTGAACAGGAGCGGGACATGCTAAGGGAGCATGGAATCAGGCTTGCTGACAGCAGCAGCCGGCAGTTGCTTGATGATTGGTTCTACATGTACATTGCCTTTACCTCTGCGAAAGACCGGCTGTGGATCAGTTATCCATTGAGTGATGAAGAAGGAAAAGCAAAAATGCCTTCTCAGCTTATCACCCGGATGGAGGAACTGTTTCCGGTCTGTTGTGAGCATATTTTGCTCCAAGACCCGGAAGAGCTGCTCGAGGCTGACCGGTTTATTACCACTCCGATGAAAACAAGGTCTGCATTAACCGCACAATTGGCCCGCAAACAGAAAGGCTATCCGGTGCAGCCGGTCTGGCGGCATGTCTTGAACTGGTATATAAATAATCATAAAAAAGATGGAACGACCTATCGGATCCTGCAGAGCTTGTTTTACCAGAACAAGCCGGTAGATCTCACTACGGAAACGGTGCAAGAGCTTTACCCCAAAGAAGTGAAGGCAAGCGTTTCCCGGCTGGAGACATATTATCAGTGTTCCTATCAGCATTTTGCCAAATACAGCCTGAATCTCCAGGAGCGGAAAACCTTTAAATTAGATGCTCCGGATATCGGGCAGCTTTTTCATGAAGCATTGAAAACCATCACGGAATGGGTTCAGGCAGAGGGAAAAGATTTTTCTCAGCTGAGCAGGAAGGATACGGAAGGTTACGCGCAAAAGGCCGTCTCCGGACTGGCACCGATTTTGCAGCATCAGATTTTGCATAGTTCCAGCCGCTATCAGTATATCCAGAAGAAATTGCAGGAGATTATTTCCCGTGCGGCTTTTGTGCTTAGCGAACAGGCAAGGCAGAGTGATTTCACCCCTGTTGGTCTGGAGCTTGGTTTTGGGACAAATGAAACCCTTCCGCCACTCAGAATGCCGCTGGAGAATGGCTATGAACTGATGCTCAGAGGACGGATTGACCGGGTGGATAAATCGCTCAGCAGTGAGAATCTGTTTTTGCGAATTATTGATTACAAGTCCAGTTCCAAAGGTCTGAACCTAGTCGAGGTGTATTATGGACTGGCACTGCAGATGCTTACGTACCTGGACGTGATTCTCACCCATTCGGAAAGCTGGCTCGGCAAAAAGGCGACACCGGCCGGGGTGCTGTATTTCCATGTGCATAACCCGATGATCTCCAATAATGAGAAGCTGAATGACTCGGCAATTGAAGCGGAGATATTTAAAAAATATAAAATGCAGGGACTGCTGCTCTCAGATGAAGATATCGTCCGGCAGATGGACGCAGGACTTGAAACAGGCCACAGCCAGATCATTCCTGCTGGGGTAAAAAAGAATGGCGGTTTTTACACAAGCTCGCATGTGGCCGATGAGGAAACGTTCTCCAATTTGAGGCAGCATATTCATCAGCTTGTACAGCAGGCGGGAGTGGATATTACCGAAGGCGGAGTCCAGTTAAATCCCTATCAGAAGAAAGCAAATGTTGCTTGCACGTTCTGCGATTTCCGTTCTGTCTGCCAGTTTGATCCGGAGATAAACAGTTACCGGAAGCTTGATGACATGAAAGAGGAAGCAGTACTGGAACAGCTGCAGAGAAGAGGTGAACAGGATGGTTAATTGGACAAAAGAACAGGAACAGGCGATATACACAGATGGCAGTGACATCCTGGTCGCTGCTGCAGCAGGCTCAGGAAAAACGGCGGTGCTCGTGGAACGGATCATTCAAAAGCTGCTTAATAAGAACAACCCGACAGATATTGATCAGCTGCTTGTCGTGACATTTACAAATGCGGCTGCCCAGGAGATGCGTAACCGTGTCGGTTCAGCATTGGAAGCTGCATTGGCCGCAAATCCGGCCTCCCATCATTTAAAGAAACAGCTTTCTCTCTTGCAGAAGGCATCGATATCCACTCTGCATTCCTTTTGCCTGGATATGATCAGACAATATGCGTATCTTTTGGATATTGATCCTGCTTTTCGGATTGCAGATGACATGGAAGCGGATTTGATCAAGCAAGAAGTAATGGATGATTTGTTTGAAGAATGGTATGGCAGTGAGGATGAGGAAAAGCAGGCACAGTTTTTCGCTGTGGTTGATCGCTTTTCCAGTGACCGCAGTGATGCGGAGGTGGAGGATCTGGTGTTAAAGCTGTATCAATTCGCAATGCAGTCTCCATGGCCGGAGCACTGGCTGGATCAACTCGCCGCCGTTTATGATGTATCGGAGGATTGGCAGGAAGAGGAACTGGGCTGGCTGCAGATTATTCGCCGGGAAGTGGAAAATCAGTTTGCTGCGATAGAAGAAGAAATGAATCAGGCGATGCAGCTGACCAGAGAAAATGATGGACCGTATCATTATGCAGAAGCTATCGATACGGATCTCGTCATGCTGCAGGAGGCGCGTGCGCATTTGCAGTTTTCCTGGAGTGAGCTGCAGTCGTTTATGACAGATAGCACATTTGCAGCGCTTTCCCGGAAAAAAGCAGATTGTGATCCGGAGAAAAAGAAACAGGTCCAGGATGTAAGAAATAGCTATAAAAAACGCTGGGAAAATATGAAGCGGGACTGGTTTAGCCGGGACCTGGAAGGGCATGTGGCAGACATGCGGGAAATGGCACCGGTTATTCGGCAGTTAGTCGAACTGGTCAAACAATTCCGGGACCGTTTTGCCAAACAAAAACAGGAGCAGGCCATTGTCGACTTTTCCGACTTGGAGCATTTTTGCCTGCAATTGCTTACAGATGAAGCCTCTGATGGAGACAATCCGGTGCCTTCTCAGGTGGCAGCCGGATTCCAGCAGCAATTCAGTGAAGTGCTGATTGATGAATATCAGGATACCAATCTGGTGCAGGAGACAATTCTTCGTCTGATCAGTGATCAAATTGGACCGGGAAACCGCTTTATGGTAGGAGATGTCAAACAGAGTATCTACCGCTTTCGTCATGCGGAACCATCTCTGTTTATTGAAAAGTATAAGCAGTTTGCCGGTGCAGAAAGTCAGGGGAGACGAATTGACCTGGCCAGCAATTTCCGCAGCAGGGAGCTTGTGTTGACAGGGGCAAATTATATTTTTCGGCAAATTCTTGATGAGGAATTGGGGGACATCTCCTATGATTCGGATGCTGAGCTGATTTATGCCAATACCTCCTATGACAGTCTGCCGCTTGCTGCCCCTGGTCCGGAACTGCTAATTATTGACCGGGAAGCCCCCGAGGAACAGGAAACGGCAAATGATGAAGAAGATTATCAGGATTTGGAAAAAGCCCAACTCGAAGCGAGAGCGTATACGGAGAAAATCAAAACATGGATTGGTCAGAAAGAGGAAATGCCGCTTCAGGTTTTCGATAAAGAAACACAAGCACAGCGGGATCTGCAGTACCGCGATGTTGTAATTTTAATGCGGTCGATGACATGGGCGCCGACGATTGCCGATGAACTGAAAAAACAGGGGATTCCTGTGTACGCGGAACTTTCCGCCGGTTATTTTGAGGCGATTGAAGTAAAAATTATGATCAGTCTGCTGAAAGTAATTGATAATCCACGACAGGATATTCCGCTTGCTTCTGTACTGCGTTCTCCGATAGTAGGTTTAAACGAAGAAGAACTGGCCAGGGTTCGGCTTGCCGAAAGACAGCATACCTATTATGAAGCGCTGCTCGGTTTCAAACGGCAGAATACCGATAAAACGGCAGAGAAAGTGGAAGAATTTCTTGAACAGCTGGATGCTTTTCGTCTGGCTGCAAGGCAAGGAGCTCTATCTGATTTGATTTGGGATATTTACCGTAAGACCGGCTATTACGATTTTGTCGGCGGCATGCCAGGCGGTCGGCAGCGCCAGGCAAATCTGCGCGCACTCTATGATCGGGCCAGAGGCTATGAATCTACTTCTTTCCGGGGTCTGTTCCGTTTCCTGCGGTTCATTGAACGAATGGAGGAACGGGGAGACGATCTCGGAGCAGCCCGCGCGCTCAGTGAACAGGAAGATGTTGTACGAATGATGACGATCCACAAAAGTAAGGGGCTTGAGTTCCCTGTCGTCATTGTTGGTGGGATGGATAAGCAATTCAATCAGCAGGACTTAAATAATAAATATTTGCTGCACAAGGATTTGGGATTTGCCAGCAAGTACATTGATCCGGTGAAACGAATCACGTATCCGACACTGCTTTTCCAAGCAGTAAAAAGTGAGCTGAAACGAGAGTCCCTGGCGGAGGAAATGCGGGTGCTGTATGTGGCACTGACCAGAGCCAAGGAGAAACTTGTGATGGTTGGCAATGTCGCCTCGTTCGAGAAAAAGCAAAAAAAATGGCAAAAAATGGCTGATTATCAGAATTGGGTGCTTCCTGCCCATTTCCGCATGGAATCTAAGTCTTTTTTGGATTGGGTTGGACCTGCGCTAGTTCGTCATAAAGAAAATGCTTTACTAAGAACAGATGAGAGCGACGGTGCCGTGCTGAATGAGATACAAATGGACCCGTCCAAATGGGATGTGAGCCTTCTGCATGGAAGCGAACTGGCCAATTTGGATAAAACGGAGCAGGAAGCGGACGGGAAATTGCGAGAACATGTTGTTGAGTGGCAACCGGTTCCTGACGGTGATGAGACACTGGAGCAGTTTGTCGACAACCGTCTTTCTTATCAGTACCCGTTTGCCGAAGCGGCACAGGTAAGGGCGAAACAGACAGTGACGGAGATTAAGAGACAGCGGGAATTAAAAGATGAATACAGCGGTGAGGAGTTTGTCAAAGGCTTCCGCAGTCCGATTGCTGAGCGCCCAAATTTTATGCAGAAAGAAAAAAAGATCACTTCTGCAGAGAGAGGAACAGCGATGCACACGGTGATGCAGCATTTGCCTATGAATGATCCACTCGGAGAACTTGAGATTGCTGAGCATGTGGAAGAACTTGCTGAGCGTGAGATCCTGACAAGGCAGGAGGCGGATATCATTGACTTGACCGCCATTGCGCAATTCTACCAATCTGCTGTTGCCAAGCGGATGATGGAAGCCCCGGTGCTATACCGGGAAGTGCCATTCAGTCTTTCCCTGCCTGCGGAAAAGGTATATACTGACTGGACTGGCAGCACCGGAGAAAAAGTGCTGATTCAGGGAGTCATCGACTGTGTCATACCACAAGATGGCGGATGGCAGATTTTGGATTACAAAACCGATGCCATCACCGATGCGGTGGATGAAAGGCTGAAACAAAGAATGATCCAGCGCTATGAAACACAAATGAACCTTTACCGTTATGCCATTGAGCATATTTGGAAACAGCCGGTAAACGAGACGTATCTTTATTTCTTTGCAGGTGAACTGCTGCTGGAAGTGCCGGCAACATAATGTTAATTAGTTGTTTTTACTTGTTGGACGTGGTAGAATTTTGGTAGAAACAGATGAATTGGCATCACATGTTACTGACATGATCAGGCATGGTGGTATTTTAGAAGGGGGATATGATTCCTCCTCTATACCGCCATGCCTTTTTAATTGCCGATATTCAGTGCATACTAATCTACAAACAAAATTATACAACAATCAAAGGAGTGTTTTTCATGTTAAAAAACTTATTTAAAAAAGGAGATTCCAATACAGAGATATACGCACCAGCGAATGGTAAAATTGTTCCGCTGGAGGAGGTGCCTGACCCGGTATTCAGTCAAAAAATGATGGGGGACGGTATTGCAATCCAACCATCTGATGGCAACATTTACGCACCGATTGATGCCGAGGTGGTCCAGCTTCCGGATTCGAAGCATGCCATTGGACTCAGAACGAAAGATGGCATCGAAATCCTGATTCATATTGGGCTTGAAACGGTTTCGCTTGAGGGAAAAGGGTTTACAGTTCATGTCGCGGCAGGCGATAAGGTCACTAAGGGTCAGCTGTTGATGGAATGTGATCTTGAATATATTCGCAGCAATGCATCAAGTGACGTAACGCCAATTGTAATTACAAACGGCCAGGAAACAGGCAAGACGTTCACGATGACAGACGTAACCGAGGCCAATTATGAAGAAACTGTAATTATCACTGCCTCGGATAAATAGTTTTGCGGGAGTCAAGGGGAGGTGTGCCTGGATGAAAATCAGACAGATACTAAACAATAATGCGGTCATTGTGATGGACCAAGGGGAAGAAAAAATCGCCGTCGGTTCAGGGGTGAGTTTTGACAAGCGAAAAAATGATGTCGTAAACCCGAAAAAAATTGAAAAGCTGTTTGTACTAAAAGAAAATGAAAAACTGCAGCAGCTTTTGCTCCGGATACCGGAAGAACATTTTACTCTTTCGGAAAAAATCATTGACTATGCGGAAAAACAGCTTGATACCGAATTGAATGACCATATCCGGGTACAGCTTGCCGATCATATTTCGTTTGCAATTGAACGGGAACAGAATGGGATTCAGTTAAAAAATGCCTTGCTAAGAGAGATTAAAGTTTTATACAGGCAGGAGTTTGATGTCGGCCTGTGGGCGATACAACTGATTAAAGAAAAGATGGAGATAAAGATGCCTGTTGATGAGGCTGCATTTATTGCCCTGTACATTCACACGATGAAAAGTAAAGGTGGTGATATCCATGAAACAGTCCGGCAAACGACAATGATACAGAAGATGGTGCAGGTCATCAGCGACTTTTTGTCCATTACGATTGATGCGACGGACATATCCTATGATCGGCTTGTCACACACCTGCAATTTGCTTTGATGAGGGCGAAGTATCAGGACAGTCACGTAATGGATCAGGAAATGTTTGAAATGATCAAACAGAAATATCCTATTTCCTACCAATGTGCCAAACAGGTAGCGGAAGAAGCAGCTGTTTCGTTTGGGATTATCTTGCCGGAGGAAGAGCTGGGGTACATTACCCTTCATATTGAGCGGCTTCGGCCAAATTAAAAGGGGCAGGGATTATTTTGAAAACGGAACCATATAGAGCTATTTATACTTTAATGTTGTAAAAAATTGATAGGAGGAAAAATCATGATGAACTATTTGCAGAATCTCGGTCGGTCGTTGATGCTGCCTGTTGCTGTATTGCCTGCCGCCGCGCTTCTGATAGGGATTGGAAACTGGATCCTGAATTTAATTAGTCAGGATAGTGTTATCGGTAATTTTCTGACAAGCGGCGGGAATGCTATTCTTGGTAATCTTGGCGTACTCTTTGCGGTTGGTGTCGCTGTCGGAATGTCCAAAGAGCAGGATGGGGCGGCCGGGCTAAGCGGTTTGGTTTCCTGGCTGGTTGCGACTACCGTTCTAAGTGTGAGCGGAGTTGCTGGACTTCAGGGTATTGAGGAAAGCGCAGTCAATCCTGCATTTGGAAATATCGCAAACGTCTTTATCGGGATATTATCCGGTATTGTTGCATCCATCATGTATAACAGGTTCAGCAATGTCCGGCTGCCTGATGCGCTTGCTTTCTTCAGCGGCAAACGCTTGGTGCCAATTATGAGTGCAGCAGCCATGATGGTTGTATCAGCCGTTCTATTCTTTGTCTGGCCAATCGTTTACAATGGTTTGGTATCATTCGGTGAAGCGATCATTGGGCTGGAGGCTGTTGGTGCAGGAATATACGGTTTCTTAAACCGGTTGCTTATCCCGACAGGTCTCCACCATGCGTTAAACTCGGTTTTCTGGTTTGATGTTGCCGGAATCAATGATATTGCCAACTTCTGGGCAAGTGAAGGGGAAAAAGGTATTACCGGCCGTTATCAGGCAGGTTTCTATCCGATTATGATGTTCGGTCTTCCTGCAGCTGCTCTGGCGATGTATCACACAGCCAAAACGAAGCGGAAAAAACAGGCTGCATCTCTTTTAATGGCAGCAGCTTTTGCATCCTTCTTTACCGGTGTTACAGAGGCACTTGAATTCTCATTCATGTTCCTGGCTCCTGTATTGTTTGTTGTACACGCAGCGTTGACTGGACTTTCCATGTTCATTGCGGCGTTGTTTGAGTGGACGGCTGGCTTCAGTTTCAGTGCCGGTTTTGTTGACTACACACTGAGTTTGGCTGTTCCAATTGCTAACCAGCCATACATGCTGCTTGTGCAGGGTCTGGTATTTGCCGTGATTTATTACTTCCTGTTCCGTTTCCTGATTCTTAAATTTGATTTGAAAACCCCGGGAAGGGAAGCAGATGAACCAGGAGAAGGAGCAGTAGAAGAAAGCTACGAAGCAGATGATGAGACACCAGTTGCTGGTGAAAAAGATGAAACAGCTGTGATGGCTGAGAAAATCTACGAAGGTCTTGGCGGGGATGAAAACGTCCGAACAGTTGATAATTGTGTATCCCGCCTGCGTCTCGAAGTGGAAGACATGGACAAGGTCGATCAAGATAAAATCAAGAAAACCGGCGTGCCGGGTATCAATGTGGTCGGCAAGCATAATATTCAGGTTGTCGTCGGTACACAAGTGCAATTTGTGGCTGATGAGATCCGGAAGATACGCAAAAAAGATAAATAAGGAATGGAGGAGCGGACAGCACGGATGGTGCTGTCCGTTTTTTTGGTTTTTGAGGGAAGGTGCGGTAGTCAGAGCGGGAAGGATTCAACCTAAAGAGGGGATAAGGACCGGAGCGGGAGAGAGTGTTGCTCTCATGCATTTTGAGCTCCCATTTCGTCAGTTTTGCACGAGGGAGTGCTGGTATCAGATACCGGCCTCAGCAACAAAATTCATCCCTGGAAAAGAAGGATTCCGGAAAGTTTGCTAGAATATGATATACAGATACAAATTTAACCAGGAGAGGGTTGGATTATGGAACCTCAAGCAGCTCCGACGAAAGAAGCGAACCGTCTGCAGTGGGTGGACGCCGCCCGCGGGTTCGCTATTTTTGGTATTTTTATGGTAAATATCGGTTCCTTCTCTGCCCCGTATTTCTTATATGGCGGGGAGAGGGAGGCGTGGCCGGCAGCCATTGATCAATTTGCAATTACATTTATCGATGTGTTTTTTCAGGCGAGTTTTTATACCTTGTTTTCTATTTTATTCGGCTTCGGTTTTCAGATGATGAAAGACAGACTGGAGATCAGAGGGACGGCATACCGGCCGTTTTTGACCAAAAGGCTGTTCATTCTAATCGGCTTTGGATTGGTGCATGCCTTCCTCATCTGGCATGGAGATATTTTGCTGTCTTATGGAATTATTGGACTGTTGATGCTGCCGTTTCTGACGGTGAGAGGGAGGACGCTTCTGATTTGGGCTGCGATCCTGCTTGGCGGCAGTGTTGGCTTTTTCACACTGATGTATTACCTGGCACGGGATTTTCTCGGCTTTGTAAATCGTCCGGCTATTCAGCAGGCTTTAGTCAATTATCAGAGTGGCAGTCTGACGGCGATCTGGTCACAGAATTATGTTGATTGGGTCTACAGTAATGGGGTTTTTGGTTACGTCATTATGGTGTTTATGCTGCTGCCGCTGTTTTTGTTCGGGATGTTTCTGGCGAAGCGGCGTTTTCTGCAGGAACCCGGACAGCACCGGGCCATATTGGTGCGGCTATGGGTCGTGTCATTGGTTTTATTTTTGCTGTTAAAACTGGGTCCATATGCGTTTGGCAATCCGGTGTGGTTTTCTTATATGCAGGATAATCTTGGCGGGACTGCATCCGCATTGTTTTATATTCTGTCGATCACACTGCTGGCCCAGAGGAATGTCGGCTACCGGCTGGTGCGGCCATTTACATATGTGGGGCGGATGGCATTGAGCAATTACATCGCACAATCGCTGATCAGCTTTGTTCTTTTCTACGGAGTTGGCTTTGGTTTGTACGGTTCTATTAACCCATCTCTGGGGATAGGAATCGTGGTTATTATCTTCAGTCTGCAGGTTCTTGCCAGCAAGTGGTGGATGGCCCGTTTTTCCTTTGGTCCGCTGGAGTGGCTATGGCGGAGTTTGACTTACGGAAAACGGCAGCCGTTTCGGCGGGAAAGATCACGTAAGCCAAAATAAAACCACTCCTCATCCGGAGTGGTTTTACACATTTTAGCCTTGCAGTACTTCTTTGATCTGCCCAACAGCCCATTCGAGGTCTTTTTTCTCAATAGTGAGCGGTGGGGCAAAACGGATAACATTTTCATGGGTTTCCTTGCAGAGGAGCCCTTTTTCTTTCAGTTCTTCACAGTATGGACGTGCGGACTCGGTCAGTTCCACACCAACGAACAGGCCTTTACCGCGAACTTCTTTGATTTTCGGATTCTTGATTTTCTTCAGTTCGCCCATCATGTAATTGCCCAGTTCCAATGAGCGTTCCGGCAGTTTCTCTTCTTCCAGGACGTCAAGAGCTGCGATGGATACCGCAGAGGCCAGCGGGTTTCCTCCGAAAGTGGAACCGTGGGACCCCGGGTTGAAAACACCAAGCACGTCTTTGTTCGCGACGATGCAGGAAATAGGGAAGACGCCTCCGCCAAGTGCTTTGCCGAGAATATACATATCCGGTGAAACATTTTCCCATTCGCAGGCAAACATTTTCCCGGTGCGTCCAAGACCTGCCTGGATCTCATCTGCAATGTAGAGCACATTATTTTCTTTACAAACATCAAAGGCTTCTTTCAGGAACCCTTCCGGCGGCATGACGATTCCCGCTTCGCCCTGAATCGGTTCAAACAGGAAGCCGGCGGTGTTTTCGTTAATTGCTTCTTTCAATGCTTCCACATCCCCGTATGGAACCAGTTTAATTCCCGGAAGAAGAGGTCCAAAGCCTCGCTGATACTCCGTCTCGGAGGACAGGGACACTGCGGTCATCGTGCGGCCGTGAAAATTCCCTTCACAAGCAATAATTTCTGCCTTGTTTTCCTCCACCCCTTTGACATCATAGGCCCAGCGGCGGGCTGCCTTTATGGCTGTTTCCACTGCTTCTGCCCCTGTATTCATTGGGAGTGCCATTTCTTTGTTGGTCAGTTTGCAGATTTTCTCATACCATGGCCCAAGCTGATCGTTATGGAAGGCTCGGGAGGTTAGGGTAACTGCGTCTGCTTGTTTCTTTAATGCGTCAATGATTCTCGGATGGCGATGCCCCTGGTTAAGCGCGGAATACGAGCTCAGCATATCCATATAGCGGTTGCCTTCCGGGTCTTCCACCCAGACACCCTCCGCTTTAGTTATGACTACAGGAAGCGGGTGGTAGTTTTTCGCGCCATATTCCTGTGTCTGATCAATAATCTCCTGACTGTTCAATACCATATTATCCCTCCGATGAATGAAATTCGGTTCTCTTTATTTAGTATAACAGGTTTTGCTTTTTTGACATATTCTTGGGCGGTTTGAAAATGATTTTTTGCAGGGGACATGATATGATGGCAATAGTTAGGAAATGAAGGAGGAAACAACGTGACACATATGCACATCACCTCATGGGTTTTGGCACTGATTCTTTTTATTGTCGCTTTGATAATGTATAAGCAGGGAAAAGGAAAACCGGCAAAAATTGTACATATGATTTTGCGGCTTGATTATTTGTTTATTTTGTACACGGGTGGAAGTTTGATCACGGGGTATTTGACCAATTTTACAATGCCGCTGTCCGCGGAGGCGATTGTAAAAGGATTGGCCGGCATTTGGGTAATTGCTGCCATGGAAATGATTCTGGTCAAGCAGAAGAAAGCAAAACCGGCAACAGGAGCATGGATTCAGCTGCTGATTGCGGTGGCTCTGACGCTGATCCTTGGTTTCTGGCGTCTGCCGTTGTAGCAAGGATGAGCGGATGAAGACTGTCTCAGGCGGGAGGCAGTCTTTTTCCATGTGGATGTTTTTTTGTGAACTATTTTCAACATTGTAAGGGATTTCCTTGAAAAATTACGGCAAAGCTTAATAATAGAAGGAAGACCTTTTGATATTAAAGGATTAGGGGTATACATATGTGGAAAAAAATGACAGCAGTACTGCTGTTAGTGATGGTCATCTTTAGCTGTGCTTTTCCTGTTTCCGCTGAGGAACAAGCAGTCCAGGAAGAAATTATTTATCATATTATGGTGGATCGGTTTAACAATGGGGACCGTTCCAATGATGAACAAGTCAATACGGAAAATCCGAATGCCTATCAGGGCGGCGACCTTCAGGGAATTATCATGAAGCTGGACGACCTGCAGGAAATCGGAGTAACCACTCTGGTGCTTTCACCCATCATGGCCAATGCGCCGGACGGATTCCATGGCTACTGGATTGAGGATTTCTTTGCCGTGGAAGAGCAATTTGGCACGATGAAAGATCTGCAGGAACTGGTTGGTGCGGCACATGAGCGGGGGATGAAGGTAGTGCTTGAGTTTGTGACGAACTATGCGGCAACTTCCTACTCGCAGGCTGCAGATACAAATTGGACAAGGGAAGCGGCGGATGTGACAGCAGACTGGGCAGAGCAGACCGTAGCACTGAACCAGGAAAATACTGAAGTTGCGGCCCATCTATTGGATGCAGCACAATTCTGGATGCAGGAGACAAATATCGACGGCTTCCAGCTCCATGCGGTGGACCAGGCTTCCCCGGAGTTCTTACAGATATTTACCGAGGAAATCAAAGAAATAAATCCTGATTTTTATTTATTTGGAGACATTCTCATGGAGGATGAGAATCGAGAAGAGATCTTGAGGAGCACGGCGTTGGACGCAATAGACAATCCAACCATGCATGAAGTTATGGCAGATGTCTTTGCACAGCCGGGGGTGCCTGTTTCAGAGATTTATCAGACCTGGGAAGAGGCGGGCAGCAACTCTGATATTCTTTATATGGATCATTTTTACAGTGAACGGTTTACCCAAAAACTGGCGGAAAACGGACGCAATAATCTTACCGCTTGGACGCTGGCACTTACCTATATGTATACAGCTCCCGGTGTGCCGCAGATTCTGCAGGGAACGGAACTGTCGATGTACGGGGAGGATGCTCAAGACTCACAGCGGCTTGTTCCCTTTAACAGCGGAAATCCCGAGTTGACGGAATTTCATAATCGGATTTCTTCGTTAAAACATGCATTTCCGGCTTTATCGCTTGGTGAATTTGAAATGGTGGGATCGAGCGGTGCAATGAGTGTGTTTAAGCGATCTTATGAGCATGAAACAATGTTTATTGCGATTAACAATGATACAGAGTCGCAGATGGTGCCGGTAACTGATGTTGCAGAAGGAATGCAGCTGCGGGGCTATCTGGCCGATAATATTGTCCGGGAGGATGCGAATGGTGAGTTTAAAATCGCTATTCCGAGAGAATCGACCGAAGTTTATGTGGTCGAGCCGGACAGGGGACTGAACTGGGGGCTGATCGGCTTTGCCGGCGGGGTGATTCTTTTGTTTATCGGAGGAGTCGCATTTTTGAGTTATAAGCAGCGGAAACGGAATAAGGCGGAATCTGTGTGACCCGGTTCGATTTATAGTGAAAGGAAAAACGCTTGGGGCTGAACTGAACTGCACTGAACTGCACCCCAAGCGTTTTTCATTGCAACCATGATACTGCTGCCTTATCCGTTCACAATCGCACCGCCGTTGACGTGGATCATTTGTCCGGAGACGTAGCTTGCGTCTTCACTGGCCAGATATACATAGGCGGGTGCAAGCTCTTTTGGTTGTCCGGGTCGCTTCATTGGCATATTTCCGCCGAACCCGTCCACTTTTTCTTTGCTGAAAGTTGCAGGGATCAGCGGTGTCCAGATCGGTCCGGGCGCAACTCCGTTAACCCGGATACCCTTTGGAGCGAATTCTTCGGACAGGGAGCGGGTAAAGGAAGTGATCGCTCCCTTTGTCGCCGAATAATCAATCAGATCCTTGCTGCCCTGATAAGCTGTGATCGAGGATGAGTTGATGATCGAGCTGCCCTCTTTTAAATTCGGCAATACTGCTTTGGTAAGGTAAAACATGCTGAAAATATTGGTGCGGAAAGTCTTTTCCAACTGTTCACTGGTAATGTCCATGAAGCTTCCCTGTGGGTGCTGTTCTGCCGCATTATTGACCAGGATATCGATTTTATTGAACGTATCCAGTGTCTGGGTGGCGGCCGATTCACAAAATGCCTGGTTGCCGACATCTCCGTCAATCAGCAGACATTTCCTGCCTTCCTGCTCCACTAGCCGCTTTGTTTCCTCGGCATCTTCATGTTCTTCAAGGTAAACAATTGCCACATCCGCGCCTTCCCGGGCGAAGTGAACACTGACAGCTCGTCCGATTCCGGAGTCCCCACCGGTGATCAGCGCGACTTTATCCTTCAGCTTGCCGCTTCCCTGGTAGGAATCATTTATATACTCCGGCTGGGGATGCATTTTTGATTCCACGCCCGGCTGTTTGTCTTGCTTCTGGGCCGGGGGGGTCTCTTTTCCATTTTCATGTTCCATTGGCATGAAAATTTCCTCCTTCAAATTCGTGATAGTATAGATTTACCCGAATTTGCTTGGTTCAATCATCAAAAGGGCCATGAATGCTTGCTGACAGAGGAAGAATGTTTCCAAGAACAACAAAGAAAAAAGCCCTTTCCCAGGACTTTTTGACAGGTATAAACTAAGTTTCTCTATTCATGTGCCGATTCCGCGCCTTCCTTATTGAGGTAATAATAAATGTTCCGATATGAAATAATATCAATTTCTCCGCTAATGTACTTCTTCTGATAAAAATCCAGCACATCATTCAGGCTATCAGGTCCGTGATGCCGCTCGATTTCATAAGCAGCAAGCAAATCATTTAGCATCATGCCAATCCTCCTTCATCCAGTTCATGGACAACCTTGTTACCACTATATGAAAGGAGGACGGCAATCATGCCAGTAAGTTTTTTCAGTAAGACTGGTTTTGTTCAGGAAGCTGAACAGTTCCAAGAATGGTTTCCAATGCGATATCGTAAGCCGTTGCCTGGTCATGGGAAAATGTGTACAGGGTCCCATCAATGGAAACCATGCGCTGGATTCGCGACTTTTCATTAGGAAATTCCGTGTCCGCTTCCTGATGGGTAATGCTGTCTTTCCAAACAATTCCTTCTACCGGTGTGATCTCGTAAAGCAAGGCGCCTTGATGGAGTAGGGTCTGGTTTTCATACACCATTCCTTCCTCTTTTACTGTTTCCGAGTTAAACAGGGTGGCAGGAAAACCGTACAGGCTGCTGTTTGGCTGCTGGAATAATGCTCTGTGATCATGGTTCAGCTCGGAATAGGAGCCACTTTCCCCGATGACTTTACTGTATTTCTCTTTTGGGTTTTCCGGATCGCTCACATCGAATACCGAAATCTTTAATCCTTCCGTCCGCACAATCGGTTCCTCGCCGTTTTGCAGCTGCTGGAGTGTAGTATGCTGGCCGAAACCAATGACATGATCTTCATCAAGCGGATGCAGATAATTGCTGAATCCGGGAATCTTCAACTCGCCTAATACTTCTGGATCCTGCGGGTTGCTCAGATCAATGACGAACAATGGATCTACCTGCCTAAACGTTACCATGTAGGCAACTTGATCCATAAACCGGACACTGTAAATCCGTTCCCCCTCCGCAAGTCCCTCGACTTTTCCAAGGGGATTGAGACTAGTGTCAAAGGTGTAGAGATTATTTGTCGACGGTTCCTGCTCGGGAGGCCCCCACATCTCTCCCTTTGTGGTGGCAACTCGGAAAACGCCGTCCCGCTCATCCATGGCAAACTGGTTGATCAGCCTTCCCGGTACAACGGTCGATGTTTGATAAGAAACTGCGCCATCATCAATCACAAACTGCATGATTTTTGTATTGACTGCGGGGCTTGCAATCATACTGGTATTTGTTTCTTTAGAGATATCTCTCTTCTCATACTGATTCACAGCGAGATAGATATTATTTTCCGACATATAAAACTCATTGGAAGCGCCCAGATAGGTTTGCACTTTTGCTTCTTCATCAAGATCCTGCAAATCAATCGAAGCAATCAGCAGATAGTTATTCTCCTGGCTTTCCGGGAAAAAGTACATATCCTCAAATGCCACCGGCGCTCCTTCTGACTGAACGGCCGTATCTTTGAAAAAGGGTCTAGCCTCTGCGTCATCCTGCTGTTGAATCTGAAATGGTGGGTGATGGCTTGCGGTAAGGTAGAGCTGGCCGTCCATTTTCCGGGAAGTTTTGTACATCCCTTCCAGACTAACTTCGCGCACTTTCTCAAGTGCCGTTTTATCAGAAATATCATATATGTGTACGGTTGTCAGGTTTTGCTGAACGGGCATTGGCGCGATATCAATGGTATCTCCTGGCGGTGGCTCCGTTTCTTCCAGGCGGATCGGTTCATACGTATGGCCAACACTGATCAGCAAGTCACCCTCCAGGTAAATCTCCGCGGGGCGAAAGTTTTCTTCGGCAATGGTGCTTACTGCTGTGCTTTCTTCCCGATCGGCTGAGGTGATAACGATATCACTTGAGCGTGCGAAGTAAATATACTCTCCATCTGTTTTGATCAAATCTCCTTCATCGATGCCTGCTACTTGAACATTGGTTGTGGAAACGTCAGATGCCGCATTGCTTGTGATTGATTCCGCATTGCCGGCGCTTGATTCCGCTGTATCCATGCTGCTCTCCGTGGTGGTCACTCCGACTTCTGCCTGCTCCCGCGCCAATTCCGGAGAGCGCTCTTTCAGCAGCTGAGCAAGCTGCTGTTGGTTCTCAATTTGCTCCAGCTCTGCAGCCGCGGTAAATGAATGCGACAATGGGTTGGCGAGCTTTTTGCCGTTTGCTGCCTCGACTTTGTGGGAGATGGTGAGCTGATAAGAAGCATCGAGTTCGTAACCGGACGCCGGCGCTTTCAGTGTAAGAATGGTGTTTTCCTCATTCCACTCCAGGGTAACAGGCTGTTTTGCGCCTTCCTCACTGGTTATCCGGATAGTATCCTCCGTAAAGGTAGCGGGATTCATTGGTTCGGTAAAATGAACTGTCCAATCCTGGGAGATGGAAGCATAGCTGGACGGTGAGTGCAATTCTGCGGCAGGTTTTCCGAATACAGCCAGGCTGCCCATAGTGACTGCTGTAACCAAAAGCACTGCGGCAGTAAACCAGATCAAATGCTTTTTCATAAAATTGACCCTCCTGTCTTCTCTTTGATCACTTAGACGCCGATGGAAGGATTTTGTTACAATTTTGTGAAGAAAAAAGCGGAATTATTTTTATGGGGGATGAATGGCGGGGATGGGGAGCGTTTTGTGTAAGTTTTCTTTTGGCAAAATTGGTATCGGGATAGCTAAAATGTCCGATAGACGGTCGCTATCAGCCAAAACTAGTCACCAGAGCAGTCAAAATGTCCGCGAGAGCCTTTCTCAAGGACAAAAGTAACCGCCGAAGCACCCCAATTGTCCTCGAGGACTCCCGGCCAAAACCCACCCTAACAACAAAAAAACCTCCCGACCCGGCTCACAGATCAGAAGGAAGTTTGCATTCCTTATTCATTTTGGAAAAACAGTGCAATGGTGCCCGGGCCGGCATGGGCGCCGATGACGGACCCGACCATTTCAATGACGACTTCCTGCACGCCGAATTTTTCTTTAATCATGCTTGCGAGCTGTTCGGCACGTTCCAGGTCATCCCCGTGGCTGATGCCAATTGTCTGGTTCTCCCAATTCTTGCCGCGTTCTTTCATCAGTTCCAGCATCCGGGGAAACAGCTTTTTGGAACCTCTGATTTTTTCCAGTGGGACAAGTTTGCCGTTTTCCACATGGAGGATTGGTTTTATATTCAATAAGCCGCCGACAAAGGCCTGGGTTTTACTTACCCGGCCACCGCGTTTTAGGTATTCCAAATCATCAACGGTGAAAATATGTTCCATATGTTCGGCATGATCCGCTGCAGCAGTTGCAACTTCCTCTGCGGTAAAGCCTTCTTTGGCCATTTTTGCTGCATGGAGCACCACAAGCCCAAAGCCGAGGGAAGCGGATTTGGTGTCCACAAGATGGATCGGGGCGTCAGGGTATTCCTCCTTGACTTCCTGTTCCATCATTTTAGCGGTCTGGTAGGTGCCGGATAATTCTGAAGAAAAGCCAACATACACTAATGGTTGATTTTTCTCTGCATAAGATGTGAAAATAGCTTTAAAGGTTTGCGGCGACACTTGGGAGGTTTTCGTGCTTGAGCCCTTCCGCATTGCATCATAAACCGTTTTTGGATTGATTTCCCCATCTTTATAGTCTTTTTCGTCCAGATGAACTGTTAATGGTACCATTTCGATGTCAAATTCGTTATAATGTTTCTCTGATAAATCACATGCGGAATCAGTTAGAATTTTTACCGTCATTTTATCACCTACATTTATATTATACTTGTACTTCTTATAGTTTAAAGCTATATTCTTGGTTAGTCAAAGGATATTTACTAATTTTTTAAAAACTGCAAACAATAATCGGCAGTTTGCCAGCAAGGAGGCAGTTATGTTTTTAGTTGAGGCAAGACGAATTATTATCGTTATATTTGGTGCATTGCTTAATGCTGTATCATTGAATTTCTTCCTGATTGAGGCCAATGTTTACGCCAGCGGCTTTACAGGAGCAGCTCAGCTCATGGCCAGTGTGTTTCAGGATTTTCTCGGGATTGGAATCAGTACAGGTATTTTGCTGTTTATCTTAAATATTCCGGTCGCAATTCTTGGCTGGTATAAGGTAGGGAAAGGTTTTACCGTTTACAGTGTGATTTCTGTCGTATTTGCTACGATCTTTCTGGAAGTGCTGCCGGTTATATCTTTTTCCGATGACATCATACTGAATGCGGTATTTGGCGGTTTGATCGGCGGCGCCGGGGTAGGACTTACATTAAAAATCGGTGCGTCCACCGGCGGGATGGATATTGTAGCTATGGTCCTCTCCCGTATGAAGGACAGGCCCATTGGCACGTATTTCCTTACCTTGAATTCCGTGATTATCCTCATGGCAGGTGTGCTGTATGAGCCGGAAAATGCCTTGTACACCTTGCTTACTTTGTATGTCACGACAAGAGTAATCGATGCCCTGCATACACGGCACGAGAAGCTGACGGCGATGATTATTACCCACAAGGCAGTAGAACTGCAGCATGAGATTCATAAAACGATGCTGCGGGGGATAACCATTCTGCCAGCGAGGGGAGCATACACCAATTCCGATCAAAATATGCTCTATCTTGTAATCACCCGCTATGAATTGTATGATCTGGAGCGGATTATCAATGAGGTGGATCCGAAAGCATTTACCAATGTGATCCAGACTACCAACGTGTTTGGGCTGTTCCGGAAAGATTAAGGCAGCAACACTTCTGCAGGAAAAAAGGAGAAACGAAAATGAGGTATATCATCATAGCATTGGCACTGCTTATGCTCGCTGGCTGTGACAGCGGCGAGGATACAGCATCCGAGACGGAGGAAGGCCAAGAGGAAGAAGCTTCTCTCCAACTGAGGAACATCGAAGTGACAGTGGAGAACGGGCATGCTCTGCTCACTGCACAAGCGAACGGGGACGCTGAGGAGATTTATTATACGTTAGAACAAGGAGAAGAGGTGCTGATTGAAGAAACTTCCCTCTCCCTTGGGGAAGGCCATTACGGCTGGAGTGATGTGGAGCTGGAACTGAAACTTCCGGAAAATGCAGGTGATAGCGGGGAAGCGCCAGTCATCACGGTGTATGGCAAAAATGAAGCAGGGGAACAGGTAAATCCGAACTATATTCCTGTCGAGATGGAATAAAAAAAGGCCAGCTGAATTCGTTCAGACTGGCTCTTTGCATCAGTGCAGGCTTGGTTTCGCAACTGTAAGCTGATACTTTATGTACGTTTAAAATCCATACCCTTCAATAACTTCAACCACTCTCGGTGTGAGGCTCTCCCACTCAGCGTCAAAATTTTTATTGACGGTAATAAAATTCTGGTAGCCAAATACGTTGTCCACGCCGTCCAATTCCATTAAATCATTGAGAATTTGATGTTCGCTTTCGTTTCCAGGCATAACGGAAATGCTGCTGGTTCCTTCAAAAATAAGCTTGTCAGATGTAAATTTACGTGCATTGGGATTAGGCGTTTCTTCTGCGCGAATTGTCATTTCTTGTATTCCCTCCTCGTTCTGTTAATTCTATAGTAGCAGAATTATTAACAAGAAAAAAGCGTAAACAACTGCCCTCCAGCCTTTTAAGCCGGAGGGCAGTGCACACTTGGATACAAGCCAAGTCCTTATTCCGCGGCAAATCCGTTTCATCCTAAGAATGAAGTGGAAATTGCCATTATGGTACGGAGGTTACTGCAACTGATTATGCTGTTTCAATTGCTGCTCCAGCTGTTGCAGCTGCTGCTGTTCTTCCGGAGAAGCCTCGCCGCGTGCAGCCTGAATGGCATTCTGTGCAGCCTGTTTGTCGGCCTGGGAGGCATTTCCCTGCCGGTTCATCATGTTGTTCACAGCGTTTTTGGCTTGTTGGAATAAATTGTTATTCGCCAATTAAAACCCTCCTACAGTGTGATTGGCTGCTTCCTCACGTTTCCGCTCTGCATCAGAGAAGCGGGAACGGTAAGGGAACCGCTCGTCATGCTTTTTGACAGAATCAGCGCTCTGTTGACTGAATCGCTTGGACTTGCTTTGCTTTCCCATGGGTAATTCCTCCCAGAAAAACGAAGTGTCGTTCTCGCGAATAATAAGGGGCAGGTACTGAAACAAAAGAGTGAACGCTTGTATACGTTCACTCGTAGTATGGCTAAATCTATGGTATTTTATAGTTGGAAATATCCGGTTAAGCCGTTTCAAACTTCAACTTCAGATACTCCTCAAGAAAGCTGGCAACCCCGTCTTCTTCATTGGTGGTTGTCACATGTTTGGCAACAGCCTTCAACTCATCAATGGCATTGCCCATCGCCACACCGGCACCGGCATAGTCAATCATTTCCAGGTCATTGTCTTCATCACCGAACGCGATGATGCGAGATTGTGGAATGTCAAAGTAATACGCAATTTTTTCCAGTCCGACTGCTTTGTTCATGCCTTTTTTAACAATTTCAATGATATTCCACGGAGCGCCCCATTTGCGGTGCTCAATCAGTTCTGCGTGATAATCATCCAGGTGGTCCCGCAGTTCTTGAATATGCGATTCTTTCGGGTGAATCAGCAGGGAGGTGGGATCCTCTTTTACCTCATTTTTAATATTTCCAACTTTAAAAGATGTACCCGCTCCGGCAGAATCAAAGATCTCGATGATTTGCTCATCATATGTATCCAGATACACTTCATCCTTGACTTCGGCCAAAATATTTTTCACATCAACCTCATGTGCGGCATCGATAATTTTATGTGCCGTCTCCAGCGGCATCGGGTTATGCAGCACATCCCATTTGCTGTCGCGCGGATGGTGAATCAGCGCTCCGTTGAAGTTAACCATTGGCGTATCTAACCCAAGATCATGATAAAAGTCAATGCTTGCCCGGTGCGGTCTGCCTGTAGCGATTACCACAATATGTCCGGCTTTTATTGCTGTTAAAACCGCTTGCTTTGTTCGGGGGCTGATCTCTTTTTTATCGGTCAGCAGCGTCCCGTCCAAATCCAAAGCAATTAAATGTTTGTTTTCCATTCACTTCACCTCGTCTGCCCTTAGTTTATCGGGGAGCGGCAAATATGTAAAGTGATTTTTGGTTTACTTTGATTGAAAAAAAGGGGACGGACAGACTAAAATAAAAGACAGTGATGATTTTTGATGAAGGGGACTTGAGAGATGATTGGAGTTACAGAAGAGACTATTGGGCAGGTCCCAAGTATGGTTGTCGTGGATGCAAACAGACAGCAGGAACCGTTGCCTGTCCTGGTCTATTTCCACGGATTTACCAGTGCGAAAGAACATAATTTGCCGCTTGCTTATTTAATGGCGGAGAAAGGCTACCGGGTAATCCTGCCTGACAGCAAATACCATGGAGAGCGGGAAGGAGAAATCTCCACGGTAAGCAGACAGATTTCTTTTTGGGATATTGTGCTGCAAAATGTCGAGGAACTGGAAACGGTTAAAACATCTCTTGATGAAGCAGGGCTGATTAAGGATGAGCGGTTCGGTGTTGCCGGAACAAGTATGGGCGGGATCACCACCACAGCTGCTTTGGCCAGATATCCATGGATTAAAGCTGCCGCTGTGCTAATGGGGTCGCCAAAAATTACCACCTATGCCAAAACCCTTGTCGAAAGCTTTCAGAAAATGGCCGATCTGCCGGTTTCCGATGAGATGATTAACCAGCTGTATGAGCAGCTTAAACAATACGACCTGTCAAAAAATCCGGAAAAGCTAATGGAACGTCCGCTATTGTTCTGGCATGGGAAAAGTGATGCCGTCGTGCCGTTTGATCATTCCTATACTTTTTATGAATCGATCCGGAAGAGCTATATGAACGAGGAAGATATTCAGTTCATCAAAGAGAAGAACACCGGTCATAAGGTAAGCCGGGAGGCAGTGCTGAAAACGGTGGATTGGTTCTCCAGAAAGCTTTAAAATCGCCTGAAGTGTGATCTAAATCATTTTATAAATAGACGAAATATGTTTAAATAGAACTATAAAAGGATGTTCAAAAAGTCCGGTAACAATGACACATCGAATTTCTTCGTTGGCTTGCTTTTCCGCTACTCACGTATTTAAAGGCATACGTTCCGTTGCTCAAAGCTACGCCGCCTCGAACTTCTCGGTCCTTGTTATCCTCCTTTTTGAACTTCCATTATACATGTGATAGGGGAGGTTGAAACCATGGATGAGGCATTAAAGGAAAATATGATGGGTGCGCTTGAGAATGTAATTGACCCTGAGTTGGGTATTGATATTGTTAACCTTGGCCTGATATATGATGTGGATTTAAACGAAGAAGGTACAGCAATTGTGACCATGACGCTAACTGCGATGGGATGTCCGTTGTCGGCGCATATTGAACGTGATGTAAAAATGGCGCTGGATGATATCCCTGAAGTGAAGGAAGTCGACGTAAACATCGTTTGGAGTCCGCCTTGGGATAAGCATATGATGTCCCGTTATGCGAAAATTGCTTTGGGAATTCCGGATTAAACCCGCAATTAGCAACATGGTTTTTGCAATAGTTAAGAAACAAAGCCAACGGAGGGACGTTTCTGTCGCTCCGTTTTTATATGTTTCCGTTTTTTTGAAGATGTGAGAAACATCACAGTCTGACATTAGCGGTGTATGATATGGTGGAGTAGACTAATGTAATGAAAGCTGATAGGAAGTGAGGAACGTGTTATTAAAAGGATCTTACAAAAAAATTGAACCAGCTTCGGGTGCGATTATTATGGCGAGCGGAATTTTTCTGATCGGTGCAGTAGAAGCCTTTCCGTTTCTTGATGTGGTAATGGGGAAATTCTTGGCCTTTCTCCTGCTGATTGCCTGGATTGTCATCTATAAATCGCTTTCGGTGCAGTTTTTCCATCGGGATTTTCTCTTTCCGTTTCTCAAACACCCTGTAAAATCTTTTGCGATTGGGACATGGATTGCCGGAGTGTCAGTTTTGTGTAATGTGTTTCTTAAGTACTTCCCTGGGATGCTAATGCTGACACAGGCAATAGCGCTTTTAAACACGCTTTTATGGATATTTTTCCTTATTAATTGTTTTTATAATTTTAAGCAGCTATTGGTTGATCATGCAGATTATCCTACACATGGGGTGCTGCTGCTTTCTACAGTCGGCACCCAGTCGATTATGGTGCTCTTAAATAATGTGTTTTTCCAGCTGCCGGTGTATTTCGCGGAATCGGTAATTTTGCTTGGTCTGTTGTTCTATGTTGCCGGAATTTTGCTGATTGGCAAGCGCTATATCCGGCAAAAAGGCTGGAACCTCGCCGATGATTGGACTAATACTAATTGCATCATCCATGGCGCCCTTTCAATTACAGGGCTGGCAGTGGTTACGACAAACACTTTCTCCCCAGGTACGGTGGCGGCATTCTGGTACGTCGTACTAGCGCTGCTTGTTGCGGTGGAGATTCTGGAAGTGGTTCGCGGGATTCGGCGGGTGCAGTTTTATGGATGGAACAAAGGAATTTTCACGTACCATGTCACCCAATGGTCGCGGAATTTTACCTTTGGCATGTTTTATACGTTTACACTTGTCATGCAAAACAATCCGCTTTATGCTGTTTCTGCTCGTTTGTCCCTGTTTCAGGAGAGGTTTATGGCGGTTTGGGCCTGGGTGGTTTTCCTTGCGCTCGCCGCAGAAATTGTCCTCTATTTCAAATCGCGCATAGAAGAGGCTGAGCTGCTGTCCAAACGACATGCAGCCTGAGTAATGCTATCACCATTTTGGTGGTAGTTTTTTTTATGTTTTGAGGACATTTTCGCTTTATGTTTTTGACCAATTCGTGACAATCCTTTTTCGTGTGATGTTTCTCACACCTCCTTATCCCAGCGGGTGATTAAATGTAGGTACAAGGTAAATAAACTTGTCTGGATGGAGGGTCAATAATGAAAAAGAAACCGACACCACTTTGGCAGCGATTGAATTATTTGAAGCCAAAAGAGAAGTATTCTGATAAACACAGCCAGCTGCAGGAAGGAAACAGGGACTGGGAAAATGTCTACAGAAGAAGGTGGCAGCATGATAAGGTGGTCCGTTCCACCCATGGCGTGAACTGTACCGGCTCCTGCAGCTGGAATATCTATGTGAAAGACGGCATTGTGACATGGGAAGGCCAGCAGCTTGATTATCCAACGACAGGACCGGATATGCCGGAATTTGAACCACGCGGATGTCCGAGGGGTGCGAGTTTTTCCTGGTATATTTACAGCCCCCTGCGTGTCAAGTATCCATATGTCCGTAAAAAGCTGCTGTATCTTTGGCGGGAAGCCCTCAAGGAGCATGATACCCCGCTTGAGGCATGGAAAAGCATTGTGGAGGATAAGGAGAAAGCCAACCTTTATAAACAAGCCAGGGGCAGGGGCGGACTCGTTCGGGCAGATTGGGATGAAGTGACCAAACTGACGTCAGCTTCCATACTTTATACGGCATTGAAATATGGGCCGGATCGCAATGTCGGGTTCTCGCCAATCCCTGCGATGTCGATGATCAGTCATGCTGCCGGCAGCCGATTCATGTCACTGATCGGTGGGCCGATGCTGAGCTTTTATGACTGGTATGCGGACCTGCCGCCAGCCTCACCGCAAATCTGGGGGGATCAGACAGATGTGCCGGAAAGCTCGGACTGGTTTAATGCCGGCTACATTATAACATGGGGTTCCAATGTGCCACTGACCCGGACGCCGGATGCGCATTTTCTTGCCGAAGCGCGCTATAAAGGAACAAAGGTTGTTTCCGTCAGCCCCGATTACGCGGAATCAACCAAGTTTGCAGATGACTGGATGTCGGTAAAACAAGGAACCGACGGCGCAGTTGCCATGGCGATGGGGCATGTTATTCTGAACGAATTTTATCGTAAGCAAATGACCCCATACTTTGAAAACTATGCGAAACAGTACACCGACTTTCCTTTCGCAGTCAAGTTGAAAAAGCAGAAGGGAAGCTTCACGGCCGACCGTTTTCTCCATGCAGCGGATTTGGGTGTGGAAACAACTAACGACGCCTGGAAGCCGGCCATGTTCAATAAAAATACAGACGGTTTTTCCATACCGCAGGGGACGATGGGCTCTCGCTGGGATAAAGAAGGCAAATGGAACCTGCGATTAATTGATGAACAGACTGGTGAGCCGATCGAACCTGTTTTAAGTTTCCTTGGGGAAGAAGACGAGGTTGTGACGGTGAACATGCCATACTTCGATGAAACAGAGAAAAAGGTTCTGCCGCGCGCCGTGCCGGTAAGGAAAATAGAGGCAGGCGGCGAAACGGAGTATGTAGCAACCGTGTATGATCTGATGCTTGCCAACTACGGAATTGATCGCGGCATTGGCGGGGAAGCGGCAGCGTCTTATGATGAGATCGCACCCTTTTCTCCGGCATGGCAGGAAGGGATCAGCGGTGTAAGCCGGAAACTCGTCATTAAGATCGCCCGGGAATTTGCGCAAAATGCAATTGATACAAACGGGCGATCGATGATTATTATGGGTGCAGGGATCAACCACTGGTTTAATTCCGACACCATTTACCGGGCGGTTGTCAATCTGGTGCTGATGGTCGGTGCGCAAGGGGTGAATGGCGGCGGCTGGGCCCATTATATCGGCCAGGAAAAGCTTCGTCCGGCAGAGGGATGGAATGCGATTGCAACAGCAAAGGACTGGGGCGGCCCGCCAAAGCTGCAAAATGGCACATCTTTCTTCTATTTCGCGACAGATCAGTGGCGGTTTGAGGAAACGCCGGTAAGCGATCTGACAGCAGCAACAGAAGATAAAGCAAGATACGATCACCATGGCGATTACAATGTCCTGGCGGCACGTCTAGGCTGGCTGCCATCCTATCCCACCTTTAATAAAAACGGCCTGGATGTTTACAAAGAAGCAGTGGCAGATGGCAAAGAGACCATAGAAGAAATCGGCAAATATGTCGCAGATCAGCTAAAAAATAAAAATTTGCAATTTGCGATAGAAGACCCGGATAATCCGGTGAATTTTCCAAGAAGCCTGTTTGTCTGGCGCGCCAATTTGATTTCCAGTTCAGGAAAAGGACATGAATATTTTCTTAAGCATTTACTGGGGACTTCACATGGCCTGATGAATTCCGATGAGGACACCATTCGGCCAGAGGAAATTAAGTGGAGAGAAGAGGCACCGGAGGGAAAAGTCGATCTCCTGGTCAATCTTGATTTCCGTATGGCGGGTACGGCGCTTTACTCTGATGTGATTTTGCCGGCTGCAACCTGGTATGAAAAACATGATCTGTCGACAACGGATATGCATCCATTTGTCCATCCGTTTAACCCGGCAATCTCTTCGCCATGGGAAGCAAAATCGGATTGGGATATCTTTAAGACACTTGCCAAGGGGGTTTCCGATCTGGCGGAGGAAGTCAATCTCGATCCAGTGAAGGAAGTGGTGGCGACTCCACTTCAGCATGACACGCCAAGCGAGATAGCACAGCCTTTTGGAGAAATCAAGGATTGGTCAAAAGGGGAATGTGAACCTGTTCCCGGGAAGACGATGCCGCAGATTCATGTGGTAGAACATGACTACAAACAGACTTATGCAAAAATGACATCCCTTGGACCGAATATTGTCAAACAGCCTTATGGCGGCAAAGGCATCAACTGGAAGATGGAAAAAGAGTACGACTTAGTGAAGCGCACGATTGGGACCATAGATGGCGGGATCGCCGATGGATTGCCGGACATAACCAGTGCAAGGGATGCCTGTGAAGCAATTCTCATGCTGTCCTCCACAACAAACGGCAAAGTGGCAGTAAAAGCATGGGAGGCGTTGGAGGAACAGACAGACCTGGAGTTAAAAGATCTGGCTGCCGAGCGGGAGGAAGAAGTATTTAGCTTTGACCAGATTACCGCACAGCCGAAGACAGTGATATCCTCTCCCGCTTTTAGCGGATCGGAAAAAGACGGCAGAAGGTATTCGCCATTTACGACCAATATTGAGCGGCTGATTCCATTCCGTACGATTACCGGCAGACAGTCCTATTTTCTCGACCATGAGATGATCAAAGAATTCGGGGAAGCCTTTGCGGTGTATAAGCCAATTCTGAACCACAAGCCTTTCCGCGGAGATCGGCCGGATGTGGAAGGCAAGGAAATCACCCTGAACTATTTGACACCGCATAATAAATGGTCGGTGCACAGCATGTATTTTGATTCCCAGCCCATGCTTACCCTGTTCCGCGGCGGGCCAACGATTTGGCTGAATAAGGAAGATGCTGCAGAAGCAGAAGTGGAGGATAATGACTGGATTGAGTGCTTTAACCGCAACGGTGTCGTGGTTGCCAGGGCTGTGGTGACTCACCGGATCCCGAGAAGCATGGCGTTTATGCACCATGCCCAGGACCGGCATATCCACACACCTGGCACAAAGCTGACCAAGAATCGCGGCGGAACCCATAACAGCCCGACCCGGATCCACGTCAAACCGACTCATATGATCGGCGGATATGCCCAGCTGAGCTACGGATTTAATTATTACGGACCGACAGGGAATCAACGGGACTTGAATGTAGTTATCCGGAAACTGAAGGAGGTAGATTGGCTTGAAGATTAAGGCACAAGTCGGAATGGTGATGAATCTCGATAAATGTATTGGCTGCCATACCTGCAGTGTCACCTGCAAAAACACCTGGACCAATCGCCCGGGTGCGGAGTACATGTATTTTAATAATGTTGAGACCAAACCGGGAATTGGCTATCCGAAGCAATGGGAGGACCAGGAGAAATATAAAGGCGGCTGGGAACTGGATGAAGGAACACTGAAACTGAAATCAGGCTCCAAAACCAACCGGCTGCTCAACCTGTTTTACAACCCTTACCAGCCGGAGATGGACGATTATTATGAGCCATGGACGTACGATTATGAAACACTAACCAATTCACCGGAGAAAAAACATCAGCCAGTGGCCCGAGCCAAATCAGCGGTCACTGGGGAATACATGGATCTGGATTGGGGACCAAACTGGGAGGACGACCTGGCAGGCGGCCATATCACCGGTCTGCGTGACCCGAACGTGATTCAAATGGAAGAGTCGATCAAAACGGAATTTGAAGATGTGTTTATGATGTACCTGCCGAGGATCTGTGAACACTGCATCAACGCACCATGTGTCTCTTCCTGTCCATCTGGTGCGATGTACAAGCGCGATGAAGACGGAATTGTTCTGGTCGATCAGAATGCCTGCCGTGCCTGGAGACATTGTGTCACCTCCTGCCCTTACAAAAAAGTTTACTTTAACTGGCAGACAAACAAGGCAGAAAAATGCACCATGTGCTTTCCAAGAATTGAGAATGGCCAGCCAACAATCTGTGCAGAAACCTGTGTCGGCAGGATCCGCTATATTGGTGTGATGCTTTACGATGCAGATAGAATGCTGGAGGCAGCATCTGTGGAAGATGAAAAAGATTTGTACGACGCTCAGCTCGGGATTTTCCTTGATCCGAATGATCCGGAAGTAATCAAGGAAGCGAAAAAAGAGGGCATCCCAATGGATTGGATTGAAGCAGCCCAAGCCTCTCCATTATATAAAATGATTATTGACTGGAAAATTGCCCTGCCGCTGCATCCGGAATACCGCACCATGCCAATGGTTTGGTACATTCCGCCGCTTAGCCCGATCATGAACATGATTGAAGGCAAAGGCTCAAATGCAGATACAGCAGACATTTTCCCGGCGATTGATAATATGCGAATTCCGATTGAATATCTGGCCAATTTGCTGACAGCTGGTGATACAGAACAGATTCGCATTGTCCTGAAAAAAATGGCTGTCATGCGCAGCTACATGCGTGCGGAAACCACCGGAAAATCTTTTGATACGGAAATTATTACAGAACTGGGACTGGAGGAAGCGGATATAAAGAAAATGTACCGGTTGCTGGCGATCGCCAAATATAATGACCGTTTCGTCATACCAAAAAGCCATAAAGAAGAAGTGGCAGATCTTTATGAAGAACAGGGTGCCTGCGGGCTGGATTTCGCCGGCGGTCCTGGAAGCTGCGGAGTGCTTTCCTAACAGGAATGCGCTCTCCAGGAATTATTAGAGGGGGGTCTATATGAAACGGACGGAGATCAACAAGGTCTATCAGCTGCTTTCCTTTCTCATGCAATATCCGGACAGGCAAATGAAGGAAGCATTGCTGGAAGTGAAGGAAGAAATCAGCAGGTTTGAGCACCCGGAAGTGAAAATGAAACTGGAGAGATTCATTGCAATCTCAGAAGATACCGAGCTGGAGGAATGGATAGACTACTATATCGAAAACTTTGATTTTGGCAGGGTCACCAATCTGTATGTCACCTATTTGAAATCCGGTGAACAGCGGGAACGAGGCCTGGAGCTCTTAAAACTGAAGAAATTTTATGAGGCATCAGGCTTTACGGTGACAGATAAAGAGCTGACCGATTATCTCCCGCTAATGCTGGAATTTTGCGGCCAGGTCCCGGCGGAGACGATTAGAGAATTAATGCAGATGAACGCGAAAGCCATTCTGGAAATCCATGAGAAACTACGGGAGACGAGCAACTACTATACTCTATTATTCGATGCACTGCTTTTAACCATGGAAGCAGCCGGTGTCGAAATCAGTGAACCAAAAGAAGAGCAAGCAACGCCGTAAATACTAAAAACGAGCGGCTGACTGCCTGCTCCATGAGGAGGCGGAAAAATTGAATGCAGCAGATCTATTATGGGGGGTTTTTCCCTATATCGTATTAACGATTTTTATCGGTGGTCATATTTACAGGTATCAGAAAGATCAGTTCGGCTGGACGACGAAATCCAGTGAGTTTCTCGAGAAAAAATGGCTGCGGATCGGCTCGACATTATTTCATTGGGGAATCCTGTTCGTTTTTGCCGGCCATATTATGGGGCTGATTGTCCCTGTCGCATTGTATAACTCTCTTGGTGTCAGCCAGCATTTTTACCATAATATGGCGATCATCTTTGGTGTTCCGGCGGGAATTGCCGCGTTGGTGGGTCTGGTTCTCTTGTATTGGCGGAGGGTCAGTGTGAAACGGATAAAGGCGACAACAACGACGGGCGACTGGCTGACCTTGATCTTTCTTGGTTTGGTAATTGTGACCGGACTGACAGCGACTGGCATGAACGTTGATTCACACGGGTTTGATTACCGGACGACTATTGCTCCCTGGCTGAGAGGGCTATTTGTTTTTAATGTCCAGCCGGAATTGATGCAGACGGTGCCGATCTGGTTTAAAATCCATATCTATGCTTCATTTGCTTTGTATGTCATTTGGCCTTTCACCCGGCTGGTGCATGTATTCAGCTTCCCGCTCCGGTATTTGCGTAGGAGTTATGTTATTTATAAGCGGAGGGTTCCGGTTAAGAAGATGGGGTGAATGAAGGCTGTTGAATAAGTATCGTTGCTTTTTTTATCTTTACAGTTGATGGAAAACTGCTACGTAACTCACTGTCTCGGAAATACCTTTGGCAGAGTGCTCGTTGATTTCCGCTACGGGAAGCCGTTTTCCGCGGGCACGGCTTCAGCCTCGGGCTAACAGGATGTTAGTCATGAAGGCGTTGCGACAGGACGTCGCGATCTTAGCCTTCCATCCTTTCCGCTTCCTGCTCAGGTCTAGACTCGTGCTGTCCCCACAGGAGTCGGCTTCCCTTCGCTCCAATCAACCAGCTACAGAGTGGGTAGCTTTTGTTTAATTTACGAAGCCCAAAGTTAGCGGAGGAAATACCCCGAGACTCCTGCGGGATGGTAAGCATAGGTGAGACCCTGCAGCGCGTCAGCGCGAGGAGGCTCACCAGCGCCCGCGGAAAGCGAGGGGGATTTCCGGAGCGGCAGGGTGAGTTATGTCGCAGTCTATAGATATTGCGATATAAGCACCAAATCTTATAGAAACAGCAAAAGCCGAGTTTTCTAACAAAGAAAGGATGGAGGACGATGACACTGATGGCGGAACGTTCCTTGCTTGCCAGGAAGGAAGAGATCATGGAGGCGTTAAAGCAAAAACAGTATGGCCAGGCTGAAAAACTGGTTAAGGATACAGAAGATCTGCTTGCTTTGGGGACTGAGCGGGGTGCGGAGACGCTGTTGCTGGTTCTCCCTGCTCTGGCAAGCTATTACAGGCATATTCAAAACTATGACAGATCTGCCAACCTCTTTCAGCAGGCTCTGCATACAGGAAAGCAGGCAGCCGCTCGTCACTCGAAAAACTGGGCAGAAATCCACTTTGAGTATGCTGCATTGGAACGGCAATATGGTCATCATGCATCAGCCAGAAAGCTGCTCGCGACATTGCTGCAGTTTCTGGAAAAAAGGGAGGAGAAGGATACGGTCTCGATCGGCAGGGTTTACAGCACTTTAGGGAAAATCGCTATGGATGAAGAAAACTATCAACAGGCCGCGTCCCAACTGCGGCAGGCGGTCAGCTTGTTTCGTCAAAGTTTGCCGGAAACCCATTCGCTATTACTCCAAACCATCGACCTGCTTTCCAACACGTTTATTCAAATGGAATCCTATCAGCAAGCGCGAGATTTATACCAAGAGAGGCTGAAAAAACATAGAGAAGCAGGAAATCACCTGCTGACTGGGAAAACCTTATTGAAAATGGGAGAAATCGATTTTTACCTGAATCTGCGCCAGGCACGAAAAACCACCGGGGAGGCATTGTCCGTTCTGGAACATGCAGTTGGGGAGAAGAATATTGAGATTAGCCGTGCTCATTTGCTGCTTGGTGAGCTGGAAGAAAATATGGGGAAATTCCCGAGAGCGGTGAAGCATTATAAATATGCGCTTGAACAGCTGGAGCATTTTTATGAGCCGGAACACTTTATGGTTGTGTTTGCCTATGCCAAAATAGGCACCTTGGCGATGAAAGCAAATGACCTTGAGGAAGCGAAAACTTATCTGGAGAAGGGCTTGCCTCTTTCTCAAGCTTTTCCGAAAGTCCGGCTCCAGTTTCTTTATGCACTTGGAAAACTTTATTCTGGGGAAGAACTCTATGAAAAAGCAGACTCCTTTTATGAAGATTTTCTCCAGCAGCTGCAAACAGATGACCGCAAGCAATCAAAAGCTTATGCGGACACACTGCAGGCGCTAGCATTTAATGCATTAAAACAGAACGATACAGAAAAAGCAGGTTTGGATTACCAGAAAGCGTTAGACATTTACCAGCAGCTAAAGACACGCACATTTGCGGAGGAAGGGCTGTGTCGCATCCGATTGGCTTATTGTGTGGGACAGCAGGATGAGCAGGATGTGGCAAGAGCTGCAGCAAACTATGAAAAAGGCTTTCGCTTGCTGGAGCGGACACGTGACCCTGCATTGATGGAAGAAGCGCTGGCCGGGATTATTGATTTTTTCACCAGACACCCTGACTCGAAAAAACGCAGAAAATATGAGGATAAGTTTGTTAAATTGCAGACAGGGAAAAGGCAATGAGGTGTTGGGGCTTGAGAGGGTGTTGGCAGAGCTGAAACGAGATTGACGAAAGCGGTGACTTAGCGACCTGAGCGAGAGGATTAGCGACCGGAACAGGAAATATCGACTGTAGATGAGAGATATCAACCAAAATGCGAGGAATATCAACCGAAATGCGGAATATAGACCGGAACGCGTAAGATATCAATCGGAACATAATAAATATCAACCCGAGCAGCAACATTACCGTAAACACCACCCAATTTTACAACCTTTTCTTTACGCCCACGTATTCACAGTATGGTAAGATGAGGCAAAGCAATATAAACTAGGAGCGATAGAATGCCAATGTTAGAAGATAAATTCAGCCGTCCGCTTCAAGATCTGCGGATTTCCGTCACAGACAAATGCAACTTCAGATGCCGGTATTGCATGCCGCGGGAGATCTTTGGCAAGGACTATGCATTTATGCCAAAAGACCAGCTGCTGAGCTTTGAAGAAATCGAGCGGTTAGCCAAGATCTTTGTCGAGTTAGGTGTGAAGAAGATTCGTCTGACCGGCGGGGAACCATTGCTGCGCAGAGGTTTGCCGCAGTTGATAGAAAAACTGGCTGCTATAGAGGGGCTTGAGGATATCGGTTTGACGACGAATGCTTCGCTGCTGGAACATATGGCTGGCAAACTGAAACAAGCTGGTCTGAAGCGTGTCAATGTCAGTCTGGATGCACTCGATGACGATGTTTTTCAAGCCGTGAGCGACAGCGGAGTGAGCAAAGACCGTGTGTTAAAAGGCATCAAAAAAGCGCAGGAAGTCGGTTTGGGTGTGAAGGTGAACATGGTCGTTAAAAAAGGGATGAATGAAGAGCAAATCGTTCCCATGGCCAAATACTTCAAAGACATGGGAGTCACGCTTCGCTATATTGAATTCATGGACGTTGGCCAGACAAATGGCTGGGATTTCAGCAAAGTAATCACCAAAAAAGAGCTGTTTGAAGAGCTCTCCCAGCATTTCGAACTGGAACCTGTGGAGCCGGCCTACATGGGCGAAGTAGCCAAGCGCTACCGCTACAAAGGGACCGATGCGGAAGTCGGCTTTATTACATCTGTCTCGGAATCATTCTGCTCGACATGCACCAGAGCACGCATCGCAGCAGATGGGAAATTTTATACCTGCCTGTTCGCAATAGAAGGACTGGATCTCCGGCATGTGGTGCGAACGGCCAAAGATGATGATGAGATCCGCCAGGCGATTGTGCCAACATGGGAAAAACGCAGTGACCGTTATTCCGACGAACGCACAGAAGAAACAGCGAAAAACAGGAAGAAAATCGAAATGTCCTATATCGGCGGCTGACCGAGGTCCCGCTTACTGAACGGAAAGGACGCATAAACTATGACAGATAGATATTCCAGACAAACGTTATTTCAGCAGATCGGGGAACAAGGCCAGCAGAAAATAAGGGAAAAACATGTCCTGATTGTAGGCTGCGGCGCCCTGGGGTCTGCCAACGCGGAAACGTTGGTGCGTGCAGGGATCGGCAAATTAACGCTGGTGGACCGCGACTATGTGGAATATTCCAACTTGCAGCGGCAACAGCTGTTTTCAGAAACCGATGCCAGAGAACAAATGCCCAAAGCGATAGCAGCAAAAGCCAGATTAATAGAAATCAATGCAGATCCTATGATCGAGGCACATGTGATGGATGCAACGAACGAATCACTTCGCCCCCTTTTAAAGGGCGTGGATCTTGTAATTGATGCCACCGATAATTTTGATATTCGTTTCATCCTGAATGATCTGCTGCAAAAGCATAGGACCCCCTGGATTTTTGGCTCCTGTGTCGGCAGCACGGGGATGAGTTATACGATTTTGCCTGATCAAACACCTTGTCTGCAATGTCTCTTGGATGCCATTCCTGTCTCAGGAGCGACCTGTGATACAGCAGGCATTATTGCGCCGGCGGTACAAATGGTGGTGGCCCATCAATCTGTCGAAGCTTTAAAAATTTTAACGGAAAATCAGCAGGCACTCCGGACAAAATTGCTGACATTCGATCTTTGGAATAACTACTATCAGACGATCAATGTGGACCGCGCAAAGAAACAGGATTGTCCGGCATGCGGAGAAAACCCAAGTTATCCAAATTTAACCTATGAATCCCAAACAAAAACGGAAGTGCTTTGCGGCAGAAATACCGTGCAGATCCGTCCAGCCCGAGCATTTCATCTGGAAGAACTGGCTGGGCGGCTGGGCAGCGCGGGCCAGGTAAAAGGGAATGGTTTTTTACTGTCACTCGAATATAAAACATACCGAATCGTATTTTTCCAGGATGGCCGAGCGCTGATCCATGGAACGAATTCCATAGAACAAGCTAAAAATGTTTATTATCAACTGGTTGGATAGGGGGAAACAGTGATGGTGGAACGACGGAAACCGATTAAAGTTAATGAAGCACTAAAGCGGGTAATGGATTACGCCAGAGAGGGAAAAATGGAGCATGTACCAATTGAAGAAAGTTATGGCCGTTTTCTTGCGGAGGATCTGGTGGCTGATCATCATGTTCCGCCATTTGACCGCTCCCCCTATGACGGGTTTGCGCTTCGTTCGATAGATACAGAAACTGTCTCCAGCCGAAACCCGGCCAATTTTGAAGTGATTGGAGAAATCGGTGCAGGGAGTGTTTTTACTGAAGAAGTTGGTCCGATGCAGGCAGTGCGGATCATGACAGGTGCGCAGATTCCGGCTGATTGTGATGCGGTGATTATGTTTGAATCGGTGAAAGAATCCGTGGAAGAGGGCACACCTGTTATTCAGCTGAAACGCCAGCTGAAATCGGGCGAAAACGTCTCCTTCACCGGTGAAGATACACAAAAAGGGGCAGTGCTTGCAGAAAAGGGCAGCTACATCAACCCGGGGATGGTCGCACTTCTGGCCACGTTCGGCTATAAGCAGGTCCCCGTGAGCAGCAAGCCGAAAATCGGGATCATCGCTACCGGGAGCGAGCTGCTGGAGATTGATGCCGAAATCGAACCTGGGAAAATCCGCAACAGCAATGCATATATGGTTTATTCCCAGGTTGTACGTGCCGGCGGAGAGCCGGTGTATTACGGGCAGTTCAGCGATGATTTTGACACATGCTTCTGGCAAGTCAAAGAAGCACTGGAAAACGTAGATATATTACTTACAACTGGCGGCGTCTCGGTGGGTGATTATGATTATCTTCCAGACATTTATGCCGAATTGGGAGCCGACGTATTGTTTAACAAAGTCGGCATGCGTCCTGGGAGTGTGACAACAGTAGCAGAAAAGGATGGCAAGCTGCTGTTCGGATTGTCCGGCAATCCGTCAGCCTGCTATGTCGGATTTGAACTTTTCGCCAGGCCGGTTATCCGCAGGCACCTGAATGCCCATCAGCCGGCTCTGAAAAAGATAACGGCCGTACTGGGGGCTGATTTTTCCAAGCCAAACCCATTTGACCGGTTTGTCAGGGGGCATTTATCCTATAATAATGGAAAACTGGTTGCGACCCCGGTCGGTTTGGACAAATCGAATGTTGTCTCCTCGCTCGGAGCCGCAAATGTGCTGATTGTCCTGCCAGGCGGCACAAGAGGGTATGAAGAAGGGGATGCTGTTTCAGGTCTCCTGCTGGAGGATCAGGAAGGCATGCCCCTCGAAGCATTTTTAGATGAGAAGGAGAGCCTGCAGAATGGCTGAAGAACTTTTTACGGTAACAGAAGCCCCGATTCCTGTGGAAGACCTGGTAAAGAAAGTGGAGCGGCCGGAAGCAGGTGCAATCACCACCTTTATAGGGACAGTGCGGGAATGGACAAAAGGCAAAAGAACCGAATACCTGGAATACCAGGCATATGTGCCGATGGCTGTGAAAAAGCTTGCGGAGATCGGGGATGAAATTGCGGAAAAATGGCCGGATGTCAAAACTGCAATCACCCACCGCATCGGAAGGCTGGAAATCTCGGATATTGCTGTGGTCATCGCAGTTTCCTCCCCCCATCGCAAAGCGGCGTATGAAGCCAATGAATATGCCATTGAGCGGATTAAACAAATAGTGCCGATATGGAAAAAGGAACATTGGGAAGACGGAGAAACTTGGATTGGCGATCAGCTGGAAACGACATCCTATCCAAAAGGCAAGCCGAATATAGAGGAGGAAAGAAAACGATGATTACCGTTTTATTTTTCGCCGAGCTGCAGGAACAAGCAGGCAAGCCGCAGCTGGAACTGGAACTTGGTGAAACGACCGTCCGGGAACTGAAGGAGAGACTGGAGTCCACATTGAAAATAACCGGGCTGAATCGGACGATGACAGCGGTCAATGAAGAATATGCCCTTGATTCAGACGCCGTGAAAACAGGGGATACGGTAGCATTCATCCCTCCTGTCAGCGGCGGCTGAGAAGCTTATGGAAATTATACAAATTACCGGCTATAAAAATAGCGGAAAAACCACAATGGCTGAAAAACTGATCCATGCTTTGGCTGCTGAAGGTTTCCGGGTTGCCTCCTTAAAGCATCATGGGCATGGCGGTACTCCGGATGGATTCGAGGACACCGACAGTGCCCGGCACCACGAGGCGGGAGCTTTTATCTCCGGGGTGCAGGGTGAGGGGCTCTTGCAGCTTGCTGCCCGCCCGACCTGGGAACTTGAACAGATGACGGCTATCTATCAACAGCTAGGCACAGACATCCTGGTAGTGGAAGGGTTCAAAAAACATGCGTATAAAAAAATCGTGCTGATTCGAAGGGAAGAGGATTTGCATCTGCTAAAAGAATTGACGAATATTGTTGCCGTTATTACACGGCCAACACTCAATGCCGCTGATTATCCTTTCCTTGTATTCAGCCAGGCAGAAATGGACAGATGCATCGAGTGGCTGCTCGCACATTTTTCGCATTAATTGATATTGCAAAGTTCAATTGGGCAGTTCTCACAGCCAATTTCATCCCGGAGAAACTGCAAATCTTTAATCAGAATTTTGCCGCTGGGTTGGATGGAAATTTTATCACGCTTACGGAGTTCGGCCAGCATACGGTTGACACTTTCTCTGGTGGCGGCGCAGAACATGGCCAGCTCCTGATTGGTAAATGCAATGTCAATCAGTATGCCGTCACTGCGCTTACGACCATAACTGTTGGACAGACGAATCAGGGTGGAGTACAGGGCGCCTTTTTTGCCGTTCAGCATCAAATCTCTTATCTTGGTCTGGAATTTTCGCATATGGTTGCTGGTCCATTTCATGAATTCCAGGGTTAATCGAGCATCTTCCATCAGTTCTTTTTCCAGCAATCCTTTATCAATCGCGACCACCTCTCCGGCAGTGATCATTTTAGCAGTGAGAAAATAGGTTGCATGTTCACTGAATAAAGTAAGCTCTCCAACGATATCACCAGCCCGGCAGATGCGCATTGACAATTCTTTGCCATCTGCCGTCAGCTTATGAACCTGGACAAGCCCTGATTTGATCAGGTGAATTTCGTTTGCTTCCATACCTTCCCGAAAAAGACAGGTATTCTGATCAACATTCCGCGATGCACCAAGGCTGTCCAAAAGCGTAAGCAATTCCGGGGAAATCGATTCATTTGGCGGTAGCTGATTTTCGATAAGCTGACTGGTTTGCATAAGAGAAGCCCCTTTCCGTCTTTTGATCTACCTTTAGTGTATCACGATCTGCCAGTGGCAAGCGGGGCAAAAATTACGATTTCATGAATTTGGCCAAATTTTACTGATAAAGGAGAGTCGCTGATGAACGGAAAAACACAGGGAGTTTTATTGGCCGGGGGAAAGTCACGGCGGTTCGGTTCGCCAAAAGCTTTTGCCACACGGGACGGGATTCCTTTTTATCAGTATTCGATTAAGGTGCTGGCTCCGTTTACGGACGAGCTGCTCGTGATCACCAATCCGGACTTATATCAGGATTTTCAAGAAGCAGAACCGTTGCTTGATGTTGTGACAGACCATCCGGATTATCAGGGGGATGGTCCGCTTGCTGGTCTTTATACAGCGATGGATACGCGGGATGCGGACTGGTATATTGTGATGCCGGTTGATGTTCCTTTTATTCAGGGTGAGGTGATTGAGCGGCTGACACAGGCAATTAAGCCGGAGACAGAAGCAGTCATTCCAATAGTCGGAGATAAAATGCAGCCTTTGATTGCCATGTACTATTATTCGATAAAAGAACGAATCAAAGAGCAGCTGGATAAAGGGGAACGTTCGGTATATCAGCTGCTCCAGCGCTGTGCGACCGAGTATCTTACACTGGATGATAATCCCGCGTTCATTAACATTAACCGGCAATCCGAATACCGGCAATACATAGAAAAGTAGAAGGGAGGGGACCCCGGATGCTTCATGAACATAAACAAACTGCGCCGACTCAGGTCTCATGTGCGGTGATAACGGTAAGTGATACGAGAAATAAAGAAACCGATAAAAGCGGAAAACTGATCAAAGAGCTGCTTGAAAAAGCTGGCCATCATATCCTGAATTATGAAATCGTTGCTGATGAAAGGGCTGCTATTCAGCAGGCAGTACGGCAGGCAATCGAGATGGGAAAAGTAGAAACAGTCATCCTGAATGGCGGCACTGGAATTGCCAAGCGGGATGTCACTATTGAATCGGCTCAGCCTTTTCTTGATAAAGAGCTGCCAGGGTTTGGGGAGTTGTTCCGCATGCTCAGTTATCAGCTTGATATCGGTTCTGCGGCGATGTTATCAAGGGCCATTGCTGGTGTTGCCAATGACCGGATCCTGTTTGCCACCCCAGGTTCTTCCGGCGCGGTAAAACTGGCAATGGAGAAACTGATTTTGCCTGAACTTGCCCATATCGTCAGGGAAATTCAGAAAGATTTAACCAGCTAAAGGATGAACCGAATTGAAATACATTTTATATAGTTGCATCGTGCTTCTTATTTTTACGTTTGCAGGCTGTGGTTTATTTTCCAGCACTGGATCCGGCCAGGAAACAACCAAACTGACTGTCTCTGCCGCTTCCAGCATGATGGACAGCCTCATGGCATTGAAGGAGCAATTTGAAGCGGAGCATCCATCGATTGAAATCATTTATAATTTCGGAGGTTCAGGGTCACTGCGCAGGCAAATTGAGCAGGGAGCACCGATCGGTTTCTTTTTCTCCGCTTCCAAGAGACACTATGAAGCATTGCAGGCACAAGGTCATATTCAGAAAGGAACCGCCATTTTTGAAAACAAACTGGTAGCTGCCAGACATGCAGAATCTGCTGATATTAGCTGGGAAGAATTTCTGCAATCGGACGGCAAACTTGCGCTAGGAACACCCGGGGCTGTACCGGGTGGAACCTATGCCAGGGAGGCAATGCAAAACATGAGTGATTGGGCAACATTGGAAGGCAGAATCGTTTTCGCCAAAGATGCCTCCCATGTGTTGACATTGGTAAGAGAAGGAGCAGTCACAGCGGGGATCGTTTATGCCAGCGACCTTCATGGCACAAAACAAATTGCAGTCCTTCAGGAAATAGACCCCAGCCACCACACGCCGATTGAATATTTTGCTGCGGTGATCGACAGGGGAGACGGGCAAACGGAAAAACAGAGACAAGCTGCGCTGAAATTTTATCATTTTGTACAGCAGGAGAGCAGTATGGAGCTTTTTCAGCAGTTTGGTTTCGGGATAGATGAGAAGTTGGTGAATGAATAATGGAATGGTCCTGGTATCCGGTGCAGCTTTCTTTTTTTGTGGCTGCCGTTGCAACAATTATTACGTTCATTTTGGCTGTTTTGGCGGCATTTTGGATGACAGAGAGAAAGGTTCGCAGCAGGGTAGTGGTGGAAACAATTTTCTTCCTGCCGCTTGTGCTGCCGCCAACAGTCATTGGATTCATGCTGATTATTATCTTCGGCAGCAACAGTCCTGTCGGGAAAGCGATTGAATGGCTGACAGGCTCAAGTGTCATGTTTACGGTCACTGCCGCAGTAATTGCAGCCGCTGTTGTAGTATTCCCATTAATGTATCAGTCAATCAAAACCGGCTTCTTGTCCGTAGACCAAAATGTGCTTGGTGCTGCAAAGGTAGATGGCGCTTCCGACTGGAAAATGCTTGCTCTGATTACGATTCCTTTATCGTTCCGTTCCATTTTGACAGGGGTCATCCTTGGCTTCACCCGGGCTTTCGGGGAATTCGGGGCGACCTTGATGTTCGCAGGCAATATTCCAGAACACACGCAGACGGTTCCAACAGCTATTTATCTGGCAATCGAATCCGGCCAGACAAACCTTGCCTGGTATTATGTACTGATCAGCATCAGCTTTTCGTTTATTCTGCTGCTGGGGATTAATCAGACACGGAAGCGGGGGTAGATTAAGATTTATCCTCACTCTATCAAACGGTTCCGATTGGTGTAGGAGTTTTTTAAAATGGGTATAGTAATTATGGACATCTCAAGACGAGAGATAAAAACATGAAATAATGGTAATGTGACCTGAGCTTGAGGATTGACCGCGAGCTTTTTGACCGGTACCACTGTTTGGTTAAGACAGTCTGGTGATTTCATATTGTCAGACGTGAAGGGAAATATCTTTTTCTGTCATTCTCAACTTACATTACAAAGATTTAAAAGGAGATGAGATTTTGACTGTGGATAATAACAGTTTTATTCTAAATGATGGCTCAGTGCTTCCCCTTGTGGGATTAGGCACGATCGGCATTAATGGTGATCAGGGGACATTTGAAATTTTAAACGCCTTAAACACAGGTTATCGTTTAATCGACACTTCAACAAACTATGACAATGAAGGTATTGTTGGTGAAGCAGTGCGCAGGTCCGCACTGCCAAGAGAAGAAATTTTAGTCAGTACGAAATTGCCCGGCTCTTACCATGAATACGATAAGGCGTTTATCTTTATTCAAGAATCTTTACGCCGCACTGGATTAAAATATTTTGACAAGTATTTAATTCATTGGCCGAATCCCAAAGACGGCAAATATGTAGAAGCTTGGAAGGCTTTAGTGGATGCTCAAAAACAAGGATTAATCAGAACCATCGGTGTTTCAAACTTTGAACCGGAACATCTGGACAACATTATCGCAGAAACAGGTGTGACTCCTGCTACAAACCAGGTAGAGCGTCATCCGTATTTTAATAATAACCGTATGGTGGAAGAAAATGAAAAACGGGGTATTCTTACGGAAGCCTGGAGCCCTTTTGGCCGGGGTTATCTGAATGACGTGCTGGAAAATACCACCATTAAAGAAATTGCAGATAAATACGGTAAAACTCCTGCACAGATTATTTTAAACTGGAACTATCAGGCCGGCGTATTTACTATTCCAAAATCGAGTAATCCAATGCATCAAAAAGATAATATCAATAGTACCAACTTTGAATTAGCCCCTGAGGATATTGAAACAATTGATTCACTGGATAAAGGGGAAGCCGGCCGTGTAGAAGGGCAGAACCCCAACGAATATCATGAATATGTATAGACAGGCCACTATATGAACATCGTATTGTATTCGGTCCGTTCCTGGTATAAGAATAGCTTTAAAAATGAAGAAACACAGCCCGCACCAGGCTGTGTTTCTTATTGTTTCCGCTTATAATCCCCACTCTTCCCACCACTTTTTTCTTTCAGATAGGTGGGCCCAATAACCATGGCCTTGTCCACGGCTTTACACATATCATACACAGTCAGTGCAGCGGTGGAGGCGGCCGTCAATGCTTCCATCTCGACACCGGTGCTGCCGACAGTTTTGACCTCTGCTGTAATTGCCAGCTCATATTTGTTTTCTTCCAGCGGAATCCAATCAAAGGAAAGGTCGACTCCGCTAATCGGAATCGGGTGGCACATCGGTACCAGCGAGGATGTCTGTTTTGCTCCCATGATCCCGGCCACCTGGGCAACTGCCAATACATCGCCTTTTTTGTTCTTTTGCTGAACGATGTTTTCATAGACTGTCTCACTCATCTCCACACTGGAATGGGCAACTGCTTTTCGTGATGTTTCCTTTTTCTCCGTGATATCCACCATTTTTGCTCTGCCGTCCTGATTGAAATGGGTTAGGTCTGAGATTGTATGCTGCCTCCTTGCGATTTTTTATATTTAAACAGCAGCCAAGGTTTAAACTGCTGCTTAAATGAAACGAAGGCTTGTCGCCCCAAAGTTAGCGACAAGCCAAGTTTTCTTTTACAAAAATAAAATAACGAGCACGCCGACGATGACACAGTAATAGGAAAAATAGCGAAGGTTTCCTTTAGCCATGATATTCATAAACCATCTCAGCGCAAAATAAGTTGCAATGAACGCCGCAATAAAGGCAATCAGATTCGGGATCAGCATTTCGGCAAACTGTGGGGTGCCAATGAAATCAGGCACTTCCAGAATGGTTGTCCCCAGACTTACCGGAATATATAGCAGGAAGGAAAAACGCAGCGCGGTTTCCTGCTTCATCCCTGTCATCATGGAAGCTACAATCGAGGCACCGGAGCGGCTGATCCCCGGTGTCACGGCAATCGCTTGGGCAAAGCCGACAATCACAGCATCTTTAGTCGTCAAATCGCCGTCATTTTTGCGCCCGCGCAAGTTACGGATCATCCAGACAGCTGCTGCGGTAATCAGCAAGGTGAAGCCGACGACATTCGTGCCGCTTAATGCATCCCCAATCGCATCCCCGAATAATAGGCCAATCACGCCCACCGGAATGGTGGCAATCACCAGGTAAATAATGAACTGAAAGTCGCTTTTTGCTTTCTCATCCCGTTTGGTTATGTAGGTATACCCGTTTACGATCAGCCGGAAAATGTCCTCTTTGTAAATCAGCAGGACCGCCAAAAGGGAAGCGAAATTTACAAATATCTCAAAGGAGAGACCTTCCATATTATCAATTCCGAACAGCTCACGGAAGATAACAAGATGGCCGCTTGATGAAATCGGTATTGGTTCGGTGATGCCTTGTACAATTCCCAGGATCAAATACTGGATTAATGTTACTAATTCTGTCATATTTTCCACGATATCTCCTCCACTAAGGCTTCATTCATTTTCCATCCGGGACAAATCACCATCCCCGACCTGGTTGAATAGTCTAGATCGTGAGGAGGTTGGAAAATGGAAAGAAAGCATAACTACCATCATATATACGAATTATGCAAAAAGCATATGCATTCCTATGTCCTTGCCGAGATGGAAGATGGCTCCCATTTCGACGGGATTATTACTGGGCTTGATGATGAAAATGTTTATATGGCTGTACCAAACAATGAACACCAGGACTTTTATGGGAATGGCCATCACTATCCCGAGCACAACCACCACTATCCGGAACATCGGCAATTTGGTTATGGTGGCTACGGATATGGCTATCCGGGCTACGGTTATCCGGGTTACGGCTATGGCAGGCCACGAAGATTCAGCAGACTCATTCTGCCGCTAGCTGCCCTTACTGCAATAAGCGCCTTGCCGTGGTATTAATCTCAGGGTACCCACATATCAATCACACAAATGGAAACCCTTGCCTTTCATTGGTTGAAGGCAAGGGTCTTTAAACTTATTGTGCATTCTTCTGTTCCAGTGCGCCACCAAGTACAAAAACAGCGATGGACATAATTCCTGCCAGAATCAGCGTATCCTGTATGACGAATGGATCGCCGCTCATACTTACCAATACATAAGATATAGCCATGCTGATCAGGAACGCCCAGAGAATGGTCATCAAGTACTTCATTGTTACACCCCATTTTTTCTTTATCTGATTTTGAGAAATAGGTTTTTTAGGCAGGTTAGAAATATAAATACTTTCCGGCTGCGTAAGTACAATTAATTTTCTAACATGTTTGTTCTAAGGTTCTAATATATTTTACCAAAACCGGTTCGAAAATAAAAGCATTATTTCATCCCGTTAGTGAGGAGGGGGATTATGAAAATTCTTGTAGCGGATTGCAGCCATTGGATAGGGTTTCATATTACTAATGCACTCCTGGAAAATGATTATCAAGTGGACGGCGTCAGGGGAGAGAATAAAAACGAGCATCTTGAAATGTTTTTTGCAAGAAACAGCAACTTTACTTTCACCGAGACTAATACCAAAACAAAATATGATGCCGCTGTGATTGCCGGACGGGACAGGGTGCCTGAGGAAGTGGAAGCTGAGCGGATTTTCGTGATCAATGGCAGCCGGGAAAAAGGTTCCCGTGTGATTCCAGTATACATTCCGTACCTCTTTGGCGAATGGATACCGATGCAGGAGGAAGGCTTTTATCAGGGGGAGGAGTTCATCTCCTTTGCTTCTCAAGAATTTCGGGAGGGAGCGGTGGATATTAAAGATGCGGCAAAAGGGCTTCTGCAATTATTAAAAGCGAAAAAACTGCCTGAGGAAATCATCCTGGATCCTTCTCGGAAAGGTGAAAAACTTGAAAATTTGCTATTCCTCCGTAACAATAGACCTATTGAGCGTTCGTTAAAGACACTTCAGTCACATTATCAGCAGTACAAAGGACTTTATTAAATTTAAGGAAATCATACAAGCTGTATATTGTTGTTCATCTAAAATAACGATACAATTATAATAAGAGCAAAACTTGTGATCGGGAATGGAGTGCATGATGGTGAAGTATATTCAGGCAGCTTTTTTGCTGGTCGTCACATTGCTGGTTCTTGCCGGCTGCAGTTATTTTGAAAATGCAGGAGAGATCCAGAATGTTGGAATGCTTACAGACGGATCGATTGATGATCCTTTTGCGGAAAAGGGCTATCAAGGACTGCAGGAAATAGAAGAAACGTATGAAGTGGATGTTTATTATGAAGAAAATGTTCGTTCCGAGCAGGAAGTCCGTAATGCTGTGGCTGAATTCGTGCAGGATGGTGTCAACTTGATATTTGGGCAAAGCAGCAGTTATGGAAATAGTTTTGCGGAGTTGTCCACAGTCTATCCGGATGTCCATTTTGTCTATTTTAACGGAGCCTATGTAGCGGATAATGTGACCAGTATGAATTTCGACTCCCATGCGATGGGCTTTTTTGCCGGGATGATGGCAGGAAGGGCTTCTTCTAATGACGATGTTGGCATCATTGCCGCCTTCGAATGGCAGCCGGAAATTGAGGGGTTTTTTGAAGGGGTGAACTATCAGAGCCCTTCTACCGAGGTGCATATCAATTTCGTCAATGACTGGTATGATTCCCGGACTGCAATGGACGCCTACAGAGAGATGAGGGAAAATGGCGTTGACGTATTTTATCCGGTCGGCGACGCATTTAGTGAAGAGATTGTCAGACAGGCTGCAGAAGATGAAATTTATGCAATTGGATATGTAAGTGATCAGTCCGATATTTCTGAGCGGAGGGTCCTTACGAGCACAGTGCAGCATGTGGACAAGCTCTATGTCCAGGCTGCTGAACAGTTTAACAATGGAGAGCTCAGTGGCAGTGTGATGACATTTGATTTTCAGGATGATGTTATTTCTCTTGGGGAATTCAGTCCAAATGTGCCGCCAAGCTATCAGGAAATGCTGCATGAGGAAATAGAGGATTATAAAGAAACCGGGCTATTGCCAAATCAGGAATAAGCAGGGGAATATTCATTCGGAGTTGCCAGATAGCTTTTTATACATTAAAATTAGTACCAAGTCATAAAGATTGATATTAACATTTGATATAAGGGGATGGAAACATGAGCGCTGGTGTATTGGGAACGGGCCATTATGTGCCAGAGAACGTTGTGACCAACAAAGATATGGAAAAGATTGTGGAGACGAGTGATGAATGGATCCGCAGCCGAACCGGGATAGAGGAGCGAAGATATGCACCGGATGATATGGATACCTCTGACATGGCATATAAGGCCGCACTTGGTGCCCTGGAGGAGGCGGGAGTGGCTGCGGCCGACATTGATCTGATTTTGGTCGCCACGGTTACCCCGGACACCCCGTTTCCGTCCGTTTCCAATCTGCTGCAGGACCGTCTGGGAGCGACCAAAGCCGCAGCAATGGATGTGAGTGCTGCATGTTCCGGCTTCATGTATGGCATGATAACTGCGAAACAGTTTATTGATACGAATGCCTATCAGCATGTGCTGGTCATCGGTGTGGAAAAGCTTTCGAAAATTACCGACTGGACCGACCGCAGCACCTGTGTGTTGTTTGGAGACGGGGCAGGAGCTGCTGTCATCGGCAATGTTTCGGACGGGAAGGGAATCTTATCCTTTGAACTGGGCTCTGATGGAAGCGGCGGCAAGCATCTTTATCAGGATAAAGACGACCATTTGCAAATGAATGGCCGGGAAGTTTTCAAATTTGCGGTCAGACAGATGCCGGAATCCTCCGTCAATGTGGTAGAGAAAATCGGCTTCAATAAAGAGGATGTCGACTATCTAATCCCCCATCAGGCAAATATGCGTATCATGGAGGCTGCTAGAGAACGTCTTGGGATTTCGGAAGACAAAATGGCAACATCTGTGAAGAAATATGGCAATACATCCGCAGCATCTATACCAATTGCTTTATCGGAATCTGTAAAAGATGGTAAAATTAAAGATAATGATTTAGTCGTATTAGTCGGGTTCGGCGGCGGTTTAACCTGGGGTGCGGTAGCTCTCCGCTGGGGCCGGTAAAAAGCTATCAATGGTAATAGGAGGAGTAGCTTATGGAAGCGAAAAGAGTAGTGATCACAGGGCTTGGCGCAGTATCACCGCTGGGAAATGATACCGCAACATTGTGGGAAAATATTACGGCAGGAAAATCCGGCATTGATTTTGTCACCAAAGTAAACAAGGATGATTTCCCGGCAAAAATCGCGGGGGAAGTAAAAGATTTTGACCCAACCAATTATATGGATAAGAAAGATGCCAGGAAGATGGACCCTTTCACCCAATATGCGGTTGCAGCATCGAAAATGGCAGTCGAGGATGCAAACCTGACGATTGATGAGCAGAACGCAAACCGTGTTGGTGTCTGGATCGGTTCCGGTATTGGCGGCATGAAGACATGGGAAGATCAGCATAAAAAACTGTTGGAAAAAGGGCCGAAACGGGTCAGCCCGTTCTTTGTGCCGATGATGATCCCGGACATGGCTGCAGGTCAAGTATCGATCCAGTTGGGAGCAAAAGGAATTAACTCCTGTACCGTAACCGCCTGTGCATCCGGAGCCAATTCGATCGGGGATGCATATAAAGCAATTCAGCGCGGTGATGCTGATTATATCATTGCCGGCGGAACCGAGGCGCCGATTTCCAATATGGCATTTGCCGGTTTTTCTTCTGCCAAAGCGTTGTCCTTGAATGAAGATCCAAATTCTGCAAGCCGGCCGTTCGATAAAAACCGCGACGGATTTGTTATGGGTGAAGGCTCCGGTATACTCATTCTCGAGACATTGGAGACCGCGCTGGAACGCGGCGCACATATTTATGGCGAAATTGTCGGTTATGGTGCAACAGGGGATGCCTATCATATCACCGCCCCTGCGGAAAATGGAGAAGGAGCGGCGCGCGCCATGCAGCATGCCCTTGATGATGCAGGGCTTAATGCCGACGCAGTGGATTACATCAATGCCCATGGAACGAGCACGGAACTAAATGATAAATTTGAAACTGCCGCAATAAAAACGGTATTCGGCGACCATGCCAACCGGCTGGCTGTCTCATCGACCAAATCGATGACCGGTCATTTGCTTGGAGCTGCCGGCGGAATTGAATCAGTTATTTCCGTGAAAGCCATCCATGACGGGATCATCCCTGCGACGACCAATTACGAGACACCAGACCCGGACTGTGATCTCGATTATGTGCCAAATGAAGCACGCAAACAGGATGTCAATGTCGTCCTCAGCAACTCGCTTGGGTTCGGCGGACATAACGTAGCTCTAGTTTTTAAGAAATATGAATAATGTTTTTGTTGGAAGGCTGCTCTCGCTTGAAAAAGTGGGGAGCAGCCTTTTGTGATGTATGGGGAAGGGAGAGAACGGAGGATCGAGCGAGTTGATGGCAAAGTAGAGCGGCCCGCACGCCCCGCCAAGCGAGTTCACACCTCAACTCAAGTGCTCAGCCCTACTCTCACCCAAATCATTCATCTTTCCCCCTGGACAAGCATAATTATAGATTAATAGAGCTTGGACAAGGGTGGTAAAAGATGGGATATATATTTTTATTTTTAATTGGCTTTGGTCTGTCGGTTACTGGAGGGGTGACGTTGATCGCCTATTTAAATTTTCTGCCGGCAGGGGTGTCCTGGATGGATTACTTTATTTTTATCCAAGGAAGACCGGAATGCTACTTTTTGCCGGTGGGATTTGTAATTATGGCAATCGCGATTTACAGCTATCCAAATCATCCATAATTTAACTCCATTAGAATATTTTTTTTCATGTTGGTCATAATGTATTCTAAATTGGTTTTAAAGCGAGGGTTGAATTATGTTGTATCTGCATGATGTTTGGGTGAATTGGTTTGAAGGGGAAGAAAATGGCTATAGTGTCTGTCATTTTCATGAGTGGCGGAAAGAGGATAAAATCGAACTGCTGGACCAGACACCATTGTTGTACATAACAGAAGCGCTGTTTGATTACATTGAAAATGATATGAGTGAACTCCCAAAACCCCTGTTGGACGTGGTTTACCGGCGTGCCTACACAAGAAAAGGGCAGGACAGATCGGTGCTCGATTATGCCTGTGTGGTCACAAATGGGAATGACGTCATGGCCATGGACACCATTGGCTACGAAATTCCTGTACGAAAAAGCCGACTGATCCCCAGACAGGAGCAGCTAGTCTTTGATATGATTAAGAAAACCAAGCCGCAGTCATTTAGCTTTACCGGCGAAGAATATGAAAAGGAATACCACATGCTTTCCATGCCGCCGGAGATGGTATTCGGCCTGACAAGAAAAGAACGGCAGCTGAAACATCTGCTCATGATGGGACTTGACCAGTTGCGGACGGCAAACAACCTGGAAGAGCTGAGGTATTGGCTGACCGAATGGGATCCGAAAAATTATCCTTACATTCGATATATGAATGAAGAACGCGTATGGGATGCCTTATACAGCGGGTTGAAAGATGGGTGGAGTCTGGCACATGAAGAACTTTGCGCCAAACTCATTAAAGGGCAGCCATTTCTGGAAAAAATGTATGAAATGGAGAACGGACGGGAAACCAATACATCTAAATTAAAGTAGAAACAAAAACTGGGCCATCTGAATTTCGGGTGCCCAGCTTTTATGTTTATTTTTTCTTTTTCACCCGACCAAGTCCCATTGCTTTTTTCGCCTTGGCGAGCGTTCTGTTTGCGGTTATTGACGCTTTCTCTGCACCCTGATCTAAAATTTCATCAAGCGTTTCAGATTCGATTAGCTCCTGGTAACGGTCTTGAATAGGCGTAAGAACCTGAAGCACAGCATCAGCCGTTCCTTGCTTAAACTCTCCGTATCCCTTACCCTTATACTTTTCTTCCAGAGAAGCAATGGATTCTCCTGTGCAGCTGGAATAGATAGTCAACAGGTTGGAAATCCCCGGCTTGTTTTCTTTATCAAATTTCACGATGCCTTCCGAGTCCGTGACGGCACTCTTGATTTTCTTTTCGATCTTTTTCGGTTCATCGAGCATGGAAATAAAGCTTTTCTCATTTTCATCCGATTTGCTCATTTTTTTCGTTGGTTCTTGCAAAGACATAATTCGTGCGCCAACTTTTGGAATGCTGACATCCGGCACGGTAAAAATATCATTAAACTTATTGTTAAAGCGCTGTGCCAGGTTTCTTGTCAGCTCCAAATGCTGTTTCTGATCCTCACCGACAGGGACCAGGTCGGTATTGTACAGCAGAATATCAGCGGCCATTAACGGCGGGTAGGTCAGGAGACCGGCAGATACTGCTTCTTTCCCTTCAGATTTATCCTTAAATTGCGTCATCCGTTCCAGTTCCCCGATATAGCTGATTGACTGCATCATCCAGCTCAACTGCGTGTGGGCAGGTACTTCCGATTGAATAAACAGCGTGGATTTTTCCGGATCAATGCCTGATGCCAAATACAATGCTGCTAGGGAACGGATATTGTTGCGCAGCTTCAGGCGATCCTGAGGCACGGTAATCGCATGTTCATCCACGATACAGAAGTAGCAGTTTTCCTCTTCCTGTAATTGAACGAATTGCTGGAGCGCACCAAGATAATTCCCAATCGTCAGTGTTCCGCTCGGCTGAATGCCTGAAAAAATTGTCTTCATTTTGCTTCCTCCATTTTTCTTAACTATTTTTGCATTAAAAAAAGCTCATTAATCCCTCGAAAACAGGGACGAATGAACCGCGGTGCCACCCTAATTATTCTGCAGCTGCAAAATCGCTTTAAAAGTTAATCAGCTCGAAAGTCCAATTCCAATTTACCTTGATGCTTGTTTTCACCAGCCACAAGCTCTCTATAAATCAGTGGGTAAAAAGTACTGCGCCTTTTTCATTGCTGTTGTTATTGAGTTTTTATTATTATATATAGTTTGTTTGGAAATTGCAAGGGGGAAAGGTCCGGTTGGTTGCTTATTGAGTGGATGAGTGTATGATTGAGGAAGAAATCTTCTCACTCGTGCACTCATCAATGGGAAGAAGACACGAATGCGGAGGAAATCTTCTCATTCGTGCACTCATTAAGGGGATGAAGACACGAACGCGGAAGAATGCCTCTCATTCCTGCGCTCATTAAAGGGATGAAGACACGAATGCCGAGGAAACCCTCTCAATCGCGTACTCATTATCACTCATAATACGTCCACTGATGTTTTCCTACAGCATTAAAATTATCTGCTAAAATTCTTCTTATCGCACGTTTTGATTCTACCACCATGCACCAATCATGAATGATATTGCTCGTAATTTTTTTATCTGGGAATAGAACCTGAAATTCCTTAATGGTTCTTAATACAGCGTTTGTTACTGACTCCCTATAACCACATACGCCGCAAACACATTTTCTTTTCTCAACTGTAACAGAAAACGATTTGCATTCTGAACAAGTAATCCCTTTTTGTATTTGCTCATAATCATATGAAGGTAACTTGCTGTAAGGAGAATCAGTTTTGTGCAAGGTCAATAGTTGATCAGCAAGTTTTTTATGTTGTACCGTTGGTTTTGCAGGTATTTTATTTAAATGATCCATATGCCTATTGACTTGTGTTGGGAAAATTAAGGGCTTGTCCAGAGGGGCTTGGTATAAGGTGAAGTTGGGGTTAATGAAGACAACTGAAGCATCAATATGAGGGGTGAAGCTGAGGCTAAGGAGTAACTGTCGAAGTAATGACTCGCTTCTACTCAATTGATCCAGCGGGTTAAGGACTTCTAGCTTGGGTTTCTTAAATAGCTTGTCTGATTGGTAATAATAATCACCTTCATGGTTTTTTACTTCAAAAAAATGAATCTTGCCTTGTACAATAATTAAGGCATCAATTTGAAAGGTAGTATTATTAATCTCGAGTAATAAATCGTTTAGAATCAAGCAGTCGCATTGCAGTTTTTCTGTGAAGGTATCAAATAACATTTCTCCTTCATAACCTTTTTTCAGGTTTAAATAATGCTGCTTATCCTTTCCGGTTAAATCCGTTCGTTTGTCTAATAAATCGAGGATTACTAATGCTTTTGGTTTGGTACGAGGCTTGTAAAACATAATCCACACCCTTTATAGAATTTAAATCTATTATATTGTAAATTTTAAATAAATGAAATGATAACGATGTGAAGGCTTTATTACAGGATAAAACGCTTGAGATCCGCATATTTGCTGCCCGTGCCGCAGAGGAGTCATGGAAATTTATGACAGATAAAAATCCTGCAATCATTGTCTTTTATTCCTCTCTGTATTCTCCCGATACAGCATTAGCAGGGGAGACGGAAAAAGAGCAGAAACTACTGCAAGCATTGGATCATGCGATTAATTTGATGCAGACAGAGTATAAACATGCGATTGTATCGAAAAACTTCTTCCCGCATATATCGGATAGGAGTTTAGTTTCTAGGAGTGATAATATGGATGAAATTGATTATGCGGTGAGAATGAGCTTTTCACTGTAATTATTGGCAGGGGTTATTTCCATTTCAACGTTATCCCGCTAAAGAATTAAAGGGTCATCATCTTGTTCTTTTACCGGAGTAAGCCATGGGTACAGCTTTAAAAGTTTTTCTTTCGCTTCCTCAATCGAAACCAAATCCACTTCCGTTTGGAAAGATATTTTATTTTGCCTTCTTGTTCTGCCTTTTCCCAGCGTTTTTTACAAAGTTTATAAAGGATGAGCTGTTCCTCGGCATCTGGTTCGCGGTTGCGGATCTGTCTTTCAGAAGTGCGGTTTCTTGTGATGTTCCGCTCTGTTTCGATCTTCTTCTTATCAAACCATTGGTCAAGATCTTCCATGTTCATTCTCTTCAAGCCCATCACCTCACACCCTACCTTTCTCAAGTATACGATATTTCCAGAAAAAATAGACACTTGAATCATTACCGCAGTGAAGCTGTATATTTTTTTGCAAAACGAAAAGTATAAAAAGAGCAAGATTTTCACCACCCTGATATCCAGTCGGAGTGGGACCTAATTTGATCATAAATAAACACTTTAAGCAGAAAATAAAAAAATCGACAAAAGTGGATAATTCTATTCAAAAATCGGCCTGTTTCCGCTATACTAGATTTAATACATAAGAATTGGAGACTGATAGGAATGGTGAAAAAGCATCCCCTGATTTTCGTATACATAAGCTTTATTCTCCTCGTTGCCATGATGATACCGGTGAGTGTGAGCGCCAGCGGGGAACAAGTGCAGACGGCGAGTTCTCATGTGGAAAGACAGACAAGTATTGAGCTTTTGGATCCGTCAGCGCAAATGCAACGCTTCGTTTACGATTCGGGTTATGATTTCGAGTATCCTGATGCTGTAAGAGGTATTTATGTGACAGGTCATTCGGCTGGGGGCAGTCGTTTTGAGGAATTGGTCAATTTAGTTGAAACAACGGAATTGAATTCGATGGTCATTGATGTGAAAGAGGATCACGGGAATTTAACATTTATTCCTGATGAAGATTCGCCTTATGCGGATATTGCAATGAATTATATCGATGATCCGGAACAAATGATGAGCGTCCTTGAAGAAAAAGGAATTTACCCAATTGCCAGGATTGTTGTGTTTAAAGACAGTGTGCTTGCAGAGAAGCGTCCGGATCTTTCCTTCCAGCAAAACGGCGAGGTTTGGGTGAATGGCAAAGGTGAAGCATTCGTCAATCCGTTTGAAAAAGAAGTATGGGAATATAATGTAGGAATTGCCAAAATGGCTGCAGAAATGGGATTCCAGGATATCCAATTCGATTATGTTCGGTTCCCGGAAGGCTTTGAGCATCGGGATGATGAGCTGGAATATTCACAAGGCGACTATGCCGATTCCGATCAGGGCAATGTTAAGCGCCGGGTTGAGGCAGTGACTGATTTTGTCGAATATGCACACGAAGAATTGGAGTATTATGATGTGGATGTTTCCGTTGATATCTTTGGCTATGCGGCCACGATTGAAGAAGCGCCGGGCATCGGCCAGAATTTCTCTAAAATCTCATCAAATGTCGATGTTATTTCTTCGATGATTTATCCAAGTCACTGGACATCTTACTTCGGCATTGAAAAGCCGGACACCGAGCCGTACAATCTGGTGAACGAATATGCGAAGGTGGAAAATGAAGTGCTTGGCGCTCTGGAGGACCCACCGACTTCCCGTCCATGGATTCAGGATTTTGAAGCACCTTGGCTGTACAGCGGACCAACCTTCCAGTACGGAAAAGCAGAAGTGGAAGCACAAATCCGCGCCCTCTACGACAATGGGATTGAAGAATACCTGTTATGGAATGCAGGAAATACGTATACAGAGAATGTGGATTATTTGGAAGGAAAATAAGATAAAAGCAGATCCTCCTAAAGGAAGGTCTGCTTTTTTTCATGATTCCGGTGTATTTGGACATAATTAGGGTAGGATGCGCTTTAACCGTATTTAACAACCTTTTCCATATTCGTTATAATTAAAAGCGACTACGAAAACGAAGGAGCAGATTAATGAATTGGTATGAAAAACTGCAAAAGTACTTTCCAGTGGAAGAAATGAAGTCCAGGGAGCATATGGAAATGCTCCTGGAAGAGAAAGGCGATATTTATTATAAAGATGAAAGTCCGCAGCATGTGTTGATGTATGCGGAATTTGATACCTTTATCTTCATTGATTATGTATGGGTTTCCGCCAAGACAAGAGGGCAGGGTGTTGGCCATCAGCTGATTGAAAAGCTGAAAGAAAAGAATAAGCCGATCATCCTGGAAGTAGAGCCAGTCGATTATGAAGATACGGACTCGGAGAAGCGCCTGCATTTTTACCGCAGAGAAGGATTTAGCCATGCCCACTCCATCGGCTACAACCGCCGTTCCCTGGCCACCAATGAAGAAACGCCGATGGAGATATTATACTGGTCTCCAAATGATGATTCCGAAGAGATGATTTATGAACAGATGAAAAAAATGTATGAAATGATTCATACGTATAAAGATGAAGAATTGTACGGGAAGTCTTACCAGTCCGTGGATGAAGTGCTAAGCTACGATGAAGACTCCAAGCGAAAAAATATTCTTGAGAATATAGCGGCTCCAAAATAAATATAACACGATGCCTCTTGGAAGGTGTCGTGTTTATTTTATTTGGTTCGGGGAATACTTTATGAGAATGGAAGGGAGTGACGAGCCCGTTCCTGAGAAGTCTCAAGTAAAACGATTGCACTTTTTTGGGGTTTTTTCAGATATAAGGTTTAATTGATAATGGAATGGGGTAACTTAACATTAAACCTAATCATTTATAAACATTTGAAAATAACCTAATTTTTCTAGGGAATCCTCTACCGTTCGTTTGACAAATGTAGTATAATTTACATATAGGGTTAATTAAACTTATTTTAAATTGATAAGTTGTTCAATGTTTATGAAAATACCCATTACAGAATTGAGGAGTGAAGTTTAAATGGTAACACTTTATACCTCACCAAGTTGTACATCATGCCGAAAAGCAAAAGCGTGGCTGGAAGAGCACGATATTCCGTTTACGGAACGCAACATTTTTTCCGAGCCCCTGACTTTGGATGAGATTAAGGAAATTCTGCGAATGACAGAGGATGGAACAGATGAAATCATTTCCACCAGATCAAAGGTTTTTCAAAAATTGGATGTCAATATCGACCAGTTGCCTTTAAAAGATTTGTTTAATTTGATTCAAAATAATCCGGGACTGCTGAGACGGCCAATTATCCTTGACGAGAAACGTCTCCAGGTCGGCTATAACGAAGATGAAATACGCCGTTTCCTTCCAAGAACGGTTCGTACCTTCCAATTGCGCGAGGCGCAGCGGATGGTCAACTAACGTTTGATATAAATATAAAGCTTCCCGGAAGCTTTGGTTACTTTGACAGGCAGACATAGCCTGCTAAATAAAGAAACGCAGATCCCGTGAAGAGGTCTGCGTTTTTGCTGTTCCTGTGTCTTTTCTGGACGGTATTCGACAGGGACGAAAAGGTCCTCTTTTGGATAAACGCAACACGAATATTTGACGATAACCTAATTTTTCTAGTGACAAGCAGCCTGATATACGTTAAAATATTAATCTGTATAGGCATATTCATTTCCAAAACAGAATAATTTATCATACAATAGGAATAGAAATAGAAGATGAATGGTTAAACGAGCCGTATACCGGGTAATGAATAGTAAAACCTGTATATGACGATTCAGATAAAAGGTAAGGGCAACTCTTCCAACCGACCATTCCAGAGGGGAGAGAAAATTCATGGAGATTGAAAGAGTTAATGAGAATACTGTCAAATTTTATATTTCGTATATTGATATTGAGGATCGCGGATTTGAGCGCGAAGAAATCTGGTATAACCGGGAGCGCAGTGAGCAATTATTCTGGCAAATGATGGATGAAGTCAACTACAAAGAGGACTTCACCGTTGAGGGACCGCTTTGGATCCAGGTTCAGGCACTTGATAAGGGGCTGGAAATTGTCGTAACCAAGGCACAGATGTCCAAAGACGGGGAAAACATCGAACTGCCGACCGGAGACGGGGAGACCGTTGATGTGCCAGTTGACAAAAAAATAGAAAATATGTTGGAAGATAAGTATGGGAAGAATGAAGAAGAAGATGATGATGAGGAATTGAAAGAGGAAAACATGTGGATTATCGTAAACTTCGATGATTTTGAGGACGTAATCCAATTAAGCCATTATTTGCAAGACTTTACAGGGAGTGCGGAAGAGACCCTTTACTCTTACAAAAATGACTATTATCTGTTCTTGGAGTTTTCACCGGATCTGTTGGATGATAATCTCCAGGAAAACTTTATCAGCCAGGTTCTGGAATTTGCCAATGATTCCGATGTAACCATTCATTTACTTGAAGAATACGGGAAGAAGATTTTTGAAATGGACACGTTCGCCCAAGTCAGATCTCACTTTCCGGTTCAAGTATAGACACTCTGCAAACGTCAGGGTGTCTCTTTTTTTTAAGGCTGTTTTCTAATTGAATGTTGTTTTTGACAAAATCTGTAAACTGCGAACTAATCCACCGCTCCGGAAATACCCCTCGCTTTCCGCGGATGGCTGGTGAGCCTCCTCGCGCTGTCGCGCTGTGGGGTCTCACCTATGCTTACCATCCCGCAGGAGTCTCGGGGTATTTCTTCCGCTGACTGATGTGGTTTGCGTCTTAACTGCTTGCTAAATTTAAAAGAACAACAATACACTTTTGATGGTTGATTGGAGCGGAGGGCGTCCGACTCCTGCGGGAAAGCACGAGTCTGAAGACCCCGCAGGAAGTGGCAAAGGATGGAAGGCTAAAATCGCGACGTCCTGTCGCAACGCCTTCATGACTAACATCCTGTTAGCCCGAGGCTGAAGCCGTGCCCGCGGAAAGCGGATGCCCGCAGCGGAAATCAACGAGCACTCTGTCGCAGGTATTTTCGCAACTGTGGGCGGTGGATTACGTCACAGTTTCCATCAACTACGAAATAAATAAGCAACAAAACTTACGAATCCTTTTAAAAAAAGATACATAAAAAAGCAGGACTTTCCCGATCTCCGTCGAATAGTTATTTACGGAGGTGAAAGTAAATTGCTTCAAGCAAAAACGAAAGAAGGAACATTATTTACACCAGCCACCCGGAAAAGAGAGGAACTGGGGCGGCTGAGAGGAAGGGAATTTTATTGTCCATCCTGCGGGCAGCAGGTAATGATGAAAGCAGGGCGATTAACGACGCCCCATTTTGCTCATAAGTCGGCAGGTGTTTGTCCATCATCGGAGGGCGGGGAAGGTGCCTATCATGCCCAGGGTAAGCTTTTCCTTTACAAATGGCTGACCCATCAAGGACTTGATGCGGAACTGGAGGCTTATCTGCCGGACATCAGCCAGCGGCCGGATATTCTGCTCAGACTGAACGGACGGCGTATTGCGATTGAATACCAGTGTGCCCGCATCCCTAATGAACTAGTAAACAGGCGGAATCAAGGCTATCAGGAAGCAGGAATTACTCCAATTTGGATCCTCGGGGAAAACCGTCTGACGAGGAAATCAAGTAGGCATATAAAACTGGATCGGTCGCTGCTCCCCTATATTCACAGTTACTCTGCCGATTATCCGCTGACCATGTATTTCTTCTGTGCTTATACCCTCAAGATGATTACTTTCCGCAACATCATTCCAACAGGTTCTAATCAGGCATTCGGCACATTAGCTGTTAGGCGATTAGACAAAATTACAATCAAAGATTTGCTTCTGGCATCCCGGTCTTTTCCTGAACAGGATGTTTTTCAGCATTGGCAAAAAGAAAAACACAAATTCCGGATGAAACCGATAAATCAGCTGCATGGAAAGGCATTGGAATGGCAGCAGTGGATCTACTTAAAAGGCCAGCATCCCGAACAGCTTCCATCTGCGGTTCATCTGCCGGTAGCTTCCGGTATATGGATGAAAAGGCCCCCGTGGGAATGGCAAAGCAGGCTTCTGCTTGAACGTCTCGATCCACTCTTACCCGGCGCAACGATAACTGTCCGTGCCTGTGAAAATTATTTAAAGCGCTACAGATACCAGCCTTCCTTTTACCCATTAATAAAATCTCCTGGAAATCCAGCCGCAGAATATCTTCAAGTTTTGACCCAGCTGGGCATTTTTGAATCTCTGGATGAGCATACCTTTCGTAAACTTACTTCCATTTCCTTTTACCAGACAATCGATGAAGCTATCCAAGGTGACACAGTGGCAATGAATCAGCTGATTGCTCCTGCTTCCAGACAAATTGCGGGCATGAATGAGGGCTAATTCGTTATACTAAAATTATAGTGGAAGAAGGTATTTTAGAAAAAATATCGAATTAGTATATAAAGGAGGAATTTTTGTGGCTAAAACAGCAAAAGAATTGCCGAAACGCAGTGAACTGCCAGAAGAGAAAACATGGAAACTGGAAGATATTTTCGCTACCGATGAAGATTGGAAAAAGGAGTTGGCAAGTTTGAAAGCGGATATTCCCCAGGTGGAGCAATACCAGGGGAAACTTGACGAGTCAGCGGATACACTGTATGAGCTGTTGCAATTGCAGGACGAATTATCGGAGCGGTTGGGCAAACTGTTTACATATGCTCACATGCGGTATGATCAGGACACGACCAATTCGTTTTATCAGGGACTGAATGCACAGGCGGAAAATGTACTGACACAGGCTTCAAGTGCCATGAGCTATATCGTGCCGGAAATCCTCGCGATGGACGAGGGCAAATTAAAGAGTTTTGTTGAGGAAAAAGATGAATTGAAGCTGTATGAGAAAGCATTGGACGAAATCACCCGGCAGCGCCCACATATCCTGAGTGAAAAGGAGGAGGTATTGCTGGCAGAAGCGGGTGAGGCATTGTCTGCACCGTCACAAACCTTCAGTATGTTGAATAATGCGGACTTGACATTCCCGGGGATAACCAATGAAGATGGAGAAAAAGTTGATCTCACGCACGGAAGGTATCAGGGCTTCCTGCATTCTAAAGATCGCCGTGTGCGGGAAGAGGCATTCAAAGCAATGTATGAAACGTACGGCAAATTCCAAAATACGTTTGCCTCAACCCTTAGCGGAGGTCTGAAAACCCATAATTTCTCCGCAAAAGTTCGTAAATATGAATCGGCAAGAGAGGCTGCCCTGGACAATAACAATATTCCGGAACAAGTTTATGAAAACTTGGTGGAGGCAGTGAATGAAAAATTACCGCTGCTGCATCGCTATATCGAACTGCGCAAAAAAGTGTTGAAGCTGGATGAGCTGCACATGTATGATCTGTACACACCGCTAGTAAAGGATGTCGATATGGACATCACGTATGAAGAAGCGAAGGATTATGTGCAAAAAGGGCTAACACCGCTCGGTGAGGATTATCAGGGAATCCTGGATCAGGCATTCAACAACCGATGGATTGATGTGGAAGAAAACAAAGGTAAGCGGAGCGGAGCCTATTCTTCCGGCTCCTATGGCACGAATCCATACATTCTAATGAACTGGCAGGACGGGTTGAACGACACATTTACGCTGGCCCACGAGCTTGGACACTCTGTGCACAGTTATTATTCAACTTTTACGCAGCCGTTCCGGTATGGGAATTATTCCATTTTCGTAGCAGAAGTAGCTTCCACCACCAATGAGGCACTGCTGAATGATTACATGCTGAATAACCTGGAAGATGAAAAACAGAAACTCTTTTTACTGAATCATTTCCTGGAAGGATTCCGAGGGACCGTGTTCCGTCAGACGATGTTTGCTGAATTTGAGCATGACATTCATAAACGGATGCAGGACGGGGAAGCGTTAACCGCAGAAAAATTCACGGAAATATATTATGATCTGAACAAGAAGTATTATGGGGAAGCGGTTGTTTCAGATGAGGAAATTGGTCTGGAGTGGGCGAGGATTCCACATTTCTACATGAATTATTATGTGTACCAGTATGCAACTGGTTATTCTGCTGCAACCGCACTGGCCAATAACATTCTGTCCGGTGAAGAAGGAGCGGTCGATCGCTATCTCGATTTCCTGAAGTCAGGAAGCAGCGATTATCCAATTGAAGTATTGAAAAAAGCTGGCGTGGATATGACATCCAAACAGCCAATCCTTGATGCATTAGCTGTTTTTGAAGAAAAGCTGGAAGAAATGGAAAGACTTCTGGGCTAATTAAATGAATAGATGAAAGGGCAAGCCAACGTGGCTTGCCCTTTGTTGTGGTGGTTTGGCTGGGTGCTCTTGAGCTGTTGATGTTTTCTGTCTGGGTTGAAGTTCTCGCTCCCTAAAGTTGAAACACCCCTATAGGCAAAAAATCAATTCGATTTCCGCGCCCGAACTCCACCTTTCATTCCACGGTAGGCATTTCTGTGTGTAAAGGAATGAAGCGTCAGGAAGATGGAAATAAATAAAAGCGGCAAAGTAACATATAAAGGAATCAGGTTCATCAATCCAAGTAAATTCAAAAACAGGGCAACCAATGTCAGGGTGAAAAAGAGCACAGGAAGCATATCTTTCATGGTCTTCACTCCTCTTCCTAGTCGATGTATTAGATAATATGTAGCGAAATTTTGAATTAGAAGTGACATTTTTGTGAAACTGCGCACATACTTATTGAAAGCTTTCAGTCCACCTGTTATTATTAAAATGTAAGTTCAATACAAACAAAACCCCTTTGTTTGATCATGAAACTTTCTCCCATCCCCCTTTGTTAAGATACAAAGAGAGAGATAAAGGATACACGCTGCCCCGTGTATCCTTTATTTTTTATACTCTTTTTACATTTTCCCATAAAAAAAGATGAATCATATCGATTCATCCTAAAATATATCATCACATTTCCGAAATGTATTTCCAGAACGACCCGTATTTCACGGGAATTCGCTGGACCTTCTGCTTGAGCAGAAGTTTTTTCATTTCTCTTTCCGTTTTTGCTGCAGACCAATCATAGACAACGGAGATTTCTTTGTTCCCAACCGTTCCGTAAAAAGATAGAAAGTCTTCCAGTGGAGGCTTCTCTGATGGGATTAGGGTTTTCCGCAGTATTTCGGATAAAACACGTACATAAATATCATATGGATAAAGACCGGAAATTTTAATTCCCTCTTCTTCCACCAACTGATTGAAAAACACGATGGTAGGAATGTAATCAACTTCCATCTCCTGTGTCAGCTTCAGATCGCATTGCAGCGCTTTTTTTGCTGAATCGGAATATAAATCCTGATCAAATTCATCAATATCCAGATTGGCTTCTTCTGCACACTGGATTAATACATTTTCATCAGAGATGTCTTTCTTTTTGAGAAAGACGTTCTCCTGCATTCTGCGGAGGAAGACTCTGCCTGCTCGTTTCCCTTGAAGCTCCGCTGCTTTGATGGCGAGGGAGGCATTGCGCGGGGAGGAGACCGGGTTTTCCATCCATACATCCCCGTCACAGCTCATCCCCGTCCGTTTGGCGGTCGTTTCCCAAATGTCCCTCATTCGTCTCGGTTTATCAAACTGATCTTTATTTAATGTTGCCAACTGGCCGCTGACAATTGGCCGTATCGTAAAAAATCTTCCATATTCTACTGACAGCTTCTTCAAGTATGGTTCCAGCGACCAGCATTCGGGGCAGAGCGGGTCGATGAAAACGTACATTTCCACCGGTTTCTGCAAAAGGTCGAAAAAACTATATTTAGGCGATGTGTTTGCTTGAGTCCCACGCACATCGATTCTCCTTTCTTTTATTCTGGGGTGTTCATCATATGATTTGCTGTCATGGTTAGTTTTTCGTATATCGCGGAACGGTATGGTTCGTTGATTTCTGCTTCTATTAACGCTTCCTGCATGCAGTCCAGCCATGCATCCCTTCGTTCCAGGGTGATCGGAAACGGCAGATGCCGCCTTCTCAGCATAGGATGGCCTCTGTCTTCTTCATATAATCTGGGGCCGCCGAAGAACTGGGTTAAGAACAGCTCCTGTTTCCTGGCGGTTTCTGTTAAATCTTCCGGAAAAATGGGCTTCAAACTCGGATGTTCCCCTACCCGTTTATAAAAGGCAGTGACAAGCCGATAGATTGCCGGAGCTCCGCCAATTGCTTCGTAGATTGTGCCATGCTCATTTTTGATCATCAATTATTCTCCTTGATCGGGACGAATGACCTCCCTTTAAATGTGTTATAGTACAATTTTAGCAACGTCGACCAGGATGGGCAACTGATCTGATTTTCACCTGGATGAGTCTTCCAGCGAAAAAAAGAATCGTTTTATCTTGTTTGGTGTTTCGCGTTCCGGTATATTGTAGGTCTTCAGCAGGGATTGGAATGCCTGCTTCCCGGCTGCAGCAGAGGTCGCCTCAAGCTCCAGCTCAAAATCAAATTGCCCATTATAGGTGCTGTAATCCAGGACAAGGAGCACCTGATCAGATGGTGACGTTTCCCGACGCTCGGTTTTCAGACTGCCGTAGAGTAGGAGATCGCCAGGAGAAATACCGAGCTCCCACAGCTGTTTTTCCGTGTTGCTTTTGGAGGATATCTGTCCATCCAGCCACTTCCTTGCTTCATCTTCGGTCAGTTCATCATGTGTTTCCAAGAGTCCATCCGGGTGGGGCTGTTTTAAGGTCAGCCGGAAATCGCCGTTTTTTTCTCTGATGCGCAACGCACTGCCATGTGCCTTCAGTTGGAAATCGTTCGTTTCAAAATAATAGTTTGTCTGTGTTTTGCCATGCTCCGGAAAAGGAATGCCATGTAGCAGGCGGTCAAATTCCTGTTTTGTGAGTAAATTTTTGTATTCTATCTCAATTTCCTGTGTCATTTTCATTCCCCTTGATAAATTTAGCCCGTTGGTAAGGGTTATTGTTCATTATGGGGAAGATAGGGTAGATATGCAATAATTAGCCATTTCACTCTGATGTGGTAAAATAAGGATGAATTGATTGAAACAGGTGGTGTTTGATTGTGAACTGGGACGTTATGCTTACTCCGTATTCACAAGTGGTCGAGGAGCTAAAAGTAAAGCTGAAAGGAATGCGGGCGCAATTCGAGCACGAAAAAAGACATTCTCCGATCGAATTTATAACAGGAAGGGTAAAGCCTGTCGCCAGTATTCTGGAGAAGGCGGAAAAACGGCAAATTCCGTTGAAAAACATTGAACAGGAAATGCAGGATATCGCAGGGGTCCGCGTGGTTTGTCAGTTTGTTGACGACATCTATACCATTGTACATATGCTGCAAAACCGCAATGATATGAAGATCTTAGAAGAAAAGGATTATGTATCACGGAAAAAGGACAGCGGCTACCGCTCATATCATATGATTATTGAATATCCGGTGGAAACGATTGATGGCATGCGGGTCATTCTTGCGGAAATTCAAATCCGCACACTGGCGATGAATTTCTGGGCCACGAATGAACATTCTTTGAACTATAAATACAAAGGAAGAATACCAGCGGAAATTAAGGAAAGACTGCAGCGTGCAGCCGAGGCGGCATTCAAACTGGATGAAGAAATGTCCAAGATAAAAAATGAAGTCCAGGAGGCGCAGCGGATTTTTCACCGAAAATAACGAACAAAGGGAGGCGCACACATGAAGTTTGTGATTGTATCCAAAGGGGATGAACGGTCGAATAAAATCAAAGCAACGATGAAACAGTATTTGCTGGAATTTGGTCTGGAATATGACGACGAAAAGCCGGAGTTATGCATCTCAGTCGGCGGGGACGGGACGTTTCTGGAGGCTTTCCACCGCTATGTGCATTGCCTGAAATCCACGGCTTTTATCGGTGTGCACACCGGGCATTTGGGTTTTTATGCAGACTGGACGCCGAATGAAGTAGAAAAGCTGATCATCGAAATAGCCAAAACCCCGTTTCAGATTGTGGAATACCCGCTGCTTGAAGTGATCATCCGGCCGCAGTCAGGGGAGAAAGAAGAGCGGTTTCTCGCATTAAATGAGTCGATGATCAAGACATCGGAAGGTTCGGTCGTTTTTGATGTGGAAATTAAAGGAGAACATTTCGAAACATTTCGCGGGGATGGCCTGTGTATCTCTACCCCGTCGGGAAGCACGGCCTACAACAAGGCTCTCGGCGGCGGGATCATCCACCCGTCGATTGAAGCGATCCAGCTGACGGAAATGGCCTCGATTAACAACCGGGTTTTCCGTACGATTGGCTCCCCGCTGATTTTGCCGAGTCATCATACTTGTTTATTAAAGCCCATGGTGGAAAAGAGCTTCTTGATTTCGATTGATCATTTTACCGCTAATTTCAACAATGTAAAGTCGATTCAGTGCCGGGTAGCGAAAGAACGGGTCCGTTTTGCCAGATTTCGGCCATTCCCATTCTGGCACAGGGTCCGTGAATCATTCGTGTCTGATGATAAACATGGCGGGTGATGACAGGGGAGAAGGCAAGATGATATGGACGATTGAACCGGAGCAGGAAGGGATGCTGATCCGTGATTATTTGCGGGAGGTGCGGGGGTTTTCCCGCAACATGATCAAGGTGGTCAAATTTGAGGGCGGCAGGTTAAAAGTTAACGAAGTGCCTGAGTTTGTCACACTTCCATTGAAAGCCGGTGATGTGCTGGAAGTAGTTTTTCCAAAAGAAACGGTCTCCGCCAATCTGCAGCCGGTAAACATGCCGCTTGCTATTGTTTATGAAGATGAAGTGATGCTCGTTATTGACAAACCTGCCGGCGTTGCAGTGATGCCTTCAATGAATCATCGTTCCGGAACGCTTGCAAACGGGCTGGTCGCTTATTACCAGGCGAACGGAATTCCCTATACCGTACATGTGGTCACCCGTTTGGACCGTGACACATCAGGGCTTGTACTGATTGCAAAACACCGACTCAGCCACTCTTTACTGGCGCAAGCACAGAAGCACGGAAAGATAAAGCGAAAATATCAGGCAGTAATGGAAGGCTATTTAGAGAAAAATGCAGGAACTATCCATGCTCCAATTGGGAGGAAGACGGATTCGATCATTGAGCGGGAGGTGAGGGAGGACGGCAAAACAGCAGTCACGCATTATCAGGTGATCGAGAAATCGGCAACGCACACACTTGCAGAAATTATACTGGAAACCGGTCGGACCCACCAAATAAGGGTACACGCTTCCCACCTGGGACGTCCGCTGGCAGGGGATGATTTATATGGCGGATCTCTGGACGTCATTCAGCGGCAGGCCCTGCACTGTGTGGAACTGGAAGTGGAGCATCCATTTACAGGGAAAGTGATGCGGTTCACTTCGCCGCTGCCAGTGGATATGCAGCGGTTTTTTCCCTGCGATTCCTAAATGTAAGAGGATCTAATCGAAATAAAGAAACTTTTCCGCTACATATGGCTGCTCAGAAGGAACCGAGATGGTTTCTTCTTCCGGCAGGCGAAAAGAAGTCAAGGCGTTGCCAAACACACATCCTGTATCAATATTAATGGTTTTGCCGACGACGCGCGGTTTTCTGACAGGAGTGTGGCCGTAGACAATCCACTGACTTCCTTTGTATTCCTGCGCCCAATCACGGCGAACCGGGCGCCCGTCCGGATAGAATTCGCCGGTAGTATCTCCGTAAAGCACAAACGATTTTACTTTTTTATCCTCCCGACCGATATAGGAGGCTTTGATCCCAGCATGAGCGACGATAACGTTCGCCTCTGGGAGCTGCAGATATAACGGGGCGTGTTCATACAGGGAAAGGAATCGATGTTTAACCTTTTTGCGATCCTTGGAAGGCAGTGCCTGACATTCGGCAACTGTCGTCTCCAGTCCATGCTTGATCTGGACATTATTTCCGAGAAAATAACGGTACAGTTTATTGCAGTGATTGCCCGGAACATACTGCGCCTTCTTAGCCTTCACCATCTCAGAAACGAGGTTGATGGCCTGCAGGGAAGCCGGTCCCCTATCAGTAATATCCCCGAGAAAAACAGGCAGCCGCCCATCCGGATGAATGTAGATCGAATGTTGTTTTTCATATCCCATTTTCTCAAACAGGTCGTGTAGTTCCCGGGTGCATCCATGCACATCGCCAATAACGTCAATTTTCATGATTTGTGCCACCTTGCATTGGTTTTTCTTTATTTTACATGAATTGCAGTCAGAATTCATCGTGCAGCATGATGTTTTGATAAAAAGAAAACGGGTAAATTCCCTGGGTTCGGGGAAAAGAAATAATAAATGCCGTACTTGTCGGCAGCAGTGACCAGAAAAGCAGTTAACTTTTTAAGCATTTGCTTCTGGGAAAGGAGATATGCAGGTGGAATCCGCGAATCGATTTGAACAAGATTACCACACATTATACGAAGAACAATGGAATAAATTGAATGCCGCACTGAATGAAGAATCCATGGAAGCTTTTCGCGAAGAATTTCTGGAACTCCACCCATATGATCAGGCCGTTTATTTCGCCCTCCAGCTTCAGGCAATTCGTTTAAATATTTACGCGTATTTATCACCGGAAGAAGTTGCCGAAATCATGGAGAATGTAGAGCTGGAAGATACCAAGATCTACTTTACCGAAATGCACCCGCGCTTTGCTTCCATGGTGCTGGCAGAAATGTCAGCAGATAATGCGGTGGATATTTTAAATCAGCTGGAAAAAGACCAGGTTGCCAGCTTCCTTACGATTATGGATCCGGAAGAAGCAGATGAAATAAAACAGCTGCTTCACTATGAAGAAAAAACAGCCGGGAGTATCATGACCACCGAATATGTGGCCATACTTGACAGCAGCACTGCAAAAGAAGCCATGCAGCATCTAAAGAAAGAGGCGCCCGAAGCGGAAACCATTTATTATATTTATGTACTGGATGAGGATAAGCGCTTAGTTGGCGTGCTCTCGCTCCGTGATTTGATCATTGCCGAGGAAGAGGTGCGGATTGGTGACATTATGAGTGAAAAGATTGTAGCCGTTTCGGTGGGGAAAGACCAGGAAGAGGTTGCCCAGATGATGCGTGATTATGACTTTCTTGCCTTGCCGGTCGTCGATTTTCAAGACCATTTGCTGGGGATCATCACGGTCGATGACATTCTTGATGTCATGGAAGAAGAAGCCAGCGAGGACTACTCCCGTCTGGCGGCGGTATCCGATACGGCCGGAAAAGATGATAATGCGTTCGTTTCCGCCAAAAAACGCCTGCCGTGGCTGATCGTGCTGCTGTTTTTGGGTCTGTTTACCGCAAGCTTGATCGGACGTTTTGAAAGCACGCTTGAGCAAGTCGCTGTCCTGGCAATCTTTATTCCACTGATCGCCGGGATGGCAGGGAATACTGGGACCCAGGCGCTGGCAGTCGCCGTGCGCGGACTCGCCAGTGGAGATTACGGCAAACAGGGCAAAGCCAAGCTGATTCTGAGAGAAGCAGGAACCGGCCTGATTACTGGTACAATCTGCGGGGTTGTTATAGCTATCGTGATTTATGTATGGCAGGGCAATATTTATTTGGGGTTGCTGGTTGGCATTTCGATTATGGCCGCCTTGATTGTGGCAACCTTGGCAGGATCACTTATTCCGATACTGATGGACAAGCTGAACATCGACCCTGCTGTTGCATCCGGCCCATTCATCACCACCATCAATGACATTATTTCTATACTGATCTATTTTGGCATGGCCACTGCTTTTATGGGGCTGTTGGTTTGATTGATTGGTTTTGTGAAGAAAAGCATCCTTGGCGGGGTGCTTTTTTTTTGGTGGGGTGTTAAGGTGGATGAAATCAACCGGGGTAACACCAACATCCCCCATCAGCCCACACACATTTAAAATGCTGGGTTCATATAATGGGTAGACGCATAACCCAAAGGAGAGTGAATAAAATGGGGAAGAGAAAATTTGCAGGGAAGCCGCTGATGTATGTGCAGCAGCCGGATAATCGCAAGCCAAAAGCTCCGATGCAATCAGTGTACAGCTCACCGAAGAAAAAGAAGAAGCCCGCCTCAGATACAGACACCGAAAACACTGAGAAAAAGCCAGTGAAGCGTAAGCAAGCCTCACAGAAGAAAAGCCCGGATAAGAAAGAGTCCAACAGTGGGAAAAACGAAAAAGAAACCGACACTTCTCCGGAAAGCAAGGAGAAAGAAGAAATAGAAGAGAAAGAAGAAACTCCAGAAAAAAAGCCATTTAAAGACATGGACATAAGGGAAAAGGTTTTGTATTTTATGGAAAAACCGGAATATGTACCGAAGAAGAAATGCGAAGTCAAAACATCCGGAAGAAATTACCGAGGAATAATTATCGATTTCAAGGAAGAAATCGTCTGGATGCGAAGCGGGAGACGATCTGTCAAGATTCCAATTGGTGATATAAAAGAAATCCGCATGCTAGGGTTTTAAAGAAAAAACACCATGGAGAAAGGAAGAACCTTTTCCATGGTGTTTTTTGATTTTCTTCAAACTTAGTTGAAAGCGTCGATTGCAGGAAGGCAAGTGACGTGGCAGAAGCAATCCAGACTAACTGTGATACAAATGCCAGTCGCCCGCAAGTCATCAGTCTTTTGCTTGACAGGGCTTTTTGGATCGTCTTTATCATATTTATCATCGTATCTGTCGTCTCTGTCGTATCTGTCATCGTCATCGTCGTCATCGTCGTCATTGTCGTCTCTCAGCAGTTCAAGGACAGCACAGCAATCATCATCCACTTTTTTCACCCGGAAGAAGAAGCTTGCTTTGATGTCACCGATGCAATCTGGATCGGCACCATACCCTTTAAACGGTTTACAGCCATCTTTGCAGTACAGAATGACAGGAACAGTATCCAAGCCATTGCCGTTGTCTGTATCTCCCAGTAAATCACTGATGGACTGTTCGCAGCTGGTGTCACAGCAGTTCTCTACGACATCATTTTGCGCATCAGCAATCTCGCGTAGAATGTCGCATACGCAGTTGCCTGTGTTGAAGTCTTTTCCACAACCCATAAATTATTACTCCTTTCAAGATGAATTGACTCAGTTGTCTCTACTAGAGTATGTGTAAAGCCCTGTATGGTGTGGGCGTTCCGCTTAATCTGGAACAACTTGCGGGATAAACGCAATAATTTTAAAAAACGGGCGAATGTCCATAGCGAAAACCCATCCAATACGTAGACTGATTATGAGCATATTGACTGAAGGAGTGAACGTAAATTGTCACAAAAAAAGCAAGTCATTCATGTGAAGGACTTAGTGATTAAAGCAGATAATGTCCATGTGGAGCGAACGAGAAGACGGAGAAAGAGGGATCCATTCTTTGGTTTCCCAATCGAAGAAAAAGAGGAATCCCATGATTACAAAGAAAGAGAAGTGTATCAAGAGAAAGAAGACGACAAAGAAGGCAGCGAAAACAAAGATGACAAAGACAGGTACCGCTTTTAACCATAAAAATAAAGCAGCTCCCATAATCGGAAGCTGCTTTATTTTTATGAGCATAATTTTTTGGCAAAAGGGGTATAGATAAATAATTACCTGGAATAGTCAAAAACAAAAAATTCAAGCGAATACTATAGAAAGTCAGGGAAGGAATGGGATTGCAATGGGCTATATACTGCCAATAACTCACTATCAGTACAACGATTACCAGAATCGCATAACCGAACAAAAACGGGTTCCGTATATGGTTGAACGGCCGTTTAAAGTAGTGCTCGAAAAACAGCATGAAGAAATCAACAGTGAATATGAACGTCTGAACATAAGCGGCGACAATGCGGACGATATGGCTATTCAAGCAGCAAATGCACGCCCGGAAGCAGAAAAAGTATATGGAGATTTAACCGGAAAGGGAACAAACTTCTCAAGCAGTGTCTAATCCCAGGGTTCGTTCCCTTTGTTGATGTACGGCATCGCGAGAAGGTTTTCCCCTTTCCGGTATTCCGCATAAAACACTTCTTTTACGGAAGAAAACCCTTGCTCCCTTAATTTCTCTGTCAGCCATTCGTCGGTCAGATTCTTTTCCCTCAAGTTATCATAAATAATCTCACCATCATTAACCAGAGTGGAGGACAAGCTAATGTCTTGTTCTTGGAGTTGCATGTCCTTAATCGTTGGCGTCTGGTAAGCTGATTTTCTAAGTACAGAGACGGTTCCATCTGTTTCCAGAACTGCAAACTCCACTTCCCTTAGTGAGAAAATCTCCTTTGCCCGGAGCAAATGCTGCAGTTGATTAATGTCCAGTTTGTTCTCCTTCATTACATCCCTAATCAGTTTCCCCCGGTACACCACAATTGCGGGTTTCCCTTCCAGTATACCACGGGTACCCTTGTATTTCTGAGTGATGATTTCTGTAATATAAATTAATCCTCCCCAAAGGACGATAACAAAAGCAATTTCCGGAACGCCTGCTTCTCGGTCAAATAATGCATTGCCAACCAGTTCTCCCAGGATTAGCGCAGAAATAAAATCAAACGCCGTAATTTGCGAGATCTGGGTTTTTCCGAGAATTTTTGCCAGCACCAACAGTGCTAAAAAGCCAAAAATGATCTCATAAAACATTGATAAATATTCCTGCATCCATTACGCCCCCTTGTTAAGCTATTGATTAGCTTAACCGAAATGGCAGAGGAGCATGCATGGAAGGCTTTCCATAAAAAACGCCCTGGTGTCAGGCGAGACAAGAGTGAATACAGTGAATCTGGATACTGCAGCCAAGAGAATTTGTTAATTTCACAAAACAAAAGGAGTACTTGCGCGGTTAGGCGAGCACTCCCTTTGAAGTATACCTTTATAATTTCTTCGTCATCGTTACATGTGGTATACCGGCATCCATAAATTCACCGGAGACCGTTTCATAGCCGAGCTGTGCATAGAACTTTTCGGCATGTGTTTGCGCGTTCAGCTTGGACTTCTTGTATCCTTTATCAGCAATTACTTTCTCCATTTCCTTAATCAACCCGGAGCCATACGCCTTGCCGCGATGCTCCTTTAACACACAGATTCGTTCCAGTTTGCCGTAACCATCCGCAAAACGCAGACGGCTGGCAGCAATTGGCTGGCCATCTTCATAGCCGATAAAGTGAATGGCTGTTTCGTCATACGCATCAATTTCTTCTTCCGGCGGCACTTTTTGCTCGTCTACAAACACGGTCGTGCGCACCTGGAAAGCCTGCTCTTTGTCATCGTTCGATTGGATAATTTTCACGTTCATTGTTATAGCTGTTCCTTTCCAAATACAAAGGTTTCATATACGGTCCATGAACCATTTTCCAGCTGATACAATAACTGAAAGCGGTCAATCTCGTCTTCCAGCTTGAACTGCCGCATTTTCAGGCTGCCGTAAACATCGGAATATTCATCTTCAACCAGTTTTTGCGCAATTGTAATATGGGGAACGAAGGAAAACTCCTGATTGTCGGGAAAATCACCCTGATGCATTTTCTCCTGCAGGTCAATCAGCTCCTGAATCGGCTCTACCTTCAGATAAATCGTATTCGTCACAGGCGCGAAGGTGCTGACTTTATTAATGTTGATGGTAAATGGATCGGTATCATTGGCAATCCGTTTCAGCTCTGTCACCAACTCATCGATGAGCGAGTCGCTTGCTTCAAATTGCTCCTTCAGCGTAATATGCGGCGGAATCAAGGCATAGTGAGGATCATAGCGTTTTCTGTATGAATTTGCTTCGTCTTGGATCTGTTTTGTCGGGAAAATTGCTATTCCATAGTTCATTTGGAAAACCTCCAATTCGTCGTTTTCTGTATTCCTTACCGAGCTCATCTGAAAAGTGTGTGCTTAGATTTAAGATTACCCTCTATTATAACAGAAAATGCACCTGGATTGTTAAATAATTATAAAAATTAATTAAACATTGTTGTCAGCACACGTTTCATGTCATTTTGCCAGTACTTCCACGTATGCTTGCCTGCATCGAGTTCATGGTAAATATAATCAGCGCCGGTTGCTTCAATCAGCTCATTTAACTCTCGGTTGACCGTGGTAAAATCGGCTGTCTCGCCATCGGTCATTTTCACGGCAGTTTCATCCGTCCCAATAGTGTGGTAAATATCGACCGAGTGAATATCGCTTGCCTCTTTTACAGCCTCCAGCACAGTATCATCGACATATGGCGACTGCATAATGACCTTGCCGAATGTGTTCGGATATTTAAACGCAGTCATCAGCGCAAGCGTCCCGGCAAGTGAATCTCCCATCAACGCCCGGGATTTTCCCATATGATAGGTGGGGAGTTCCTCATCCAGGAGGGGTACCACTTCATGCACTAAGAATTTTGTATAAGCTGCGTTTTGCTCCCCGGAGGGATGATATTTTTTCCGCCGGTCAAATTTATCCTGATAGTGAATGCCGGCAAAAACTGTGTTGTTTATCTCCGCACTGTCATGGAGCCGGTCACTCAAGGTGGCGACCCTTCCCATCTGGAAATAATCATCCCCGTCCTGCATGATGCAGATATTGTATTTATACAACCTGGAGAAAGACTCTGGCTTGTATATTTTCACCGTCATCTGTTCTTTAAGATAGTCACTGTCAATCGTTCTTTCGGTAAATGTGCCTTTCCTGCCCAATTTTAACACCTCAATTAAACTGAGTTTCTGCATACAATTATAGCCGTATTAGTTTGCTTTTTCTAATAATTGGCCTTTATACAGGTCGTAATAGCGGCCGCCTCTGGCAATCAGCTGTTCATGGCTGCCTTTTTCTATGATTTCCCCATGTTCGAGCATGATAATCGTGTCAGCTTCCTGAATCGTATTCAAACGGTGGGCGATCACGAAACTTGTACGGCCCTTCATCAGCCGTTTCAATGCTTCCTGGATTTTCAATTCGGTAATCGTATCAATATTGCTTGTTGCCTCATCCAGCACGAGGATAGTTGGTTCGGCAAGCAGGGCTCTGGCGATGGTTAAAAGCTGCTTCTGTCCCTGGCTGATTCCGGAACCTTCCTGATCGAGTACCGTGTCATAACCCCGCGGAAGCTGAACAATGAAATCATGGGCATTAGCGTTTTTCGCTGCCTTGACAACATCTTCATCACTGGCACCCAGTCGTCCGTAACGGATATTTTCCCGGATGCTTGCATGAAAAAGGAATGAATCCTGCAGCACGAATGCCATCTGGCGGCGCAGACTGCTTCGCTTAATATCTTTTAAATCTACACCATCCAGCAAAATTTTGCCAGCATCATAGTTATAGAAACGTGAGATGAGGTTGATAATCGTCGTTTTCCCAGCCCCGGTATGGCCGACGAAAGCAACCGTCTCATTCGGTTTTGCCTCAAAACTGATATCTTTTAGAATGGGCGAGTCCTCATAGGCAAAATTTACTTTTTCGAATTGAACGTGTCCGTTAGTGGAAGATAGCTCTCTCGCTTCCTTTTCATCGGTTTCTTCCTGCGTCTCATCCAGCACATAAAAGACGCGCTCCGCTCCGGCAATGGCTGAGAGCAGCAAGTTGAACTGGTTAGACAATTCATTAAGCGGACGGGTGAACTGCCGCGCATATTCTGTGAAAATGACGATCACCCCAACGGTAACAAGGGAGGTATTGATCGCCAAAATCCCGCCAACCAGAGCGATCATGCCAAAACTGAGGTAGTTCAGCATGTTCATTACTTTAGGAATCAGCCCGGCAATGGACTGTGCCCAGAATCCGGAATGCATCAGCCTGTTATTTCTTTCCCCGAATTCGCTGACGACCCTGTCTTCCTGGGAAAAGGTCTTTACGACATGCTGGCCCGAAACGATCTCTTCCACATAGCCATTAACTTCTCCAATGTCTCGCTGCTGGAGTTTGTACAATGGGCCGGTCCGTTTGGTGATCCATCTGATGGCAAAAAACATCGCCGGAATAATAGACATGGTGACAACCGTTAGAATAGGGCTGAGATAAAGCATGACCGCAATGGTTCCCACCAGCGTCAGGATACTGGCAAAAATCTGAATCACCGACTGATTGAGTGTATTGTTTACATTGTCGATATCATTGGTCAGCCTACTCATTAATTCCCCGTGCTGCCGCTTATCAAAATAGGAAATAGGCAGGCGGTGAAACTGTTTGAACAGCTGCTCTCTCAATGTATATACCGTGTTTTGCGCAATGCCAACCATCCAGAAATTTTGCAAAAAGATGGAGAGGGAGTGGAACAGGTAAACAAATACCAGGCCAATCAGCAGCATGCCAAGCCCTGCTGTTTCACGCGTGACGATATATTCATCAAGGGCCATCCCGACCATAAACGGACCTAGCAGGCTCAGCCCCGAGCTGGCCACTACCATCAGAATAACCAGCGAAAGTTTCGCTTTTTCCCGAGCCAGATAAGCCCAGATTCGCTTGACGGTGCCAGATACATTCTTGGCGCGCTTGCGGCCATCCGCTGTGATATTCTCCAAGTCTATTTTTTTGTATTGAAAAGCCGCTTTCCATTGGCTATTTGGCATTTGCATACTCCTTTCCGAACTGAGACTCCACAATCCGGTGATATAAATCAGATGTTTCCAGCAGCTCATCATGCGTGCCTGCAGCCAGAATTTCCCCATTATCCATCAGTAAAATGCGGTCCGCGTCACTGGCAGTGGAAATTTTTTGAGTGACTATTAGAGTCGTGCAGTGATATTGCTGCACGGCTTCGAGTAATCGCGATTCTGTTGCCAAGTCGAGGGCGCTGGTGCTGTCATCGAGCATGAGAATTTTTGGATGACGAATCAGAGCACGAGCAATGGAAATCCGCTGCTTCTGCCCGCCGGACAAGTTCACACCTTTTTGCCCAACTCGAGTTTCATATTGATCAGGCAGTTCCATAATCGTATCATGAATTTGCGCATCTTTGGCCGCCTGTATAATCTCATCGCTGGTCGCATGCTTTTTGCCCCAGGCGATGTTGTCGGTAATAGTGCCGGTAAACAGCAGCGGGCTCTGGGGCACATAGCCAATTCCGTTGCGCAGGTTCTCCAGAGTATAGGAGGCGATAGATTGATCATCAATCCGGATTTCCCCGCTGTCTGTATCGTAAAGCCGTGGGAGCAGCTGGAACAGGGAGGTTTTTCCCGAACCGGTGGCTCCGATGATCGCCAGCTTTTCTCCAGGATTTGCGGTAAAAGAAATATTTGATAGCGTTGGTTTATCCGCGGTGGGATAAGTAAAGGTAACCTGCTGATATTCCACCTTGCCGTATGTCGCGGTCTGTTCCGGCTTTGCGTCTTCATGGTCGAGCATCCCGACATCCAGGGTGAACACCTCATTCAAGCGTCCCACCGAAGCCTTCGCCCGTGACAGGGCCATTATAATGAAGGAAAACATCGAAATCGACATAGACACCCTTAGTGCATAGTTGACAATCGTGACAACTTCCCCGACTGATGTCTGCCCGGCAACTGCCTGCATATTGCCAAACCAGATAATGAAAATAAGGCTCAGGTTCATCACAAACAGCAGCACCGGCATGGAGGATTCCACAAATCGGAACCCCGTCTTGGTGGAATTCGCCAGGTCACTGTTGGATTCAATAAACCGATTCTCTTCGTGATTCCGCCGCACAAATGCCTTGATCAGCCGCATGCCGGCAAGATTCTCCTGCATCACCCGGTTCACACCATCGACATTGTGCTGAACTTTATTAAACATTCTACTGGCAATTCGCATCACCCAAAATAAAAAGAGGATGAGCAGCGGCACAGTAATAAGGAAGATAAGTGCAAGCCTTGCGTTGACAACAAATGCCATAATCACTCCGCCAAGTACGGTCAGCGGGGCTTTGGCCATAATACGCAGTCCCATGAAAACAGTATTTTGAATCTGGCGAACATCATTGGTGAACCTTGTTACTAAGCCAGAAGTCGGATACTGATTCAAATTTTTGAAGGAAAAAGACTGGATCTTCTCAAATAACTTCTGGCGAATGTCGTACCCGAATGCAAAACTAACGTGGGCAGAATAAAAAGAGTTAAAGACTCCCGCCGCCAAAGCAACAAGGGAGAGGCCAATCATAATGCTTCCCCACATAACGATAGTATTTAAATCCTGATTCATCACGCCCTGGTTGATCATCAGCCCAAGGAAAAGAGGCAGCAGCAGTTCGACTGCAAGCTCAATAAGCATCATCCCATAAGCAATGATTATTGGAAATTTATATGGTCTTAAAAAGGAAAAAGTCTTCACAGGAAACCCCCATCTGTACAAATGACTATCCCTTATTATAAAGCGAAAGGGGGGATTTTTCCAGTTTTATTTCGGGTTACGAAGTTTGTTGGGGGAGGGAGAGTTATTTTTAGGGCAGGAAATAATTTCATTTGACAGGCCAGGTGAAATTTAATATAGTTATAGATGCACTGAAAAATATACCATACACGATTCCGTAGCTCAGTTGGGAGAGCGCATGCTTGACAGGCATGAGGTCGTTGGTTCGAGCCCAATCGGAATCATAATTGAGAATCCTTGTTATGAGGGTTCTTTTATTTTGTCTTCTCATACCTGTCATTGTAATGGTCCCCATATGCTCCCTGATACTCATTGAAAATCTGACTAATTATTTATAGCCGGTCGATCTGATCTAACGGGAAGATTAACACATTTAACAAAGCCTTCTAACTTGGATGTTTCTGGTCTTGAATTTGATGAGATTAATTTAAAGGCGGTTGTTGAGGACGCTTTGAAAGAATTAGATAATATGAAAGCTGGATTTATAAAATTCCTTTAGGGGATTACCGACAGGATTAATTAATCGCCCTTTAGCAGATAACACATAAAGCTTCATTTGTTATAGGATAATATCTTGGAATTGATCATAAGTGTACCTAAGGACGGTGTATGAGTTGAGGATGAATAGCACCTATGAAGAGTTCGAACAACTAAGGCAAGAAACAGATAATATTTTGAGTTTATTGACGGTGTTATTTACATGTCTCCGTCACCAAGCATAAAGCACCAAAAAATTTCCTCTTATTTACATGGTGAATTCTACAATGCACTGAAGGGGAAGGATTGCATGTATTTTTTACTCCAACCGAAGTATTAATTGATAAGGCTGGCGATGCCAAAAAAGGGTCGTTCCGGAATTGTTTGTCACTTATGAACTGGATGATTTATCAGAAAAATAATTTGTAGAAGCTCCTGAATTTATCATAGAAATTTTAAGCCCTTCTAGCCGAACACATGACTTGGTGACGAAGCTGAATCTTTATATGAACTATGGCATATGCGTTAAAGAATATGGGATTGTTGACCCTACAAAGAAACACATCATGATATATACGATAAATGAGGACGACAGCAATGAAATGCAATTTGATTTGGTTAATGAAGGCACGGCAGCTTCCAAGACCATTGTGTCTTTTAAGATTAACCTGACAGATCTGTTCAAATAACCTCAGTTAGTGGAAAAAGCCTGGCAAAAATGCCAGTCTTTTTCCTTCCATTAAATTACCTCGGCGGCCGGTTCTGCCGGTATTTCTTATCATCCTTCATGGCATTCAATTCTTCTTTGCTTTTGTTCTTTTTCTTCTTTCCTTTGCTCATGGTTATCCCTCCTTGCTATGTTAGTTTGTACTGCTTAAAAAAATGTAGCCGCAATTTTTGGAACAGGAAGTTGGCGGAAATTTAATTCCTGTTGTTTAATGTATCCATGTCTTTTGGCGTTTACCCTCCTGGTGAGTTAAATGGGGCATATGCCTATTGCCCTTTATGTAAGAAGAAGGTGATTAATCCTCCTTCTTTTTAAACCTCTCCAACTCCTGAACAGCTTGATCAAATTCGGTTTTCGTCATTTGGTTGGTAGCTAATAAGGAACAGAGCATTGCGTAGGCAAGCGGTTCTGTATCTACCGCAACATTCACATCTACATCGGAATTACCGCTGTTACCGACAGAAGAACGATTTATTACCTTTTCGTCTGAGGCAAGTTCGTTCCTTTTCACGAATTGATTTTTATTTAGTTTTCGCTTCATAACTTCCCCCTCACTTGAAAAATACTGTAGAAGCGGGATAATCATCTCCCGCTTCCCGTATTATTTCTTCCAATGTTTATCATCTTCTTCGCTTTCGGGATGAACATCGACATGGACACGTGCATTGCCGCTTTTTTCTACTTTTGCTACAGCAACATTGCGGTTTTTCAAATCATTATCATTGTCCAAATCATTATCGACTTTAATATCGCTGTCAAAGTTTACCTTTGATTTTGCATTTGCTCTAACTCTGCAGCCATTTCGATTTCCATTGTTGTCCGTTTGCTGACCTTGAACCATTTGCTGGTCTTGATTCTTCCGTTGATCATCGTTCCTTTCTTGGGCTTGGCCCATTTGCTGACCTTTGTGCCTCCGCCGATTTTGCCCCATTTGTTGTCCTCGGTATTTCTTCCACATAATATCCCTCCTTTCTTCTTCAGGCTTAATAGCATCATATTCATTTTCACTGTTAGCGCGTCGGCTAGTGCACCGCGGCATCGACACATTCTGCTGCAGCAAGTAAAACATGCGTATATTCGTGCAGTTTCATAGACAGTTACTTATATCATTATGTTTTCCATCTTAGAAAGAAAACGCTGGTGGCTTTTGGATTAACCTGACATAAATTCATTCTTTAACAGACAAACTAAACACGATATATCAAATCAAACAGCCAGGAGGAAAATCAGATGTCAGAGGAAAACAAAAACCGCAACAAGGATAAGCATGAGCAGAACAATAAGAATCGCTTTAACAAACAAAAGCCGGATGCCGATGTGGAATTTGCTAAGGACAGGGAATTTCTTAATCTGGATAATAAACGGAACAAGCGGTATCGATAGCGGGCGTGGCATGAGGATTAACAATCACGAGTAGTAAGAACTGCCATAAAAAGTATTCCAAAAGGGCTGCTGGATAATGGCTCAGCGGCCCTTTTTCTAATATTCTTCAACTAATTAATGCACTAAAAACATATTCGTTGCTTATCTCTGTCGAATTATATTATGCTTTTATTTATATGATCATTTTATCCTATGTTCAAATCTTCACATGTATTCGACATAGTAGCAAATCAGCGGGAAAAGGAGAACAACCATGCAAATAGGAATCGACAAAATAGGCTTTTTTGCACCACATCTTTATTTGGATATGAATAAATTGGCAGAGGCAAGAAATATAGAGCCAGAGAAATTTACCATCGGAATCGGACAGGAAAAAATGGCTGTGCCGCCTATCACACAGGATACGGTTACATTAGCTGCAAATGCGGCGCTAAACATACTGGATGAGGAAGATAAACAGCGAATAGATTTTGTCATTTTCGGAACAGAATCCGGAGTTGATCACTCCAAATCAGCAGGTGTTTACGTACACCGTTTATTGGGTCTTAATCCCGACGCACGGGCAATTGAAGTAAAGCAGGCGTGCTATGGAGCGACTGCAGGGATACAAATGGCAAAAGGACATATCGCGTTAAATCCGGATTCCAGGGTGTTGGTCCTGGGTTCGGATATTGCCCGGTATGGCCTCGAAACTGGGGGAGAGGCAACCCAGGGAGCAGGAGCTGTTGCGATGGTCATCAGTGCAGACCCGAAAATTCTGGCTATTGAAGAGCACCACGCCTATCGCACTAATGATATTATGGATTTTTGGCGCCCGATCTACTCGGACAAGGCGTTTGTCGACGGGAAATTTTCTAATGAACAATACATGGCATTCTTCGAGAATATATGGAATCAATATAAGGAAAAATCTGGCTTGACCCTGGGTGATTTCGAGGCGATTTGCTACCACCTGCCTTATACAAAGATTGGACTCAAAGCTTTACGCACAATTTTGACCGAAGCAGACGAGGACAAACAGGAGCGGCTTCAGACCAATTACAAGGCAAGTTCGCAGTATAACCGAAATGTCGGGAACATTTACACCGGGTCACTGTATTTAAGTCTGCTTTCTCTCATTGAGCAAAAGAAAGATTTGCCAGCAGGCGCGCGAATCGGTTTGTTCAGCTATGGCTCCGGCGCAGTTGGAGAATTTTTCAGCGGAGTTTTGCAGCCAGGATTTCAAGAACATTTACATGTGCAGCAGCATGAAGAGTTATTTGCTTCAAGAAAAGAGATCTCGGTTGCTGAATACGAAGAAATTTTCCAAAATACGCTGCCTGCAGACGGCTCAGACATTGAACTGAATACTCAGGATGATCCTGCAGCAATCTGTCTGTCCGGTGTGAAGGACCATATGCGACAATATACGAACAGGGCGGATTAATCACCTGATGGAAGTAAATAGCCATTCTCATTTACAGTTGAGGATGGTTATTTTTACATGAAAGAGGGGGGCGCCAAATGAAAGTTACTGTCATCGCCGACACGCACATGCCGAAAATGGCCAAGGAACTGCCAGCCAGACTGGTACAAGAGCTAAATACAACGGACTTGATTATCCATGCGGGTGATTGGAATTCAATCGATGTCCTTCAATGTCTCGCGGCATATGCTCCGGTAAAAGGTGTATATGGTAATGTCGATAGCGAGGAAATCATTGAGCAATTTCCGGAGCGGGAAATCCTGCATATCAGCGGTCATAAGATTGGCGTTGTCCATGGGCACGGTACAGGGAAAACCACGGAAAAACGGGCACTGGATGCTTTTTCCGAGGATGTTGTGGAGATGATCATTTTTGGCCATTCGCATATTCCCATGGTAAAATACGTTAAAAAGATTCTGCTCTTAAATCCCGGCTCACCGACTGATAAACGAAAACTGCCGTACTATTCGTTTGCTGTGCTGAATATCGACAAGGAGATTCAAGCAGAACTTATATTTTATCAGGAAAAGAGCAGTTAGTCAGGGACGTGAGTTTTACCAGCGTTCCATAGAAGAAATGAAAAAGGCGGTTTTACGATGAATGTCCGAATCGAGCTAACCTATAAAACAGCAAAAGGAACGGAGACATCTTTCACTTCAGATGAGATGCGTGCAGTTAAAGCGCTGCTGATTGCGGAAGACCTGGAAAAGACTGGACGTGCAAAGGACTTAGTGTTCATTGATAAGCACGATACTTCATGGACACTGAAAGAACTCCGAAGATATCTGCAGGAAATCAAAACAGAACCCCACAATGTGACTGTTTATTTTGACGGCGGATTTGATCTGAAAACGAAAAATTCCGGTCTGGGCTGTGCAATATATTATGAACAAAATGAAAGAACATATCGCCTGCGGAAAAATGCATTGGCAGATGAGCTCGACACAAATAATGAGGCAGAGTATGCCGCATTTTATCTGGCGCTGCAGGAACTGGAAGCGCTTGGTGTCCATCATTTGCCTGTTGAATTTACCGGCGATTCCCTGGTGGTCATCAATCAGCTGGACGACGAATGGCCAACTTATGAAACGGCGCTGTCCAGATGGGCGGATCGAATTGAATGGCTGCTCGATAAGCTAGGTATTGATGCGGAATACCATTTGGTTTCACGAAAAGACAATCGGGAAGCGGACCATCTGGCTTCACAAGCTCTAAAGGGAGTGGAAATTTCAAGTGTGATTCAAATTGATAAATAATGAGCCGCTAAAGAGACCCCCTTTCACTATTATAATCGTATCTAAAAAGAAAATGGTGGCAGTATATCACCAAATCCGGAAAACTTTCGATTATAGGAGTGAAAGCGGTATATTTCTAGCAATCTGTGAAATCGGCGAGTGTACGGCCAAGTCGAGCGACCCGCACCCAGAGTCGAGCGAACCCAGTTCAAAGTCGAGCGACTCGCACCCAAAGTCGGGCGAGTCCAGCCCAAAGTTGAGCGAGTCCAGCCCAAAGTCGAGCGAACCCACCGCAAAGTCGCGCGACCTCCTCATCCACCTCAAATAAAATTCCCTCAAGCAAACACCTGAAAAGTATATTATAATAGACCCATAGATAACTCGTACACAAAATAGGAAAGGAGCCGATATGATGAAGTTTTTCCATACGGCGGATTGGCATTTGGGCAAGCTTGTGCAGGGAGTGTATATGACGGAAGATCAGCGCTTCATTTTGGATCAATTTATCAAAGCAGTGGAAGAGGAGCAGCCGGATGCAGTGGTGATTGCCGGGGATTTGTATGACCGTGCGGTGCCGCCGACAGAGGCGGTTCATTTATTGGACGAGGTGCTGGATAAAATCATTAACCAGTTGAACACACCGGTTTTAGCGATTGCCGGGAACCACGACAGTCCAAGCAGATTGCATTTTGGCAGCAGGCTGATGGGTCAGAATGGATTTCATATCATCGGCAACTTCAGCAAAGAAATGAATCCTGTCATTCTGCATGATCAGTATGGAGAGGTTCATTTTCACTTAGTGCCATACTGCGACCCAAGCGTGGTCCGGGCTATATTTGCGGATGAAGAGATTCGCTCCCATCAGGACGCTGCACGGAAAATTATAGATGAAATCAAGCAAACCATGGATCCGGAGGCCCGTCATGTCTTCGTCGGTCACAGTTTTGCGACGCCATCCGGTGAGGAAGAGGAGAATACCAGTGATTCCGAGCGGCCACTTTCGATCGGGGGCGCGGAGCATGTGGATGCACATTTATATAAGGCTTTCCACTATACTGCTCTTGGCCACTTGCATCAAGCGCATTATGTTCTGGATGAAACCATCCGTTATGCGGGATCCATTTTAAAATACTCCATTTCCGAGGAGCATCACAGAAAAGGGTTCAACATCGTCGAAATGGATGCGGACGGTAAAGTTAGTGTTGAAAAACAAGAACTCACGCCAGTCCGTGATATTCGCACAGTAGAAGCAACCATCGATGAGCTGATGGTGTATCCGGTTAATGAGGATTACGTGTTTGTCCGTTTAATGGATGAAGCGCCAGTGCTTTCCCCAATGGAAAAAATCCGTTCCGTTTTCCCGAATGCCATGCATGTGGAAAGAAATCATGCATTTAATCCTGCGATTGCAGGCAATGAGACAAGATCGGAAAACCGCAGCAGTATGAGTGATTTGGAATTGTTCCGGGCTTTTTATAAGGAAGTAAAAGGGAGCGAGGTTTCCGAGGAGTCAGAAGCAATTTTTAATGAAGTATTAGAGGAGCTTTTGCAGGAAGAGAAACAGACTGTCGAGAAATCGCCAGCACTCACATCTATCAAGCAATAAAAGGGGGAGTCGACGTTGAAGCCACTGAGATTAACTATGACCGCTTTTGGGCCGTATAAGGATACGGAATCCATTGATTTTAGCGAGCTGGAAGAGAATAATTTGTTTGTGATTTCCGGTAATACCGGTGCGGGGAAAACGACGATCTTTGATGGAATTTGTTTTGCCTTATATGGCAGCGCGAGCGGCTCGGACCGGGGAGATTACAACATGCTGCGCAGCGATTTTGCCGAAGATCATATACATACATCTGTGGAACTGGAATTTGAGCTGAACGGCAAAACTTATCGGATCATGCGGCAGCTGGGACATTTAAAGAAAGGGAATAAAACAAAGACCGGCGACCGCTGTGAATTTTTCGAGAAAGTGGACGGGAGAGAAATTCCTTGTGTCGACCGGCAGATGGTCAGGGAAATTGATCAAAAAGTCGAGGTCATTATCGGGCTGACGAAGGATCAATTCAAGCAGATCGTCATGCTGCCCCAGGGTGAATTCCGCAAATTGTTAACTTCTGAGACAGAAAATAAAGAAGCGATTTTACGGAAGATTTTTAAGACGGATTCTTATAAACAGATGAACGAGCTGCTCCGTGAGCGGAAAAATCAGGCGGAAAATACGTATAAAGAGAAAGAGTACATGTTGGAGCGGCATGTTTCGGATATTATCAGTGTCTTGCCAAGGCGGGAAGAGTCGTCATTATTCGGAGTGCTGGCCGAAGAGCATCACAATGTGCATCAAATCCTGGCGGGTCTGGAGAAGGAAAAGGCGTTTTACCAGGATAAAATCCAAAACGATCAGGAAGCGTCCGATAAAGCGTTCCAGGAGCGGGAGCGAAAGCAAAAAGAACTTCATCAAGCGGAAACCGTAAATGAACAGTTTCAGCAACTTGATCAGAAAGAAAAGCAATTACGAGAGCAGAAGGAAAAGATCCCGGCTGTTGAGGAGAAAGAAAAGCAGGTGACAGCAGCCGAGCGGGCAAGCGGTCTTCTTGCTTATGAAAATCAAGTGAACGACCGTCGACGGGAAGAAACAGAGAAAAAACATGTTTTAACTAATGAGGAAACAGCCAAAAAGCAGGCAGATCAGCAATATCGGACAGCTGAGACTACCTATCAGCAGGAAGAAAGTAAGAAGGGGAAACGCGAGACAGTTAGTAAAAAGCTGGATCAATTGCATGAACTTTTCCCGGCTGTTCAAGAGATGGACGAGGAGAAAAAACGGCTGGCAGCTCTTAAAGATAATAGAGATAAAAGCAATAGTAAGTGGGAGCAAGCGAAGGCTGCACTGGAGAAAAAGCGCGCTCAGCTGGAAAAGGCGGAAGAAAAAGTAAATGTTCTGGAGCGCAATGTCAGCCAGCTGCCGGATAAACAACAGGAACTGACTCATGTACACCAGCAAGTTAAGGTGCTTGCTGGATTTCTCGAAAAACAAATGCAGCAAAATGCGCTGGATAAAGATTTACAGCGAAAAAAGGCGGCTTATCTCCAGATTAAATCCAAATATGATCAAATGAATGAAGCGTGGCTGAGTAATCAGGCTAGCCTGCTCGCCGCTCACTTGCATGACGGAGAGGCATGCCCGGTTTGCGGAAGTGTGGAGCATCCGGACAAGGCTGAAACTCATGAAGGTGCAGTCAGCAAGGAACAGCTGGAATTACTGAAAAGAAAGCTCGATGAAACGGAAAAATTATATCGGGATTCAGATGTTAAAAAAAGCTCGAACACCTCCCAGCTAATGGAGAAGGAACAGGAACTAAAGACATATGAGATAGCTGCTGAGAAGGCAGCAGAGACGAAACCACATTTGGAGCAAAGAGAGAAGCAGCTGGATGAAGAGGTACAAACATTAAAACAGCAACAGGAAAGTCTGAAAAAAGGCAGGGAATTTCTTGTAAAAACAAAACAAGAAATAAAACAACTGGAATCCGACAACGAAGAACTGGAGAAGAATTTCCGCGTTCAGGATACTGACTACCAAAAATCGCTGGCAATTTACCGGGATAGACTGGGCAAAATTCCGGAAGAGATTCGTGTGTTGGCTGAACTGGAAAAGCAGATGAAAGAAACAAAAGCCCAGCAAACACAGTTGGAAGAAGCATGGGAGAAGGCGCAATCAGGTCTTCAGCAAGCCAAAGAACAGCTGACTAGAGCAGATTCCAATCACACACATGCAGGAAAACAGCTCGAGGAAGCCCGTGAAAAAAGGAAGAAAGCGGAGGAGCAGTTTAAAACTGCATACAGTGATGCAGGATTTGAATCCGAAGAAACCTACCAACAAGCGAAAATGCCGAGCACGGAAAGAGAGCAATTAAAAACGAACATTCAGCAGTTTAAAGACGACCTCACTGCTCTGAAACAAGCCACAGCTGATTTAAAAAAATCCTTACAAGACAAAAAGAGGGTGGATCTGGCGGCCATTCAAGCGGAATTGGATCAGCTAAAAGAGAGGTATGAAAAGGCGTTTAACACCCTAAATCAGTCCAAAAACTTTCACAAAGAAATCGAGAAGTTCCAGTTGAATATTCAAGCCGCGGATGAGCAGGTAAAACAGCAGGAAAGAAAGATGGCTGCCATTGCAGACTTATATGACGTTATTCGGGGACAAAACAGCCAGAAGATTTCTTTTGAACGGTATTTACAGATTGAGTATTTGGAGCAGATTATTGAAGCGGCAAATGGACGGCTGAAGCACTTGTCTAATGGCCAGTTTAATCTGATGCGCTCAGACCGACAGGAGTCACATGGACGTCAAAGCGGGCTTGGACTGGATGTTTATGATGCGTACACAGGGCAGACCCGTGATGTGAAGTCCTTATCCGGCGGAGAGAAATTTAACGCTTCACTCTGTCTGGCGCTTGGCATGTCGGATGTGATTCAAAGTTTTCAGGGCAATATTTCCATACAGACGATGTTTATCGATGAAGGGTTTGGCTCACTGGATGAAGAATCTCTCCATAAATCGATTGATACATTGATCGACCTGCAGCAAGGCGGGCGGATGATTGGAGTGATTTCCCATGTGCAGGAGCTAAAAAGTATGTTTCCTGCCACACTGCAGGTTGCCAAAACCAAGGAAGGCCACAGCGAGACGAGGTTTGTGGTGAGCTAGGAGGAGACGGAATGCAGATGGTGGTCAATCAACAAGAAAGAATGGGGTGCAAAGTGCGTTAATTCGTCAGCGTTTGCATCGGGCTGTTATAGAAGACTGTGGGTTCGCTGCCGGTCAAGCAGCGTTCGGATCTGTCAGTCAAAATAATATGGAGCGCGCAGGAATGAAGATCGCTTATACGAAGGCAATATGGACGGAGAGAGAAGGTTAACTTTTAAGTAGATGAGCGTCTGGATGTGAATGGGACCATCCGGGCGTTTTTATTTGGTGGGTTAAAAATTGGGAAGCTGGAGAATCGAACCGAGTGAGCAATCTCAACTGCAAGCCGAGGGAAATTCAAAAAGAGGTTACTTCTCATTTTTTGCGTTGTTGTCCTTTTATAAGTCTTAAGTTAAAAACAATGATTCATGAAGCTTTCAATTTTTTAAAGAAATTTTCATGAAATGTTATGAATATTATTGATCCAGTTCTTTTTTCAGTTCATTTTGTCCTTGATCATGTTGCTCAGAAGGCTTTTCAGTTGGATCCGGTTCCAGTGCATCATTAGGGGTTCCACATCCAACCAATAAATCAACAACATTAAACACAGCATCACTTTTTAAGAAGACGTTGGTTTCTTTATTAAACCTTTGTTAGGAATAGATGATAGTCACTAAGTCTATAATAAAGCTTTAGAATGTTTTAAAAGCAGCGAAGATAAAGGGTAGCGAGGTATTTAAATGAAAAAGAAAAAGTTGGATCTCATTGCTTTAGCGTCCATACCCCTAGTCATGACACTAGGTAACTCCATGCTGATTCCCGTACTCCCAATGATTGAAAAGGAAATAGGAATATCTGCTTTCCAGTCCAGTTTGATCATAACGGTGTATTCCGTTGTTGCTATATTACTGATCCCTATAGCTGGTTATTTGTCAGATAAAATCGGCAGAAAGAAAGTAATCATACCTAGTCTAATTATCACAGGGGTCGGCGGAATCGTCTCAGCTTATGCTGCGTGGAAGATGGAGAATCCCTATATGATGATTTTAGTGGGCAGATTTTTACAGGGAATAGGAGCATCTGGTGCTTTTCCTGTAGTTATCCCTACTGTAGGTGATATGTTCGACGATGAAAAACAGGTCAGTGAAGGATTAGGGCTGATTGAAACGTCAAATACTTTCGGTAAGGTTTTAAGCCCGGTATTTGGGGCGTTATTAGCTGTGATCATTTGGTTTATTCCGTTCGCTTCTATTCCCTTGCTTTCCCTATTGTCAATCCTATTAGTATGGAAGTTCGTGAAGGTGCCAAAAAACGATGACGACCAGAAGAAGACTCGTTTTTCCCATTTTAAGCGATCAATAAAAAAAGCCTTTCATGATAACGGACGGTGGATGATATCGATCTTTATTATTGGATGCATAAATATGTTTGTGCTATTTGGGTTTTTATTCCACCTATCTTCCTTGTTAGAGGATGAATATAATGTGACGGGTGTGTACAAGGGATTATTACTAGGGATTCCATTATTGTTTCTTTGCATGGCTTCTTATATTAGCGGCAAGAAAATTGGTGAAAATAAAGTGATCATGAAATGGGCGATTGTTATCGGAAATGCGGCAGCTGCTGCTTCGCTATTTTTTATAAAACATGATACAAATTTGGTCATGCTGCTTGTGTTATTGTCAATTGCTGGGATCGGGATTGGCTTATCCTTGCCTGGCCTTGATGCGTTAATTACCGAGGGTGTAGAAAAAAAGGTTAGAGGAACAGTGACTTCACTCTATAGCAGCATGAGGTTTCTGGGAGTTGCGACTGGTCCACCTGTTATTGCTATTTTAATGTCTAGATATCCAGACATGCTATATATAAGTTTGGCTTGCTTAAGTATTCTAGCCGTCTTAGTTACATTGTACGCGATACGCCCTTCTTCTGAAAAAAAGCCTCAAGTTAGTTGAAGTACGACTGGGAGCTGGCTCGTGTGGCTAAGTTTTAATCTCAGGATATCCGAGAGCAAGGCTATTTCAGTCACAACAGCCCGTTGTATGACTCGCCGTTCCAAATGATTCGTGTTTTTGGCATTTCCTATCAGTTTGCTGGTGAGAATATTGCCAGAGGACAAACCTCGCGCAGCAGGTTACCAATGCCTGGATGAACAGTCCCGGCCACCGCGCCAATACCTTCACCCATATTGGGGTTGGTTATGTCGAAGAAGGAAATTACTGGACGCAAATGTTTATCAGTAAATAATGTACAGAAAAAGACTCCATCATCGCGGATGGAGTCTTTTTGTTGCCGGGTTACCGCGGGTTGCGGCACATGGCCGGAATAAGAAAAATGTCAATAAATAACCATACCCATAAAAATACAAGTGGAATCCAGCCAATAAACAACCATGTGGTTGCCCAGCCGAAGATGCCTAATAATAATTGGATGATACCTGTACCGACTCGGCCAGTATAAAACCGGTGAATTCCAAGCTGGCCGAGGAAAAACCATAGAACATAAGCGATTGCGTAACTTTTTTGTGCCATTCTGCTCTTCCTTTCCTATTAAATCCGTTTGCTGCGCTTCTTTGCAAAATCATACCAGATTATATTATGTTCTTTCCCGAGATGTTCGTCAAGCATGCGTTTTTTATTGAGCTTTATTTTAATTTGAGGCAGGGTCTCTGTGGAGTGTTGCCGAATAATACGTTATGCTCATTTTTAAAAGACGATGAGAAAGGGTGACAGGATATGGATTTGTCTTTTTTGTTTACAGATGCCATTCAGGAAGTGATGGATTTAAACCCTGGCTATGACGACCATGCCAGTGATGTATGGCTGGTTAAAACAGATCGGCAGGAAGTCGTTGTCCGTACATCCAGAATGACGCAGGAACCGGATAATGATTTTTGGTGGGGGTGCAAGCAATTATTCGGGATTGATCCAAGACAGGTGCATAATTTGGCATATGTAAATAATACGTTAAGTGAACGTACGCCAATTCCTGTCCCAATGGTTTTAAAGAAGGGAAAGAAACATTCAAGAGAATATGTAGTCGTAGAAAAATTAGAAGGTCAAGCGATGGTGTCTTTTATTGGGCAGTCATCTACGGTGATGCAAAGTTTGGGAGAAGGGATGGCAAAAATTCATCAGCATCAGGAAAAATATATCGGAAATCCGTCCGGCAGTTTTCAGATAGAACTGGGTGTATTTCATAAGTATCTGAGTAAAGTTATGACCCAATTGGTCTCCAAGTTTTATCAAGATGATGAACAAATTCAACGTTTACTTCCAGAGATAAATAAGCTGCTGGAAGATTTGCCTGCTCCCGAACTTTCCACCTTCGTTCTTGTGGATATAGATCCTACCCAATTTTTATCGAACGGGAATGCCATTAGCGGGCTGGTTGATACGGAGGCTTATGTGGTTGCCCCAAGAGAATTGGATTTTATTGGGCTGGAGTACGTATTGGATCAGGCTTCTGCAAATGATTTTAGGAATGGGTATGAAAAGGTCTTGCAAATTCCTGATCTGACGAATTGCAGAGCACCATACCGCTACTTGTATCGATTGCTGTCTGTGCAAGGGGATGTGGAGATAGATAAGTGGATGGGGTGGGAGGAGTTGTTCTGATCGTATATAGCCTGCCAATTGGTATTTCACAAATGTAATAATGACTTTGGCTCTATTGCTTTTTGAATTATAATCGTTGGGCAATTTATCTACCTTTACCTAAGGAAGTTGAAAAAATGTTTGAGGATCGCTGACATGTGAAATTATCATTTAAACAGCAATTTTTAACAAAGGTGGTATAACATAATGGCAGATAAGCAAAATAAGCATAATGAAGATTCACCGGAACAACTAAAGAAAGAGAAGGATCCTGAGCGGGATATCGAACCGCAGCGGGAACAAGGCACGGAATCGAAAAAGCAAAAGAACGAGAAAAAATAAAAGGGGGGAGGCCGCCAGATTTGGCGCAGCCTCCCTTTTTTGGAGGGCAAGCTCTATGTATGAGGATATTTTACAAAGCAAAACACATCGTACAAGCCTACTGCCCTCAGGCCCATGGCTGATGACCCAAAAATGGGAGCATTTGTTATTCGCCCATTATGAAGTGAACCCGCAAGTTTTGAAACCGCACCTTCCTCCGGGGCTGGAACTGGATACGTATGATGGCAGGGCATGGATGACAGTCATTCCTTTTCGGGTAAGCGGCATGCGGCTTCGGGGGACGCTTCATATTCCTTATCTTCATACATACCTGGAACTGAATGTTCGCACGTATGTCAAAAAAAATGGCCTCTCAGGGATATACTTCTTCAGTCTCGATGCAGACAAACTTCCCGCAGTGCTGGGTGCCCGGGTCCTCACGCTGCCTTATTTTTCTGCCACTATGGCTATGAGCGAAAAAGCAGGCGCCTATCGTTTTATCAGCGAGCGCAAACATGGAAGGAATGCGGTAATTGACTGCAAATACAAGCCGACAGGGGAGTCATATTTTCCAAAAAAGGACAGTCTTGCAAGCTGGCTGCTGGAACGCTACTGGTTGTGGACCTATAAGCGTGGAGTTTTATTCAAGGGAGGCATCCATCATAAACAATGGGATGTTTATCATACATCAGCCGATATCAGCGGGGGAAACCTTTTTCCATTTGCTCCCGCGCCTGATATCTCATCTTCTGTGTTACTCCATTATGCGGCTGCACGGCGAGTGCTGTTTTGGAAAGTTAAAAAAGAAAAACAGTAGGCGAAAAGTGGAGATTTCGCCTGCTGTTTCTATTTACCGCTTGGATCATATTCGTCCTGCACCAGCCTGGTGACGGTGGTCGTTTCCCCGTTTTCCTTTTCTGCTTTTGTGGCTTGTTCCCCGAATGCATCTTCCTCGTCTATACCCGGGGCGGCTGTCGGGTGAGAGGATTTGTTTTGTTTACGTTTCTTATCAGTCATTTTCAATTCCTCCTGTCAGGCTTATTTTGTCTGGTGGGTGAGGGATTATGTAAAAAAACCTGTCTGTCGATAGACAAACAGGCTGCAGCTCTCTTTTTCCGGAAAGGATGGTTCCAAAACGAAAGAGCTAAGGTTTCTAGTACCACGCTGCGCCGACAATAATAAGAAGGATGAACAATACGACAATCAGCGCGAAACCTTGACCGTATCCGCCGCCATGGCCGCCATAGCCACATCCGCATCCATATCCGTAGCCCATAAGATCCCTCCTTTCCAGGTGATTTAGAAATGCGCTCCATAATTATAAAAAGCCTTCATTGCAGACTGATGAGCTGCTCCTTTTACACAACCATAATTGTGTTTACAATACTGTATGTTTTTGGCCTATGTATGCTATGGGCAGTATCCCATTTTTCATGATTTTCTCCCAGATATTCTGCAAATAAAAACGGTACCTCACAAACGAGAAGGTACCGGCTGCTATTACTCAATATCAATAAAATTCCTGTTTTCATTGTCTTTCGGGATGGAAATTTTCAGGATTCCATCACGGTATTCGGCGGTTACATCTTTTTTGTCAGCTTCAAAAGGAAGGTTGATCCAGCGTTCCATCCGCTCACGGGAGACTTCCTTTTTGGGCTCTTGATCGACGGCCTCCTGATCCACAGCGATTCGCAGCTGATTCCGCACAAGTTCTATCTCAATCTGCTTTCGCCTGATGCCAGGAAGTTGCGCTACCACTACGAAAGCGTCCCGCCTTTCATATGTCTGCACCTCAAAAGGGCGGCGGTTAAAAAATGAATGGAAGTTTTTTGAGGAATCATTGAAAAAGCCGTCTATTTCCTTCATCAAGTTTGAAAAAGATTCATTAAACCGATTGTGCTGATTGCGGTTTGCACTCATGCCGTTCACCTCTTTTTAAGTTGTTATATTAATACTTTATGCAACGGCCATTAGTGTTGACATTTTATTTAGCCGGAGATACACTTAATTCAACAATGTTGAATATAAATAGATAAAGTTGAATAAATTGAAAACAAAAGCGTAGCGAGGCCAGCGAGAATTATTTTTCAAGTTGATTTGTAAGCGCATTCTTTTCTTTATTCGTTTAGCGCTGGCCATCAAAATAAGGAGGGAGAAAGATGACACACTGGCCGGATTTTGTACAGCTAAAGGAAGTAGGTCCCAGAGACGGTCTGCAGAATGAAAAGCGCTCCATATCGACGGATGACAAGGTGGCGTGGATCAATATGGTCTCGGATTCAGGGGTCCGGGAAATTGAATATTCCTCGTTCGTCCATCCGAAATGGATCCCGAATCTGGCGGATGCAAGGGAAGTCGGGAAGCGGATACGAAAAAACCCGGATGTCTTTTACTCGGCACTTGTGCCCAACCAAAAAGGGCTGGAGCATGCCCTGGAAGCGGGTATTGATGGAGCTTCCGTGTTTATGTCGGCAAGTGAAACGCATAATAAAAAAAATATCAATAAGACAATAGGCGAAACCTATCCAGTGCTTCGCGAGGTGATTAGGGATGCAAAACAGGAAGGCAAACATGTCACAGGCTATATCTCTACCGTATTCGATTGTCCTTATGAAGGGAAAATCATGCCTGAAAAAGTGATTCGGGTATGTGAGCAATTGCTGGAATACGGGGTAGATGATCTTTCACTCGGAGACACGATTGGTTCAGCTGTTCCAACCCAGGTGGAGCGGCTGCTTGAAGTCCTGCTCGCCCGTTATCAGAAAGAGAAGCTGATTATGCATTTTCATGACACAAGAGGGATGGCGATCGCCAATATTATGCGCTCCCTGCAGTACGGTCTGAGTCGGTTTGACAGCTCACTGGGCGGTCTTGGCGGATGTCCGTATGCACCGGGAGCAGCCGGTAATGTCGCAACCAATGATGTGCTTTATTTACTGCACGGATTGGGAATCAAAACCGGGATCCAGGAAGATAAAATTCAGGAAGCGTCTGTGTTCATCCAGGATAGACTGGGCAAGGTGCTGCCGAGTAAAAGCCTTGCCTACCATTTGAGCACGGCTTAGACAGTCATGTACCCTTGACGGGAAAGTGGCACTATTCTATGATTAAAAACATATATGCCACTTTTTCGCCAAAGGAGAGATTCCAATAAACCTCGATCATATCGGAAAAAAAATCAAACAAATGCGGCTGCGTTCAAAAAAAACACAGCAGCAGATTGCCGATGAATGCGGCATTTCGAAAAGTCTGCTGTCGAAAATTGAAAACGGGCAAACCGCTTCAGCCGTCGCTACCTTATCAAAAATCAGTGAAGCACTGAACGTTCCTCTCTCCTGGGTGCTCGAAGATAAGATGGAACAGGATCTTGTTTTGCTCCCGAAATCGAGCAGGGAAGCGAAAATCGGTGACGAAAACATGGGCTATTCCTATGAGCTTCTTGCCAACCGCTCTCAGTTTAACGGAGTAGAGCCAACGATCGTGCATGTTACGCCAAAGGATGTCAATGTTCGCAGGGAGGCCTACACGCATTCTCAGGATGAGTTCATTTATATTCTGGAAGGATCCATCCATTTATTTTATGACGGACGTGAACATTACATGGAAAAGGGCGACACGGCGTTTTTCCAAGGATCCAAGGCCCATTTATTTGTACCTGTCGATAACGCTGGAGCGCAGGTGTTAACATTATTTATTGATGGGCAGCTGTAAAATGGAAATGAAAAGCAGCCAAAAAATGCACTCCTTAACCAAAAGGGAATGCATTTTTTTATTGCTTAGTAAATTATGACTCATTACATATTGTGGATAACCAGGGTTAAGGGTGCCCCCGCCAGCTCCAGCGCCCAGCGACTAGTGGACTTCCCTCACCTTCGTACGATAAGTCAACATCGGCTCGAAGTTAAAGGAAGGCCGACTAAAACCGGCCTTTGCGGCCAACGTCGGCATACCCCTTTTGCAGGGGCATGTTTCCTTTATCTCCTCCGTAGGAATGATCAGCTAAATTCGCCGCTTTGCGCGGCAACGCTGATCCACCTGGCATGGCCAGGCGCAGCCCATACGTCGCTGAACGGGCGCTTCCGCTTTTGTTATTAGCAAAAAAACCCCGTCACTCTGCAGATTCAACCCCTCAATTCATGACAAATTTCAAATTATTCTTGTACTTAACCGGAAAATAAGGTATATTAATGATTATATTTTTCGTCAAATTACATCAACAGAGGGGGATTTCATCAATGAAAATGTCGAAACATTCACTATTAATGGTGGCGGTGATAGCACTGTTTGCGATCATGCTTACCGCTTGTGCAAGTGAACCAGAAGAAGCCGGAAGCGCTCCGGCAGGCGGAGAAGGGGAAGGCGGCGGTGACCTGCAAATTGCCGTATTGTCAGATGCGATATCACTGGATCCGACAGGTGCGAACGATGTGCCTTCATTTAACGTGCAGTACAACATTTTTGAAACACTAGTACGTCATGATGAAAATATGGAACTGCAGCCTGAACTGGCTAAAAGCTGGGAAAATATTGACGAAAATACTTGGGAGTTTAAGCTGCAGGAAGGAGTTACTTTTCATGATGGCAGTGAATTTAATGCCGAAGTAGTAAAAGCGAATCTTGAGCGTGTGCAGGACCCTGATGTCGCTGCACCTGCTGGCTATCTGCTTGAAATGATTGAAGAAATAGAAGTGGTGGATGAGTATACAGTACGGCTGACAACGGAATATCCATTTGGAGGACTGCCGGCACATTTGGCACATCCGACAGCAGGAATGGTTTCCCCGGAACAAATTGAAGCGGATTATGCTGCGATGGAAGAAGGAAATGAGCCGGGAAGTGTGATTAATCAAACCCCGATTGGCACGGGATATTTTAAATTTGATGAATGGGTGCCTGGACAGCACGTTCGCCTGGTGAAAAACGAGGATTACTGGAATGGCCAGGCAAAACTGGATTCCGTTACCTTTAAAGTGGTCCCGGAAGATCTTACCCGGATTGCTGAACTGGAAACGGGGACTTCTCATATTTCCAATCCGTTAAGCCCATCGGACGTAGAGCGTATCGAGAGCGCGGAGGGACTATATGTCAGTCGTCAGGGCAGCGTTTCACTGGACTACATTGGCTTCAATATGAATAAAGAACCTTTTAATGACAAACGCGTTCGCCAGGCGATTTCCATGGCGATTGATAAAGAACAGATTCTGGAAGGAATTTATAACGGTGTCGGAACACCGGCAGCCGGCCCGCTGGCGCCTAATGTGTTTGGCTATGACGAAAACCTTGAAGGGCTGGAACATGATCCGGAGAAAGCTAGAGAGCTGTTGGCTGAAGCGGGGTATGAAGATGGTTTTCAGACTACAATTTGGACCAATGACAGCCGGGAGCGGATCGATATGGCAACAAATGTACAGGCCCAACTGGAGGAGTTTGGTATTGAGGTGGAGATAGAAGTATTCGAATGGGGCGCTTATCTGGAAGCGATCGGCAATGGTGAACATAACATGTTTGTGCTTGGCTGGTCGAACGCTACCGCCGATGCCGACAACGGCCTGTATCCACTTTTTCACTCGGATAACCACGGGTCTGCAGGAAACCGTACATTTCTTGCAAATGAAGAAGTCGATGCCCTAATTGACCAAGGCAGAAAAGCATCGGATGAATCAGAACGTCTCGAAATATACAGTGAGGTGCAGCAGAAGCTTGTGGATCTTGCACCGATGGTTTATATGCTGCACCAGGAATACCTTCTTGGCGTAAGAGAAGAAGTAAAAGAGCTGAACCAGCTGCCGACAAAAATGCTGGAATTGAAGGATGTTTATATAGAATAGCAGCTGGAGAAACCAGATGAATGAAAACCGAGCGGAACGGGCCTGCTTCTTATGCAGCCCGTAATCCGCTGACATATGAGGAGATTTTCAATGACAATAACAGACGAACAAACCTTATTACAGTATTTAAAAGTTTCCGGTGCCTATCAGCCTGCCGCAATTCCGGGTGAGCATGCATTCACTTTTTTATCGAAAGAATCTGGGCTGCCGCAGGTCTGGAAATGGGACGGAGCAACGGCTGAAGTTAGGCAGTATACAAATTTAGAAGATCGTGTGCTTTCTGTGAATCATTCTCCGTCAGGCAAGAAGACCGTTGTCGGTATGGATCATCAAGGCAATGAAAAACAGCAGCTGTATTTGCTGACAAATGACTTGGCAACGACTGAAGAGTTGGTGGTAAAACCGGAATATTTTCATGAGTTCGGAGGCTGGTCTCCGGATGAAACAAAAATTGTCTTCGCAAGCAACCGCCGCCATCCGGGATTTTTCGATATCTTTCTTCTGGATCTGGAAACAAAAACCGAGCAGGTGCTTTTTGAATATGACGGGAAGTGCACACCGGTTTGCTGGACAAAAGATGGCAGCGGTATTGTATTGAGCATAGCGGATACGAATATTGATAATACGATGATAATTGTACATACAGAAAAGAAAGAGCAAAGGAAAATCGGTAAGTCGGGCGGCTCATCAAGAAATCACTCACTTGCGCTAACAAAGGATGGCAAAGGTGGCTATCTATTGTCAGATTCAGACCGGGATACACTGGATATTGTTCAATTTTCTACAGAAACATCAGAAGAGCTGCATTCGATTTACACAGTGGATGAGTGGGATGTGGAAGAATTGAAGCTGTCGCCGAGTGATGGAAAGCTTGCTTTTACCGTAAATGAAGGCGGCTACTCCCGTCTTGCTGTATTGGAACCGAAGAACGGAGAGAGCCGGACACTGACATCATTGCCTAAAGGCGTATATCAGTCGCTGTCATGGCTGAGCGAAGAGGAATTGCTTGTGGGAGTAAAAAGCCCGTTGCATCCTGGAGATATTTGGAAAGTGCAAGTGACAGAGGATGAAGCGGAGCGGCTGACTTTTGTGGGCGAAGCAGAGGAAATTGCCGGTCAGTGGAGACAGCCGGAATTGCTTCAATTCACCTCTTTTGACGGGCTAGAGGTGCCGTATTTTTATTACGGGGACAAAGGGCTCTCACAGCCAGTTGTCGTGTATGTGCATGGCGGGCCGGAAAGTCAGATTCGTGCGGAATACAATCCGGTGGTCCAGTACTTGGCAAGCAAGGGATTTGCGGTGGTGACTCCAAATGTGCGCGGCAGCATGGGCTATGGACGAAAATACGTCCAGCTGGATGATGTGCGCAAACGAATGGATGCGGTGGCTGACTTGAAGTGGCTGGTCGAGGATCTCGTTGCTAATCATGGGGCTGATCGCAGCAAAGTCGGAATCATGGGACGCAGTTACGGAGGGTTCATGGTGCTTGCCGCGGTAACGCATTATCCGGATGTTTGGGCAGCCGGTGTTGATATCGTCGGTATCTCCCATTTCCGGACATTCCTGGAAAATACCGGTCCGTGGCGCAGGAAGCTGCGAGAATTTGAGTATGGTTCATTGGATAAGGATACGGACTTTTTTGATGAAATCGCGCCATTAAATCATACGGACAAGATCACTGCACCGCTGCTCGTATTCCATGGCAGAAATGATACGCGGGTTCCTGTAAGCGAAGCAGAGCAGTTAACCGCTGATTTGAAAGAGCAGGGCAAGGAAGTCGAACTGGTGATTTTCGAGGATGAAGGGCATCAGACCGAGCGAATTGAAAATCATATCCATATGAACCGGAAAACGGTGGAATTTATGGAGCAGTATTTATAGGCTTGAGCAGAATCTCGGGAGGCAATACCCGGGATTCTTTTCGTTCTTCTCTTTCAGCAAAACATGTTATAATGGAAGGAAAATTCAGAGAGTAAACAATATAATCCGCTCGCCGGAGGTTTCGCCATGTCTGTCCATAACTTATTAGATGAATTTAACAAAAAGTTAATTGAAATCCTCAGCTCCAATCTGACTGGCATTTACCTGCATGGTTCTTTGGCAATGGGATGCTATAACCAAAGGACCAGTGATATCGACTTGATTATTGTAGTAAAGGAATCATTAGTGGAAGTGCAAAAAAAGAAATCATTAAGTCATACTCCAGCTGGAAGAGCAATTTCCGGACCAAGAGATCGAAATGAGTATAATTACAAATGGGCAACTTGCTGATTTTGAGTACCCAACGCCATTTGAACTGCATTATTCAAAAGTACACACTAGCGTTGCATAAATATCGTTGGAACATTCGGTGAAATAGATCCCAATATTTTTTGCCAAAAAATCAAAGTCCAGTCAAAGGTGGCTTTGTCCATTTTTTGAAAATTATATACAGT
>NZ_NIXK01000030.1 GCF_002763455.1 Lentibacillus sediminis
ATGCTTTATGCAAAAACCATTCATGGGAACGCCTTGCTCCAAATTGACGCATCTCCCTGGCCAAATCCTCTTGAGAAACATTTTGAATATCCGAAGAAGTCGGATACTGTAGTAAAATGTTCAACGAGAGACCGCCATAAAGGTCACTAAAAACACCATGGTATTCCGGAAAAATCTGATCCAAAGCAGCCTGAAACTGGAGCTTAATTTCAACATAGCTATCCGTTAAAGCGCTATGTTGTCTGGTTAATTGCCGAAGATTCAAAAACTGCTCCGTTTTCTTCTGAAAGACTTCCAGGTCTTCTTTATAGTAAAGCTCACCCAGATGGAAGGCATCGATTTTGTCCGTTTTCACCTTGCGCAGGCTCGTTTTTCTAGCCTCATAAGAAATCACCGGATTAATCAAATAATACGTTATGCCATGCTCTTCAAGAAACTGGAGTACAGGCACATGATAATGCCCAGTGGATTCAAAGATGACAGCCGGAGGTTGTCCGGAAACCTGTTCCACTTCCTGATAAAACCGATAAAAAGCATGAAGCCCTTGTAAATCGTGTTTAAATTTAAAGCTTTGTTTATAAGCTTCTTTCCTTTGTAAAAAGGCTTGGACCTGGCTTTCTCCTTTTGCGATATCCAGGCCGATAACAGGGTCCATATGTGATCACAACTCCTTTAATAGATTCGCCGGTACGCCCCTATACCACTTGTAGTTTCATAGCTTCGCTTGTTATACGGGATCCATGTCCCAACCAGCCTCAAACATGTTTCTACAAGTAGGGGGTGAACAGTATTACGGACGGGATCGGTGTCCCACGGGCGCGAACGTTCTACCCCGGCTACTTCAAGCATAAAACCCATTAAAAATAGGTCAACCAGAAATGACTGGCTGACCTTATAATACGAACGGGCG
>NZ_NIXK01000031.1 GCF_002763455.1 Lentibacillus sediminis
ACGACACGGGAACCCACGACCGGCACCGACAGGACCGACCCGCGGAAATCGGGCAAGCCGGCGGCGCGGGTCGGGCCCCCACGGGCGCCCAGAGGGGGCTCCAGACATCCACCCCCCCCCACACGACCGCCGCCTCGGGAACGGCGGCAGCGGCGGGAGGAGGGTCATGGAGTCTGAGGGAGAGCCGCCCGAACGACCGACTTCCCTACGGGCCCCACCGCCCCCCGACCCTGGGGGCGGCAGGGCGACCCCCCCGGGGTCTTTAAACCTCCGCGCCGGAACGCGACAGCTAGGTACCCGGGACAGGAGCGGGGAGGACACGCGAGGCCAGAAAAGCGTGGCATCGGGACGGGCGAACCCACACGCGACACTCACATCCCCCCACACGCGACAACCGCCCCAGCCAACGTAGAAAAGCCAGAGCCGCGGCGGGGATGGGTGCCGGGAGAGCAAGGCGCGCGCCCCGACGACCGAACGCCCCCGGGACGGGTCAAAAACCCGTAACGACGTACCGCCCCTCGTAGACACGGAAGAGCCGGACGGGAAAGAGGCAAGACGCCCGCGAGCAGCCGCCGCCGCGGTAGGGTGGCGAGGTCAGAGCCGGACGAGGGAGAGGGAGAGGGGAGGGGGAGGGGAAATCGGAGGCGGTCCCAGACGGACCCAGACCGACCCCACCCACCCCTTCTCTCACCTCACTCCAGACACCTCGCTCCACACGCGGGCGACGGGAC
>NZ_NIXK01000032.1 GCF_002763455.1 Lentibacillus sediminis
TTAACTGATCCTGTGAAAGCTTACAAAGAAGCTGGGCATACGGTAGATATTATCAGTAATGAAGCAAAAAAAACCATCAATGGCAAAAATGGGGACGAAATACAAGCAGATAGAGGCATAGATGAAGTAAATGCAAACGATTATGATGCATTACTCGTACCTGGCGGGTTTTCTCCTGACTTACTACGTATTAATCCGAAGAATAGTGAGTTTGCGAAAACATTTTTCCAAGATAATAAACCCATATTTTCAATTTGCCATGGTCCACAGTTTCTCGTTAATACAGACCAACTAAAAGGTAGAGAGCTAACAAGCTTTGTTTCCGTAAGAAAAGACTTGGAAAATGCAGGAGCAACTGTAAAAGATGAAGAAGTAATCGTAGATGGAAACCTTGTAACAAGCAGAACACCTGATGATCTTCCTGCATTCAATCGCGAATCTCTAAAGCTTTTAGAAAAATAATTCGTCGATCGTATAGGGGGGCTGTTAATCATGCAGCCTCTCTTTATTTTTTATTTGATAATAGATAAAGCGCTCATGCCCATCTGCCATGATCTTCCTCAAACGGGCGCA
>NZ_NIXK01000033.1 GCF_002763455.1 Lentibacillus sediminis
TGAACTGCCCCCTGTCAAGTAGACAGTGGAAATAATAAAAATGACTTAAGCGGCTTTAGCTCTGTGTTCCATAGGGCTAAGGCCGTTTAATCTTTTTTGGTATCTATCATGATTATAAAAGCGTATATAATCTTCGATCGCAAGAGAAAGCTCCTCATAAGTATCATACTTATGCAAATAATATTTCTCACATTTGAGGGTTCCCCAAAAGGATTCCATTGGTCCATTATCAATACATCTACCCACTCGTGACATACTTTGAGATATCCTTGCTTTATCTATTCTTCGTTTAAATCCATGTGAGGTGTACTGGAATCCACGATCACTATGGATGAGTGGATGTTCTCCATTCAAGAGTACTGTAGCTTGGTCGAGTGTCTTGAATACAAGGGCATTATTATTGGAATGACCCAGAACATAGCTGACAATTGATCCGTCATATAAATCCCGAATAGCGCTTAAATAGGCTTTTTTTGATTGGCCATACTTAAATTCTGTAACATCCGTCACCCATTTTTCATTCGGTTTTTCCGCTGTGAAGTCACGATTTAACA
>NZ_NIXK01000034.1 GCF_002763455.1 Lentibacillus sediminis
ACTTTCGGATGTGTTCGTTTCGTCTACAACAATATGTTAGCTGAACGAAAAGGGACTTATGAGTTATGGAAAGATGATAAAGCTGCCTTAAAAAAAGTGAAGAACCCTACTCCTGCTAAGTACAAAAACGATTATGAATGGCTAAAGGAAGTAGATTCATTAGCGTTGGCGAACGCACAACTAAACTTGGATAAGGCATATAAAGCATTCTTCAAAGGGAATTCCAAGTTCCCAAAATTCAAAAGTAAACGACATAAGCAAAGCTATACAACAAATGTCGTAAACGGTAATATTAAATTGTTGGATGGTTATATCAAATTACCTAAATTAAAAATGGTTAAAATCAGACAACATAGAAAGATTCCATCAGAATACAAAATCAAATCTTGTACCCTATCATTGACCTCATCAGGAAAATACTATATTTCTATTCTTACAGAGTACGAGAAGGAGATTGAAAGCAAAGAAATTGAAAAAGTAGTTGGGTTAGATTTTGCGATGGATGGCCTATTTGTCGATAGTGAGGGTGAGAAAGCCAAT
>NZ_NIXK01000004.1 GCF_002763455.1 Lentibacillus sediminis
TCAATTAAAGGAAGCCGCAGAACGTAATCCCTTTCAATATCCTATCTGTCAGAGTCAGTTTATCAGCTTGCGGCTGTATATCCAGATGCTTTTTCAATACCAAGAGCACCTATCCAAGCTCAAAGAAGAGATAGATGCCTTGGCTAAAACATTTGAAGAATATGAATTAATCCGATCGATCCCCGGTATTGGGAATAAAATTGCCGCCACAATTACTTCCGAGACGGGGAACATCGACCAATTCAATCACCCAAAAAAGCTTGTTGCCTATGCAGGTATTGATCCTAGCGTTTTTGAATCAGGCAAGTTTAAAGCCTCGATCAATTGCATTACGAAAAGAGGTTCATCAAGGCTGCGTCAGGCCCTTTACACAGCTGTGCAATGTGGTTTGGCCAAAAATCGCAATAAGAAACTTATATCCTTTTATGATCGCAAAAGAAACGAGGGCAAACCACACAAGGTCGCTGTGATTGCCTGTGCCAATAAACTCGTTCACTGGATACATGCCATGTTAAAACACCAGGAAGTCTTTGTAGACCAACCCTTAGAAACGATTTAAATTAACAATATTCCGAAACCTTACCGGTACAACGGTAAGGTTAATTGGCATGCCCAATTTTAGTGTAACATGTTTCATTGAACTTTTTTACCTTTAAATGTTGACAACTATTAGCTGGTATTGTTTAAGAGTCACAACTGGTTTTAATTACAACCGTATTATAAAATAAACGACTTTTTATTAATAACAAATCTACGATGTTAAAGATGTGTTCAAGGGAATGGAAGATTCCACAAGGGAAATAAATTTATTAAAAGCCTGTGTTTTTACGATATCTTTGTGATTGATAAACTTTGTGGAAATCATCCCGTATTCTTGTGGCAATATAAAACGTTTAATATTTTCACTCTTGTCAATCTTGTCTGCTACTGTTTTAGGCAAGAGTGAAATACCCAGTCCAGCCTTTATACATCCTATTACGCCATCCAATGTGTTCAATTCCATCATCTTTGTGGGTCTAATTCCTTTGGATACCAACCACTTCTCCAATATATCCCTGTAAAAACAGCCGGACTTAAATACAATGAACATTTGATTTTTCAGTTGCTCAAAGTCTGTACTAGAAAGAACATTCTTCTTTGAAACCAGCACCAGCTCTTCTTCGAAAACCTCGATCGTTTCCAATTCCGGATGATTGACTTCCCCCGCTACAAAAGCTCCTTCAATTTCACGATTCAGAGCTGTTTTTATAAGGTCTTCTGTCGTACCGGTTTGAAGAGATAATACCACTTGCGGGCATTGATCATGGTAGGCCGACAAAATATCCGGTAATCGAATAGCTGCTGTTGTTTCCATTGAACCAATGGACAAAGATCCATTCGGCTCACTGGAGTGCTTTAACGCTTTTTCAGCATCATTCATCAGATGAAGAACTTGTTCTGCATAATCTAAAAGAACTTTGCCGGTTGAGGTCAAACCAACACCATGTTTATGACGATAAAATAGCTTGGTATCATAATTTTTCTCGAGTCGTTTAATTTTTGCAGTAACATTGGACTGGACGAAATTCAAACTCTCAGCCGCTTTCGTAATGTTCGCTTCCTGTGCCACTATTTTGAAAACACGAAGGTCTTCCAAATTCATGTTTAAAACCCCTTCAAGTTTAAGGTATCAATATTTTTGATGGTAAAAAACAAAAAATATCATTTTACGTATTATCTCACCACAATTATAATCAACATAAAGGATTTTGAAAACCCTTTTAAATCATCCGCAACAACCGTTAGGAGGAACGAGTATATATGTGGCATGAGAACAAGTTTACTCAGGAAATAGGCATCAAATATCCGATTATTCAAGCCGGTATGGCTGGAGGTGTTACAACACCTGAATTAGTCGGTACAGTTTCCAATGCTGGTGGTCTCGGAACATTGGGTGCGGGATATATGAGTCCGGACGACATCGATCAAAGTATTCAGAAAATCAAACAATTAACCCCAAATCCCTTTGGCGTTAATGTATTTATTCCGGAATTTCCGGAAGTTTCGGATGGACAAATTGAAAAATCCAATCAATTAATGAGCCCTTTTCGGGAAGAATTAAATTTGAAAACCAAACAAACACCGAAACAATCCAAATCTCTTTTTGACAAACAGATGGATGTGATTCTGAAACATAAAGTTCCTGTTTGTAGTTTTACATTTGGTGTTCCTTCTAAAGAGACGGTACAAAAATTAAAAAGAGAAAATATAATTGTGATTGGAACGGCAACAACTGTTAATGAAGCTATAATCAATGAGGAAAACGGAATGGACATGGTAGTTGTACAAGGAAGTGAGGCTGGAGGACATCGAGGTACTTTTTTCTCGCCTTTTGAAAATGCTATGATTGGAACAATGGCGCTTGTTCCTCAGGTGGCTGATCATGTTGATATACCAGTCATTGCTGCTGGTGGCATTATGGATAGTCGAGGTGTTTTAGCTTCTATTGTCTTAGGTGCTCAAGCGGTTCAGATGGGAACAGCTTTTGTCACCAGTTCAGAAAGTGGTGCAAAAGAACAACATAAAGACGCCATAATGAATACAACTGAAGAACAACCAGTTATAACCTCTGCTTTTAGTGGTAAACCTGCAAGAGGGATTCAGAATCAATTTATTCTAAAAATGAAAGATTACGAAGATAATTTACCTGGTTATCCAGTTCAAAACTCATTAACAAAAGATATACGAAAAGAAGCAGCCAAACAAAACAGGCCAGAATGGATGTCACTTTGGTCTGGTCAAAATCCCCGTTTAAGTCAAAAGGAGTCTGCCAATGACATCATGGTTAATATTGTAGCGGACGTTACTTCCCAGATTAGTGCTATATCGAAACATGGTAAATAAGGTTATAATAATAAAATCGGGGTTTATTCTAACAGCCGGTACTACTTCTTTTAATTATATTGGCTATCTTTAATTCACTCTCTTAATCACCAATTATAACATTAAAAGGGCGCTTCTTTATTCCGTTAAAGCGCCCGATTGTTGCAATTGGCTTTCTTCAAAAATTTTCGGACTTAGCATGATAAGTATACTCATGACTTGGCTTTCCCCCGAAAAAATCGGCATTTTCTTCAAAACTTATATATTCAAGTCCTAATCGTTTAACTAATTCAATTGATTTGGTATTTCTAGTATCCATGCAGGCTTCAAATTCAATAACCCCATATTCCTTTATTATTTTTTTGATCATTAACGACAAAGCTTTTGTAGCATATCCCCTTCCCCAATAATTTGAGTTTAGAAGATAAGCAACCGATGCCTTTTTACTGTTCATGAATATAGTCGCTTGAAGGGTACCGATATATTGTGATATCTCACTATCATACACCGCATAATTTAACCAGAGTTCAGCTAAATGGGATGGTGCTCCTTGAGATAAAGTATCAAATTTATCTGTAAGTGCTTCCTTGTTTGTTGGTGGATCTTCAGGGATATAAGTATAAATCTTTGGGTCCTTTAATACCTCAAATAATTTTGAAGCATGATCTTTTTTTAATGGCTCTATTATTAATGAATTTAAAGCACCTTTATCACTCATGTAAGTCCCTCCATCGCTATATTTATCACATGATGTCTATGCCACAGTGTCGCCCAGTGATGCAATATCAGCACCAATGCTCATTAAAAATTAGCACCCGTTAACGGAATAAAAATTAAACAGATTTGAAGTCTCGTCCAATAAAACTAGCTGAGACTGGACTTAATTCTAATTCTCTTGCCCAAACAGAAAGCTGACCAATATGATGAATTTCGTGAGCAATTATATGATGTAATATTTCACTTTTTGTATAAGTATCTTCATCCCAGGGAATAGATACAAGTTTATTATTATTTTCATCTGAATTTGTTGGTATAGACTCAACTATGTCATTACGAAATTTATCTGAAAGAGATTTAAGTTTTTCGACGCTATTGTAATCATCAAATTGAACTACCACATCATCTTTACCTTCAATAGCACGAAGCCAACTATATTCCACATCAATTATATGAAAGAGGGTATATAAAATACTTCCTACTCCGCCAATACGATCTTTTAACAAATCTTCGGTTGTTAATTGATTACACCATTTAAACCATTCGTCTCTTACCTGCCAATTATATTCGAAGAACTTTATCATTGTAAACAAACACTCCAAAATTTATTGTTGGTCTAATAAGGTATTAGCTTTTTAGTACTTAAAATTCTTATTAAATTAAATGGACCTAATAAACCAAGAAAAAGCACAAGTCTTATTCAATTCTTGCGCCCGATTAAAGAACATTAACATTTAATATTTTCTAAACATACCCTGTGATCTAGGGTAGGTGTACTTGAAACCAAACTGTTTATAAAGATTGTCAGCTGGACCATCAGCGATAAGGCTTACATAGGAACCGGGATACGTATTCTGATCTAAAAAGTTCATTAGATGCTTCATAATTACCTTTGCTAACCCTTGGCCTTGATAGCTCGGTTTTACTACAATATCCACAATCTGAAAAAAAGCACCGCCATCACCGATTATACGCCCCATACCTATTAAGGTTTTTTCATCGTAAATACACACTGCAAACAATGAATTTTTTAAACCAACAGTTGCAGCTTCTTGTGACTTCCCACTTATGCCACCTTCTAATCGCAAATCGTTGTATAATGTTGGCGTTGGTGGATCATAAACAATATTGAATTCATCATCCATTTTATCTTTCCTCCGTTTACTTGAGTCGTTAGTTATTTTTATAACTGGTGTCTTTTTCCAAAACGGCCTGATATTGGACGCTTTTTTAATTCCGCTAAAGCGCCCGATTCTGGCACATTTAATCCATAAAGTTAAAGATATCATCATTACCATTAAGATGTATAATTTTATCCGCAAACTGTGTGTTCTCAACAAAATCAGGCAGAAATTCCTGGTTATATTTTTTGTTCCATTCTAATAAATCTTTGAGGCTTTCAATTGTTTCTTTTTTTGTTGAAGGTAATATCCCCATCTTTCTTTTATGATACCTACTCCAAATTCTTTCTTCTTGTGTTTGGATTGGAGTCTTTAGTATAAATATCTTATCTGCCAGTTCAAAACTTGGAATTACCCATTTAAGATAAACTCCTTCTATAACCCATGAGGGCTGCATCACAAAGTTTTTTAATTTATTATCCCTAACACTTACCGAAGCCTTAACGCCATACTGATCAGTGCTGTTTTCCCAAAAAATATCATCTAAGTCCATATGTGGTATATTAAACTTTTTACTTAGTTGCGATGCCATATATGTCTTCCCACTTCCAGAACCACCTATAATATGTATTCTAATAATAAATCCCCCTTGAAACCCCAACTCAAATAAGATTTGTTCAACATAATGGCCCGATTCAGGCACAGTGCTTCTTCCACAACTGCGCCCGTTTGAGGAAGATCATGGCAGATGGGCATGAGCGCTTTATCTATTATCAAATAAAAAATAAAGAGAGGCTGCATGATTAACAGCCCCCCTATACGATCGACGAATTATTTTTC
>NZ_NIXK01000005.1 GCF_002763455.1 Lentibacillus sediminis
TCAATTTTAGTGTAACATGTTTCATTGAACTTTTTTACCTTTAAATGTTGACAACTATTAGCTGGTATTCCGGCATCGATCCGTGGGCGGTTTGGCCATATGTAATGAGTTGCAGCCACAACGCGCCTTTATGGGCATTTTTGATGAGGTTGTCGGTCGGCTCTCCAACGATAAGGGCATCCAGCTTATCGGCATAGCCTTTTTCCGTCAGCTGGCGCGCTCCCACGGCCCCCGCTTCTTCGCCAACCGTTGCCAGCAAAGTGATCTCACCCTTTTGCGGCAGCCCTTCTTCTTTTAATGCCACCATCGCCAGCACACACGCAGCCAGCCCGCTTTTCATATCACTGGCGCCGCGTCCATAAATTTTGCCATCTGCCTCATCCGCTGCAAAGGGGTCATGCTCCCAGTCAATTTCACCCGGAGGCACGACATCCATATGTCCAGTAAGACCCAGGACTGGCCCCTCCTCTTTTCCCTTCAAATGGGCTATGAGATTCGTTCGGTTCTCGTCATATTCAACAAGCTCCGTCTCGATGCCGTGCTCGTCAAATAGGCCTTTAAGCTTGTTTGCGACCTCTGTTTCATTGCCAGGAGGATTAACACTATTAATTTGAATGATTTCTTTTAAAAATGATTTGGCTTGCTCTTTGTCCATGCTATCACCTCGTATTTACTATTCCCTTTTTTGTGATGGTTACTCTTATACGCCGTCCCCATCCACATAAAGAAACACCTGAGCTCCCGCGCCCAGGCATTTCTCCATTCATCCAGCCTACTTAATCTCAAAGGTTTCACTAATCTCAATACTATCTTTCACCGACTGTACCATCGAGCAATTTTTCTTTGTCAGCTCCATGGCCTTTTCCACTTTCTTTTCCGACAGGTCGTTTCCGTAAATTAAAAAATGCAGTTTAATGGCTTCGACGCGGTTGGCGATGTCGGGATTTCGTGTGACATCTGCTGAAATTTTAATGTCTTCCACATCCATGCGCATTTTTTCCAGGACTTTTCGCAGAACGCCTCCGCTGCAGACTGCTACCGAGGAAACGAGCAGGGAATAGGGACGAAAGCCGAATTCATCCTGGCTGGAAACATCCAGTGTGCCATATTCGAATTCTGCCTGAAAACCATGTTCCGTCATTGAATATTCCATGATAATCACCTTCTTCACCTTATATTTTAGCTTATTTGCCTGTCTCTGCAAAACGTTTGATTCGCTCGCCGATTTCATCCCGGACGCGCTGGAAAACCTGCCACTTCTCTTCTTCGGTTCCTTCCGCCCCCGCCGGGTCATCAAATCCCCAGTGCTCGCGTTTTACCTGCGGCGGTGTCATTGGGCAGCGGTCAGCCGCATCAGCGCATAGGGTCACGGCCATGTCTGCCTGGTTTAAAAATTCCGGATCGATCGTCTCCGATTGCTGTTCGGAAATATCAATGCCCGCCTCACGCATTGCTTTAACCGCATTCGGGTTCAGCCCATGTGCCTCAATGCCGGCACTTTTCACCTCCCAGTCCTCGCCGAGATAGTGTTTTGCCCATCCTTCTGCCATTTGGCTTCTGCAGGAATTCCCGGTGCACAGAAAATAAATCGTTTTTTTCGCCATGTTGATTTCTCCTTTTTATAGCAATAGTAAAGTCAGATACAGTCCGATCAAAGTAAACAGCAAAATCGGCACGGTGAGAATAATTCCCGTTTTAAAATACGTCCCCCAGGAGATCTTCACTCCCTTTTGCGATAAAACATGGAGCCATAACAAAGTCGCCAGGGAACCAATCGGGGTGATTTTCGGCCCCAGATCCGACCCGATGACATTAGCGTAAATCAATGCTTCGCGCATTACCCCGGATGTATTGGTCTCCGCAATAGCCAATGCGTCGATCATCACGGTCGGCATGTTATTCATGAGCGATGACAGCACAGCCGCGATGAAGCCCATCGATATGGTCGCAACAAACAACCCTTGTTCCGCAGCGGCTTGAATCACACCGGCAAGCAGGTCGGTCAACCCGGCATTCTGCAGCCCATAGACGACGACGTACATGCCAAGCGAGAAAAATACAATGTCCCACGGTGCGCCCTTGATGACCGCTCCCGTGTTGACCGCCTCGCTTTTACGTGCCATCAGCATGAAGAAAATCGCAATAATTCCCGCCACAATCGACACCGGCAAGTTGATGAACTCGCTGGCAAAATACCCGACCAGCAAGAGGCCAAGCACATACCAGGAAAGTCGGAACATTTTCGGATCCCGGATTGCCTCCCGGGGCTCCTGTAGTTTCCCCGGGTCATAGGTCTTCGGAATGCTTTTACGGAAATACAGGTATAATACCAGAATCGTCGCCGTTAAGGAGAAAAGATTCGGGATGAACATTCGTGAGGCGTATTCCACAAATCCGATCTCAAAGAAGTCGGCCGATACAATATTGACCAAGTTGCTGACTACAAACGGCAGGGATGTGGTGTCAGCGATAAACCCGCTCGCCATAATAAACGGAAAGACCATCTTTTCCGTGAAATTCAAATTGCGCACCATCGCCAGGACGATCGGTGTCAGGATCAGCGCAGCGCCGTCATTTGCGAAAAGGGCCGCGACCACTGCCCCGAGCAGACTGATATAGACAAACATCTTAACGCCATTTCCGCCGGCGATTCGGGCCATATGCAGCGAAGCCCATTCAAAGAACCCGATTTCATCCAAAATCAGCGAGATAAGGATAATGGCGACAAACGCCAGCGTGGCATTCCAGACAATGCTTGTTACTTCAATGACATCCCCGAATCCGACCACTCCAGCAATGAGGGCGACAATAGCGCCGCCACATGCGGACCAGCCAATTGACAATCCCTTTGGCTGCCAAATCACGAGAATGAGTGTTGCTAAGAAAATTATAATTGCTAAAACAGCCAAAACCATTCCTCCAATCAGGAAAGACACTCCGCTAACAGCAGGATATCCGCCTTCCCTGTGCTTCCAATTCCGTTAATTTGTATATCTGACTCGGCAGCTGGCCCAAAAGCTCGCGGACAAATGGATAATCATCATGGGATTTGTTGATCGAGTAGAAAATCCACTGCCCTTTCCGCTCTTCCCTCACCATTCCAATGTCCTTCAGTTTGCGCAGGTGCTGGCTGATCGAGGGCTGGCTCATCCCGAAAATATCCACAAACTCACAGACACAGCACACCTCTTCATCCAGGATTTTCAGCATTGTCAGCCTGGTCCTGTCGCCGAGCAATTTTAAAATAATCGCCGCCTGATCGATTTCCATTGCTGTCTTTTGCACCCAAGCACCTCCTTATGTTTCCGTTCATTAATATATAATTATTTGCTTATATAATCAAAGAAAAAGTTTGCGGCAAGCTAAAAAATGGATGGGGCTTCCTGGTATAGCGCTCTTCTCCTGAGAAAAAATAAAAACGATCCCTGAATGAAGGAGGGTGCTCAGGTGGATAAACAACGTGCCGAGGAAATTATTGATTCCTTTGTGTTGGTCAATGTCAATTACCACGGAATCCCGGTTTATATTCAGGAAATCAGTGCCAACGAAGAAACAGCCACCGTTTTTCCGCTGGATGACATGGATCATGTGCAGCAAGTCGACTTACCGGGACTTGAGGAAGTTGAGCTTACGAAATCAATACCCTTTTCATAATCAAAACCCAACTGACGCAAATTGTGCCAGTTGGGTTTTTTGCAGATGCGATTAGCCTTCTTTTTCTTCTTTCTGCCTTTGTATCATGTAAAACGCCACAGGCTGATCCGATTTTTTCAGCATCTTATCAACATAGGAAGACGTGAGGTGATAGCCATCCTCGATTTTTTCTGCCAGATAACCGGAACGCTCAAACAGGACTTCCCGAAAATGCTCCATTTGCCGGCTGATTTTCTCTAAAATCGCTTCCTGATTTTCCAGCCTGCTTACCACGTCATCCTGCTCCGCTTCCTGCTTGGAAAGTTGTGCTGTCAGCTGCTGACTCTGTTCTGTTTGCTGGTCGATTTTCTGAGCCGTGCGCCCGCTTTCTTCCTCCAGTGCTTTCAGCCAGTTGATAATCTTCAGGTTAGATTGCTCAAGTGTTTCCATTTGCTGCATTACCTGGTCGCGGGACAGCTGCCCGGACTCCATTTTCCTCAGCCGCTCCAAGGTCTCCTGTTCGATTTCCTGATGCCGGTGGTCCATCGCCCTTAGTTCACTGAGCCGCTCATTCATTGCTTTCCACCTGTCTGCCTGGGTGATTCCCTGCTTTGCCTGCCGTTCGCTTAATTCGTGGAACGAACGGAACAGCGCATCATTCAGCTGTTTTTGCTGCTTGATCATTTCCGCCATGTGGCTATGGACAAATACCTGCTGATTTGGCTCCTGCAGGTCGTCGTTAGTTTTAAACAGATTTTGGTTGTACGGATTCATATACAAACCCATGATACTGACACTCCTTACTATTTGCTGCTCTTTATAGCGTATGCATGGTGGGGCTTGCGGGACACTTACCTATTGTTGAAAGGGCGGGCTGTCTGGTTTGCGCGATTTGAGGGTGTGGTCGCGTGATTCGAGGGTGTCCTCGCGTGATTCGGCGAAGAGATCGCTACAGTCCCGTAATGAAGACACGAACGAAGCGGAAAACTTCTCATTCGCGCACTCATCAAGGGTATGAAACCAATCTCCCCCCGCCAATCCATTGAAGCAATGCTTTTGACACGTGCATAGGATTAGTGTATCTTGAGTCTTGATTAATTCCTAGTTATTTCATACGAATTATAATAAAACCTTGGAGGAGATTACGTTCATGAAAAAAATTTGGAGGGGCTATTTGGATGCCTCGCTGATTTTAAAAATTACTATTGCACTGATTCTCGGTGTAATCACGGGGCTGATTTTTGGGGAAGATGCGGCCGCACTTGCACCGCTTGGGGATCTGCTTATCCGTCTCTTAAACTTCCTGATTGTCCCGCTCATTTTATTCACGCTCATTGTCGGTATTAATCAGACGAGGCCGGGACAGCTGGGCCGCATGGGCGGAAAAATTATCTTGTATTATCTGGCCTCAACAGCCATGGCTATTATCGTTGGGCTGGCAATTTCCAGCATATTTAATCCGGGAAGCGGTGTACAGCTTAATACGGATCAACAGCTGGATCAGCCGGAGAACCCCGGAATGGTCAGTGTCCTCTTGAACATTGTGCCGGATAATATTGTGACTGCTATGAGTGAGCTCAACTTGATGGGGCTGATTTTTACTGCCCTTGTATTCGGCTTAGCTATATCCGTCTTGCGCTCCCGGACGGATTATCAAAAAACCGGCGACTTGCTGTATAATGTTTTCGATGGATTAAATGAAGCGACACTTACCATTATGAAAGGCTTTCTGCAGTACATTCCTATCGGGATTTTCGCCATAATCGCTGACACAGTCGGCAGCCAGGGAACGGATACCATCGTCTCGCTTGGTCATATGCTGATGGTGTTTTATATTGCGATACTCGCGCAACTCGGTTTTTATATTTTGGTGATGGTATTATTCAAAATTTCACCAAGGGAATTTTTTCGCTCTGCCAGGACCCCGATGCTGACAGCGTTTGTTACGCAAAGCAGTTCGGGCACACTGCCGCTGACTCTGGATGCTGCGAGAAACCTTGGACTCTCCAAAAGTCTGTATGGATTCAGCTTGCCACTCGGCGCAACCATCAACATGGACGGCGCAGCCATTCGGATTGCCGTCTCGGCGGCATTTGCTGCAAATATGATCGGCGACCCGCTCAGCTTTACCGCCATGTTGCAGGTCGTACTGGTTGGGACACTTGCCTCTGTCGGCACCGCCGGCATCCCGGGAGCTGGTATTGTCATGATTGCCACCGTGTTTGTCCAGGTCGGACTGCCGCTTGAGATCGCTGCTTTGCTTACTGCAGTTGATGCCCTGATCGGCATGGGCGCGACCTGCCTGAATATCACGGGTGATTTGACCGGTACCAGCATTGTGAATAAAACAGAGAAAGGGAAAAAACAGGCTGTTTAGATGAGCTACGGAGCCTACGCCATTCCTGCAATACACAAAGAAGGGTCCCCAGGTATGTACCTGAGGACCCTTTTTTGTGTATTATTGCCTGGTTCTCCACTGTTCGGTGAATTCTTTGAAGGCTGCTACAAATTGCTCTGGTGAGGATTTTACCGTATAGGGGAAAACACCTCTAGAGGTGTGCAGGTAAAGCAGTCCCCCTTGGCCGCCGATGAATCGGTACGACATATCAAACACGTCGCGGATCGGGAATTCATGGTGCTGGGTGACCACTTTTTCATCGTACAAATACATCGTGCGGTGATGCTCCACATCTACCTGTTCAATGCTTTTTACCTGCCGTTCAATCTTGGTATACGGCTGTTCCGCGATCAATTTCATTTGCTTGCCTCCCGCGTTCAGCCGGTTTAGGGTAACAGCTGTTGATTTAGCTGAGTCCGTCCGCCAGACGCAGTTTGCTGGTTTTCCACTGCAGCCACTGTCTCTCTCTTGTTTTTCGCGGCAGAAATTGGCGGATATCTTCCTCATGATAGCCAACCTGCAGCCTTTTGCTGTCCATCAGAATCGGGCTGCGCAACAAACCCGGATGTTCCTGAATCAACTGCAGCAGCTCCTGCAATGGCAGTGAGTCAATATCCAGATCAAGCTCCTTATAGACTTTGGATCTGGTGGAGATAATTTCCTCCGTTCCATCGACCGTCAGCCTTAGTACATCCTGCAGTTCCTCCACTGTTAGCGGTTCCTTCAATATGTTTCGTTCGACAAAAGCGATGTGATTCTTTCTAAGCCAATCTTTTGCTTTTCTTGTAGACGAGCATGGCGCTCCATAAACCTTTACTGTCATTTATCATACCCCATTCTTTCTTGATTTTAGTATGCTGACTAAATAACACGGTTTGTAACTACTCCTGGTCTCACCTCATTTATAAAGTCCGTTTTTTAATAAATTCATTTCCCTTACAAAGTTGTCCATCGCTTCTTCGTCCGGCAAATCCTTGGCAAACTTCTCGACGAGGTTGCGAAAGGCTACTGCGGTAACAATTTGCATGATATGAAATAAATCATGATCTTCTTTCAGATTTAACTTGTCCTGATCGATCAATGCAGCGATTTCGCGGAACTTATCTTTTTTCCGGTCAGCCGCAAACATCTCGGTAAAAACATCTTCTATCTCATGTGTGACATGCAGCAGTGCATTGCGGATCAGTTTCATGTTTTCCCCTTGAGACATTTCTTTAAGCATCTGCTCGTACATCTCGTTAAGTGCATCAAATATATCGCCATGATGTTTTTTTAACAGGGAAACAAACAGCTCCTGCCGCTTTTTCCCCTGTTCTTTCAACAGATAGAAAAAAGCATCCTCTTTATTTTCAAAATACTGGTAAAAGCTTCCACGCGGGACGCCGGCTTCCTTTACGATATTGGATATCGAAGCCTCAAACACCGGCACTCGGCAAAACTCTTTCTCTGCCGCTTCAATCAGGGTATCCCGTTTCTCTTGATGTAAGTTATAAAATGTAGTTTTCGGCATGCTGCTTCCTCCGACCCCCTTGTGACATGGTGTCATGTCTTAATTCCATTTTATATGACAGCGTGTCACAAGTCAATGGATTTATGACAACGTGTCATTATTGTCACATTTTTAGTTTATCCCGATTCTGTGGTGAATCGAGTGGAATTTATTGGAGATAGGTTTGGTGCAGCAGCAGATATTCAGAGGAAGGTGATATCACAATCACGGAGACAAGCCAGATACCCGGCAAATGTTTTCCGTGCATCTGGCGCTTGCCTCTAAGCCATCCATTTTGGCGGGATATTTTTGTCCCAGTAAATTTCCCCGATGACATAATGCTTCTCAAATCCGTCGTCCTGCAAATGATAATGGAAATTAAACCAGTACCCCTCCAGCGGCCGATTGTCCCGCCGCACATGGAATTTGGCAATTACCTGCTCCGAATGGAAATCATAAATGTTAAAGATCCGCTCCCCATGGCCCTGGGCAGGCTGCTCGGTAATCCCGTAATACGGCAGGCTGTCCTCACCAGCATCGGCGAAGATCGTCTCCATCGCCTCTTCCATCTTCGGCAAAATAATGTCCGTGAACTCGTCCTCCACTTGATTGATAATCCGCGGTCCCAGTTTCGTGATTGTCTGCTGCTTCGCCTGTTCGGTTAGCGTGTTGACAAAATAGGCTTCGTCCTGCTGGGGAGCAACATCCTCATCGACATCCGCCACTACCACCGTTTGGGCCACATCTTCTCTCGTGTCCGAAGAAGTTTCTTCCTTCTCTTGTGCATCCGTCGTCAAATAAGCAGGCGGGGTATACAGCCCCAATGTCATAATCGTGAACAAAACAACAAGTGATTTTCTCATCCATGGCTTCATCTCGATTACCCTCTCGTGTATGTACTCTACTTAAATTTTACCATGTTGAGTTGAGATGTCTATCCTAATTTTAAATTTTTTATAAAATTGTAATATAGTTGAGGTAAATTACTTGGATTTTTTATGGTTTTGCCGTATTTGGGGGGGTGAGGCGGTCAAGGTGAGGGTGGGGGCCGTTCTCGCGGATACTTTGGGCGCTCGCTCTGCTTGTTTCGTCCTTGAGACTGGTTCTCGCAGTCATTTGGATTGTTCTTCTTACTAATTTTGTCCTTGAGATGCTCTCTCTCTACGACATTTCGGGCGCTCTCCCAACCCGGTTTGTCGTTGAGAAGGGCTTTCTCGGAAATATGCTCACCCAGAACACGATCAACCACCTTTCACCCACCGCAAAAAGGACCGCCGGCACAGCGGCAGCCCCCTTCTTTCTACAACTTCCTCTGCCTCACCGCATCTCCATCACTCGTATACACGACCTGTTTATCATCAACCACAGTTTCCATATGCACCTTGCGTCCCCACAGCTGATAAATGTATGGCAGCACATGCTCCAGGTACTCCAGATCCAATTCCGTTCCTTCGTAGCTGTGCATCAGGTACAATTCGCCGTTTCGCAAATAGTCGCCATCCACCACGGTGATATAGGGGAAGCCGCCGTTTACGCGCATGGAGACGAGCTGATCGCGGATTTTTTCATATTCTTTATCGGAAACGCGATAGTACTCTCCCTGCTTTTCAAATAAATACATGTCTTCCCTGGCTACCAGTTCCTTGGTCAAATAATTGCGTATGAAGGAAATATCCGACTCGACCTCCCGCACCTCGAACATCTTCTCCCTGCCTGATCCCGGCTCCACACCAAGTGCCTTCATTTCTTTGGTAGGATTGTTGTAGCGCTCCTCAATATCCTCGAAAATTTTCAGGCCAAGATAGTATGGATTTATCTGCTGCTTGGAAGGCTGCACCACCCCGGCATTCAACGAAGCGAATTCAACAGTTTCCCCTGATGTCAGATCAAGCTCCCTCAGAATGCGCTGGTGCCAGTACGATGCCCAGCCTTCGTTCATAATTTTTGTCTCCAGCTGCGGCCAGAAATACTGCATTTCCTCCCGCATCATTGTCAAAATGTCCCGCTGCCAATCTTCCAGCTCTCGGCTGAATTCCTGGATAAATAAAAGCAGATCTTTCTCCGGCCTTGGTGGGAGTTTCTTGCGCTTTTTCTTGGGTTTTGCCTTTTTTTCTTCCTTTTTATCCAGGTCCCATAAATCGTCATATGGCGTGACAGGCCCGGCAAGCTCCTCCTCTTCCTCTTCGGTGTCATAGGACGGCAGTTTGGGCCTTACAAGTGACGGGTCAATATGCTCTTGTATCGCCAGCACCGCATCCAAGAACCGCTCCACTTCGTCTTTGCCGTGCTCGTGCTCATAGCCTTCAATCCGCTCAGCCGTTGCGGTCATGCTTTCCACCATATCTCGCCGTGTATTGGAAAAGCGAACATTGTTTTTGAAAAAATCACAATGGGCCAGCACGTGCGCAATAATCAGCTTATTTTGAATCAGGCTGTTCGTATCAAGCAGAAACGCATAGCATGGATTGGAGTTGATCACGAGCTCATAAATCTGGCTCAGCCCAAGATCATACTGCAGTTTCATCCGGTGAAACTGTTTGCCGAAACTCCAATGGGTAAACCGTGTCGGCATCCCGTAAGCGCCGAATGTATAAATAATATCTGCCGGACAAATTTCATAACGCATCGGATAAAAATCCAAGCCGAATCCCGAAGCAATTTCGGTAATTTCCTCAATTGCATGGGTTAACTCCTTTGTTTCCGTCAAAGCTATCCCCCCAAAATGGCGTTTTTCCATTCGAAAAATCACAGGCACCCGGGTGGCGCAAAAATTATCACCGTGGGTGCCGCTATGTGCTGTTCCCTTTCCAAAAGCTGATTCGTTCCTGCTTCCCCTCCCCAAAAACCAATTATTTCCGCATGTATTTTCCGCTCCATCCTGGAAATCTTAAAGGACAGGAGGGATCGTTATGGACGCACGTTTTTTATCAATTGAAGAATTTAATGAGCTGCTGCAAGCGTGGAACGGGCAGCCGATTAAAATCACCAAGCATGAACTGAATGACGTAGATGAGACGGTTGTCGATCTGAAAAGCCTGACCTATGCCACAAATCCCCCGCGCATTGATGATTACGAGGGACGGCACGCGCTCATGCTGAATGGAGACGGGGAGATCCGGACAGACAGCGACGCCACACCACCGCTGCCTTCCTCCACTTATGAAATTCCGCTGGAAGACTTGTCGCTCTACGAATTTGACGGTACGACCTTTCTCCTAAGCACCGAGCGGGCCGTTTACAAAATCGAACTCGCCCATTAGACCGTCGCCGCTTCTTTATGAAAAAAGGTCTTCATTGCTTGGTAGACGTCACTTCGCTCTTTCAAAATATAATGGCGGAATTTCGGATCATCGATATCTTTATACGCATTCATTAAGGTGGAAGGCCTGCTGTAGCTGTTTACCTCCCCATAGCCAAACATGCTGGAAAGGTCCATGATTTCGCTGACCAGCTCCAGGCATTTCGGATTATCCGAGGTGATATTTTCCCCATCGGAAAAATGCACGGGATAAATATTGTAGCGGGTGGGCGAGTACCTCTCACCGATTAGCTCCAACGCTTTGTAGTAGGCAGAGGAACAGATCGTTCCGCCGCTTTCCCCTTTGGAAAAGAACGCTTCTTCACTGACCACTTTTGCTTCCGTATGATGAGCAATAAAAGCAATTTCCACAGATTCGTACTTGGAACGCAAAAATTTGGTCATCCAGAAAAAGAAACTCCTGGCCATATACTTTTCGAAGTTTCCCATCGAAGCACTGGTATCCATCATTGCCAGGACGACCGCCTTGGACTCCGGCCGCTGCACTTCATTCCATGTTTTAAAACGCAAATCATCATTATGAATTGGATTAATCCCCGGATTTCCTTTGGTGGCGTTTCGCTTCAGCGCTGACAGGATCGTTCGCTTTTTGTCAATATTCCCCATCAGCCCTTTTCTGCGGACGTCGTTAAACTCAATCTTTTCTGTCGTGATTTCCGCCTGCTCCTTCTGCTTCAGATTCGGCAGTTCGAGCTCGCGGAACAGTACTTTTTCAATATCGGCCAGCGATACATCGGCTTCATAGTAATCCTCGCCCGGCTGATCGCCTGCCTTTTTTCCTTTGCCCTGCCCTTTTTTAGCATTCGGATCCCGGGCAACCACATCACCAACCTCACTGTCTCCGTCCCCCTGGCCGACATGCTTGGATTTGTTATAGTTGTAGCGAATTTTATATTCATCCAGCGATCGAATAGGTATCTTGATGACATCCCGGCCATTGGACATGATAATATTTTCCTCTGTAACAAGATCGGGCAAATTATTTTTGATGGCGTCTTTTACTTTATCCATATGACGCTTTTGATCCTGATAGCCTTTGCGATGGAGGGACCAGTTTTCCTTGGAGACAGCATAGCTTCCTTTTTCATCACGCATTGTATCCCCTCCCGAAGATAGTTGCCTGAGTCTTTAGCGAGGTCAGATTCCCGCTTTATTTAGGCTTCGTAATACAACAAAGGCTTTCGCCGAAATAATGTGACGATAAGCCAAGTTTTCTTTTATCCTATGCAGGGGGACGACGTTTCTTTACAGTACTGGGAAATTTGTGAGATGAAAAAACTGGGCGGATTCGACAGATGGGATGGGAGATTTGCTCTGGGAAGCTTTAACTCCTAAGCGGAAACTTCAACCCGTGAGCGTCATCAGAGTATTACTTGATTAAATAGATAAAGCCGCATTTTTTCGCCTGAAAATGCGGCTCATTTCAAAAAGTGGTTGCAATAGCGTTCGATACGTTACAGACCTTAGCATAGAGTATTTAACTAATTTCACTTTTTCTTCGTCAAAATTAAGCTCCTTCCATCATATCCCATCTATTACCAAGGCGAGTGGCTAGTTCTTACCCATTGGGATGAATTCCACCCTCTATAGAAGAGGACCTAAGCTCAGTCGCCCTATGCGTTCTTATCTTTGAAAAAACCGATAATACAGGAGTCCCTGTATTATCGGCATGTTAGCATGCTTCAGCAAAATTAGACAGCATTAATCGTGTATTATTGTCCATGTAATGACCCTTTATAGTGGATATAATTAGGAAGCATTATAAAGGATTTTCATGGAAAAACACTTAATTATAATATTGAATAAAGTGATCCGTACCTATATGTTGACTCCTAGAAGGGTCCGCATAAAGATAAGTTGCTTGCATCTCTGCAGCTGGAATAGTTGTCCCAATTAAATATTTATTATAATATTCTTCTCTATAATATACAGTTGGGGTATTACTATCAATAACCAACGCCGCTAAATTTACTAAAAGAGCTGCAGGCTTAGGAATGAAAATTGATAAAACTAAAGAGACTGCTCCTACTGTAGTCCCCACGTCTTTTTGACCGTAAGTTGTATCTAAATGAACCCATTCACCTAGTTCATCATTGATTGAATTATTAGATTCAACGGTTTGTGCATATCCAGATACATCTTCTGTTGTTACAGTTGTTTCACCATCTTTTATTTCCTTTGTTACTAATTCATTATCATTTGTAAGATTGACTTGTAATTCTGATTGTAGAATGTAGTTTCCATTGTTATTTAACTTGTAAATATAACTTTGCAAACTAGATTCATCTTTAAGGTGTTCAATAACCTTATACGTTTCCCCATCTTTTTCTTGAATGTATTCCCAAGAATCTTCGGTCTTCTCTGTGAATTCAATACCGTTTCCTTCAATATTACTGGCATTAGCAAAGCTAGTAACAGGTAATCCGCAGCTCATAACCAAAGCAAAACACAAGCTAAGAATTAGAATTCTTTTCGACTTCATTTGATACACTCCTCGAAAATTTATTAAGAGTTTTTTCATGAAGTAGATTTTTTGTACGTACTATATTGTGGGTAAAAACTCATAAAATTCAACCGGTTAATTATATAGTAACATAATTGAATATGTATTTCAAATTAAAATGTAAATTTAAATTTACATTTTCTCAATATAATTAAATTATTGTTATTAATCTATATAAATTTTTAAAATTACCCTGTGTTTACTTGAATTATTTTTTAAATTTATATAAAATTAGTTATACAGGGAGGTAAAATATATGAGTGTAAACTTACTATTAAACATAGTATTAAAGATAGGGATGGCGCTTTTCTTGTTACTTTCCTTAATAACACAAAACAATATGATGGTAGTCATCCTGGTTTTATTCGCAATCGCCATTGGGGCTCTTGACGTATATGAAAAACCTTCAATATTTAGAGCTTTATTTTATATTGCTTTAATCATTATCTTTTTAGTTATATGGTTCGTTATTCTTTAATCAATGATTTGAAGCTAATTTCCCGGACGGCCAAAAAAGCAACAAGACACCACACACCCTGTCTTGTTGCTTCCCTCTCCCATCTACCGGTTCAGCAAACTCCCCACATAGCGGAGCAGCTCATTTGCAGAAACAGAATTATAGCCATGTTCGTCAATCAGCCGGGCGATTACCTCGTTGATCTTTTTCAACTGAGACTCATCCGGCGTTTTTGATGTTGTCGTAATTTTGACGACATCTTTCAAGTCAGCGAACAGTTTTTTCTGAATCGCCTCACGCAGCCGCTCATGGGAATTATAATCAAAACGCTTGCCCTTCCTCGCGTACGCAGAGATACGAATCAGGATTTCTTCTCTGAATGATTTTTTCGCATTTTCCGAAATGCCGATTTGCTCCTCAATCGATCGCATCAGTTTTTCATCCGGATTCATTTCCTCACCCGTAAGCGGATCTTTCAATTTATTGCGGTTGCAATAGGCCTCGACATTGTCCAGGTAGTTATCCATCAGCGTTTTCGCCGACTCCTCATAGGAATAGACAAATGCCTTCTGGACCTCTTTCTTAGCAATTTCATCATATTCTCTTCTGGCCACCGAGATATAATTCATGTAATTTTCCTTGCTTTCCTCGGACACGCTGGCATGCTGGTCAAGTCCGTCCTTCAGCGAACGCAGCACATCAAGCGCGTTGATCGATGGCACCTCTTTACTGATAATCGTCGAGGAAATCCTGTTAATCACATACCTCGGATCAATCCCGTTCATCCCCTCTGCCGGAAATTCCTTGCTCAGCTCATCGACATCGCCCTGGTTGAAACCCTCTACATTTTCCCCATCATAGAGGCGCATTTTTTTCACGAGATCCATCCCATGCTTTTTCGATTCCTCCAGCCGCGTCAAAATCGAGAAAATCGCCGCCACTCGTAGGGCATGCGGAGCAATATGGACATGCGCCATATCACTTTCCTTAATCATTTTCTGGTAAATCCGCTCTTCCTGGCTCACCCTCAGGTTATACGGAATCGGCATGACAATCATCCGAGACTGCAGCGCCTCATTCTTTTTGTTGGAAATGAACGAACGGTATTCTGCCTCGTTTGTGTGCGCAACGATTAACTCATCGGCGCTTATCAACGCAAATCTCCCCGCTTTAAAATTCCCTTCCTGCGTCAAGGAAAGCAGATGCCAGAGAAACTTCTCATCACATTTCAGCATCTCCTGAAATTCCATCATGCCGCGGTTCGCCTTGTTCAGTTCCCCGTCAAACCGGTAGGCGCGAGGGTCCGATTCCGAACCGAATTCCGCGATCGTCGAAAAATCAATGCTTCCCGTCAAGTCAGCAATGTCCTGTGATTTCGGATCAGACGGACTGAATGTGCCAATGCCTGCACGTTTATCCTCGGACAGGAAAATCCGCTCCACTTCTACATCCTCAATCCGGCCGCCATATTCCTTTTCAAGCCGCATCGTGTTCAGCGGGGACAAATTGCCCTCAATCCGAATGCCATACTCCTCATAAAAATCCTCGCGCAAATGCTGTGGAATCAAATGGAACGGGTCCTCATGCATCGGACAGCCTTTGATCGCATAAACCGCACCCTCATCTGTCCGCGAATATGCCTCCAGCCCGCGCTTGAGCATCGTCACAATGGTTGATTTCCCGCCACTGACCGGGCCCATTAAAAGCAAAATCCGCTTGCGGACATCGAGCCGCTTGGCCGCCGGATGAAAGTATTCCTCCACCAGTTTTTCAATCGCATCCTCCAGCCCAAATATCGCCTCACCAAAAAAACGGTACATTTTCTTCCCGTTTTTTTCCGTCAGTCCGGAGCTTTTTATCATATTATAAACGCGTGAATGGGCAGTCTGAGCAACTTCAGGTCTTTCTTTGACAACTTCCAGATAATCCGCAAACGTCCCTTGCCACTTTAACTGTTCTTCCTCTTCCCGAAAATGTCTCACTTTATTTAGAATATCCATTATATTCCTCCCATAGGGCATGGTTTCTATCATCCTATGCAAGGGCGGAGATTAAGATACCGGTTTGTTTACTTCTGATTTTTGAGTGAATCGTTTGGCTGTTTTCTCCGAAGCCAGTGTGGATCGCTCGGTTGGAAGTATGCCACTCACTCGCTCACGATTTCCCCATCATTTCCTCCATTAAAAAAGCTGCTCCAGCAATAACTCTGCCAAAACAGCCTATGTTTTATTCGGTTTCTTCTTCTATGTTTTTCACAATGCGGACCTGCTTAATACTGCGGTTCTCTACCTCCATAACTTCAAAGGTAAGGTGGTCTTCCTCATGCGTATCTCCCTCTTCCGGAAAATCATGGAATGCCTTCAGCAAATAACCTGCCAGCACATTCTCATCCTCAGGGATACGTGTCTGGAAAATCGAATTCAGCCGATAGAGCGGGATTTTCCCGTCACAGATGATTTCCGTTTCTGTCAGTTTTTCAATCAGCATTTCATCTTCCAGATCCATCTCGTCTTCAATTTCCAGCCCGATCATGGCTTCAATAATATCTTCATGCGACAGGATACCTTCTGTACCGCCATATTCATCCAGCACGACCGCCATATGTTTTTTCTCTTTGGTCATTTTCCGGAATATCCACTCAATCGAGTGAAATTCATAAATGACCAGCGGCTCCATGTCGGCAAGTGATACCAGCGTCTTTTTATCCGGATCCTGCGCCCAGTTGAGGAGAAACTTGGAATGGAAGATACCAATAATATTATCGCTGTCTCCTCTATAAACCGGATATCTGGTATAGGGGTTTTGAAGCACGACATCCCGCACCTCTTCAAAAGTGGCCGTGTCCGGCAGTGCTATCATGTCCACTCGCGGTGTTTTCAGTACATCTTTAACATTTAAATTATAAAAATCGAGCACGCCTTTTATCCGGTGGGATTCCTCCTTTTCAAAGGTTCCTTCCGACCCGGCAATATCCACCATCGCACGGAATTCTTCTTTGGAGACGGATACATCTTCGTCCTGCCCTCTGGATAGTGCACTTACAATCCGGTCTGTCATCCAATTAAGTGCGATAGTAAGAGGCTTTAAGATAATCACAACTGCCCGGATAATGGGATAAACAATACTTGAGATACGGTCCGGATAGGCAGCCGCAACCGATTTTGGAATGACTTCGGAGCAAATAATAATCGTAATGGTCAGAATCGCTGATGCTGCGGCAACGCTGAATCCCTGCTGTATCGCAAGCGTCGTCACCAGTGTAGGCAGCAGGATATTGGCAATATTATTCCCAATCAAAATCGAGGTAATAAATTCACTCGGCTTGGATACCAGATTTAACAGCTTTTCCGCCCTGACATCTCCATTATTGGCCTTCGTCTGCAGCCGCATTCGATTGGTGGCCGTCAATGCAGTCTCACTTCCCGAAAAGAAAAAGGAAGTGAATAATAATAGTATGATCGCAATGATCACGAGGCAGTTCCTCCTTAAATATAACTGCTTTAATTTTGAGTGCAGTTGATGCAAGTATAGCCTATTTTTTGAAAAAATAAAAGAAAAAGGACGTTTGGTGCGGAAGAGGTTTACGACATTCAAAGTTTGATGCAGAGGCTTTAGTGGAAAAAGATTATTAGGTGGATAGGAGCCTTTCTTATGCATACAGACAAACAACTTTTAAAACGTATACAGAATCGGGAGAAGCAGGCTTTGGAAGAGCTTTATGATCGTTACAGTTTGCACTTATATAATCTTCTCAGGCTAATGATACATAATACGGATAGGATTATTGCAGTTATTCGGGCGCTGTTTGAAGAAATTTGGCGTAACCCGAGCCACTTCCAGGAGGATGAATTTGTTTCCAAAGCACTGTCCAATTATTGTCTGCAGCAGTGTTGATCGGATCTGACTAGTAATAAAGGATGCTAAACTTGAGCCTTATCCAACTACTAGTCCGATTTCTTGTCCATTAAAAACAAATCAGGTTATAATGAGCCAACTACTAATTAAGAAACAGGGGTATCGGAACAATGAGCGAAAATATAACCCACAAACAACCCGTTGTCAGATACATAAATGGCCAATTACAAGCAATGGAAGATGAAATTGCTGCCGAATTCCCAATTACTATCAAGGTAAATGGCGAGGAATTTGCCACCATGGTCTGCACGCCAGCCTACCTGGATGAGTTGGTTATTGGGTTTTTGGCTTCCGAAGGGGTAATCCGCGCCCCGGCCGACATCACAGACTTGAAAATGGATAAAAATCTTGGATTTGCCCATGTGACATTGAAAACCGAGTTGCCTGCCATCCACCAGGATCATTCCAAACGTTTTATCGGTTCCTGCTGCGGCAAAAGCAGACAATTTTACCTGCAGAGCGATGTCCGCACTGCCAAAACATCGATGGCAAAAACGACCATTCAGGCTGAAAACTGTATCCAGCTGATGAGGCACATGCAGGAAAACAGCCTTGTGTTTAAAAATACCGGCGGGGTGCATAACGCCGCTCTCTGCTCGTCCTCCGATATCCTCACCAGCCGATCCGACATCGGCCGGCACAACGCGCTGGACAAACTTTATGGCTACAGCCTGATGAATAAAATACCAGTCCGTGACAAAATCATCGTCTTCAGCGGACGAATTTCCTCTGAGGTTCTGATCAAAGCTTCCAAAATTGGCGTTGGTATTGTCCTGTCCAAGTCCGCACCAACCGACCTTGCCATACAGCTTGCTGATGATCTTAATATCACCGCTATTGGTTTTATTAGGGGTGAGTCGTTTAATGTTTATTCGCATCCGGAGCGGGTGGTGGGATAAGATCGTAGCGTGGAGAACTGTGTGTTTTTTAACATCCTGACAAACTTGCTAAAACTTTTTTCTTTTCACCCAATAACCCACCACTTATAATGTAAATTAGCATGTTTACTGATCGAAGGAGGCAACCCACATGACCAAACACATCCGAACCCTTCTCGAAAAAGACTTCCCCCATGTCGAGGCACTGGATACCGGGATTGATGATGATTACATAAAGCGGGTTTTTCCGCGTTTAATAACAGGCAGCAACCGTTTGTATGGCTTGTTTTTGGATAACCAGCTCGTCAGTGTGGCTGGCTATACAATTTACGCGACAAGTTATGCAATGCTGGGGCGGCTGCGGAGTGACCGGCGCTTTAAGGGAAGCGGATTTTCCACGGAACTGTTTGCGCATGTGCTGCACGAGGCCTTTCAAGTGGAGGGCATTCAGTGGGTCGGCGCCAACACGCAGGAGCACAACACCCCAGCACAGCGCGTACTGGAGAAAAATAATCTCGTTCCCCAGACGATGCTGCATGGCGCGAGAACAAAAGATGTATCGCAGCTAATGACGGATGCGGAGCCGTGGAATCCTGTGACAGACCTGAAGCGGAAGAAAGAATGGGTGGAAGAAATGTACGTGAAACCCGGTGGAATTTTCCCTTACCAATGCTTTTATCCTTTCCCTAGTTCTTGGGATCTTTTTTCTGATGAAAACTTGAACAGCTGGTCTTTTTATGAAAATGCGGAGAAGTCACGCGCGCTGATCATCAAGACGGACCAGAAGAGGTATCTCTTCCTGCATGCACTTTATCCTTGGAGCGACATCACTTCCCAGCCGGGGTTGTGGGAGACAGTCACGAAGGAATATCAGAAACTCACAGTCGGAGTCGACGAGGAATCATTTATTTGGATGGATCTGACCAAGGAAGAAGCTGCCTCCTTGCCAGAAAATCATCCGTTTGAACTACCTTCTCCGTGGATTTTGTATGGAATTGACAAACCGCAGTGGCAGGCGCTTGAGCAGCGTATGTACGCAAAGAGATAGACGAACGAAGGGCTGAACCAGTATGCGTTCAGCCCTTTTTCTCGATGCGATACATGCCTTTTTGATCTCGAAGCACACAGTCATTTTTCTGGAAAATTTTAATCATCCCTGTGTTATGGGTGTCGGTACTGCCGACGTAATAGGATGCTCCCATCTTCTTCAACAGCTTTAGTGTGATTTTATGCAGAGCCGATCCAACACCACGCCCTCGCGCTTCCGGTGCCACACCAAAGTAAAACAGCCGCCCCTCATCTTGTGTGCCCATTTCGATATGGGGAATGCCGATCCCCAGCATGACTTCATCCTTTTGAAAATAATAGCAATGCTCCCGCCAATTCGGCCCCAATTCCCTTTCCAGAGAATCCATTACCTCGTCAACCTTCTGCTGCTCGTTTTTATTTGCCGAGCCGGTGCGGCACAGGTCATACAATGCTGCATATTCGCTGCCGGTGATTCTCCCTCCCGAAAGCGCATGATATTCTATTCCCGGTTCGGGCTCAGGCAGAGCATCCAGGCCCCTTTCGTATTCCACGATGCTCGTCACTTTTTCGAAGCCATTAGAGAGCGGCCAATTTTCATGTGCTTCATCCATTAGCACGGACAGATAGCCAACTTGCTGCTCATGCCATTCGTCCAGGATGTGCCTGAATGCTCTTTGATATTCCGCCTGGGTGACATTTTTTTTATGGATTTGATCGACTAGCCAGTATTTAGGCTGATTTTTTATGATGTTGTATAACTGCATGTTTGCTCCCACCTTTGCTTCTATCATAATACAGTTAGAGGAATCTGTGGTATGACTATTTTGAAAATTCCTTGGCAGGAGGTGATTTCGTGGAAAAATGGTTTGGAGCGGCGGGTATTTGTGTTAACAAGAATGCACAGATACTCATGGTGCTGCAGGGAACACCTGAAGAATCAAAGAAATGGGCTGTCCCTTCCGGCGGAAAAGCGGAAGGCGAGACATTTCGAGCCTGTTGCTTAAGGGAAATTGAGGAAGAAACTGGCTACATTGCAGAAATAAGAGAAGACCTTAAAGTGAAACAGGCTCTCTCCAACGAGCATTCTATCTCCATTGAAGTCCACTACTTTATGGTGCAGCTCACAGGCGGGGAAATGAAGATTCAAGACCCGGATGAGCTGATTTATGAGATTGCCTGGAAATCAGCTGAGGAGATCAGGAACTTGGAATTGACTTATCCGGAAGACAGGGAGTTTTTGCTTGGGATTTTGAAAGCTACAAATACTTTCTAACTGATTAGAAGACTTGGCTTATTGCCAGTCTTGGCTGCTCAGCTGGAGGATATTTCATTATAGATAGCTACCTCCAAATCATTTAGATTCTGTGAAAATACCTCTGTCCTCTACCTCCAATTAATCATTCAGAAAGCCACCTGCCTTATCCAAGCAAGTGGCTTTTCCTACCTAATGCTCCAGATCAATCACTATCCTGTTAGCAAATTCCGGTGTTTGATAGCTAACTCCATCTACTTTAAGGTCAAACTCTCCAATAAACATATTATCTTCCACATAATAATTGATTTCCTCGACTACCGGACTGTTATTAATTTGCAACGTCCCGCCCTCTGCTGGCAATTCACCAGCTATCTGTCCATAAGGTATCTTCAGTATCAGTTTACCTTCTTGTTCTTCCATCTCATAATTATTAATTGTCTTATTAAGATCGAATACGATCCTAGAGTAAGTAGAATGAATTCCATAGCGGATATTTCCAACTTTGGTAGCCGAAACCTCCACTTCTCTGGAAGCCTGATAATCTCCATATGTGGCTATCACTCTGCCTTCCCCTTCCTTAGTGGCATGGAAAATACCGTCTTCTACATGGCCTACTTCTCCCGTCACTTCCCATTTCACTTCAGAAATATCAATATCAAGTGAGTCTCCATTTTTATCATGACCCTGGACTGTCAATTCTACTTCTTCTCCAGGAGATGCAGTGAGATCAAGCGGCAGGATACCTATTGATCCTTCTTCTTTGTATGGCTGGGCGCCAGCAGGATAAGGGTTATACAACAAGTACTCGTTGCGCACTTCCGTTACCCATGTTTGCAATTCGTCCTGCCACGATTCAATAATCTGGTCGACAGGCATGTCCTCCATAATCATGGCAGGCACTTCCGGGTCTCCGATAAGGTTGGCATAGCTTGAGGTCATCTCAAATTCTTCCGGATTCTGATCGCGCATAGCATCAACTAGGTTCAGGCCAAGTTCAACCAAGTCAATTTCTCTAGGATCGTCTATGTGCACCTGGACTCCGCCAATTCTTTCCCCTTCATACGTGCCAAACATCGGTTCATAATATGCAGATCTAAACGTTACGCCTGCAAGATCCCTGTTGTTCATTTCTTCCGCAAGTGCATCCCCATCTACCCAAGGGGCGCCAACAAGCTCAAAAGGTTTCGTTGTCCCAAGACCCGTGGATAAGTTTGTATCATCCAGAAGTTCCGTTCCCGTGTACAGATAAGCAGTTTCCATTGACGGGATATTTGGAGAAGTCATTACCCAAGGCAAGCCGGTATCCTCGTAATGCATTGTTCTCTTCCAGCCTTTCATCTTGGCAACTTTTAGATCCGCTCCCATGCTGTACTCATTGTTCCACATCACAGCCAATTCTCCGATCGTCATCCCATGACGCACTGGCAGCATAAACCTTCCCATGAAGCTTACCGCATCTTCCGAACGCAGTGGCCCTTCCACTTTTGTTCCTCCCTGCGGATTCGGACGATCCAGCACAATGAGTTCCTTGTCGTATTCGGCAGCTGCCTCCAATGCAAAGCCTAATGTATAAATGTAGGTATAAACATTGGACCCTATATCCTGGATATCAAATAAAAGTACATCGACATCTTCCATCATTTCCTCTGTCGGCTTCCATGTTGGTCCATATAAACTATAAACAGGGAGACCTGTTTTCTCATCGACATAGAAATCAACATACTCCCCTGCTTCCTGATCTCCGCGTATACCATGCTCCGGACCAAACAATGCAGTTAGCTCTACGTCTGGATGGTTATGCAACAGATCTACATCACTGGTCAGATTGCTGTCCACGCCCGTTGGGTTGGTAATCAGGCCGACCTTTTTTCCTTCCACCCAATCCAAATGCTCATTGAGAAAAACCTCGATGCCTGGTGTCACTTTTGTTTTCTTTCCTTTATTTCCGTTATTACCATTGTTCCCCGCGGCATTGGAGGTAGTGATAATAGAGGCCATGATCAGCACAAAAACGCCAGTTATAAAGATATATTTATTGATTTTCACTGAGACCAACTCCCCGTTTTGTTATGATGACTTCAAATACATGGTCCATTTGCTGGCTGAGCGTTTCATCATATATCTAATTTATTTTTTCTGCCTTTTGAATCTCCACCACCTTCTCCACCACTCCATCGAGTTTTCGCTCGATCTCATGCTGTTTCTCATACATCATAATCAACTCACCAATCAGGTTTTTCTCTGTCATTACAGTCATTAGATGATCCTGAGCATGCACAAGGATAACCGGGTAGCTGCCGATTTGTTCTCTTGCATCTTCCTGGATAAACGAGGTCTGAATTTGATGTGCCTGGAGCAACTCACTGTCCGCCAGCTTCATTTTTCCTTCTACTTGATCGAAGGATGCCTCTCTCGCATGCTCTAATGCCTCATACATATAATTTTTCGCATTTCCTGCATGCAGGATGAGTTTCATCGAATATTGCTCAACGTTCATTTGCTACCCCTCCGTAATGGACCAACTCCAAGGAGTTATCCCGTATGCTGTTCTTTACTTTGCTGTTTACAAGTATCTCTAATTCTTGCATTCTGGGAGAATTATAGCTGCTTATTTCGCCAAGCCAGGAATCCATAAATGCAGGGTGACACATCACTTCAGTTAATCCACTTGCAATATTGGCAAAAATCCCTGTTAAATGATCAGCGGAAACGTGTTCTTCCCCGTAAAAGCTATAGTGAAAATGATCACAGGTCACTGTGTCGCCGGGAAAATCAGTATCCGAAAACGAACGGACCGGCAGTTTAAAACACTCGGCAACTTCAAGTACAGCTTCTGTTGCTGCCGGTATATGCAGATGCATATGGTGATGACTGTCTATATGCGTCACCGTCCCATTCCATTCATAAAGCAGCTCCAGCTGGGCAAGAAGTTCTTCCTTGATATCCTGTTTTTCCGCAGAAACCATTAATTCCTTCCCCTTAAGAAAACACCCATTTAGACCTATCAGGCTCTTTGGATTGGAAGAGATAGGCCTGCCTGCATCCAGAACAAAATGCAAGCCAATACCCAGATCGGGGAAGCTCCGGGCTTCCCCTAAACTCGCTTTTGCGAATGGTGTATTCACCATAGCAGTAGTGCTCGTTAGAATGCCACGCTGGTGAGCGTAAAGAATCCCTGCTGTGACTCCTGGTGTAAGCCCGAAATCATCTGCATTAATAATCAATTGTTTGGACGTGCTCATGCCTGTAATTCATCCTTTGCTTCCTTGGTTGCCGCTGCTGCATTATCGGTTTTTTCTTCCGCTAAAAGTTTTTTATCATACAGACGGAAAAACGGATAATAAATACAGGTCGCCATAAAAATATTAAACATCATCAATACTCCGCCGCGCCAGTCCCCTGTGGTGAGTATACCGGAAAGCGGCGGTGGTGTTGTCCATGGCACAACGACATATGGCTTGCCGACCAGCCCAATCGACATAGAAAAATAGGTGACAATTCCGACTGCGAGTGGAGCAAGGATAAAGGGAAAGAACAATAGCGGATTCATCACAATTGGCGCCCCGAACACTACCGGCTCGCTGATATTGAAAAAGCTCGCCCAAATGGAACCCCTGCCCAAACTTTTCAGATGTTTAGACCTTGCCCGCCAGACAAAAAGAATAGTCAGACAGAGCGCCATACCTGATCCCCCGACTGCCCACCAGATCGCCATAAACGGCTGACCGATAATATATGGCAATTCTTCTCCCGCCTGCTGTGCCGCCACATTTTGCTCTGTCAAACTGTACCAGATAGGCGCCATAACACTAGCTACCACAGAAATCCCGTGAATACCAAAAGACCAAAGCAAGTGAATAAGCAGGATCGCAATCAGTGCACCCCACAAACTCGCACCCGCCGCTTCCAACGGTTGCCGCAGCACCTCACTTACAATTCCGTGCAGGGAGACATCGAATGAAGAGCGCAAGAACAGATCAACACCCCAGACAATGAAAATGATCACAGCGCCGGGAATTAATGCGGTGAACGCTCGCCACACTGAGGGAGGTACCCCATCCGGCATCCTTATCACAATATTCCGCACTTCGAAAAACCGATAGACTTCCACAGTGAAAATGGCAAGAATAATAGCGATAAACAACCCTTGACTGCCCATCAGATTCAAGGGAATGTTTCCCTCTTCCGTCAGCGGTGTTGCTACAAAAAAAGCAGCCAAACTGAGCACACCTGCAGACAGTTCATCCATTCCATAGCTTTTAGCCAAACTAAAGGCTATGGAAAACACCGCCACCAGCCCTAACAGGCCAAAGGTAGCATTAACCGGAATACTCAATGCTTCTGCATAAGGGGCCATAAACTCGGCCCATGGCTCATAAGGCGGGGAAGAAATGATTAAAAAGATACTTCCAATGATCAATAATGGCATCGTTGCAATGATTCCATCACGTATCGCTTTTAAATGACGCTGCTCCGCCATTTTTCCGGCAACCGGCATAAAGTAACGTTCCATAAAAGCATTTAATCCGTTCATCTAATCGTTCCCCCTCTTTTTTAACTCCAGCGCCTGGTCCAAGACCTTCTCACCGTCAATCGTGCCATATGCCTTCATGTCTATAATCTCGATTGGAACACCCGCAGCCTCTGCCTTTGGAAATATTTCATTTTTCTTGTACCTGATTTGCGGTCCAATCAGCAAGATGTCAGCCGTCTTGAGTTGTGTTTCCAGCGAATCAACGGCATACGCCTCCACTTCAACATCCAGCCCTCTGGCGCTTGCTGCCTGATTCATTTTTTTGACCAGTAAACTGGTGCTCATGCCAAGCGCACACAATAATGTAATCTTCACCTAATAAACCTCCTCTCTGGTAGTGCGGGAAAGGTCATCTTCGTTAAATGCAGGGAGATATGGCTTATTCACCTGCAGCATCTCATCCAGGATAATTGTTGCTTTTTCCGCTGAAGGAATAAGCGGATGCAGTGTCAGAGCTTGCAAGGCAATCCCTTTGTCTCCTGTAATTGCCGCCTCAACCGTCAATTCTTCATACGCCTTGACCACTTGCAGCAAGCCCCTGATTTGTGGCGGAACCTTCCCTGGCTGTAAGGGTGTGATTTGATGATTCTCGACCAGGCAGTTAACTTCCACACTTACATCATCCGGCAGGCAGGATATCGCCCCATTGTTCCGGACATTCACCGTATGCAAGTCTTTAGCATCCGTATGGATCGACTTGATTAATTCAATCGCCGCCTCGGAGTAGTGAGCTCCTCCTCGTTTTTCCAGTGCTTTTGGTTTTTCCTTGACTTCCGGGTTTTGATATATTTTAAATAACTCTTTTTCTACTTCTCTAACTTCATCCGCCCTGGTTCGCTGCTTCCTGTATTCTTCCAGCTGCTGCCCTAGAATTCTGTCAGTCTGGTAATAATATTTATGGTAGCCACATGGAAGCGCGCCTAGTGAACGCAGGAATTCATTATCCCAGCCGAAAGATGGGATATTTTCTGCCTCATAACCCGTGGCTTTGCCAGTTAGAATATCCTCCAACCTGGACTCTCCCTTGATAAATAAATCTGTTATCCAGATCAGGTGATTAATCCCGACAAAGTTAATACGTACGTCTTCTCCCTCTACACCATATGTGCGGGCAAATTTCTTATAAAAATTGATCGGATTATTGCAGAGCCCAACGACTTTGATGCTACTGTGTTTTAATACCGCTTCAGTAATGATGCCTGCCGGGTTGGTAAAATTTAAAAGCCAGGCATTGGGCGCCAATTCTTCCATATCTCTGCAAATATCGAGGATGACTGGAATCGTGCGAAATGCTTTCATAAAACCTCCAGCTCCAGTGGTTTCCTGCCCGACGACCCCATGTTTGATGGAGATATACTCATCATTCCGGCGCATCTTTAGCCCGCCTACTCGAATTTGCGTGATAACGTAATCTGCATCTTTAATCGCTTGACGCCGATTCATGGTTGCATGAATCGTAATAGGGCTTCCCGCTTTTTGCACCATCCGCTTTGCCAGACGCTCCATAATCGCTAGTTTCTCTTGCCCTTCCGGAATATCTACCAGCCATACTTCGGAAATGCTCAACAGCTTTTGATTAGCAATAATTCCTTCCAGCAGTTCTGGTGTATAGGAAGAACCACCTCCTACAACCGTCAATTTAATCGGCTGCATACTATCCCCCCTTTCTTGCATGTCTACAGATCATTCTATTATGTAAGCGCCTTCATTAACAGAAGAAGATTTTCCTTTGGCAAAGGAAAAAGAACAACAAAGCCGGGGAGCAGAAATTCATTTTCCGCCTGCTCAATGTATGTAAAACGCAATTAAAAAGAAGGCTCCCCCAAAAAAATTTCGGTGCGAGCCTTCTTTTTCCAATCATTGCTTAGAAGAAACACTCCCTAAAATAGTCCGGGTGATTGTGCTTCTGAATTCCTGATAGTTCGTACACTCCAGTAATGTGTGTATTAGTTGCTGATTATCCAGCAGCCTGGACAGCATATCAAACATGGGCTGCATTTCATCCTTATCATTCTTGCTGACATTTAACAGAACTACAAGCTGGACAGGCTTATCACCCCAGTGGATGGGTTTTTCCAGTGTAGCAATCGACCAGCAGGATGACTCCGCTGTCGGCTCGAGCGGGTGGGGAATCGCCGTCAAATTGCCAAAACTCGTTGGTGCATAGCTCTCACGTTCCAATACGGAGGCAATATAGTCTTCGGTCACTTTGCCATCCTCCATCAGACTTCTGCCGAGAAACTCAATTACTTGCCTTGGTGTATCAAAATGCTGCTGCAAAAAGGTATACCGCTTTTGCAGAAAATGATTCAGGATATCCGTACGTTTGGACAGTATGCCTTCTATGTTTTCCACATCTTTATCTCCCAAAATTGTGCGCACATAAACCACAGGAATTCCTATCTTTTCATGAATGGGGATCGTGCTAACGAGAAAATCAATATCGGTAAGAGAGTGCTGCTCCAGATTATAATATTCTGTTGTACCAACGATGTTTAAAGTATCACCAAACCTGCTTTTTAATTTTTGCAGTAAAAGCTGTGCACTTCCCATACCGGAAGCACAAACAATCAGACACCGCTTCACCTCAGCAGAGCCTTTCTTCATTCTTTCCAGAGCAGCCTCCAAATGAAGAGCAATGTAACCGATCTCATTTTCGTCCACTTCAATCTGCCACTTACTTGCAATAACTTCCATCGATGTCAGGGCAGCTTCAAAAGACAGAGGGTACTTTGCTTTAATTTCTTCCAACAATGGATTTCGCAGATTCATTTTGTGACGAAAACGATTAATCGCCGGCTTCAAATGCAGTGACAACGCCAGAAGCAGTTCTTTATCATGGGCCAGAGACAGATCATAAACCTGATCTATGTGCCGAACAATCTCTTGCACAGCTTCTCTTATCTCATGATCTATTAAATGATGTAACCCTTCCTGCTTCCCGCCAGGATTCATCAGCTTGGTTCCTTGAAGATGCATAGCCAGGTACCAGATTTCTTTCTCCGGAAAGCGGACGTCTACTACACTTTCAATCTCTTTAAGAATCTCAGCCGCTACCGAATATTCCTTATCTTCCTTCATTTCTTCAGGCTCCGTTTGGATGTCACCCAACGCATACCCATCCCTTAGCCGCTGACAGGCAATAATTATATGGGTGATCAAATTTTGCAGACTGATATCCGGGATTGGCATACGGTGTTTGCGAAGCTGCCGGAGAAGTATATCCTTTACGACAGCAGTTTCCTGGAGAGACTCCTTCCATTGCTCACTGTGTTCCAGAAAAGCCTGTTGCTGGTTAAAAATATGTTCGGATATACAGAAGCGAATCTGTGATTCTTCACCAAGCACCTTTATCCCGTAATGCGGGCGGTGATCCACGACCAGCTGATTACCCTCCAGAATTTCCCGTACCTTCTTCAAGTCACTCTGGAGCGTAAAACGACTGACAAACAGCTCATCGGCCAATGTATCTATTTTTATGTAATCAGACTGCAAAAGAAGCCGCTCCATCAAATATTGCACTCGTTCCTCCCGTTCGATTGGAATTACCCCAGGATGCAGAAAAATCTCCCTCCAGGCAGGATGCTGTTTGTCTGCGAGTTCAAACCCTCTCCCACGATGCGAGCGGATGTGCATATCTTTTCCCAACAAAAATTCCCTCATCTCCTTGATATCATTGCGCACCGTCCGGGAACTGACCTGCAATGCCTTGGCCAATTGAGAGCTCGTCATCGGCTCATCAGATAAAAGCATCTGCTCCACAATTTCCTGCCAGCGAGTATGCATGGGGGAACTCCTTTCATAAATTTTTCATTGCCTTTACTATAACACCTTGTTGTAAAAGTTGAAATAGTTTGCATAGAACTTGATGCTTGCTGAATGGGATGCTTGTCCTTTTGTTAAATTGGATTTTTGTTTGTCATACCTATGCGGATACAGAGTTTAAAAATTCGATCAGCGGGAAATAAACACACAAACCTAACTACGACTGGGAGGTAAAACCAATGGGTCGTCATGATGAATTTGAGCGGAAGGATAAACGATCGGATCCAAGCAAGGTAGCAGCAACGTTTATCAAATATGCCGCCTATATCATTATTCTCGTCATCATTATATGGTTTCTTATTAATTACATTTTGCCGATGTTTTAGGGAACGCTGAAACGCACGGACGGGAAAAGTATCTCACTACAGCTTTTTGACAAAAGGAAACAGCCAAGAACCCAGTAATCATGGGGTTCTTGGCTGTTCTTCAATCATTGAGCTGCCAAACAACCATTACGTAATCTTACCCTTACGCTGCAATAAAATAGCGACGATAACGATAAACCCTTTAAACGCGTCACTTAATAAAGGCGGGGCTCCGAACAGATTGAGGAGGTTATTCAAAACACCAATAATCAACATCCCATAGACAGTACCAAGAATAAAACCTCTGCCGCCCATCATACTTGTTCCCCCGACAACTGCTGCGGCAATGGCATCCATTTCCATTCCTCTGCCAGCACCGGAAACATCCATTGCTCCGACGCGCGATACCTGAATAATGGCAGCGATCGAAACCAATAGACCCATTAATGCGTATACATGCAATTTTACCCTGTCCACATTAATTCCTGAAAGTCTTGCTGCTCTCTCATTCGAGCCAACAGCAATAATTTGTCTGCCGAAGATGGTTCGCTTTGATACGTAGTACAGAATGGCGGCAATGATTAGCCAATATATAATTGGCATGATCATGAGGTCACCTATTTGGAAACCGGAAATCTGTAAAAATTCTGTTGGCACTTGAGGATTGTATCCTTGCATCGTCTGCTGTGTCACACTTCTGTATATCATCATGGCTCCCAGCGTTGCGATAAACGGGGGGACCATGCCTTTGGTAATCGTGATCCCAATTAATGCCCCGAGCAAGTATCCAAATAGCAGGACAAGTACAAGTGCCAAGGCTATTGCCGGAACGCCTGTAACGCCCATTAAACCTAACAAACCTCTTTCGCCAATATCAATCAGCATCATTGCAAAAGCACCAGTTGCTACCAGGGTTGCTCCAACTGCCAGGTCAATCCCGCCTGTCATGATAACGAAAGTCATCCCCAATGCGACGATCCCGATTCCAGCGTTGTTTCTTAAAATATTTATCCAGTTACTGGTCCAGGATTCAAACCAGCCGTCAAAAGAATCATAGTCAAATCCGAGGACTAATGTCTGCAGAATAACCATAACAATAAGTGCGACGAATATGCTGAACAAAGGATCGTTATGCCACTTGTTTTTATACCACTGGATAAAGCTTCTTTTTGCAGTTCCTTCATTTCCCATAATTACTTCTCACTCCTTTCTTCTGCCAGTTCGCCGCCTGTTGCCAGATTCATAATCGAATGATCGCTCATTTCCTTTCCGATGAGCTCTCCCTGAATAACTCCCTGATACATAACCAATGACCGGTCACACACACGGATAATTTCAGATGCCTCACTTGAAAGTACAATCACCGCAATATTTTCATCCGCAAGTTTTAGGATAATATCATAAATATCCTCCTTGGCACCTACATCTACTCCCTGTGTCGGGTTATCCAGTATCAGTATTTTCGGGTCGGTTGCCAGCCATTTTGCCAGCACCACTTTTTGCTGATTACCTCCTGAAAGGCTCAGAATACTATCTGTGGGATCTTGCATTTTGATTCGCAGTGTCTTCTTAAGATCTTCAAACTTTTTAAGGTGCCATTCATTGTTTATAATTCCAGCTTTTGAAAATTTGGGCCAGGTAGCAATCGAACTGTTCTCCAGAATATCCATATCCTGGATAATCGCGTTTTCTTTACGATTTCGGGGCAGATAGGCAATCCCTTTATTAATTGCCTTTATTGTACTGTTATTTTTTACTTCCTCTCCATCTATGTATATTTTGCCTGAAGAAATGTCATCCGCACCAAAAATCGATTGAAAAAGCTCACTCCGCCCGTCCCCAAGCAGACCTGTAACTCCGACAACTTCGCCCTGTTTTACGGAAAAGTTAATATTCCTGAAAAACGGGTGATGTGTTAATTCCTCCACACGCAGGACTTCTTTCCCCAAGTTTCGTTCCTTCGCCAGCGGCTCTGTACGCACGTCATGCCCAACCATAAATCGGGCAAGGTCATCCGTGGTCACGTCCGGGACACTTCCCTCTGAAACCAGGACACCGTCACGAAGCACAGCATAACGATCGCAAATACGCTTCACTTCCTGTAATTTATGAGAAATAAAAATAAGTCCCACATTGTGGCTTTTTAGTGTTTTCATCATCTCAAATACGCGCTCAATCTCTGAATCTGTTAAAGAAGTCGTCGGCTCATCCATAATAATGACCGAAGCATTCGTCATCATCGCCCGGCAAATTTCAATCGTTTGCTTATACGAAGAATCCAAATCACCAACCATTTTTCTCGGATCCAGTTGTATATTCATTTTCTTAAACATTTCTTCCGTTTCATGGAGCATTTTCTCCAGATCCAGCGAACCCCTTTTTGTTTTTGGTTCCCTGCCAAGAAACATATTTTCATAAACGGGTAAATCATTGATAAGGTTTAATTCCTGATGGATAAATGCGATTCCTGCTTCCTGGGATTGAACTGGATTGTGGAGCTGAGCGGTCTCCCCATCAATCATGATGGCCCCCTCATCGGCCTGATGAATACCACCCAGAATATTCATTAAGGTCGATTTCCCTGCCCCATTTTCGCCCAGCAGCGCATAGATTTCTCCGCCGTTTATGGTGAGGGATATACTTTTGAGCACCTCATTGTTTCCAAATGACTTTTTAATATTGGTCATTTCAATTTTCATACGATCAACTCTCCAGATTATTGTTGAAAAGAGGGGGCCATCAGCGAGCTAGGCCCCCCTTTTCTCCTCATATTAAATCCTAGTAAGGGGAATTCTCATCCAGAAATTCCTCATAATTTTCCCGGTCTACAACGGTCGTTGGAATGATGGTTTCCTCCGGTACTTCTTCTCCCTTTAAAACCTGCAGTGCAACATCTACAGCATCCGCAACCATTGCCGGGCTGTAAAGGGCAGACTGAATCCAGATATCCTCATTCTCCGGCATCATTTGGAAATACTCCTGCATGCCGCCTCCACCGGTTACAACCTTAATATCGGAGCGGCCTGCTTCTTCAATCGCCTGCAATACACCGACGGACGTTTCATCATCTAAGGAGAAAACCGCATCGATCTGATCATTTGCTGTCAGGATATCCGCAAAGTCACTTAACCCCGCCTGTCTGGTAAATTCAGTTGCGTAGGTCATCAAGTTCATATCCGGAGCGATTTCTGCCATTGTTTCTTCAAACCCTTTTGTTCTTAATTCCGATACGGAACCGGCGGAAGGGTTCTCCATAATAACAACGTTTCCTTCTGTACCGATCTTGTCAACGATATAGTTGGCACCCTGCACACCCATATCTTCATTATCACCTGCTACTCGATAGACACCCTCTGTATCAATGGCAATGTCAAAATTGACTACTTCTACTCCTTCATCCAGTGCCCGTTGAATCGGCACTTCCATTCCTTCCCACTGCGGGAATGCAACAATCGCTTCAGCTCCCCATGTCAAGAGGTCATCCAGCTGGGAAGTCATTTCTCCAGCATCTGCACTTGTTTGCACCTGATATTCAATTTCATCCGATAATTCCTCTGCACGATTCTCTGCATGGTACGCAACTGCAGCTACCCAGCCGTGCGTGACCTCTGGTGCTAAAATTCCGACCTTGTATTTATCTCCGCCTTCTGATCCGCTGTCGCCATTTCCGCCATCTGTTTCTCCGCCAGCTTCCTCTGAACCGCCGCACGCAGCCAGGAACAGAACCATTGCAAACATCAATAAAGCAAGTACTGATAAACGCTTTTTCATCATTAACCCTCCCAATTTTTTTGCTTAAGCTCCTGGAATTAACCAGGGTAACCCCTTTATTTGATGCAGGTCAGCACCACCCCCATTAATTAATAAAACGCTTTCAAATACCCTTACATATAGACCAGCTTCCCATTCTCCAAGGACGTCTTAATAGCATGAAGCAGTTTCAGTACATAGCGGACATCATCTAAAGGAACCAGCTCATTTTCTGTGTTGTTCTCTATACAGTTTACAAAGTAGGACAGTTCTTTATAAAAGGGATCCGCAGTCTCTGTATCTATGAGAATCTTTTCATAGGCCTTATACAAAATCAGCTGACCGCTTTCCTCGTTGGCTGCCTCGATGTTTTCCCCTGCCGCCTGAAAATATTCCAGCGTCTCTTCCTTTGACTGCACCCTCATGTTCATCGTAAACGGATAGCCATCCGGCATTTGATGGGAAGCTTCCACGAATGTCTTCGTCTTATTTTTAAAAACAAGCGTTGTCATTATATGACTCCATGCCCCATGCTCATTCCGGCTACCAACGGCATAGACGGATTCAACCTCACCTAATAGATAATAGACAAAATCAATATCATGGATATGCAGGTCAAACAGCGCTCCACCGCTTTTATCGGGCTCCTTGAACCAGCTGCTCCATGATGGAAATTGCCCTAATCGTCTGGCATGCACCAATTCGAATGGATGCGACTGACTGTACGATTTAATAGCGGCATATTCTGGCCAAAAACGGAGTGTATGGCCAACGAATAATTCCACCTCATTTTCCTTTACGGCATCCACGATTCGGTTTGCCGAAGCCTCTGTTAACGTTAACGGCTTTTCGCAAATAATATGCTTCCCGGCGTTTGCTGCCTTGATGATATACTCTTCATGCAAGTATGTAGGGACACATATATCAATGATGTCCAGGTCTGGGCTGTTTAGCATCTCATCATAATCAGAGAAAAAGGTGCCTTGAAACTGTTCGCGCACCGCATCATCCGTTACTTCACTTCTTGTGTAAATGGCATCAACACGGCAATGGTTCATTTTTTGATATGCATGGAAGTGCGCCTTACCAATAAACCCGAGGCCTGCCAGACCAATAGATTTCATATTCACCGCCTCCCTAGGTTAATAGTTTTGACAGGTACTCATAGGATCGTTTGACCGAATCGTTTACTTCTTCAAGATTGCTTGGGCCTGCTGGCGTGAATTCAATCTCCACACTGATAGGCTCCTGATAGCTTGCTTCTCGGAGTATCGTAAATATCCTGTTAAAATCTACATCTCCATCACCAATTGCAGGGAAATTCCATTCATTATCTGCCCCGAGCTTATCCTTTAAATGAATAAACTTTACCTCATCCACGGACGATTCCAAGTCATCATATGGCTGCCTGCCACCGTATAAAATCACGTTCCCTGTATCATAGGTGACTTTGACGCGCTCATTTAAAGCTTGCGCCAGCTTTTTAACTGCTGCACCTGTAGCAAAGTTGTTTCCATGTGTTTCGATGACTAACACCTTGTTCAAACGCTCGCATTTTTCGATGACAGGCGCTAATTTCTCAGAAAGCACAGCCACATCATCAATGACATCTGTATCGCCATGAGAAGCGCCAGTTGCAGTCACAATGTAGTTGCAGTTAAACTCAACGGTCAGGTCGATACTGGCCAATAAATTCGCAATGCCTTCTTCTGTCATCACATTGCTGTGGGCACTGATTCCAATACATTGCATGTCATGGGTAGCGAGCAGTGCCTTTACCTCATCCAGTTGCTTCCGTGACATGTCAGGCGACACATGAAGTGTGCGATCCCTTACTGCACCAATCTCAATCTGCTTAAATCCTGCCTCACTCGCGCCTTTCACTGCATCTTCCAATGAATAGCCGTAATACGTATTGGAATTAATCGCGAGCTGATGTATCATGCTATCTCCTCCTTATCTTTTGACTGTAATCCATTACATCTGAGCATTAGCTGACATACCTAGCATCTTCTCGATCACCTTCAAGGAACGAATGGCATTCTCTCCCGTCACAAGCGGTTCCGTATCATTAATAATCGAATCAATAAATGCATCAATAACACCAGTATGGGTCTGATTATCGTTCGTTTGAATTGGCTCCAATTCATACCGGATCATACCGCCATCTTTCTTTTCAACAATCAGTTGATCGTTCGGGTGATGATATATTTTGATAATCCCTTCTTGGCAATAGAGCGTTGTTGAATTATCCTCTTCCCCGTAATAGGTCCAGGAAAAGGATGCTGTTCCCAGGCGGCCCTTGCTTGTTTTCAACGCAGCAACAACATTGTCGCTGACTTCAATCGGTTTCCCCTGCTCATCGACCTTGTCAAGTGCTCCATGAAAACTGTGCACCTCCTCAATTTCATCATCGAGCAGATAATGGATCAGATCAATTTTATGGATGCCCAGATCACCTGCCACACCGGAGTGCGAGCGTTCTTTTTTAAAAAACCACGTAGCATTGGATCTTGTCGCTCCCCAGCTTTCCGGTCCTTCATGCCCGAATGTTGTTTTAAATGTAAGTACATTACCCAGTTCCCCGCTGTCGATCAATTCCTTTGCTTTCTGATGGGCTTTCATAAAACGCTGGTTATGGTCAATCATTAATTTTTTCCCTGATTGCCGCTGGGCCACCAGTATTTTTTCGGCATGTTCCACAGAGTTAGCGATTGGTTTTTCACATAAGACATGCTTGCCGCTTAAGAGGGCATCTGCCGAATGAATATGGTGCGTTTCATTGGATGAACAGTCACTGATTGCGTCAATCGACGGATCATTGAGTAATGCGTCAATGGAACCCACCACTTCCCCGCCAAACTCCTTCGCGAGCGCCTCCGCACGGTGCCTGTTCCGGTCATAAAATACAATCCTCCCCACGTGGGGATTTGCCAAATATTCCGGAGCATGCCGGAATCGTGTGATGGAACCACATCCAATGATCCCTACATTTATTTTCAAGTTTCATCCCTCCCTTGTCTTTAGCTTAAGGTTGATTCCCGAATGATCAGTTCATGGTCCATGATGACACTGTCGACCGCTTTGCCCTGAATACTGTCGATCAGCATGCTTGCTGCCTTATACCCCATGTCATACATTGGCTGTGATACAGTTGAGAGCGTCGGATTGGTCATATTGGAAAAGTTAATATTGTCAAAGCCAACCACCGCCATCTCGTCCGGGATTTTGATTCCTCTTACATTGACTTCTTTTAATGCCCCGATTGCCAGCGTATCGGAGACCGCAAAAACCGCAGTAGGCCGCTCATCACATTGGAGAAATTTCCTCACAGCCTGAACCCCGTCCTGGAAATCCAAACCCCCTGCGTTATATATCCATTCCTCGCGCATGGGCAGGCCGAATTCCCTCAAGGCTCTTTCGTATCCGTTTCTTCTCTGCTTTGCATAGACAAAGGACTCTTCATAAGAAATAAAAGCAATTTTTTCGTTCCCCAGCTTGATTAAATGCTTTACCGCCTTATATGCCGCCGCTTCATTATCAATCGTTACATACGGTATGGCATCATTTTCGTAATACTCACTGCAAAAAATAATCGAATGCTTTTCAGCTAAATCCAGCATCATTTCCATATCAACGGCAGGGTTCATGGAGATCACTCCATCAGCTAATTTGTTTCTGACCATATTCAAGAAAATGTTTTCCCGCTGTGGATCGGAATCCGATTCACAAAGCAGGATGTTGTAATTATTCGCAATGGAATGGTCTTCAATACCATTAATAATCTTGCTGAAAAAAGGATTCGAAAATGAATGAATCAATACAAGCAACAGTCGGCTTTCAGATTTCCGGAGATTTCTGCCCAGCATGCTCGGTTCATATTGCAGCTCCTTGATCGCCTTTTCCACTTTCATCTTCGTCCTTGATGAAACCACAGTCGTATTATTCAGCACCCTCGATACCGTTGCACTGGAAACACCTGCCTTGCGCGCTACTTCCTGTATATTCGCCATTGTCTTCCTACTTTCAAAAATTGTCTGATATGTAATCGTTTACATATCAGATTATAATTCTTTTCTAAATTTTTGTCAATATGTTTTTTGAAAGTTTTTTCTGTATTTCCAACGGTGCCTGTCACTTCCCGAATTTTGTCGAATCTGATCTGTTGCTCAGGAAATACCCTTCGCTTTCCGCGGGAATATGGTTTGAAGACCCCGCAGGAAGCCTCCTTCTTATTGCCTATAAAAGGTTATGAAAGCGCTTTAAATTGATTCTATCTAATCATGCCTCCCGCTGCTCCCTATGCTATAATCCAAACTAATATTCCAAAAACACTAACAAAAGGGGGAGAAACCTTCATGCTGAGAAAAACGCTCTTACTGCTTTTGCTTTTCACTCTGATCGCCACCACTGTCTCATCAGCCAGCACAGTAACCGCTAAAGCGAACAACAAGCTGCGCCACGGAAGCCCGCAGCAGGTCGGCCTGGATAAAGATAAGCTAAACGAAATCGATGCAATCGTTGAGGATGCGATAGACAATGGGATCACACCAGGTGCTGTCGTATTAGTCGCAAAAGACAATCGTATCGTGAAGGAAGACGCATATGGTTATGCCACCAAATACGATATGGGCGAATTGCTTCAGAATCCGAAGAAAATGACCAAGAAAACGATATTTGATTTGGCTTCTGTTACCAAAGTCATGGCAACCACGCAGGGGATCATGAAGCTAGTCAGTGAGGGGAAACTCTCCGTAGAGGACAGGGTAGCGGAGCACATTCCGGAATTCGGCAAAAATGGCAAGGATCATGTGACAGTTGCCGATCTGTTAACCCATACATCCGGGTTAACCCCATGGGCGCCCACGTATTTCCATGCAGATAACTCCAGCGAGGTGCTTGATTATATCAGTGACATGTCACTCGAATATGAAACCGGCACCGACCGGCGCTACAGTGATTTCAGTTTCATGATGCTTGGCTATCTAATAGAGGAAGTCAGCGGGCAGCGGCTGGATGTTTATTTGCAGGAAAATATTTATGGACCGCTCAAAATGAAAGACACCATGTTTAACGCAGCGGAAAAGACTAATAAACGGATTGCTTCTACATCGTTTGGAAATGCCTATGAATACAAAATGGTCGATGATCCGAATTTCGGCTACTATGTGGAAGAGGATGTCGAGGATTTTCCATACTGGAGGAATTATACCTTGAACGGGGAGGTGAATGACGGGAACAGCTATTATGCGAACAATGGAATTGCCGGGCATGCCGGCCTGTTTTCCAACGCCCGCGATCTGGCCGTGCTGGGGCAGACTATGTTGAATGGAGGCACATACGGAAAAGCTACGCTGTATGATGAGGAAACTGTAGAAACATTCACTTCCCAGCAGCGGTTCGGGCAAGGATATGGCTGGGAACTTAACCAGTCCTGGTATATGGGCAATGAGCATTCTGGCAAGGCTTATGGCCACACCGGATTTACCGGCACCCAGGTGATTTTTGACCCGGTCCATAATTTGCAAATCATTGTGCTTACCAATAAGCAAAACAATGGCCCATTGGAAAGCGGCGCTTATCCGAGTACAGGGCAGTTGTCACAGGATGTTGCGACGGCGGTTTATCAGGCGATAGGAGAATAGAACATAGTGAAGTGCGCTTGGATGGCGACATCCAGCGCACCTTTAATTTGGCAGGTAAGAAAAAATAAAACTTTCTTACCCTGCATAAGTGCAACTAAGGCTTTCGCCGTAAAGGCTTGGCGAAAAGCCAAGTTTTCTAATGACAGCATAGCAAGTACTGAAAGAAGCCTCATCTCCCGGTCGTCCTGTATTCTCCCTCTGCTGGTGTAAAATGCAAGATTTCCAGTAATTGCTCAGCCATATATTCCGGCGAAAACTTAAAGCTATTTTCCACCCATTCCACAATCATCCCCAAAATGGCATAAGACTGGTAACTGGCATGCAGGTCGGGGTCTATGTTTAGTTCTGATTTGACATATGTCAGTTCTTGGAGTGAAAGCTTTTTTAATTCATTTGAAATACGCTTGTAAAATCCCGGAAGTGCATTGGAGCGGATGATTAATGAGTAGAAATCCGCATGTTCTCTTACATGTTGAAAAATTTTTACCGCTGAAGAGGTCAAACTGCTGACCTTTAATGTCTCCATCTCTTTGTACGGCTCCCTATAGGATACAATTAAATCAGAAATCACGTCTTCTATGATTTCATGGAGCAGATCTTCTTTATATCGATAATGCTTGTAAAACGTTCCTCGGTTATAATCAGCAAGTTGCACAATACTAGTAATCGTAATGGCTTTAAAGTCCTTCTCTTGCATTAAAGACAAGAGCGCTTCCTGGAATGCCTTCTTTGTTCTTTTGATTCTTTTATCAATCTCTTTGTTATTAATCAACTAAATCATCCTATGTTAATTATTTTTTGGATAAGAGACAAACCAGACGCTGATTGTCTCTTATCCAGCATATGGACGGCTTTTGTTGGTTGCCCCTTCACATAACTATTATTATACTATAGATGTTGGATACTCAACATCTGTTGGATATCTTCCTAGTGAAAGCGCAAACAAATAGAGGAGGCAGTTTTTATGAAGCTAAGAGACAAAGTAGCGGTTGTAACCGGAGCGGCATCCGGGATGGGAAAAGCAATCGCGGAACTATATGCTAAAGAAGGTGCAAAAGTGATTATCGCTGACTTGAACATGGAAGGCGCCGAAGCTGCTGCAAAAGAAATCAGCCAGAATGGACAGGAAGCAAAAGCGGTTCAGGTCAATGTGGCCAAGCAGGAAGACATTGATAATATGATTGAAACAACTGTCAGTGAATATGGAACACTCGACATCCTCGTCAATAATGCCGGAATTATGGACGGATTTGAGCCAGTCGGAGAAATTTCCGATGAGTCATGGGATTTACTTTTCGATGTGAATACCAAGGGCGTGATGCGAGCGATGCGCAAAGCCATGCCGATTTTTCTGGAAAAAGGTAAAGGAGTCATCGTCAATACAGCTTCCACCGGCGGATTGAACGGAGCTCACGCTGGCGCTACATATGGCGCCACCAAACATGCGGTGGTTGGGCTCACGAAAAACACCGGGTATATGTATGCAGAGAAGGGAATTCGCTGCAATGCTATCGCTCCAGGCGGCGTAGAGACAAACATCGGCTCATCAATGAAGAATGTGAGTGAATTCGGAATGAGCCGCACGAAAGCCGCACAACAGGTCATGCCGCGAACAGGCAAGCCGGAGGAAATCGCCCAGCTTGCTTTATTCCTGGCGTCGGATGAATCAAGCTTTATCAATGGTACGGTTGTGACTGCAGATGGCGGTTGGACTGCTGCGTTTTAAATAGAATGATTATCAGGGCTGCCCTTGAGAGCTTGGGCTTTGCCAAGACGCACACGTTTGTGACGGGGCAGACACCAGTCATGAGATACCATCGTGATTTAATGAAGTCCATCCTAAGCGGTAAAGCGCAAATTGCCAAAGCGGTGAATGCCACACTTATTTCACTGGACGAGGCTACGGAAGGCTATAAGCAATTTGACGGAGGAGCCTCGAAAAAGTTTGTCATTGATCCGCATGGTTTGGTGAGAAGCTAGGGAGTACAGATTCAGAAAGGGACCCACGCTGCAATAGCGTGGGTTTTTTGTTTGGAAAAACCTTATACTATGGGATTTCATTCAAGCATGTTACCATTTAGAAAGAACGGATTATGGAGGGGATGACAGTGAGAATTGGGGTCATTGGTTTAGGCGACATTGCCGAGAAAGCTTACTTGCCTGTTCTTTCACAGAGGGAAGATATCGAACTCGTAATTTGCACACGAAACACGGACATGCTCAACCGACTGGCACATAAGTACCGTTTGAAAGAAAAGGTTCAGACCGCAGACGAATTAATTGAAAAAAAAGTGGATGCAGTTTTTATAAGTGCCGCAACAGATGCACATGCTGAACTGGCACAGAAATTGCTGAAGAACGACATTCCTATTTATATCGATAAGCCGATATCTTTGGACTTCCATGAATCACAGAGCATTGCCGAGCTTGCAAAAGAAACCGGGAACTTGGCAATGGTAGGGTTTAACAGAAGATTTGCCCCCAGAGTCAGCGAACTAAAAGACCACGGCAAACCAGACCTGCTGTTCATGCAAAAAAACCGATTTGCCGTGCAGGATCCGATTAGGCTCTCTGTTGCGGAGGATTTTATCCATGTCGTGGACACACTAAGATTTTTAATGGATACAGAAGCTACACTTGCCAATGTATCGTACAAAAGAGATGGAGACAAACTTAACCATCTCGTCATACAGCTGACGGGGGAATCATGCACCGCTATAGGGGTAATGAACCGAAATGGCGGCGTTAACGAAGAAATCATAGAATATTCCACCGGCCACGATAAATATGTTGTCGACGGTCTGGTTGAAACCACCCATTATCATGATAAAAACAAAAATGTCTCCACGTTCAACGCCTGGGACACAACCCTGTACAAACGCGGTTTCTATTCCATCGTGGATCATTTTTTAGACTGTGTGAAAAACAACCTGGAACCCGACCAATCAATTGCGGATTCCCTTGTGACTCATCAGCTGTGTGAAGAAATTGTTAAGAAGATTGATTCAGGAGTTTAAACGGAAGGAGCCATTCCTAAAGCGGAACTAGAGGGGTAGGGATCCCTCTATTCCACTCCACTTTCCAAGATCGCAAACGTCCGATCATCACAATTAACTTCAGCCATGGCGCCATACGGGAGAATCGTCTTTGGCTCCGTATGACCGAAATTCAGATTATACAAAATCGGCAAATCCTGCAGCTGATATTCTTTCATCACCGTTTGAATCGCTTCTTTGTATTCATCATAATACGTTTCATTCTGTGGTTTGCCAAAAATGATCCCATTTGTTTTGTGCAAAATCCCCTGTGCCGCGTAATTGCGCAGCCAGCGTGTAATCATTTCAGGCGCAGGCTTTTCCTCCGACGTTTCAAAGAATAAAATGCTGTCCTCCCAATATGATTCATCTGGCCAAATACTGGTTCCTTTGGCGAACTCCAGCACTCCCATGCAGCCGCCGATCAAACGCCCTTGAACAACACCCGCGCCTTGCAGCACTTCATACCCCTGATTCGGCTGCATCGTGCGCCGCGTGCGTTTATTCGCAATATCTCCCCACTCCAGATGCTCACTCGTCCATTCGGATGCAGGCTGAATATTTCCGATAGAATCATTGGAAAACAACGTCCGCTTAACCATTTCGATTGTGTAGGCATCCATCTCCACATTCTCGGCAAAATCAGTCATGATCGCCGGCCCGTAAAACGATGAAAGCCCGGCCTTATAACAGAACAAATGAGGAATCGTCACATCAGAATAGCCCATGAAAATTTTCGGGTGGTTGCGGATCACATCAAAATCGATATATGGAAGCAGCCGGATACTTTCACTGCCTCCGATGTTCGCGATAATCGCCTTTATGCTATCATCCCGAAATGCTTCCATCAGATCCACCGCACGCGCCTGTGGATTTTCATAGAGGTAGTCTACCCCTTTTAAACTATTAGGCATATCGACAACCTCCAGGCTAAAAACATCCCGAAGCCGCTGTACCCCTTGCTCATACCGCCATTTGAGCGCCGGCTCCCCAGCCGCGCCGGATGATGGACTAACTGTTGCTACTTTATCCCCTGGTTGAAGTTTATTTGGTTTACGAAGCATGTGCGCACCTTCCTTTTGGATGTATAAAATAAAGGCTTCCACTATAATCATACTGTGAAAGCCTGAGTTAACTAACTTTATAACTTATTTCTGCAAATCTTGCAAGATATCCATAACCTCGTCCGTTGTCAAATCAGTGACATCGGAAACAAATTCGAGTTCCATACCTGCTTCCAACAGCCGACGGGCAGTTTGCTTAATTTTCTGTGCGGATTGTTTTACCGCTTCTTCAGCTTGTCTTATATGTTGTTCGGTTCGTTTTACCGCTTGTTCAGCTTGCTTTATCTTTTGTTCGGCCTGTTCTATCCCATGTTCAGCTCGTTTTATACTCTGGTCAGCTTGCCTTATTCTTTCTTCTGCCCGCTGCATGATCTGTTCTGCTTTCCTTATCCTCTCTTGCAAAGTTAATTCATTTACTTGCTTAAATGCCGGCTCGTTCATAATACGTTTGATCCGGCCATCATAAGCCAGCAATTGTCGCTTTCCCGGGCTTGGCGGAAAGATCCCGCGCGGATATTCATCGTTCAAAGCAAACCCCTCCAACTCTATATGTAAAATAAAGACAAAGGCTTTCACCATAATGAACGCTATGAAAGCCTAGGCTAACTAACTTTATATCCTAGTTTTGCAAATCTCGTAGGATATCCGTAACCTCATGCTTGCTCAATCCAGTGGAATCTGCAACAAAATCGATTCCCATATCTTTTTCCAGCAATTGACGGGCAAGTGTTTTCATTCTTTGTTCATTTTCGCGTCTCAGTTGTTCATCTTCGCGCCTCAATTGTTCAGCTTTCTTTCTCTCCTGCGCTGCCATCTCTCTATCCTGAGCTGCTTCCTTTCTCTTCTGATCTGCTTCCTTTCTCTTCTGATCTGCTTCTTTTGTCTTCTGATCTGCTTCTTTTGTCTTCTGATCTGCTTCCTTTCTCTTCTGCGCGGCCTCTTGCAATATTAATTCATTTTCCCGCTTAAATGATTCTTCATCCATAATCTGTTTCAGCCGGGCCTCATAAGCAAGTCTTTGTTCCTGTTCCAGGCTCAGCTCTTTCCAGTTTTGCAGGGTTTCACGCAAAATATCATCATACACAGAAATCTCCTCCAATACCTTATAGATTTCATCATAGACTTTTCCGGTCCTGTGATCCACCATGGCCAGCAGCAAAAACCACTTGGCGAGTGGACTGGTCCATGGATCCAGTTTCCCCTCTTTCCAATGCTTAATCACCTTGGTCATCTCAAAATAATGGAATTCCATTTCGTCCGTGAGTTTAAATTGTTCTTCATCTTCAAAGAGGTGGTACGTGGTATGGAACCGTTCAGTTTGTGAAAACAGATCAAAGTTAACAATATTGATTGCAATAACCGGGCGCAAATCTTTATATCCCATCCCTTTCCCAAGTGGATTGGAATAAATTCTCGACCAATAGTAAAGGGAGCGTTTAATCATATTATATTTATTTGAGAACTGAATCTCTACATTAATCCATCCATCCGCTTCTGTTTGAACAAGCAAATCGAGTCTTGACAGTTTATCATCTTCATATTCCCGGTTAATGTCCTTATCCTTAAACGAAATATCCTGAATACGCTCTCTGCCTGTTTCTTGCAAAATCGCATTCAGAAAAGCAATCGTAATATGTTTATTCTTTTCACTGCCCAAAAGCTGCTTGAAGGCAAAATCTACTTTCAGGTCCATCAAATTTTCCAGCGGAGTATCCTTTAATATCTCATTTTCTCCCCTGGGACGTTTTCTTTTAATGTAATTATTCCGGTTTTCCATTACTTGAGTAGTGTCTGCGGCGTTTTCAGAGGTTATTTGGCTGAGCAGGTCGGCGTGTGTCATGGCAACACTTCCTTTTGGTTTATGAGGCCTGAACGAGGTGTATGTTCTAATAATAGTATATCAGGTTCTGCTAAATCAAACAAGTGTTCACCCAAGAAATTAACTTACACAATGAATCCAACCCGAGGTGCGCTGATTTATCACTCATAGTATAATTGTAATAAGGATAGGCGATTTAACTACTGATTTGCTGAAGGAGTTCATACTCTATGAAAAAAACTTATTTCATTTGGCTTCTTATCCATGGTGTGGTCTGGACATTAGCTATTATAGACTTGCCACCAGGTTTAAACGAAAGGGAACTGGCGGGGATTTGCCTATTTTTTATCATCTTGTTTATCCTGCCTCTTTTTACAGAGAAGCCGGTGATGCAAAGCATATTATTCTGTATCCAGGCAACGGCCACCGTCATCATCTTTTATCCTGCAGGCAATGAATGGAACCCATATGTACTTATCTTACATGCATTAATCATGGCCGAAGCTGTCTTTCACCTCTCCTTGTTGAAAAGTTTCATTGTGATTGGGGTTCAACTGGGAGGCGCTCTTTGGCTCTTGATGGGAGCCGCCTTAACCAATTTACAATCAGCCTGGCTGGCACTTTTTTATCTTTTATTAGTGACTGCACTGCTGTATTATCAAACCATACATAAACGGGCGACAGATTTACAAAGAAAAAATGATGTCTTATTAGCTGAATACAGAAAGATGAAAAGGCAGCTCGTGACGGAGGAAGAGCAGGTAAGGCAGGATGAGCGGATGCTGATTGGCCATGAGATACATGATTCAGTTGGTCATAAACTTACAGCACTAATTATGCAATTTGAGGCATTCCGCGTAACTGCAACGGAAAAGGAACAGGAAAAAATCAAAAATCTAAAAAGACTTGCTGAACAAAGCTTAGAGGAAACAAGAACCGCCGTAAGATCCTTTAAGCAAAGCGATGTGGGCGGATTGCAGGGTGTCATCCGATTAATTCGCAAATTGGAATTGGAAAGCTTTATGAAAGTTAATTTTTCTGTAAGGCATGGCGCGTTTGCTGCACCATTAACGGGTGAAGAATCCTTTGCGGTATATCGCGCCGTGCAAGAGGCCCTGACCAATATTATGAAGCATAGTTCTACAAGAGAGGCAGAGGTTCTGTTTGAAGCACCAGGCGGAAGTATTTTCCGCTTCGAAGTGATAAACAGAGCAACGCCTGATCCTTATTTTCAAGAGGGATATGGGTTAAAGGCGATGCGGGAACGATTGGAAAAAGTGGGAGGTTCTCTGGAGGTCCACCACGACGATAACCAATTTTTCGTAAGAGGCAGTTTACGATTACAAGAACGGAGCGGGTAGGATGATCAACGTGTTGCTGGCAGAAGATCAAGTGATGGTGCGCCAAGGCTTAAAAGCGATGATTGAATCAGATCAGGAGATTACAGTAACAGGAGAAGCTGATCATGGCAAGGAAGCGGTCCGTTTATGCGAAAAACAGCTTTTTGATGTGGCGATATTGGATATTCGCATGCCGGAAATGGACGGGATTGAAACTGCGAAAGTTTTACGCTCACGTTTCCCCCAGATAAAAATTCTCATGCTGACCACATTTGATGATAATCAATATGTGATGGACGCATTGAAACTCGGTGTTAGTGGTTATATGCTTAAAAACGGAGATGCGGAATCACTGATTCGTTCCATTAAAAGCGCACTTAGTGGCGGCCTTTCTCTGGAGGATCAGGTTGCGGCGAAAGTTATGCCTGCTTTACTTCACAACCAGGAGGAAGAATCGATTGATGCGACGCTAACGCCAAGGGAACGAGCCATTTTAAAATGTATTGGAGAAGGACTGAATAACAAGGAAACTGCGGAACGGTTAGGCCTGTCCGTGGGTACGGTCAAGAATCAAACCAGTCATATTTTAGATAAATTACAATTAAGGGACCGCACCCAATTAGCGATATATGCAATTCGTCATCGGATGGTTTAATAAAAGTGACAAAAGTAATAAGCATCCGTTCATAAAGTGACCAGAGTCAGTAGTGGCTTTGGTTTTTTTGTATTATGATGCAATTAATGAAGAGCAAAAAAGGAGGCAGCGTTATGCTTGAAACTATAAATGTAAGCAAGTCTTTTAAAGGGAAAAAGGCCGTTCAGGATGTCAGCTTGTATTTGGACAATGGCGAATCCGTCGGTTTAATAGGGCCAAATGGTGCAGGGAAATCGACGACCATTTCGATGATATCTACGCTGATTAAGCCGACCAGCGGTGAAATAAAATTAAATGGAGCAAATACGATCAATAAACCGGAAAAAATCAGGAAAATATTAGGTGTCGTACCACAGGAATTGGCACTTTACCAGGAACTTTCAGCCTATGAAAACCTTAAATTTTTTGGATCCATTTATAAAATGAAAGGAAATGATCTGGAAAAAAGAATTCAACGTGCCCTGGAGATTGTTGGATTAGCAGATCGCCAAAAGGATTTAGTAAAAACCTTTTCCGGCGGCATGAAGCGCAGGGTAAATATTGCAGCAGCCTTATTGCATCGTCCACAAATCCTGATTTTAGATGAGCCTACTGTCGGGATTGACCCGCAATCGAGAAATCATATCCTGGAGACCGTACGCGCATTAAATGAAAAAGACGGAACAACGATTCTTTACACCAGTCATTACATGGAGGAAGTGGAACAGCTCTGTGATCGTCTATATATTATGGATTACGGCGAAGTGATTGCAGCAGGTACAAAAGCAGAGCTTCTTAGCATTTTACAGGCGGAGGATACGGTTAAAGCGGAGCTAAGCAAAATGGACGAAGCCTTTATCCAGCAAGTAAAGACGATTGATGGGGTTCGCAAGGCAGAAGCCTCTCATTTGCAACTGAAAATCATTGCGAAAAAAGGCAGTAATTTGATTAGCGAGCTTGTTCATCTTGCCGATCAGCATCAGTTGCAAATTATTAATTTCCATACAGAGACGCCTAGTTTGGAAGATGTATTTCTTCATCTGACCGGACGGACATTACGGGATTAGGGAGGTGCAGTGATGCGGAGTTTTATTAAAAAGGATTTGCTTATTTTTTGGCGTGACCGGAAAGAGCTTATGACGGTACTTTTGCTGCCTATTGTTCTCGTTGTCGTGTTAAATTTTGCTTTTTCCGGGTTGCTTGGCAATGATGAGGAGTCGGGCATGGATTTACAATTAGCTGTTGTGAACCAGGATGATGAAACAGAAGCCATGGCAGATTTGCAGGAGAAATTGACCAGGGAAGCCTCGCTCGGAGAATCCGAAGCAGCGGCGTTGGTAGAACAGGCAAGTCATGCAGATCCTGTTCAAATGCTATTTGATTTTCTTGACAGTGAGGATGTAACGGAAATCGTCACGGTTCATCAGCTTGAGGAAGATGAAACAATAGAAAAGGCGCAAGCAGGCGAGATGGACGGTATTCTTGTTATCCCAAATGGATTTGCTGCTGACAGTCTTTATGCTGCTTTCACAGGAGAGTCACCAGCAACTTCTCTTGTCTTTAAGATGGAAAATGAAACAATGAACACTAGCGCTTTATTCCAAATCATTAATGGTTTTATGGAGCAGATGAATTTTCAATTCGCATTGCAGGCTGCAGGTAGTGAGCCTGATGCGGAAGTGATGCTGCCAGAAGGAGGGTTTGAGGAGGTAGAAGCAGTGGAAAGTCACAGCTTTTCGTTAACCCAATATTTCACGGTTGCGATGGGGGCATTGTTTTCCTTATTTATAGCAGCCACTGTTGCAACGAAGACAGGAGAGGAAATCAGGCAGCAAGTATTCAATCGAATTCTACTGACGAATAGTCATTCTGTTTTATTTTTAATTGGGAAAGTGGTGTCTACCTTTTTCCTGGCTTGGTTCCAGATGATGTTCGTATTTATGTTTTCTCAGGCTGTCTTGGATGCATTTCCCGACCGTTCCATAACCTTCTGGCTTGGCACGATAGGAATTGTTACCTTACTTTCCCTGTCGATTGCCGGTTTAGGAGCCGTTTTTACCGCTATTTCATTGAGAGTAACTAATATTGACGCAGCAAATGGGATTTTCTTTTTAGTTATTATACTATTTGGTGTAATCGGTGGAAATTTCGTCCCTGTTTATGTAATGCCTGACTGGCTGCAGCAAATTGGCGAGTGGACGCCAAACGGTCGGGCTTTAGTGATGCTGACAGAATGGATCCAATTTGAGGAGCTTTCGTCGATCATCATGCCAAGTATGTTACTGATCGGATTCTTTTTACTATGTATCGTGATTGGCTTAATCTTGTTTCCGAAAAGGGGGAAGGCATCGTGAAGGCAGTATTATGGGCACAATTTGCCAAAGACAAACGAAACCCGGTTGTGATTCTATTATATATTGCCGGATGTATTCTCGCTGCTCTTTTATTTGCAGGAGGGGTTCAATCACCGTCAGTTATTGCCATCTTCAGTGAGGAAGAGAATGCCTCGGAGATCGAGAAAAAGTGGGAAGCGCTTCTGAATACAGATGACTCGCTTCAGTTTGTCATCGTTGACCCGGAGGAGGCCCGTGAGAATGTAAGGAAAGGGAATGCTGAGGTGGCTGTAGAGTTAATGCAGATGGATTACAGATTAATCGCGGCAAGTGAAGAACTCCCCAGTGTCTCTTATGTTCAGCAGCATGTTGGTATAGTGTTTCAGCAAGAAGCGCAAATTAATGCGGTTGAAAGCTCTGGAGGAAGTAATGTTCGCCAAGAAATCGAGAACTATCTGGAGGATGCCCCTTTTCAGTTGGAGGCACGAGGGCTTGATAGTGAAGCTGTTCCTCAATATAACATGAGTACACAGTTATTGTATGCTTTTACATTCTTGATTTCCATGTTTCTTCTTGGTTTCAAGGTTAACAATGTAACGAATGACAAGGTGTCCGGTGTCTGGAACCGGATGATTCTGTCACCAGTAAGTAAAACGGGTATGTACAGCGGTTATATTTTTTACAGTTTCCTCATCACCATGTTTCAACTTGTGAGCGTGCTGATCGTGTTTAAGTATGTAATGAATTATGAGATAGGAGATAATCTGTGGCTGATTATATTGATTTCTGCATTTTTCACATTCAGCATGATTAGCATTGCCATGTTAATCACCGGTTTTGTAAAATCACCAGAACAATTTTATGCGATTTATCCATCCGTCATCCCGCTTGTTCCTCTTATCAGCGGGGCCTATATGATGCCAGGAACGATAACGAATTCTGCATTAGTGTTTATTGCGGATTTGTTTCCAATGGCACATGCCATGGAGGCGATTATGTCTGTCGTTTTTTATGATGCCGGGCTTCAAGATGTGATGATGTCACTGATGGTTATGTTGCTGATTGGTGTTGTGGCAATGGGGATTGGGATTAATCTTATGGAGCGGAGGAGGGGTTGAGGCACTGGATTTTTGTTTAAAACCAGAAAATAAGCGATGTCGACACCCCCCTTCTTTTGTTCTTAGGGAGACGCTGTTTCTTGAGAAAAATATAAAACCAGCCTGTTTGTTTACCCAGGCTGGTTTTTGTTTAAATAAGCAGAGAGATTACTGTGCCCCCATTCCTCCGTCAATGACAAATTCCGATCCCGTGGAGTAACTTGATTCATCAGAAGCCAAGTATAAGACCAGATTGGATACTTCCTCCGGTTCTCCGGCTTTCTTCAGTGGGAACATGTTAACCAATTCATCGTTAATTAGGTGTTCCGTCATTTTTGTTCGAATAAATCCCGGATGAACAGAATTGACGCGGATTCCAAACTCCCCAAGTTCAAGAGCTGCTGCTTTCGTCATCCCCCTAACAGCAAACTTCGAAGCTGTATAGGCAATTTTCATGTTAGCACCGATAATTCCCGCTAATGAGGAAATATTGACAATCGATCCGCTCCCGGCATTTTTCATAGAAGGAACGACAGCTCTCATCCCAAAAAACACGGAAACCTGATTGACATCGACTACTTTACGGTATGTTTCTTCTTCGACCTCTTCCAAAGGTGTTTCCGGAATATCAATGCCTGCGTTATTAACCAGAATATCCACCGAACCAAATGCTTCCTCTGTTCGCTTGACGACCTCTTTCCAATCATCTGCATTTGTCACATCATGCTTTACAAATAATGCGTTCTCCCCAAGTTCCTTACATAGAGCCTCTCCTTCATCAGCAAGAATATCTGTAAAGACTACTTTCGCACCTTCATCAATAAACCGTTGCACATGACCAGCACCCATTCCGCGGGCAGCTCCTGTGATAATTGTGACCTTTCCTTCTAACCTTCCCATTTTTTGGCCTCCTGTTTTGTTTAGATTTAGTTACTTATCCAGCCACCATCAACTGGCAATTCAACACCTGTCACAAACTTCGAATCATCGGAAGCGAGATACAGATAAGCATGGGCGATGTCCGTCGCTTCCCCTGCATATGGCTTAAGTGGGACTAGACTCTCGTAATTTGCACCCATTTCCTCCTGTGATTTGATTCCAGCTTTTTCTACCATTCCTGTATAAACAGCACCAGGATGGACGGAATTCACGCGAATATTATCTTTTCCAAACCATTGGGCTGCATGCTTTGTAAGTGACCGGACAGCCCCCTTCGATGCACTGTAGGCCGCTCCCCCTGCATCCGCTGTACCGCCGATAATAGCCGCAATGGAAGATGTATTGACAATAGAGCCTTGTCCATTTTCCTGCATATGAGGGATGACTGCCTTCATGCCGAGCCAAACTCCTGTAGTATTAATAGACATGACTTTTTCCCAGTCCTCCAATTCTGCCTCTAAAATGCCCTTAGGAATATGAATCCCGGCATTATTTACTAAAACATCTATTTTTCCGTATTTCGCTATGGTTTCCTTAACGACCGCCTGCCATGATTCCGGTTTCGATACATCCAATTCCAGAGCAATGGCCTCTCCGCCATCTGCATTGATCTCCTTCACTTTTTCTTCTAAGACATCAAACACGACATCTGTTGCGACAACCTTTGCACCTTCTTTTGCAAATAACTGGGCTCCCCCCAGTCCCATTCCGCTCGCTGCGCCTGTGATGATTGCTACTTTTCCTGTCAGTCTTCCCATGATTCATCATCCTTTTCTAATTTAGTCCCTTACAATTGTTTCTATTTCATTAGTTGTGGTAGCGTTTACAACGCGCATAAACACTGTACCGATCCTCTACTTATAGTATAATAGGCTTACAGATTACCTTCAATCAACAAATTTACACTATTCTGTCTACTATTGAACAATTCTTATCTTCTTTGTATGTGATCGAAATTTAATGAACACAGGGGGAAAAATATGTTGAATAATGTTAATTATGTGGACCGAAGAATTACCAAATCCAAGAATGCATTAAAAGAAGCGCTGCTGGTACTGTTGCTCGAGGAAAATATCGATCATATCACGATCACGGATATTGTAAACGAAGCCTACCTGAACCGCGGCACATTTTACAAAAACTATCAGTCTAAAGAAGAGATATTAGATGAGGTTCTGGAGGATGTGACTGCTGACTTAACCAAAGCATTTCGCGCTCCCTATCAAGATCAACAGAGGCTGGCAGTTAAAAGTCTTAAGGCTTCTACTGTTACCATCTTTGATCACGTAGCAAAGTATTCCACATTCTACACACTTATATTTAAGAAAAACCGATACCCTGAATTCCAGCACACGATAAGTGAAACGCTAAAAAGTTTACACCTGCAGGATTTCTCTAATATATCCTTTAACGCAAAGATCAACCGGGAATTTTTGGCGTGCTATCGCGCGTATGCCACGTTTGGGGTGTTGAAAGAATGGGTGCATGATGGGTTTAAATACAGTGCCGGATATATGGCAGATCAGTTGGTGGAGATTCTTTGTAGCAGCCAGGGTGGGGATATTTATCGGGTAGTTATTTAGTCTTACTATCAGCAGTCAATACTGATCGCTTCATATTAAATGAAAGCGTTGCGATTAAAAATGATTGTATAAATGAAGGAGATGACAAAATGGAAAAGAAAAAAAGAATCATCTTGCTAAGCACTGGTGGAACAATCGCTAGTAAAAGAAATCCGGAAACAGGACTATTGACGGCAGGAGTTATGTCAGGGGAAGAACTCTCGAAAATGTGTGAACTTCCATCATACATAGATGTTGAAGTTATTTCGGTTTTTCAAATTCCAAGTAACCACATGACATTTGATCACCTAATTACCTTAAAAGAAAAAATTGAAGAAGTATTCGAGAGTAATGATGTTGATGGAGTTGTAGTGACCCATGGTACAGATACATTAGAAGAGACATCTTATTTCTTGGATCTTGTTATCTCAGACGATCGCCCAGTTGTGGTAACTGGTTCTCAGCGAGGGCCGGAAGTCAGTGGAACCGACGCCTTCGTAAACTTGCGCCAATCTATTCTTCTAGCTGCATCCCCAGAATGCCGCGGTCTTGGTACTGTCGTTTTATTCAATGAACGGCTTTTTTCAGGTCGTTATATCAAAAAACAACACGCTTCTAACGTAGATGGATTTACATCTTTTGGATTTGGCTACTTAGGAATCATGGATCAGGATACAATATTTATCTATCAAAAACCTGTGAAAAGGGAAACGTATTTATTAAAAAGTTCACTTCCTATTGTAGAACTTGTGAAAACTTCGCTCGGATCTGATGGGAAATTCATCGATTGTGCCAGAGAATACGGGGCAAAAGGAATCATCGTTGAAGCACCAGGCCGTGGCCATGCACCACCGGCAATTTTAGATAGCGTGAAAAAAGCAGTAGAAAGTGGAGTTTATGTACTGCTAACAACTAGTGCAGAAGAAGGAGAAGTTAAAACAGTGTATGACTTCCCAGGCAGTGCCTGGTCACTACAAAACTTAGATGTACTTCTAGCAGGCGATTATGATAGTAAAAAAGCGAGGATTAAACTAGCAGTTATGCTTGCAGCTGAAGCAGAAAACATTACGGAAGAAAACTTTCATCACTAAGGCGGCCCGCCGTAGTGTTAAAAAAATTTATTGGTGGTGAGGCCGCCCCCACCACCAATGCTTCTTACTAATCAGCCACACCACAATAGTTTATGAGAAAACGAGTAATTGCCTTACAATGAGTGATAAGATCATCCAGAGAAACTGACTCATCGACTGCATGCGCCTGGTTGATATCACCAGGACCATAGACTACAGCCGGGATCCCTGAAGTGTAGTACCAGCCGGCATCTGTTATGCCGCCTCTTCCGCCGAGGATCGGCTCTCGTCCCGATGCCTCAATAGAGTCACGCAGGATACGAACCGGCTCGGAGTCAATATCAACATCACTGGGAGCAAACTCAATCGGAAACTCTGCAGGGCCCCACTCGATCTTTGGTGGATTTTTACGCAGCCAAGCGTCAACGGAAGCAGCGCGCTGAATATGTTCCTCTACCTCGCGTATAACATCCGCTTTCTTTTCGTTGGGGAGGTATGTCACTGTAATGTACGCGTCACAGCGATCTGGCAGAATGAAGGAATTAGAGCCACCCTCGATCCGGAACACATTGATATTGCATGCACCAGGGGGAATAAGGTCATGAGTCTTAAAGACAGCCCATTGCCGCTCCAGATCCGTGAGCGCTGGAATGATGCGCTGAGACATCTTTTCGATGCAATTTCCTCCGTTTTTTCCACCACCGGTATTGATGATACTTTTTCTTGCATGGAGATGGAGCGTCTCAGGGGATTCGATGGTGATTTTGGCGTTCATGACTCCGATAGTAGCAACAATGTTCTCTGCCTTTGAGGATTCACCAACAATAGAAAAATCGCCACCATAACCACGCTCAATTGTGCTGCGCGTACCAGGCTCAGCAGCTTCCTCGCCGATGACGCTGTGCACCTCAACGTTACCGTTAAGATGAATGCCTTGCTCCTTGAGCAGTTTCAGCGAGAACAGGTAGGATGCCATTGCAGACTTCATATCAGAAGAGCCGCGGCCATACATACTTCCATCCTCGATGACGGGATCATAGGGATCATTGCTCCAAGCTTCAAGCAGCTTATCTTCGCAGACGTCGATGTGGCTGTTGAGAGACACGGTTGGTCCATTTCCCTTACCTTTGAGCTTTCCGACCACATTCGGGCGCCCCGGGAGAGCATCCCATCTATCGATCTCACAATCCAGCTCCCGAAGCTGCTGTTCCACCCAGTCTTGCGCTTCTATCTCATTTGCACCAGGCGGATTGGGTGTACGGAAACGGATCAATGACGCAAGCAGATCGAATAACTCCTCTTTTCGGGAATCAATCGCGTCACTGAGCATGCTTTCTTTTTCCAAAGGAATCTTTTTGTTAGTCAATGTCATTTAGTATCCCTCCATAAATTTTTATCTTTGTGCGGATAGACCCAGGGCTTAATCCTCGTCTTTACCTTGCAAAAACCCGTACACACTTTGGATATGCTCTACCATCAGCTTTCCTGCTTTTTCAGCATCTCGCTGTCTGATGGCTTTGAGGATTTTTTGATGAAATTTTAGAGAGTCATTCATGACGCCGGGCATGGTGACCGTCTGTTCCTGCATCTGGGAAACAAGATTATCAATCGACTTAAACAAATTGTACATTACCTTGTTTTTGGAAGACTGGGCAATTTTTTCATGGAACCTTATGTTACTTGCGATATAGGCAGTGTTATTCCGATTATGGATCGCTGCTTTCATTTCAGTAATTGCTTCTTTCATTTCTGTCATATCCTCCTCCGTTGCACGCTCGGCAGCAAGGGTGGTCAATTCCCGTTCGATAAATCGCCGCGATTCGAAAATATCCTGCCAGTCTGAAGCAGAAAAGTAGAGCTGAAACATGAGGGAATCACTGAAGAAGGTATGGTGGTTGCCGGAGATAATCGTACCTCGCTGCAAACGCTGAATTAACCCTTGAGATTCCAACACCTTTAAAGCTTCCCTCAGTGAGGGCCTCCCGACATCAAACTTATTCATGAGCTCACGTTCAGGCGGAAGTTTATCGCCTTGTTTTAATTTCCCCTGCAAAATCAGTTCTTTAATTTGATTGACGATACTGTCTGTGACATTAAGTCGCTTCACGGGTTCAATCATGGAGCTCCCCCCTTTACCTATTTATATATATCTATGATACTACAATGAAGAGAAATATACCCCTCCAACAGGCAATTGACACCTATTGGAGAGGTTTATCAGTTTGCTACCTGTTTATGATGGTTATTTTGCTATCTTTCCTACATCAGGTTGAGACTCTGTTTTATCCGGCCTGCCTTTCATAATGAACGCACCAACACCCATTGCGACTAACGAAGCAATCAGTCCGGCGATCGTGCTTTCCGTAAAGCCGAGAACAATAAATCCGATGATCGCTGCAGCACTGGAAAGTATCGCGTATGGCAACTGGGTCATCATGTGATCAATTGGGTGAACCGAGCTGCCAATGGAGGCCAGAATCGTCGTATCCGACAATGGTGAGCTGTGCTCCCCAAACACGGTTCCAGCAAGCGACGCACCGATTACCGGAATAAGAAACGTAACATCAATCGTTGCCACAATTTCCGCTCCAATCGGTATCATCAGCCCCGCTGTTCCAAGAGTGCTGCCCATTGAGTACGACATAAACGCCGATACTACAAAGAAGATAACTGGGAGCCACGCAATAGCCATGTTCCCTTCAATCAGCGATGCAAGGTATTCTCCTACGCCTAATATGGAAATCACTTGGGCTGTTACCAGGGCCAGGAATAGGATGATTACACTTGGCAACGTTGTTTTCACACCTGAAAAAATGGATGTCGTTAATTGGCTCCCTGATGTTTTCTTCATGAGCAGTCGGGAAATTGCCACAAGGTTAGCAAACAGTCCACCATAAACCAATGCAAGAATAATATCGGTGTTTTGCAGCACGGTCATTGCGGTTACAGTTCCTTCCTCATTCGCCGTGACCCCAAACCAAATTGAAAACGCAACAGTTACTGCAACTAATGTCAGAACCGGTGCAATGAGATCACTCATCTTGCCATCTGACCTCGTTGGCAGCTTATTATCCTCTTCCCCTGGAACCTTTCCTCTAGAGTTATCGGCCAGCACACCATCTTCCTGTGCTCTTTTTTCGTCCCGGCGCATCTGCCCTACATTAATGCCGAAATAGGCAACAATAAACACAAGTATAATAGTTGTAATCGTGTAATAGTTAGTTGGAATTGTTAATATAAATGCCTCCAAAGCTCCGTATTCCGTAATTTCATTGGAAGTCAGCACCCCATCGATAATGGAGGTAATGAATGCCGCAAGTGCTGAGATCGGTATCAACAGAGCTATCGGTGCTGATGTGGAATGCACCAGATAGGAAAGCTTGGAATGAGAGACACGGTATTTATCGGTGAGTGATCGCATCACCGTCCCTCTGAATAAACAGCTGAACGCATCATCAAACCAGGTGAAAAATCCAAGCAGCATGGTTGCCATCTGAGACTGGGTTCTCGTTTTCGCCTTTTTGGCTCCCCATTCGGAAAAAGCATAAATACCACCGGAAAGATACAAAAGTGATGATAGAATACCAATCAGGACAACAAACAGCAGTACCTTACCATCCCCAAGAATAACTGCTACCATCAGATCAAAAGTTGTCACCGCACTTTCGATAACGTTCCATTGGTGATAAAGCAATGCTCCCAAAACAATCCCTACTCCAAGCGAAAGAAAGAGCCGCTTGGTGATCAGTATCATCGCAATTGTCAACACCGGTGGGATGAGTGAAAAAATACTTCCTTCCATGAATAAAACCCCCTATTGAATATATAAAAAGCTTCTTGATGTCTGATCATGATGAAAGTAAACCTTCTCCCCATTTTAAAAGCGCTTACATTTATAGTTCTTCGGAGGAAGAAACATGCTCTGCCCAAGCACCTCTCTCCTCCTATTGGTAACTGTGCCATATATGCCCCTACGGCACAGGTTCAACGAATCAGTTCTATACGTGATCTCTTCCTAAGAACTTGCAGCAATCCGATTCACAAGCCGCCCGACTTTTTCTATCTCGCATACAATTTCATCGCCTGGTTTCAGCCAATTTTTTTCTTCCATTCCGACAATTACACCCTCCGGCGTCCCAGTGAAGAGCACATCTCCTGGCTCCAGGGTCATGATCTTAGACAAATCACTGATCATCTCGGCAACGGTAAAGATCATCTTGCTTGTATTCGAGTTTTGCCGCAACTCCCCATTTACCGAGCATTTTAAGTCTAAGGTTTGCGGATCACCCACTTCATCTGCTGTAACAAGATAAGGCCCAAGTGGTGCGAATTTATCAATTGCTTTGCCGTACATCCATTGACTATTCCGAAATTGAAGATCCCGTGCTGATAAGTCATTGCCGACAGCATAGCCGAACACATAGTCCAATGCCTCTTCCTGTGGGATATTGTATGCCTGTTTGCCAACCACCACCGCCAGTTCCACCTCATAATCAACTTCTGTGGTCACCTCAGGTGGGATGACATCCTCCTGATGAGCTGCCAAACTGTTTCGGAACTTTGGAAAATAAATTGGATTATCCGGTACATTTAATTTTGCTTCGGCCACATGGGCTCGGTAATTTGCACCAGAACAAAGGATTTTTCCTGGTGTCTGCACAGCCGGTGCATAAGTTACCTCTTCCTCCGGGATCGTCTCATTGGCCGTTTCTATCACTTGCCGCAATTGTTCAATGCCTTCTGCTCCCCTTGTAATCACTTCATCCACTGAATTCGCTGCAGACACCCCGGCTTTAGCCGCTGTCTTCTGCACATCCACAATCCCATTATCCGTTTTTACTCCTAAGCGGACCCCATCTGACGCCAAAAAAGAAACTAATTGCATCTGCTTCACCATCCTAAAAAAGTAATAAATTTTTAAGTATCGCCAAGTTTTCCTAATAAAAATACTCAATTTTGTAAGGGTTTTCAATAAAGTTATTACATAGTTTTCCTCCCTCTTTGATATTAACTTTTTGGTATCATTGTTCTATGGTCTTACCATACACTTTAGCATGAATTTTATAATAGTCAAGAATTTTTTTATAAATATCGATCGCTTTTTAAGCGAGGTCTTCTTGGTAAACTGAGAATTGATAAGGAAAGCGTTTACGTGTACAATATTCAAAATGAAAATATTCAAGGGGAGATGCCATGATGAACTACGGATTTCGAATTTTGCCTTCTCCAAGCCGCCCGGACCTTGCTCTTGTGGAAAAATTCCAGCATATATCCACCCCACTAATCAGTGACAGCATGAACCGGCTTTCCGGTGTTGATGCGTCCATTCGTTCATATCATCAGGCGGGAAAACTGGCAGGAACAGCTTTAACTGTGAAGACTCGTCCAGGAGATAACTTAATGGTTCATAAAGCAATTGATCTGACGAAACCCGGCGATGTCCTCATTGTCGATGCTGGTGGTGAATTGTCTCATGCCATTATTGGTGAAATCATGATGCGGCTGGCTGAGAAAAATGGTGCTGCAGGAATTGTGATTGACGGAGCGATTCGTGATGCCGGGATCATCAGCAAGGGGAATTTCCCCGTCTATGCAAAAGGAGTAACCCACCGCGGGCCATATAAAGACGGACCTGGTGAAATTAACGTTCCTGTGTCAATTGGCGGCATGCTAATAAACCCAGGCGATATTATTGTCGGGGATGAGGATGGCTTGGCGGTTGTTCCTGCAGGTATTGCTGAGGAGGTATACTACCTAGCCAAAGAGCGGCAGTCTGATGAAACTCGCATGCTTCAAGAGATTGAAGATGGCACACTGGATCGCAGGTGGGTTGATGAGGTTCTAAAGGAAAGAGACTGTGGCGGGTTGGGCAATTAGGCGGAGAGTGGTATTAACTAAGGGCTTGGAAAATCGGGTTAAATAAAAGAACAGAAAGACCACCCGGTCTTTCTGTTCCATCAAACACTATTATCACCTCTCCGGTGCCAACTCCACCGCCTGCCACAGCGCCTCAAGCATACTCCGCTCATCCACTACACCCTTACCAGCAATGTCAAACGCAGTACCATGATCCACACTTGTCCTAATAATTGGTAATCCTACCGTGATATTCACGCCGGCTTCCAGACCTAATACCTTGATTGGCCCGTGTCCCTGATCATGATACATGGCCACTACAATATCGAAGTCGCCCCGCTGGGCACGGAAAAATAGTGTATCTGCAGGCAGTGGGCCTTCCACATGGACCCCTTCTCCTGCTGCGTGTTCAACGGCGGGGATGATTTTTTCCTCTTCCTCTCCGTAGCCGAACAATCCATTTTCTCCAGCATGAGGATTAATACCGCACACGCCTATTTTTGGCTCCTTGATGCCTGAGCTGTGAAGCGTATCGTGAGCAAGCTGAATTACTTTGTGAACCCGCTCCGGATTTATCATATTGATGGCATCGATAATTCCTACGTGAGTAGTGACATGAATCACTTTCAGCTTAGGCGATGACAGCATCATGGAGAAGTCTTTTGTCCCTGTTAATTCAGCAAGGATTTCCGTATGCCCCGGATAGACATGGCCACCCTTGTGCAATGCTTCTTTATTTAAAGGAGCCGTACAGATCGCGTCAATCCGGTTATTGTTTGCCAGTTCTATCGCTTTGCTTAAAAATTCAAATGCTGCATGACCTGCTTTTGACGATACCTCACCAAATGGCAGGTCCTCCGGCAGCAGATCCAGATCATAACAAGCTACTTCACCATAAGTTGTCGTGAAATCCGATTCAGGATCAATTGGTTTTATCGTCAGATCGGCATTCAGAAGTTTTGCTGCACGTTTAAGGATTTTGGCATCACCAATGACCACGGGATGTGACTCTTCATACACACGCTCATTCTGGAGACTTTTTATAATTATTTCTGGCCCTACTCCTGATGCGTCCCCCATTGTAATGCCAATAATTGGTTTTTTGCTCATTATTTCTGAACTCCTTTCAATTCCTGCATCGCTTGATAAATAGAATTCTCTTTTCCAAATGCCCCCGCTTTTGTAACTACGGTATATTCGACATCTGAACCGATCAACGCGCCTAATGGAATGCCCGCTTCCACTTGTTTAATTAGACTAAACCCGATTCCACCCAGATGATACGATGCAGCTTTTGCCGTATCCCCACCTGTGAGAACCAAACCAGTCAGCTCTTTATTCTTCGCAGAAATTTCAGCAACTGCTTCCCCAATCGCATCCGAAATTCTTTTTCCAATCTCATAGCTAGTTAAGCTTAGCTTTTCCCCGACATGCTTGACTTTCTCACGGATTTCCCGATTGGAAGGGACATAAAGGACAACATCCTTCCCTTCATCAAATCCTTCAAGCACATTGGCAATAACATCCTGGCTGTACATTTTCCAGTCATTACCGAAAACCTTCATCGTATCAAGTTCTACCGCTTTAACATTCGGTTGACCAATGGCAAAACCCACCTGATTCTGTGTAATTTCCGATAAACTTCCGCAGACTGTCATAACCTGTCCAGAGGCAGGAAATGCTCGTTCCACCTTATCTTGTGTAATAACAAGAACTTCTGGAACTTCCAGAGCTAACCCGGCAGAACCCGCCCAGATCACATCTTTCGTAACGGCAGCCATTTTCTGCGCTGCCTTTTGAAGGTCTTCTTGAACCTCGGCATCGCAAACAATATAATTTATATTATTACCCTTAAATTCATTTATTTTACGTTTGAAACCAGGTAGATCTGCTTCGATGTCTTCCTTTTTCAACAGGCCGACTGGTTGGCCAATTTCTTTTTCCAGCATGGCAGGTATAAATGATTCGGTAACCGGATGATTCGGGTCTTGGGAAATTTCCGTCTTAGCAATTTCCACTCCATTAACAAAATGGACGCCATCCCTGGTTGTCCTTCCCACCTGAGGAAAAGCCGGAGCAATAAAGACGAACTCCGGTTTAAACACATGATATAGTGCCTGCAATTCCGTGCCGATATGGCCTCTCAGCGTAGAATCCATTTTTTTATACACATATGAATAACCAGCTTCTTTTAAAAATCGGCCTGCCTTCTCCGTGATTAACGCTGCTTCTTCCTGAGTCAGTGCTCGTGAATTCGTGTCGATGACGATGCCGCTATCCAGGTTTTTCTGGCTGTTCGGAATATCAAATAGTACTGATGTGTTAATTCCTTTTTCTATAAGCTGGACGCCACTGTCGTTGGCTCCAGTTAAATCATCCGCAATAATCCCAATACATTGTTCCATAGTTACTCCCCATTTATATAAATTATTCTGCTACATAATCATCCGGTACTTTGACGCCTTTTTTCTCCAGGCGTTTTACCAGGAATCCAATATAAAGTGGGAGCAGAATCGCCGTTGTAACGGTTGAAGCCGCAACCTGTACTGTTGCCAGGTCAACGTGGGCTGCAAAACTTGCACTGGCAGCAGCAATGGCAGCAGGTGTAGCTACCGCATTACCAGCAGTTGAACCTTCAGCTGCTCCCGCAATAGGATTCCATTTGAATGCTTTAAACACAAAGTATCCAGCTGTACCTGTTAAGAATACCGTTGCCAATCCAAGAATAATTCCTGAAAGACCACCATTAATAATCGCGTTAAAATCTATTCCCATACCTAATGCAAAAGCAAAGAATGGAATGAGCATAGCACTTCCTTTATCAAGGAACGCCCTCATTTCTTCATCCAGATTACCTAATACCATACCAACAATAATTGGCAGTAAAACAGCAACGAATGAAACAAAGGAGAACAACCCGTCAACAAATCCCATTGCACCAAAAATAGACAAGGCTACCATGGTAAAGAAAGGACCATCATTCAATGCAAGCAATGAATAGGCTGCACGGTCTGTTTTATCCCCATATTGACCAACAAGCGCAACATATAGACCACCATTACTGTTCGTCATGGCAGCAATAATTGCAATCGGTGCCAATCCCAGCCAAAGGCCACTTTCACCTGCCATCATATAAGCAATCAGACCAAATCCGGCACCTACAAACCATTTTGTTGCAAGCAATGTTGCACCTTTTCCAAGACTTACCCCAACATTACGGAGATTGATCTGGGCTCCGGTACATAATAGAAATAGTGCAATAAGCGTATTTGCTCCATCTACAAATAAGGCCTGAGTTAAGTTGCCAATTCTTAATAGGTCAGGTGCAAAGGTATTCAATATTGCAGCAAGCAACAATGGTACGACCATCATACCCCCAGGAATTCTCTCCAACGTCGCTTTTATTTTCATGTTTTCTCCCCCTCATATAAATTTTGTTTCAATATAAAACACCAGGAAAAATATAAAGCGTTTTCAGCTATTATATTAAAACATATCAACATAAATTGCAACACTTTTTTATTATTAATTTATGGAAATACCATTAATTCTATTCATTTGTTGCAAAATAAAACAAAAAAGAGATCCTTTCATAGGATCCCTCTTTCTGTTTTATCTATTCTTTTAACTTTCGCCATAGTGTTGATCGGTTTATACCTAATCTTTTTGCTGCATTTGACTGGTTGTTTCCTTCATCTGCAAGAACCTGCTTGATGACTCGTTTTTCTATATCTTTTAATGTACCTTCAAGAGACACAGGTGCGGATCTGCCTTCTATTGCTGCAGCTGACTTGGCGTCATGTTTGTCCATCAATTCCTTGACATGTGAAGCCTCAATATAATTTGCTGAAGTGCTCATGCTTAATTCCCTGATTACCTTTTTAAGTTCTGTTAAATTTGCCGGCCAGTCATAGTGCTTAAGGGAGTCAATGGCTTCCGGTTTCATTCCAACCGTTTCATTACCTTCCTCCGCATGAAATTCAGCCAGAAAATAATCAACAAAACTTCCGATGTCCTCTTTTCTTTCCCGTAGTGGGAAAAGATGCAAGGTGGGGACGAAAAATTCCTTGTAAAGTCTTTGATTTTTTAAGTCATCTGTCATTCTTGCATTGGCAACTATTTTAATTGTTTCTGGTAAAACGTGAAATATATCTAATAATGTGTCTTGCATCTCCTCAGATAAGGATTCCATATTTTTTATGATGACGGTCCCTTGCTGAATAGCCTGAAGTGTAGCTGACAAAAAATCAGTTTCCTCACCTTTTAAAAGAGACCCTTCAATTACGATAATCGGCGCTTTTTGGCCATACCTTTCAAAATGAATTTGTTTTGCTGCTGTATATTTTCCGGTCCCAGCTTCACCGATGATACACAGGGTTTCTTTGGTAGTTGCAAATTGTTCGATATTCATCCTTAGCTGACTTGCTTTAGTACTCTCACCTATAATTGGTATATGCCCCGGACTGCCGATAACACGGACAATTCTCTGCTTTGTTTTTCCCTTGGATTTATGAAATAGAATCCCGACGATAGACTCAGACTCACTCCCTAAAAAGGCAAGTACCTCATATATCGTATTTTCATCCTCTATTTCATCCACCTGGTTTATTTTGTATTGAAGAACTTTTTTGGCTATCCTTGGAAGGTGAGGTGATTCTGCAACCTCCTTTTGCGAGATCTCCCGGTCGAACGTCAAGTTTTTTTCGACGATTGTATCATTCTGCATTAAAATAACTGGGAATGGGAGGGAGTTGAAGGTTTCTTGAAAATAATAAAATTGACTATTTACTCTTCTAAAGAAGTTATAAGACCGCCTTCCTTCCTCAAAAGCATCCATAATCGCTTCTTTTCCCGAGGTGATCAATACTCCTCTGAGTCCAACCTGTTCGGCAACTTGGACAGTAATCACATCGCCGATCACAACCGAATATCCCTGCTCTTTTAGATTAATAAGGTGTCCTCGCACTTCACCTCTTGACTCGATCGTGACCATTTTAACGTCAAATTCCAGGATATTGCATATGGTAGCCGCTCCCTGAGAAATATTAGCATAACCTACCAATGCTACACCCTGTTTAATCCCACGCAGGAGAGTGAAAACACGCAGCATATCATAACCAGTTATATCAATATGAACAACAGGTATGGAGACAGCATTCTGAATCATCGTTGCCGTACCACCACGGCTGATAATTAACTCATAACCCTGTTTCTCCGCCGCTGTTGCTGCCTTGACCCCTTCATCCAGGTTTGCAACTGTTACATCCAGCTCGATATCTTCCGGTACATTTATTTTTTTGACAGTCTCTGCAAGCCCCTGATACGGAGCAATCATAAGTGTCTTGATCATTTACGGTCCTCACTTGTTGCATTTTTCAACAGGTTTATTATTACATATTTGGGTGGGGATGTCTATTGGGGGTGCCTGTCACTCCCCGAATTTTGTCGATTATTAGAAATAAAAAAGGCTTACATATAGGTTAGTAAAAATTAACCAGCCCGGGCACGGATATTTTCATATTCTCTAAGAATTTTCTCCCTTTGAAGTTGGGATATTATTCTCATCTCTTTTGGATCTGGACCGTATTATTACTATTAAATGAAAGAGGCAATGAGAGGGAGATACATCTACCCCAACATAAACCCATAAACACTCTCTCCAATCTCCGCCAACCCCCGTCTAGACTCCAAATCATCCGCCCCGCAGGAAAGAACCGAAACAGCTATACACTCATCCCCCACAGAAAAGATCCCCACATCATGCCTCACACCAGGAACCCAGCCAGTTTTATTTGCAAGTTCCCATCTTGCACCTTCCTCGAAGTGTTCTAATTCTTGGTATGGGAGATCACCAGCCAGACAGTCTCTAATTTGCTGTCTTTTCATAATATCGATCATTTGATTAGAAGCTTCAGCAGAAACCACTCCCCCTTTATGGAGTTTTTTCAAGAACACTCCCACATCCCGTGATGTAAGCTCATTTTTTACTTTGCGATCACCAATCATCATCTTATGATAAAACGAACTCTTCTCCATACCTATTTCCTGCATGGTTTTTTGAATGTTATCCACACCGACCAGATCGATCAAGACATTCGTTGCGGTATTATCACTTTGAATGATCATGAGCATCATCAGGTCATAGATTGCCAGATTTGGATTTTGCGTCATATGCTGCAAAACACCAGACCCTCCAACCATATCTTCTTTTCGAAGTGACAGCGTACCGTGAATATCGATATTACCTTTCTCCGATTCAGCGAAAACCGCAGCCATTATTGGGAGCTTGATAACACTTGCAGCATAGAATAGATTGTCCGCATGGTGCTCCCACTTTTCGCCGGTATTTAAGTCTTCAAGTACAATCCCCCATTCGCCGCCAGTCGCCTGAATGGTTGATTGAACCTTTTCGATTAGTTTTTGCATATGGCATGCCTCCCATAATTTAGGTTCACTTGTACCTACTTTCGACAACCATCCTTGGACTTCCTGCCCGAACAGCTATCTTTTCTAATCCAGCTGACTCTATTAAACCTAACAATCAACGTTCAGACATCTCTTCATGGTATGTTTCATTATTTGTATAATTCACTGCATTGGTATATTATGTATATGAGGTGGTTATCCATGGACGATAATTCCACGACAAATAACGAAGTGGACAATAAAGACCCGTTACATCAACTTATTGGCCTGGTAAAAGACACCTCCAAGCAGGGTTCCACAAAACATGATCTTGATATTTATTTAAGTGACCAAGCGTAAAGCTCAGAGCATATCAAACACTCTGAGCTTTTTTGTAAGTAATTTTATGATCAAGCACTCCGAGCATGCACCGCTACCGAACAACCTGCTCATACCTGTAATAATCCCTCGCCATCATCACAGCCTCATTCGCATCAACATACCCCCACTGATCATCAAACATCGCCGGAGCCGTAGTCTGCAAAATGCTTTTCACATCATTCGGACTCAAGGCGGGATTGGCTTCAAGCATCAATGCAACGACTCCTGCACAAATGGGAGTTGCCATGGACGTGCCGGATAATTGGATATAATGCTCATCGATAATTTGTTCTGGCAATTGGGTTTCCAATGCGGATCCTGGTGCTAGAAGCGAAATAATATCCGTACCTGGTGCATAAATGTCCGGCTTTACAAGTGAGTCAATCGTTGGCCCGCGACTAGAGTATTCCGCAATTTCATCATCAGACCGTTCCTCGGTATTTTGATCCACCGCTGATCCAACCGTGATGATGAACGGATTAATGGCCGGCGTACTGATTGTCATTGCCGCTGGGCCGTCGTTTCCTGCAGCTGCACAAACAACGATTCCTTGATGCCATGCTTCCTGAACAGCTTGTGACAACGGATCGTCCCGATAAGATTCATAAGCTGGCGCTCCTAAGGAAAGGGAGATAATCCGGATATTGTAGTCCTCTTTGTGCTCTATACACCAGGTAATGCCTTGTATGATGGTGGACAGCCTTCCACCGCCATTTTGATCCAGCGCTTTGACCCCGATAAGCGAGGCTTCTGGTGCCGGACCGGCATATTCTCCCTCTGCTTGATAGCCATCACCAGCCGCGTCCCCGGCGCAATGTGTTCCGTGCCCATTATCATCATAGGCTTCCTCGTTATCATTGATAAAATCTTTAAACGCCACGATTCGATTCGCCTGCTCTGTTAAATCTGCATGCGGATAAATTCCCGTATCAATTACCGCAATACCGACATTCTTCCCGGTAAAGCCAAGCTGTTCCTGTACGTTATTAGCGCCAATATGTCTTGTGGCAATGTCAAGAAACGCTGAAACTGGACGATCGTAATAAATCCGGTCAACCGCCTCATGATCTTTAATGTTTCTTATCATCTTTGGTGTCAGGTGGCCACTGACATTATTCCTGATCCCTATCGCACTATCAATCTTGTTGTTTGCTTCCTTACGACAGATCGCCTGCACATCATCCATCTTATTTTTCTCAGTACCCTCAGCAAAATAGACAATGACAGGGATGCTCTCCTCACTTGTTTCGTACGGATCTTGCTTTCGTCTGTGATGCAGCTGCTCCCTTAATCCCTGATCCAATTTCCGGCCGGCTTCTTCATACCATACCCTTTTTCGGCTACTCATTTTTGTTTCCTCCCCGTGATTTTTTAAAAATCTACTTCCTGAGACAACATAGTAGAGTATTCCGTTTATGGAAGCATAGCAGGGTTGTGTAGATTTTACAATATGCCAAATTGACTAAAAATATAGGCTGGTATTGGCAGGCGATTACATACATTGAAAAAGGCCATGTTACCTGTAACTAACACTTTAGAAGCCACCTGACCATTTTCATTACACACAGCACCTCTTCTCCTATATAATAAATATACGATTATTTTACATGGAGGTCCCCCAATGCGCTCAATCCTGGATCAAATCCAATTAAATTACCCGACACTAAGCAAAACGGAGAAAAAAGTTGCTGATTATGTCAGCCAGCACAATGAGGATTTGCTAAATATACATATTCAAGAATTAGCTGACAGGATTGATGTATCCGTGGCTGCTATTACACGCTTCTGCAAAAAAATTGGTGCAGCCAGCTTTGTTGAATTTAAAATCCTACTGCGTGATGCGGTAGAACAAATTGATGAAACGCACGATGCGATCCATACTGTTAATCATATTTATCAAAATGTCATTAAGTCGACCAATTCACTTACCAACATCGATGTATATGAAAAAGCCTGTGAATGGATTATCAAAGCCGATCGGATCCATGTTTTCGGAATTGGAAGCTCCGGTTTATCCGCTGAGGAATTAAAGCTGCGTTTATCCAGAATGGGCTTTCCCGTTGATACGCACACCGATTCTCATGCCATGATCATTGCTGCTTCCATTCTTAAAACAAATGATATCGTCATTGCCATTTCCAGTTCCGGTCAAACAAAAGAAATTATCGATGGGATTGAAGTTGCAAAACAAAAGGGATCTAAAGTCATTTCCATTACAAGCTATTCTTCAACACCACTGGCCGATAATTCCGATCTTATGTTATATACATCAAGCATAATCCCTCACCAGTTAAAAGGATTTTTGAACAGCCAACTATCGATTTTATATTCTGTGGATATCCTGAGTATGCTGCTGCTGCAGAATCAGGAACTGAATAGAAAACACACACAAACACTCAGCGCCTTAAATGAATACAAAAAAATTTAGGACTGGCGATGATAGCCAGTCCTATCTGTTATTTGATTGCTTCTGCAAATCCTTCTGTAATATTTTTTGGACGTGTAATCGCACTGCCCACCACAATAAAGTGTGCACCCAGTTCAAGCGCTCTTGCTGCCTTTGCAGGTGTATCCAATTTTCCTTCCGCAACCACTGGTATCGATATTTTGCCCACCAGTTGTTTTAAAATCGAAAAATCGTTATCAGCAAGGCTGGTCCCTTCCGTTTCAGAAGTATAACCAATTAATGTGGTCGAAACACAGTCAAATCCTAATTCCTCCGCATTGATCGCTTCCTCCATCGTCGACACATCCGCCATCAGCGAAACTTCTGAGGCATGCTCCCGTACGTAAGCAACGAGATCTTCCAGTTGCTCACCGTCGGGCCGCTTTCGCCTGGTCGCATCCATGGCAATCATATCGACTTCTGCATCAAGCAATTCCTTTACTTCCTTTATTTTGGGTGTAATATAAATAGGACTGTCAGCATAATCCTGCTTGACAATGCCGATGACCGGCAAGTCCACTTGTTGTTTAATCTCCATAATGTCCACTGCCGAATTGGCCCGAATGCCAGCCGCTCCTCCTTGAAAAGTAGCCAGTGCCATACGTCCCATAATAAACGAGGAGTGTAATGGCTCATCCTTGAGAGCCTGACAAGACACAACGAGTTGTTTTTCCAATTGGTTTAATACATTCATCTTTTAATTATCCCCTAACGCTTCTTCCACTTCATTTTTTATTCCGGAAACTTCAGGTCCGTAGACAACCTGAACACCATTTCCGCTTGCGATAACACCTTTTGCACCTGTTTTCTTTAAATCATCTTTATTCACGAGATCCGATTGGTGCACGCTGACACGTAAACGAGTGGCGCATGCATCAACATCTTTAATATTTCCTTCACCGCCTAGACCGTCAATAATGGCATTTGCGCGCTCTGTTTTGGTGAAAGTAAATTCTTCCATTTCCTCATCTTCACGGCCCGGTGTTTTGAAATTGAATTTCTTAATCATGAACCGGAACGTGAAATAGTACAGGAAGAACCACACTACACCTATGATCGGTACAATATACCAGTTTGTTTTATCGGCTCCCTGCAGGACTCCAAACAACATTAAGTCAATAAACCCACCGGAAAATGTCTGGCCGATTGTGATTTCAAAAATGTGAGCCAGCATAAAGGCCAATCCATCATAAAATGCATGAATCACGTATAGTACAGGCGCGATAAACAGGAATGAAAATTCAAGTGGTTCGGTAATACCTGTCAGAAATGACGTTAAACCGGCTGACAGCATAAGACCTGCAACCTTCTTTTTGTTCTTCGGCTTGGCTGTATGATAGATGGCAAGCGCTGCACCAAGCAGGCCAAACATCATTGTAATATGACGCCCGGACATAAAGCGAGCCGTACCAATGAAAAATTGATCAACAGCTTCTGGATTTGCTAATTGTGCAAAGAAAATCCGCTGTGTACCTTCTATCAGTGCTCCATCGACAATCATCGAACCACCGAGGCTGGTTGTCCAAAATGGCAGATAAAAAATGTGATGCAGTCCAAATGGTCCCAGCAGTCTTAAAATAAATCCATAAATTAATGTACCAATATAGCCAGTCGCTTCTACCAGTCCGCCTAAAGAGAAAATACCTGATTGAATGATTGGCCACACGAAAAATAGGATAACCCCTAAAATAATAGCTGCAAACGACGTTACAATCGGTATAAAACGTGATCCGCCAAAGAACCCTAAAAACCTTGGGAGTTCAATTTTGTTGTAGCGCTGATGCATCCAATAAGCTACCAATCCTAAAACAACACCACCGAACACACCTGTCTCCAGTGATTGGATACCTAAGGTTACACCTTGACCGGCTTCTGCAATATTCTCCACAGCCAGATCCCCGGTTATCGTCAGCATCGCATTGATAGTAGCATGCATCACCAGAAAACCTAATACTGCCGCAAGACCGGCTGTACCTTTATCAGCCCTTGCCAACCCAATAGCTATCCCGACAGCAAATATGAGAGGCAGATTGGCAAAAACAATATTACCCGCCGAGCTCATAATGGTAAAAATAGCTTGCAGCCAGGCTACATCAAGAAATGGATAAGCCTCTATCGTAGCCGGATTGCTGAAAGCACCGCCAATCCCGAGCAATAACCCCGCTGCAGGCAGAGTTGCAACCGGTAACATAAAAGATTTACCGAAACGCTGCGCCTGTTCAAAAAACGCTTTTCTCTTCATTATTATTCCACCCCGCTTATTTTTGTAAATGGTTTACATATATATAATAATATTGTTAACCATTTTTATCAAGGGGTTCAGCTTTTATTTATTGAATTATTTTGGTTCTCGACGTGCCTTCCTATACAGGATCACTACCTTAACATATCAACAGCGTAAAATTAGCGTATGAATTGATATGTTAAAGTTGGTGAATGCAGAGGAGGAGATGCTACATCTGAAGAAATAAAGAGTTCTATTTACTTTCAGCTGTTTCAAATGCAATTCATAAATGCTCGAAAATCTCGAGGTTTTTAACAGGTTAAGTCTAAGAAGTCTCCCCACAACAAAAACACCTCCAGACTAAAAATTTGGGGTGTTTTTACTTCAGTCATTCTATCAGGAAATAGGATTTCATTCACCACTCGCCGTCACCGAACCAAAAGGAAACACAGAAATAATCACTTCCCCTTCTATATTCTCCCTATGTACATTACCAACCTCATCACTCCTGCTATCCAAACTCTCCCCAGGGGTACGGTTATCCCCCATGACAAAATATTCTCCTTTATCAACGGTTGTTTTCTCCATATCATCTGGCGTGCCTTCTATATAACGCTCATCAATTGGTGCACCATTGACCAGAACCTCTCCATCCGAAATCTCAACAGTTTCACCAGGCATCGCGATGACTCGTTTCATTACACCAAACCCCTGATCACTCTGAAAAATAATAATGTCGTTTCTCTCCGGCGTATAAAACAGATGACTGGTTATAAGAACATCATTACTCTCAAATGTTGGTTCCATCGAGTCGCCGTTGACCACAGTAACGCCAATGACAAAACGAAAGAAGAATAGAATTCCAGCTAACAGAAGTATAAAGTAAACCCAACTGAGAATTGCTGATTTTTTCTTTTTGTCTGGCTGTCTGGTATCCTCAACTGTATTTGCGGTCATATCGATAACCCCCTATTCATTTTCAGGCTGCTCTGTCTCACTTGCTTCTTCATTCGTTTCCAATGTAGCACGAACATGATCCATTTTATCCTTTGCCTCTTGAATGATCTGTTTGAATTCTGCTGCCACATTCTCCTTCTCCTCCGTGCCGTCCAACTCAATATTCGCGATTAATTGATCCGCATGCCCCTGTATTGCCTGGATACTTTTTGCTTTCTCCTGGTCCGTGAACGCATTTAATTGCTCATTCAATTTTTCAATTTCCGGTCGCAATGCTTCCTGCAATCGTTGAGTTTGCTTTTGCTGTTCTGCATCTACCGCTTCCTCAATTTCGCCAATCGACTCTGTTTTTTTCTGGTCAAACCAATTGGTTAGCAAGGATTGAATGTTCTGGTCGGCAAACACAACGTTCAAACTGCTGCCAAAGAAGACGATTAAAACAGCCGCTCCAAGCAGCCACTTTCTTTTCTTTCTATGTGTTTTTCTGTGCATTTCGTTCCTGCTCATTATTAACTCTCCTTGGGAAAATCAGGGCCTCAGACTTGAGGCCCTAACCATCCATTGTTAATTATTCACCAATTCCTGCTACTACTTCATCGAGCTTATTAATCGCTTCATTTTCAAGTGCATTAGCGGAAACAGTGATGATTGTTTGCTGTTCTTGGACGAGATCTTCAAGTAGTGTATCCAATGTGGCACGAAGATCACGAATGGCAAAGTCAATTTGTTGATTAAGATTATAAGTAAGATTGTCACCTCTACTATCCAACTCTGCTTCAATTTCACCCCGCGCATTCTCAATCGCATCTTCCAAATCGGAAACTGCTTGATCTCTAGCGGCGTTCAAATCCGCTGTTACTTTGTTGACAGCTTCTTGTCCTTTAGTTCCTGTATGTGCTGTTAAGTCACCTGTAGCATACGTTTGTGCTTGAACAGCTAATGCTTCAATTTCAGAAGATCCTTCCAAAAAGACATTATAGAACTGTAGTCCCATACCCTCTAATATTTCATCTCTCGTACTTTCTAAGTTTTCTATATGGCTGGTTTTAGCACTTTCAATCGCTGCTTGCGCGCTAGCCGTTTCACTGTCCCTGGTTTCATTAATATCTTCTGTGGCACCATCTTTCATCCCGTTATACTCCGCTGCTAATTCCGGAAGAAGACTTTCCCCATATGCCATGGATTGTTCTTCTGCTGATTCAACAGTTTCTCCAAACGCCTGGTCATACCACGCCTGCAACTGCTCCCCAGCATCCGTGTTCGCAAAAACCAATCCCCCGCTCGTTACAACGCCTACCGCTACTGTACCTGCAATAATTTTTCCTTTTAATGAATTCAATTTCATGTGATTAACTCCCATTCTTTGATTAATTTAGTTGGTTTCGGTTAATAGATCTTCCAGAAATAACCCTACATCCTCGGATATTTCTGCATTAATTTCTTCCTTTTTCGCCCGTTCAAACTCGCTGAAATCCTCATTCAGCAAGGTCTTCTTTGTTTCCTGCAAACGTGTCAAATAGCCGTTCTGGTACACCTCGATGTCTTCCCCGGTCTTCTGAAATGTTGCTAAGTAAAAATCTTCCAAGCCTTTTGCTGCCTTGTCTATCTGTGCATCCCACGATTCCTTCCATTCCTTCACGCTTTCCTGTACAATTATATGTACTTTCTCAGCGTACGCTTGATAGGAGGATTCCCTATTGAGGTTCTTTTCTGCTGAGACGTTTACAGCAAGAGTTGTGCAGATCAACAAAAGTGCAGCTGCGATAACGAATAATTTCCGCATAATCACCACCAGTCCTTTTACATTGTAAGAGCATCTAAAGCCATCCATTGCAGTAGGGTGTAGATGCCCCCTTTGTTCTTTATATAATATATTTTATTCTTTATAAAGAACAACTAACAAAAGTATAGATGGATATATTCAAAATGAAAACCCGCAAATATGCTTAAATTCTTTATATAGAACAAAATACCTTCCAATCCCTCAACAATCCTTTGTTTTACTTATAATTACGATTTTTTGACCATAATTTGTTTACTTTAAAGAACGATATGCACGTCTTCACAACTACAATCGCAGGAACGCCGGATTCGGTGGCATAGAATTTTTAATAAACCATGCCGCTTTTCTCCTCTTTATTTCGATTTATAGAAAAAAGGCTATGTTCCTTACCAGACTTTTGATAAAATAAAGAAAACAAAACGAAAGGGCGGATGAATTGATGCTCGATTTACTAAATAACTACTCATCATGCAACAAAACCAAATGAGGTAGATTATTTAGCATCGTTCGGTGAATCACCCTCATTTGGCATTTTTAAATAAAAGTGAGGGACATAATGAAATTACTATCGAACAGCGCGTTTCTGATGTTATTCGCGGGACGGATTTTAACCAATATGGCGGATAGCATTTACTATATCGCTGCCATGTGGATTGTTTACGATTTGACCGGAAACGCATTTTATACGGGGTTAGCCGGCTTTTTAACATCGCTGCCTTGGGCGTTGCAATTTTTCACGGGGCCACTTGTTGACAAGTGGGCCACGAAATCCGTTCTTGTGTGGACACAGTTCATCCAAGGGATATTGCTTGCCGTGATCCCTTTGTTGGCTATGCTGGATTGGCTAACCGTTACAGCGGTTTTGATCTTGCTGCCGATCATCTCGATGACTCAGCAATTTGTCTACCCGGCACAAACCAAAGCATTGCCGCAAATCGTGAAAAAAGATGAATTGGTGACAGCTAATTCCTATTTTTCTTTTGCTTACCAGGGTATTGATTTTATCCTAAATGCAGCAGCAGGGGTGTTTGTCGCTCTCATTGGCGTGATCGCGCTGTTTGCGGTGGATTCCTTGCTGTTTATCATCGCTGCCATGTTATTTATGATGCTTCGATTGCCAAAAAGGGCACAGAAGAAAGCCGAAAAAAATAGGTTAGCAGAAAGTTTGAAGCAATACAGGAAGGACTTGCAATCAGGCTTTCACTATGTCTTCCGCTCCGTACTCGGCTTATTTACACTCGGCGCCATCATTACCAACTTCGCCATTGGAGGCATTATGGCTTTGTTGCCAGCATTCGCCGATCTTCAAGGCGGGGCTGCACTTTATGGGTATTATCTGGCAGTCATGTCGGTTGGCGGCTTGCTTGGAGCGTTACTTGCCCCTCGGGTGCGTGGTATACGAATGGGTGCTTTTTATATTACCGCTTTTAGTTTGGCGGCCATGTGCTGGGCTGTTTCGGCGACAACCACTTCTCCAATGGTTAGTTTAATTTTCTTTGGGCTTGTCTGGGTTCCTGTCGGTGTATCCAATGTGATTGTTCCGACTGCCATTCAAACGGCAGTTCCCGGGACTTTTCTGGGCAGAGTGAATTCCGTATCCGTCAGCGTGAGCAATGTTTCCATGCCGCTGGGTTCCCTTATTGGCGGGTACATGGGCATGGTATTGGATATCCGAATTGCCTTTTTGCTTTTCGGGCTGGTGTTGGCGCTTGAGGTTGTGATTTGGCTAAGTCATCCGACGTTGCGCGGGTTGCCAAAGATGGAGGAGCTTTCTGCGGAGAGTTTGCGGTTGCCGGGGTTTGATGAGCGAGGATCTTGAAAAAAGTAAGAAAGCACCTGTTTATGATAGAAGACATTCATGAACAGGTGCTTTGATTATTAGACTTGAGAAAAGGCAACAGTACCACTTCCAGGAAAGGTACTCCTATCGGTACTTTCTCACTAAAATTATGTTGATCATGGATATGATAAGAGCAATACCTGATATGGTTAGAGCAAGTGCTATCATGAGAATCACCCCTTGCAGTTGATTTTTTTGAATAAAGAAGGTATGATGGACATAGAATGATGGATAGGAAAGGGAAATTAATCCCTTTCCAGTTGGTAGAGAACTCTAACGTTGATGGCGTTTAGAGTTCTTTTTCTTCTTACGCCTTTGCTCACCCGTAATCGCAATCAAATTGACGATTGCAACAAACAGATTCACAATAGACGCAATCAGAATTAAAACCTGTTCCATCTTCTATCACCCCCTTCCATAAAGGGAATGGAAGGCATCATACCTTCAACTTTTATTATATACAACTACACATAGACAATCAATCATAAAAATGGCATTTATCTGCAAATTCATTTTGATTTTTATAAAAAGCACCTTTCTTTGGGATTAATCGCGGAGAAAAACAGGGCTCAGCTTGGATGAAGTGAAAGAATTAGTTAAGGAGTCCCGAAAGAGAGCGTAGAGATACGCTTTCTTTTTTTGTGGATTGATGGCAGCTCTGTCCAATTGTCTTTTACTTCTGCTTATTGCAAATAAACGATCCATAAGGAATAATACGCTTACCTTCTTTCCATTGATTTTCTTTAATCGGAACAGAGCTGAACATCACTAAATTTCCATGAAATTAACTGCTTTAAAATAGAACGTATTTTCCTTTTATGCTATAATACAAGTATCCCCCAATTGAAAGGGGGTGTTAAATATGGAGATTGTGGCATTAGTCGCAGCTATTGTTGGTTTGTCCACAGCGTTGGTTAATCTAATAATCACGCTACTCAACATCAAGAGAAAAAAAGACCATCGCTCTAGCCAGCGATAGTCAGGACTGTCCTTGAGCGAGGGAATTAATTTCCCTTGCTCCTCCGTATTATACTTTTATTATAACTGGTTTATACATAAAAAACAAGAAAGATGGGATGTATTATGACAACCTGGGCAATTGTATTGTCATTTTCAGCCATTTTTATATCACTAGTATCTCTACTTATAACGCTCAAAATCAACGCGAATAAACATTAAATAGAGAGACAACCGACAAGAAATACATTGTCTGCCTCCATTGTAGGTTTTTATCAAAAGATAGAAAAGGACAGAGCTACACACCCTGCCCCTAAACCATTTAAACAAACATACTCAAAATCAATGCCACTCCAAATCCGACAAACCCGATAATGGTTTCCATTACTGTCCAGGTTTTCAGTGTGTCTTTCTCGGACAGGCCGAGGAATCGGTTGACCAGCCAGAAACCGGAATCGTTTACGTGTGAAGCAATCGTTGCACCGGAGGCGATCGTGATTACCATCAATGCAAGCATTGGACCTTCAATCCCGAGTGTGTCAATAACAGGTGAAACCAAACTTGCTGCGGTAACCATCGCAACTGTTGCCGACCCCTGTGCTATACGAACAGCTCCGGATACGATGAATGCAAATACTAGAATAGGCATGTTCAGGTTGGTCATAGTATCAGCTATAATATCTCCAATGCCAGTTTCAACCAGTACCTGACCAAAAACTCCACCAGCACCAGTAATGAGAATGATGATACCAGCTGGTTCCAAGGCTTTAGTTGCAATCTCCTGTATTTCATCTTTCGAATAGCCGCGGCGTGTACCAAGCAAATAGAATGTCAGTAATGCGGTGATCGTTAAAGCAACACCAGGGTTACCAACGAATGTCAGCGCTGACCGCAGTGTACTTCCTTCTGGAAGCGAAGCACTTGTAAACGTGTTCAGCAAAATCAGGAACAATGGCAAAAGAATCAATGAAGCAATCATCCTGAAGCTGGGCAAGTCTTTATCGTATACTTTGCCGCGCGCTTCATCAGCCATGTTCTTCAGCATTTCTTTCGGGACTTCTACATGAATTTTTTTGGATATATACGTCCCAAAAATCGGACCGGCAATGATTGCTGCTGGAATACCTGCAATTAAACCGAACAGGATAACCCAGCCAAGGTTCGCGCCCAAAAGCGACGATACTGCAATCGGTCCTGGGGTCGGTGGCACAAAACTGTGTGTTACCGCAAGACCGGCAAGCAGCGGAATTGCGAAGAACAGCAGTGATTTTTTCGTTTTCTGTGCCAGACTGTATAAAATAGGGATTAAGATAACAAATGCGACATCGAGAAATACCGGAATCGAAATAATAAAACCGGTCAGCATCAGCGCCCAGTTAACGCGCTTTTCGCCGAATTTGTCCATCAGTGTCATCGCCAGACGCTCGGCACCACCGGATGCTTTCAAAATTTCACCGAACATTGCGCCAACACCGATGATAATTGCAACTTCAGCGACTGTGCCTCCCATTCCATCACTGACAGCCTGTAACACTTCTTCCGGACTCATGCCGGACAATAACCCAATTAAATAACTGACAACAAGCAGTGCAATAAACGCCTGCAGTTTTGTTTTCATAACGAGGAATAGCAATAACGCTACTCCAAATACAGCAAGTAAAATCAGCCCTGTTGAGGACATGTCTCTTCTCCTCCATTTTCATTAATTTTTTCTATTCTCCTCAAGTTACCACTCTGCAACCGTACCATCGGTATTCCGCCAAATCGGATTCTTCCACTGGTGCCCTTTTTTGGCCGCTTCCATCACCCGTTCTTCATCTATCTCTACCCCAAGACCCGCGCCATTAGGAATTTTCACGGAACCCTTTTCATATTCAAATACGCTTGGGTTAATAAGATAATCCAACAGGTCGCTCCCCTGATTGTAGTGAATGCCAAGGCTTTGCTCCTGAATGATGCAATTTGGTGTACAAGCATCCAGCTGAAGCGATGCAGCAAGGTTGATCGGGCCAAGTGGTGCGTGTGGTGCAACCGCCACGTCAAACGTTTCTGCCATGGCAGCTATCTTTTTCGCTTCCAAAATTCCACCAGCATGCGATAAGTCCGGCTGGATAATATCGACCACTCCATCTGTCAGCATTTGCTTAAAGCCCCAGCGCGTATAGTTGCGCTCACCAGCAGCAATCGGTGTTGCCGTGTAGTTAGCAATATCCCGAAACGCTTCCACATTCTCTGCAAGGACTGGTTCTTCGATAAACATCGGCCGGTATGGCTCCAGTTCTTTCACGAGAATCTTGGCCATTGCCTTATGCACGCGCCCGTGAAAATCAATGCCGATGCCAAAGTCATTTCCGACTGCCTCACGAATCGCTGCAACACGATGGACCGCAGCATCCACCTTCGAATAGCTGTCGATATAATTCATTTCCTCGGTACCATTCATTTTGATTGCTGTAAAACCGGCACCCGCCTTTTCCTTAGCGGCAGCTCCGACATCCTGTGGCCGGTCCCCGCCAATCCATGAATAGACTTGGATACTGTCACGGACCGCTCCGCCAAGCATTTCATAGACCGGCATATGGTAATACTTCCCCTTAATATCCCAGAGTGCCTGCTCTATTCCGGAAATAGCACTCATCAAAATGGGGCCGCCACGATAAAAGCCACCGCGGTATAATACCTGAAAATGGTCTTCAATATTACGAGGATCCTTGCCGATGAGGTAATCCATCAATTCGGTCACAGCGGCACCAACCGTATGGGCACGGCCTTCGATAATCGGCTCTCCCCATCCGCTGACCCCTTCGTCTGTTTCGATTTTTAAAAACAACCACCGTGGTTCTATCTGGTACAGTTTAAAATCGGTAATTTTCATCGTTACACACCTTCAATCGCATCGATAAATTGCTTCGCTTTTGCTGTCAATTCTTTCAAACGCTCAGCTGTCTGCGGTGAACCGGTCTTAACCAGTGCACCGCCAAGTCCTGCTGCCACAGCACCTTTTTCAAAATACTGCCGGACATTGGAGAGGTCTACTCCCCCGGTCGGCATCAGCGGGATGTGAGGCAATGGACCATGGACATCTTTTATATATCCGGGACCCATGGCACCTGCCGGAAAAACTTTGACAAGATCTGCTCCATGCTCATATGCCGTCAGGATTTCCGTCGGTGTCATCGCGCCAGGTATACTGACCACCCCATACCGTTTCGTCATTTTAATGGTGTCGGTATTAACGGTCGGGGAAAAGATGAACTGAGAACCTGCCATAATGGCGGTTCTGGCTGACTCTGGATCCAAGACAGTACCAGCACCAACAATCATCTCCCCATCGAACGCATTCGCTACTTCACGGATGACCGTTTCCACTTTTGGTGTGTCCATCGTTATTTCCATGATGCGAATTCCGCCATCAAATAGTGCCTCAGCTATTGGTATCACCTCGTCCGGATCCGCACCGCGAACCACTGCAACCAGCTTTTCATCCATGATTTTTTGCAATGTATTTTTCATTAAAATCGGCTCCTTATCGTTCGACATCGCCATGTTCCCGGTTATCCATAAAGTCCAGGAGGCGTTCTTTTTCCGGTAATCCTTCCACATCACCAGCTGCCATCGTCACCATTGCTCCAACGGCATTCGCTCGTTGTACTGCTTCAGGTACATCCAATCCATCAAGCAATCCCGATAGAAAACCGGCAGAGAACCCGTCCCCGGCACCGACCGGATCGACAACCTCGGAAACGCTGAACCCTTCTGCATAACCATCCATATCCCGGTCCAGATAATAAGCACCTTCCTTGCCCAGTTTCATAATGACAACGGTTGGGCCATGTTCCTGAAATCGTTGCGCCAATTTTTCCGGCGAACCCTCTCCAAAGAGAAATTTCGCCTCATCCATTCCCGGCAGTACGATGTCGGCTTTTGAACTCAACTCAAGCAAAACGGTCCTTGCCCTTTCTTCCGGCCAAAGTTTTCGCCTTACATTCGGATCAAAAACGACAGTCACATTATGTCTTTTCGCATAGTCAATAGCAGTTAAAACGGATTCATAACAGCTATCACTCAGAGCTGGTGTAATTCCAGTCACATGCAAAAATTTCGCACCGGCAATGTAGGATTCATCGATATCTTCCGGCTTCATTTTGCTTGCCGCTGAACCTTTCCGGTAATACTTCACCCGCCATTCACCGGGGCTGAGTTTTTCCTTGAAAAAAAGACCGGTATCAGCCGTTTCATCAAAGGTTACCCGACTGACATCAACACCTTCCCCGCGAATAAACGCACGGATTTTTTTACCGAATTCGTCATTGCCAACTCGGCTGATCCACCCAGACTCAGACCCGAGACGTGAAAGGCCAATTGCCACGTTCGATTCGGCACCAGCAATCCGCGCTGAAAAACGATCAGCATACCGCATTGGACCGGGACTTTCCGGGCTGAAAAGCGCCATGGTTTCGCCAAGTGTCACAACATCCATCAACATCACCTCTTTCGCTGGCCGTCAATCCTCACCTAAATGTTTTTCCTGAAACGCTGCGATGCTTTCATATTCCTCGGTCAAGAGCCGGGAAAGCCGGATATAAATTGGCAGCAATTCCCGGTAAACATTTGTTGTTTCCGCCTCCGGATAATGTGTGTTCGTCTGACCAATCATTTCCGAAACAATGCTGAAATCGTCAATTTCACCGGTCGCGTACATGCCAAGGACAACAGCACCGAGACAGGAACTTTCAAAGCTTTCCGGAACAATGACGGGCTTGTCGAAAATATCGGCCATCATTTGCCGCCACGTTTCCGACCGGGCAAAACCGCCTGTAGCCTGAATACTTTTCGGCTCACCGGTCAATTCTTCAAGCGCCAAGAGCACCGAGTACAGGTTGTAAAGGGTACCTTCCAGCACCGCCCGGATCATGTGCTCTTTCTTATGATGAATGCTCAAGCCGAAAAACGATCCGCGCGCATTGGCATTCCAGATTGGCGCACGCTCTCCTTTTAAGTACGGGTGAAAAATCAGCCCATCCGCGCCGGGATTCACACCGGACGCAATTTTGGTCAGCACATCATACGGGTCAATCGCCAACCGCTTGGCTGTTTCCACTTCCGCGGCAGCGAACTCATCCCGGAGCCACCGTAAAATAATCCCGCCATTGTTGACCGGTCCGCCAATGACCCAATGTTTTTCCGTCAGCGCATAGCAGAAAATCCGTCCTTTTGGATCCGTTTTTGGCTCACTATAAACGGTCCGAATGGCTCCGCTCGTCCCAATGGTGACCGCAATGACACCTTCTTCCATCGCATTCACCCCGAGATTTGACAGAACGCCATCCGTTGCGCCGATAACGAACGGAACATCCGCATCAATCCCCATGTATGTACGGTATTCTTCATTCACTCCGCTCATCTGATGAACGGTCGGAACAATCTCCGACAACTGCTTTGGTGAAATACCCGCCAAGTCAAGTGCTGCCTCATCCCAGTCAAGCGTTTGCAAATGAAACAATCCGGTAGCAGATGCCATCGAATAATCGACCACATACTCTCCAAAAAGTTGATGAAAAACATATTCTTTAATCGAAATAAATTTCCGTGCCTTGCTGAAGATCTCGGGCTCCTCATGTCTCATCCAAACCAGTTTTGCCAGCGGAGACATGGGGTGAATGGGGGTTCCGGTCCGCAAATAGATCTCATGGCCATCATGTTCTTCTTTAATCTTCCGGGCATAGTCAGCTGCCCGTGTATCCGCCCATGTAATGCTGTTCGTCAACAATTCATCATTGTCACCAATCGCAATCAAACTGTGCATGGCCGAGCTGAATGAAATCAGACGAAGTTCACCGGCAGAAACATTGCCTTTCCAGACTGTCTCCCGGATCACTCCCAGCACCGCATGGAATATCTCTTCCGGATCCTGTTCAGCCACCAGCGTATCCGGTGTATGGAGCGGATAATTGATGGTATGGGACGCCTCCACTTCCCCGCTTTTCCGGTACAGAACCGCTTTTGTACTCGTGGTTCCAATGTCCACGCCCAGATATAAGTCTTGCTGCTTCATCGGTCTTCCTCCTTGCTACTTCTTCACAACTTCATGTCCGCCAAACTCATTGCGCAATGCTGCAACAACCTTTCCCGAAAATGTATCATTTTCCTGTGAGCGGTACCTCATCATCAGTGACAGCGCAATCACCGGGGCTGCCGCCTGTAAATCGAGTGCTGTTTCGACCGTCCACTTGCCTTCCCCGGAGGAATTCATCACACCACGAATGTCGTCCAGATTGGCATCTTTGGCAAAAGCGCTTTCCGTCAATTCCATCAGCCAGGACCGGATGACCGAACCATGGTTAAACACTCTGGCAACCTGTTCATAATCATAGTCAAATTCACTTTTTTCGAGGATGTCGAACCCTTCTCCAATTGCCTGCATCATGCCATATTCCATGCCATTATGCACCATCTTCAAAAAATGTCCGCTCCCGCATTTTCCGGTATAAAGATATCCATTCCCGATCGAAACGTCCTGAAACAGCGGCTCAATCTCCTTAAATTTTTCCGCATCGCCGCCAATCATGGTGCATGCTCCTTCTCTGGCACCGTCCACGCCGCCACTCGTCCCGCAATCAAAGAAATAAATTCCCCGTTCGCCTAAGATTTGAGCACGCTTCAATGTGTCCTTATAATTGGAATTTCCGCCGTCAATCAGCATATCGCCTTTTTCCAGCAGTGGCGTCAATTCATCGATGACTGCCGTGGTAACCTCTCCAGCCGGAACCATCAGCCATATTTTCCTGGGTGCTGGCAGGCTTTCCACCAATTCTGTCAGTGTCGCTGCCAGATGAAAATTATCATTGGTGACGCTTTCAGATGAAGCCGTATTCTTATCAAAACCGATCACCTTATGTTCGTGATCCAATAAATTCAATGTTAAATTAAGACCCATCTTGCCGAGGCCTATCATCCCTATTTCCATGATGTCCTCCAATATTTGTGAAATGAATTTCCGTATATGAACGATTATATCAAAAAAAATTCCGTATGCAAGGGTTTTAAAAAAATAATTTTCCTTTATAATGAAAGTAAATGTGAAACGTGAGGAGAAATTCTTATGGCAAACAATAACCAGCACTGTCTTGCAAGCATACGAAGCAATTATGGTAAATTCAGGGATAAGGAAAAATTAATTGCTGACTATATTTTAGAGAATCCCCAAAACATCATTCACCATACCATTAACCAGGTAGCCGAAGAATTGGGTGTGGCAGAGTCCACCGTTTTTCGTTTCTGCCAGCGTATTGGCTTCAAGGGGTTTCAGGCCATGAAGATTGCTCTTGCTGCAGAGGTAGTCACACCAATGAAAGATATTCATGAGAAAATAGATGAAGATGATAGTACCGGAACCGTCACGGAAAAAGTTTTCCGCTCCAATATCAAAACGATTGAGGATACGCTTCACATATCGGATGAAGCGATGATTGAAAAAACAGTCGAAGCCATTATTCGGGCCAGGAAAGTGGAATTCTTCGGCAGTGGCGGGTCTGCCCTTGTAGCAATGGATGGATATCATAAATTTATACGCAGCGGCATTCATGTCAATGCAACGCTCGATTCCCATATGCAAATTATGTCCGCATCCCAGCTGAAGGATGAGGATCTTGCCATTGTCATTTCACATACAGGTTCCACAAAAGACATGCTGGATGTCCTGCAAGTTTTAAAGGAAAATGAGGTAATGACCGTAGCAATAACAAATTTTGCAAAATCTCCTCTCACCGAGGAAGCAGACATATCATTATATACGGTTGCAGAAGAGACCGACTTTCGATCTGAAGCATTATCATCCAGAATCGGCCAGCTGTCCATCATCGATGCGCTTTACACCAATGTCATGATTGCGAATAAGGAAGTGGGGAAAAAGGCGCTACAGAATATGCGGAGCGGGATTAGTTTGAAGCGGTTGTGAGAAGACAAGCGAATATAGGTGGTAAGCAAAATTGATGAGCGAACTTCTTTCATTAAAATTTGCTTATTTTCCATTAAATATTTGCGGACGTAATTTACAGCGTTCAAAATAGAACATATTTTCCTTTTATGCTATAATAAACGCATCCCCCAACTGAAAGGGGGTGTTAAATATGGAGATTGTGGCATTGATCGCAGCTATTGTTGGATTGATCACAGCGTTGGTTAATTTAACAATCACGCTACTCAGCACCAAGAGAAAAAAGACCATCGCCCTGGACAGCGATAGTCTGCATCTTGCACGAGCAAGGGAATTAATTTCCCTCGTTCTCCATATTGTACTTTCATTATAACGGCTTTATACATAAAAAAACAAGAAAGATGGGATTAATGATGACAACCTGGATCATTGTATTGTCGGTTTCAGCCATTATTATTTCACTGGTTTCTCTGTTCATCACGCTCAGGAAACAACACAAATAAACATGATAGTTAACTTCATTAAACAAAAGATGGCTCTATTATGAGATTTGATATATTAACGTTACCCACCATGCCCTTTCTTAATTTCCTTCCGATCTTTTCAGTGCTGGATTATATAAATCTACCCAGTTAATATAAACCCAAAGATTATTCTGCTGCCGCTTAAAAATTCTTCAAACTTTTGATCAATTTCATCCGTTTTTCCTAATTTAAATAAGCTTTCTCCTTTCGCAATGATTGACTTCACAGGGAGCGATACATGTGAATCAGGAAAGTGTTTCTATCATAGAGAGGCGTAGATGACTTTAGAGTGTCACTCATTCGGGCATCCTCGCAGACCATAATCAGCACATTGAACGCTAGCCCACGATACTGCATATATTGCTATATAGGGAATGGGAAAAGAGGGATGTTTATGAACAATCAATTTAACGATGAGCCGCTTAATAATGAAACGCAGCAGCTAGTCTCTTATCAGCCGAATATGATTGATTGGAATGCACCTTATGGTTATTATCCAAGTTATCGTTTAGAGGATGGCGCCCCTGTTTACAACGATGAGCGCTTCTGGTTTGCGCCATTTGTTGGTGGTTTGGCCGGTGGATTATTAGGTGCTTATTTGTTTCCGGGACAGCCCGGGCCACCCGGGCCGCCCGGACCTCCTGGACCACCAGGTGGTTATTATGGGCCGTATCCAGGTTACTACTATTATGGGCCTGGGCCGTATTATGGTGGGCCGTATTATTATTATTGAATTGTCCAGAAAAATAATAGCGTTAAAAATATCCGACCATCGTAAGGATGATCGGATATTTCTATTATACTTCTTGTGCATAGTTGAACCGTGCCTTCTATTCATCCCCATGACAAACACACCATGTTCCTCCTCCAATAAACAACACATACAATAGTAACGAATCAATCATTTATTGGAGGTGGAAGGGTGTAATTTTTAAAACCTGTTTCTGATGAGGTTCGTTTATTCCAAAGTAAATTCAGTGTCCACAAAAGAACGATGAAGCTCATTTTAGTATCTATTTTTGCCTGTTTTGCTGCTGTTTTTCAGTCAGCTGGCGGCTTTTTGCCGGGGATCGGGTATTTTTTAAGTCCGCTTGCCACTGCGCCTATTCTGTTATGTGCTATGTTTTCCATTCCGTTTGGGGTCATGGCCTATTTCCTGACAATGATGCTGTTATTCATCCTGCAGCCGACGGAGCTGATTATATTTCCTTTTACAACGGGATTATTAGGGCTTGGCATCGGGGCCTCTTTTTCCTTTTTCAGGAAGAGAATAAGTATCATTGCTGCTGGCGCTATTGTTTTAGTATTGGGGATTATGAGTCTCTTGTATATTTTTCATTTTCCTATTTTAGGTCCAGTTGTTTCTGGGTCCTTTTCATTTCTTGCAGCTGGAAGTATTTTTTTATTTACTTTCCTTTACAGCTGGTTATGGGTTGAAATTTCTTTCATCCTCTTTCACAGGTTAAAAAGGATGATGATTTAGTCATGGTACAATTTCAAAAACAGTGCCTTGGTTAAAATCCGTCACATTCATCGATCCATAAACGCCTAAATATAATCGGCTCTGGTCCGGATTCGTTCCCAGACTGACAAAATAAGCTGATTCAGACCCAAAATCATATTCGGTATCAATCACATGAAAATCACTCTGTTTACCATCCGGACGCGCCTTAGTATAAGCTAAAACCCCTCTGGCAGGAGTTTGGGAGTTATCCGTCCGGAAAATATCGGTAAATACAACGCTTCCCGTTAAAGCGGTAATGTCTCTCCCCATATAGGCTTGAACCCCTGTAAGTGCAGTTCCCGCAAACTTGTCGGGTCGGGGGTCCTGATGATAATAGCTGGTTAACGGCTGAATCCGCTTCACTGACGTCTTAATTGCTTCATCGTAATAAGCAATGGTTTTCTCATCTAAATCCGGATTATGATTGCACTCCCTTAAAATCATCGTTGGCAAATCACCTTCCCATCCCCGCCAGCCAAGGTTGATAAATCCTTCCAGATCGAGTTCTGCGTTTATTCCCGAGGCTTGAACAATATGGGAAACAGGGATTGGTTGATAAGACGCGAATGAAAAAATGGACTCTACCAGCTCCTGTCCGACATTCCCCACATATTTCATATACTGATCATCATACCTTTGAAAAGAAATACCCGGTGAATTGCGCACCCCCTTGGCAATCACCGTAAGTGTCTCCTGAACCTGAGCAGGCAGTTCATGAAAACGTGTGACGATGGGTGGATGTTTGACAGATGTAAGCTGAGCTACATCAATTTCAATTATTTTTCCGCATATTTCCCTATCATCCTGGCTCAAATTGAATGGATCATAGCCTGATCCGCCATCCCCGGTTGTTAAAACAAGTTTTCCTGTCTCAGGTGAAAAGCTTAAACTATTAACACCATTATGATTAGCGAACGGTCTTCTTACGTTAAGTAATGTCCGTCGCATTTGCGGCTGACCATTTGATTGCAATCCCCATTCCTCAACGGTATCAATATGGTCATACTGCGCCTCTCTATTTGTCCACGTGTTGTGCAAGTTCTCGGGATCACACGGATCAGGAATAAAAGATGCAAGAGGCGCACCCGGACCTTGTGTTCCAGCGGCAGAATAATGAAGGTAAAACAAACCGTTATAATAAAATGCCGGATGAAACGCCATCCCGAGCAACCCCCGCTCATCATACCCGCCATTAGCTGTACCAAGTTCCAGGACCCGCTGCCTGATATCCAAAAACGTTCGGATTTCTCCGTTTCCTATGCAAAAGATTTCTCCTACCTGGGTAGCAATAAATAACCTTTCCATTGCGTCACCTGGAAGCATAGCTGACTTCATAACGGTGGGTAAATTTATATTGCTTACAATGGGCCGTAAGCTAACCTTCACGTTTTTCAAGAAGTTGACCTCCTTCTTATGGGCTCTTTATCAGAATATGATTGGGATTGTTTTGTAAGTACTGGATATTGGGTGGGGTGGGGGAAGGAGGAAATTTTGATGGGAGATGGATTGCGGTCAAAATATTTAAAAAAGACAACCGCTAAGACATATAATGGTATGCCTCAATAGGGGATTCTTGTTTCCCTGTATGTTAAAATGACTAATTAATCAACTTCAGCCAAAAAGTGGTAATACCCTTCTTAACTTTGTTTCAATTATAGTAGTGAAAGGGGATAGTAATATGGAAGCTTAATACCGCTGAGTAGAGTTAAAGTTATGGAAAGGAGTAAAAACCGTGGCTGACATTATGACCAAAGAACAAAGAAGAAAAAACATGAAGGCTATAAAATCTATTTCCAAGCTTGAAAACAAAGTCTCAAGTGAACTATGGAAAAAAAGATTTAGATTCAGAAGAAATACACAAAATCTTTTCGGAAAACCTGATATATCAATAAAAAAATACAAAGTAGTCATTTTTATAGACTCTTGTTTCTGGCATCAATGTCCTATTCACGGAAACATACCAAAAACAAATACCGTTTTCTGGAAAAATAAACTTGAAAGTAACGTGGATCGTGATAAGAAGATCAATAATTATTATGAAGAAAACAATTGGAATATAAAAAGAATATGGGAGCATGAAATAAAAAGTGATTTTGACAAAGTTATTGAAGAACTCTCTCAGTTTATAAAAAGGGCTCAAATATAAGCCCTTTATTTGCCAGGTGTTATTTCAAACCTGCGCATACTCCTTAAGTTCGCTCTTATCTTCTTTTATCATTTTCTTTAACTTCTTTGTCTCTAATATAGATTCGCCAATGACTGCCGCCAATTTTGGTGGTACAGCATTACCAATCTGCCGGTACTGATCATTGCGTCCACCGTGAAAAACGTAGTCATTCGGAAAAGATTGCAACAACTGTGCTTCGTACGGGGTAAGCGTCCTGGGTTGGTCTGGATGGATAAATTTAAGACCATCCTTTTCCATATGGGCCAAAATTGTATTAGATGGTTTATCCCAGCAATGCTTTACATAAGTATCCTTATGCTTACTTTTATCATAAGGGTAAAGATAGTCCAACAACTCATTATAATCATCGGACTTAGTATTCATAAAACGTGATGAATTACTTCCCGGCTTAGTTTCAATAAAGATTATAACATCACGAAAATTATGCACCCTTGACTGATGATTAGTTAACAATTGATCCTCTTCAAAATTATTAATCCCATATTCAATAATTAATTCGTTATATAAATTTAAAAACCTTTTCAAACCCTGTATTTTATAGTTTCGTTTCCCAACAATTGATACAAATTCCACATTTAGTCTTTGATACAGTTTTTCTAACCTCAGTTTATTATCTGCATCTGCCTCGTTTATTGCCAAGTCCCCTATTTTCTTCATAAACAATTCAAGGATCTTTTTGTAATTTGATTTGAGAACATCTATATTTTTAAGGTTTTTCGGGAGCGAAATTTCAGGCAAACGTAGGGGTAAATGCCTGATAGCCTTAACTGTATTGTACGGTACTCTTTTACCACCGTGAGTAGGTTTAATATTGGGATTATCCAAGCCTAATCTATTAGCAATTATTATTATCCTTTTTCTATGTTGGGGTACTCCAAAATCTGCCGCATTTAAAACTTGAAACCTGTCCAATATGCTATTTTCAATATTTGTTGTATAACCTTTGGATCCCAATTCATCACAGATTAACTCAATAACTTGTACCTGTTTACCTTTTAATCCAACTTCCTCAACTTTCTTTGATAACATGCCCTCTACATTCTCAAACACAACGAAATCTGGTTCTAGTTTATCAACTATCTCAAAAAAGTGTTTGTATAATGTATTCCTGGGGTCATTCTTCAATTTTTCCCTCATTTCCTTAGTACCAGACCTCGCCGGACCCGCTAACGAAAATGTCTGGCATGGAGGGCCACCAATAATAACGTCTATATCAGCGCAAGATTTATAGATTTCCTCCTTAACCGAAGAGCAAGTGATGTCGCCTTGAATGACTTTGTCAACGCCCAGATGCCCACGTAGAGTGTCACAGGCTGCAGGATCAATTTCAACAGCCTTCGTGATTTCAAATTTATAATCTGGCTGATTCTGATTTACTTGTAAAAAACCGGTGGAAAACCCGCCACCACCCGCAAATAAATCAAGTACCTTTAATGTTTTTTTCATAATTTTCTTCCTTTAATTTTACTTATTAATCCGCACTATACCTATCTTCTCCTATAATAACAGGTTTAACAAGAAAAGTCCTAATATCTAATATACTTTTTTAATTTGGTTATTCCTTAGTAATGAATGATATTGCATCCAAATTTCACGGATAACATCATGGTTTTCAATAACAATCCCGGTTTCAATATTTCTCATAAACCCGTGATAAGAAAAATTGGCTGAGGTAAGAAATAATTTTTTTTGATCGATAATTAAAAGCTTGGCATGCAGACTTGCATAATCATTCTGGTCCGTGCCCTTCCAGCTATAAATGTTTAGTAAATACTGCTCTTTACTCCAATTAAGCCTAATTTCATTATAATTTTCTTCTTTATCATTAACTATTATGTTGATTCGGCATTTTCTTTCAGCAGCACTTTCTAACTCTTTTAACAACGTTCGAATAATTTCTTGCTTGAATGAGAAGTTATAGCCTACAATAAATATCTCGTTCTTCGCAGAACCAATCAATTGTTTTACAGTTTCATATGTTTGAAATTGGATAAAACTCGTATCAAAAGTCGGACCTGTCCAAACTGGTGTAATCCCAGGCTGAGAATTCAACTGATAAACTGCTGCTTGATAGGCAATCTCTAAGCTGTTGACTAAATCTGAAGATTTCCACCCATTTTCATTAGCTTCCTCAAAGACTTCATATATTAAATAATCCAATTCAAAAGGAAAATTTAAGGCATAGCAAATCTGTTCATAACCTTTTGCCAGCTCATTCTCTTTCAGTTTTAGAACTAATGTGTCAAATAGTTGTTGATTATTATTTTTGACTAACACAGATACAAAATGAACTATTTTTTTCTGCAGTTTTTTACTCGTTCTCATTCTTAAAAAACTCTCTTTGATAATTTGCAACAGTCTCTACCATTATTGAACGATCCAAATACCTGTTTGAATTCTCACAGGAAGTTTCGGCTATAAGCATACAGCTATGGCATGCTGCACCATTTACATCTGTTAATGCCTGAGCATCGTGTTCAGCGCATTGAGGATCCCCTGAGCAATATCTAGCAGCAGCCAAAGCCCTTGCCATAATAGATTCAAACTTGTCAGTACTTCCCAACTCTACAAGGCCTCCAAGACTTCCTTCCGAGTCAACAGTAGATGTATATATCAATATACCAGCCATTCCGTTTTGGTTGTCTGAATATATTCTTTCTTTCAACGCAGATGAAGAATATCCCGAATGAAGAGTTAATTCTCTCATCAATGCATGTGAAAGAGTATGTAACAGTATATAACGTATCCCTTGAAATGGAGGAATTGCTTCTTCCGGCATATCCCGTTCCAAATAGATTTTTCTATGGGCACGCTCCACAGAATTCTCGTACTCCTCAAATTTTCGCTCCCAATCTTTCAATCTATCATTATTAAGCGTCAGGAAGATACCTTCTCCGTATGTTTCTACTCCCGGCAGCCAATTAAGCCTTTCAGCACTTAACGGTGCAAACTTTACTTGTTCATTTGATTCATCGTCTTTTTCATCATATTCCTTTGACAACCTTGCAGTTACGTCTGGAGCTGGGTGAATTCGTGTAAATCCTTTTAACACCATTACTTCCTTTAACCTTTTTACTTTTACCAAATTAGAAATTAAACCACTGTACCTGTATGGTACGTCTTCTTGTTTCGTTTCAAAATCAATACCTTCGTAATTATATTGTTCCATCAACAAGGCTTCGTACTCCGGTTTTTTTAAGTCTTCCTCTTCAGGGGAAGATACATTTTTAAGTCTCTGAACGATTCCCCAGACCTTTTCAAGACCAATCCTGTTAATGTCCGCGTTTCTCTTGTAATATTTATTAAAAAAGTCCCTGTCATTCATAAGTTCTTCATCATTAAAATCAATATTATCCTTCACAAATTGATCAAGATTTTCATCCGCCTTTGAAGAAGGAATAACAATGGAACTTTCCAAAGAAGAAAAATAAATATTTGATGCCCCGCGTAGTAGTAATTTTCTATTCTTCTCACAATCTGGTTCTTTATCTTTCAGCCATGGCCTTCTTCCTGTACATTTTCCCAAAATCTTATTATTAGACAGTGCTTCGCTAATCGATCTATCTTTCTCACAAGTTGTACACTGCACTATCAGGTCTTTCAAAGATCCTGTTTGACCACTATCTTCCAAATAGAGTTTACATTTCTTGGCATCGTAATTTGTTCCTTTGTGTACATAAAACTCCCAGGGAAAATCATCAACATGTCCATTCTCACATGCAGTTATAAAACGTACCGGATGTGTTTTAACCTTGGGACAGGGACCATTTTCCCTATCAGGGTTTTTACAATATAGCGCTCCGTCTTGCTCAAAAAAGTCATTTCCATTCCGCTTTCCCAACTTCCTGCAATTTGGGCAAACATGATATTCCGGGAAACGATAGGAAGGTATTGTTCCAACACTGTGCCCATCAGAACCGGTATTTGTTGGGATAGACTTTATTTGATTTATCTTTAACTTTCTTTTTATTCTCGGTTCATCTATATCCTTTGACTTGGAAACATCTATATTATCCCATTTATCAGTACCTGCAACCATAACGGAATAATCAGGCAAATCAACGATTGAACCCGGTCCAAAAGTAGTTATAAATTGGCTGGGTCTTAATTCACCTACTTTATTTCTCATACAATTCAGCCCCTTCTTTTATCCAAGATAAATGCCTGCTGTTGCTTCTACATCTCTCATCGAATTGGGTGTTTTAAAAGTTCCTTCCGTTTCTTTACCGCCAATTGGATACAACAGGTTGGATTCTCTCTCCGATTTAGAATTACTATATTTTAACTTACTTCTGGTTGCATCATCCTCCCATTTTCCAATAAGTTCTTCAAGGTGTTCCTGAATGGCATCTGTTGATAAGTTCATTTGGTCGGCTCTTTTTATAAACAGGTCCAAAATCTTATCAGAAACACTGTCTATTTTTTTAAATTCACCGGCTGATTTGTTTTCGGTCAATTCACTTTCACCAAGTCTTAACATGGAAACCAATACAGCCGCCAAACCTCTATCTCTGGCACGTGATGCAAAAGGGGTTACACTTATTGGTTCCACATACCTGTACAGGGCTGAATGGTAAGCATAAAACTCTTCATAATGCGATATATCCCGCGGTCTTGCCCAATTGTAGGTTGTTATAACTAATCCCGGATTTTGCCTCCCAACCCTACTTGTCGACTGAATATACTCAGCAGTTGCCTTAGGTTGCCCATTAACCACCATTAACCCAAGACGGGATACATCAACTCCAACTGATATCATATTACTGGCTAACAGAACATCAATCGGCTTCATTTTTGTTTCTTCTTTATTATAATAAACCTGTTGTAAACGTGATAACAATTTCGGTATATCCCCTGAATCAATACGACTCGTCAGTTCCGGTACATCACGTTCCAATGGTCTTTTGGAAAATTGATAACTGTTTTCAGGTCCAAACTGATTTTCAAGCGTATTCATTCTTGCAGGCACGTCATCTTCAATTAAGCGAACAGCTCCTCCAAGTTCTCTTAAACTGTTAAAATAGCCAACCAGCGTATAATAGGGATCTAAGTGTTCCGGTTTATATTTTTGGTCCATTTGGGTAACACTTGCCAGCATGTTTGCGTAGGCCCTCAGCAATATTGTCTTCATACTTCTCCCAGGGGCAAATAATCCAACATACAAACGGCCTGGCATCTCACCAATTGGTCTTTGCTTAGCGAAGAACGAATCCTTATGAGTAAGTCCCGGGCTGGGAAAAATCTGCGTTTCCCTGCAGTATAGGCCTTCTATTTGTTTATTAGCATTCCTGATGGTTGCCGTTGAAGCAACTATTTTTGGGCCAATTACATTATTACCCGATTCTACTGAACATAAATAATCAACTGCAGTTTCATATAGGCCAACCATAGTACCTAATGGCCCTGAAATTAAATGGAGTTCGTCTTGAATAATTAAATTCGGCGGATGGATCACCCTCTCATTTACTAAATCCAATGAACCTGCAACGTTTCTAGCATTATCTTTTTCATTTTTTGAATGTCCATTGGAAATAAAACCCCATTCCGGAATTTCTCCTTTTACCTTACCAAACAAATTCTGTATTTCCGGCTGCCAAGGCATTCTTGCAAATTTATCAACGGTCCCTATAACCAAATCGGGTAACAGACGATAGATTTCTTCATCCGTGACCAATACCGGCAACCCCTCATTATTTGAATTGAGCCTGTGGAAAGAACACTCTCTATTTGGGCAGCAGATAAAAATCCTTCTCTTTTTATCTTTATATTTGTATGTGCTCAAAAATGTTTTTGGCTTTTTGCCATTGATAAGTTCATATCCGCACCAAGGGCATGTTACAAGCTGTACCGGCGTTCCTTTTGACTGATCTACATAAAAGTCCTTCTGTCCTTTATTAATTGCATCTACCCTTGTACTTATCACCTTTTTTGCATCGTCAAAGTTATTGGGCACACTCTTTTGGCCTACCCATAAACCTATTCTAAATGGCGTTTCCCCCCATATTTCAGGAGACTTCCTCCGTATTTCTTCACAAGCACAAATCATTGCAGTAGCTCGTTGAAATTGCTGTACAGTCAACAGCCTTAGCGTGTATCTCATAATAACAGAAACACCAACATCTGTTCGATAATCATTTAACTTCATTAATCTTCTATATCCTAAGGTAAATGCTGCCAACCCCAGATATGCCTCTGTTTTACCACCACCAGTAGGAAACCATAGTAAATCAGCAATTTTCCTGTCCTCAGATTCAGGGGCAACAACTCCTTTTATATTTTGCAAAACAAACGCAATTTGAAAGGGACGCCATGTTGCAGAAACTTCGGATGGTTTAATACCTTGTTCTGCGGCAACAGTATGTGCACGCTGTGCGGCCATCACCTTATTTGCAAAAATAAAAGACGAAAATGCATCTTTATCATTCTTTAGTTCTGCGAGGCCTTTTTCCATTCTACTCAATGATAATTGACACTTTTTTATGTGTTCCCTTGCTGTTTGCCTGTGGACTTCTTTTATCTCTTTTACTTCCTTTGTTCTATCATCTATCCATTGCCCGTATGCATCTAATAACGGACGAAGGGCATTCACTATCTGCATGGGGGAAGTCTTTTCTGCAAGCAGTCTCATGTCCAAAGTTCCACCTAATTTCCACTTAGGAGGAATAACCATTGGCACTTCATATGCAGGAATAATTTCTGTTTCCAGTTTTCCCGATCTTTTTAAAGTAGAATCAATATCATACCAATTAACCGCTATATTATGGCCAACACCATAAACCGCTTCATCACGGTAAAGCAATTCGTCAGACCTTGTATCGCCATCCTGAAATCCCTTCTCATTGTTCGAAAATGCACTTCGCTGCATAATCGATTTGTCAATTTTACTTTTAACAAGTAATTTTGGCTGAAACACACATTTATGATCAATTGTGTGTTCGTCCGGTTGCTGTGTGTAACGGTTCACAATAAACATACTCACTGCATAACAATTCTTATATTTTCTTACCAACCACTCAAGTTTAATGGATTCTTTTGTTTTATCATCCTTGGAATCAAGACGGTTAACACAAACAAAATCCTTACTACCCAATCTATTTGTCAAATCTATTTCAAAATTACTTAGTTCATATACGTACCTTTTCCAATGATTGTCTCCGGTTTCTTCATACATTCCAAAACTGACATCTATCAATAAATTAGGGTTCTTTTTATCCACTAAAAATGAAATACCAATAGCTGAAGGATTCATTGCCTTAGCCAGTGGAGCTATAGATTCAACAGTTTCTTTCGAAGTATCTCTTCCTAAAATATTTTCATTCTCATCTTCAACAGTTGCAATACCCGATTTCATCGGCCACAAAATTCCAGCCATGTATTTTTGCAATGGTTTAATTTTCAACTCTTCTTGTTTGCTCTCCGGTCCAATAAGGTCATATCGGAGGCGATCTAAAAGTTCCCCTCTTGCATTTTTTTCTGAAGACTTCACTTTACCACTCCCTAATTTATCGTTTCTAAAACTATTTTACCAAATTATTAGTACTAATAAAGGGCTTTTTTTGATATTATTAAAATTAGAAGAAATTTTTATCACCTCTTTTCAAAGGATGTTCAAAATGAATAAAATACTTCTGGAACTGAATCAAGAACAAAGAAATGCCGTTGTGTTTAACGGGAAGTTCCTGGAAATAATTGCCGGTCCGGGCACTGGTAAAACAAAAACTTTAGCCGCGAAAATCCTCTATACACAAAGTGAACTGGGGATTGATATTGACAAAATACTTGGCATCTCTTTCTCCAGGTCTGCCAAAAGCCAGTTAATAAATAAACTGGACGAGTTCTCCGATATTATTGGTTATGGTGGAATGCCTGCAGTATTAACTTTTCACAGCCTTGCCCACCGTATTCTAAAATATGGCGTTCACCACGGAGAGTCCCGTTTTCGCAACGGCATAAAAATAATGGAAACAGAAGATTTTATTAATCTGGATCCCTCTCTGACCAAAGGACTTTGTAACGATTACGCAAACAGAATAGCTGTAAACAAAGCATTATCTGCTGCCTACAATCAGATCAGGCAGGGAAGTCGTCTGGAGAACCATCCTCTCCATAATTACAATGAAATTAACAATAACAGTGTTTATTCAGTAACTACTTACGAACAAGGGCGCATACTCGTAAAAGGGAATGAACTTAAGACTTTTTGGACCAAAATAAATAGATTGGAAAAGGTCAAAAACATTACCGATTATCAGGGATTAATAACCGAAGCTATCAGATTATTACAATTGAAACAAAAAACATACAATGAAATAGCGGAAAATTATACCCATATTTTTATAGATGAATATCAAGATACTTCCCTTGCTCAGGAAGAATTACTTCTTTCCTTGATAAATGAAGCTCATCATATCACAATTGTTGGTGATCCAAATCAGACAATATATACCTTTAACGGTTCTAATAGCCTGAACATGAAAAGGTTTGCCGATTATTTCAGCAACAAATCACCAAGCGATTTCTCAAAGGTTGAACTTATCCATAATTATCGATCAACCAGTGAAGTGGTTGCCTTGGCAAATGATTTTATAAAAGAAAGTAATATTGTTTCATATAACGCCAGAACAGGCTTTAAGCCCGCGGTGGTAGAAACACATTCCATTGACTTGGCAACAAATTATATTGCTGAAGAAATAATTGAACTTACTAAAAATGGGGATTACGGATTGTCTGATATATGTGTTTTATACCGAAAAAACTCTGAGTACTCTCCTCAAGGTCAAAAGGTGATGGAAGCATTAGGAAGGGCCGGGATCAAATATACGGCAACGCATACGAATAAAGAAAGGAATGTTTCATTACTGGAACAGGTAAATAACCTTTCATTTATTTATGAAGATGAACCAGTGCAGGATATCATTTCAAAACTTATTAAAAAAAATGAGGATGAAAAATTGATTTCTTTTGTTAGGGATGCTATGAAACAAGGGGCAAAAGACACAGACGACTTGATAGATTACGTAGTAGAATCCTCTGATACTGTAGAAGATTTGCAGGAAGAAAACGAAAATCAAGATGTCATTGTAAAAACAGTTCATGACGCCAAGGGGCTTGAATATCCGGTAGTCTTTATTTTATATTTAGGAGACAGACAGTTTCCCCACAGTAGCCGGCCGGATATTGAAGAAGAAAGCCGCCTTTTTTATGTTGGCTTAACAAGAGCGAAGGACCAATTATACATTCTTGGCCAAAAAGGCATACTTCAGCAAAGTTTTATGGAACAATGTCTTCAATCAGATGTTATTTACGAACAATATCATTCTGCCAAATCAGAAATCAGAGATAAGCAATTTAAAGATAAAGAAAAAGATGTAATCGATAAGACAGGTAAGCAATTAGAAAACGAAGAAGCCAGGCAAAAAGAAGAATTAAGAAAGCTGATGGATTTTTTCTAAGAAGGAAGTGAAATAACTATGATTCACCAATCGAAGACTGAATTGTCCACTCCCCAAAAAAACTGTGTTCAATTTAAACCTGAGGGCGACTTACTTATTCAGGGTATACCAGGTAGTGGAAAATCCACTATTTTACTAGCAAGAGCCAGTTATCTTGCGGAAATAAACCCGGAAGAATCAATACTATTATTAACATTCAGCAGAGCCTTGACCAATTATATGGGCCAACTCGCACTCAAAACATATAATATGTCATTATCTGCCAAAACCTTTCACCAATGGGGGCAGGAGTTACTTGAAAAAACTGATTATCCATACACACGTCTCATCTTAGGAGAAAACAGGAAAAACACTATAAACTTTGCTAAAAATATTGTTAAGAAACATAATAAAAATTCCAGCTTCCCCAATATGAACGTTGAAAAACATAAAAACAGGAAACTATTAGAGTTTCTATGTGATGAAATTGAGTGGATAAAAGGTACGGGGATAACTTCAAGAGAAAAATATTTAAATGTTAAACGCTCAGGAAGAGGTGGTGATATAAGAGTTACAAAGGAAAATCGTCAAACGATTTATGATGTTCTTGAGAAGTATAATGAATTACTGAAAAACCATCCAAGGCATCAGGGAATCGACGGAGACGATCTCGCAAGAATCCTAGTTGAGAAAAACGATCAGATACCTGACAACCTCAGACCTGATCATATTTTAGTTGACGAAGCCCAAGACCTATTTACAATGCAACTAAAGGCAATCAGTTCCACAAGTAAAAAAAGCGTGACTGTTGGTGCGGATAAGGGTCAGCAGATATACCGCCGGACTTTTACCTGGAAGCAGGCCGGTATAGATGTTATGGGAAATCGCAGTCGCTTTCTTAAACAGACTTTCCGTTCGACAAAACAGATAATCGAACTTGCTAATAACTTTCAGGAAAAAGATAAACTGTATGTAGAAGACCCTGATTACCAAAAAGCAAGTTTACCAGAAATAGAAGGTAAAATGCCTGAATTGATGTTTAGTCCTGACATGAGTATGGAAAAACAAGCAATTATTGAGCAAGTATCTAAAATTCGCAGTAATTACCCGGACGATACTATCGGCGTTATAGCGACCTCCCATGATAAACTTGATAAATTTGGCAAATTATTAGATGAAAGAGGTGTCCCAGTATATAAAGTAAAAGAAGATGAAGCAGACTTTATTTCGCCCGGAGCAAAATTGATTACTTTTCATTCCTCAAAAGGTCTGGAATTCGACCATGTCATCATCACAGGTCTGACAAAAGGGAAACTTCCATATAAACACCTTTCTCCTGGTGAAGACCAAGAAGAGTTTATGTCCAGAGAAAGAAAAAAGCTTTATGTGGCTATGACAAGAGCTAAAAAGACATTATTACTAATAGCAGTTAAAGAATATTCACCATTTGTGAACGATCTTATTCCGGAGCTTTATGAAACAGTAAATTTAGAATGATAAATCCGGATTTTACATAGGTGTTCAAGCCTTTATTATTATCTGAACAATACCGGTAAAGGGAAGTTTGTAATCCATTCCCCTTCTACGGTATTGTTCAAATACAGGACCCAGAGATCTAACCTTGAGTATAACGCCTTATCAAGTCAAGCCCTCTTTTATAATTATCTTTTGCATGCAAATATTGTTCATCAATATCAGAATTGGCAAGAATCCCTTTTTTATCCCCGGATATTCCATAGTGGTGTAAGATAATCATGGCTTCGAATCCCCCACCGCGGGGTGGCGCATCCATTTTCAAGATTTCACTTTGTATTTGTCTGTGGCTTTTAGATTCATATAAATATGCTTTTAAAACCTCAACTATTTTGTTCTGAGAGTATTTTTTTGAAATGTCCATAGAAGTCTCCTCTCATGATTGATTGCGCAACTATTTCTTTCCTCGTCCTGTTACTAATATTATATAAAGCTTTCAAATCTAAGCTTTCTACATATGTGCGGGATCATTTTTTCGTTTCACCCTACGATAATGAAGCCAAACCCCCTAAACCCCCGCATACTCCGAAGCTTTCCTAAATTCCACACCTGTATCAAGAGCTTCAAAATGTTTCTCACCACAACGAATCTTGGCTCGTTCATTCGGCCGAAGTTCTTGTTTTGTAGTGTCGCCTTTTGTTTCCACAATAAAATAGAGTTTCTCTTTACCGAATTCTTCTTTTAGCAATGCCCAGTCTGGGTTGTAATCACCAAGTGGTGTTGCAACTTTGAACCATGATGGCAGTTTAATATAGAACTTTACGTCTTTATCCTGCTCACACTGTTCAGCAAACTTCTTTTCAACTCCAGAATCGCATACCGTATAATTGTATATCGTTCTTGCATCAACAGACTTAACTACATCACCAGTATAGCTTTCTATCAGTTCATCATTTACTAAAAGACTCTGGTCGTAGACAACGCCCTCTTCCATTCGTTCATATTTAATTCCATCGACCATCATTTCCCTCTTTGCCGCATTCAGGATGCGCGCTGTCTCCATCATGTACATTTGCGGATTGCGCCTAAAATCGCGTAATGTATCACTTTGTTTTAACGTTTCGATAATTGTACGGCGTGTCAGATTCGTTTCATTTTGTAAATAAGATAGGATGTCAGGAGCTTCTTTATATTGTGCATCCGATACTGCAAAACTGGCATAGCTTTCTTTTGCTACTTCAATACCAGAAGCTTTGTTTTCGAGTTCTGCTTTGTGATATTGCAGCTTAGCAACCCGGACTTCTAAATCCTCTGACAAGGTCGCAGCCGCCTCCTGAATAAATTTCCCCGTATCAAAATTCAAGGAATATGTTGTCTGATACTTTATTTTATCCCATAATTCAAGGAATGGTTCTGCCAATGCCTCTTTCTGCACTTTGACCGTTACTCTTTCACCGCGGTCTTTTATATTGACTTTGCTACTGTCAAACTGCATCTGGATCCGATCACTAATTTGCCCTAAGATAGTATCGCTAATCGTAGCAATATCATCCGGTATTTCCAATGTCCCTGCTTTCATCGCGCGTGCCAATGTTTCCGTGCCCTTATTTTGCTTATTCAGATATTCCTTATCCTTGAAAAAGCGAACAAGTCTTTCCGAATTCTCTTTGCCGAGCACTTTTTTCAATCCTGTATCTTCATCATAGTCTATAATAATTGTACTGAATATATCATCCTCAAATACACCGAATGTCATACCATCTTCTTCATACTCCTGCTGCAACCCACGAGCAAATTCTTCATAACTTTCATTTGCCATCACTGTCAATTTATTCACATCGAATCCTGGTACACGGTCACCTTCTTGATTGACAGCAATTCTCAAACCACGCCCTATTTTCTGGCGTTTTGTAATCGTATCCTTAGATTCTATCAATGTACAAATTTGAAAGACGTTTGGATTATCCCAGCCTTCTTTTAATGCAGAATGAGAGAAAATAAACCGAAGTTTATTTGACCGTTTTGTCTGTCCTTTCTCTTCATCATAAAAAGTAAGAAGTTGCTCTTTGTCTTTCATGATAATTTCATAAGCTGTTTCATCATCAGCACTTGAGCCAGTGGTATTTTTTATTTTCTTTCCGCTCTTATCTGCAGCAAAGTACCCATCATGAACTTCATTTACTGGTACATGATAATCTCGTAATTCTTTATAACGTGGGTTCTTCAAAGCATCGACATATTCTTCTTCAAATATTTGTGCGTACTCTCCCGGTAAGGGATTGTTATCTTTATCGTACTGTCTATAATTATCAACATTATCAATAAAGAAAAGACTTAAAACTTTAATCCCTTGCTTATTCAGACGAAGTTCACGATTCAAATGTTCATCAATCGTTTTACGAATTTGCCCTCGTTTCACTTGGCTGTCTATCGCATACATATCGCGAAGGCGGATGAGTGAAGGCTTTCCGGAAAACTCGATATATTCATTTCCCGGCTCTGCAGATAAATTTTGCACAAAACCGACCTTTTCATAAGCAGCAATTCGTTTTGATTTTATGTAAAGCTCGTCCCCTTGTTTCAGTTTCACTTCTTTTTTTATAACGTCATTTTTGGATTTTACGTACATCTCTACCGTTGCAGCGATGCCAGATTTTAAGGACTTAACATTAATTAGCCGAATATGAGCATCATTACCGTAAGAATCATTCCGTATGCCTGCAACTTCAATCTGTTTGACAAGCTGCTGGTGATAAGACTCCACTGGGCCGAGCTTATAAAGCAGTGGATAGCTTTTTTGGCGATGTGTTGCGGAATAACGAAATACTGTAGCTGGCTTTAACGCTTTAATAGCTGCTTGGGCATTCTCAGTATTATCAACACTTTGCGGTTCATCGATAATTACAATCGGATTCGTTTCCGCGATCAAATCAATCGGAGCCACCCCGCCCATTGACTCAATATCGCTACGATAAATAATATTTTTTGTTCCTTTTTTATCTTCTCTTTTGGAAAAAGCCTGAATGTTGATGACCATTACTTCGATATTGTCATTCTGGACAAAATTTAAAACACTTCCAAGATCCGAGCTGTCATAAGAAAACGCATTGTATCCTTTTTCCATCAGTATGGGGTGGAAAACATCCTTGGTTATACGATACGTCTTCATGACTCCTTCACGAATGGCTACAGATGGAACAACGATGACAAACTTTTTAAATCCATAAATTTCATTCAGTTTAAGTATCGATTTCAAATACACAAACGTCTTTCCTGTTCCCGTTTCCATTTCAATATTGAACTGTGGAAAAGGTTCTGGGAGTTTATCAGACGTTGGAATCTCATTATCTATCTGGATTTGCTCGACGTTTTGCAACATCTTTGCCGGATTACGAATGATGTTATTTGCGATACCATATTCAGTAAATAAATTTCCCTGAGGGTCATTATTTGTAATTGTAAATCGCGACTGACGGATCTGATGTCCTTCAAATACACGTGTGATCGATCTAATTGCATCCTCCTGATAGTCGAGTTTATTGAATTGAATTTGCAATTTGTTTACCCCCTTCCTATATAGACATGAGCTGTTCATCTTGGTAACCTGCGTCTTGTAACAGTTTAAAACAGTTCAATTTTTCGGAATCGTTTCCTTTGAAACCATAATCTGCGAACACGACAGTACTTGTTTCAATGCCATAATTCTTCCGTTTATCAATAATTGCTTGGGCAATTGTTGTGTCAATATTTTCATTCAAACAAATAAATAAATTGCCGAATGCAATATCATATATGTTCTTTTCCTCAACTTGAAAGGTGTTTATCGGATAGGTTAATTCAAGACCATACTTGAGCATGATCTCATATACAACATCGAGCTCGTTACGCCCCGATACAAACATATTATTAAAAGCGGTAATTTGATCTTCCAATTCCTCAAAATCAACGTTCCATTCACGTATATTTGATTTATCCAGCTTCAGCACTTTAAAGCCAACATCCAAACGGTCTGCCTTTTCAGGATGTTCTTCCTTTACCTTCTCACCAGCACGGCGGATTCGTTCCTTCCCAATTTCACAAATGTTTTTATAACCTGCTTTGTAAGCTTCCGACTTCTTATCAATTTCTTCCGGCAGCTGCACCATGATAAATTTGTGATTTACCCCTTCTTCAGCGTTTAGTTTCATAAGAGCATGGGCAGTTGTTGCGGAACCGGAGAAAAAATCTAATATAATGCTTCCATCTGTATCCCCACTAATCATTTTTGCTAAATATTTAATTAGTCTTGTTGGCTTCGGAGTGTCAAAAGGTACTTTTGAAAATAACTCCTTTAGTTCATTATTTGCTTCACGAGTAGTACCAACGATATCACCAAAAAGAACATTTTCTGGTGTACGCCCTTCTTGATTTTTCAAATATATCTTTCTTATAATCTTAGACTCATCAGAAGAAAAAATAATTTCACCGGTTTGTATTTTTTTCTCTATAGTTTCTTTCGACCATCTCCAACCATTATCTGGTGGAACAATTAATTTACCATTTGGTGTCCTAATATTAAATTTTAAAGTCTCTCTTAAACTAGGACTTCTAACGTCACCACTTCTCCAATCTCCCTTTGGATCGTTATCTGGGTTTGAATATGCTTTATTATCTTCTTCAGTTCTCGAAACTCTTATTTTCGATAATTCTGGTGATTTTCTATACACTAAAATACTATTATGATGCCTGGAAAAATACGGTTCGTCATTCTTGCTTTGTTGTGTATGCTTCCATATTATATTAGTAATAAAATTTGGTTCTCCAAAAACCTCATCACAAATTTTCCGTAAATTGGCAACTTCTGTTTCATCTATTGAAATAAAAACAGCCCCACCATCAGTTAGTAGCTTCCTTGCTAACCTCAACCTCGGATACATCATATTCAGCCATCTAGTATGTTTTCTTCCACCGCCTTCTATCTCAGTGGCCATTTTTCTCCCTTCACCATCAACTTGCCCTGTCTGTTCCAAATAATTTTGGATATTTTCTTTATAATCATCATGATAAATAAAATCATTCCCAGTATTATACGGTGGATCTATATAAATCATCTTCACTTTTCCGTTATACGATTTCTGCAGAAGCTTCAATACTTCAAGATTATCCCCTTCAATATACAGGTTTTCTGTTGTATCGAAATTCTTACTGGCCTCTTTGTCTGGTCGGAGAGTTTCATTGGAGGGTTGCTGGGATCCTAGAAGTGATGCCCTTTTTCCATGCCATGTAAAACTGTAGCGTTCATCCCGATCATCCACCTCTTCTCCAAGCACCGTTTTCAGCATGTCAAAATCGACTTTTCCTTCAGTGACGATTTCCGGAAACAGTTCTTTCAACTTTTTAATATTATCCTGTATCAAATCTGCCGAGCTTGACGGAATGCGATTGTTGTCCATCATGTTTCCCCCTTGATCCATTTTTCTTTCTTCACTTTTAACTCATTTACTTTCATTTGCCATTCAATCCGTTTATTCATTTGAACTTCCTTTTTGGCTTTAGTGATACAAGAGGAAATTTCTTTATCCAGTGCTTTGATTGCTTCTAAACGAGTGGTACTTTTCTCCAAGCCCGGTCCAGTATTAGATCCATACGTTTCACTCAACTCGATTCGTACCATTTGATGAAGGAGATTTTCATAAAATGCTTTTAGATGATACGTGTCAATCTGAGCAAAAGCCCAGCTTTTCAAATACACGCGTTCATTAATCTTTGGATTGGTGGTGTAGCACTTCTGCATTTTAAGTAAGCCAGACTTTGCAATTTTTTGATGGATTGCTCCTATCCATACAGTTTCGCTTCTTGTAACAAAACGAATTAGCAGGGGATAGGGCATTGCTTCTGCTATTATTCTATAAACCCGCTTTACCCATTTTAGGTCTTTTATCTTGATTTGAAAAAAATGTATCTCCTGAAAAATTGTTTCCTCATCTTCATATACTGGTATGTTTGTTGTTTTTGTGTTGACCGTTGCAAGTAAGCGAACACCATGCGTCTCTACTGTCTTCTGAAAAAGCTTCATATTTTCTGATGTTAATTGGGGAGCCAATCTATTGAATGGAAAATTGCGCTGAACATGAGTTTCTCTTGGTAGTTTAAGTGCTTGCAGAGTTTCTTTTTCATCTATCATGTCTCCTCCTTAATGATAAGGAAAGAGATAAGCTCCAATTCATCAAAATCCAACTGTATGTCTGTCTGCATGGAAGTCGAAGTCCCTCCGGGTGAGAAAAAACTTTCAAATGCATCACTGTCTTGTTTGTCCTTTACTATATCAATAGATTGCTGCAGCAAGTCAGTATATCGCTGCATATCTTCTCCATCGTTAGTTTCTTCATTGAATTGTTTTACTAAATTTTTAAAGGGTTTGTTCACCCCAAGTGAAAGTTTTCGATAATAATCTAGAATCTTTTTTGCATTTGTGAAATGGAGATGAACGTCTCCTTCTTCTGTCAAATACAATAAAATGTACGGTGCTAAACTGTTATTAGTCATATCAAAATTCTCTGTTTGCAGGAAACAAAAAATAACCCCTGGTTTTGCATCTTCAAACTCTTTAGTTGTTGCAAGTGCATACATGCCTTTCGGGGCTTTCTGTAAATCATTTCCATTTTCCTTTAGGGCAACGCTTAAATCACTTTTGAATTCCGTATAAGTCAAATCAGTAATGGAAATTGCCCCTGAGACATCTTCTAGGTTGACTACCTCATCCTGAAGGTGTTTTAGCTGATTGCGACGGTATTCTATATCGTGCATTTCTTTGCTCGAAATGTCGAGTATATCTTCTTCCCCTGTTGCGGATGTACTTAATATCTTCATTCGTCCTTTTACACGATCTTCTAAATTAATATATTCATCAATTTCCATATTTGGCCAGAAGTTTACAAGCTTAATATACTTGTTTCGTGAGCCAATTCGATCAATCCTTCCAAACCGCTGAATCACCCTGACAGGATTCCAATGTATATCATAATTAATAAGATAATCGCAGTCTTGTAAGTTTTGCCCTTCAGAAATACAATCTGTTGCTATCATTATATCGATTTCTTCTTGGAGCTTTTCAGCTATATTATCCCGTTCTTTAGAGATCGGTGAAAAGTTGACCAGAATATCATTAATATCCTTTGTTCTTATTCCTTTTAATGTTGTTTTATTCTCACCTGAACCTACCACAAGCGCTGTGTGTAAACCACTTTTCTTCAATTCATCAGCCAGTTGTTTATATAAGTATTTAGCTGTATCCGCAAATGCAGAAAATATGATGATTTTTTGATTGCCATGATTGATTGGGTTTTCTATTTTTTTCTGGATCAATCCTTTTAGCATATCTAATTTTTCATCTCTGCTAGCAATGATTTGAGACGAACGTGAGAGTAATTCAGTCAAGATGCTTAAATCATTTTCCAAATCATCCAGCCATTTCACATGGTCGATATCAAATAACTTGATTTTAATCTTTTCACTTCCTACAGTGATTGCTTCGATTGCATCATCATCCATATCCTCGATATCTTCAGTAACATAGGATCCTGGACTATAGGTTCTATTATTTTTTTTAAGTAAGTCTATTGTTTCTTCCAGTCTACGAACAAGCCTTTCAAGCGTCTTATTAAATGAATGAATGGAGCTTTCCAAACGTTTGAATATATTCACTTTCATTAAAGACGCTACGGCAGATTCGCGGTCTGTTTGCTTAAACACCCCTGAACCTCTTCCGACTTTTGTGTCGTACAATTCTTCATAATGCTTCCTCTTGGCGGGTAGAATATAATTCATTGGTTTATAGATGCCAAATGTCAATGATTCAATCCGTTCGTTTACCTCATCCATCTCTATAAACTCTTTACGGTTATCTATATCTGCCTTCATATTGTCAGGTTTTAACCGTTGAGGAAATTCACCTATTTCCTCAATCCCGTAATATTTTTCAATATGCTTCCTGCTTCTGGCTATGGTAAGTAAGTCAAGTAACTGAAAGTAATCCGGATCAACCATATCGAGGAAGTTCTCTGTTGTACGTTTTTCAGTTGGCAATTCCGACCACTGATTGAAAACGGTTTGTGCCATTTTTAATGTATGTTCAATTGATTCAATACCATCATTGTTTAAAGTGTTATCTTTATCCTCCGTAATAAAGGCTATTTGGTTTTTAATGTCGCTCATTTTATTATTGACCGGAGTAGCAGAGAGGAGAAGCACCTTTGTCTTAACCCCTTTTTTAATGATATCTTGCATCAACTTCTGATATCGTGTTAATCGATCTTTTCGCGGATTGTTATTGCGGAAGTTATGTGACTCGTCAATAACGACTAGGTCATAATTGGACCAATTGACCATATCAAGATTAATCTCCCCAGAGTGTCCACCCTCACGACTAAGATCCGTATGATTCAGTACGTCATAATTGAAGCGGTCATCAATTAGCACATTTCTTTTATCATTTTGTGTGTACACTGTCCAGTTATCCCTTAGTTTCTTCGGACTCAGAACAAGAACACGATCATTTCTCAACTCATAATATTTAATGACAGCAAGTGCGGAAAAAGTCTTTCCAAGTCCAACGCTGTCAGCAAGAATACAACCGTTATGCTTTTCAATTTTGTCGATAATCCCAACAACCCCATCACGTTGAAAAGCGTAAAGCTTATTCCATATAATTGTGTTCTTGAAGTTTGTTCCCTTTTTAATAATTTTCTCTTCATCAAGACTTTCCAATACATTTGAAAAAATATTGTACAATGTCACAAAGTAAAGCCATTCAGGGGAGTTTTCTTTATAAATGAACTTAAGTTGATTAAGTACTTCATCTGTTACATCTTGTACCTTCTCTTCGTCATGCCATATTTGATCAAATTCTTTCATGGACTGGCTGATTAATTCAGCATGGTTCAACACAACCGGAAAGCTGGCAAAGCGATTTGATTCCGTAATGCCAAGGCCATCCGCTGTGAATTCAATTTCGGATTGCAAAGACAAGCTTTCTTTTCCGTCTGCTTGTTCAACAAGGAGTTCTTTCGGAAACTGTGTTTCACCAATAATTGTTTTGAATTGTGCTCTTTCTTTTATCCATTTTGTCGCCTTTGCAGCAATATGGTTCGATATCATTTTGTTTCGCAACTGGATTTCAAAATGATTACCATCAAATTTAGGCAGTTCTGCTGTTTCTTCCTGATTCTGACTGATCCTATATTGCCTTTTTAATTCAGTTTCTTTTTTATAAAATGTTGGTTTTGTATATAGAAAACGGAATTCCCCGGTCTTCTCCAGTTCCCTCTTTAATTCATAGTAAGCAAACAAACTGAAGTAAGCAGATGCGATTGCAACTTTTGACCCGCCTTTTATTTCAGCTTTCAGCATATTTATCAGGGTGTTTTGCCCTTTGTTATCTACCATTTTGAAATCCATATCGCTCGCCACCTATATAACTTGTGATCAATGAAAAGAGTGTACTAAGTCTATCTTACCATTTTTAGAAATATAGAACAAAATTGTTCTTCTTTTAAATCACTGTGTATTATTAGCTTTTGCTAATAACTTTTCACACTTACGTAAAAGGTCTTCCGTTTGCTCAACTAATATAATTAATTCTGCTAAAGCAAAATTATTCATAAAATCCTGTACATGAGCTAAATCATTTCTAAGGCCCTCAAGTTTTTTAAAATATTTATCACCTTTATTTTTAGAGCCGAATGGAAGTAGAGGAAGAATTTCTTCGTTTTTTAAAATAATATCTCGTTTATCGCATAATTGAAGGCAGTCGATCAACTCAATTTCTTCATTCGACTGTTTTCGTTGATTGTATATTTCTTCAGTCTTCTTTATTCTATTATCTGCCAAATAACCTTTCCAAGACCTATTTGTCGAATTTCCCTTAATTAATTTTAGTAAATACATTTCCACCATGGAAACTAAGCCAAATAACAAAAGCTGCACCGGCGTTTTCTGAAAATCTGATTTTGTTACTATTTTTGTGACTTTATTCCCTTCTAACACAAAAATTCGGCTGGTCCCTTTAAAAAGGTATAAAGCATTAATTAGTGGTGTAGTATCTGATACGACTTCTCCTGGAATGAAATCTTTTCGATATTCCCCACATTTATTACTTCTTTCTTTTTCTAAGTCTTCATAATCAATATACCCTATAATTTTCCCATCCTCTTCTACCCCAACGTTATCGAAGTCATACTTATTCATATACTCCCATGCCTGGTTTATAGAATCATTAGAATTAAATGTTTTCATATCTTCTGATATATGATTTACATTTATATCTTTTTCAAATAAATTACGTAAGCTTTTGTGCGGTGTGATTTCTTTATTTACAATCATAATAGATTCGCCTCCAATGAATAATTTATATTTTATTTTCTATCAATAACAAGGTTTGGAATTTGCTATCACTATACATAAAGCACCCTCTCCAAATAATCCCCATACCCATCAAAAACAGCCACTCCCTGCCCCTTCAACTCCATCCAAATCTCCCTATCAAGCGCATATGGACTCCGGTTCTTCAGTGACTCAACATCCTCCTCACTCAATGTCATTTCATAATATTTCTCACCATTTTTCACAACAAACACATAATCCTTGAACTTCATAATATTAACCTCAAAATTGTCATCCCATTCTTTTAACTGACGTTCAACACAATTACCCCCTACATGAAGCAAGAATTCCTCAGCCTTTAGATTTTTTGACATATAACCCCTGATCCACCCACTGCTGTTCATCATTCAACATCCTTTCTTATCAATATTGAATTTTATTTAGGAAAAGCCCTTCATCGCAATTGATTGCAACAAAGGGCGCCAACCGTTTGCTATCATTCAAAGCCATGCCTTTGTGGAAGGAGCAGATTTCTGTGAATTCTTTGAGCTAGTACTCTCGTTCACTCTTAATAACCATACGATGATAATACTGTAAAGCTTATGCTAGCCTGTAATCTCCATTACAAGTTCTTTCCTTTCAATTTCCCGCATCACACGACGCAAGCCTTTCACATTATTAAATACACCTTTAATCAGCTCCACGGTTTCATAGGCTGCTTCAATATCCAAAGACTCTTCATCCGTATGTTCATTCATATACCCTACAGAAAGGTTAACACTTTGAATGCCATGTTCTGCCCAGATTCTCGTATCACTGCTACCGCCATTTGTACAATTCCAACCAGTCAAACCTTCCCCTGCAGCTACTTCTTCAAAGAATTCCCCATACGCTCCATCACAAAATGGAATGGATCCACCACACGATGTCACAATATCACCTTTACCACGGCGATCGACAACAATTGCCGCACCTGTTCCCCATAGGAAGTACTCATCCATATTGCGTGCTCCTACAAGGCCAGACTCTTCCTCTACCGTAAAGATATATTTCACCTTACCACTAAAGTTTGAATTCACCAGATACTCCGCAACGTTTAGCAGTACAGCTACACCGGCTCTGTCATCCGCTCCGAGTATTCCTTTGTTACTTGACCATATCGTATCAGCCTTTATAATTTTGCGGTCAGATTCTATTTCAAAAGCAGTATCCAGATGAGCATTCAGTAAAATGGTTGGGTCACTTCCTGATTTATATGTCTTTTCAGCCAGTATATTTCCATGTCGATCGGTTGAAATAAAATCTACAAAGGGGTGGAGCTTATCTTTCACAAATTCACGCACTTGGCTTTCATTACCGCTTTCTCCAGGTATTGATAAGAGCTGCTCAAGTGAAATGTAAAACATCTGCTCTTTGATATACTCTATTCCTAACTCAAGCCAATTTTCTTCAATGACACTCATTTTTTCAGCCAAATCAAGCAGTTCGTTTCGCTTTAAATGCAAAGAAACATGAAAATAATCTCGCTGTTCACGATGGTATACCCGTTTCATTCCTAATGCAAAAAGCAGCTCTGCCATCTGATTGATATCTCTTTCCTTCGTCACCAAGACATGAGGTACCCTTCGCTCATGCCCATCACAAGAGCCTGTCGTATGAAACCCAAGTCGATTTAACTGGCGCACGACCCCGCTTATATACGTGTCCAGCTCCTCAATCTTTGGTTCCTCCTGGCCCGGTTCGAACCACAGACCTTCAACTCTTCCCCGATTCGGAAATTTAAGGCATTGAATCCATTCCTTTTCACCAATAGGTTCTTCTGCAAGAACCAAGTTTTTATCTTCCACACAGTAAGATACTCTAGCCTTTTCCAGACAACTTATTAGGAACGCCAAATTCCCCTTCGTTTCCATTTCACAGTTAAAAACATTTACCGCTTCTTCCTGCAGCTTCCACCCATGCCGAACAAATAATTGATCCCACGTTTTCATAAAAGATCATCCCCTTTTGATTTGTGAATAAAGTATCTCCAAAAGCGGATGACACCCATGTCATTGATCCAATATAAACGTGCTATCAATGCGATGCATGATGATGTAAGGTATGGAACGTGTATAAAAATATACAGGCTCATTGTTTAATGAATCACTCCTAATAACTGTTTCAGGTACACCTTTCTCTCCCATTTTTCTCTCCAATCGGCGCACATTCTGTGTGAATGTGTTATTAGGAATTTCGCCAGTTTTATCATTAACTGAAAAAATCTCCGAAAAGTGATTCTTAGTAGCAGGAGATTGCTCCGTTGTATTCAGCAAGAAGTATCGCAGCATTTCAGCTTGATTCACGGATAACTTTATATCTTTTCCATTATAAATGAGGAAGTGCTCGCGATCGGAAAAATAAAGAATAATTGTGTCCAGCAAACTCTCGTCAATGGCAATGTCCTCACATTTTTCCTTCGTACATCGGCTTTTTCCATCTGGGGTTACCATTGTAAAAGCGTTAGCTTCCAAATATCCTTCATTTTGTTGAATAACTTCATATAGTGAGGACATCTTAAGCTTAGGTGCATGATCCATATAAATTCCACTATCTAAATCCTGCAGCGCTTGATTAGCTTCTTCCGCAAGATGTAGCGCACTATTAGTTAGATACATCTGCGTATTGTACAGCTGCTGATTCGTAAGTCTGTACTCGGAATTACTGTAGACATCATGATATTTAGCTGCACTCCGGAAATGAAGAATTGCCGACACATAGATTTTCTTTTTATAATCCAAAAAGCCTAAACGATAATGAGCAATCGGAATTTTCCTGTCATACTTGAGGGCTCTCCTTAGGCTTGATTCAGCTACGCGGTCATCTTTTTGATATTGTGTTTTCAAATAAGTTCCATAATGGACTAGATAAAAAATGAGTTTCTTTTTGATATAAGATAAGCTTGAACCATATTCATTTTCATTATCAGCATTAATTCTTTTGTAGAGTTCTTCATATACGGATATGACTTCAGAATGGTAGTTATACGTTTCCTCCTCCAGCAACTCAACAAGTTCTACTTCCAAATCAAAAAGCTCGTGAATTGTCTTCGTTCGTAAAGACATGCTTCAGACCTTCTTTCGTTTTACTTTTAAAAGCACATTATTTCTAATTAAAACGACTACATAAACTAAAGTAGATTTTTGATGAGGTGATAATTGAGTTCCGGCATATATTGACCATTAGATTACGAGTTGCCACTTTGTGACTTCATGCACTCAACAGATAGGGTAAGCATCCACCTAGCGGCATCTCTTTATAATGGACCCAAGATTTTAGACACGAGAAAAAGAGATGTTAATTTAAAAACTCTCTTGCCCTTTCTTCTACTAAGAAATTTACTAAACTGTATCATGTGCAGTTCTACCATGAATAACTATACTTTTAAATTAAAGAAGTCCCCTTGTCTTACAATGCGAACCATATCCAATTCTGTATCACCCTTTACCTCCACATCCCCAACACAAAGCATTCCACTCACATCAACATTCCCATCAAGCATGTATGCCCCCTTGCGATCTTTTACAAAATGGAGATAATCCAGCAACTCCTCCAGCCCAGTAATCGCATATTCCATTCTAGCTGTATTTTTCACTTCACCTATTACTATTTTTACAAGTTCATCTGTTCTTTTATCAACTATCTCCAAAAGGAAGTCTGGTCGCCCTCGCCATAAATCATCGGATTTCTTTTTACCGAATATCTTTTCCGTTATTTCATTGGCTGTTTTCATTGATTGGAATTTTTGCTTCAGATATAGATTGTCACTTTCTTTAATCTCACTGCCGGCAATACGAAACAATACTGTACCAGAGCCAACAGAATCATGATAAAGCTTATAAACATAGTCTTCCTTATTCCATGAGGCTGCCATACTTTGCGACCCATCCATGAGATGCAGCTGACTTTCCGCTGCACTATGTTTTATCAGTTGGATAATCCAATACAACTCTATCAAAACATCCTTATTGTCCGGTGCGATAAATGTTTCACGAAGCAGGGTCCTGATATCTTCTTCACTATAAAAACCATCCACTAACCTGCGATAGGATAAAAGCAACTCTGCCGCTTGACGGTAAAGCTTGTTACGATGAGTTACCATTTTTTGTACAACTCGATCTGAAACACGCACCTCATCCACTCGCTGCAAATAAATATTCCTCTTATACGCATGCAGAATGTTTAATTTTAACTCCTGCCATTCTTTGAACCAAGATGTTTTCTCAAACCCTGCAATATATTCATTCTTAAATAAACTGCTGTAGAATACCCCTAACAATTCTTTCAGGATCTGATTTTCAGGAATATTATAAGAGCGAACATTTTCATTTGTCGAAAATATAGTTCTATCCTTATAATTTCGCGCTAAGCGTTCTTTTGTCGTCTGATCCCAATCAATCTGCCCTCTCACTTCCCCCATAAAAGTTTCTGTTTTCATATTGGTTGTCGTCTTGAAACGTTTAAGTAATAAAGGCAAATCCCTTACAAAATCTTTCGCTTCTGTTCTCAGCAAAAAACGAAGGATCAGCAGTTGTTCCAGGTTGGCTATATTCACATTTATTTTTGATAAAAATGAATTGATACTCAAGAACCCCGATTTCAAATACCCATGAAGATAACCAGAGATTTCTTCAAGCAGTTCTTCTTCACTCATTTTCATTCAAATGCACCCACATCGAAAAAATCATTAGCAAAATCATCAAGATGACTTTTTTCAATTACTGCATCTGTATCTTCTGTTACCTGTGCAATAAACTCTTTTATTCTATGAACAGAAAGACCCTCGAATTGCGGCAATACGTACAGGATGATAGCAGAAGTGAAATCATCATTATCCTGTGTATGCATGGCAATGTCCCTAATAATAGCCGGTCCTATTTTCCGGTAAGCATTAATAAGTTTCCAGATGGCTGTCAGCGTTTCTACATTTGGATATGTTTCCATGTCCCATACTTCCAGGTACTCTTCAATCAGGTCATTCGTGATCGTTTTCGGAATACCCACTGGGATGAATGCAAACCGCCGCATAAATGCATAGCTCATCTCGTACAAAGAAGCTTTGTCTATCGTGTTCATCGTTCCAATAATCCGCCAGTCTTTTGGGATGATATAGGTATGGTCTTTCGGCTCTACAGCAACTTTTGTCCCCTGTGGTTTCATTTGTATCATTTCGCCACTCTTTGATTCGAACGGAAGTGTAATTTCGTCCCCTGTTAATACAGAAAACAACGAACCAAATGCCTTATCAATATCAGCTCTGTTGATTTCATCTATAATAAGCCAGTTATTTTTTGGCTTGTTCGTTACTTTATCCTTGACGCAATTTAAGAATATACCTTCATTGAAATATAAGTGCCCTTCTTTGTCAGGAAAATATCCGCCGATCGTTTCATAAGTAGACCAGTTTGATGCTGCAGTTACCATGGTCGAATTAACATCATACATTTTGCATATTCTGCTAGCCAGTTTCGACTTCCCTGTGCCAGGCGGTCCGGTTAATATAATATGCTTACCATATTGAAGTGCTGTCTTCACCTGATCCATGAGAACATCGATGTTTTCAAATACCAGTCCATCTTCAACTGGTTCCACATCAAAATTTACGGTTGGAATTTGTACTCTATTGCCCAAAGTTTCTTTAACCTCTTCGGCATCATATACTCCCTTATCTAATAGACGCTGAATACTTGTATATTTAATAGGGTTTCCCGCACTTGTATGTATTTGGCTCACGTCCACATTAAGTAGTTTATTCCTTAATTGCTTGTCCGCCTTTGTGCCCTCTAAAGCGTACCGTTCTCCTTTCTTTTTATAATCTTTCAATTCGTATACCTCTTTGATTTGATTGTTATATACCGCACAAAAATAGCGCAAATTACCAGATTCCAGCTTTCTTTTACTAAGCTTCCAGGCTTGGCTTGTGGCATTATAAAGCTCGACGGATAACATATCTTCTTTATAACTTACACCGATTTTGATTAAAATTGTGTCGTCGATCTGTTCTTCCTCATTGTTTAACTTCTCTTTACTAGCTGATGCAGATGTCCGCCACATCTCAGCTATTCCGGGAGTTTCATAAAAATCAATTTGGTCAGTTCCATATTCGTCCTCCAGTTTTTCACGGATAATATATAATTGCTTATCCAAATCATTGGTTTCACCATCTTCAATTAAATTAGCATAGGCCTTAACTATACGTTCTTTATGGCCCCAACTTGCAATTCGTTCAAAATATCCCGGCAATAAAAGGTGGAGGATAATATGTTGCATCTGCACTCTTTTTCCTACTTGAGAACGAACCTCTTCTGCTACTTGTTTTAACTTTTCCGGTTGTTCCAGAATTACTTTTCGTTTCTCTATCAGTTGAATCTTCAAATATTCAGCAAAAGAGAACAGGAATGATACTTCAAAGTATTTACTTGCACTATAGAATACACCAGGCATCCCTATACCTTTTTTAAATGCATTAAATACAGGTAATGAAGTATCTATTTCAATATCTTTCCATGAGGCGATTGTTTCGAGTTTGCGTATCTTTGTTTTATAACTGAAGGCTTTTTTAGATGGAAATAAGTAATAAATGAACAATAACTCAATGACAAATTTATAAACATCTTCAGATTCATTGCTCAGCTGCTTTTTTAGCTTATCGTCGAAGGAGTCACCTGGTTCATCAGGACGTTCAATAAAAATAGATCTAAATCTACTCATATTTTCTACAGTCCAAATAGATTCCCCTTCCCATATCAATGATTTGTCGTCCAATAAGCAATTATATTTCCATTTTTCCGCAGCACCGTAAATTGCTTGTTTTTCACTTTCTTTTAATTTGTAGTTAACAGCCAATTACTCCACCTGCTTTTTATGTAGTGTCTTACTATTAAGATACCAAAATGAGAGGGTGAAAACTACACCATAGCTTTAATCCTCAAAATACATATGCAACGTGCCATGGATGTCAGAAACGTATGCTACCTTCGTCTCGGCTACCACTGATTGATTAAGCAAATAAGCATGAACCTCATCAAAATAAACTTGACCCTTACCCGTGGAATTCGTCCTAAATACAAGCAAGGCATTATCGATTCCGCATGTTGCCTTTGCAATATTAACTAATTCTTCAATTCTGGATCGATTACGGACATTCATGATTCCTATTACATTGTCGGGCATGTTTTCACGTTCGCAAAAGAGTTTATCCAATGTCTCCTCATCTTTGTTATAAAGGTTCTCTCGCTCCAAGTGTAAAATGAGATCATACCAATACTCATTATCGTAACTGCCCCACCATGACAAATCCATTGCCCTACTCGCTCCACCATTTGTGTCCTCGGTAAATGGATGATAACCCAACATTGATCCCAGTCTGGAAAAGTACTCTATTTCATTCATTGTAAATGGATGTCTACCATGTTGAACCGAGAGATTAAGCGTATGGTAGTTTTTTACATATCCATCGAATAACTTCATTAAATTTAATTGAGTCAATTTGTACCATCCCATTCTCACTCGTTTATTAAGCGCTTTCAAATGTTTTGCGTCAATCATTGTGCTTTCTTACTGGGAGAATTGTTCCTCTTGTTCAAAGACCTTACAATAAATTTTAAGCATCTTAATTCTGATCCGCTGTCTTCCTCTTTTTCAAAGCCTCTAGGATAGTGGCATCTATAAAAATCAAAACCACACCAAAAATAAGCGCATAATCCGCCAAATTAGGAATTCCTTCGCGAAAGGAGAAATCAATAAAGTCTGTTACCTGATTAAATAAAATTCGGTCAACTGCGTTTCCAATGGCACCACCTGCATAAAGTGCAATCCCTGTTTCCAAAAGCTTTCCATTTATATGGCCTTTCTTCAGCATATAAATACATGCTGCCGCAATGATGATGGCAACGGGAACAAACAGACGGCCATACCCTTCAAATAATCCGAAAGCAGCGCCGCTATTTTGAATGTGTGTAAAGTTTAACACACCCTCCAAAACCTCCATCGTCTCTCCAACATTTAACTGGGAACGAATCCAATACTTCGATAGTTGATCAATGAAAATGACTAGAATAGTAACGCTATAGAAAAGGATAGGAATCACACTTTCTTTGCTTTTGGGTGTGTCGGTTTCTTCATTACTAGTCCACTTTGTTCATTGTGTTTACCACATACTCCTACTATAGCAGATGTCCGCCCATAACTACGGGAGGGACACCTTTTCTTTCATCTAAATTTATCGTCCAAATACTCCCGCACTGGCCCAGGCAATAATTGATAAAATAATCCCTTATATTTTAAATCGAGCAGCCCAGCAATGAAAACAGTAATGAAGATAAACAGTAAAATTGGTTGTTTATTTTTATTGAACACGGTAAGTACTCCTCTTTGAATTGATTATGTGATGTTATTTTAGATCAATCTTACCATAATTATAATTGCAAAAGTGTTTTTTACCTATACAAAAACACCCCAAAAGGTTAGGCTTTTTCCTCTAACTTTAAGGGTGCAGTATTTTTCTGATTATTGCAGATGAATTGAGCCCCGAGTGCGGAGTTTCGACCCAGTGATTGCGGAGGAAAGAGCCACCATCTGCGGATTAGAGAGCCAGTAGGATAAATAAAAAAACTCTTGTATAATAAGAAGGCGTAGTAAAAACATGACTTAATTATACAGGAGGCTCTTTTATCGTAAGGTTCTGGAACTTTATTTGAAGAAATTGGTCAATGAACAATAATTCAAGTACTGGTCACTCTAGAAATAAGATTTCAGAAGTCATTCGAGAGGTTACAGGCACTCGTAAACAACTATTTTATTATGACTATTCATCCAACCCAAGTTTATAAGGTGTGCTGTTAGAAAGCTTTCTTTCTAATAAATTTCCATCATAAATCTCTTTTATAAAGTAATTTTGGAGATTAAATTGTCCGTCCGAATATACGTTCAAGATTCTATTAAACAATGAATTTGTATATGCCTCGGAAAAGTTAACTAGATATGGAACAAGGTTTTTATCAACATAACCATTATGGACTATTTGATTTCTACACTTATAAATGTAATCAACAGTTAATTTAACTTCACTTCTTTTTTCTCTAAATTGTTTTAAGGCCTCTTTATTATCTTTATAAAAAGTGATTGTATTTTCAATTTCATCCAAAAAACTTTCTTTTGTAGTATACTCTTTTAATTCATCCATTCTGTTATAAAAATGAACTAAAGAGACTACAGAATCTTCAGAACGAGACACATAAATTCCAACATCATGAAGGAAATCATTCGGTATATTTATAGTATCATCTCTTTCATATGAACTCCGGCTATAAAATTCGGTTAATCTAAAAAGATCATGAAGAGGTCTGTGTTGTTCCCAAAGAAAATACATATTAGAGATAGTTTCTTTAACGAAATTAAATTTAGATTGCTCAACTTTCTTTGATATGTTTGCTAAACTCTCAATAGCAATCCAATAATTCAAAAGCTTATTTTCTTCATTCTGCCATCGTGCCTGTGACATTATATCCATAACACTTAAGATAGTATTTACTTCATAATACAAATCTCTTTTCCCTAATTCTTCTATAATACGTGAAACTTTTTTGATATCTTCGTATTTTTTATCGCTTAAAAATTTAGGGTTATCCCTACTTAGATTCCTTCTCATTTGTTTATCATCACTAGAACCAAGCAAAGTACCGAAAGAGCCATAATCTTCATCGACTTTTTGACCTATATATTGACCGTCCCAAAAAAATTCGTGGTACTTGTGACCATAATACAGATTTAGTAAATTCAATAAGTTTGAAAACTTTGACTCAGCTATTTTTACTGCAGAATTTAAAGATGTTGCTGTCACTAGAATCTTTGCATTACATCTACTTCGATATTTATATCTATCTTTAGGATCAATCTCTTTACTTCGCTCTCCGATGTAGCTTATATCAAATGTTTCATCAAAATAATCACCTTCTCCAAACATTTTTTCCACATCAGGACTATACAACTGACAGCCAAAGATTGAAATATCATCACTTTCTTGAGGTAATTTAATCATACCCCAAATAGGATAAATAAAAATATATTCGTTTTCATAAGAAAGTAGCTTTTTCCGGAAGAAATCCAATCGATCTTGAATACTCAAACCGTCTATATAATCCTTTCTTTCTTCATCCGTATTTAGTTCTCCCGGTATTTCTTTATAAATTATATATATATCTCCATCATGAATCTGATACGATTGAAATGTTTCTGAAACTAATTTTTTAACATCTTCAATATCCATTCCAGAGGTTACCAAATCAACTATTATTTCTTTTGTCAATTCTTTTATTTTTAATCGATCTTTTTTTTGAAATAATTTTTTCTCTAAAATTGAATACAATTCATCAAATAGAGCATGTGCAAAACTTTGGTTAGAAATTAAACTAGACAATTCTTTAGAGATAACATAAACTGTTCTTTTTTCTTTCTTCTCTAATTTTTCTTTCAAAATAAGCAATTCTTCTCGATAAATACTTATATATTTTTTAGAAATAAGAGAGTCAATTAATTTGATATATACTTTTCTATTATTTTCGCTTTCAAATTGATTTAATTCATACTCATTAATAATGTCTAAAAGAACAACCCTGATATTTACAATATTGATACCAATCATCCCATTTTTAACTTCTTCAGAAATTGAATTCCATTCATCATACCAATAAGTAAGCACTTGGCTATAGAATGAATCATCCTCAAAGATTTTCCAATTCAAGTTATCACCACATTAAGATATTTATTAGTTTAAATCAGTTAAAACTCAACCTTTTATAATTATAGCATGTTGAACGTTAACTGAGATCCCAAGAAGGAAATCATTATTTTTGTTAATCTAATTATTGGATCTAATTTGTACCAACTTTACAAGTCTTTTTTATCATAGATGAAGAGGAATTTACCAGTGAAAGAGCCAGTAAATGCGTAGAAGAAAGTCACTGCTTGTTGGGAAATATTAGACAGCATTGAAATGGTTTTATGCTAATTCAATGGCTGCAATGTATATATTAAGCTGAATTTTTTAGTTGCTGTTCATATGTTTACTATTCGACAAAGTTGATACGGCTCGGAAAGTGACAGGTACACAAAAAAAGAGGTCAATCGTAGAGCTGTGTCATCTATAAAAGGGACGCCTTTGCTTACATAATGGTTCTCTCCTCCGCACTTACTAGCTAATTTATCCGCAAATGGTGGCTCAAAACTCCGCAGAGGTGGCTCATTCCATCCGCAATTTCATTTTCATGCCAATTGAAAGAACTATTCCTGCCATCTAATAAGGTTTTTCACACATAACCAGTTTCCTTACTCACACGAACCTGATTCAAAATCAGAGCCCCAACCATTTGAATGACAGTCTTAACAATAATCTGCCCTAAAATAGCAGCCGGCACCGCCTCCCAAGGCAGTATATTAGCCCCAAGCGGACTCAAGCCAATGACTACGAATATTGCAGAATCAAATATTCCTCCAACAATCCCACTGTAGAACACGCGCCAGGCCAATGGCAGTTTCAATCGGCTATAGATCTCTGTATCAGCTGTTTCAGAGACAACAAATGAAATGACCGATGCCATCACAATAAATAACGTATCACCAAGCATGAATGAAACCGCCGCTGATAAAATTAAAGCGATAAAAATAAACAGATACGTTTTCGCTCTGCCATATTTATTTTGCACAATGTCCCGAAAAATAAAGGTCGCTCCAATGAACAATGTACCCATTGGAACAATAAAAACTCCAAACTGCAATGGTGCAAATGCTGCCGTTACCACATTAGCGATAACAATAGATAATAAGTAAAGTAGTATTCTCATGATATTGCTCCTTATTTTCTCCTATAAAAATCATCAAGCCCTTTTTTTCGCAATTTACAAGCCGGGCATTCGCCACAGCCATCTGCTATTACACCGTTATAGCAAGTTACCGTTCTTTCCCGGACAAGTTCTAGCACTCCATGCTGATCAGCAAGCTCCCAAGTACGAGCTTTGTCCAGCCACATCAACGGTGTTTCAATCACAAACGAATCATCCATAGATAAATTTAAAGTTACGTTCAACGATTTAATAAAAATGTCCCGGCAATCAGGATAACCGCTAAAATCTGTTTCACTGACTCCAATCACGATATGCTTAGCGCCTAATTGACTCGCTAAAACCCCAGCAAATGAAAGGAATAGCAGATTCCGACCAGGAACAAAAGTCGATGGCAGCTCGCCGTTTTCCCCCTCTTCTATCTTTATGTCTTCTTGTGTCAATGCATTTGGAGCAAGCTGATTCAGGAGCGACATATCAAGAATGTGATGTTTGACACCAAGTTCCGCAGCTATTTCCTTTGCACATTCAATTTCCAGACGATGCCGTTGACCATAATCAAACGTCACTGCCTCAACCTCTTCAAAACGTTCTTTTGCCCAGAACAGACAGGTTGTGCTATCCTGACCTCCACTAAACACAACGATTGCTTTCTCCTGCTTCACTATCAGAACTCCCTTGTAACGAAAAAACAGCACCCTAAGAAAAAAGTGCTGCTTCTTCTTAGTTTTTTAACATTTTGGCCAAGAAGCCTCCATCTTCAAGCGTGAGAATGTCTTTAGTCCAACGATAAGGTGGAAATGAATTGGTTCGGTCAAGTGCGTCTTTAAACGTGCTAATTGTCCGAACATGTGTTACCATATCATTATGAAGCGTTCTTTGATAACTGGATATATGAGGTTGCATGGAGAAACTAATAATGCGAAAACCAAGCGAGTCCTTCCATGTGTAAAATATCCAAGGCGCAAAAGAAACTCCGAATCGTCGGACATCTAGGGCAGGAACTGTCCAAAGTAACGCTCATGGAGACGAAAAATTGCTTTCGTTATGGAAGTGAGAAGCTCCCACTTCAAGCGTAGCTAAGTGGGGAGTAGTTCACGAGGGTAGCTAAAAACCACTTCCTTATTCCATTCCTCTTTTATCGATTATCTATTTTCTCCGGATTCAAATCATGGTTCATTAAACGATGATTCGCCATTTCTTCATATTTCGTTCCTGGCTTCCCATAGTTACACCATGGATCAATCGAAATACCTCCACGCGGAGTAAATTTCCCCCAAACCTCGATATATCTTGGCTCAAGCAAGTTAATTAAATCGTTCATAATAATATTGACACAATCCTCATGGAAATCCCCATGATTTCTAAAACTAAATAAATATAACTTTAGTGATTTACTTTCAACAATTTTTTGATCAGGAATGTAGGAGATATACATCGTCGCAAAATCAGGTTGATGTGTAATTGGGCAAAGACTGGTAAACTCCGGACAATTAAACTTCACAAAATAATCACGGTTTGAATGAAGATTATCTACTGTCTCAAGTACCTCTGGTGCATAATTAAATGAATAGTTATTATTCTGATTGCCTAATAAGGACAGATCTTTTAAACCCTCTTTCTGGCTTCGGCCAGACATAAAAAAGCCTCCTTGTACATGTTTCCCAACACTTTTTAAGAGAGGCTTCACCAATGTTCTATAAAAATTTATGTTAAAAACAGAAAAGCCACATCCGTTTATGGACATGGCATTAGTCATGTTTCCATAGTTTTTTATAGAGGGTATCAGCTATGAACCTCTCTTATTCTTAGTTCGGGCGTTCTTTACTTCAGTATACTATATAATATTTGGGTGGAAAGGTCAAATGGGACTTTTAAATTTATAAGTTAAAAAACACCAATCCATTGTTCTATAATTAAATTTCTGCCTGGCTATGAAAATTTTCTAACCGTTTCAAAGAAGTCTATTATAAAATCATAGAAATTTTTTTCTGTGGGAAGTAATTTTCGCTGACTAGGCGTAATAATCCCAACTGTACGGGTTACTTGCTGTTCCATGATATGTAATTTGACTGTAGACCGTGGCAAATTTTCAATTAACGTAATCTCAGGGATCAAACTTACTCCTAGACCTGCCGATACTAATCCTTTTATTGCATCTATATCCTCCCCCTCAAATGATACCTTGGGCTGGAACCCTTGAAATTGGCAAGCGCTGTCCACAATATCCCGAAGTATAAACCCCTCAGGAAATAAAACGAATGAATCATTTTTCAATTGACTGAGTTTAAGTAAGGTATTTTCAGCTAAAGGGTGATTAGATGGCAAGAGAGCGACGATTTCATCAACAAATAATATATCTGTTTTAATGTTTTTATTATGCTTTGGTACTGGTCCGATGAGCGCCATATCCATTTCGCCTTTTACAACGGCATCTACCAGCTGATGATAAGATCCTTGTTTGAGCTGAAATTTCACATGAGGGTAAGACTCTCGAAAGGCAGAGATGACATTTGGAAGCATGTAAGTAGCCAGACTGCTTGGAAAGCCAATTCGAATGGTACCACGATCCGGCTCTGTATATTCTTCTACTTCACGCTGCGCCGTTTCGATAACCTTCATGGCGTGCTGCATATGCTCCAAAAAAATCCTCCCGATAGGGGTTAACTTTACATTTCTTCCTTCCCTTATAAACAAAGGAACTCCCAATTCTGATTCCAAATTAACAATCTGACGGCTAATGGCGGATTGTGCAACATGCAGATCATGAGCAGCCTCCGTTACATGCTCCCTTAAGGCTACTTCTATAAAATATTGGATTTGCTTTAATTCCATTAGGTTCACCTTCTAATTTAATTAATCTCATTTCGGCATTAATGTTATCTAAATTAAGTATTGCTTCGATTAATTATAAATTATAAAATACATTTATGCAAAATAACTGAACTTTCTTTTCTAAGCTTCAATCAAAATTTAGATATAGGGGTATGAATAAAAATGGTAACAATATCATACATCAATCAAGATGAGATACAAAAGGCCAAAGATTATGTCAACAAAGTGTATGAAGCAGTAAAAAAACGTGATCCTCACGAAAAAGAATTCCATCAGGCTGTAAAAGAAATCTTTGACTCACTTGTGCCTGTATTTGTTAAACACCCAAGATATATGGAGAGCGGAATTCTTGAACAAGTAGTTGAACCTGAAAGAATCATTACCTTCCGTGTCCCATGGGTCGATGATCAAGGGAATGTCAAAGTAAACCGCGGATACCGGGTTCAATTCAATAGTGCCCTCGGACCCTATAAAGGTGGAATAAGATTTCATCCATCCGTGAATGCGAGCATTATTAAATTTTTAGGCTTTGAACAAATCTTTAAGAATTCTTTAACTGGCCAGCCTATCGGAGGAGGAAAAGGTGGTTCTGATTTTGACCCTAAAGGAAAATCCGACGGGGAAATTATGAGATTCACGCAAAGCTTTATGACAGAGCTTTCTAAACACATTGGTCCTGATACCGATGTTCCCGCAGGTGATATTGGGGTGGGAGCCAGGGAAATTGGTTATATGTTTGGACAATATAAAAGAATTATGGGCAGCTATCGTGCTGGCGTATTAACTGGAAAGGGGCTTGGTTATGGAGGAAGCCTCGCTAGAACAGAAGCAACTGGATACGGCACTGTTTACTTCGTACAAGAAATGTTAAAAGACAAAGGATTAAGTTTTGAAGGAAAAACCGTGGTTGTATCAGGGTCTGGCAATGTATCGATTTATGCAATGGAGAAAGCCACTCAATTCGGGGCTAAAGTCATAGCATGCAGTGATTCCAACGGCTTTATTTATGATAAGAATGGAATAAGCCTCCAAACTGTAAAAAGATTGAAGGAAGTGGAGAACAAAAGAATTGCAGAATATGTAAAAGAACATCCTCATGCTGAATACCATGAAGGATGCACAGAAATCTGGACAATCCCTTGTGATATTGCTCTGCCTTGTGCCACTCAGAATGAAATCGATGTGAATTCAGCCAAGTTATTAGTAGCTAATGGGGTGATCGCAATTGGAGAAGGGGCAAATATGCCATCTACCCTAGAAGCCATTGATGAGTTCCTAAATAATCGGGTACTCTTCGGACCAGCTAAAGCAGCTAACGCAGGTGGAGTTGCAGTATCTTCACTAGAAATGGCCCAAAATAGTATGAGACTTTCCTGGACATTTGAAGAAGTTGACGCGAAACTACACCAGATTATGATCAATATCTACCGAAACAGTGTAAAAGCTGCAAACGAATATGGCCATCCTGATAACCTTGTTGCCGGTGCTAATATTGCGGGGTTTTTAAAAGTGGCCGATACTATGATAGAACATGGTGTTGTCTAGTCCACAATTTTTAGATTACAAATAACCGGATGGATACACTCCCAATTCACATCATTTTGCTGCCAGTGAAGTTTATCCGGTTATATGTTGTTCTTTGAGCCTTTAAGATTGTATTCGGGCTTTCCTCTCATCCGATGAATCTATGATTAATGCTTTATGCTTTTCTGCTCTATTAAAACCTCATTCACTTATGATACGGTTCCCCCCGCATAATCCGAAACCCCCGATAAACCTGCTCCAACAAAACCAGCCGCATCAGCTGATGAGGAAACGTCATCTTAGAAAACGACAACGCCAGGTCACTCCGTTTCTGCACTTCCTCACTAATCCCAAGCGAACCGCCGATTACAAACGCCACTTTGCTTTTCCCATATGTAGCGAGCTCGTCCATCTTGGCTGCGAGCTGCTCGGAGGAGAGCATTTTCCCCTCGATTTCGAGAGTGATAACATAGGTGTCCGGACTGATGTGTGAAAGGACTCGCTCGCCTTCTTTGCGTTTCACTTCCTGCATTTCGGCGTCGCTCATCTTCTCGGGCGCCTTTTCGTCTGCTGTTTCCTTGATTTCCACGGTTGCATAGGCGCTGAGGCGTTTTAGATATTCCTGGATGCCATGATTGAGGTATTTCTCTTTTAATTTTCCGACTGCGATGATGGTAATTTTCATATGGACCGCCTTTTTTCTGCGAATGTTCTGTTTATGCTTAGTTTACCACAAACCCGGGACAAGAACCGCATTATGACGGAAAATTCTACTTGCAATTGTATAATTTTTCCGGTACTATATATCTAAATGATACATATCATTTAGATAGGTGGTTGAAATGAAGAAACAAAATCATACGAAATATGCGATCTTGGGGCTGTTGACAACGGATTGCCGCACGGGGTATGCGATCAAGCAGATGATTGATCAGAGTTTGAATCATTTTTGGAAAATCAGTTATGGGCAGATTTACCCCATGTTAAAAGAGCTGGTGGAAGATGGGCTGGCGACGGTGGAGACAACCTCCGAGGAGGGGAAGCCTGATAGGAAGGAATATTTTTTGACTTCCAAGGGGGAGGAAGAGCTGCGGCGGTGGCTGGAAACGCCGGTTGGGGAGGTGGCGCCGGAGAAGAATGAGATGCTTCTGAAGCTGTTTTTCAGCCGGCACCAGGAGAAAGATGTGACGATTCGTCAGTTGGAGCAGTACAGGCAGCATTTGGAGGAGCGTTATCAGACGTATGCCATGATTGAGGAGCGGATTCGAAGCCATATGTGCGCGCAACCAGATGCGGCCTATTGGCTCTTTACCCTTGATTACGGGAAGCGCCTAACGGAGGCGGCTCTTGAGTGGTGTGATGCTACGATGCGCGCTATTAGCGAGGGATAGGGGGAGGAAAGTTGAACAAAGTTCTTTTGCATGTTGAGGGGTCTTCCGTTTTGGCATTGAGTGTTTATTTTTATTGGGCTAGCGAGTTCAGCTGGGTGTTGTTTTTTATCTTGCTGCTGGCGCCGGATATTTCGATGCTTGGGTATTTCCTGAATAATCGGGTTGGTGCGGTGATTTATAACTTGTTTCATACGTACAGTCTGTCGATTGGGGTTATTCTGTGCGGCCTTTTACTATCCGCTCCAGCTGTCACGGCAATCGGATTGATTTGGACAGCACACATTGGGATGGATCGCATGGTTGGATATGGTTTAAAGTATCCAACGGCTTTTAAGGATACGCATTTGAATCGGGTCTAGTTCCACGGGCAATTGATTAAACGAAAGGGGTTTTTAAAATGGGAAATTCTATCTATCCGGGCAGGTATACAACAGCAAATGACCGGGACATCGCGGTCTTTCTTATCGGCATGCGTGTGAATAAAAGGCTGGCTGTCAGCAAATGGCTGCCGGTTTTTCGTGCGATGCCTGGGATGATTCGGGAACTTTATGAAAATCAGGAGGAACTTGGCTTTTTGTCAATGGAGAGTTACTTTGGGCTGCGCACAACGGTGATGATCACCTACTGGCAATCCACTGAGGACATTCTGGCGTATGCGCGGGGGCAGAAGCATTTGGCAGCGTGGAAGAATTTTAATCAAAAGGTCGGCACGAGTGATTCGGTTGGGATTTATCATGAGACTTATAGGGTCCAGAGTGGCAATTATGAGGCGTTCTATGGGAATATGCCGCGCTATGGGCTTGGCAGGGTTGCGGAGCATTTGCCTGTGGGGCCGGAGACGGTTTCTGCTGCCAAGCGGTTGGATTTCAGTTCGGAACAGAGGCACATCTGACGGATCCACTCTCATATCCATATATTAGATCATTAAATACTAAAAAAACGGCCCCCTCAAGTGAATGAGAAGGCCGTTTTTTTATATAAACCATAAAGCGTGAACTGCAGCTGTCTTCTGTTAAACTACTAATGATACTATTGATTACAATAACGATGATATCCAACAGCAGATATCCTAATCTCTGACTGTATAGTGGCAAGGTTTGTTCATAGATACCTTTCACCTCTTCTACAGCGGACCATAATTAATGAATTGAGCAATGATTAGAAAAATTATACATAAACTATACCATACCAGTAATAGCGGCCATATAAATTTAATCCATTTCTCCCAGCGTATACCACCGACTGCCAATGTAGCCATAAAGTAACCGGAAGTTGGATAAAAAATGTTTGTAAAGCCGTCTCCCATTAGAAAGGCGAGGACTGCAGTTTGCCTTGTAACACCTGAGATGTCAGACAACCCTGTCATAATAGGCATAGTAACCATTGCCTGGCCGCTTCCGGATGGTATCAGGAAATTTAAGAGACCTTGGATACCCATCATCATAACAGCTGTTAAAGAATCGGGAATTGCACTAACTACTTGCCCCAAGCCATATACAATGGTATCCATTACCTGGCCTTCCTCTAAAACAACTGCAACAGCTCTTGCGATACCAACAACAAAAGCTCCCAGTAAAATCTTTTGAAAACCTTCATTAAATGATTCAGCAATTTGACTTGGTCTTAAACCCGCAACTAGTCCAGCAATAATTCCGATAAGAGCGTATATACCTGCCAACTCTGTAAAATACCAGCCATATTCTAATAGTCCATAAATAACAATCCCGAATAATATCAACAAAGTGAATGCGGTAAGAAGCTGTCGCTTGGTTGCTTTCGCTGTGGACACGTCATTTAAACTTTGGCCAGACTGTTGTGTCGACTGACTTTCATCAGAAACAATACTTAATTCCGGGTTATTTTTTACCTTTTTGGCATAACGCCACACAAAAACAATGCCAACTGCTAAAATGGAAAATAAAATTACTACGCGATAACCAATTCCCGAATAAAAAGGAAGTTCTGCTATTTGCTGGGCTGTTCCCAGGTTTGCTGGTACCGTTAATGCTATCGCAAAACCAGCAATAGTAGACACCAGCACAATACCGCCTGCAGTTATTTTATCAAATCCTAACTTTAGAATGAGTGGCAGGATTGCCGGTAAGTAAATCAACGAAAGTTCAATTTGACCTGTAAAAGTCGTAAATAAGGCAAATGGTATCATGAGCGTCGGAATAATCCATAATCCTTTATCCACGAAGGCATTTGCTAACTTATTCACACCAATTTCAATGATGCCTGTTCTTTCGATAACAGCAAACATTCCTCCAATCATTATAATCCCAAAAATAATTGGAGCTGATTGAATCAATCCTAATGGTATGGATAATACAAAGTCCATTATACTAACCGGTGGGGCATCCGTATTCTCATAAGTACCTGGTTGTATAATTGCTGCGCCACTCTCATTTTCTACTCTATCAAACTGACCAGCAGGGATAAGATAAGTAGCAATGGACGCGATTACAATCATAATGAACAAAATGACATAAATGTGTGGAACTTTGCCCGGATTTCCTTCTGCATTTCCATTTTTACTCATTTTTTGCCTCCTAAAATTTAATTGCTTACCAGATTACCAATATTTCCACAATATGTCCAGTTGTTTATCGACGCCAATGATACGGTTGGGATTTATCATGAAACCTATAGGGTTCAGATAGACAATTATGAGGCGATTTATGGGAACATGCCGCGCTATGGGCTTGGCAAGGCTGCGGAGCATTTGCCTGTGGTGCCGGATACGGTTTCTGCGGCTAAGCGGTTGGATATAGGTTCATGAACATGACAGCTCTCTTTCCATATTCTAATCACAAGCACCGCACCATATAATAATTACACGTTTGAGTCGTGCATCTAAGGGAAATTATATGATCGAAAGCGTGGTGGAAGTTTGGAATCGGAGAAGGAATTGGATATCCGGATTCAGCAGCTGCAGTCAAAGCTGCATAATGCTTGTGAGAGCAAATTGAATCAGGATCAGATCATCCGTCTTTCCCGGCAGCTGGATCAGTTATGCCAGGAAAGGGATCATCTGCAGAAAGTAGTAAGCAGCAGATAGACATGGGAAAAGCTGTCCCCACTCTTTTAAAAAAGGGAGACAGCTTTTTTGTTGTCATTAGGGACCGGGGTCTGGGTCTCCAACCACATGTCCCGCAAGCACCCTCGCAATCTCATCCTGAATATCCGTCACGGACTCTGCCAGATAATTATTAATCATAATCGAGAAGGCGAGTTGTTCCCCGTCAGCTGTGGTGACGTAGCCGGCCAAGGCAGACATGCCGGTCAGAGTGCCAGTTTTCGCAAGCACATTCCCTTGTACGGGGGCTTCGATCATCCGGTATCTTAGTGTGCCGCCGATAAAGCGCTCAGGGTGGCCGGCTACTGGCAGTGATGCCTCAAACGTCGGAAACCAGTTTTCTTTCTGAACCCCATACAGCAATTTGGTGATTTCATTAGCTGGGATCATGTTTTTATGCGACATGCCAGAGCCGTCACGCAAAAGCATGGTCTCAGTGTTCAGGCCGAACTTTTCCATTGTCTGCCCAATCACGTCCAGCCCTGCATCCCAGCTACCCTCACCCTCGAGCACTTTACCCATTTCTTTTGTCAGTACTTCGGCGTGTCCGTTATTGCTCAGTTTCATGAAGCGGGTGTACAGCTCCTTGATTGTCTGAGACTCTTTTTCTGCTAACAGGGTCGCATCCTCCGGTGTTGCGGCAAATTTGATGGAAGATTCGCCGGTCAGCCGGATTCCCTGCTCCTCAAGAGATTTTTTAAACATATCCATGACATAGCCAGTCGGCTCCCATACGGACACCCACGATTTGGAACTCGCGCCGCCGATTGGCATTTCCCCTTCAATCACTATGGTGTTATTGCCATGCTGCCTCTCAATATCAATGTTCTTCTCCTCAGTTGCTGCGACCATTGTCGTGTTGTTGACGACCTTGACATAGTCCGTCTTTGGCGTCAGTTCCACATTCACCTTAGAGCCCTCGCCAGCATGCACCTCCACAATAACAGTGCCGGCATCATAATCGGTGTCCGGGGCGAGGGTGAGGGCGGAGATTTGCGCACCGGTGTAGAATGGCTCATCCGACCAATTGAGATCCTGGGACAAGCGGACATCGTCATACCAGGTGTCATCACCGATGAGATCACCCTTGATTTGCTCGATCCCCTGTTTTTTCAGCTCCTTGGCAAACTGATCGAGGTCCTCTTTCAGCAAGGTAGGATCCCCTTTGCCCTTTAGATAAATATCTCCATTTAGTGTCTTGCCACGCACGTCGCCATCAGTCCAAACTTCCGTGGAAAAGCGATAATCGGGACCGAGCGTTTCCATCGCCGCAGCACCAGTCAGCAGCTTCATCGTGGAAGCCGGGTGCAGGCGGGTGTCTCCATTTTCCTCATACAGCAGCTCACCTGTTCCAGCGTGCCGGACGCTCACTCCGGTGACTGCCCCGTCCAGTCGCTCGTCCTGTAGCACCGCATCTATTTTTTCCTCCAGGCTGCCGGATGCATCCTGCGAGGCCTGAATCATTACATTGTTTTCCTGCTGCGGCAGCGACAATGCCACCAACAAAAGACCCGCCAGCAACAGAACCGGAATTCCCCATTTTGCCCGCATGTCACGCACATCCTTTCCTGAATATATTTATGTCCACATTCGCCCCGGCATAACCTCAGGTGTTTCGTCTCCAGCTGACGCGGGAAAAGCATTTATGTAAACCGAACGTGCGGAACGATTCTCTAAAAGGAGTGTTTGAAATGGAACAGATTTTATTCGTGCAAACGGGGACGGGAATTGATGTTCATGGGCAAAATATCACCAAGGCTGCTGTCCGGGCGACAGAGAACGCCATCTGGTATAATTCCATGCCTGGCATCGAAAAGGCTCTCCCTGGCGAAAGTTTGGATAATATGCAGGTGAATGTAAGGCTGGCTGTACCGCTCGACAGGGACAAGCTTGATACCAGCCAAGTGAAGGAAGCGATCCCCTATGGCAATGTGAATGTGGAACTCACCGAGGGTGGAATGGCCACCTCGAGCGGGATTATTTTGAAGGATAAAGAGGACGACAATGACATGATGTATATCGTGAATGCCGCGGTGGAAGTCGGGTATTGATGACATGCAAAAGCCTCTCCGGTCAAAGAGAGGCTTTTTTCATGCTATAAATTTTCCAAGAACAAGCGAATCACATCTGCGCCGCCGATGAAGGTGCCGAGTGAACTGCCGAGATTCGACAGGACGACAACGAGCAGGATGCGGGTGACCTTGTTGTTCCAGAAGCCTTTCACATTAAAGACATCCTCGCTCAGCCGCTCAAAATCGCCGACGTTGGGCCGCTTGATATAAGCCTGGGCCAGCCCGGCGAACCACCCCGCGGCGATTAGCGGATTCAGTGACGTGATCGGCGCGACAACAAATGCGGTCAGAATTGTCAACGGATGGCCTAGTGCGGCTGCTGCTCCAATTGCGGAGAGCGAGCCATTCCAGATGACCCAGCTGATCGACTGCTGTACGCCGGCCGACGGGTTCATCATAAATGTATAGGCAATGATCGCCAGGATGAAAATTGGGATCGACCAGGCGATGATCTTTGGCCATTTGGACTTCGGCGGCACCTGGGAAAGCCGCTCCAGGTCATGATCGCGATGGATTTCCTCCTTGATTCCGGGCACGTGGGCCGCTCCCAATACAGCGACGACCTTGTCCCCTGGTGCTTCCTTGATTTTTTGCGATAAGTACTGATCCCGCTCGTCAATCAGCGGTTTTTTTAATTTCGGAAAATGCTCGGTGAACTCCTTGAGAATCGAATTCAAGGTGTCTTGTGATTTCATTTTCTCCAGCTCTTCCTCGCTGATCGTCTCCTTGCTGAAAATCCCGCCAATCACCTGTGTGAGCAGGAGTGCTTTCCCTTTAAACCCGATATTGCGCCAGATGCGGGCAAATGTCGTTTGAATGTTGCGGTCGGCCAGCACCAGCTCGGCACCGGTTTCTTTTGCCGATTCGATTCCCTGAATCATTTCCTGTCCGGGGCTGATGCCAAACTGCTTGGCCATCCGGTTTTGGAACGAGGAGATGGCCAAATTCATCAAGAGCAGGGTCGCCTTTTTCTCTTTAATTACTTTAAATATATCCATATTCTTCCATCGGTTGCCTTCCATGATTGACTGGTAGCGCTGCTCGTCCAGCTCAATGCAGACAGCGTCCGGCCGTTCCTGAGCTACGACTTCCTTTACTTGTTCAGCGCTGTTTTTCGATACATGGGCGGTTCCGATCAGAATCAGTTCTTTTTGTCCAAGTTGGATGCGCGTTATATTTTCCTCCGACATGCTGTACCTTCCTTAGTTGCGTGATTTCCCTTATTATACATTATTTGTGGGGGGTGTTGGGAATAAAAATGGTTTTTTTGATGGGGTGGCGCGATTTGAGGTGTGGGGCGCGCGACTTGAGGCGATGTCCGCGCGATTTGGCGGATGGGCCACGCGACTTGAGGCGATGTCCGCGCGATTTGGCGGATGGGCCACGCGACTTGAGGCGATGTCCGCGCGATTTGGCTGCGGGTAGCGGGACGAACAGGTGCAAACGGGGCTGTGTGTGAAACAAATGAGCCCACGAATTTAGCCGCTCCAAGCAATTAGAATTTCCCCATAAAAAAGGGAAAACCCCATCTCAGGGATCCTCCCTCAATCTCTATTAAATCTTCTCCACCCGGCAAGCAGCGTGTTTCAACACAGGCTGATGCGAAAGCGGATCAACGGATTCATGCGTCAGCTCATTCGCAGCCTGTTCGCCTTCCCAATCGCCGTAGTGGAATGGCACAAATACTTCGCCCTGGCGTACCACGTCACCAATTCGCGCGGGTACGTCGATTGTTCCTCTTGGAGAGGTGATGCGCACGACCTCATCCTCTTTGATTGCAAGTTTGTCTGCATCAGTCTTATGAATTTCGACATAAGCTTCCGGCGCTTTGTCATCCAAGTATGGACTCCGTGCTGTCTTGGTGCGGGTGTGCCAGTGCCAGATGATCCGGCCGGTGTTGAGCCACATCGGGTAGTCTTTCTTTGGTTTCTCCGGTGTGCCGAAATAATGTGTCGGATGGAAGATCGCCTCTCCATTTGGATTGAGCTCTGCAAACTCCTCACTGGTATTCGGGCGCCCTGTATCAATATCTTTGCCGAACGACTGGGCCACATCATGCTCTGTCGGGAAATGACCCTCGGAGTACAGTCTTACCGTGCCCTCCGGCTTGTCTTTTGGCGCCGGCCAATGGATACCGTTTTCCTGCTCGAGCCGGTCGTAGGTCATGCTGGTCATATCGGACGGTCTGCCTGCAGAGACTTTCTTCCATTCCTCAAACGCCTCTTCCGGCTCGCTGTAATCAATCAGCGGGTTGCCGTCCTTGTCCCGGAAGTCCATGCGTCTGGCAAATTCCAGCAGGATGTCAAAGTCGGATTTAACTCCTTCTGGCGGCTCAATTGCTTTGCGCAGCACATTGATCGTGCGGTCGCCATTTTCCATCGTACCAGTTTTTTCGCCCCACATCGCCGGCGGCAGGACGACATCTGCTACCTCGGTGGTGGCGGTTAAAAATGGATCCTGCACCACGACAAATGGTTTTTTCATTGCTTCTCTCACTCTTTCGCGATGCGGCAGCGAGACAAGCGGATTGGTATGGATATTCCAGAAAAAGCCGATCTCCCCGCTTTCCATCAGCTCCAGTTGCTTGATGATCCCTTTTTCCGGTCCGGTCGGCAGCTTTTTCTCATCAACATTCCACAGCTCGGCAATGTCTTTCAAATGCTCAGGGTTCTCCGGATTGCGGTTGCCCGGATAGGTCCCCACCCCGCCAACGGTGCGGTTTCCTGAGGAGCTTGGCTGTCCGGCGAGATGCAGCGGTCCGGAGCCTGGCTTGCCGATCAGCCCTCGCATCAGGTGAAGGTTGTTGATCGCCACACAGGTCGCGGTCGCATCATTGCTTTGATACACGCCCTGCAAGGTGGTCGACACAAGACTTCCGGTTTGGCCAAGCTGCTCTGCTGCCCGGGTAAGTTCGTCCACCGGGATGTCGGTCACATCGCTCGTGCGCTCGATATCCCATCCTTTGAGTGATTCTTTCATTTCCGCAAATTGAATCGTGTGCGCGTTAATATAATCGTGATCCAACCAGTCCCGCTCCACAACATAGTTTAGCAGACCATTCAGCAGCGCAACATTGGTTCCTGGATGGATTTTCAGATGCAAATCTGCTTCCTTGGCTGATAGAGTTTCCCTTGGATCGACGACAATTAAGTATGGTTTTCCTGTCTTTTTCTTGCGTTCCATGATGCGATCAAACAGAACAGTGCCGGTTTCGGCCGGGTTGTGTCCAAACAGCATCACGGTCTCCGCTTCATCCAAGTCTTCAAACGCCGCGGGTACGCCGTCCGAGCCAAAAGACTGCAGCAGGCACCATTCGGTCGTGGCGGTGCACAGCCGGGTATTGGCGTCAAGCAGGTGAGTGCCGATTCCGGCGCGGCCAATCTTGGCTATGGTATAATAATCCTCCAGGAAACCCTGGCCTGTTGAATAAATCGAGATACTGTTTTGCCCGAGCTTCTCGATCGATTCCTTCGCTTTTCTGGTAATCAGCGACATGGCCTCCTCCCAGCTGGCAGGCTGCAGTTTGCCATGGTCATCGCGGATCAGCGGTGTCAGCAGCCGATCCTCACTGTTATTGGGAATCCACTGGTCTTTTGCCTTGGGGTCAAGCCGTCCCAAGTTGATCGAATGGTCTTTGTTCCCTCTGATGCCGATGATGTGATCGTCTTTCACAGCAATATCTGTGCCGCAGCCGATTGAGCACAGATTGCAAGTGCTATGCACCCAATGATCGACTTCCTCTCCTTGTTCCACATGGATATTTTGTTTCGTGGGTCCCCACGCCATGTTCATCCCTTCTTCCTTTTAATGTTTTAAGTATAATGGCGGTGCGATAAACCGCATGTCATCCTCTGTCAAAAAGCCGGTATGCTGTGCCATTTCATTGAGCTCTTCCTTCGTATGACCGAGCAATTCTTCAATTTTGTCGAGTTTGTCCTCATCTACGGTGTGATCCTGCAGGGCAATCCGCTTCCACGAATGGAAATTCAGCTTTGCCGTCTCATCATCACGGTAAATGATTTTCAGCCATTTGATGACCGCATCTTTTTCCGGCTCTTCCTTCTTCAGCTCCTTCAGCACGTTTTGCAATGTTGCTTTCTTCTCCTGCAGCAAACGCTGGAACCTTACTTCCCACGGGTCTTCGTGGATCGGCAGCCTTGTGAGCACCTGATCCACTGTCTGGTCAATCTCATGTAAGTACGAATACAAATCAGCCACAGCTTCACCCCTTTTTCGAATTTATAAACTTGTTTACCACAAATTCAGTTATTGAAACACGGAGGGTGTTGGGAAATTTGGGTGTAGTTGCACGATTTGAAGTGTGGGACTCGCCCGATTGGGCCCTGAACTCGCTCGACTCGATGGTGTTCTCGCCCGATTTGATCTGATACTCGCTCGATTCCGCTCTGGACTCGCCCGCCATCTCACTCGTCCCATCACCCCATTTTTTCTTATAATCGAAACCAGTCTAGAAAAAGTGGCATATTTTCCTTAAATATTTTTATTTTTTCAGACCATTGTTATGGTATAATATTAAATTATCTAGTCACTTTGATGGGAGGATTCCGGGATGAAAATCAATGATTCTATTACATGGAGGCCATTCACTAAAGAAGATGCGGACGAGCTGTTCCGGCTTACCGACACGTCCAGGGAAATACTAAGGGAGTGGCTGCCATGGGTGGATGCGACCACCAAACCGGAGCATTCGCTCAACTTCATCGAGGGCACGCTAAAGGCAAATAAAGAAGAAACAGGGCTGACAGGAGCTGTAATCTATCAGAAGAAACTCGCTGGTGCTTGCGGTTTTAACCAACTGGACTGGGCGAACAGGATTGGCTATATTGGCTACTGGCTCAGCCCCGCTGCTCAGGGGAATGGCGTGATGACACAGGTGTGCAGCGCGCTGGTCGATTATACTTTTGACACCCTTTCCCTGAACAAAGTGGACATCCGGGCAGCGGATCAGAACCTGAAAAGCCGTGCGATTCCGGAGCGGTTGGGATTTGTGAAAGAAGGACAGATTCGCCAGGCAGAATGGCTGTATGGTCACTATGTTGATCATGTGGTATACGGGATGCTGAAAGATGAATGGAGAAAGCACTAATTTATAATTAAATGGGGGGTTTTTGCTGTGACAACGATTTGTTTAATCAGGCATGGGGAAACGGATTGGAATGCGACAGGCAGACTGCAGGGAAAAACGGACATCCCGCTGAATCAAACAGGGATCCGGCAGGCTGAAGCCTGTGCGGCATTTCTCGATGCGGCAGATTATGACGTGTTGCTTGCCAGTCCGCTCAAACGGGCTAGACGCACCGCCGAAATCATTAATAATGAACTCCAGCTGCCACTAGTTGTGATGGAAGATTTCAAGGAGCGGTCATTCGGTGATGGAGAGGGCATGACCTTAGAAGAACGGCGGAAAAAACATCCGGACAAAATATTTCCCAATCAAGAGGAAATCGAGGACTTTACCCAGAGAGTGATAGCAGGAGTCAATCAAATCACCCTCGATTATCCAGATAAAAGTGTCCTGCTAGTGGCTCACGGTGCCGTCATTAAAGCGATTCTCACGCATGTGTCCAACGGGGAAATCGGCCATGGTAAGCCAAAACTGCTCAATGCCTGCATCAGCAACATTCATTTCAAGGAAAACAAATGGAATGTGAAGGACTATAACCGGGTGGAGCATTTGGGCTGATTAAGGGCTTCACCTGTCTGTCTCTTCAAATGTAATTTTCTCGACCTTCTCGGTTTCCCGGTCATGTTCTATCTTCACGTAAACGCCAAACTCTTTGTCATTTTCATTCAGCCATAATTTGAAGGTTTGCACCGTGATATCATCACTCGTATGACTGCCTTGATACATATAGTCGACAATTTTCGCTTCCGGATATTCCTTCATTGTTTCTTTAACCGCCATCCTGCCCCATTTTGCATATGGCGGAATTTCTTTATCCGTTGCAGGCCCGGCGGGTGTTGCTTCCACCACGGCCAGATTGCCGGCGAGCAGTAAAGGCATAAGAAAGATAAGCATCAATTTCTTCATGAATAACAGCTCCTTTTTCTCAGTATTTGCTCGCTGTCAGATTACTATTCAAGTGGAAATGGTCGATATTTCCCGGGAAATATCGACAAAAAATTAAGTTGAGGAGAGAGTGAAGGTGGATATTATCAAGCAAAACCGCGTGGCGTGGGATAAAAAAGTTGAAGATGAATCGCCATATACGAAACCCGTATCGCAGGAAATAATAAGTAGAAGCAAGTCAGGGGATTGGCAGATTTATTTGACTCCGACTAAAGCGGTACCGAGGGAATGGTTCCCTGCCTCACTGAAGGGTTTGAACATCCTTTGCCTGGCGTCCGGCGGCGGGCAGCAGGGACCAGTGCTGGCTGCGGCAGGCGGTGATGTCACTGTGGTTGACTTGTCTGAGAAGCAATTGGCCAGTGACCAGGCTGTTGCCGAGCGGGAAGGGTTATCATTAAAAACTGTTCAGGGCGACATGGCAGACCTCCATTTTTTCGCAGATGAACAATTCGATCTCATTGTTCACCCGGTCTCCAATGTTTTCGCAAAAGACATATTACCTGTCTGGAAAGAAGCATCGAGGGTGCTGAAAGACAAAGGAATGCTTCTTTCAGGATTCATGAACCCCGTGTTATATATTTTCGATGAAGAACAGGATGATAAGGGCAATTTGGTCGTGGCCAACAGCATTCCCTATTCCTCGCTTGATCCGCTTACAGATGAGGAAACAAAAGCCTATATTCAGGCTAAACATACGATCGAGTTCAGCCATACGCTGGAAGATCAAATTCAGGGACAGATTGATGCAGGGTTTGTTATCACAGGAATGTATGAAGACGACTTCGGAGGAAACCGGGCTCTTGATCAATACATTAAATGTTTCATGGCAACCAGATCGGTGAAAATGAAACCGAGCTGAAGTACCATTTTCCGATTAAGTATACGGGGGATGAAAGAGCGAGATTATGTTTTTTGGAAATGAATCGATGATTAGATTGCGATTTTTCATATTGACCAAGGAAAACTCTCTTGAAATCTTTTATATCTATGGTGAACTTCGCATGTAAAAAACGCCCGGACCACGACCAACCGTGCAATCCAAGCGCTTTTATCCCATTAAACATCTATCACCGCATCTGCACCTTATGCAAATGAGCAAATATACCGTCACGCTGCAAGAGTTCTTCGTGGCTTCCTTCTTCCTCGATTCCCTCTTTGGTGACAACCATGATGCGGTCGGCGTTTTTGATGGTTGCCAGCCGGTGCGCAATGACCAAGGTGGTACGGTCTTTCGCCAGTTCGTTCAGGGCTTTTTGAATAATTGTTTCCGTCTCTGTGTCGAGTGCGGAAGTTGCCTCATCCAAGATCAGGATTGGCGGGTTTTTCAGGAACATCCGGGCAATGGCGATCCGCTGCTTCTGGCCGCCTGAGAGTTTCAGGCCGCGCTCGCCGACCTGCGTCTCATAGCCGTCCGGCAGTTCCTTGATAAATTCCTCCATATGCGCCTGACGTGCCGCACGTTTGATTTCCTCATCGGTGGCATCCAGTTTGCCATACGCAATGTTTTCCTTTAACGTGCCGGTGAATAGAAAGACATCCTGCTGCACGACGCCAATTTGATTGCGCAGTGATTCTTTCGTCATATCGCGAATGTCCATTCCGTCGATAGAAATACCTCCACCCTCTACGTCATAGAAACGCGGGATTAGGGAGCAGATTGTCGTTTTCCCTGCACCGGATGGCCCGACAAAGGCTATAGTATCTCCAGCTTTTACCGAGAAATTGAGCTTCTCAAGGACAGGTGCCTGGGTTTTTTCATAGCCAAAGGTGACATGGTCGAATGTGATGTTCCCTTTCAGACTGTCCACTTCTTTCGCTCCTTCCCGGTTTTTTACATCCGGTTCGACATCGAGCAAATCGGCGAACCGCTTGAAGCCGGCCATCCCTTTTGGATACATTTCCAAGAGGGCGGTGATTTTCTGAATTGGGTTGAACAGCACATTGACGTACAGCACGAAGCTGACCATTTCCCCGTACGTCAGGCGCTCGTTGAAGACCAGCCAGGCGCCAACCACCAGAACGACCAGGGTCATCAGGCGCATGAGAATATAAATGTTCGAATGCACCACAGCCATCACTTTATAGGCACCAATTTTCGCTTTGCGGAAACTGTTGTTGTCCTTTTTAAAGCGCGTCATTTCAAACGTCTCATTGGTGAACGACTGCACCACACGCACGCCGGAAACCGCGTCTTCCACCCGGGCATTAACCCCGGCAATTTCTTCATACATTTTCTTCCAGGCCTTGTTCATCTTAATATTACTGAAGGCGATCAGGAAAATCAGAATCGGGACCGCAACCAGAATAATCATGGCAAGCGTCGGATTCACAAAGAACATGATGAAAAAGGCGCCGATGAAGGTCATAATCGCAATGAAAAAATCCTCCGGCCCGTGGTGGGCAAGCTCTCCGATATCAAATAAATCATTGGTTATCCGGCTCATGATATGCCCGGTCTTCGTATTGTCAAAAAAGCGGAAGGACTGCCGCTGCACATGCTGGAAGAGATCCTCCCGCATGTCCGTCTCAATATTTATCCCCAGTTTATGCCCGAGATAGGTCACCACATATTGCAATCCTGTGCTTAACAAATAAATGAATAAAAGCAGAATACTTACCGTCACAATCAGGTTCCAGTCATCACCAGGCAGCAGCTCATCGATGAAATACTGCACGGCTATCGGAAAAGCAAGCTCCAGTATTGCGACAATCACCGCAGCTGTAAAGTCTATGATGAATAACCGCTTGTGCGGTCTGTAATAAGAGAAAAACCGGCGTATCACTTGCTGCACTTCCTTTCTTTGTCTAAGGGAAATTATAAGCGATTTTGGGGTGGCTGTCACTATTTGCGGTGCGGTTTTTGTCGAATTTGCGGTTTTGAAATAATCGTTCGGCATAACCATATTATCCCGAAAAAAGAAAGACGCCTTCTTATTCAAGAATGGCGCCTGTTGTTATTGGGTAGATCATTTAAATTAATGTGTTATCTTCCAAGCAATAACTCTCCCCACTATTTAACAGGGATCCATATTTCTGAATATAAATTAGGACTTGAAGGATCTTCATCCGAATAAACCTCTAATTCCGGTGTACCCGCATGCTCATAGCCACTTGATGGGAACCATTCCGAGAATATTTTTTTCCATACCCCTTGCATCGCATTTGGCATTGGTCCGTGAACTTCAAATACAGCCCATTTTGATGCGGGGATGTCCAAGGTTGATAGGCCATCCGGGATATCACCCTCACATGCTGTGCCGATCCAATAATCGATTGTCTCATTGTTCTTATCAACACATACACCCAGCACGCCTTCGATGGGACCATTATTTAATTTAAATAATAATTCGTCAGTCCCATTTCCATTTAATTCATCCCACATTTTTGGGATCTCTGCCTGATTCTGCCCATTGACCAATGAAAATTCCTGCTTCATCCCTGCTGCCCGAAATCCATCCATTTCGATAACTCTGTATTGCATAGGTTCTGCCCCTTTCAGACTCACCTGTATCACCAGGCGGTTATAAGATTTTAGCTTTCCCTTGTACTTTCGCGCATCACTTGGGGTTGCACCATGCTGACGCCTGAAAGCCTTTGAGAAGGCTTCGGGAGTGTCGTAGCCATATTTGCAGGCGATATCAATAATCTTGGCGTTTGTTCTTATTAACTCATGAGCGGCCAATGTTAAGCGCCTGCGTCTTAGATATTCGCCGACAGAGACATCGGTCAAGATCGCAAATGCACGCTGAAAATGAAAGACGGAGAAATTTGCCTGGTGTGCAATCCTCTCTATTGAAATATCATCCAGCAAATGGTCTTCCATGTAGTCAATAGCTGTCTGCAATGATTCAACCCATGTCATATCGCTCTCTCCCTTATTTCAATCCTAACAAGTCTTCACCAGTTAATCCTGTCATTCTGTGCTTTGTTGTGACAGAATGCCCGGTTGGATTTAGTCCATTATTTTAAAATCAACTTTAACGACAATAGAGAACCATTTTAATTATGATTCCCTTTCCCTGTTCCGTTGCATGTCGAGGTGCATTAAGTCTGTTGTAAACCATGCTTTCGTTTAACATTATTATAACACCCGTCTATAAAAATCAGCTAAATTAAGGCGAATTGTATGTTGCCGACAATTGCATTCGTTTGATATATCCCAAAAAAGCTTGTCAATCTTTCCCGGGTTTGTGCATATACATTAAATAATCCAAAAGATTGGGGGATTTATATGGCTTTTTATATGGACATGCCGAGGTGGATTTGCTATGCAGTGGCCTATGTGTTTATCACATCCGGCCTCGTCAAATTGCTGGATGGCAGTTTCCGGGAAGTTTTTGCAGAGCTGGCTTTTCCGTCACCAGAAACGGTTTTGCTGCTGGTTGCATTGACGGAGATTGCCTGTGGAACATTAATCGCCGTCCGAATGTATCTTAGATATGCTGTCCCGCCGCTAATTGTCATCATCCTGGGTGCGCTGTTTTTGACTAAGGTTCCTGTGCTGCTGAATCAAGGCGTTTTAGCATTCGCTTTTGAAGCCAGACTGGATATTGTCATGCTTATCCTGTTGCTGCTGCTTTGGCATCGAGTTCGGGGAAAAGTTGTGAATTAATGTGGTATAAGCTGTTGGAAACCAGTGGATAACTCGTTATTTCTGTGTAAATTGACGAGTTATCCACATTTTTATGCACATATGCACAGTTGTTCGTAATTATTTAGTATAGAAATTAATGTTCTATACCATATCTTGATTTTATTAACATATTTATCAACAGCCTGTGAGTAAGTGGGATTTTGTGTGGATGTTAGGGGGTGGCGGTGGCATGTCTCCTGCTTCTATCGGTTGATGCAGTGCTTTTTTTATTTGATGTGGTTTTCTGGTTGATGTTTCCATTCGACGGTTGATTTCCGCCGATTCCCGTCGATTTAGCCTCCTCCAGTCCATACCCCACCTCACCCCTATCCAAACAAAAAAGCCATCCTCCCCTTTTAGAGAAGACAGCTTTTCTCCATTCTTATTGCGTACCTAATTCAATCGTCGTCTCAGCACGCTCGCCATCACGATAATAAGTAACAGCAACCTCATCGCCGACTTCTTTTTCATGATAAAGGATTTTCCTTAGATCAATCATATTCATCACCGGCTCACCGTCGAGTGCGGTGATGACGTCAAAGCGCTGCATTCCTGCCTGGTCGGCTGGGGAAAGAGTCTGGACGCTCCATACGTAGACGCCGCCTTCCACCTCATCAGGGAGGTTTAGCGTGCCCGACCATTCGGATTGCGGCACTTCGTCAAGCGAGTAGATTTCCACACCGAGAAATGGGCGGATCACTTCGCCTGTTGCTTCCAGCTCACGGACGATCGGCATAGCCATGTCGATGGGGATGGCGAAACCAAGACCTTCGACGGCTTGCTGATTAACTTTCATTGAATTGATACCAATCAGCTGTCCGTTAATATTGATCAGCGCCCCGCCGCTGTTGCCGGGATTGATGGCCGCATCGGTCTGGATGACTTCTGCCTGCCAGTCAGCCCGGCCGTCCATGTCAAAGTCCTGCGGGATCGTGCGCTGTGTGCCGCTGATCACGCCCTGGGTGACGGAGCTTGAGAACATCAGGCCGAGTGGATTGCCAATGGCGATAGCGGGTTCGCCGACTTTGACATTTGCCGAAGAGCCGATTTCGATGACCTGCTCCACCGGTCCCGCGTCCATACGCAACACAGCGAGATCAGAAAACAAATCGCCGCCGATGATTTCTGCCTCGACGCGCGTGTCATCGTCCAGCACGACTTCTACGGTATCGGCTCCCCTGACAACATGCTGGTTGGTGATCACATAGGCGGTACCATTTTCCGTTTTGTAAATGACACCCGAGCCTGTGCCTGCCTCGTTGCCGCCTTCTTCCGGCTGCTGCAAAGAGTCTCCTTGCAGCTGGATGTTGAGCACCCCGACCACGGCAGGAGTAACTTCATCCACTACCTCGGTGATTTGCGTCGATACATCCACCGTGACATTGGTAATACCTCCGCCCGCGTTACCAGGCCCTGTCTGGATGTTCGCCTGATCGTTATGACCTGCTGTTTTCTGCTGACCGTTCGATTCCATAAACGCCGGCACCGCAACGGTCACCAGCAAAATACCGATGATCACGCCTAAGAGACCAGGTATGAGCCAGCTGTTTTTCTTTTTCCGATGCGGATTTGTCGGGTAATGCTGATTATAATAGCCCATGATCCATCCCCTTACTTTCCCTGTATCATTAAGAAAACTTCCGGCTGCCTCTTTGCCTTCCGTTATCCTCCTATTAAAAGTGTATACAGGAAAGCGGAAATTAATCCAAACTTACCGCAGATTAACAGGAAGTAAACCTCCACCACAAAATTAAAAGTAGGCTAAATATGTTAGGCGGGGGTAAATGCCTGTAAAGACCCGCTCATAAGAACAAAGACTAAGAACGCCACGTCGTGTGGCAACGTCTTTGTGATCCACATCCTGTGGGCAGCAACTAACATTCAATGGGCAAAAGCGCCCTATTGAATGAAGTTTCACTTTATGAGCCCACCTCATATAATGGTGTCGGCATAGACGGATCAGTGTCATGCAAATCAAGCTGGATACCTCGCTCTTTCAGCACATGATCCACGGACATCCGCGCGAGATCTTTCATATTATTATCCTGGCTTAAATGGGCCAAATAAATGCGTTTGGTGTTATTATCAATAATGTCGGCAATGGCCAGGCCGGAGTCCTCATTGGACACATGGCCGGAATCGCCGAGGATCCGCCGCTTCACATTCCACGGATAGCGGCCGACCCGGAGCATCTCCACATCATGGTTGGCCTCAAAAATATAGGCATCGGCTGCTTCCACCGTTTTCTTAATACGCTCGGACACATAGCCGAGGTCGGTCACCAGGGCAACTTTTTTGCCGTCATGGCGGAAGGTGTAAAACATCGGTTCTGCCGCATCATGCGAGACGCCAAAGGATTCGATCTCCATGTCGCTGAAGGTTTTCATTTCTTCCATGCCAAAATAAAATTTCTGATCAAGGGTCAGCTTGCCGACACCCGACTCCATGGCTTTCCACGTTTTTTCATTGGCATAGATGGGCAGGTTGTGTTTTCTGGCAAAAATCCCCAGTCCCTTGACATGGTCGCTGTGCTCGTGAGTCACCAGAATGCCGGTCAAATCACCCGCATCCCTGCCGATCCCGGCAAACAGCTCGTCCAGCTTTTTCCCGCTAAGACCCGCATCGACAAGTATTTTTTCATTTTCTGATTCTATATAAAAGGCGTTTCCGGTACTGCCGGATGCCAGTACACTAAAACGTAAGGTCATTCTATCTCACTCCGATTTTCTTCTGGCTGCTGTTGTTTCGCTTCCAGCAGATTGAGCACAGGCTCTTTTAACTCCTGATCATTGCTTAATGTCTGGACGTTCGTGATGGCCAGATCGATTGAGTCCTGTAAAAATCTGTTTGCCTCACTTGGGGAAGGCACGCCCTCGATCGCGTTCACGAAGTAATTCCGCTCTCCGTTGACCACTACGTTATAGGTTGGGGCAAATACTTGTACCCCGTCTTGGAGCGGCACCCGTGTGAAATAGCCGAGGTTCATACTGGAAATATGATCTTCCGAAAACAGCTGATTTTGCGTGTACAAAATTCCCGCGGCCCGGATCGGCTCAATCAGCGGCTGTTGCTCTTCCTGAGACTCGGCCTCTGCCAGCATCGTCTGGCTGAGAAACACAAGTTCATTTTGATCATTTAAAAAGCCCAGCATGACCGCACTTTGGTTAAAATAAATCGGCCGGTCGTCATTTGTCTGGAAAAAGATCAGTACATTATGTTCGGTGTTCCAGTCCCAGTACGTATAGGACTCCGGCGCGAGGATATGCGGAGTCACCAGGGAACTGATTTCATCCGCTGTGGCATCCTCGGAAATGGAGATCGGTTCGTCCAGGAGGGAAACGATGTAATTATCCGAGATAACCACTGATTCCTGTCCTTCCAAACCAGCCAGCTCTCTCTGCCCCTCCGTGGAAAACTCCCGCTGTGCCGCGGAGATATAGGATTCCTCCGATACATTTAAATTAATATTTTCCATTGTAATATTCTCTGACTCCAACTGGTCCTCAATGGATTGTTCCTGTGAGCCAATCAAATTTAAGTCGGCCTGATCCTGCCTCTCCAGAAACTGAAACAGCAAATAAACGTCCAGGATAAGGAAACAGAGAATAAACAGTGTTTTTATATTGCCCCATTGCATCCTCAGTTCCCTCCTTCCATTGGCGTCCTATCCTCAAAGTGTACGGTTGTCCAATTTCCGCCGTAATTCATATACCATTTCGGCTCGAGTACTACTGAACGCTGCTCCTCATCCAGATAATTGAGCTGATAGCCCAGCGTCACTGCCTGCAGACTATCTTGATCGTAACTCTCAAGTTCTTCTATAACCTCATATCCGGAAGGCAGGTCAATCGGCGCCTCCTCAAAATCCAGGTAGTCACTTAGATTGATCAGCGGCCGCCTGTAGCGGATCAGCCCGTTAGACCCCCACTGCTGTTCAATCGTGGCGAGGTTGGAACTGTTAAAAACAGGCAGTCCATTATAATGCATCTGATAACGGATAAGATTTTGATTTGTCTCAAGTTCCATCAGACGGTAATTATCGGTCCAGCCGCCATGTGCGTTGATATTCTGAATGCTGCGATCCAGCAAATCAATCGGGGCGATCATAGCATTTTCAGATGATGGATTATTGTACTCCATGCTGGCACCGAACTGATAGACATTCATTCCACGCTCGCCGTCACTGTAATAGGACTCACCGCGAGTTCCTGTCGTGGCATTCTGGACATTCACGGCAGCCGGATTGCTGAACAGCGCGTTGACCATAATATGTGGTTCAATTTGATCCACTCCGGATGTGTATCGCCGCAGTGTCACTGAATCTGCCGGCAAATAGATCCGGGACTGGCCTTCTTCATAGGCAATTAGCTCCCGTAACCCCTCAAGCGTCGTCATCGGCTCCCAAAGCGCATCATAACTTTGCGGATTGTGAATGAGTGCTGTGGCCTGCTGTCTTCCGTCCACCGACAAAAATTCCACTTCAATCGAGGACTGCTGTGGCAGGAAGGTAAAATACATCCGATCAAATGACCAGCTTGGCGGTTCAATGCCATCTCCTTCAAAAGTAAACAGCGAATTGATGAGTTCCATCGGCAGGGCATCAGGGAATACCATCTCCACCTCATAGTCCTCACGTTCGCGGTCCTCGGCCAGATCGGTTGCAAAATCCTCCAGCGTCCAGGACTGCATCTCCCGGTATAAATTTTGCTGATCACTTGGATCCTTATAACCGTAATGGTTCTCACCAGCATGAAATATAATCGAACTCGGCTGAATAATGTCCTGTTCGGTTTGCTCGCCGCCGCCGATACTCACCTCATCTTCGGGGGGAGTACTGCTCACCGTCTCCAAATTGGGCTGATAGCTCCACAACCCAAACGTCAAGAGCAGACTCACACCAATCAGGAATACCAATACAAATGATTTAATGGTTTCCAGCTTCATTATGCACCCCTCCGCTTCTGCTCGATCAGCGGAAGTGTAAAGAGGATCGTCGTCCCTTTACCTTCTTTGCTCGTTGCCCAGATTTTGCCGTGATGGGCCTCTACAAGTTCCTTGGAAATTGCAAGGCCAAGCCCGGTGCCGCCAAGTTTTCTGGTTCTTGCTTTATCGGCACGGTAGAAACGTTCAAAGATTTTTTCCACCTTGTCATAGCTGATGCCCATGCCCTCATCCCGGACACTGACCAGCAGATAGTGCCGTTTGGCTTCTACTTTCAAGTTGATTTCTCCGCCCTCCGGCGAGTATTTTATCGCATTGGTAATGATGTTATCCAGCACCTGCGTCATTTTGTCCTTGTCCATCCATACGTGGTAGCGGCCACTCGGCAGGCTTCGCTTAAGCGATATATGTTCTGGCAGATTCATTTCAAAGCGATCAATCACCTGATGGAAATAATCGATAAAATCAGCGCGTTCCTTCTGCAGCGGATATTCTTCGGCATCCATTTTCGACAGCTGCAAGAGATCATTGACCATCCGAATCATCCGGTCTGTCTCCGTCTGCGTGACATGAAGAAACCTCGGCGCGATCTCTTTGTCCTCCCAAGCCCCGTCATTCAATGCTTCGAGATAGCTCTTCATTGTCGTCAATGGGGTGCGCAGTTCATGCGACACATTGGAAACAAACTCCCGCTGCTCCTGTTCCGCTTTTTCCTGTTCGGTCACATCGCTGATGACGGAGATAAACCCGCTGATGTCGCCTTCCTCGTCAACGATGGTCGAGAAGTTCGCTCGTACCAGAAAGAACTGATCCTCACTGGAGAAGTCAATAATCATCGACCCGCTGTCATGCAGTTCGGTCATATCAACCACTTTCTCTTCCAGCTGCAAGACATCAATTAAATCTTTCCCTCTCATATCGTCCGGATTATGCCCAATCAGCCGTCCAGCGGCATCATTCATCAGTGTAACCGCCCCGGCATTGTCGGTGGCAATCACCCCGTCGGACATGTTGGAAAGGACCGAGCTCAGTTTCAGCTGTTCCTCCTCAATCGTGGCATAGGAATGCTTCAGCCGGGAGTTCAAGTCATTGAACGTGTCAGCCAGCAGCCCGATTTCATCCTTGGAATAGACATTTACCTTTTGGGTGAAATCCCCCCGCGCCATCGTTTGCGCCTGTCTGCGCATCTCGGAAATCGGCTTGGTAATCGTCCGGGCCACAATCACACCGATGATAGCCGAGACGGCAATCGCAAGCAGAGACCCCCTGAGGAAAATATTGTTGATGTTCTGCACCTGATTATAGACACCTTGCAGCGAAGCCTCGAGATAAATGACGCCTTCGACATTATTTTCATTATTAAAAATCGGCACCGCCTGCACGCGGACCGGTTCGCTTATTTCCCGATTGTACCCTGTTTCTTCCACTCTGGTATCTAATAAAAGTACGTTCTGCACGATCTCTCTGCTCGTTCTCTTCCCAACAGCATCCTGATTCAGGGGATCATTTGTCCCAAGAATCCGGCTCTGGTTGTCAATCACTTCCAATGTCGTAATGTCCTCTGCGTTAACATTAGAAACAATACTCTGAATCTCCTGCTCTAAGGTCGGTCCCTCACCTTGATCACTGCGCTCCCTGTTGAATGCCTGCTCCAGATTTAAGCTTAAGAGATCCACACGGTCGTCAATGGAACTTTCAAACGTCTCCATCAATTCTTTTTCCAGTTCACTTGTAAAAAACGACCCGATCACCTGGATAGCTACAAGCAGCAAGAGAATATAAATCACCGTGAACTTTGATTGAATCGAACGAAAAAAACCGACTTTATTCATAGGCAACTACTCCTGCTCAGGATTTCGTAAATAATAGCCAACTCCCCGGCGGGTCACGATCCACGTTGGGTTGCTCGGATTCTCCTCAATTTTTTCACGAAGCCGGCGCACGGTTACATCCACGGTACGAACATCGCCGAAATAATCATAACCCCACACCGTTTCCAGCAGGTGTTCGCGTGTCATCACCTGGCCAATATGGCGCGCCAGATAATGGAGCAGCTCAAATTCACGGTGGGTCAGCTCAATCTTCACCCCGTCCCGCGAAACGATATAGGCGTCCGGATGAATCACCAGAGCACCGATATTAATGTCTTTGGACTGTTTCACTGCATCATCCGGCACCTGCTGTCTCCGCAGGTTGGCCTTCACCCTGGCAATCAGCTCGCGGTTGCTGAACGGCTTGGTCACATAGTCATCCGCGCCCATTTCCAGTCCCAACACCTTGTCAATCTCCGAGTCCTTCGCCGTCAGCATAATAATCGGCATGGATTGAGTTTTGCGGATCTCGCGACATACCTCATTGCCGTCCCTCTCAGGCAGCATAATATCAAGCAAAATCAGATCCGGGTTCTCCGTTTCGGCCAGTTCAATCGCCTCATCGCCGTCATAGCCGACGACGACCTCATAGCCTTCTTTTTCCAAGTTAAATTTCAATATATCTGCAATTGGCTGTTCGTCATCTACCACAAGTATTTTCTGGCTCATTTACGCCACATCCTTTTCACGGTTACTCTAGCCTCTATTTTACCGTATTTTGGCGGAAATGTCTTGGGTTGGGGGGATTTCTTTTTTGGGGAGGAAAAAGTGCAGTGCCTGTCACTTCCCGAATTTTAGTGCCTGTCACTTCCCGAATTTTGTCGAAACTGCTCTGCAGCTCCGGAAATATCCTTCGCGCTCTTTAGGAAAGTTAAAAGACCCCGCAGGAAATGACCTTCCTCCGAGGGGGTGATGCGTTGCCCTAAGGTGCGCGACCGGCCGAAGCAGTATAAATAAGCAGCAGCAAAACTTACGAAATGAGCTTTAAAACACTAAAACACAATAAAAAAGTTGTTGGCGAAGAAGAGGGTATTTACACCCGTGAGCACCCATTTCCTCCAGCCTTTTCCGAGTGCTCCGGCTAACATTCCAATTAAAGGGATAAGGATTAACCCCAATAAAAAAAGCCCCAAAACCGCGAATGCAATATAATCATCCAGAAAAAGGACGGAAGCGAACCAGAGGGGTAGTAAAATCACACATGCCAGTGAGGTGCGGTGAAACTTTTTCTCATAGTCCCTTACCCATTCTTTGGCAACCAGGAAATAAAAATCATCTTCCTCTCTGTATTCCCGAACGTTCATAAACGCTTCAGCCAATATTCGTGAGCCTTTTGTTTTTAACGTGTTGGGTCCATTTGTCAAATCTTCATTTAAGTGATTGCCCTCAAGCAGGACGGTATAAGCTCTTTTCATTGTCGTTATGAGTTCCCGATCTCTGCCTTTTTTCCGCAATTTGTCATTATTTTGACGCAGCAGTAAATAGCAAAAGAATCTTAGTGTTGGCAGTAAAAGCCGGGAAAGGGTTTTGCGAAACATGTAACACGGCCTTTCTAGTTTTTGTGTTTTGTCATGTTGTTAAAAACATAAGGATCGATTTACTTTGGTTACTCCTGCAGCAGTTTAGTTATTTTCACCTTTAAAAGTGGCAGCTCTTTGTCGAGTACATTCCAGACTATTTCATTATCAACCCCAAAGTATTCATGGATCAATACATTTCTCATTCCTGCCATTTCACTCCATGGTATATCATTTTCTCTTAACTTTAAATCTGCAGATAAATGCTTTGTTGCTTCACCAATAATTTCCAAATTCCTTATGACTGCATCTTGGATCATTTTTGAACTAAAATAATCCGTTTTACCATTTGGAATATAACTCTCGATACTGTTGATACATTCTAAAATGTGAGTTAAATACATTTGATCATTTTTCATAATGAAATAGCCTCGTTCAATATTTCTTCTTTAATACTTGAATGAATAGAATTCTCCGTGACGACATCCACATCTCTACCAAGCAGGCTTTCCACCTCTTGCTTAAATCTGATTAGATCAAAAAGACTTCTGCCCTCTTCAAAACTTACCAATAAGTCTATATCACTATTTTTTTGTTCCGCTCCCTTTGCGACGGAGCCAAATAACTTCAAGCTTTTTATCCCATGGGCCTTGGCACTCGTTATTAATTTTTCACGGTTGTCTTGTACCTGCATATAAATCGACAAAGAAACCCACCTCCAAGGTACGTTTTATATTTATATCTATTTTAACATATACGGGAAATTAATTATTGGTTCTAAAAAAATGACTGCTATCCTAGGGGAGAGCAGTCATTTTTTATATGAGCTTTAGCTATACACACTCCGCACAACATTCGTCTGCGAGCGATCCGGACCAACGGAAAAGACAGACAGCGGAATCTTGGTCAGCTGGGAAATGCGCTCCAAGTAGTGACGGGCATTCTCAGGCAGATCTCCCAGATTACGCACCCCGGTGATGTCCTCGGTCCAGCCAGGCATTTCTTCATACACCGGTTCACATTCTGCCAGGACAGACAGACTTGCCGGAAATTCTTCCATGATTTCTCCTTGATAGCGGTAGGCGACACAAATTTTCAGCGTCTCAATTCCAGTTAGAACATCGAGCGAATTAAGCGAAAGATCGGTAATCCCACTGACACGGCGAGCATGGCGCACGACCACGCTGTCAAACCAGCCAACCCGGCGTGCTCTGCCTGTCGTAGTGCCATATTCGCGGCCGACTTCGCGGATTTGTTCACCTATTGCATCATGCAACTCGGTTGGGAAAGGGCCATCACCCACCCGAGTGGTGTAGGCTTTCGACACACCGACGACATGATTGATCTTTGTCGGGCCGACCCCGGAACCAATCGTCACTCCTCCTGCAATAGGATTCGACGAGGTAACGAACGGATAGGTTCCCTGGTCGATGTCCAGCATCACACCCTGCGCCCCTTCAAATAGCACACGGCGTCCCTCATCCAGTGCATCATTCAAAACAACGGAAGTGTCGCACACATACTGTTTCATCTGCTGGCCGTATTCATAATACTCCTCCAAAATATCTTCCACCCTTAGAGGCTCCACTTCGTATACTTTTTCAAACAAACGGTTTTTCTCTTTGAGATTTTGCTCTAATTTCTCACGGAAACTGTCTTTATCCAGCAAATCGGCAATCCGGATTCCGCATCTTGCCGCTTTATCCATGTATGCCGGGCCGATCCCTTTCTTGGTCGTGCCGATTTTATTGGCGCCCTTATCGGCCTCCTGGAAAACATCCAGCTGCAGGTGATACGGCAAAATAACATGGGCACGGTTGCTGATACGAAGATTCTCGGTGGAAATATTGCGCTCATGCAAATAGGCGATCTCCTCGACAAATGCCTTTGGATCAATCACCATCCCATTGCCAAGCACACAAATTTTATCATCAAAAAATATCCCGGACGGAATTAAATGCAATTTATACGTTTCGTTATCAAATTTAATGGTATGCCCCGCATTGTTTCCCCCTTGATAACGGGCCACAACCTCGGCATTCTGCGATAGAAAGTCGGTAATCTTTCCCTTTCCTTCATCGCCCCACTGCGTTCCAACAACAACTACTGAGGACATGATGCACCTCCACTGAATAATGTAAAATATGTTTTTTGTTAAGTACAGGGCTAAGTTTATCAGTAATGGTGGGGGAAGTCAATTGGATTACGAACAATATTTACTTTTGATCTATTATTGTTCGGTTAAGATCAAGAGAAGTTATGTTAAACTATAGGAAGGAGGGTTCCGCAAACGAACCGCGATTAGAAAAAGGTGATAAACTTGAACGCATGGAAAGAATTTATATCCAGTTTTTTGCTGATCATCAGCTGGTTTATTTTTGCGGTAAGTGCGTATTTGCTATATTGGACAGTTATCATGCCATTCTATTTTATTATTCCTTTTCTGATTTCCTTATTTACCGGTTTGTTATGCCTTTGGTTGTCAAGAAAACTGGATGACAGGAAAAAGGACATGTAGTTGGGCGATACACAAAATAAAGGAGCATGATAATGGACAAAAATTGTGCTTTCTGTCACCCGGAAATTGAACCTGAGCAAAAAATTGTGTTAAGTAATGAGCATTGCATGTTCTTACAGCTGAACCAATCGCAAATACCAGGCAGCCCACTGGAGGGTGCTGGTGTCATTGTGCCTAAGAAACATCGAAGAACCGCATTTGAATTGTCGCAGGATGAATGGAACGCAACCTATACGCTACTTCAAGATGTGAAACAATATTTAGATGAAGCGTATAAGCCACAGGGTTATAATCTCGGCTGGAATTGCGGGGAAGTTGGCGGTCAGCATATTTTTCATGCTCATTTTCATGTGCTGCCGAGATATGAGGATGAAACGCTGGCAGGAAAAGGGATCAGGTATATGTTTAAAAGTGGAAAAAATCAGAGGAAGAGTTAGAAGGTCACTTTCTTCATTCCCAACAAAAAAACAGCCCTTCCACACAGAAGGACTGCTTCCCCACTCTTACACCGGCACCGGAGGAATATCGCTCTCCTGATAACGGTGGTCCAAGTCTACAAACTTATTATACTCTTTGACAAACGCCAGCTCGACCGTACCAGTCGGGCCGTTACGCTGCTTGGAGATGATAATTTCGATAATGTTCTGCTGCTCCGACTCCGAATCATAATAGTCATCGCGGTACAGGAAGCCGACAATGTCCGCATCCTGCTCAATGCTTCCCGATTCCCTGAGATCCGACATCATTGGACGCTTGTCCTGCCGTGATTCCACACCACGGGACAGCTGCGACAGGGCAATCAGCGGCACATTCAGTTCCCTGGCCAACCCTTTCAAGGCGCGGGAAATCTCGGAAACTTCCTGCTGGCGGTTTTCCCGGGAATTCCCCGATCCCTGGATCAGCTGCAGGTAGTCAATCAGAATCATGCCCAGGCCCTGCTCCTGCTTGAGACGGCGGCATTTGGAGCGGATTTCGCTGACACGGATGCCCGGAGAATCGTCAATATAAATCCCCGCATTGGACAGCGAGCCCATCGCCATTGTGAGCTTGCTCCAGTCATCGGCCTGCAGCTGGCCATTCCTTAGTCTTTGGGAATCAATGTTTCCCTCCGCACAAAGCATCCGCTGCACCAACTGCTCCGCTCCCATCTCTAAGCTGAAAATCGCGACATTTTCATTACTGTTGACGGCGACATTTTGCGCCACATTCAGGGCAAAAGCCGTCTTACCGACAGACGGACGGGCCGCAACGATAATCAGATCATTCCGCTGAAATCCCGAGGTAATCCGGTCGAGATCGCGAAAACCTGTCGCCACTCCTGTCACGTCATCACTGGCCTGGTGGAGCTGTTCAATATTGTCATAGACTTCAATCAGCACATCTTTGATTGCTTTAAAGTTCCCAGAGTTTTGCCTGCTGGACACTTCAAGAATGTTTTTCTCCGCTTCATTTAAAACATCATCCACGTCATCCTCTTTTTCAAAGCCAGATGTGACAATGTCCGTCGCTGTGCGGATCAGCCGCCTCAGCAGCGCTTTTTCTTCCACAATTTGACTGTAATACTGAATGTTTGCTGCTGTCGGTACACTGCCCGCCACCTCGGAAAGATAGGCAACGCCGCCCGCTTCATCGAGCTGTTTGGCGTTTTGCAGATAGGTAGTGACGGTAACCAGGTCAATTGGTTCCCCGCGATCGGCCAGTTTCATCATGGCGGCGAAAATCCGCTGATGGCCTGCCCGGTAAAAGTCTTCTGCAACCAACAGCTCTGACGCAGTGGTGAAAGCTTCCGGTTCCAAAAAGACCGCGCCGATCACCGACTGCTCTGCTTCAATATTATGCGGCGGTATCCGCTCATTCCATTCGTTCATCGCAACGGATCCCCCTCCTTTTTAGCAAGGCTTCAAAACTTTACATACAAACAAAATCTACTGCTCGCTCACATGCACCTTCACCGAACCGGACACTTCCGGATGCAGTTTTACAGGCACAGTTGTGTAACCAAGGGCACGAATCGGCTCATCCAATTCAATTTTCCGTTTATCAATATTATAACCATACTCTTTTTTCAGGGCATCGGCAATATGCTTCGACGTAATCGAGCCAAACAAACGGCCGCTGTCGCCGGATTTGGCTTTTAATTCCACGGTCAGATCAGCCAGGGTGTCCCGTAAATCCATCGCTTCTTCTTTTTCTTCCTGCTCCTGCTGCTCGGCTTTTTTCTTTTGTGTCTCCAAGGCTTTCAAATTTCCTGCGGTGGCTTCCTGGGCAATATTATTTTTCAGCAGGTAGTTGCGTGCATAGCCGTCCGACACGTTTTTCACTTCGCCTTTGTTTCCTTTGCCTTTTACATCTTTCAGGAATATTACCTTCATCCTTCTTCTCTCCCCTCAAAGTAATCATCTAATATATCTCTTAATAATGCTTCTGCATCATCAAGTGTGGTGTCTTCAATTTGCGTAGCGGCGTTGGTTAAATGTCCGCCGCCATTCATTTTTTCCATAACCACCTGCACATTGACTTCTCCGAGCGACCGGGCACTGATGCCGATCCTGCCGTCATCGCGTTCGGAAATCACGAACGAGGCATTGATTCCGCTCATCGTCAAGAGCGTATCTGCCGCCTGCGCAATCAGCACATGTCCATAGGTTTTGCCGCTTTCCGCCTTGGCGATGGCAACCGTGTCACGGAAAACTTCAGAGCGCTCAATCAGTTTCGCTCGTTTCACATAAAGATCGAGATCCTCTTTCATAAATTGCTGGACTAAGATAGTATCGGCCCCTTTGGCACGCAGATAGGAGGCGGCGTCAAAGGTCCGCGACCCCGTTCTCAATGAGAAACTTTTCGTATCCACGATGATTCCCGCCAAAAGCGCTGTTGCCTCGAGCATTCTCAGCTTCAACGTTTTCGGCTGGTATTCCAGCAGCTCGGTGACCAGTTCTGCGGTCGAGGAGGCATATGGTTCCATGTAAACAAGGGTCGCATTTTCGATAAAATCTTCCCCGCGTCGGTGGTGGTCAATCACCACTTTGTAATCGGTCAAATCAAGCAGCTCGGGGCTCGCGACCATGGACGGCCGGTGTGTATCCACCACCACAACGAGGGTGCGTGTCCCGGTGATTTCCTCTGCTTCCTCCGGGTCAATGAAGTCCTCCCAGAGGCTCTCCTCATTCTGGATAGCCTCAACCAAGCGGTACACCCCTGTATCCACATCATCCGGATCAAAGACAATATAGCCATCCACGTCATTCGCCTTGGCGATGTTCAGAATACCGATCGCCGCACCAAGCGAGTCCATGTCCGGGGATTTATGCCCCATAATCACGACATTGTCGCTGTAACGGACCAAATCTTTCAGCGCGTGGGAAATCACGCGCGCCCGGACGCGGGTCCGTTTTTCCATTGGATTGGTTTTCCCGCCGTAGAACCGGACTTTTCCTTCTTTATCTTTGATTGCCACCTGGTCACCGCCGCGGCCCAGCGCCAGATCAAGACTGGATTGTGCCATGTCGCCAAGTGTCGGCAGGTCAACATTTCCCACACCAACGCCGATGCTTAACGTTAATGAGTTGCCGCTTTCGCCATTCAATTCCCGCACTTCATCGAGAATATCAAATTTTGCCCGCTCCAGCCGCTGCAGGATTTCTTTTGTCCCCACAGCCAAAAACCGCTCCTGGGACGTCCGTTTTAAATAAAATCCCTGATTGCCCGCCCAGTCATTCAGCAGATTGGTCACCTGGGAATTCAGCTGGCTTTTGGTGGCATCATCCATGTTCTGGGTGATTTCCTCGTAATTATCCAAAAAGATGATCGCCAAAATCGTCTGGTCATTATAATAAAGTGTCTGCAGCTCGGACTGTTTCGTGCGGTCAAACAAATACAAGAGCCGCTCCTCATTTTTTACCGCCGTCTGAAACTCATAACCGCCGACTTCAATCCATACTTCCTTTTTATTTTCATTGATGGCCGGAATCAGAGCCTCTGACAGCTGATTAAGCGAATCCCCAACAAGGGAATCATCTCCCTCGGCAAATTTGTTCATATATGGGTTCGCCCATTCAACGAGGTAGTCCTCATTATATAGAATAATTCCAAATGGCATTTCCAAGAGTGCCTCTTCCCCGACCTTTTTGACCCGGTGAGAAAGGGTGGAGATGTACTGCTCTGTCTCATGGAGCAGCGTTCGCTCGGTACGTACACTATAGTAAAAGGAAACAACTAAAAACAGCGTCATAATGAGACCCAGCACCCATTGGAAATACCAAATCACAGCCAGAAGGATCAGTGAGAGCACATAAATGACCCATAAATGGCTGCTTAATGCTGGTTTCTTTTGTAAATTTGGCATTCCATTCATCTCCTAATTTTTACAAGACGTGTGTTCATTTTCCGTTTTACTTACCATTTGAAAGACGTTCCCTTAACCGGAAGCCCATGTCAATGATTCCCAGTATGCGCACCAGATAAAGCAGTACCGGGGGAACCAGGAAAGCGAACACGACCAACAAAACTGGAATTGCTTTGGACCATTTTTTTAAATGGGCGTAAAAGAAAATAAACGAAAAACCCTGGATCATTAAGAGTATGCCTGTGAGCATCAGCACATTTTGCGCCGCCAGAAATAGGATGCTGCCCGGTTCCGGGAACAGCGACACAATCAATGCCACCAAATAAATCCAAATCAGGGCAATCGGGAATTCCAGTTGGCGAAAGGGCGGGAAATATAAGCCTTTTCGCTCGATCCGGTTGATCACCTTATAGCCCATCCACTGGCTGATAAACGCCATGGCAATTGCCGCCATAGCGAGACCCACAGGAAACAGATCAATCAGATAATCGACCTGTTGTTGAAGCAGCTCCTGCACTTGCTCGGACTGCTCCACCGCACCAAATTGCTCGAGAAGCCCTTGCGTCATTTGCATGGATTCCATTGCGAGCATTTCAAATTCTTCTATCCAATTCACCTGTAAAATAAATTGCGTAAACAGAAAGGCAAATACCAGCCCAATAATGAAGCCGAATGTCCCCCTCGCCCATGTTTCATAAGCAGAGACCTTCTGGTAAATCGCGCTTCCAATCATAATACCGCCAAGCCCCATCATCACCGTCGTCGGCAAGGAGAAAATAGTAGCGAAAAACAGACTGAGCACCAATGCGGCACTCATCATCAAGAGACCCGCCTTCCAATCATGCCGCGATGCATATAGGATAAAGGGAATAGGCAGCAGAATGAGACTGAGTATATTTAGAACTGGTATGAACACGGTGATGAGCAATAGCAAGATAAATACACTTGTTAATATTGCCCCATCGGTTATTTTTTTCGATTGCTGCATCTATGGCACCTCATCTAAACTCTGTAACTTACGGTAGAATTTTTATATGTCATTAGTATATGATAACATGATTCAGGCTGAAATGGTTGTCGAAACCCGACGAAAATATTATTTCCCGGGCAATAACTTGGCATTCTTTTGTAGAAAAATATCACCTGAGACGGGTCTAGCCTGTCTACGTTGCAAATTGTCATTGTTTTTTCATCAGATGATAAGCTTTCCGGCTGTGATTCCATTATAATGAAGGGCATACAATATATTTAAGGATGAACATACATGAGCATTCTGCAAGCATTTGTACATAGTATCAAACTCCCGAGCAAACATGCAATCTTCCGGCTTAACCGGCTGGGGATGGATCATACTGTTGGTTATATGTTTATTTTATTATTTTTGGTTTCCCTTCCCTCGCTGATCGATCAGCTCACCGCTACGAGCGGCTTGGGAGCAGATATGAATATCGTATTTAAGCTGATCTACTTTTTTATGTTTTATTATTTGCCACTGACGATTTTCGTATTTCTGCTGCTTTGCCTGATTGCCTATATCGGGGTCTGGATTGCCAGATCACTCGGACGGAAATTGCACTTCTCAATTTTGTGGAAAATGAGCGCCTATACGACGACTATTCCATTTCTTTTGTATGCGGTGGTGGCACTGCTTTTTCCGGTGAGTGATGTCTATTTGCTGCTGACTTCGCTGTTTACTTTTGTGATGCTAGTGCGGATTATTACGGTGTATCCGAGGAGGAAGAAGCGGGGGTAGAGTGATCGATCCTCTCCCGCTGATTAAACCGCCCGTTCTTCTGAATCACCTCCGTGCCCTGTCAAAGCCCTCCATCCCAAATCAAAAAACCCCCAAACCCGGCTCTCACCGGATTTGGAGGTTTTTCCTTATTACTCAGCCACATATGGCAATAGTGCCATTTGACGAGCACGTTTGATTGCTGCGGTCAATTTGCGCTGATATTTTGCAGAAGTTCCAGTTACACGACGTGGAAGAATTTTTCCGCGTTCAGAAATGAAACGTCTCAGCAAATCAACGTCTTTGTAGTCGATGTGTGTAATTCCGTTCGAAGTGAAATAACACACCTTCCTGCGCTTTCCGCGTCCGCGACGAGCTGCCATTGTAAAACCCTCCTTTGTTTATTAATTTCACCGTCACTAAAACGGTAAATCATCATCCGATATATCAATTGGTTCTCCATTATTTTTGAATGGATCATCTTGATTTTGGTTTTGGTTGGACGAAAATTGATTTTGATTCTGATTTTGAAATTGGTTCTGGTTCTGCTGGTATCCTGCTCCCGCTGCTGCTGGAGCTCCTTGCTGCTGTCCTCGCTGCTCGGATCTTCCTCTCGATTCGAGAAATTGCACACTGTCGGCGACAATTTCGGTCATGAAAACCATCTTGCCGTCCTGCCCTTCAAAATTCCGTGTTTGCACACGCCCGTCCACACCAATCATACTGCCTTTTTTCATATAATTGGCCAGGTTTTCAGCCGGTCGGCGCCAGACAACACATCGAATAAAGTCGGCTTCGCGCTCTCCCTGCTGATTGGAAAAAGGACGATCGACAGCAACAGTGAAATTGGCGACTGCTACGCCACTGGCTGTATAGCGCAAATCAGGATCCTTCGTTAACCTGCCTACAAGCACGACACGATTTAACATCAGAACCACTCCTTATTATTGTTCATCTCGAATTGCCATATGACGAATAATATCATCAGAGAACTTAGCAAGACGATCGAATTCATTGATCGCTGTTTCATCACTGCTGAAGTTAATGACAACATAGTATCCATCACGGTAGTCTTGGATTTCATAGGCAAGGCGTTTTTTGCCCCGCTCATCCACTTTTGTGATCTCCGCACCGTTGTCGGTCAGCACTTTGTTAAACCGCTCAATTAAGCTGGTCTGCGCTTCTTCCTCCATGTCCGGGCGGATGATGTACATGATTTCGTATTTTCTCATCCGTAGCACCTCCTTTTGGTCTTAGCGGCCCTCACCTTAGTAAGAGCAAGGAGTAATTTATCGTTCATTACTCACAATAGTGTATTATACCAAACCTTTTTCAAAATAACAAGCCTTCGAGAATCCTGATTTTTGCTATTAGCTATAACGCAATAGATTGTTGCCATTTGCCCCGCAGCCCGGATACACTTCGCTTTCCGGGGGCGGCTGTTGAGCCTCCTCGCGCTGAGCACTAAGGGGTCTCCCCGATGCCTATCCTCCCCCAGGAGTCTACGTGTATCCGGGCTGCTAATGTGGAAATAGATGCTTAGACATTTCCTTAGAAAACAGCCTTGCTATTAAATTGCCTTTCCAACTTTACACATTAAAACGGAAATGAATCACGTCTCCGTCTTTTACAATGTATTCCTTTCCTTCCAGGCGGACGTTGCCGTTTTCCCTGGCACGAGTCATCGACCCTGCCTCAATCAGATCTTCATAAGAGACCGTTTCCGCGCGGATAAACCCACGTTCAAAGTCGGTGTGGATGATACCTGCTGCCTGCGGTGCCTTGATGCCTTTTCGGAATGTCCAGGCGCGCACTTCCGGTTCCCCCGCCGTAAAGTAGGTGGCGAGACCCAGCAAGCTGTAGGAGGCCTTAATCAGCTGATCCAGTCCGGATTCGGCAATACCGAGATCCTCCAGAAACATTTCTTTCTCTTCCGGGTCCAGCTCGGAAATTTCCTCTTCAATTTTTGCACAGATGACAATGACCTCTGCGTCTTCTTTTGCAGCAAACTCCCTCACCTTTTGCACATGCTCATTCGCGTCAGCATCTGCCACTTCTTCCTCGCTGACATTTGCCACATACAGGGTTGGTTTGCTTGTTAAAAGATGGAGTCCTTTAACGATCTTCCATTGTTCCTCAGAAAAATCAAGGGCACGGACTGGCTTTTCATCCTCCAGCCCTGTCTTCAACTGCTCTAGCACATTAAGTTCAGCAAGGGCATCCTTGTCTTTTTGCCTTGCCAGCTTTTCCACCCGCTGGTGCCGCTTGTTGACTGTTTCCAAATCGGCCAGAATCAGTTCCAGGCTAATCACCTCGATATCATCAATCGGATCAATTTTTCCGGAGACATGGGTGATATTTTCGTCGGAAAAACAACGGACTACCTGGCAGATGGCATCGACCTGGCGAATATGGGAAAGAAACTGGTTGCCAAGACCTTCCCCCTTGCTTGCCCCTTTGACAATGCCGGCAATATCGGTGAATTCAAATGTAGTTGGGACGGTTTTCTTTGGATTGACTAATGCGGTTAATTTATTTAAGCGATCGTCGGGCACTTCCACAATCCCCACATTCGGGTCGATCGTAGCGAAAGGGTAATTTGCCGCTTCCGCCCCCGCTTGGGTGATTGCATTGAACAATGTGGATTTGCCCACATTGGGAAGCCCGACAATTCCTGCTGTCAGAGACATTCCATTTTTCACTCCTTAAGGATTACCATTCATATGAACGCGTACCCTTATTATAGATAGTAGCAACTTAAAAGACAAGCAGCCAAAAAACAAAAATAGACCACCGAAGCAGCCTATTTTTGTCTTCTACCCTATTATTTTAAGTTTTTCTCTCTATTACACTCTCAATAATACCTGTTTGTTGGAGGTTTCGCAAATTTTAGCTTATTTTTCACCTTTTTCCAAGACCTTTTTCATCTTCTTGGAAAACTCCCGCCTTGGGATCATGACACTGTGCCCGCAGCCCTGGCATTTAATCCGGATATCCATGCCCATGCGGATAATCTGCCAGCGGTTCTCGCCGCAGGGATGGGGTTTTTTCATTTGTACGACGTCATTCAGTCCGAATTCTTTGTCCGCCATTGGTCTTTCTCCTTTTTTCTTCCATTATAACACGAGTTACTGCTCTGTTCCCCGATCCTTACGCAGCTGCTCCTGTTCCTCACGGCTATACATCACGATTCGTGGAGACGGGATCTCGATGCCGGAAGAGTAAAGTTTATCCTGCATCTCTTTGCGGATATTGCGCTCCCCAGCCCACTGGTAGCTTGGCAGAGTATCCGCTATAATCCGGATAACAAAGTGGGAAACATCCAGGGTTTGCACACCGATGATTTCCGGCACGCCCAGGATGAAATCGTATTTATCCGGCAGGGTTTCCGCCACCTCGCGAATCAGCGCCTCTGCCTCTTCCACACTGCTTTCATACGGAATATTAATATCAACAATGGAAAGCCCATTATGCGTCGAATAGTTGGTGACCTGGGTGACATTGCCGTTTGGCAGAATGTTCATCTCTCCGGTCCAGCTCAATATTTGTGTTGTGCGCAGACCAATTTCCTCGACCGTCCCCTCAATACCCGAGGTTGCTACATAATCGCCAACCGAGAACTGATCCTCAAAAATAATGAAAAACCCGGAAATGATGTCACGCACCAGGTTCTGGGCACCAAAACCAATGGCAAGTCCGACCACACCAGCACCGGCAATCAATGGTCCGATGTCAATGTTAATCACACCGAGAATCATGACAATCGCAATAAAATAGATAATATATGCGACCACGTTTTTAATTAATTTTTTCAGGGTGTTTTCCCTGCGTGCGGTCAACCGGATCGGGCCTTTCTGTCTGTTTTTAAACAACCGGTCCACCAGACTCCTTACTACTTTAACAATTGTGAGCGCCAAAATGATAATAAGGAAGATTTGCAAAAGACCCTCGGCTATACTTATCCAGAAATCAGGTCCTGTAACATACGCCCATAATTCTTGTATTGCATTCATATCAATTTCCTCCATTTCTGCTAGCTCCTCCTCTCTAATTTATACCATACTGGATACAATAATAAACGGGTTAACACGTATAAATTTAAAATCCCGTAAACCGGATAGATATAAGCAATCAAAGTAGAGAAACCAAATGTGGTCAACGGAACCATTGTAGCTAAGGTAACCATCACAATCAAGCTTAACGGCTGCTTAACATGCTGCTGAATTCTGGTGACAATCCCCAGCATCCCGGAGGCTGCCGTGGTGAAAATCGCAAACCACAAAAGAATCCCCATAAATATCAGCATCTCGAACGGGTAATCACGCAGAATGGCAAATAGTGGAATTTCATATAAAATCACTTCATCAGCAATCTGAATCAGGCTGTTGTTATAGACATACGAAACAATTCCCAAAATCAGTCCGCTCCCTAAACAGGCAATCCAAATCTCCTGTTTGGACTTCACCTTATTGCCGATCGCACCAAGCACGGCAATCAGTGGCAGAATATTCAGTGCGGTAAACGGAAAAGCAGCCGTCCAGTTGCGCTGTTCGTCCCAATGCGAAAACAGCGCCAGTTCTTGATCCGCCGTGAATAGCAGCAACACAAACAGCAGACCTCCTATTAAAAGTGGCAGAATCAGCTGATTGATTACCAGAAGCCCATTAATTCCTCTGATGAACAAAACGATGAGTGCAACCACCATAATCACTATCCCCGGCCACTGCGACAGGTGAAACGCCTGCCCGGTCGCCCCGCTGCCGGCAATCATCACCACAGTTGTCGTAAACAAATAGACAAATATCATCACATCATAAAAGCCTGTCAGCCTTTTCCCGACAATCTCCCTTAACACAGGCAAATAATACGAGGACTGCTGCTTGTAGCTGATCTGCAGAATCACCCCGCAGGAAATCGAGAAAAATAGAACAAACAGTACGATAGCCAGTCCGCTTTCATGGCCAAAAAACTGCCACAGTTCCCTCCCTGAAGCATACCCCGCCCCAATGGTGGTACCAATAATTAAGAACATCCATTTCAGCCCTGCACTCCACATCTGTTTTCCTCCAATATTTTAGAATCCATGTATAGATCGATGGAAAAATCCGTATACTATACCAATATGTTGGTGGAGGATAAGCTATGAATCTGATGAGACGTTTTGGCCCCAATATGAAAAATTTCCGCATGCAGCATACGGACCCGATGATCGTATCAGCAATGAGTAAACAGATCATCTCCTGGCTTCCTGCATTTCCGCGCGAATACGTTGTCGTCTTTATAGGCACAGACCGTTCCACCGGCGATGCCCTCGGGCCGTTGGCTGGGAGTTATTTTTCTGCAATGAAGCCGAGGCATATGACCGTATATGGCACGCTGCATGAACCAGTGCATGCCACCAATCTTGCCGACCGCCTCAAGGAAATCGAGCAAACGCACCGCCAGTCATTCGTGATTGCCGTGGATGCCTGTCTCGGCAAAACCACCTCTGTAGGCCATCTGATTGCCGGTGTCGGTGCGGTTAAGCCTGGAGCTGCCCTAAACAAGCCTCTTCCTTCTGTCGGTGATATACACATAACAGGTGTCGTCAATGTCAGCGGGTTTATGGAGCACTCCGTTTTGCAAAACACCCGATTGTCCGTGGTCGTAGATATGGCTGAGAAAATAGCCGACGTCCTGGAGCAAGTGGATTTATCATTAAAATATAAAAATATTGGTCCATCCGTGGTTTGGAAACAGGAAGAACAGGGTACACTATAAATATGTTAACCCCCCTTATTTTATAAAGTGAAAGTGTCCTGTCTCTCCTCCTCGAGGTGAGGCAGGTGCTGGAACTGATTTGATGAGAAATAAAAAACAACGAATCACGGATAGACTCGTTGTTTTAATGGATGAAATTATTAACATGGCGGAGGGCCTTTTTTTTATGCCTTTTAACTTGCTTCTTTTTTCCCCTTCCATTCCTGATACACTGTTTCCACTCTGTGAAATCCCCATTGCAGCACCAGCCCTTGGATAACAATGCCAATGACCGAAGCCGCTGTCAGCAGCCAGATGGAGAGCGCATGTTCAATCGTAAACAGGCGATGGCCAAAAAACAGCATGTGTGAAATAACGGCAAACAATCCCTCTGCGTAGCTCAGGATCGTTGTTTCCGTCTGCCAGACAACCAGCCCTTCCACCAGGAGAAAAAGCACAATTCCAGCCAGCCCGACGAATTTTGTCCGCGATGAGAGCTTATTAATGTAGGGAGTAACATAATATTTCGTGATGGTTTTAATCCGGAACAGGGAAAGAAGCCTGACAATCCGAGCCATCTGGAAAAACTGATCCAGCGGAATAACTGCAATCAGCAAGAAAGGATTTTGCTTAATAAAGTCCCATTTTTTGTCTGCCAGAACAAGCCGAACCATAAAATCGACAGCAAATACCAGCCAGACAATCCAATTGATCGTCGAATTGTAGGTGTTTTCCGTCCAGATTGTCGCAATCGTGAGCATGACGAGCAGCACCATCAGCCCTTCATATACGGTTTTTGCCACTCCCTGCATAATGATCCCCTCTTAGAAAGTCTGGTTTTGTTTTTAAAACAGCTGATAAATATAATATATCAGCACAACGGTAGCAATGGACGGCAGAAGATTTCCGACCCGGATCTGGGTGATTTTTAATAGATTCAGCCCGATCGCAACAATTAAAAGCCCGCCCACTGCTGTCAGTTCCACAATCAGACCGTTAAGAAATGCTTCCGGCAGCCAGCGCTCAATTTGTGTTGCCAACAAGGCGATAGATCCCTGATAGAGCACCACTGGAACGACCGAGAGAATCACTCCTGCACCTAAGGTCGTTGTCAGCACCAGGGCCACAAACCCATCCATTATCCCTTTGGTTACCAGGATTTCATGATCTCCCCTGAGACCACTGTCCAGAGCACCGATAATCGCCATTGCCCCGATCACAAAAATCAGGGAGGCCGTGACAAACCCCTGCGCGACACTAAAATTTTCATTTTTTGTAGTGAATTTACTGCCAATCCAATGCCCCAGACGGTTCAATCCTTCTTCCAAATGAATTAACTCCCCAATAATTGCCCCAGTCAGCAATGCCAATAGCACGACAATAATTTCCTCGGTGGAAAAAGCCATCTGTAATCCTATTAATAGTACGGCCAGGCCAATTCCGTGCATGACCGTTTCTTTATACCTCTCAGGAATTCTTGTAAAAAAAAGTCCAAGCAAACTGCCGATGATGATTAAAACTCCGTTGACGATTGTTCCATATAAAACCATTATTTCAACCCCAATTATTAGAAAACTTGGCTTTTCGCCAAGCCTTTACGGCGAAAGCCTTAGTTGCACTTATGCAGGGTAAGAAAGTTTTATACTTTCTTACCTGCCCAGAAAAATAAGCCTGTCAGCCCGATTGTTTCACGTGGAACAATCAGAAAAAACCTGTATTCCTGCCTTTAAACGGAAAGACTGACGCGCTTACTGCGTCAGTCTCCCAGGTCTTGCTATCTCCCCAAATACTCAACCAGTCTTTCCAAATCATCATTGGAATGAAACTCGATCTCGATTTTCCCTTTTCGCTTGCCTTTCTGGATCTTCACAGCAGTACCGAGCCGTTCCCTTAGCATCGATTCCCGCTCCTCAAGGAAAATATCCTTTTTCGGCTTGGTTTTCTTTTTCGCAACCGGCTTTTCATTAAGTTCAAGAATCAGCTTTTCCACCTGGCGAACATTGAGGTTTTCTTTGCGGATCCTGTCCAGCACCAGCAGTACTTTATCTTTATCCTTAATGCCCAAAAGTGCACGGCCATGTCCCATAGAAAGTTCACCATTGCTGATACAGGCAATTGCTTGGTCCGGCAGGGAAAGCAGCCGGACGATATTGGCAATGTGGGAGCGGCTTTTCCCAAGACGGTGGGAAAGCTCTTCCTGGGTGATTTTCAATTCATTCATCAGATTCGCATAAGCATGGGCTTCTTCAATTGGCGTCAAATCCTCGCGCTGCAGGTTTTCCAGCAGTGCCAGCTCCATCATCTTTTCATCGGTCAATTCTTTGATAACAACCGGAACTGTATCAAGCCCAGCCTCTTTTGCTGCCCGGTAGCGCCGCTCGCCGACGACAATTTCATAGCCTTTAATGCTCTTGCGGACGATCAGCGGCTGAATAATTCCATATTCGAGGATCGATTCCTTTAATTCCTCAATTGCATCCGCATGGAAGGTCTTTCTCGGCTGATACGGATTCGGCCTGCATTCCTGGATGGCTATCTCCTGGATGGAACCCTCCTCATGCTCTTCAATATCCTCGAAAAATGCACCAAGTCCTCTACCCAACCCTTTCGCCATTGGCAATCACTTCCTTCGCTAATTCAAGATAGACCTCTGCACCTCTTGATTTCGGATCATATGTGACAATCGGCTGGCCATGACTCGGCGCCTCTCCCAGTCGTACATTTCTTGGAATGATAGACTGATAGACTTTATCCTGGAAATACTTTTTCACTTCTTCTATGACCTGAATGCCCAAATTGGTCCGCGCATCCAGCATCGTTAGCAATACCCCTTCAATCATCAGTTGCTTATTCAGATGTTTTTGTACGAGGCGGATCGAATTCAGCAGCTGACTTAGCCCTTCCAGCGCATAGTATTCGCACTGCACCGGAATCATCACTGTATCGGAAGCTGTCAGGGCATTGATTGTCAACAGCCCCAATGAAGGCGGACAGTCAATGATAATATAATCATAGTGCTCTTTCATGCTTTCCAATGCCTTTTTCAAGCGGATTTCCCGTGAGATAATTGGCACTAACTCAATTTCCGCGCCAGCAAGCTGAATGGTTGCAGGGATGACATCTAAATTGCTGATATTCGTTGATACCCACACTTCCTCGGCCGGCAAATCCTCGACAAGTACATTATAAATACACTGATCTACATCAGCTTTATTAATCCCAACGCCGCTTGTCGCATTCCCCTGGGGATCGGTATCAATTAAAAGCACCTTGTGACCCAAATGAGCCAGACAAGCGCTTAAATTTACCGATGATGTTGTTTTTCCCACACCACCTTTTTGATTCGCGATGGACATTATTTTTCCCATGTTGACACCTTCCTATTAAAAACTTGCTTTCCTCTATTTCTCGTTATGCATTGATTGAAATACTGTCACTCTATTTTAGCATGATTCGCGGATGGACATCTGACTAAACTGTACTTGTTATGAAAACTTAATTTCTCTGAAGGGTGGGACAGCGGAAATTACATTGAACTTCTGCAAAACGCACGTTGATAAGTGAAAAGGAACCCATCTTTTCGGAAAAAGATGGGTATGCGATTGCAGTTAAAACTGTCAAGTAAGTATTCTAAGATGTTATGATGATATTATTTCTTCTTCGGTATTTTGATCGTAATTTGATAGTAATCATCGAGTTCCTGCTCATCGGATTCGACATCAACTCCCGTGTCAGAGACCATGGAGAGTGACTGACGGATGGTATTCATCGCAATGCGGACATCCTTATTAAAACCTTTTAGCTTCGGGCGCTGCTTTTTCGGCGCCTCGTTTGGCTGTTCCATTTTGCTGATTCGCTCTTCGGTTTGCTTTACATTCAAGTCCTGTTCCAAAATAGCTTGGAGAAGCTTTGTCTGTTTCTCCGGGTCACTCAATTTAATCAACGCACGGGCATGGCGTTCGGTGATCTCTTTATTCAGCAATGCCTGCTGTACTTCTTCCGGCAGTTTCAGCAAACGCAATTTATTAGCAATGGTGGATTGATTTTTGCCTAAACGCTGCGCCAATGCCTCCTGTGTAAGGGAATGAATCTCCAGCAGCCGGGCATAGGCACTCGCTTCTTCAATGACCGTCAGTTCTTCCCGTTGCAGATTTTCAATTAAAGCAACCGAAGCTGTCTCTGCATCAGTCATATCACGGATAATCGCAGGGACGGCTTCCCATTCGAGGAATTTCACAGCCCGCCATCTGCGCTCCCCGGCAATCAGCTCATATTGCTCCCCTTCTGTGTTCATTTTTCGGACGACAATCGGCTGGATCATGCCATGGGTATTGATCGTTTGCGCCAGTTCTTTGATTTTCTCTTCACTAAAAATCGAACGTGGCTGGTACCGGTTTGGTTCAATTTTATCAACAGAAAGCTGAATCACTTCATCCGGATGGAAAGTTTCTTCCTCCGCTTCTGCTGCGTCGGATTTATCTTTTTCTCCCAACCCAAAAATTCGATTAAAAGGACTCACCTTATCGACACCACCTTTATCTTCAAACTCACTGTTTATGTAGGTTTATCATGTAAATAATTGCAATGTTTCACGTGAAACATTGGCAAGAGATGTATGATATACGAAAAAAACGCCGCAACAGAAAAACTGCTGCGCGCACCCAGGGGCCGTTTCCGTTTCTTCCTATATTTTATCACAAAAAGCAGAATAAAAGTAGTTTATAGTTTAAAAGATTTTTAGAAGGAAGCTGTCTTTCGGACATTTTTAGTCTTTCTATAAATAGATTTTTCCTATCACGAAATCTATAGACTGCGACATAACCCACCGCTCCGGAAATACGCTACGCTTTCCGCGGGCGGCTGGTTTTGTCGCATTTTTCATCACCCTCAAGGATTAAAAACAACCTCTCATCACAAAAGACACTTACTCCAACGGCTCCTTATTAGGCGTTCCTGCTTTTCTCGGATATTTCTTCGGGGTCTTGCGTTTTTTGCGAATCAGTATCACCGACCGCTCGCTTTCCTCCTGTGGCAAAGCAAACGTATGAATGGATTCCGCTTTTCCTCCCAGTATTTCCAGTGCAGAAGAGGCCGTTTTCAACTCTTCTTCCGCCTGTGCACCTTTCATGGCAATAAATACGCCATCCTTTTTCGTCAAAGGAAGACATAATTCGCTCAAAACCGACATTCGCGCGACAGCCCTGGCTGTGACAATATCATACGTTTCCCGAAAGGAAGCATTCTTTCCGAAGTTCTCTGCCCGGTCATGATAAAATGCCACATCCTCAAGTCCAAGTTGTGTGGCCAAGTGGTTCAAAAAACCAATCCGCTTTTTCAGGGAGTCGACAATCGTTACCTTTAGCTGCGGATAGCATATTTTCAGCGGAATGCTGGGAAAGCCCGCGCCGGCACCGACATCACAGATCTGTCCGCCCTTGGAAAAATCATAATAAAATGCAGCAGACACCGAATCATAAAAATGCTTCAGATAAACATCTTCTTTCGCGGTCAATGCGGTGAGATTCATCTTTTCGTTCCATTCCACCAGGGTTTGAAAATAGACAGCAAACTGCTCCATTTGCTGTTCAGTCAAGTCAATTCCCTGTTCCTTTAATGCTGCTCTGAAATTTTCCGGATTCATTGGATCATAAACTCCTTATGTAGGTTCAAAAAGATCACCTGCTATCAGATGATCTTCCTGAACTTAATTGGCTACCCGTGCGATGTTGCCTTGTTCGATATAGACAAGCAGAATCGATACGTCCGCAGGGTTGACGCCGGATATCCGGGATGCCTGCCCTACTGAAAGCGGGCGCACTTTCTTCAGTTTTTCAATCGCTTCTGTGGCTATACCGCTGATTTGGTCATAATCAATGTCCTCAGGAATCTTCTTGTCTTCCATTTTCAGCATGCGAGCCACTTGGTCGTTCGCTTTTTTAATATACCCTTCGTATTTGATCTGGATACCTACCTGTTCTTTTACATCTTCAGGCAGGTTTTCTGCAGATTCAATCATCCGGTCCACATGGACATAAGTCAACTCGGGACGTTTAAGCAGATCGTAGGCTTTGACCGCTTCTTTCAGCGGTGCGCCGCTTGCCTCTGTCATGATTTCATTGACAGCTTCGGACGGTTTCACCACGATTTTGCCTAAACGTTTTTTCTCTTCTTCTACAAGCCGCTTTTTCTCAACAAATTTCTCATAGCGCGCTTCGGGTATCAAGCCAAGCCCATGGCCGATTTCCGTCAGACGCATATCGGCATTGTCATGACGAAGCAGCAGGCGGTATTCGGCACGGGATGTGAGCAGACGATATGGCTCATTTGTACCTTTAGTCACCAGGTCATCTATCAGCACGCCGATATAGGCCTGCGAGCGGTCCAAAATAACGGGATCTCTGCCAAGTACTTTGGCCGCGGCGTTGATGCCGGACATAATCCCTTGTGCCGCCGCTTCCTCATAGCCGGATGTGCCATTAATCTGGCCAGCCGTAAACAGTCCAGAGATTTTTTTCGTCTCCAGCGTCGGCCACAGTTGGGTCGGCACAACAGCATCATATTCAATCGCATAACCGGCGCGCATAATTTCTGCGTTTTCCAGGCCAGGGACACGTTTTACCATCTCATGCTGCACAGATTCCGGCAGAGAGGTGGATAATCCCTGTACATAAACTTCCTCGGTATCTCGGCCCTCAGGCTCCAGGAAAATCTGATGTCGCGGCTTGTCGTTAAACCGAACAATTTTATCCTCAATCGACGGGCAGTAACGTGGACCGGTCCCCCGCTTCATTCCCGAGTACATCGCAGACAACTGCAGATTATCCTGAATCACTTCATGGGTAAATTCATTCGTATAAGTCAGCCAGCAAGGAATTTGCTCGGTGATTCCCTCCGTCGTTTCATAGGAAAAATGCTGCGGCTCATCATCCCCCGGCTGAATTTCCGTTTTAGAATAGTCAATGGTATGACTGTTCACCCTTGGCGGTGTGCCTGTTTTAAAACGGGTTAGCTCAAATCCGAGTTCCTCCAGGTTTTCCGACAGCTTAATCGAAGCACGCTGGTTATTCGGACCGCTTTCGTATTCCAGATCGCCCATCAGCACTTTGCCGCGCATGAATGTACCGGTCGTAACGATCACGGTTTCCGCCGAATAGGCTGCTTTGGTTTCGGTGATAACGCCTTTTACGACCTCATCCTCCACGATCAGTTCATTGACCATGCCCTGACGGAGTGTTAGATTTTCCTGGTCTTCAAGAATTTGCTTCATATCTTTTATATACATCGGTTTATCGGCTTGTGCGCGCAGTGCCTGCACAGCTGGGCCTTTTCCGGTATTGAGCATGCGCATTTGAATATAGTTCCGGTCAATCACTTTAGCCATTTCCCCGCCTAGGGCATCAATTTCCCTGACGACGATTCCCTTTGCCGGGCCGCCGATCGACGGGTTGCATGGCATAAAGGCGACCATATCAAGATTGAGGCTGAGCATCAGGGTTTTTGCACCCATCCGTGCAGAGGCAAGACCTGCCTCCACGCCGGCATGCCCTGCCCCAATTACGATCACATCATAATGGCCGGCATGATACGTCATAGCTGTTCATCCTTTCTTTACTATTTTTATTTACCTAAGCAGAATTGGGAAAATAGCTGATCAATCAGGCTGTCACTCGCCGTATCGCCAATGATCTCTCCTAAAAATTCCCAAGTTCTTGTGACATCAATCTGGACAATATCCATCGGCATGCCCATTTCAATGCCTTCCATCGCATCTTCCAAGGCCTGTTTTGCCTGCCTGAGAAGCTGGATATGCCGGACATTGGACACATAGGTTAAATCCCCCGTGTCGATGTCTCCGGCAAAGAAGGTTTCCGCAATAGCGGTTTCCAGTTCATCGACCCCTTTCTCTTCAATTAAGGAAGTCGTCAGCACGGGCTTTCCTTCTGCCAGTTCATGGACACGTTCGAGGTCCAGTTTTTGTTCCAGATCGGTTTTATTTACAATCACGATATATTCAAGCCCCTGAATTGCTTCAAAGAGCTTTTCATCCTCTTCGGTTAGTGCATCATTATTATTCAGCACAAATAAAATCAAATCGGCATCCTTGAGTACCTGGCGGGAACGCTCCACCCCGATTTTTTCGACAATATCTTCAGTTTCGCGGATCCCTGCCGTATCAACCAGGCGGAGCGGCACCCCGCGCACATTGACATATTCCTCAATAATGTCCCGGGTGGTGCCGGGCACTTCGGTCACAATCGCCTTGTTTTCCTGCACCAGCGTATTCATCAGGGAAGACTTTCCGACATTCGGACGGCCGATTATCGCCGTGGCGAGCCCTTCCCGGAGAATTTTCCCCTGTTTGGCTACCTGCAGCAGTTCCTCGATTTCCGCATGAACTTCCTTCGTTTTCACACGCATCATTTCATGCGACATTTCCTCGACATCATCATATTCCGGATAGTCAATGTTTACCTCGACATGGGCGACTGTCTCCAGCAGCGACTGGCGGTATTTCTGGATCATTCCGGACAAGCGCCCATCCATCTGCTTGAGCGCAACAGACATCGCTTTGTCCGTTTTTGCCCGGATTAGATCCATCACTGCCTCGGCCTGGGACAAATCAATCCGCCCATTCAGGAAAGCGCGCTTCGTGAACTCTCCCGGCTCGGCCAGTCTCGGTCCCTGGCTGAGTACGATCTCCAGCACGCGGTTGACCGCCACCATGCCTCCATGGCAATTGATCTCCACGACATCTTCCCGGGTAAACGTTCTTGGCGCACGCATGACGGAAACCATTACTTCCTCAGCCGCTTCCGCTGTGTCCGGGTCGATGATTTTCCCGTAATGCATCGTATGAGAATCCACCTGGTGTAAGTTTTTCCCCTTAAACAGGGCAGCCGCCACTTGGATCGCCTCAGACCCGCTCAGCCGGACAATCGAAATCGCCCCTTCCCCGGTTGGCGTCGATATCGCAGTAATTGTGTCTGTCTCCATCATCTGCACCTCCATTCTTTTTCTAATTTCCATCTATATCAACAACGAATTTATTTTATCGCCACTAACAAACTAGAATAGCATATTTTGCCTAAAAAAGAAACTTATCCACAAAAGTTTCTATAACAAAAAGAAAAAACCGTTTATCCACATGTGAATAAGCGGTTTTGTTTGCGTGAATCAAGGTTAACGGGGATGGCCCTTTCTGGGGATTTCTTTCCCGTCATGGCTTTTCAACTCACCTTGTTCGTCCAAACTGTCAATTTTTCCGTCAATTGTTCCTTCCATATAGCCATCTTCTACCTGTTCATGCGTGGTTTCTGTTCCTTGTGTCAGTTCATCCTGTCTTTCTTCTGCAGGATCGTACTTTTTCCCGGCATTTTTCCGATGTTTATGATCCAATTCGACCAGGCCTCCTTTCATTTACGCTTAGGTTTTCCTTTTACCAAAAGAGAATACAAAAAAACCTCGGATGGCCCGAGGTTTTCTTTCATACTACTATGATGGTTGAATTACAATATGGCGATGCGGCTCATCGCCGGCAGAATAAGTCTTTACGGCTTTTTGCTGCAGCGCATTATGAATAATTTTCCGTTCAAATGCCGGCATCGGCTCGAGTGCCACTTTTTTGTTCAGAGTCTCGGCTTTTTCCGCCATTTTTACGGCAAGGGACTCCAGGGTTTCTTTCCGGCGCTGGCGATATCCTTCTGCATCGACGGTTACCGAATAAAACTGATCCTGATTTTTATTCAGTGCAAGATGCACAATATATTGCAGTGCATTCAGCGTCTGGCCCCGCTTTCCGATCAAAATGGCGATGTTTTCTCCGCTCAGTTCATAGGTGACATGATTGTCTGTGACGGTGGTTTTTACCATTGCCTCAACATTCATCTTTTTGACCACATCTTCAAGGAAGGTCGCGGTTTTTTCCACCGGGCTGCTGATCTTCACCGCTTTTACAACGGCTTGCTTGGTGCCAAAAACACCTAAGAGTCCTTTCTTCCCCTCATCAATGACTTCAATTTCGGCTTGGTCCCTCGTGGTGTTTAACTGCTCTAGTGCTGACTGGACCGCTTCTTCAACAGTTTGTCCACTCGCAGTTACTTCTCTCACTTTTTGTCTCCTCCATTAGCTGGATTTGCAGTCATCATTGGTTTATTGATTAACAATGTCTGAGCAATCATAAAGATGTTACCGACAATCCAGTATACTGCCAGGGCAGCTGGCATGATAAATGCAAAAACACCAATCATAATCGGCATTACCCACAGCATAATCGTCATCTGTGCCTGCATTTGCGGGTTTTGTGACATGCCGCGGTTGTTCGCCATCATTAGTTTGGACTGCAGGAATGTGAAAAATGCAGTTAACAATGGCAGAATGAAATATGGATCCGGTGCTCCTAATTCAAACCATAGAAAGCTGTGGGTCTGAATCGCCTCAGTCCGCATAATTGCATGGTACATGGCAATCAGTATCGGCATCTGCACAATAATCGGCAGACAGCCTGCAAGCGGATTAACGCCATTTTTCTGGAATAGAGCCATCGTTTCCTGCTGCAGCTTTTGCTGGCTATTGGCATCTTTGGAACTGTATTTTTTCTGGAGCTCTTTCAACTCTGGCTGAATTTCCTGCATGGCTCGGGAGCTTTTCAGCTGTTTGACGTTTAATGGCAAGAGCACAAGCCGGATAAGAATAGTAACAATAATAATTGCTAATCCGTAGCCTTCCACAAACAAATCAGCAAAGAACGCAATCAGCCAAGACAATGGATAAACGAAGATCGTATTCCATATCCCTTCACTTTCTGAAGTGATTGGCTGTTCAATTTGCATACAGCCGGAAAGCAATGCCACCATCCCCATCAGGGTGAGCAGCAGTATATATTTTTTTCGCAATGTCGTTCCTCCTAAATTAAAGAAAACTGACTATCCTAAAAAGCATTAGCAGTGTTTTACATGAATGCTGTTAGAAATTGATCTCGCCTTTTGCATCAGTTTCTTTCCATCAATCAATAACTACAGGCTATTTTAACCTACTTGCCTAAAAGATTCTATCTTAATGTCGTGATTTTCTCTGATTGTTTTTCAGCAGGCACTCTTTGTACAGCAAATGGTTCAGACTTTTTCTGATTTCCTCTTGTCCCATGTCTTTGGTTGGCTTCCTCGCGATGATCACAATGTCATATTCTTCCCGGATCTGAGCCTCCATCTCCTGAAATGCCTGGCGCAGATAGCGCTTGATCCGGTTTCTGGTAACAGCGTTTCCAATTTTTTTCCCGACCGACAGACCGACCCGGATATGTTCCTGGTCCGGCTTTTTAACATAATAAATCACAAGCTGCCTGTTGGCAAATGACTTGCCATGCTTAAATGCCGCCTGAAATTCCTCATTCTTTTTTATCCGAAATGCTTTTTTCATGCCGATAAATCACCTTGTTTTTCTATGTACATCTCAATTTATAAATTTTGTTATTCATAGTTGATAGAAACAGCGACGTAATCCACCGCTCCGGAAATACCCCTCGCTTTCCGCGGGAAGCTGCCGAGCCTCCTCGCGCTGTCGCGCTGCGGGGTCTCGCCTATGCTTTTCATCCCGCAGGAGTCTCGGGGTATTTCCTCCGCTAACGGTGTGCTTTTTAAAAGCAACCAAATAGCTCCCACTCTGTTGGTGGTTGATTGGAGCTGACGGCAGTCGACTCCTGCGGGAAAGCCACTGCCTGCAACAGAAATCACTATCAAGGGTGGTAGTTGATTTAAACAGGATTAGAGTCAAAAACCACATCAGTCAGCGGAGGAAATATACGGAGACTCCTGGGAGGAATGGCCTCGGTGAGACCCCGCAGTGCGATAGCACAAGGGGGCTCACCAGCCACCCGCGGAAAGCGTAGTATATTTCCGCAGCGGCGATCATATACGTCACAGTTTATAAATATTTTCAAATAACAGCCTTTCTATTAAAGCAGAAAAGACCACTGACAGTCAGTGGCCTATGCAGACAATACTTTTCTACCTTTACGGCGGCGGCGCGCAAGTACTTTACGGCCATTTTTTGTGCTCATACGGGCACGGAAGCCGTGTACCTTTTTACGTTTCCGGTTATTTGGTTGATACGTTCGTTTCATTTTCCTGCACCTCCCTAAGGGCAATCCTTATCTAACGTAATGTTTCGTCCATACCCTAGACAGTCTTAGTAATTATACGTAAAATCTCCCCTCGCTGTCAACATCCTTTTCGTTTTTCCTCTGGATCTACTCGTTTTAGAATCATCTTCAGCATTATGTTCCATTCATCTCTGTACTATAACACGTGAACCATGCTTTTCCCCACCAGCCCGTTATCCACACCCCTCTGTTCAGCAAAAAACGACAAAAATTTTCTATCCACATCATCCGTCGACAAGATACGCACAAATTCTATGGCTGTTGGTAAAATTTATAGACAAGGATGGGTTTTTGTGGATAAGTGTCGAAAAACCATTGCATCGCTTACTTTATTTTGGTATTATTATTGTGTTTAACACTTGTGGATTCTAACAGAGAAAGAAAAGTTACCCACAATTTGTGGATAATCTGTGGATACTTGTTCACAGATCCATGAATAAACTTATCAACAGGAATGTGCATATCAAGGATAAATCAACGAGACCCTTACATATTCCATTATTTCCTGTCCACAGCATCATTAAAAGGACAGTTCCACAAAACTAGACGGCAGCGCTTGTATTCAGCCTGCCTATCATCATGTATAGTCATCCCAAGCCTTTCCATCAGCCCAGACACCGGGAGAGGCTTTTTCTGTCCTGATCAGGAGGATTATTTGGTTTTTTATACAGACTGTTTCAGAAAAGACTTTTAGTTAATTCTATATTTCGGGCTGCGGGCCAAATTAAGAGCCTTATATTAAATCGAAAGGAGGAGAACCGCTTGGAAAATATTCACGAACTATGGGTGGCAACCCTGGAAAAAATAGAAGAAAAAATCAGCAAGCCCAGCTTTGATACTTGGCTGAAAAACACCCAGGCGGAAGAATTAAGGGATACTACCCTGATTATTTCCGCCCCCAACGAATTCGCCCGTGACTGGCTGGAAAATCAGTATACCAACCTGATATCAGACACGCTCGAGGAAATTACCGGGACCCGCTTGGCTACGAAATTTATTATTCCGGATACGGCGCCGCAAGTGGAAGAAACCGCACCAGTACCGAAACCACAGCCGAATGGAAATGAATCGGAGGATACACCGAAATCCATGCTTAATTCAAAATATACATTTGACACCTTTGTCATTGGCGCGGGAAACCGTTTTGCCCATGCTGCCTCTCTGGCTGTTGCCGAGGCGCCCGCCAAAGCTTACAATCCATTATTTATTTATGGTGGCGTTGGTCTTGGCAAAACCCATCTGATGCACGCGATCGGTCATTATGTGATGGAGCATAATCCAAGTGCAAAGGTTGTCTACATGACATCCGAAAAATTTACCAATGAATTCATCAATGCGATTATGGACAACAAAACGAGCAGCTTCCGTAATAAATACCGCAGCGTCGATGTGCTGTTAATCGATGATATTCAGTTTATTGCCGGAAAAGAATCGACCCAAGAGGAATTTTTCCATACCTTTAATACCCTGCACGAGGAAAGCAAGCAGATCATCATCTCCAGTGACCGGCCGCCCAAGGAAATTCCGACATTGGAAGAGCGGCTTCGTTCGCGCTTTGAATGGGGATTGATTACTGATATTACGCCGCCTGATCTGGAAACACGGATTGCGATTTTGTCGAAAAAAGCCAAAGCGGAAGGACTGGATATTCCCAATGAGGTGATGCTCTACATTGCCAATCAAATTGATACGAATATCCGCGAACTGGAAGGTGCCCTGATCCGTGTCGTTGCCTACTCATCCCTGGTGAATCAGGATATTGATGCATCACTTGCTGCGGATGCTCTAAAGGACATCATCCCAAGCAGCAAGCCGAAAATGATTACGATCAATGGCATCCAGGAAGCCGTCGGGCAAAAATATAATATCCGGCTGGAAGATTTCCTGGCGAAAAAACGCACCAAATCAATCGCTTTCCCGCGCCAGATTGCGATGTATCTATCCAGGGAACTGACCGATTTTTCGCTGCCGAAGATCGGACAGGAATTTGGCGGACGCGACCACACAACGGTCATCCATGCCCATGAAAAAATAGCCAGAATGCTGGAAAATGACACATCCTTGAACCGGGAAGTGGAAGATATTAAGGAACAGCTGAAATCTTTTTAATCCCAAAAGCGGAAGCGCCCGATTAGCGACGTATGGACTGCGCCTGGCCACGCCAGGTGGATCAGCGGTGGCGCGGGAGGCCGGTTTTAGTCGGCTTTTCTTAAACTTCCAGCCGATGTTGACTTATCGTACGAAGGTGAAGGAAGTCTACCCAGCTTTAGCCCTGGAGCTAGCCGAGGCACATAGCTTGTGCACAGTGTGTAAAACGATGCACCCTTATGAACAACTTGTCCACAGTTGATAACTCAGTGAGATATTTGATTTAACCTGCTTATCCACATAGTCACAGGCCTTATTACTTTTATTATGATCTTTTTTTATAAAAAAATAATATATAATAGAACATCCCTAGGAGGATTTTTCCATGAAATTTATCATTCAGCGTGATCAGTTAATTGCAAGTGTCCAGGATGTCATGAAGGCCATCTCGTCTCGCACCGTGATTCCCATACTTTCCGGAATGAAAATAGAAGCAAAACCGGATGGTATTACTCTGACTGGAAGTGATTCTGATATTTCGATAGAATCCTACATTCCGGCAGAGGAAAATGAAATGGTCCACATTGAACAGATTGAACCGGGAAGCATCGTTCTGCAGGCAAAATATTTTCCCGACATTGTCCGCAAACTGCCAGAGAAAACCGTGGAAATTGAAGCCGATGATCAGTCCCAGATCACGATTCGTTCAGGAAAAGCGAAGTTCAGCCTGAACGGCCTGGATGCGGAAGAATATCCACAGCTTCCAAGACTGCAGACCGAAGACAGTTTTGAGATGCCTGGCGATTTGCTGAAAAGCATGATTAAGCAGACGGGGTTTGCCGTCTCCACGATGGAAACACGGCCGATATTGACAGGGGTTCACCTTAAACTCGACGACAACAAACTTACCTTTACCGCAACAGACAGCCACCGTCTGGCCTCCAGGGAAGTTCCAGTCGAGGCAGAAAATACATCATTTACCGGTGTAGTCGTGCCGGGAAAAAGTCTCAGCGAGCTGAACAAAATTCTTGCTGATACAGAGGATAAAGTGGAGATCAATGTCACCAATAATCAGATCTTGTTCCGGACAAAACGGATTCAGTTCCTCTCCCGCCTCCTGGACGGAAATTATCCGGAAACATCTCGCTTGATCCCTGAGCAGAGCAAAACTGTGCTCCATGTGAAAACAAAGGAATTGCTGAGCACGATCGACCGGGCATCCCTGCTTGCCAAAGACGAACGCAATAATGTGGTTCGCCTCACGACACAGGAAAATCAGGTCGTGGAAATTACCGGGAATTCCCCGGAAGTTGGCACAGTTACCGAGGATGTCGCTATCTCATCTTTGGAAGGAGAAGATCTGAAAATCTCCTTCAGCTCCAAATACATGATGGATGCACTTCGGGCCATTGAATATGACGAAGTAAAAATCGATTTCACCGGTGCAATGCGCCCGTTCATTATCCGGCCGGCTGACGGAGACCCTGTGCTGCAGCTGATCCTGCCGGTAAGAACCTATTAAAATAGCTAAAAACGAAGCTCTTATCTTAAGCGGATAAGGGCTTTTCTTTTCGGCTGGAAAGAATGTAAATATAAGGCATTTGCGGATTGCCGAGAAAATAATTCATTGTACAGCCCCCGTAAAATCATTTTTAAACACATAATGAGCGTTTTTTTTAGTTTTTAAGGGGTTAACCTTCCCTTTAAGAGAAATCTTTAGTAAAATAGGTATATGAAGTTATTTTACGAATCAAGCTTAAAAATCAATGGCTAAATACCGAATGAAACTTGGTGAGAAGATTGCATGAATCCATCGAAATCCAGACGGAATATATTCCGCTGGGACAATTCGTCAAGCTGATCAATATTTTGGAGTCCGGGGGCATGGTTAAGGCATTTCTCCAAGATGAGGGTGTGCTGGTAAATGGCGAACGGGAGCACCGGCGCGGCAGAAAACTCTATCCCGGAGATGTGGTGGAAATCGCGGAGGCCGGATCCTACCTTGTGACAAAAGAGGCTTGATGCATGCATATTGAACAGCTCAGATTAAAAAATTACCGCAATTACCGGGAACTGGATATTGCTTTTGATGACAAAATTAATGTGATCGTCGGCGAAAATGCCCAAGGGAAGACCAATCTGATGGAAGCGATCTATGTATTGGCCTTCTCCAAGTCCCACCGCACCCCGCGGGAAAAAGAACTGATCCGCTGGGACGAGGAATTTGCGAAAGCGGAAGGCCGGATCCGCAAACGCGGGCAGACGCTGCCGCTGGAGATAACCATTTCCGGCAAAGGGAAAAAAGCCAGACTGAACCATCTGGAGCAAAGACGGCTCAGTGACTATATCGGTGCACTGAATGTTGTGATGTTCGCCCCGGAGGATCTCACGCTTGTCAAAGGGCCGCCGCAGATCCGCCGCCGGTTCATTGATATGGAGCTCGGACAGATCCAGCCGCGTTATATATATCATCTCGGGCAGTATCAGAAAATACTCAGGCAGCGAAATCATTTATTAAAACAATTGGCTCACAGGCAGACGCAGGATACAACCATGCTGCAGGTGCTGACCGATCAGCTGGTGGAACATGCCGCTTCCTTACTGGAAAGGCGGTTTGTTTTTTTGGACTTGCTCCGCAAATGGGCAGGTCCGGTCCACGAAGGCATCAGCCGCGGATTAGAAAAGCTGGAAATCAGCTATCAGGCGAGTATTGAAGTATCAGAAGAGGCAAATAAGGAAAAAATAGAAGACATCTATGCCAATAAATTCTGGGAGATCCAGGAAAAGGAAATCGACCGGGGCACAACAATGATCGGCCCCCATCGTGATGATCTTACATTTTTCGTGAATCAAAAAGATGTACAGACATTCGGATCCCAGGGACAGCAGCGCACCACCGCCTTGTCGGTGAAGCTGGCCGAGCTCGAGCTGATCTATCATGAGGTCGGTGAATACCCGATTCTGCTTTTGGATGATGTGCTGAGCGAATTGGATGATTTTCGCCGGTCCCATTTATTAAATACGATTCAGGGAAAAGTTCAGACCTTTGTCTCGACCACCAGTGTGGACGGGATCGATCATGAGATCCTGAACGGGGCGGAAATGTTCCATGTTCGGGACGGAACCATAGATTCCTAATCAAGGAGGCATCCTCCATGTTTATTCATATCGGCAATGATCATGTCATCCAATCCGAAGAGGTCATTGCGATTGTTGATTATCATTTGATTTCTTCGTCCACCATCATGGAAGAAATGATGGTACGAGCAAAAAATGAGAAAAAAGTATTCGGCCCGACACGCGATGCGAAATCGGTGATGATCACCACCGGCAATATTTATTACAGCACCCTTTCCGTGAACACATTGAAAAAACGGGCAAGCATGATTTCCACCATCAGCAAAATGGATGATTTTTCCGATGAGCTGACGGAAGAACTGGAATAAAGACAAAGCGAGTATGAAGAAATGAAGGTGAGATTATGGCGGAAGAAAATCAGCTGGAGAACCAAGCGTATGGTGCCGATCAGATTCAGGTGCTGGAGGGGCTTGAGGCAGTTCGCAAGCGTCCCGGCATGTATATCGGAACAACAAGTGAAAAAGGATTGCATCACCTCGTCTGGGAAATTGTCGATAATAGTATTGATGAGGCCCTGGCTGGCTACTGTGATCATATTCAGGTGATCGTGGAAGAAGACAACAGCATCACGGTCCAGGACAATGGACGCGGTATCCCTGTCGATATTCAGAAAAAGACTGGCAGACCGGCTCTGGAAGTCATTATGACAGTTCTGCATGCCGGCGGGAAATTCGGCGGCGGCGGCTATAAAGTTTCTGGCGGACTGCATGGTGTCGGGGCATCGGTCGTTAATGCCCTTTCTTCCAATCTTGAGGTACACGTGCATCGCGACGGGAAAATCTATAATTTAAACTTTAAACGCGGGGTGCCGCAGGGGGAAATTGAAGTCGTCGGGGAATCGGATAAGACGGGTACCATCACCCATTTCACCCCGGATGCGGAAATTTTCACGGACACCGTCGCTTTTGATTTTGAGGTGCTGACTCAGCGGCTGCGCGAGCTTGCCTTTTTGAACAAAGGACTGACGATTACGGCAGAGGACAAACGGACCGATGAAGAGCCTGTCAGCTATTATTACGAAGGCGGCATCAGTTCATATGTGGAATATATCAACCGCAACAAAGAAGTACTGCATGAGCCGTTCTATGCCGAGGGAGAAAGCCAGGGCATTTCTGTGGAAGTCGCTATTCAGTACAATGAAGGCTTCAACAGCAGTCTTTTCTCCTTTGCCAACAACATCCACACGTATGAAGGCGGCATGCATGAATCCGGCTTCCGCACTGGCCTAACAAGGGTAATTAATGATTATGCCCGGAAGAAAAATTTATTTAAAGAGAATGACCCGAACCTCTCTGGTGATGATGTGCGGGAAGGGATGGCAGCCATTGTCTCGATAAAGCATCCCGATCCGCAGTTTGAAGGACAGACGAAAACCAAGCTGGGAAACAGTGAAGTCCGTACCGTTACTGATTCGGTGTTTTCCGATAAGTTTTCCCAGTTTTTATTTGAAAATCCATCCACGGCAAAAATTATCGTGGAAAAAGGGCTGATGGCTTCCCGCGCCCGGATGGCGGCGAAAAAAGCACGGGAATTAACCCGCCGCAAAAGCGCGCTCGAAGTGTCCAATCTGCCCGGAAAACTGGCGGACTGCTCTTCCAAAGATGCCAGCCGCAGTGAACTGTACATCGTGGAGGGTGACTCTGCGGGCGGTTCAGCGAAATCCGGGCGGGATCGCCATTTTCAGGCTATCCTTCCACTCCGGGGAAAAATTCTCAATGTGGAGAAAGCGCGGCTGGATAAAATTTTATCCAATCGGGAAGTCCGTTCGATGATTACAGCACTTGGCACCGGGATCAGCGAGGACTTCGATATTACGAAAGCACGCTATCATAAAATCGTCATCATGACCGATGCCGATGTCGATGGAGCCCACATCCGGACATTATTATTAACCTTTTTCTACCGGTATATGCGCCCATTGATTGAACATGGTTATGTTTATATCGCCCAGCCCCCGCTGTACAAAATCCAGCAGGGGAAAGCTGCCCATTATGCCTATAATGATGCGGAAATGGAGCGGATTGTAAGCGAGCTGCCGCAGACACCGAAACCGGGCCTGCAGCGCTACAAAGGGCTTGGCGAGATGAATGCCGAGCAGCTGTGGGATACCACAATGAACCCGGAAAATCGCACCCTCTTACAGGTTGATTTAGCGGATGCCATCGAGGCCGATCAGGTCTTTGACATGCTGATGGGCGACCGGGTAGAACCTAGACGAGTATTTATTGAGGAAAATGCCCGGTATGTAGAGAATTTGGACGTGTAAATAGATAAGTGAGGGTTCTTTACCCTCACTGGTGGTTAATATCCGTTACCGCTGCTTGGTGGGGCTGACGGACAATTTCACTGTGATCAAGTGCACGATTAACAGCTGCCATTTATTGCGGTGATGCTTAATGCAGCTGGAAGGAGGAACGAAACGATGGCAGAGCAAGAACGCCCGCCTGTTCAGGAAATCAATCTCAGTAAAGAAATGCGTACATCCTTTCTCGATTATGCGATGAGTGTCATTGTTTCCCGGGCACTGCCGGATGTGCGTGACGGCATGAAACCGGTCCATCGCCGGATCCTGTACGCCATGAATGATCTGGGGATGCATGCGGACAAGGCGTATAAAAAATCAGCCCGTATTGTCGGGGATGTAATCGGGAAGTACCACCCGCACGGAGATTCCGCTGTCTATGAAACGATGGTCCGGATGGCACAGGATTTCAGCTACCGGAACATGCTGGTGGACGGACACGGCAACTTCGGCTCAGTGGATGGCGATTCCGCTGCGGCGATGCGGTACACCGAAGCGAGAATGTCCAAGATTTCCATGGAACTGTTAAGAGATATTAACAAAGATACGATTGACTACCAGGATAACTATGATGGTGCGGAGCGGGAGCCAGTTGTTTTGCCGGCAAGATTTCCTAATCTGCTGGTCAACGGAGGAGCAGGAATTGCAGTCGGCATGGCAACCAATATCCCACCGCATAATCTCGCTGAAACCATCAATGCGGTGCTGGCGGTCAGTGAAAATCCGGAAATCACGATTGACGAACTGATGGAAGATTATATTCCCGGCCCGGACTTCCCTACTGCCGGGCAGATTCTCGGGAGAAGCGGCATTCGCAAAGCCTATGAAACAGGCAAAGGTTCGCTTACATTAAGAGCGAAAGTCAATATTGAAGAAGATGCAAAAGGCAAGGAAACGATTTTAGTGACCGAGCTGCCGTATCAAGTCAATAAAGCCAGACTGGTTGAGAAAATCGCGGAGCATGTGCGGGAGAAACGGATTGAGGGCATTAGCGATCTCAGGGATGAATCCGACCGCAATGGCATGCGCGTTGTTATTGAACTAAGACGTGACGCCAATGCCAATATTGTCCTGAATAATTTGTACAAACATACCGCGCTCCAGACTACATTTGGCGTCAACATGCTTGCTTTGGTGGACGGACAGCCGCACGTTCTGACCATCAAGCAATGCTTGGAGCATTATCTCGAGCACCAGAAGGTCATTATCAAACGCCGCACCGCTTTTGAATTGCGCAAAGCAGAAGCACGGGCGCATATTTTGGAAGGACTGCGCGTGGCGCTGGACCATCTGGATGAAGTCATCAGCCTGATCCGCAATTCCAACACCGCTGACATTGCCAGGGATGGATTAATGGAAAACTTTGATCTGTCGGAAAAGCAGGCACAGGCTATCCTCGATATGCGTCTGCAGCGCCTGACCGGCCTAGAGCGGGAGAAAATTGAAGAAGAATACAAAGAGCTGCAGAAGAAGATTGAGGAATTAAAGGCAATTTTGGCCGATGAGGAAAAAGTTCTGGAAATCATCCGGGAAGAGCTTACCGAGATAAGAGACAAGTATCAGGATAAACGCCGTACGGAGATTGTTGCCGGCGGGGCTGACTTTTTCGAGGATGAGGACTTGATCCCTGAGGAAAACATTGTCATTACTCTCACACATCAGGGCTATATCAAACGTCTGCCAGCCTCCACGTACCGAACGCAAAAACGCGGCGGCCGTGGCATTCAGGGTATGGGAACCAATGAGGATGACTTTGTGGAACATCTTGTGTCCACTTCCACCCATGATACGATTCTTTACTTTACGAATAAAGGGAAGGTCTATAAAACGAAGGGCTATGAAGTACCGGAATTCAGCCGGACGGCCAAAGGAATTCCGATCATCAACCTGCTGCAAGTGGAAAAAGGGGAATGGGTCAATGCGGTGATTTCCGTGAATGAATTCAGTGAAGACTATTTCTTTTTCTTCACCACCAAGCACGGTATTTCCAAACGTACCTCGCTCTCACAATTCCGGAATATCCGCAAAGGCGGACTGATTGCGGTGGGACTACGCGAAGAAGATGAGCTGATTTCTGTCAGGCTGACCGATGGTACAAAGGATATGATGATTGCGACAAAAAACGGCTACCTGATTCGTTTTGAGGAAACTCAAATCCGCACCATGGGCCGTACTGCTGCCGGGGTGAAAGGTATTTCGCTCCGGGGTGACGATGAAGTTATCTCCATGGAAATTCTCGAAGAAGGCTCTAATGTTCTCCATGTGACCAATAAAGGCTTTGGCAAGCAGACACCGGAAGCAGAATACCGCCGGACCAACCGCGGCGGCAAGGGAATTTTCACCTGCAAACTGGCGGAGAAAACGGGAGATGTCGCAGCAGTGAAAGCTGTTACCGGTGAAGAAGATCTGATGCTGATCACTGTAGCAGGTGTGCTGATCCGCATCCCGGTACAAGACATTTCAGAAACCGGACGGAACACGATGGGTGTGCGACTGATCCGTCTGCAGGAAGAGGAAGAAGTGGCAACCGTCACGAAGATTGAGCAGGAAGAAGAAATAGAAGAGGGTTCTGAAGAAGCATCAGATACTGATACAAATGAAGAGGAAACTGCAGAAGAAGCGTCAAATACAGAGACAAACGAAGAATAAGTAATGGCGGCTCGGAAGCGGGAATGAAGTCAATCATTTTTGCCCGGGCCGTTTTTTGTTTTAGAGCAAAGGGGGAGAACGATGCGTGTGAGGGCAGCACAGCTTGTTCCAGGCTGTATTTTACTGAAGGATGTGACAGGGAAAACCGGAAGACCGCTGATTGCAAGAAAGACTGTCTTAACCGAAGCACATTTGGACATCCTGAAAATGTTTTTAGTCGAGAACGTGGAAGTGGGCCAGACATTGGAAGACGGCAGTACTTTTGTACCGGAGGATGTACCGGATAAAGAACCCAAACGCCAGGAGCCCGCAGCAGAGACCAAGCTTTCTTTTTCAGAACATTTCCGGCTTGTCGCAGCAGGCTATGAAAAGCTGTTCCAGGACTGGCAGAATGGGGTGCCCATGGATATTGCTGCCGCCAGAAAGTTTATTCTCCCGCTTTTGGAGCAGCTGGAGGGAATGGAGGAGCTGCATACCTGTATTACCAGGCCATCGGGATTTTACCAGCATAATGCCACGGTTGCCGTTCTGGCAGCAGCGACGGCGAAAAAGCTCGGCTGGACGAAGGGCGAATGGCTGCAAATCGGGCTGGCTGGTTTCTTGAGTGATTGCGGCATGAGCCGGCTTGATCCGCATATGATCTCAAGCGGGGTTTGGCTCTCTGATGAGGCGGATGAGGAGATGAAAAAGCACTCCACATACTCGTACCGGATGCTGGAAAAAGCCCCTGCCATTACGAAAAAAGTAAAACTGGCCATGCTGCAGCATCATGAACGCCTGGATGGAAGTGGCTATCCGCTCGGTGTCGCCAATGAACAGATTCATCCATCGGCCAGGATCCTTGCGGTGTGCGATGCTTATTCGAGACAGCTGATTAATCAGGCAAACGGTCATGTGGCATCCCCCTACCAGGCGCTGGAGGCGATTCATGAGGGAAAATTCACCCGGTTTGATCATCAAGTGGTGGAAGCGCTGAGCAAGCTGATTGTCAATTTTTCCATCGGCTCCAAAGTGAAGTTGTCCGATCAAACCACCGGCCAGGTCGTCTTTATGGATGAAAAACATCCCGTGAGGCCGCTCGTTCAGCTCCACGGGCAGGATGCTATTGTCCCATTGAAGGAACGAAGTGATTTGTATATTAGTGAGGTGCTGCTGTCTTAGGCGGTATTTTTAGTAATTGCCATTGTCTTGTTGATAGAAAGTGCGGCATGGACCATCGCTACGGAAATACCCCTCGCACCTGCTGAGCGCTGGTGAGCCTCCTCGCGCTGTCTCCGCTTGAGGGGTCTCACCTATGCTTATCATCCCGCAGGAGTCTCGGGGTATTTTCTCCGCTGGGTGATGCGCTTTGTAACTTAATTCACAGCTATCCACTCTGTAGAGGGTTGATCTTCGCTGTGGGAAGCCGACTCCTGCGGGAAAAGCAACAGCTAGACCTGAGCAGGAAGCGGTTTTCTTCCGAGGAGGCTGAGGCGTTGCCCGCGGAAAGCGGCTTCCCGTAGCGGAAATCAACAAGCACTCATGTCGGTAAAACAACATATTCCTTTTATATCGGACGAGTAATCACAGCTCCGATTTTTATTAAATCAGCCCACCCCAAAGTGTTTTCAACATGCCCAAAAGGGGTATACTCACAGAATTATATTACAGATTAGCGATTCACTGCTGCAACAGGAGGACATCATGAAACAGTTACCATTTATCCCAATTATCGTCGGAACAGACATCAATGCCTATAATATGGCGATTTCATTTCATGAAGCCTATGGAGTCAAACCGATTTTAATCGGCAAAATGCAAATGGGCTTTACCAATCTCAGTTCGGTGATGGAACGGATTGAAATCCATCCAGATCTGACGGAAAACTTCGTGCCGGTGCTCACAAAACTGGCGGAGAAACTCCAGACAGACGGAAAAAAACTGCTGCTGGTCGGCACCAATGATGCTTATGTAAGGTTAATGATTGAAAATGAACAGGAACTTAAACGGCATTACGTGTTTCATTCCATTGGCGAGCCGCTCATGAATCAGCTTCAGAATAAGGCAAACTTCTATCCCCTCTGTGATGCGCACGGGATTGAAACACCGAAGACATTTATCTATGACTGTGCAAATCCCGTGCCGTTTAACGAACCGATGACCTACCCGGTGATTATCAAACCAAGTAATGGCATTGAGTATTATGCCAACTCTTTTCCCGGGCAGAAGAAGGTGTACCGGGTCGAAACCGAGGAGGAAGCAAAGGGTGTCATTGACAAAATTACCGAGAGCGGCTACCGGGATGAGCTGATCATTCAGGATTTCATTCCGGGTGATGACACGTATATGTGGGATTCGGTGGTTTACATCAATTCCCGGGGGAAAACCGAGCTGGTGACATTCGGACAGGTCGTGCTGCAGGAACACACCGCAACGGCGATCGGCAACTATACGGCCGTGATTTCCCGCTATCACGAAGAAATGATGCAAAAACTGCAGCAGTTCCTCGAATCGGTCGGCTATGTCGGCTTTGCCAATTTTGATATGAAATATGACGAGCGGGACGGCAAGTTCAAAGTGTTTGAAGTGAACATCCGCCAGGGTCGCTCCAGCTATTACGTGACAGCGCTCGGCCATAATATGGCTTCCTATCTCGTGGAGGACCTGATCGAAGGAAAAGATAAACCCCTCACCTATCTGGATGAGGAGTTTCTGTTTTCGGTTGTGCCAAAAGCAGTTCTGCGCAAGTTTGTGGACAACAAGGACGTGAGACAGGATGTCAAGCGCCTGATCAAACAAGGCCGCTGGGGCAATCCGTTATTTTATAAAAACGACAAAAGCTTGAAGCGGAAATTGTATTTGCTGCTCAGGCAGATCAATTATTACCGTAAATATAAAAACAATAGCTGGTAAGTTACGCCGCAGCCTGTGTTCCTGAGAGGAACGCTGGGTGCGGTTTTTGCATTTAACTCTCTTGGTAGGGAAAGCGCTGAAACTAGAGCTACAACCGCTGAACCGAGTGTAATCCAGACCAACATACACTCCGCTCTGCCCACTTTCACTCTATCACTGCCCCTGCTTGAGAATCTCCCCCACGAGAAAAGGTATTTTCCCGACGGCTGCCCTCAAGTAATGACAGATCACTGAGTAATCTATGTCGGCTTTGGCGGCGAACAGCTCTCCCCAGTACTCCGTTTCATAGCGACTGATCATGCTCAGGTTGTATAAAAGCAGATAATGTACCAGCACTTCAGGCAAGGGACGCGCGGCATCGCGGTTTTTTGGAAAATAGATCTCTTGTTTTTCCATATGCAGCTGAAATGGCGCAGTTCCCGACGATAGTGGCTCTGCCAGCTCCACATTTAGTGTATTCTCCTTCGTATCGGCATGAAGGATGGCCGGCAGGTAGGCGGAAATCCGGCTGATAAACGCCCTCTCGGTTAAATGATAGCTGTCCAGTAATATGTGGGGAAAGCTCAGACTGGTAGTACCTGCCCTGCCAATGGAGACCGAGGGTGCACTGCCCCCAAGCGAAAGAAAGTCACTCATCTCAGGTATCCGTCCGAAAAGATCTGCCATCTGTATTTTGGAAAACGTCGTGAATTCAATAGCAAATACATGGTGGGCGGCATAGCTGAACAGGCCATTCTGCTGAATCTTCACCTCATCCTGCAAAAATGTATAATCTTTCTTCTTCCGCTTTCTGGCAGACACCCCGTGTGCCAGCATCGAAGTCGACTCCGGATAGTCCGGTCTGCTCGTTAACAGACAGGCCTTTAACAAATGCACCAGCCCGTAAAAATACAAAAGCGGCTGTAAGCGGATATCCACCCGTTCTGCCTCCTGAAGGAACATCTCCCCCTCCTCCAGGTAGTACATGAACCGGCTCGAGTTCTCAAAGCTTTTGGCCCCTGCTCCAGGCATATCCAGCTTTTCGTAGCACGCCTGCAAATAGCTCTGGCTGTTTTCCAGATTTTGCAGATAGGTATAAAATGCCTTGGTCCCCGCTTGATCCATCTAGGTTCTCCTCCCGTTAACAAAATTTAGAATCTATTTATTTTGATCAACATGTTGAAAAAGCCAAATTGTTGGCGTATTGTATATTAAAATAGGATTATCTGCTTAGTATATCCGCGTATTTTGGAAGGCATGCAGAAAAACGTGCCACCCCACGCTGAACGAATACTTAACCATTAAAACAAAGGAGGAAAAAATCATGCGCGAAGACAAGTTTGCAAAAGAAGGATTGACATTTGATGATGTGCTGCTTATGCCGGGAAAATCCGAGGTGCTGCCAAAGGACGTGCAGCTTGATACCGAACTCTCCCCCAGCCTCAAGCTGAAAACGCCGATTATCAGTGCCGGAATGGACACCGTCACCGAAGCGGAAATGGCAATTGCCATGGCGCGACAAGGCGGACTCGGCATCATCCACAAAAATATGTCTGTGGAGGATCAGGCCGAACAGGTAGACAAAGTCAAGCGATCGGAAAGTGGTGTGATCACCAACCCATTTTTCCTGACACCGGAACATCAGGTTTATGACGCCGAGCACTTGATGGGCAAATTCCGCATTTCCGGAGTGCCAATTGTCAACACGATTGAGGAGCAGAAACTGGTCGGCATTTTGACCAATCGCGATTTGCGCTTTATTCAGGATTATTCCATTCCGATTTCTGAAGTGATGACAAGCAAGCGCCTCGTCACCGCACCGGTTGGCACCACCTTAAACGAAGCGGAAGAGCTGCTTCAGCGCCATAAAATTGAAAAACTGCCGCTTGTTGATGAGGAAGGCATCCTCAAAGGGCTGATTACGATCAAGGATATTGAAAAAGTAATCGAATTTCCCAATGCTTCCAAAGACAAGCAGGGCCGGCTGATTGCTGGAGCAGCGGTTGGTGTAACTGCGGACACAATGAAGCGGATCGAGAAACTTGTCGCTGCCGGTGTTGATGTGATCGTGATTGATACGGCACACGGCCATTCCAAAGGCGTGATCAACCAGGTGAAAGCTGTACGCAACGCCTATCCGGAGCTCGGTATAATTGCCGGAAATGTGGCTACTGCTGAGGCAACGAAGGAATTGATTGAAGCAGGTGCCTCGATTGTTAAAGTCGGTATTGGTCCCGGATCGATTTGTACAACACGCGTAGTTGCCGGTGTCGGCGTACCGCAGATCACGGCCGTCAATGACTGTGCCGCGGCAGCAGAGGAATATGGCGTACCTGTAATTGCCGATGGCGGGATCAAATATTCCGGCGATGTTGTGAAGGCTTTAGCCGCGGGCGCGCATGCGGTGATGCTTGGCAGCATGTTTGCCGGGGTTGCGGAAAGTCCTGGCGAAACGGAAATTTTCCAGGGCCGCCAGTATAAAGTTTATCGCGGCATGGGCTCTGTCGGTGCCATGCAAGCAGGCTCCAAGGACCGCTATTTCCAGGAGACCAATGATGCGAAAAAGCTGGTGCCAGAAGGTATTGAAGGAAGGGTCGCCTACAAGGGACCACTGGCAGACACGGTGCACCAGCTCGCCGGAGGGCTTCGTGCCGGAATGGGCTACTGTGGCACTGGAACGATTGACGCGCTCAGGCAGGATGCTCGGTTTATCCGGATTACCAATGCCGGCCTGCGCGAGAGCCATCCGCATGATGTGCAGATCACGAAGGAAGCACCGAACTATTCGGTGTAATTTTTCAGGGATGTCTGTAAATGGGGACATCGCCTTCACGTTATTTAAAGGTGGGATACGGTGTCCCATGTATATGTAATAAAATTTTCATAGACGGGGTACCAGAAACATCATTCCCCGTCTATTTTTTTGTTGGTGAATGTGGTAAAATAATCAAGGACATAGAAAAATAGAGTTCCAGAAAAACATAGATTAATCTACAGGTGGAGGTACGTGAAAGGTGAAATATACGAGAAAGAAAATGTTATTGTCGCTTGCCCTTATAGCCTTAATGATAAGTGCTGTTTTTGCCCAGCCACTTTCCGCACAGGCAGCTGCACCGCCGGAATTGGATGCGGAATCAGCGATCTTGGTAGATGCATCGTCCGGTAAAATCCTGTATGCGAAAAATGCGGATATGGCCATGCCGCCTGCCAGTATGACCAAGATGATGACCGAATACCTGGTGCTGGAGGCAATTGAAGAAGGGCAGATCAGCTGGGATACGACCACACAAATCAGTGATTACCCTTACAGCATCGCTCGTAACCCGAACTTTTCGGGGGGTGTTGGTATAAGGCAGAATCAAGACTATACGGTACGTGAATTATATGAAGCGATGGCCGTTTTTTCCGATAATTCGACAACCATCGCACTTGCGGAACTGATCGCAGGCACGGAAACCGAATTTGTGCAAATGATGAACGATAAAGCGGAAGAACTGGGACTTCCTGAATATAAATTTGTCAATTCCACCGGGTTGAACAACGCTTCGCTTGGCGATAACCGCCCGGAAGGAACCGACCCGAACGGCTCCAATCTGTTGTCGGCCGAGTCGGCTGCCCTGCTCGCTTATCATCTGGTGAATGATTTCCCGGATGCACTGGAAATCTCCAGCATGACGGAAGTAGAGTTTGCCGGGCATACGATTGAAAACCTGAACTGGATGCTGCCACATGATGCGACCTTCCTGCAGCAATTTCATTATGAAGGCATGGACGGCCTGAAAACCGGGAACACCGAGCTTGCCGGCTATACATTTACCGGTACGGCGAAACAAAATGGCACCAGACTGATTTCTGTGGTGATGAAAACCGACAGCAAACAGGCACGTTTTCAGCAAACCGCCAAACTGATGGATTACGGATTTAATAATTTCGCAACCCAAGAAATTGTCCCTGCAGGCTATCAAAAAGAAGGAGAATCCACTCTTCCTGTAGCCAAAGGGAAAGAAAATGAGCTCGCCGTCTCCACGGCCGAAAGCATTACCCTGCCGGTAAAAAACGGTGAGGAAGACTTATACAGCGTGGAGTACCAGATTCCGGAAGAAACCCTCAATGAGGACGGTGAACTGATTGCCCCGATTGAAGAAGGAGAAACCGTCGGTACGGCAACGCTCGTCTATGAGGGAGAAACGGATCACGGCTATATTTTTGACGAAACAAGCGGAACGGTGAATCTCGTCGCAAACAGCACCGTGGAAAAGGACAATTGGTTCATGCTTAGCATGGGAGCAGTTGGCGACTTTTTCGGCAACATGTTCACCACATCCGTGAACTGGGTTAAAGGATTATTTTAAGGGAACGATAAACGAAGAGCTTACAGGGGGAAATAACATGACCAACAGAGGTACAGAGCGCGTCAAACGCGGAATGGCAGAAATGCAAAAAGGCGGCGTAATTATGGATGTCGTCAATGCCGAGCAGGCAAAAATCGCTGAGGAAGCAGGCGCGGTTGCTGTTATGGCATTGGAACGGGTTCCTTCCGATATCCGTGCGGCCGGCGGGGTAGCGCGCATGGCGGATCCAACGATCACAGAAGAAGTGCTGAATGCCGTCTCCATCCCGGTAATGGCCAAAGCCCGCATCGGCCACATTGTCGAAGCCCGCGTATTGGAAGCAATGGGCGTGGATTATATTGATGAAAGTGAAGTACTGACACCAGCAGATGAAGTGTATCATCTTAGCAAATCGGATTACACGGTACCATTTGTCTGCGGCTGCCGCAACCTGGGAGAAGCAGCACGTCGAATTGGTGAAGGTGCCTCCATGTTGCGGACCAAAGGTGAACCGGGAACCGGGAACATCGTAGAAGCTGTAAGCCATATGCGTCAAGTGCAATCAGAAATTCGCAGACTAAGTTCCATGTCCAAAGATGAGGTCATGACTTATGCCAAGGAAATCGGCGCACCATTTGAATTGTTGCTGGAAATTCGCGAGGAAGGCCGGTTGCCAGTCGTTAACTTTGCTGCTGGCGGAATCGCTACTCCATCCGATGCTGCGCTGATGATGGAACTGGGCGCAGACGGGGTATTTGTCGGATCCGGTGTTTTCAAATCGGCCAACCCGGCGAAATTTGCCAAAGCGATTGTCGAAGCAACGACACACTATCAGGATTACACGCTGATCGCTGAACTTTCCAAAGATCTTGGCAAAGCGATGCAAGGGCTTGATATGAGCACCCTGGAAGCGCATGACCGCATGCAGGATCGCTCTGAATAGAAAGAAGGAATAAACATGACAACCATTGGTGTACTCGCCCTGCAAGGTGCTGTCCGCGAGCATATCCGCACCGTGGAAGCCTGCGGGGTGCAGGCAGTCGAAATAAAACGCAAAGAGCAATTGAATGAAGTGGACGGATTGATTTTGCCCGGCGGGGAAAGCACGACAATGCGCCGGCTGATCGACAGCTACGGATTTTTTGATGCCATCCGGCAGTTCGGTGGTGAGGGCAAGCCGATTTTCGGTACCTGTGCTGGGCTGATCCTGATGACAAGTGCCATTGAAGGTCAGGAGCAGGCGCATCTTGGACTGATGGACATGAAGGTGGCGCGCAACGCTTTCGGGCGTCAGGTGGCCAGCTTTGAAGCGGAACTGAAAATTGCCCATGTAGCAGAGGATTTCAATGCCGTGTTCATTCGCGCGCCATATATCACTGAAGCCGGGCCGGATGTCGAGGTGCTTGCCACCTATCAGGACCGGATCGTGGCAGCACAGGCAGGCCATTATCTCTGTGCAGCATTTCATCCGGAACTGACCGACGATGACCGTTTCATCGCCTATTTTGTACAGATGGTGAAAAAATCCTTGCAAACACTTGCATCTTAAATGAAACTTGGCTATGATATAACATAATCATAAAAAGTGCTGACAGGAAGCAGTAGCAGCTGTTCCTTCCGAAGAGAGTCGATGGCTGGTGTGAATCGATGCTGGAAGGCTGTGAATCCATCCTTGAACTGGTCTGCCGAACCGCTTATTTAAGCAGACCCGGCCAGGTGCCGTTATCACCTGTGAGCCGGAAGAGTGTATCTTCAACAAGGGTGGCAACGCGGGAGGCAAACTCTCGTCCCTATATTTTATAGGGGCGGGAGTTTTTTGTTGTTTGAAATATATTAAAAGGAGTGAATGATGATGAAAAAAGCTCTGTTGAACATTGATTACACGAATGATTTTGTGGCGAAAGACGGGGCATTGACTTGTGGTGAACCCGGGCAGAAAATTGAGCAGGAAATGGTTCGCATCACGGAAGATTTTATAAAAAACGGTGATTATGTCGTTTTCGCTATCGATTATCACCAAAAAGACGATGCTTATCATCCGGAGACAAAGCTTTACCCGCCGCACAATATCGAAGGGGAAACAGGCAGGGAATTATACGGGGAGCTGCAGTCGGTATATGAAAGAAATAAAGATAAACAACATGTCTATTGGCTGGATAAAACAAGATACTCTCCGTTTGTGGGAACAGACCTGGAAATCAAACTTCGGGAACGCGGGATAACAGAGGTCCACTTGGTCGGATGTGCGACGGATATTTGCGTATTACACGCTGCCGTATCTGCATATAACCTTGGTTTTGATGTGGTCGTCCATCAGCATGCGGTCGCAAGCTTTAACCCCGATGGTCACGAATGGGCACTGCAGCATTTTGAGAATGCACTTGGCGCGGAAATTATCAAATAAGAGTATTGTGTTAAACCGTCGAATCAAACTGCACCACCATCACACAATACAAACAACCAACCATCACAAAAGGAGGAACTACCAATGCTTGATATGAAATACTTGCGCAGCAACTTTACCGAGGTGAAAGAAAAACTCGCCCATCGTGGGGAAGACTTAACGGATCTCGACAAATTCGGCGAGCTTGATGAGAAGCGCCGAAGCCTGATTAGTGAAACCGAAACCCTGAAAGCGAAACGGAATGAAGCATCCAAGCAGATTTCCGTATTGAAAAAGGAAAATAAAGACGCAGATCCGGCCATTCAGGAAATGCGTGCTGTAGGCGAGCAAATTTCCACCCTGGATAAGGAGCTAAAAGAAACAGAGGAAACGCTGCAACAATTGCTGCTTTCCATCCCGAACATTCCGCATGAATCCGTACCTATTGGTGAAGATGAAGGCGATAATGTAGTGGCCCGCGAATGGGGCGAGCAGCCTGCCTTTGGCTTTGAAGCACAGCCGCACTGGGATATTGCGGCCGATCTCGACATTCTTGATTTTGAACGCGCCGCAAAAGTAACGGGAAGCCGGTTTGTCTTTTACAAAGGTCTTGGCGCCCGGCTGGAGCGTGCGCTGCTTAACTTTATGATGGATCTGCATGCCGATGAGCATGGATACGAGGAAATGCTGCCGCCGCAGATTGTTAATGAAGCGAGCTTAATCGGCACAGGTCAGTTTCCGAAATTTGCCGAAGATGAATTTAAACTGGAAGAAACCAATTATTATCTGATTCCGACAGCAGAGGTGCCTGTCACTAATTACTATCGGGATGAGATTCTAATGGTAGACGATCTCCCGAAAAAATATACGGCCTACAGCACCAATTTCCGTTCCGAAGCGGGTTCTGCCGGCCGTGATACCCGTGGGCTGATTCGCCAGCATCAATTCAATAAAGTCGAGCTGGTTCATTTTACCAAGCCAGAAGATTCCTATGACACACTGGAAACATTGACCGGCCATGCGGAGAAAGTGCTACAGCTGCTGAAGCTCCCTTACCGGGTGATGAGCATGTGTACGGGGGATCTTGGCTTTACCGCAGCAAAGAAATATGATATTGAAGTATGGATCCCAAGCCAGGAAACGTACCGTGAAATCTCTTCCTGCTCCAATTTTGAGGATTTTCAGGCGAGACGGGCAGGCATCCGCTTCCGCAGGGAAACGAATGGAAAGCCGGAATTTGTCCATACCCTGAACGGATCCGGCTTGGCGCTTGGCCGCACCGTAGCAGCCATTCTGGAAAATTACCAGCAGGAAGACGGGACTGTCACAGTACCTGAAGCATTGCGCCCGTATATGGGCGGAAAAAATGTGATCAGGTAAGGTTTGTTCTAGTAAAAAAACAGGCATTCTAGTGAGTGATCTTTCACTCTCCAGGGTGCCTGTTTTTTTTCGACAAAATCCGACGAGTGACAGGCACCATTTCAAATCTTTCATTTCTCCCCTGACATCAATCAATAAACTTAACAAACCACCCAAAAACCATTAAAATATAAAAGTTAGGAGTGATGACTTATTTATCTGGAACAACAAGAAGCTATATTGCATAATCCTACAGGTAAAAAGCGTATGGGGCTGGCGCTGCTTCTTGGTCTGCTGGCATTTCTGGGGCCGCTCAACATCGATATGTATTTGCCCAGCTTTCCCGGGATTGCCGAGGATTTAAATACAAGCGCCACCCTTGTGCAAACCAGTTTGACCGCATGTTTACTCGGACTTGCGATCGGTCAGGTGGTTATTGGACCAATCAGTGATGCACAGGGCAGAAGAAAGCCCATATTAATATCTACTTCTCTTTTTGCATTGGCATCCATTCTCTGTGCATTTGCGCCGAATATAGGAATATTAATTGCCGCACGGTTTTTACAGGGATTCACTGCATCTGCAGGGGTTGTGCTGTCACGGGCAGTCGTACGTGACGTGTTCAGCGGTAAAGCCCTGACGAAATTCTTCGCGCTTTTAATGGTGATCAATGCCGTCGCTCCCATGATCGCACCAATGGCTGGCGGGGCAATCCTGTCGTTTGAATTCGCAAACTGGCAGGCCATTTTTATCTTTTTAGCCCTTATTGGTATTTTGATTGTTGCCATCGTTAGCATGAAGTTGAAAGAGACACTGCCGCCGGAGAAGCGGATCCCCAGCTCACTCGGCGCATCGGTCGTGACCATGGGCAGTTTGTTAAAAGACCGTTCGTTCATTGGCTATGCATTGGTCGTCGGATTTGTCCATGGCGGAAGTTTTGCCTATGTATCGGGGACACCGTTTGTCTATCAGGAAATTTATGGCGTTTCCCCGCAAACATTCAGTGTGCTGTTTGGTATAAATGGACTGGCTATCATCACAGGCAGTTTCATTATTGGACGCTTTGGCGGAATTATTCCGGAAAAAACCTTGCTCCAGACAGCCGTCACGATCGCACTGACCGCAACGTCCATTTTGCTTCTTATGACGATCATTGAAGGACCGCTAGCCTCGATTGTCATCTTGATTTTCATTTACATGACGACTATGGGAATGGTGATCACAAGTACCTTCACCCTGGGTATGGCCAAACAGGGACACCGCGCCGGAAGTGCCAGTGCCGTCTTAGGTATGCTCCCACTGCTGCTCGGCTCTGTCTTCTCCCCACTGGCCGGCATTAATGAAGCATCTGCTGTGCCGATGGGAGCTATATTATTTTCTACGTCACTTATCGGATTTATTGCTTTCTTTTTGCTGGTGAAAAAGGTGTCGACAGAGGAATGATGGATATACAGAAAAACCGACTCTTTTTTAAGGGTCGGTTTCTATCCATACGATTCATTATTTTACTGTTGCTTTTAGATCCACATCGATGCCATTTTGTGTCATCTTGGAATATGGGCATCCTTTATGCGCCTGTTCCACATATTCATCTGCTTTTGCCTGATCAATACCTTCAAACTCAACTTCGATTTCAGCACCAAGTTTGAATCCGCCATCTGATTCATCTTTGAGTAACTTGGCAGTTGCGATCACGACACGTTTTACATCATCAGCTTTATCTTTCTTCAACACGCCATCGAGCGCACTATTATAGCAGGCACTATACGCAGCTGCGAAAAGTTGTTCCGGATTGGTTTCGTTCGTGTCGTCACCGGACATCTCTTTAGGCTGTTTCACGTTCAACTTAAAGGAATTGTCTTCACTATGCACTTCGCCGCCTCGGCCGCCGGTATTAAACACTTTTGCTTCATAAATACTCATCAATCATTCAACTCCTTTTTCTGAATTACATTAAAACTATTCCTTAAAAGTGCTGGTATTAAACATGTTGTTTGATTATAAAGTTTAATTCTCTACCCCACTAACCTCAAATGAGCGTACAATGTCTAAATAGCTATCCAGCAATTTATCATACTCCTCAGCTCCAAAAGCGATATCAAAAAAGATTTCATACACATGTCCATCTACTTCTTTCAAAAAATAATATTCTTCATATGTACCAAATTCGACACGAACAGCGGTGGTGATGGCAGAGCCATTTTGTATAGGAATCTTCAAAGGGTTGAATGGATCGATTTTTGGTATCCAGCTCCCCGTACGCCTCAGCTTTCCAACTGTGCAATTCAATCAGTGTATTCGCTATACTTCAGCAATCTCCAACTTTTCATTAGGATTAATTTTGGCAGAATCCAGATGCTCCCCTTGTAAACGCGGCATTAATGAATAACTCCAGCCAAATATACCCTCTGAATGATCAATTAAATATGGAGACGGAACAACAACATTCGTCTTTTCTTGAAGATTTTCCACAAAATATTGTTCTCCAAGAAATTGCCCTGGATAAAGGGGATTTCCTTTCAACACAAATTCTCCCGCTGTTGATGAAATTAGGATCGTTTGCCCCATTACACCATTTGCAGGTCTCTGTGAGGATAGGAGTTTCCCTTTGTTAAACTTATTCAGCATTAATTGCAATTGGTCGTTCGTTACATCGCCTAATTTATTGGATGCGAAAATTATTTTGGTTGTCAAAGAATCCCTCCGATGAAAGGCTACAAACCGTCTATAAACTGTCCCTCTTCCTCCATCATCCCTCCACAAACTCCATTTCAGGCATCCATTGCGACATGTGCTCCCGAACGTCTCTGTAATAGCCACCGGCGCCCTCCAATTCTTTGTCTGTAAGCTGATACATCGGGAGGACCCGGTAATTGCTTTCATTATTAAAATCGACAAAGGTAGGCATAAACTTCGGTTTCGTAACCTCTATTTCTTCTTCCCCGTTCGCCCCAGTCGTCTGGCTAATGGTCAATTTCAAAACCCCGCCGATTTGGTTGTAAAATTCATCCTGCCCTGACAAAAAGTTGCCCAGCGAATAGGCGACAAAGCTCTTGTTTCCATTCTTTCCTTCCACCCATTCCAGCGGCTGCAGTACGTGCGGATGGTGGCCCAAGACCACGTCAACTCCTTGGTCGGCGGCAAATTGTGCCAAATTCTTTTGCCGGTCATTTGGCATCGGTTCGTATTCGTCGCCGAAATGGAGGCTTAGTACCACCACGTCTGCCTCATCTTTAGCTTTGGTGATTTCCTGCGCCATCGCCTCTTTATCGATCAAATTAACTAAATAGTCCTTCCCGTCTGGCACTGGAATCCCGTTCGTGCCATAGGTATAAGCCAAAAAAGCGACAGATATTCCCACATCCGTCTGATAGATTCGGAGCGTTTCGCTATCTTTCTCATTTTTAAAAGCACCGGTGTACATCATATCCATGGCTTCCCAGTTCCTGATCGCCTGCTGGATGGCTGGCTCCCCGCGATCCAGAGTGTGATTATTGGCGATGGTGACCACATCCACACCGACGTCCTTTAAAGCATGGCCAACCTCCAACGGACTGTTAAATGAAGGATACGAAGATAATCCAATCTCCTCTCCGCCAATCATCGTTTCCTGATTCGCCACGGTAATCGTCGTGTTGTTTAAGAAAGGGCGAACCCGCTCCAGCATAGGGAGAAAGTCATACCCGTCCTTTACCGCTGCATCGTTATAAACACGGTCGTGAATCAAAATGTCGCCAACCGCCGTAAGAGTTATTTTCCTGGTAATGGCCTTTGGCTCCACCCGCTTCATTATCTCAATTTCCCGCTGCTTTTCTATGGGACTAGCTGTTTTTTCATCCTGACTACAAGCTGCAAGCAAAAGAAAAATCAAAGCAAAAACGAAGGCTATTCTTCTTGTCCGCATATCAGTACTTTCTCCTTAGGACTTTTGTTTTATTTTATCATAGAATTTAGTCAGGAGAATACTTAATTTGAAAGCATTTACATTTATTTTCGAAAATCAGGGCTTAACTGACTCCACACATCGAATTTATTTCCATCAAGATCGCTGAATACAAAATTTCTTCCGGCATGTCCCCTGTTTTCAATCGCACCGACGCTTATCTGTTTGCTGATAAAATCCCTATGTAGAGCCTCTAATGCTTTTATTCCATCCACCTCAAAGGTCAAAGAAAAGCACTCTTCCCCGTAAGTGTCATAGAAATTTGCTCGCTGACCTTCCTTCGATTTCACAAGAAAGAAACTCTGGTCTGCCAAATTCAAAATAGCCTTATCTTCGTCTTGATAGTTTAATTTCGCTCCCAGATTACTTACATACCAGTCAGTGGAAAGCTGAACATCTTTAACTGGCATATAAGTAGTCCCAACTCTTAGCAAGCTCATTTTATTTTCCCCTCTGCTTTTTTTGAATAAGCCCAAAACCTAGTCCCATGGGATCAACGAGATAGGCAAGAAAAAAATCATCAAACTCCATTTTCTCGCGCACTATCATCGCTCCATATTCCTTTGCCTTGGAAATTGCATCATCCATGGACTCAACTTCAATCTGAATACGAGTACCGTGCGGATAATCCTTAGGACCTTTTGCGATTCCTCCGTTGATTCCGGACTCTGCATCTTTCCCTGTCGTCACTGAACGGTAATCCCAATGGGGTTCTCCAGTCTCCCAGCCAAAAACAGCGGAATAGAATGTTGCGGCCTTCTCAGGTTCCTGGCTGTTGAGTTCGAAACCAATTACTTTTGCCATTCGCTCTCCTTCTTTCCATATAGATTATTTAGCAGTTTCCAAGATTAAATAGTCCTTTGTTTTATCAATTGGTATGTTATGTTTATCAGCAAAATCCTGTAAGTCAGTATAAATTTGCTCTGGATAGAAATTCATGATTCGAAAATGGCGATGTTTATTATATTGTACAATCACGCATTTTCTGCCCCACCCGACACGTTTAAATTTCATAGCGAGGATTTTATTATAGGTAACCTCTTTTCGATAAATTATTAATGAAAATAGAAGTATCTGGTATGTTATGGAGCCGTCTGTTATCTTAAACGTAAAGGTAATAAACAGTGTTGCAATGATAAACAGAAGAAAAAGAATTAAGAAATAAAGCATCACAGTGTACTCCCAATTTGTTAGGATTAACGATACGATAAGCATTAAAAAAAGAAGCTGAACTACTCTTTCTGTTTTTGCATGGTAAAACAAATCGACACCACCTAGCCCACTTATACTCGACTTATATTTTATCCATAATTACCTGATTCTCATGTCCATCTTCAATGGTGGGCAAATCTTTGTCTGCCTGATCATTAATAATATAGTCATAGATCATCTCCAAGAAAGGGTGAAATGCCGGATAATAAGCACTTGCCTCCTTTGATAGATGTGAAGGGACTGCCTCGTGTGATGGAATCTCTATTTTTTGTAATGGTTCATTTATTCTACCAAAACTAAGTTGTTTATCGTTTTTTAACGTGATCGTTCCCTCACTTCCAAACACGTCTATGCTGGAACCTAACCCGTGATTCACTCCTGAAACGAGCTGAACGGAAAAAGTGGTATCGTTATCCATCTTTCCATGGATAAAGAAAGCATCATCCGCATCCCGTGTTTCTCCTGCACCTTGGGGCACGTGCGTGTGCAGTAAACCGTTTACAAATTCCACTTCACTTTGTGTCATCCATCTTAAACAATCAATCATATGGGTGCCTAATGCACCAACATTCCGCCAAACTCCTGTTTTCACGATCATCTCCTTCTTTCTGACGATATTTCTTTGGTTAAGTAACAAATCGGACAAGGAGATGCCCCCTTGCCCAAAAAAACATACCATATCCTATATCGCTGTTACCCCGCCATCTACCGGTAATTCCACACCTGTAATAATCGCAACTTTTTCTTTTAAACGACTCATTTTCTGGGGCCCTCTTGTTTTTAATAAAATCTTTCTATAATTCCAATATTACTTTATATAATGGACCCATGCAAAAGTTATCATCGTCTTAGGCAATTAATATTTGGATCGCTTTTCCTCTATCTGTATTTGAGGATTTTCGTTCAATAATAACTCAATGAATTTATCTTCATTCTTTGGAGATATGGTCATTACGTCGTATTTGCCATATAAAATTTCTAACCGATCCATGGCTAAAGCAGGTGCTGAAAATGGATTCTTTACTTTTCTAATCGTTTTTATCTCTTCAATATCCGTCTCCCACTTAAATCCTCCAAATTGCACCTTTAATGTTGCCCCTTCGATTTTATATCCAGTTCCAAACCATATCCAAATTAGGTATCCTATTATAATAAATCCGACAACCCCGCCAAATGCAGATTCTAGTCGAAATATGAAGGTTTGAGAAAGAAAAATGACGGTGCCCCAAATCACTATAAAATACAAAGTGTCTTTTTTCGATACGAAATACATTTGAGCCCCTCCTTTCTTCAATTGCTAAATATACGCTTCAGTTATTGGAAAGGTTTCAATTTAACCCCTTGAAGCGTTGGAATTTTCACCCGAAGCTTTTGAGTGTTCCAACTGATGAGGATTTTCAAAAACCGTTAATGTTCGCCTAGAGTGCTGAAATATTGCTTCCAGTACTTTAAGGAAAATTTCTCCAAAAACCCGTTGACAAATATTCAAAAACATAGTAATCTAAAAAACAATCAAATGAATAACGGATACTTCTTATTCCGAGAGGTGGAGGGAATTGGCCCTGTGAAACCTCGGCAGCGGGCGCTTTTGCGTACTGTGCCACATCCAACAAGCTAAAGCTTGGAAAATAAGAAGAGCGGTGGATACATAACATGCCAATCTCTTCTTATATCTTAAGGAGGGATTTTTTCGTTTTACCAGGATAACTAAAAACATAAAAACTTCTTATCCAGAGAGGTGGAGGGGCTGGCCCTTTGATGCCTCGGCAGCGGACTCATTACATGAGTACTGTGCCAATTCCAGCAAGCGATCGCTTGACAGATAAGAAGAGGGAAAAGATGTGTGCCTCTTCTTATTTACATTAAGAAGGGGCATTTTTTATTTAAAAACACAAAAAGGGAGAGAGACACATGATTACCCTGGAGCATGTCAGCAAGGTCTATGACACGGGCATAAAGGAAATAACAGCATTGGATGATGTGAATCTGCATATTGAAAAGGGAGAAATTTATGGTGTGATTGGTTTTAGCGGTGCGGGGAAAAGCTCGCTGGTCCGCTGTGTGAACCTGCTTGAGCGACCGACCGCCGGGAGCGTTACCGTCAACGGGCAGGAGCTCTTGCATCTCTCGCCCAGGGAGTTGAGGGAAGCCAAAAAGAATATTGGCATGGTGTTCCAGCACTTCAATCTGCTGAATTCCAAGACGGTGTTTACGAATGTGGCGATGCCTTTACTCCTTTCCAAAACACCAAAAGAAGAAGTGAAACAGCGTGTAACGGAACTGCTGGAATTCGTGGGCTTGAGTGATAAGGCGGATAATTATCCGGATCAGCTGTCGGGCGGGCAGAAGCAGCGCGTCGGCATTGCCCGCTCGCTGGCGACACAGCCATCGGTGCTTTTATGTGATGAAGCGACATCTGCTCTGGATCCAGAGACGACCAATTCGATTTTAAAGCTTTTGAAACAGATCAATCACGAATACAACATCACGATTCTGATCATCACCCATGAGATGGGCGTGATCCGGGAAATTTGCGACAAGGTGGCCGTGCTTGACCGTGGAAAGGTAGTCGAAGCCGGATCAGTGTTTGAAGTATTTTCTGATCCGAAAACAACAATCGCGCAGAATTTTGTCCGTTCCGTGATGCATGATCAGCTGCCTGATTCGGTCTATCAGCTTATCAAGGCGCAGGATGAAGCGCATCAGATTTACCGGATTGTCTTTATCGGTGAATCGACCGGCTCTCCCCTGCTCTCGCAAATCGCCAAGCAATTCCCTGTCGAAGTCAATGTGCTATTCGGAAATATCACAGAGCTCCAGGGCATCCCGTTTGGCAATCTGATTGTCAAATTTGATGGTGAACCAAAAGAGATTAATCGTGTGCTGATGCATATACGCCACTCAGATATCACATTGAAAGAGGTGTTGGCAGATGCTGGTTGATTGGCAGCAAATTGTGACCGCTTTATGGGAAACCATTGCCATGGTATCGTTCTCCCTCCTGTTTGCCGTTTTGATCGGCTTGCCGCTGGGCATTCTGCTGGTTGTCACCAGGAAGGGACATTTATGGGAAAACAAGCAAGTATTTGCCGTATTAAATGCAGTAGTTAATCTGTTCCGCTCGGTTCCTTTTATTATTTTGATGGTGGCGGTGATTCCATTCACCCGGCTGATTGTCGGCACCTCAATAGGGACAGCGGCAGCAGTTGTGCCGATGATGCTTTTTTCCGGACCCTATATTGCCAGATTAATTGAAAACTCGCTCTTAGAAGTAGACCCTGGGGTGATGGAAGCGGCGCAGGCAATGGGAGCTACACCTCGCCAGATCATTCTCCGCTTCTTGATTCCGGAGGCGCTCAGTTCCCTGCTTCTAGGCATCACGATTGCGACGATCGGTCTGGTCGGCGCATCGGCGATGGCAGGAGCAGTCGGCGGCGGCGGACTCGGTGACTTGGCAATTACGTATGGCTATCAGCGGTTTGACACGGTCGTGATGGTGATCACAGTGGGAATCCTTGTCATCATGGTGCAGGGCCTGCAGTCCACCGGGAATATTTTATCGAAAAAAATCAGAAGAAGATAAAGGAGAGAATCGATCATGAAAAAATTAGCCGTTTTTAGTTTTCTTATTTTATTTGCGATTGCGGCAAGTGCCTGCTCGAGCGGGAACGCCGCTTCTACGGTGAGTGTGGGGATCAGCGGATCGGACACGACCGTTTGGGATTTTGTTGCTGAAAAGGCTGCTGAGGAAGGGATTAACGTCGAGATCGTCCGCTTTTCCGATTATGTGCAACCTAATTTAGCTTTGGCTGAAGGAGAAATTGATGCCAATGCATTTCAGACGGTTTCCTATTTCGATGCGTTTATTGAAGAACATGATCTCGACCTGACGCCGATTGCTACAACCGTGATTGCTCCAATGGGCTTGTATTCGGAAAAACATAGCTCTGTGGAAGAAATCCCGGAAGGCGGGACGATCGCCTTGGCAAAAGAAGCGACAAATATGGGCCGCGGGCTGCTTTTGCTTGAGCAAGCGGGGCTGATCAAATTAGAAGAAGGCTTTGACGGCAATGGCTCCCTCGATAAAATCGTGGAAAATCCGAAAAACCTCAGTTTTGAACTCTTGGTTGCCGGTCAGACACCGCGCGTGCTGCCGGATGTCGATGCTTCCATCATCAATAACGGGATTGCTGTGGATGCCGGTTTCAGCCCGCTGGATGACTCGATTTTTCATGAAGACGAAACAGCAACCCCATACATCAACCTCATTGCTGTCCAGGAAGAGAATAAGGATGACGAAACGCTGAACCGCCTTGCCGAGATTTACCAGTCCGATGAGGTGATGGAACTGATCAATGACTATTATGACGGCAACCAAATTCCAACATTTGTTCCATTGAGTGAGATTGGACACTAAAAGAGAAGAAAGGATGAGGGGAAAATGGCAACTGCAATCGACCGTTTAGAGGTAGTGAAAGACCGCATCATCAGTAATATTGAGGAACATAAGGAGAAATATATTGAAACGAGCCACGCGATTCATGAACATCCGGAGATTGGCAATCAGGAGTTTTTTGCCGCTGGACGGTTAATAGAGCTGCTGATTCAGGAAGGGTTTGATGTGGAAAAACAGGTGGCGGGGCATGAAACGGCATTTCTGGCCAGGAAAAAAGCGAGCGCTCAAGGACTGACGATTGGGCTGCTGGCGGAATATGACGCTCTGCCGGAGATTGGTCACGCATGCGGGCACAACCTGATTGGCACAACCAGTGTCGCTGCTGCTATTGCTTTAGGTCATGTCATTGAGGAGGTCGGCGGAGAAATTGTGGTGCTTGGTACACCGGCAGAGGAAGGCGGACCAAATGGAAGCGCCAAGGGAAGTTTTGTCAAGGCGGGTCTTGTCGAGGATTTAGACGCGGCGATTATGCTGCATCCCGGTGCAGAAACAATGCTAACAGGACCTAGCTTGGCGGTGGACCCGCTTGACTTTGAATTTTTCGGCAAACCGTCCCATGCCTCTGCCTACCCGGAAAAAGGCATCAATGCCCTGGATGGCGTGATCCAGCTGTTCAATGGAATTAATGCATTAAGACAGCATCTGCCGTCCGATGTGCGAATTCACGGGATTATTACCGACGGCGGGGATGCACCCAACATTGTCCCGGAATACGCCAAGGCAAAATTTTTCATCCGTGCCGCCTCACGTCCTGTGCTTGATGAGGTAACAGGAAAAGTGAAGGCGATTGCGGAGGGTGCTGCCCTTGCTTCAGGCGCAACGGTGAAAATCACTGCTTTTCAGAATGAGGTGGATAATTTTATTCTGAATGACCGGTTTGATGCTGTATTTAAGGAGGTCATCGAGGGGCTTGGGGAAACGGTGAAGGAGAAAAAGAAAACGGCCCTCGGCTCCACAGACGCGGGAAATGTCAGCCAAGTCGTGCCAACCATCCATCCGCATATTAAAATTGGGCCGAATGATCTGATCGGCCATACCGCCAGGTTTCGTGAGGCTGCTCGTTCGGAAAAAGGCGATGCGGCGCTGATTGTCGGAGCAAAAGCAGTTGCTCTTACTGTTCTGGAGCTACTGACGGATGCAAAGGTTTATGGGGAGGTTTATCAGGAGTTTACGGAGCGGAAGAAGATAGAATAAAGATTTGATCAGGATGCACGGATATGCGCAGCGGGGGCACGAATTTTGCCGATATTTGGTGAATGCAGAAGCACCGCTGATGTTTTCCGGTGGAGTGAGTAGAGTTTTGTGTCTGAACTGCTGAAGTTTAGGTTCCAATCGATGGAGTTTTTTCGCAAACCGCTGACATTTTACCTAGAGCGCTGAACCACTGTCCCGAGTACTGCACCAAAAAACTTCACCATCCTGTTTGACATAGAAAACGGCGGCATGGTATATTAGATCTTGTCGTCATGGAGGTATACCCAAGTTTGGCTGAAGGGATCGGTCTTGAAAACCGACAGGCGGGTCAAACCGCGCGGGGGTTCGAATCCCTCTACCTCCTCCATTAAATTAGCGCATAAAATTTGGAGATAAAAAACCGCTGCAGCTTGTGGCGGTTTTTTCTGTTTACAGATGGCAAGAATAAGGAAATCAATGGATAACACACATGGTATGGAAAGGAGGTTTTCTATATGAACGGAAAAATTGCATTTATCGGTGCGGGCAATATGGCGGAGGCTGTCATTTCCGGGATTGTGCATCAGGGGATTTTGCCTAAAGAGCAGATCACAGTAACAAATCGCTCCAATGCAGAGCGGCTGGAAGAGATCAGCAACACCTATCAGGTGCGCACCAGCATGGATAAGGAGCAGGTGGTGCAGGAGGCGGATATGGTTCTTTTGGCGACCAAGCCATATGACTTGGAGGAAATGCTCACCTCGATCCGCAGTCATATTCAGCCGGAGCAGCTGATCATTTCGGTCGTCGCCGGGATATCGACGGATTTCATTTCCCGGCTCATCGGCAAGGAGGCACCAGTCGTACGGACGATGCCTAACACTTCTGCGGCAGTCGGTGCTTCAGCCACCGCGATTGCTGCAGGGAAATACGCCGGGGCAGAGCACATCAGACAGGTGGAAGCACTGTTCAACACGATTGGCTTGACTCAGGTCGTAGAAGAGGTGGATATGCATACCGTGACGGGCATTTCCGGCAGCGGACCGGCCTACATTTATTATTTGGTGGAAGCCATGGAAAAGGCTGCGGTCGAAGCGGGACTCGATCCGGAGACCGCCCATGAGCTGATTATCCAGACTGTTGTCGGCGCAGGAGAAATGCTAAAAGATTCCGGTGAACCAGCTGCCCTTCTGCGGAAAAAAATTACCAGTACAAAGGGAACGACCGAGGCTGGGGTTCAATCCTTGGAGAAGAACGACTTTGCTGCGATTATCAAGGATTGTGTAGAGAGTGCGAGGAAGCGGTCTGTTGAGTTGGGTAAGGAAGAATAGAAGGCATTTAGTGGAGAGTTGGGGCAAATTACCTCTACTCCTGCAAAATAACAGGGTGCTTCCTCTCCGGAGCACCCAGCTGTTAGCTTTTTTTATTCAAATAAAGAATCTATTTGCTGAAGCTACTTATTTAAAAGTAAGTCAAGTATTTACACTAGCGCCAACCTATACACCTCTATATATGGCTCTTTGTAAAAAATATGAAGCTAACACTTTTGGCTCTTTATGATCAAAGTTGTTGGAAGAAACTTTGCTTTTTCATATAAGTACCAGCTATTCGAATGCTTTTTTATATCATCTTCTGATAAGCGAACATCTTCCACAATTCTATTGATTTTAAATCCGTGATTAATCAATGAATTGACATATGTACTTAGTCGATATTGTTGCATAATAGCAGGATCGGTCCATGCTTCATGAGTGTAAGGGCCTTCCTCGTGATATGGTTTGTTAAATATTAGGGAGTCTTCTTTACTGCTTACACGATTAAACAGTGGGTGTTCCCAACTAAATATAAAGGTACCGCCTGGTTTTAAGTATTTATTAACATTTGATAATGTCTTATGAAGATTTGTTGTCCAACCTAAGGCAAATATAGAAAATACAATGTCAAAATAATTATCAGGCAGACCTGGATCTTCCTCCATCGGTGACTCAAATAAATTTATTGTGGAATTACTGTTTTTTAATAATTTGTTAGCAGCTTTTATTTGTTTTTTTGATAAATCTAACCCCCATAGCTCACCAGCGTTTTTTTGATCCATATATTGCAATGAATGCCCACTACCACAGCCAATTTCTAAAATCTTTGCCCCTTTGACGTCACCAAATAAATATAGTTCCTCTTCACTTGGCGCAAAAGGTCCATATTCTGGAAGCGGGTTCCTTCCATAAAATCGATCCGCAACTTTATCCCAACTTTTCTTATTGGCATGAAGCACCTCAAAACTCACAAACTCGCCCCCTCGTAGAATTTAATTTATTTGGTCTTACCTGCAAAAAATCTTTTCCCCTTTTGATATTCTAACGAACGTATATTTGCATTCTATCATAAAACTTTTTCTTTTCAAAATATCATTTCAAATCAGCTTCCCCTGCGCCCCTTTTAACAATAAAAAAAGGATACCGAATCATTGTGTGATCTGGTACCCCCGTTTAGTATGATTAGCCATTCTGAACAAATTATTTAATCAATTCCCTTGTCGTCCGCTGCCTTCCATGCTGAATAAAGCTGCCGACCTTCTCCAAAATTGGTTCGACCGACTCTTCCGGCTTCATCAAGTCATAATCAGAGATATTCAGACGCAAAATCGGGCAGGCGTTGAAGTTATTAATCCAATTTTCATAGCGTGTGTGCATTTCCTCCCAATAGGAAATCGGTGTATTCTTTTCCATGTCCCTGCCGCGTGCATGGATGCGGGAAATGATATCATCAAACGAGCCTTCGAGATAAATCAATAAGTCCGGATGCGGAAAATATGGTGTCATCACCATGGCATCGAATAAATTGGAATATGTCTCAAAATCGGTTTTCGACATCGTGCCATTATCCGCATGCATCTTCGCAAAAATCCCTGTATCCTCATAAATCGACCGGTCCTGGATAAAGCCCCCGCCATATTCAAAAATCTTCTTTTGCTCCTTAAAACGCTCGGCGAGAAAATAAATCTGCAGATGAAAACTCCAGCGTTCAAAGTCCGCATAAAATTTCTCCAGGTATGGGTTGGCATCCACTTTTTCCAGGGACGTTTTAAATTGCAAGGCCTGCGCCAGATGATGGGTCATCGTCGACTTTCCGACCCCCACTGTGCCGGCCACTGTTATTATACTGTCATGCGGGATGTTGTATTTTTCCCGTAGGTTCATTGTGGTTCTCCCTTTCATCAATAAGGATTCTTTTCTGTGTACGTGGCCTTATTTACACTATGAGTGCGTGAATGAGGCGTTCGTGTCATCATCTCCTTGATGAGAGCACGAACGAGACACTTTTTTCGTCATTCGAGTCTTCATAACCATGATGAGAGCACGAACGAGACACTTTTTTCGTCATTCGAGTCTTCATAACCATGATGAGAGCACGAACGAGACACTTTTTTCGTCATTCGAGTCTTCATAACCATGATGAGAGCACGAGCGAGGCACTTTTTTCGTGATTCGTGTCTTCATAGCCATGATGAGAGCACGAGCGAGGCACTCTTTTCGTCATTTGTGTCTTCATAGCCATGATGAGAGCACGAATGAGTCACTTTCTTCGTCATTCATGTCTTCATAGCCATGATGAGAGCACGAACGAGACACTTTTTTCGTGATTCGTGTCCTCATAGCCATGATGAGAGCACGAATGAGTCACTTTCTTCGTCATTCATGTCTTCTTCCCTATATTTCCTAAGTAAAAAATAGCTTACTGCCTAGCCGCTGCTGTTTCATCCAGCCGGGCGTTCACCTGATCGATAATCCGCTCCAGGTCTTCCTGATAACGGACAAAATCAGTCGTGTTCCCGTCGATTCGTATCACCGGAATCTCCGGATGTGTGCGCTCAAATTCATTCATGTAGTCCTCGTAATCCTGGGAGAGCTGTGCCAGGTAGGAAGCTTTGATATTTTGCTCGATATCCCTGCCGCGCCGCTGGATCCGTTCAAGAATTGTGTCCAGGCTGGCATGCAGGTAGATCACCATATTCGGAGCAGGCAAATCATCGGTCAAAATCTGATAAATCTGCTCGTATTTGGCAAATTTCTCCTGCGGCAGGGTTCGTTTGGCAAACAGCATGTTCTTGGAAATATAATAATCCGCCACCACGGCTCTGTTCTTCTGCAGGTAATCCCGCTCAATGTCCTCCAACTGCTTCACGCGGTTGCAAAGGAAAAACATTTCGGTCTGAAAACTCCATGCTTCGATATCTTCATAAAACTTGCCGAGAAACGGGTTTTCCTCGACAATTTCTTTTAGTAAATGAAAATCAAAATGGGCAGACAGCTTCTTGGCAAGGGATGTCTTGCCAATCCCGATCGGCCCTTCGATTGCTATATACGGCACACCATTCATGGCTATTCCTCCAATCTGCACGCTAATTCGACAGATAGTATTTATTTTATCACAGATTTAGTGGTGATACTATGGATGGCTGCTCCGATCTCTGCGGGTTAGTCGATTGTACAAACCGCCAAACCCACTCCATGCCGCCCGCTGCCAAAAAACGACAAAGCAAGCAAGGAAGTTTGCCTTTGCAACAGAAAAGAAATCTTGTATAATAAATGTTATCTTGTCAAAATCTGGCCTCGTAGCTCAGGGGATAGAGCATTGGTTTCCTAAACCATGTGTCGCAGGTTCGAATCCTGCCGGGGCCGCCACTTCCATAACGCTGTTTTTGCCTATCATATCTGTGACTCGCCATGCATATATATCAGAAAATTCATAAAGGAAAGGGGAAGAAGCTGCTATGAATCTGACAAAACAGATTTTGATTGCACTTATCCTTGGGGTTATAGTCGGGATCGGACTGACCTTTGCGCCAGACAATTTTTCATCACCGATTGACACATATTTCCTGACACCGGTTGGAGAAATATTTCTTAACCTGATCATGATGATTGTGGTGCCAGTTGTCTTTGTTTCTATCGTTTTGGGCACCGCCGGGTTAGGTGACCCTTCGAAATTGGGATCCATCGGTGCAAAAACGATTTCGTTCTACTTAGTAACAACCGCGGTTGCCCTGTTTATCGGGCTCGGACTTGCTTTTCTTCTGCAGCCCGGGCAAGAAGGCGTATTTGATGTCGAATCGGCGGATTATCAAGCAGAAGAAGCACCGCCGATTATGGAGACGTTTGTCAACATTATTCCGGAGAACCCGGTTGCCGCAATGGCAAATGCTGACATGTTGCAGATCATCGCATTTGCTTTATTTATCGGTGTTGCCATGGCTTTTCTCGGGGAGAAAGTAAGTGGGATTCACCGCTTGTTTGAGCAGGCGAATGATATCATCATCTGGCTGGTTAATATCGTTATGATGACCGCGCCATATGGGGCTTTCGCCTTGATTGCTTCTGCGATTGCCAATGCCGGACTGGACGCGATCGGCTCCATGGCCATGTACATGATCACGGTTATTTTAGGTCTGATCGTCCATGGTGCTGTGACCTACTCAACGGCAATCTGGACACTTGGAAAAGCGAACCCACTCAAATTTTATAAAGGCTTTATCCCTGCCATGTCCGTGGCTTTCAGTACAGCCAGTTCGAGCGGCACCTTGCCTGTCTCGATGAAAACGGCACAGGAAAATCTGGGTGTGAAAAAGTCGATCAGCAGTTTTGTCCAGCCGCTTGGGGCAACAATCAATATGGACGGAACTGCGATTATGCAGGCGGTTGCGACCGTGTTTATCGCCCAGGTTTACGCGATATCGCTTGATTTTACGGACATCCTGATGGTTGTTCTTACAGCAACACTTGCTAGCATTGGTACCGCCGGGGTCCCTGGTGTCGGGCTGATTATGCTGGCAATGGTGCTGAATCAGATTGGATTGCCTGTCGAGGGCATCGCGCTGATCGTTGGGGTTGACCGGATCCTTGATATGCTGCGTACTGCCTTGAATATTACAGGGGATGCGTCAGCCGCCTATATCATTTCTGAAAGTGAAAGACGCAAGGAAGAAAAATCAGCGAATACAACTGGATAGAGATAGAAAAACCACACCAGTGCAGGCATTGGTGTGGTTTTTTTGGTTGCTTACGAGAAAATTATAAATTATGCGTATTGTGGATAGCATAGCCAGCGTATGCCCCGGCCAGCTCCAGCGCTAAAGCTGTAGTGGACTTCCCTCACCTCCGTACGATAAGTCAACATCGGCTCGAAGTTAAAGGAAGGCCGACTAAAACCGGCCTCCCGCGCCAACGCCGGCATACCCCTTTTGCAGGGGCATGTTTCCTTTATCTCCTCCGAAAGAATGATCAGCTAAAACCGCCGCTTTGCGCGGCAACGCTGATCCACCCCGCATGGCGGGGCGCAGCCCATACGTCGCTAAACGGGCGCTTCCGCTTTTGTTCTTCTATAATATTTTGGGTAAAAGCAGATTTCACTTGCTGTGAAATTACCCCATAAAATCACTGATCGCTGTAACCAGACTGTAGATTCCCAGAGCAAAACAGATAATAACAATAATGGTCCCAAGCACATTCATTTTCACCGAATTTCTGTAGTTGCCAAGCAATTTTTTATTGTTCATGATGATCAGCAGGATAAGCGCAATACCTGGCAAGAGAATTCCGTTCAGCGCTTGTGCGAAAAGCAGGACCTCCAGTGGTTCAATATTTAACACAAAGGAGAGAATGCCGATAAGGATAACAGTACTGAAGACCGCCTTGTAACGCCAGTCATTCATTCCCTTTTCCCATTTCATCATACTGCTGACGGTAATGGCAGCCCCGAGTGCAGCGGCTGTCATGGATGAAAAGCCGGCAGAAAAGATGCCAACAGCAAGAAATGGTTCAGCCCAGCTTCCCAACAGTGGTTCCAATTGCAAGGCCAAATCTGCAACGGTTTCGACTTCAATACCTCTCATTAACGTACCGGAAGTAATCAGGATGGCTGCTGAAATAAAACCGCCCATACCAATTGATATAAAAATGTCCCAGCGGGAATCTTTCAAATGAGAGGCATCGTTCCACCTTTCCTGTACGGAACTGGAGTGTATAAAGAGGTTGTATGGAACAACCGTTGTCCCAACCAGTGCAACAATGGTAATGATTGAACCGGCGGGTATGGAGGGTGCAAAGATTCCTGAAAAGATACCACCCAGGTCAGGCTGCGCAACAAACATGGTGGTAATAAAAACGATACTCATGACGATCACAAGCCCAATCATGAGTTTTTCTATTAACTTGTAACTGCCGCTTAAGCCAAGCAGCAATACGATTACCCCTACGATTGGACCAATGATATTGATGGACCACCCCGTCAATGTCGAAATACCAAGTGAAGTTCCATTTATGTCCCCGCTCATATAGGCGGCAGATCCGATAAAAATAGCGATCATGACAAAACCGGTTACCGTATATTTTAGAACTGGATGTTCGAATTGGTCACGAATTGCTGTACCCAGGCTTTTTCGGGCAATGATCCCCAGCCGGGCAGCCATAATTTGCAGCACCATCGTTGTGATGATGGAGAAAACAAGCGCCCATAAAAGCGCATATCCAAAGGAAGCACCGGCTTGGGTTGCCGTGGTGATGGTTCCGGGGCCGATAAAGGACGCAGCAATAATGGCACTCGGACCAATCGTTTTCAGCCTTTCTTTGAATGTTCTTTTCTTTGTTGTAGCTTCTGATTGAACCACATCTTCACCTCAATTAACCTTATTATGCAAAAAAAGATATAAATGGTGTATACCCACCTGTTTAATTTAAAAAACATTTTTGACAAATTTCGGCATTCCAATAAGTTTTTTCATCGGGAGGGGATAATGAGGCAGGCCTTTTACCGGATCGTTCCAAAAAAACCTTGATGCTCTCTCAAATCATATCACTTTAAAATGTCCGCAAAATGTTTTAGAATAGAAATCAGTTAGCTAAATGTTTTAACAATTTCACGTAATTCAAATTGTAATCGGTTGCAACCAAATCCTAAAAATGAGGTGATCAGATGGATGTACAAAAATTGCCTGCAAGAGAGGGTCAGCATAATCTGGCAGACTATGAAAAGGCTCGCGAGAATTTTTCCTGGGAGGATATGAAAAAGAATTTCAGCTGGTATGAGACCGGGAAAGTAAATGCAGCTTATGAGGCGGTGGACCGTCATGCCGAGGATCCGGAGAAGCGGGATAAGACAGCGCTTTTATATTCCTCGCCGGACCGGGAAGCTTCCCTTACATTCAGTGAACTTCGCGACCAGAGCAATAAGTTTGCCAATGTGCTGAAGAAGTACGAGGTGAAGAAAGGCGACCGGGTATTCCTGTTCATGCCGAGGAGTCCGGAGTTCTATGCGGCTTTCTTTGGCATTTTGAAAGTGGGAGCAGTTGCCGGGCCGCTGTTTGAAGCGTTTATGGAGCAGGCAGTGCGCGACAGGCTCGAGGACAGCGGGGCCAGCATGCTGGTTACGACACCGGAGCTTCTGGAGCGGGTGCCGCAGGAGGATTTACCTGATCTGGAAAAAATTGTGCTGGTTGGCGATGATACAGGGAATGATATTGATTTTCACAAGGAAATGGACGCAGCATCAGAGGAATTTTCCATCGAATGGGTGGATCTCGAGGATGGCATGCTGATCCATTACACTTCCGGATCGACAGGCAAGCCAAAAGGAGTTTATCACGTTCATAATGCGATGATTCAGCATTATGCCACTGCAGAATGGGTGCTGGATCTGAAAGACGATGACATTTACTGGTGCACCGCAGACCCTGGCTGGGTGACTGGCACAAGCTATGGGATATTTGCTCCATGGCTTTATGGGGTGACGAATGTGGTACGAGGTGGACGGTTTACGCCGGATGACTGGTACGGAACACTTGCTAAGTATGATGTCACCGTATGGTACACGGCGCCGACTGCTTTGCGCAAACTGGCCAGTGCCGGGAAAGAGGCTGTCGACCGGCATGATCTTTCCTCCCTGAGGCATATGTTAAGTGTCGGCGAGCCGCTGAATCCTGAGGTGATTATCTGGGGAGAGGATGCGTTTAATCTCAGAATCCATGATACATGGTGGATGACGGAGACCGGGGCAATGCTGATTGTCAATATCCCTGCGATGGAAATCCGCCCGGGCTCGATGGGCAAACCTATACCAGGGGTAGAAGCCGCCATTGTGGATAATGAAGGAAATGAGCTGCCACCGAATCAAATGGGCAATCTGGCGATCAAAGAAGGCTGGCCGTCGATGATGCGCGCCATCTGGAAACGTCCGGAAAAATTCGAGAGCTACTTTATCAATGGCTGGTATGTCTCCGGCGACAGCGCCTACATGGATGAGGATGGCTACTTCTGGTTCCAGGGCCGCCTTGATGATGTAATCAATACTTCGGGTGAGCGGGTCGGACCATTTGAAGTGGAAAGCAAACTGATCGAGCATCCTGCTGTTGCCGAGGCTGGAGTAATTGGCAAACCGGATCCGGAGCGCGGGGAAATTATCAAGGCATTCATCACGCTGAATGAAGGCTATGAAGCTTCCGATGAACTGCAGGAAGATATCCGGCAATTTGTCAAAACCGGACTGAGTGCCCATGCAGCACCAAGGGAACTGGAAATCACCGACTCAATTCCGAAAACAAGAAGCGGTAAGATCATGAGGCGTTTGCTGAAATCATGGGAGCTTGGGCTTCCGACAGGTGATACGTCGACATTGGAGAAATAAATAAAAAAAAACCATTGGCCCATGGGGTCAATGGTTTTTTGATGATAGAGGGGGAAGTACCAAGCTTTCCTCACTGCTTCTTTATTAAGCCGAAGCAATATCATCTAAAGCAGGTCCGAATGTTTCAAAATGAATATCGTGCTCCGCTGCGCCGTACTGATTTAAAAGCTGATAAACAGCACGCATGAAGCCTTTTGGCCCGCAGAAATAAAATGCTGCGTCTTTCCCAGGGAGTGTTTCCTCGAGCCACTCACCATCAATGTGCCCGACTTTATCATATACATCTTCTGCTTGTGGGCTGTCATAGATAGTGCAGCTCTTGACTTGTGGATGCCCTTCTGTAATTTCATGTACACGATTTTTCATCGCATGCACACTTCCAGACCGTGCTGCATGGATATAGATCACTTCACGCTCCGGCTGTGTGGTAATCACGGTTTCCAGCATGCTGAGCATTGGAGTCAGTCCCACACCACCACTAATCAATACGAGCGGCCGTGTATCTTTTTGGTCCAGGAAAAAGTCCCCTGCTGGTGCGCTGATTGGCAAGATGCTTCCTTCTTCAACACTTGTGTGCAGGTGATTCGATACAATCCCTGCAGGCTTGCCATTCTCTTCATCTTCGCGTTTTACACTGATGCGGAAGGTGTCCTCACCAGGTGCACAGGACAAACTGTATTGTCTCAGGTGCGCATATGGTTGCCCTTCGATTTTTACTTTCACCGTGATGTACTGACCAGGCTGATGGACAGGCAGTGTCTTCCCATCTACCGGTTCAAGATAGAAAGAAGTAATAACTTCACTCTCTTTAACCTTTTTCACGACTTTAAAATCACGGTAATCTACCCAGCCTCCGGGAGCTTCCTGTACTTGATCATACATTTCTTTTTCCACGGAAATAAACACATCGGCAATCTCGCCATATGCCTTTTCCCAGGCGTTCAAGATGTCATCGGTTGCTGCATCCCCGAGTACTTCTTTAATCGCCAGCAGCAGGTAGTGACCGACAATCGGATAATGTTCCGGCTTGATATTCATGCTTCGGTGTTTTTCGGCAATCTGTTTGACGACCGGCAGAATTTCCTCCAGATTATCAATGTGCATCGCCGCAGCTAACACCGCGTTGGCAAGCGCTTTTGGCTGGTCGCCTTTTCGCTGGTTCGTCATGTTGAAATAGTTTTTTAATTCGGGTTTCTCACTGAGCATTCGCTGATAAAAATGTTTGGTAATCGCTTCACCATGTTCCTGCAACACGGGTACTGTCGCTTTTACAATGTCTCTGGTTTGCTGATCCAGTCCTTGCTTTGTTTCGGTTGTCATGTGAAAGCACTCCCTTTAAAATTTAAACATGTATTTTGAATACATCTTTATTGTAATACAAAAATAGCCCGGATAACCGCGGTTTTTGTTACAATAATATGAAGGTTTTACGAAGGAGAATAACCATGCAACTAAAAAAATATACCGATTATTCCTTGCGAGTGCTGATTATTGCCGGGATGAAAAAAGAAGGCGAGTTGACCAGCATCAGCGAGGTTTCCGGGGTCTTTGGCATTTCCAAGGAACATGTGCGAAAAGTCGTGCATGATTTAAATAAAATGGGACTGATTGAAACGGTCAGGGGGAGAAATGGCGGCATTCGGCTGGCGGAACCGGCATCCAGTATTAATGTCGGTCACACTGTACGCATGCTGGAAAATGACTTTGCTCTATTGGGCTGTTTTGATGAAGGACAAAAGCATTGTGTAATTTCTCCTGGTTGTACACTGAAGCATGCATTGAATAAGGCGCTGCATGCCTTTTTCCAGGTGCTTGATGGCTATACACTGAAGGATTTAATCGAGAATGAGGAAGAACTACGGGGATTGATGGGCATTCATTAGATGTTTTATTTCGCTGGGAGCCGGGTACAGCAATAATATAGAGTTAATGAAAGGAGCGGATCAACATGGCTAAAATAGCTACTGTTATTACCGATATGTTTGAAGACGTGGAGTACACCGACCCGGCACAAGCTTTCAAGGAAGCCGGACATGACGTTGTAACGATTGAAAAGGAAAAAGGCAAAGAAGTAACCGGGAAAAACAAAGATGCGACCGTGAAGATTGATCAAGGCATTGATGACGTGAAACCAGGCGATTTCGATGCGTTATTTATCCCAGGGGGAATGTCCCCAGATCAGCTACGCGCAGATGACCGCTTTGTGAAGTTTGCCAAATCGTTTATGGATGATATGAAACCAGTATTTGCGATCTGTCACGGGCCGCAGCTGCTGATCACGGCAAAAACACTGGAAGGCCGCAAAGCAACCGGCTTTAAGTCGATTCAGGTCGACATGGAATATGCCGGCGCCGAGCTGGTTGATCAGGAAGTAGCGGTTTGCCAGAACCAGCTGGTAACAAGCCGTCAGCCGGATGATATCCCGGCATTTAACCGTGAGGCATTGAAACTTTTATAAGAACAAATGAGAAGAGCCCTTCATCGCATCGTGCGGTGAAGGGTGTTGTTTTGTAAAGATGTTAGATTCTAAAGCCGAAAGTAAGCATTACACCGTCCTCAAATGAAGGCGGTGTAAAAATAATGTTTTTAATTTATAGTGCAATTGCTGCATAACACTTCTAAACAAATGTTCTACAATCGCGCCCTTTAACTGAAAAATTATAAGCTTTATCAGTTTAATTCTATAATGTCTTGTTTGTTTCCATACTCAATAACTACTTTAACTTTTTCATCCCAAAGCTTCTCATTTTCATCAAACCGTGAAAACCCACCAGTTTTAAGCTGATAGGTACCATCGCTGGTCCTTTTTGCTTTAAAGAATTTCTGTTGACTTTCTCCTTCTTTTTGAAGGCTTAATATTTCATCACCTATTTTAAAGAATAAAGTAAGATTTTCTCCTGTATAATCATTCTTAGATGTGATTTCTAACTTGTGGTTTGATTTAATCAAATTCTCTATATTAAAGTATGTTCCTGAAACACTATCTTTCACTTCCCAATTCTCAGTGGAAGCTTGTTGTGAAAAAGAAAACTCAATTTGTTTTTGATCATTGACGTTTTTACCTTCTCCTGAGCATCCCGCCACAAAAATCAATACTACTGATAGAGAAATGATACCGAATAACTTTTTCATTCAATCACTCCCTTTCTAATTTTCGCACTTTTTCTCGATAACTATTATTTCAAACCTCTGTTATTTTCACAAGGGGTTATTCCACTAAATGGCCCTTAGATGAACCTAAACCGCCGACAATGACTGGTTTTATTTGGTGGGCTTCCAAAAGGTCCGTTAATACTGCCGCCACACCAACCATTTTTTCAAATGTACTTTTACTTTTTAGTTGATCTAGCTTATCTGTTGCCCGCTCAATCGAACTCATAATATCATACCCGATCACTAAGATACTTTACTTTTCCTGTGATTTCAGCTTCTTTCCATTTTTTGGCATAAACGATCAAGTATTTTTATTTCATCGGGATCCCGCGGTCTCGTGCGGCATCTTTTTCCGGAAGGACGTGTACGCAGCATTTTTCTTTCCACTTCATTCTTTCGTTGTGAAATGAAATCATCCAATTCCTTAAAATCTATACTTTTCAATTCCAGCACCTCTAATCAAATTCTAGGTAAAGGCTACAAGTTCAGCATTTTTATTCTTGGCTTTTCTGATGAAAATAATTTCACAATGAATCCAGATAAAAATGACAATAAGGTATACAAAATTGCCCAAAACAAGAAAGAGGAATTAAACACGGCAAAGATTGCCACAACACCAATTAACGCAACGACGATAGGTGTTATATACATATTTTTTAAGATATAACATCCAAAAGCACCCATTATAAGAGCAATCGCCGGAAAAACAAAAAGAATGGATATGACTAACTGGGCAGAGCTCATAACCTATCATTCCCCCTGTCACCACACAACCTTTAGTTGAAGGCAAACGGAATTGCATAAATAGCATCACCTTGTTCCCAACTTGCGTAAATAACGTAAATATAATTATTAGGTTCATTTGGGAGGGTTATGGTGTTATTTGTAATGGATACTAAATTATTACCACTATTTTGCAAAACTTCACTTTCCATTTTAGAAGGTTCATCGTCAAAGGTAATTTCTAATTCTGCATTTGATGAAATTATATTATTGTCCATATCCTCAACAAGATTAGATGGTGCTGGTGAATTAGCGCTTGCTACACGATTATCATTAGACCAGGAATATGTACCTCTTTTATATGACACTTCTTCACCATCCACTGTAAACGTTGGTTCCGGTGGTTCCAATTTACCCGCTGTTTGCTGCTCACAAGAAACTAAAAGAAGACAAATAATAGCAATAAAGGCAACAAAAGATTTGATGTTTTAACCCCCATCCTTGCTTACGCTGATTCAGTTTCAACTAAACAAGTTGATTTGCCGGAACCAGGTAAGTTATTTCCTTGATGAAGCAACAGCGATGATGAAAAATATAAAAAATACCACACCTACTCCTAATAATAAGGATACCAAGCTCATATATTACCCACCTTCGATTTCTAATTTATTTCTCCAGAAAAGCGTTTCGTTTATTGAATAAGGAAGTTTTTACTTCAAGGTTTCGTTTTGACAAAAGATAATGTGATCATCCGGATCCAAGACGTGTAGATCATCAGCGATGTATCCGCGCAACCACAGCACACCCTCAATTCGTCTCAGATAGAAGCCTTTCGGAAAGTCGACGTCTTCAGATAATATCTCCGATGCTATTTTAACAGCGCCATACGGAGATCGATTTCGCCAATAAGGCTTCCCCAAATAACCCTCAGGTTGATCCAGATACTTCAATCTTAAGTATGGACCTAGCTCAAGCGGACATAATTTCAAGCCAAACTGGTTCGCTTTTTTATAAACCTGGGGTATAGTAGCTCCTTCCGGAAAGCCAAGATCACGAACTTTGAGCTCAACAGTTCTCACACTGTATGCCTTTTCTGAGCTGGTAAACTTATCATCATCGAATAGCTTCTCTCCAAGCTTGTTCATCAAAATAGATTGTTGCTGCAATTTCCCAAAAAGCTGCGATTTCGTAAGACCACCAATCTCAACCGTTCTAATAGTAGTTTTGCAATCCGGATATATATTATGTTTTTCAACACTCATTTGAAACCACTCCTTACGAATTGGTTTTATAGGCTTAGACTGCAATCTGATCCTTTAGTTGAAGATCATCACCCATACCAACAAAGGATTATCTTATAAAAAAAGCACGATCGATTAACCATAGTATAATCGATCGTGCAAAATTTTTAAATATCTTTATTGTTATTTATCACCACTTATTCTTACTTTCTTATTCCAGCTTCCTAATCGTAAAATTATCCTCCAGCAATAGCCAGTTCTGGGGAAAAGCAAGCCCCAGCTTCCAGTAGGAGATTCCAAGCAAGTTGAGTTCCTTAATCAGGTCAAATTTAGCCTGGATCGACCGGGCATCCTCAAACCATACTTCGTGCCGGTTTCCTGCATCATCCGTATAAAAATAAAACGGTGCCTGGGAGGTCGGGTCATATTGGATAGCGACGTTCTGTTCGCGTGCGCGGGTGATGGCCTGCTGCGGGCTGATTGCTTCCGCGGGGTCCCCGCCCTCGACAAACGGCAAGGTCCAATCATAGCCATATAAATTTTGTCCCAGCAAAATTTTATCTGCCGGCATTTCGGTAAGGGCATATTCGACAACTTCACGCACCTGAGGAAGTGGTGAAACAGCGAGCGGCGGCCCGTAGCTGTAGCCCCATTCATACGTCATCAGTACAACAAAATCGGCAATTTCCCCATGAGCAGCATAATCATGCGCCTCATACCACGCACCCTGCTGCTCAGCGCTCGTCTTTGGCGCCAGAGCTGTGGACATTAACAGCCCGGCTTCGGCAAGACGCTGTTTTGCCGTCCGCAAAAAATTATTGTAAGCCTCTCTGTCCTCCGGCGGCAAAAACTCCAGATCAAAGTGTACATCGGTAAATCCATTGGCCGTGGCTGTATTGATGATGCTGTCGAGCAAGGTATTCTGCACTGCCTGCACCGTTACAATAATATGCCCCAGATCTTGGCTGAATTGCCCTTCTTCCAGATTCGTTACTACCATCATCAATGCGGTATTATTTTGTTCGGCAGTTTGCAGCAAATTGCCCAGGGGCGGCGCCTCCAGGGTGCCGTCGCGGTTGACGTTATAGCTGAAAAGCGCGAGGTAGGTCAAGTAAGGTGTATTTTTGGCTGCGGCATTTTCCAATGTTTGGGAAACTGTATCGCCAAACGGTTCAATATAGGCGTTGGAAGTGATCGGCGGCTGCGCTTGCTCCGGGATATATAAACGAAAACCGACCTGAAGTGTTTGATTGACCGGAATATTATTTACCTGCGCCAGTTCCTGATAGGTCGTATTGTATGCTTGAGCGATGGAATAAAGACTCTCCCCCGGCTGGACAAAGTGAAACCGCCCGGCAATCGGAACCACCAAAGCCTGCCCGACGACGAGGTTATTTGGTGCATCCAATTCATTGGCATCAATCAGTGCTGTGGTTGTCGTGTTATATGTAGCGGCAATGGCGGACAAGGTATTTCCCGGCTGAACGACATGTATCTGCAAAAAATCCCTCCTTATACGAAATATGCTCTTACATCGTATGCAAAGGAGGGGTGGGATATGCCTAAAAAGGCTCGATATTCGCTTTCATCACGGTACGCATCAGGTACAGGGCGTATTCAGTGCCCTCCGGTTCTTCCGAAGCCATGCAGTTTTCCGGAATGGTCATTTTAAATCCATACATATAGGCGTCTTTGGCGGAAAACAAAATACAGATGTCGCCGGCAAATCCGGCCATAATCAAATGGGTTTTGTTAATCTCATTCAGCAAGGATTGGAGCGGCGTCTGGAAAAAGGCGGAATGCTGCGGTTTGATGAGAAAATAATCATCCTCCGACGGATGTAGCGCATCAATAATGTGCTCGTTTGCCTGATTGCGGCAGTGATCGATCAGTTTGTGGTAATCTGCTTGCCACAATCCGTAATGATCATTAACATAGATGGTAGGCAAATCATGTTCTCTTGCAAATTCTTTCAGCTTTATAATATTCGGCAGGACTTCATTGGTGTGGCGGAGTAAATCTTCTCCCCCTTCAAAGTCAAAATCGTTGATGACATCAACGAATAGTACTGCGGTGTTATCCAGTGATTGTTTCATCGATATCCTCCTAATGGATATGAGACTTGCTTTAAGTATTTCCTTTTTCGTGCAGATAAAAACTTATGAGAAATGTTGGGATTCTATGATGGATAAGAAATTTATGCGTGCCGCGATCAGAGAAGCGGAAAAAGCCCGTGCGGCAGACGAAGTTCCAATCGGGGCGGTGATCGAGTTTCAGGGCGAAATTATTGCTGCCGGGTACAATCTGCGGGAGACGTCACAGGAAACGTTATCCCATGCTGAGCTAGTCGCTATGCAGGAAGCGAATAAACGAATCGGCAGCTGGCGGCTGGAGGATTGTACCCTATACGTCACCTTGGAGCCATGCCCTATGTGCGCAGGAGCGATTGTGCAATCCCGCATCAAGCGTGTGGTGTATGGAGCTCCTGACCCCAAAGCTGGCTGCTGCGGAACCCTGATGAATTTGCTGGACGATGAGCGTTTTAATCATCAGGTGAAATGGACGAGTGGAGTGTTGGAGGAAGAATGTGCTGAGTTGCTGCGGGGGTTTTTTCGGGAGCTTCGGGGGAGGAAGAAAAAGTGAAGTTTGTGGTGGTATTTTGGTTTTAATAGGTTCATACATATGATGAAAGCACGAATGAAATGATTTCTTCGGCGTTCGTGTCCTCATCCCCGTGATGAGAGCGCGAATGAGGATTATTCTTCGGCGTTCGTGTCCTCATCCGCATGATGAGAGCGCGAATGAGTATTATTCTTCGGTGTTCGTGTTCTCATCCCCGTGATGAGAGCGCGAATGAGGATTATTTTTCGGTGTTCGTGTCTTCATCCCCGTGATGAGAGCGCGAATGAGTATTATTCTTCGGTGTTCGTGTCTTCATCCGCGTGATGAGAGCGCGATTGAGTTATTTTCTTAGGCATTCATGTCTTCACTCCCATGATGAGAGCACAAATGAGGTATATGCTTCTGCATTGGTGACTTCATTCCCTTAGTAAGTAACCAAACGAAGATTCCCGCGTTTATTAAGCGTCTTCCTTTCACCATCAACCTCAAAAAACATCCCGAACATACTGAAAAAATGCTACAATATAGATAAGAAGCAATTAAGGAGGAGAACAGATTAATGGAAAGCTTAAACAGGCCCAAACGATTCGGGGAAATTCTTGATGTCGCTTTCAGGCTCAGCAAACAGCATTTCTCCAAGTTTTTTCTGATCGTACTGCTGCTTATCGGCCCCCTGTATTTGCTGCGATCCCTGACTTTGTTGATGGGCGGAACGAGTTTTTTTAGGGAAACCGCAAATGGGAGTAACTTTCTTGAACAAACACTCAATAGTTTTACGATGACAACCGACACAACATTGGCACAGGGTCTGGCGGGAAGTTTTATTGATATTCTAACCATTTTTTTCATCCCTGTAGCTTATGCTGCGGTATTATTGGCAGTTGCGCGTTTAAAAAATGGGGAAGACTTCGCAGTCGGTGAGGTGATAAAACAGGCATTTTCCAAGTATTGGTCGTTATTGGGTGGCACGCTGTTATTTGCTCTTATTGCGTTTGCGATGATTTTCGTACCGCTGATTGCTGTTATCATCGTAGGAACTATTAGTATGTTTGCTGACCCCATCGCAGGAATTCTCATCATCCTGATACTGGGATTGGGCATTGGACTCACAGCCGGCTATTTCCTGATGCGCTGGAGTTTTTTTCTCGGTTTCACTGTTTTTGAAGATCGCGTACCAGGACTGGGCGACAGCTGGCGCTTAACCAAAGGGAACAGCTGGAAGGTATTTGGCCTTTTTATTATCTTTTTCCTGATCTTTGCCGCTATCGGCCTTGCCGTTGACGCGATTCTTGTTATGTTGCTGGGCAACAGCGTCTTGTACTCGATTATGGTCAACCTGGTCACCCTATTTACTTCGATGATATTTATGGTTGGCTATGCCGTGATTTATTTCGATTTAAATGTCCGTCATGATGGAGCAGATTTAGAGCATATGATTGATGATTACGAGAATGCCAGTGTGCAAAAGTAATAGAGAAAAACGCGCCCAAGGTGGATGGTGATAGAATTGGCGAACACAGACCGGGCAAGAGAAGAACTGCAGCAGATCCTGCAGCAAAACGAATATCAGGTTTATTATGAGGACAACCGGAATTTTCTCGAAGTCTTATGGGATCGTGTGACAGAATGGCTTGGAGAGATCCTGAACGAATTATTTGCCGGAGTGGATCCTGCCGGCGGTTTTGCGGATGCCGTTCTGGTTATCATCATTGCCGCTGTTGTGATTCTCTTGGGCGTCGTCCTTTTTTACCGTTTCCGTCATTACCGGAGAAGCCAAGGGTTTACTCAAATCAGACCACTACAGTCGATACATGGAAGCGATTGGTCATTTGATCAGCATTTGCAGGTAGTCCGGCGAAAGGAAGAAAATCAGGATTATACAGGAGCCGCGCGTCATATGTTCCTGGCGCTGCTGCTTTATTTTCATGAACGGGAGTGGCTGAAGGCGAGGAATTGGAAGACGAACTGGGAATATTTTGCGGAGCTTCAGGAGGTTAATCCGCAATTGGCCGAATCGTTTTATCGCCTGGCACTGGTATTTGACGAGGTGTTTTACGGGGAGCGGACGTTATCCGAGGATGACTATGTCTATTACCGCGATGAGGCGATGAAATGGCTGGATGATAAACCCGAGGAAGTTTCCGGGGAAGGTTAGGGGGAACAGCGGACTTGAATACATCAAAAACAGGCAGGAGAGCATTGCCGGGTCTGATTGCTGTTCTCCTTTTATTTATCGGAATCAGTTACATAGCTGCACCGGAGAAATTAGAGGAATATCCTGCCTTTGTGTCAGAGTCTCCGGCGCCTGCCGGGGTGAAAGCTTTTTATACATACCTTGATCGCGAGTTGGCTGCTGTGGAGCGATGGACTCAAACTCCTGAGCTATTGCCTGAGGATGACGGAGGCCGGACGCTCGTTATGGTAGGACCGTCGTTCGTTCCGGACAGTAGGGGTATGATGTCCTATGTCTCTTTTATGGAAGCAGGCAATACGATTCTGCTGCTGAAAACAAATCCGGCTGACATGTTTGGTATAGAGACCATGTCTGTGCAGCAGCCATCTTCTAGCGTCACGGATCAGAACGGAAATACCTATCAGGCAGACGTGCAATCCATGTTTCGGATAGACTCACAAAACGAAGAAAATGTGTTACTGTCCGATCAAGCAGGCGTGATCGCGGTGGAGAAAGATTATGGCAGCGGCAGATTAATAACTGCTGTTACTCCGGAATGGTTAACCAATGAGAACATTTTGAAAAACGATCACCTGGAACTTGCTTTTTCCCTGCTGCCGGCAGATCAGAATGCACTGTATTTTGACGAATATGTTCATGGCTCAGGCAATGCGCCGGCCCTAACGACAGTTTACCCGCAATGGATGCTGGTGCTTGCGCTTCAAGCCATTTTGCTGGCGATTATATGGCTGTGGTATCATGGCAAACGCTTTGGCCCTGTGGTGGAACCGAGAGAAGCGTCCGTCCGCTTTAGTGACGAGCGCATCCAGGCTCTGGCCGCATGGTATTTGCGTGGACGAAGGTACCGTGATGCATTAGCGATTCAAGTCGATTATGTGAAACTTCTGCTTCAAGAGCGTTGGGGCATCCCATATTACAAAGAATGGCCGGAAATTGCCGATCAGCTAAAACGAAAAACGACCCTTGAAGGAGACATGGGACAATTTCTCTATGATTTATCCCATGTATTAAATCAGGAGAATATCAGCAAAAAAACGTGGAAGACATGGTCGAAAAAGATAGATAAACTGCGGGAAGAGGTGGAAGAAGGATGAGAAATGAGCTTGCAGCACTGCTGGAGAAATATGAGCAGCGGATTCTTGGTCAATCTATTAACCTGAAATTCTTGCTGTCTGCGGTTTTGGCAGATGGGCATGTCTTGATCGAAGGAGTGCCTGGGACGGGAAAAACACAGATGGTTCGGACACTGGCTGATTTACTTAGCGGGACATTTAACCGGATCCAATTCACCCCGGATCTCTTGCCAAGTGATATTACCGGCAGCACGATTTATAATATGCAGGAAAGCAGCTTTCAAACGATCAAAGGACCGGTTTTTTCCAATATTTTATTGGCTGATGAAATTAACCGGACTCCGGCCAAAACGCAGGCCGCTTTACTCGAAGCGATGGAGGAAAAACAGGTGACCATTCAAGGAGAGACGTACAAACTCCCGGATGTGTTTTTTGTGGTCGCGACCCAGAACCCGATTGAATTTGAAGGAACCTATCCCCTGCCGGAAGCACAGCAGGACCGGTTTTTGCTGAAACTGCAGATTGACTTTCCTTCTTTGGAGGAAGAAACCAATGTATTGAAACAGGTGCTTGAGCCGGGAGATGCGCAAAAGGTGATCGATGCGGTCGTGGACATCGATACCTTTCAGTCGATACGCCAAGAAGTGGAGGCCTTGACATTGAATGATGAGATGTATGATTACATCATGCAGATCGTAAGGCGCACCAGGGATATGGAGGCTGTCCGGTTTGGTGCGAGTACGCGGGCAGCGATTTCCATCGCCAAGGCGGCAAGAAGCTGGGCGTATCTGACAGGAAGGGAGTATGTCACCCCGGATGATGTGAAAATGGTTGCGAAGCCGGCGCTCAGGCATCGGCTGCAATTGTCGCCGCATACGGAATTGGAGGGAGTTGGCCTGGATGAAATCATTGAAGAACTTGTGGGAGCGGTTGCTGTTCCGAGATAGGGGCATTGTACCTGACGTGCGGCTACTTATCTTGTTTCTCGTGTTTTCTGCTGGCGCGGTTTTCCTGACTGTTTTTGCCGATGTTTCGTGGGTTTGGCTGTTCGTCATCAATGGGCTGCTAATTTTGCTGAGCCTGCTGGATTTGTTGGGGTCTCCGAGAAAAAGGGAGCTTTCATTTAAACGGGAAATGCCGGATGAATTGGAGCGCGGGCTTGCCTCTGACATTAGTATAACTATCAATAATGTCTCACGCTATCCTTGTGATGTCAGGATCATCGACGGGCTGCCGCAGTCGTTCCGTTCTCCATTTCCACTCAAAAGCACTGTCGACGCGCAAGATTCGGTCAAATTGGTTTACCAGCCCATCGCCCCGGAAAGAGGCAAATATGGTATCACGACTATTTTCATCCGATACCGGAGCCGATTAGGGTTATGGCAAAAGCAGCTGGCTGTCCGTGATGAGCACTCCGTCAAAGTAATTCCTGATTTGACCGAAACCAGGCAGTATCTCGAGAGTCCGCAGCAATTTTTATTATATGAAGGAACAAAAATCCGCAAACAGCGGGCGGAAGCTGGGGAATTCGCGCAAGTTCGCAACTATGTGGTTGGAGATGACCCGCGAAAAATCAACTGGCGGCAAACAGCGAAATTGCAGACGGTGATGGCCAATGAGTACGAACCGGAACACGGGAAGTATGTCACGATTTTGATCGACTGCGGCAGGATGATGGGGGCAGAGCTTAAGTCAGGCAATCGGCTGGAAAAGGCGTTGGAAGCAGCAATCACAACAGCCGCCGCAGCACTGAAAAACGGTGATTATGTCGCGGTGCTGGCATTTTCCAAAGAGATCAAGGTCTTTGTGCCACCAGCAAAAGGGATGAATCAGCTGCAAACTATTTTGCAAGCTGTCTACAACTTAAAAGTCGATGCAAGTGAGTCGAATTATTCGGCGGCGATTAATTATTTGTCCGTGGCTTTGAAAAAGAGAAGCCTGGTTCTTTTGTTCAGTGATATCCAGATATTTTTGCATGAAGAAAGTGCCTTGTATCAGCTGAAACGCCTGCGGAGACGCCATTTATTCATGATGATCGGGGTAGAGGACGAGGAGCTTCTGGCCAAAACAAGACAACAGCCGGATCACGCCAAGTCCCTGATGGTCAAAGCCATGGCGCAGCAGCAAATCCAGCTGAAAAAACGCGGCAAGGCAACCTGGGAAAAGCAGGGGCTTTCCATGGTGGAGGCCAAGGAAGAGCACCTGGCAACAGCAGCCGTCTCCGAGTACGTCCGGGTTATGAATGAAGGTTTGCTTTAGCCTGATTCCGCTGAAGAAGCATTTTCCCGCTTGCCATGTATAAAAGAAAAGCAAGCAAAGTCAGAATCGCAACGGCATATTTTGCTTCCAGGGAAAGTGAAGCAGGGGTAATGAACCCTTCAATAATACCGGCAATGATAAACAGCGGGATGGCGCCGAGCAGTAACTGCACCGAGCGTTTGGCCTGGCGCTTTAACTGATAGCCGCGCGAATACGGACCTGGGGCGAACAGTTTGTATCCCATCAGCAAACCGGCACCGCCTGCAATGAAGATGGCCAAGAGTTCGATGACACCATGCGGGACAATGTAAGCCCAGAATTCGTATGTCATACCGTAGTTCCAGAACAAACCTGCCAATGCGCCGACGACGACTCCGTTAAGCACCATAACATAGACGGTCAGGATGCCGAACGTGATTCCTCCTGCGAACGCGAGGAAAGCGACTTGGATATTGTTCGTCATGATTTGCGCAGAAAACAGCGAGGCATCAATAGAACCATGGTTGGCGCCCAATTGTTCCGGATCGACTGCCCCTGCCATTTGTTCGGGGAGAAGCGCATACAGATTCAACGGATCATTCAACACCGCAAGAAAGGCAGCGAGCCACCCTGCAGCAAACAGGATCATGGCCACTGCGGCAGCTTTCCACTGACCCATCAAGAGTCCGATAAACGTCGTTGAGAAAAACGTCCGTATCTGCCGGAAACTGGAGACCTGATCTTTATACAGCAGATTATGCGCTTTGGCCACCAGCTCATTCAAATAGGCGGTCACCTCTTCATCGGCAAAGTACGTCTGACTGTAGGCCAGATGCTGGGCGGCCTTCTGGTAAAGCTGGTTAAATTGGTCGATATCCTGCCCTGTCAGGCTTCGTTTATTTTTATTGAGGCGAGTGATGAAGTGTTCAAGCTGGTTCCAGTTCTCGCGATTTTGCTTAATGAATGTGTTGATATTCACGGCTGCGGCACCCCCTTTCCGACGCTTTGTATCTCAATTATAAATTGTCTTGACGGTAATTGAAACCTTCGAATCACAAAAAGGAGAAAATATAGATGGAACAAGAACAAGTCACGGTGAAAACCCCGGAATATGTATCGCTCAATTTTAAACTTGCCGGTCTTGGCAGCAGAGCCGGAGCGATGATCATTGATCAGCTGATCCTGACAGTGCTCAACATTTTGATCATCGTTGGACTGGTCTTTACCATGCAATCGGATTTTATGGACATCACAACTTCGCTTCTTCCGCTGACCATCACTATTATTTTGATCTTTGTCATCTATTGGGGATACTTCTTCGCTTGGGAATACTTTTTCGGCGGCAGAACACCTGGTAAAAAGGTGCTCGGAATCCGCGTGATACAGGAGAACGGCCACAGCATCACCTTGCTTTCCAGTGTGCTCCGCAATCTGCTGCGGATTATCGACATGCTGCCGTCAGCTTATTTTGTCGGGATGATCTGGGTTTTCTTCCATTCTAAGCATAAGCGGATCGGTGATTTGGTTGCAGGAACCATTGTGGTGCATGAGCGCGGAGGAAAAAAAGATAAAAAATCCGATCCCTTTAATAAGGAAATCAGGGAAAGAGGACTGACGAAGGAAAGCCTGTCCCTCGATGACTGGGCACTCCGCTCGCTTGGAATGAAGGAGTGGAAGCTGCTGCAGACCTACAGGGAACGCGTTTTTCAGGTAGATGATACAGAAAGAGTGGTATTGACAAGAAAATTGGCCGGGGTACTTTTTCCGAAAATCGGCTTAGATCCGGAAACCATGCCGTACCGGGAAATGGAGGATACTTTGCTTGTGTTGTATCTGATTTTAAGTGAAGAATGGGAATTTGAGTGGTGATTTGCGGGGGGAAGCTGTCGGGGGTTGGAAAGGTCCTGGCAGCTTTTTTCTTTTTAATAAACAGGATGACCGTGTTTAGAGGAAGGAGCGAATGAAACATTTTGAGGAGACTGATAATCTAGCGGTAGGAAGCATCGATCGATTATCATTGTTAGGCCTGTCATGAGGAAGAGCAAATTGCCTATTACATTGTAAGAGAATTGCATAACAATATTGAGAAAGAGCAATTAGACCAATAAAGGACGCCTTTGTTCATATCTGGCATTTCTTAAGTTGTATAGTTTACTGCAGAAAAAAACTTTTTTCTTTTTGTGTAGGTAATCTGCACTTATTTGTTTTTATAATTTTATGTCTATTTCTTGAGACGACTTTATAAATACCATTCCTTATACTCTTCGGAATTAATTTTAGAAATAATAAGGGGATAAATAAATTATTAGCATCAGCAAGTAAGTGTATTATTGCTTCAGAATGATAATATCTGTTGTCTTTAGTTATATAAACAATAGTATCTGGTGATACATTATTTTCTTTGTTTTTGATAGCCCATTCTGATTCAAAATCGGTAATTTTTAAATCAGTATTTTGATTGACTTTTAATACAAAGCGAATAAAACCACTACACATATTACATTCTCCGTCATATATTAATATGCTCATATTAAAACCCTTCCCTTACTTATTTTATATAATACCTAAATTCGAATAAAGACATAAGATAGAACCACTCCAGCCATGTTTTAGAGCCACTTTTGCCATAGAGTGAGCCAGCATGCTTTGACATTGATACAGCAACACTTCAATGCAGAAAAAACAGCCTTGAGGACGCCATCCACATAAATGGCGTACCACGTACAATCACTTCTAAGGTGGTTGGTATTATGGTAGTGTTTATCAATGAGTGGCTCACCTTTGTAATAACTGGCTCATTTTCTTGTCACCGATGGATCAATTGCTATTTATCTCTGCCTCCCGTTAGTTTTCTTATTATTTATTTTTGGCTTAGATATTATAACTATAATCAAAGTGAGCAAATTTAAAGCAAAGAAGATTAAATAATATATACTCGTAGTTCCTTCTAAAAGGTAAGTCCCATATCGCAGAGTATTAATTCCTAATACAATCAATAATAAGATAAATATTTTTTTATAATTCATATTTATTCACCACCTATAAAAGTTAGTAAAGGAGCAAGTATTTATAAAAGCTACCTTCGTTCCTATTTTGTAATGATAGAAATGACATCTCACTTTTGCGGTAATGGAAGATAGCTTCTAACGAATTGATTGCCATATTTTTTCTCTAGCATTAGAGTATCCATTGCTTAATGTATACCCTTTTGTTCATTAAGTGATCGAGGTGTCATTGCAATAACTTTATTTTTAACGAAATTATAGGCAAGCTTATATTCCCTATCGTTTAAAAATGCTAAATCTAAAGCCAGCATAATCATTCCAAATTGGACTAAACCCATTAATATTGCAATACCTAAATGAAAACCAATAGACCCAACTAAAACCACGTATCTTGTGTATTTATTGAATACTAAAAACGGAAATAGAAATTGGAGAAACATAGCTGAATACGCTCCAATTGTTAGCAACATCGGAGAACCAGTTACGACCTCGGACAAGAAGCTAGTAAGATTCATATTAAAAGCATCAAGGTTTAATACATAATATAGCGCTGTTCCATGTAACCACATATCTCCTTGTATCTTAAAAAAACCTGCAAAGAAATATAATATACACGTTTGGATCAGAACCAATGAAAGGAAAAGGTTGTGTGTTATTCTACCAAACATACTATAACTTGGTTTCTTAGGGAATAAGGAGAAATAGGCAGAGTTGTTAGTGAAAATCATATACACAAGAACAATAATTAATATGTTACTCCCGCCGTCGCCCAAAAAGGGGCTTGCCTTATATAAAATAAATACAAATATATATACAATAAAATTAAAATAAATTGTTCCTAAACCTAAAGTATAAAGTAACATGATTATAATACCAAAGAAATAAAATATAGTAAAAAATGTAGGGTTATGTAAAAATTCAACGTTTGGGTTCAAAAAATAAGATTGCCAAAGGTCTTCTTTTATAGGATAAGAAAGAAGTAACTGCCATAATAAATGCAATCCTATAGTTACTCTTATTATGCTTAACCCAATTAAATGATGCTGGTTGTTGGTTGCCTTATTGAATAAGATATTGGTTTTCATTTTATCCCCCTCTAACCAGTTGATTTGTTTTAAGTTTAGGTAAATAAAAAAGTTGGTATTTAGATTCCTCTTCTTCCCCATATTCCGCGAAAAATTCAGAAGAGATCCTTATTTGTATATTGGATATATCTGAAAAATACTGTTTATTAAAATACGTATATACTAAACCGTATAGTGAATTGACTGTTCTATTTGTTTCAAGAAAATCTTTAATATCTTTTTTCTCTACTAAACCTTCTATATAACTTGATTGATTGTTATTGGCAGTTTCAAGATTCAACTGCTCCAATATTTGCTTATCTTCCTCTTCGATTGACTTCATAAGGTTTTCAGAGGTTCTTATTACATTACCTTGCATTTGAACTAACGCACCTGAATAAAAATGGTAATGAGAGAAGTAATTATTTCTTGACTTTTCATGAACTAAGTCTGAAAAACTAATCCAACTGGTTTCTTGGTTATCTCCATATGATAATTTCACTTCAGCTTTTACGTTAGTATTTGCTGGATTAGGAGCAAACAGAGTCCAAGTTTGACTAAATAAAGGGGTCATATAAGAGTTGATAACTCCACTAAAATTATTTTTAAGAGGTGTTATTGGAAAATTATAGGCTACAGTAATAGCACTATGAAAAATTACAAAAGACAATAATATATAGAACCAAGTTTTTAGTAATTTATTTTTCATTTTTACTCTCCTTTTTTAAGAAGATAGGTGTTTTATAACAAAATGCAACTGTGAACTGTAAAATATCTACAGTTCACAGTGGCAAATTTTAACATTATCGACCGAATGCAGTAACATTTTCATCCTCAGTAGATTCAAGGCTCTGGCCAAGATAATTCGTCCCTCTCTCATAACTATCTGCTACTGCTTCGTGTCCTCCAGCATCCTGGTAAACGCCATGCATATAGGTAACTGTGCCTTTAACAGCATCGTAGAGTAGACCTCCAGCTAAAGCACCAGCCGCAAAAGCTGGGATAGCCTCTGGGGTTACTTCATTATTCACCAATGCGTTGCTATTGTAATTAACTTCATGCTGTTCAATATCGTCCGTCTCTTCATCAGCTGCGCTAACACTTATTGTTCCTAGAAACACTCCAAGAACAAGAGTAATAGCTGCTAAAATAGTCCATTTCTTTTTCATAGAATCCCTCCGTTGTGTAAGTATAGTTCTTAGCTCTTAGCTCAGGTTTTTAAAACGAGTCTCATAGTTTTTTTCCATGGATTCCCCCCTTCAAGTAAATGGTGCCACAAATAGGTAAAAGGATATTTACGAAATTCGTTTAAAGCTCCAGCACCTGAGAGAACTGACATACAATGACGTCGAATGACTTTTTCTTGTCGTTTGGCGGCAAATTAAAGTAAAGGCAATTGCTGAGTCATCCTGATCGGCGCTGTCCCAGATATCGCCTGTTCAACTAGTATTAATGGCTGGCACTCTATCATCTGATTTTTCTTCATAAGTTCATATTAAATTGTTTACGGGCCTAAAACTTAAAGAGTGAACAAGTAACATTAAATACTATCGACCAAACTCATTCGTGCTAGAAGTTTCTTTAGACGAAATTTCTAGTTGCTCATCCAATTGTTGATTATCACCAGTATGATATATCATCTGATTAGCTACACTAGAGGAAAACCAGCCAGTAAGAGCATCAGGTTGAGCTGCTTCGTCGATTTGTTGATTATCATACTCCACCTCGTACTCATTCATACTATATTTGGAATAACTTGTTCCAGCTACAGTACTACTAATGCCTAGCATTATAACGGCTGACAGTAAGCAACTTATGACTACACTTCTTTTCCTCATGAATGCATTTTCACCTCCTTATGGTTATTAGCAAAATCTAGTTACGATAATTTATTTCCAGTAACCCACCTCCAACTATTAAGGATAATGGTGGTTACATAATTGCTGATCCAATTTGTAACCTATTCTTAAATAAGGTGTAACACTAAAACTCTTAAACCCATTTTACAATAGACAGTTTATATTGAGTAGTGATAAAATTACCACAAGACATTGTTACTTAGAGCAGTTTTTAGAGTCAATTTGATCAACCACAAAAAGGGGGATAAACTATGGTCAAAGGGGAAAAATTACGCTATCATAGAATACAACGTGGACTTACTCAGAAGAAATTGGCCGAGGGAATTTGTGATTTAACTTATGTTAGTAAGATTGAAAACAACAAAATCGAAGCTCCAGAGCAAACCTTAGTTGATTTTTGCCAAAGGCTAAACATTACACTTAAAGAACTCACGGAGGATATAGACGAAGGGTACAAAAGGTTACTTAATGAATGGTATGCTCAGATTAAACATAAAGATGAAAATGCTGCAACATCAAAATTCACCCAACTAAGAGTCGAATTCGAAACAGTAGACGATCCCTTCCTTCTGAGTCATTATCATCTGTTTCGTTTGTATTACTTTCTACAAATTAAGGACCGAAAACAATGCGAAGACACGTTAAATAACATCAAGAACCTACAAAACTATATCACCTCGGAAATCGAATTTGATTATTACTTCATACTTGGTTTATATGAATACCAGTATGGTAGTTTAAACAAATCTAAAGCATACTACACAAAAGCAGAAAAGACCGCTGAAATGCAAAAGATTGAGGATCCGGAATTTTTGTATTACATGTCTTTGACTCTTAGCCGACTTCAAGATGTTACACATTCAACCCTGTATGCATTTAAAGCTTTAGAATTATATAACCAGGCCATGAACTTTGAAAGATGTACAGACTGCCATCTGTTACTTGGTATTAACTTTAATCATGTGAAAAATTACAAGACAGCCGAAGAGTATTTCCAAAAAGTCCTGAATGCGGCAGATTACAATAGAAAAGCAAAAATCATCAAAGGTAAGACCTACCATAACTTGGGCAATATTTATGCCAAACAAGGTGAATCGAAAAAGTCGATTGAATATCTCCTTAAAGCTCTAACATTCAAAACAGAGCCTGGTCAAAAATTGAATACGCTTTATCTGCTAACTAAAGAGCACTACCTAACAGGTGATGAAGGAGATGCTAAGGAATGGCTTTTTAAAGGGTTAAACCATGCAGAAGAATCAAGTGATCAAGACTACCAAATTAAGTTCAATCTACTAAAACTTCAATGGCTCGAAAGTAAGAACTCTGATTTATATCGATCCAAACTTGAGGATGCTATTTCCTTTTATAAAGAGCGCGACCCTGATTTTGCCCATGAGTGTACCGAACTGCTGGCTGAATCTTATGCAAGAAGTCATTTTTATAAACAGGCATTCGAATATCTTCAATCTGCCAAATATATAAAGTGAAGGGGGGTGAATTCAAATGAAAAAATTACTTTCGTCGACTGTGTTAGCTTTTATTTTGGTTTTCGGCATTATTTCCACAGTCAGTGCAGAGGAATCTGATTATCCTGATTCACCGCAACCACCCGTTATCGAAGTTGATTCAAGGTAAGTCTTACTTTCCGCCAGTAAATCTTCTGGCGGAATTTTATTATGGGGAATGACTCAAGAAACACCAATTATATCATGCCAATGAGAGGTTTAGTTATTTTACTGGTATAACATCTAAAATTAATGAATAATTGTGGAGCAAAGGGATAGATTGTATACAATATAATGTGGGTAATACTAAAGCTATGATTTCAATGTTAGAAGATGAAAATGGAGATGGTTTTATGAGCAAGAAGTCTTTTGGAGATTTAATGGATACGTTAAAAACAGCACCAGGTGGTAGCGAACATCTTAATAAACACTCAGTATAATGGGAAAGAAAATATTAAAGCGCAGACTCCATTTGGGGTTAACCCAAAAAGAGGTTATCGAGGCGGTTCGCGCTAATGATGAGAAAATAATACAAGCCACATTATCTAAATTAATTTCCCCATTTGCATTTTCCCCAAAAAAAAGTTATAATGGACAATGCCGTGCTAAGCGGGGAGGTAGCGGTGCCCTGTACTCGCAATCCGCTATAGCGAGGTCGAATTCCCATCCGAGGTGTGGCGGCTTTATGGCTGCCTCAAGGGATTGGTGTTGACGTCCAGGTCCCGCGCAACGGAAACCCATGAATCCTGTCAGGTCCGGAAGGAAGCAGCAGTAAGTGGTCATTTCCGTGTGCCGCGGGGAAGCCTGAGCCGAGCCATGAACTTGAGTAACGCATAGGGCCGTCGCATCAACGGTGGGTGCACGGTTTACATATGTTAAAGAAACCCCTTGTCCATTCCCGGGCAAGGGGTTTCTGATTTATTACCGAGGTGTATTATCAGGCAAACACTTCCTGTAAATCCACTTCCAATCCCTCAAATACCTCGGAGAGAACGATGTCATCTTTTTTATAGCTTTTGCTGTTCGTGATATCATTGTCCTCCAGCACGTAAACCCGAATTTGTTCATTGAGTGGATCGACAAGCCAATATTCCTGAACACCGCATTGTTTATATAAATCAAGCTTCTTTAACATGTCTTTGCTTCGCGTGGAAGGCGATAATACCTCAACAACAAGGGTGGGCGTCCCCTTATATTTGCCTTTCTCGTCCAGGTTGTCCTTGTCGCACATGACCAAAATATCCGGCTGGACTACGTTGATGTTGTCTTCCTCCTTAACGAAAGTCACATCAAATGGAGAGGTAAGCGGCACACAGTTTTTTCCTTTAAACCAGATGTGAAATGCACCGAAAAGTTCCCCTACAGCATACTGGTGCTTGTAGGACGGCGAGGCCAGATTGTAGATGACACCGTCAATTAATTCAAATCTTTGCACCGATTCCTCCGTCAGTTCCAGAAATTCTTCATACGTCACCCAACTCGATGATCGATATTCTGCCTGCCCTTCTTTCAAAACGTCTGCGTCATGACAAGGAATGATTTTGGCTGCATCTTTTCCGTTCTTTGTAACAATAATCTCTTCATTGGCTTCTACAAATTTCAAGTATTTTTCAAAATTTTCCTGCACATTGGTTGAAGGCACTCTCATTTTCCGCACATCTCCTTATTAGCCAATTTATGAATAGAGGATTTTTTCAGTGTGTGTTTCTGATTTTAGGAAGTAAAATGAAATCAAGCAAACACTTCCTGTAAGTCCACTTCCAATCCTTCAAACACCTCGGAGCGAACGGTGTCATCTTTTTTATAGCTTTTGCTATTCGTGATATCATTGTCTCCCAGCACGTAAACCCAAATTTGTTCATTGAGTGGATCAACAATCCAGTATTCCCGAACACCACATTCTTTATATAACTCAAGCTTCTTCAACATGTCCTTGCTTCTCGTGGATGGAGATAATACTTCAACAACCAGGGTTGGCGTCCCCTTATACTTGCCTTTCTCATCCAGTTTGTCTTTGTCGCACATGACCAAAATATCCGGCTGAACCACGTTGATGTTGTCTTCTTCCTTAATGAAAGTCACATCAAACGGAGAGGTAAGCGGCACACAGTTTTTTCCTTTGAACCAGTTGTAAAATGTACCGTGAAGTTCGCCCACTGCATGCTGGTGTTTATAGGAGGGCGATGCCAGATTATAGATGACCCCATCAATTAACTCAAATCGTTGTTCCGAGTCCTCCGTCAATTCCAGAAATTCTTCATACGTCACCCAACTCGATGATCGATATTCTGCCTGTCCTTCTTTGACAACGTCTGCGTCATGACAGGGAAGGATTTTGGCCGCGTCTTTTCCGCTTTTCGTCACAATGATCTCCTCATTGGCTTCCACAAATTTCAAGTATTTACCAAAGTTGTTTTGCAGCTTGGTTGAAGACACTCTCATTTTCCGCACATCCCCTTATTAGCTAATTTATTAATATTATACAAATTATTAGCTATTTTATCAATCGTAATTAGCTAAAACTAAAATTGGCAGGGAAATTTTGGTCACGACAGCTTTGTGTTTAATTTTTCGAAACGGACAAAATAAACCCTGTGAGCGGATGGCAGGCCTTTCGCTTAACCTTACATGAAGGAGTGCTGAGGATGAACGATAACCGGAATGAGCGTCGTAACCGCAATAACCGTCAAAACAACGATAATGTGGAATTTGCGAATGAATTTCTTGACGATCTAAATGAAAATCGCGACAACAACCGAAACAACAATCGTGATAACTTCAACCGTAACGACAAGCGCGACCGCAACAACCGCCGCTAATCGCAGCATACGAAAAACCTGTATCCCATCGTACGGATACAGGTTTTTTACATATATTTAACGTAAAACATGAAACATTTTCATAACCTCCTCCGTATTACAGGTAGCTTGCAATATTGGAGGTAGAAGCATCATGCCAGAACCGGCAATGGAATTAATCAATCTGAGAAAAACAATTGGCAAGAAAGAAATTATCAAAGGATTATCTTTTCAAATTGAAAAAGGAGAAGTATTCGGCTTTATCGGGCCCAATGGTGCGGGGAAAACGACAACGATCCGCATGATGGTCGGACTGATGAAAATTACCGATGGCGATGTGCGAATCCAGGGTTCAAGCATCAAAAGCAACTTCAAAGAGGCTGTCCGGGAAGTTGGGGCAATCGTGGAAAATCCGGAAATGTACCCGTTTATGACAGGTATGCAAAACCTTACCCATTTTGCTCGCATGATCCCAGGTACGACAAGTGAGCGGATCCAGGAAGTCATCGCACTTGTCGGGCTGGAGAAAGTGATCAAGGAAAAAGTCGGGCGTTATTCGCTGGGGATGCGTCAGCGGCTGGGTATCGCGCAGGCCCTTCTGCACCGGCCATCTATCCTGATTTTGGACGAACCAACCAACGGCCTTGATCCGGCGGGCATCCGGGAAATCCGCCAATACATCCGCCGCTTGGCTCAGGAAGAAAATGTAGCGGTAATTATCTCAAGTCACCTGCTGTCCGAGGTGGAGCTAATGTGTGACCGCATCGGCGTGATTAAAAATGGCGAAATGGTAGCGACAGAAAATGTGCGGGACACGGAGGCTGCTGCTTCCGGGGAAGAACGAGCCCACCAGGTACAAATCGAGGTATCCCCTGCAGGAAAAGCGGCAGAACTCTTGAAGTCCGAGTTTGCCATCCCGGCTGCAGAAGAAGATGGCTGGCTCCAATTCCAAAGTGAAAAAGAACAGATGCCGGCGATCATCCAAACCCTCGTCCAGCATGAAATCGCCATTTACCAGGTGAATGTGTCGAAAGCAACGTTAGAGGAGAAATTCTTTGATCTGATTGGAGAGAATACGATTGAATAACTTTATCAAACTTGTTGGCAACGAACTAGGGAAAATTTACATACGAAAATCAACGTGGGCCATGTATATCATTATTGCGGTGCTCGTTATCGGCGGGGCAGCGCTCAGCTATTCATTTGTCGATACCGGCGAGGAATATCAGGGAGATGACTGGCGCGAGGTGATGCAGCAGGAAAACGAGGAAATCATGAGCGAGATGGAAAACGCGGAGTCGCAATCGGGATTTAATGTTGCGATGAACCCGATGCAGTTGGAAAAGAATAATTTCCACCTGGAAAACGACATCCAGCCGACAGGATATGGCACGTGGCAGTATGTGCTGGAGAACCAGGGCCTTTTGTCCATCGTTAGCCTCTTGACGATTATTGTAGCGGCAGGCATTGTCACCCATGAATTCAAATGGGGTACGATTAAGCTGCTGCTGATCCGGCCGATTTCCCGATCTAAGATATTGCTTTCCAAGTTCACCGCCGTGATTATCTTCGCACTGGTGACGCTATTATTTTTACTGGTTTCCTCCTGGCTCACCGGAGCTGCTTTCTTTGGCATCGAAGGCTGGAACCCGTCTGTCGTCATGCAGCAGGGAGGCGAATATGTCCTGGTTGAGGTGGGCAGTGAAATTATAACGGAATATGGATTAGGCATGGTCAATCTGGTGATGATGACGACCTTTGCGTTCATGATTTCCATCGTATTCCGCAACAGCTCTCTGGCCATCGGGACGGCGATTTTCCTGATGCTGGCCGGAAATACCGTTGTCGGGATATTTAACCAATACGACTGGGCAAAATATATCCTTTTCGCCAATACGGATTTGAGTCAGTATACCAATAACTTTGGTCCGCCTATTGAAGGAATGACGATGGGCTTTTCGATCAGTGTGCTTGTTGTGTATTTTGTTATCTTTATGGTGTTGTCGTGGCTTGTGTTTACGAAGAGGGATGTTGCAGGGTCATAGGATGACTTGATTAAGAGAACACAGGGATCTCCTTTACTGGAGATCCCTGTTCACCTACCCTTTTAGATAATAAGGAATAAGGTAAAAAACATGTACATACACCTCTTATGAAGGGGGGGTGTCTATGAGAAAAAATCTTATCGGTTTTGTGATCGTCATCCTCATTTATGGTTCCATTCCAATTTTCGCAAACGTAACAGATAAAACAGTAATTGCTAAATCTGATCAACAAATTAAAAATGAATTAGAAAAAAGTATGGAAGAAACGAAAAAACAAAAAGAAAAGCTCGAACTATTATTTATAAAAAGCTCAAAAGAATTAAATGACAAAGGCTACGAGGTAGGATTAAGTTACTCCCACGCAGATCGTATGTTAACCGCACAAATTAAAGATGAGGCCATCAAAAGTCAGATTGAAAATATAATAGCTGATACTGCAAAAGAGGTAGAATTTGGTGATTTTGAAATAAAGTTTAGGGTTTTGGACAGTAAGATTCCGCTTAATAAAGAGGATGAAAAGTTAAGGGAATCAATCGATAAGGTTTCCAATGTTGTTTCAGATGTATTAAAGGACAAAGGATATGACTTTGCCTATTCCATATTGGTTAAACCAGAGAAAGAAATCATCATTGAAGCGACAGATAAAGGGTTGGCAGAAGATGATGAACTCGAAAACCTCATTTCTAATGCCATTTTATCTGAGACCAATATGGATTTTACCGTTAAATTAGAGGAAAAAAGCGAAAGTGAAATAAGAGATATGGAATGGCACCCTGTATTTGCTGCAATAATGGAGGAAACAAGTAAGAAATTCAAAGAATACAGAGGATTTGCTTCTTCGTTCCATCCTATGCCTTTACAGATCATTATTAAAACCACAATAAATGACAGTTGGTTCGTGAACGCCGATCGAAAGGTTAAGCAAATGGAAAATTATGTAGGTAACATAATTGAGCTGAAAATGGAAGAGTTATCGATTGGGGAAGTTCCATATGAGATTATCATCAGGGATAAAGGCAATGAGAGAATAAATTAAGGAGCAGGCAGCCATCGCCCTATGTTAGATGACCGCCTCCCCTTAGACAAAGGTCATGGGAAACCATGGTCTTTTATACTTGGAAACGCCCGGTTGCAAAGCAAAATTGCGGAATTGTAACTTTATATTGGAAGAAGGGGGGCGTTTTCCTTTGCGAACCTGCCCCTTCCACTTCAGTTTGCAGTACTAAGCCCCCAACACCACCGGAATAGCAACAGCCAAAAGAATAATCAGTACTAAGAATATCCAAACCAATGGCCGGGCAACGTTTATCGTCCATCCTACCCCAAACCGTTTTTCAATAAATAAGGCAGGATCATCATTATTGAAATAAAATTGGCCAAGCTTCCAAAAACGATCGTCATCCCGATCAATGACCCCTTCCTTTTCACCATCACTCGCAACGATTCTGCTTCCCCCCTGCCCCGTTGTAAAAGAAAGCACAATTGCACCGACGGTCACAGCTAAACCAAAAACGAGTGGGACAATGGTTAGAATCTGTGCATTCACCGGAACAATAAACGATAGCTGGATGACAAAGAATAACAGTGTCAGTGCCGTTCCTGTGATAATTATAAACCCTGACCAGCGCCGCCTGAAAATAATGTTTTGCTGCATCGATTTTTCAGGGTTTTCTGCGCTTAACTGCTGCTTTACTTTGCCTATGATCACGTTAATTAACAGGAAAAGCAAGGTCAGGTAAAGCATCATGACTGGCATGACCATTACGGATCGATAGGATTTGGCAGACCAGTTGGTGACGTTGCCATTAAAATCATACTGCATCGGTATTCGTTCTGGAATTCGATCATAGAGTAATAATGTCATGATCAATGTTCCAAATGAAATCAGGAATGGGATCGCAAACCAGCCGTTGGAATGAATCAGCTTTTTATCGCGAAAACGCATATCAACCGCTACCTGCTGTGACCTGTGTTCCGCCCATTTTTCCTCCGCTTTTAATCGCTTCATTTGGTAATGGTACTTCAAATAGACAACAAACATACTCACCAAATAAACAACTAATCCTGCACTAAAACCAATTGCTAAAAAGTCACTGCTTCTTGTCATCGCGTCGGCAAACAGCAGGAAAGCAACGAAAACGATCATGCCGATCATTCCGGTCACCATGGCATATTGCTTACGCATGGCCCTCAGTTTTGAGCTTTGATAAACATCTTCCGGAATAGAAACCCCAAAGCTTTCTGTTCTCCTTGTTAGATAAGGCATAAACATTGTGGCAGCAAACACAGGCAATAGAATGAGAAATAACATAAAAACAACGGATTGCCCCATTTAATTTTCATCCTTTCCGTTTGTAAATTCGCTGTATATTTCACTGCACAGCATCAAAAATTCTTCTTTCCCTACCCCGCGGCAAACGGACTCGGCAATGAGCGGGTGTAAGGTGGCGTAAAGTCTTTCCCTGTAAGCATTGTCTGCCTGCGGGACCCCTTCTGGATTGATTACCACTCCTTTTTGGCGGTGGATTAAAATAAAGCCTTCCTGTTTCAACTGCTGATACGCTTTATTTACCGTGTGCAGGTTGATCCCAAGATCGGCAGCAAGTGCACGGACAGAAGGCAGTCCTTCCCCCGGCAAGAACTCCTTTTTAGCAATACCTGCAATGATTTGATTTTTTACCTGTGCATAAATCGGCTCATCTGCTTGTAAATCAAGAGTTATCATCACAACCTCGTCACATCCTAAATCATTTTGTAATAACTGTTATACATATTATATAACAGTTATCGAAAGTATGCAACCTAAATTTTGTTCATGAGAAAACAGAAAATGAAGTGGACAAAGTTAGTCTGTGAGTAAACATGTATTTTTTCTATAATCGAAATGAAACCATGAATAGGTGGCATATCCGAAAACTTTCCCAAATGTTTTACCACGAAGGTTCACATACACCCCTGAAATCGGGTATAATTAGGAGAGAACCTATAAGGGGAAAATCCATATGAGCTATCAAGCGCTGTACCGCGTCTGGCGGCCGAGGCAATTTGCCGACGTGGCAGGACAAACACATATTACACGAACACTGCAGAATGCGATTGTGCAGGAGAAGTTTTCCCATGCCTATGTTTTCTCTGGTCCGCGGGGGACAGGAAAGACTAGTGCGGCGAAGATTTTTGCCAAAGCGATTAACTGTGAGCAGCGCCCGGTGAAAGAGCCATGCAATGAGTGTGCGGCCTGCCGGGGGATTCAGGATGGCTCGATTTCCGATGTCATTGAGATTGATGCGGCGTCGAACACGAGTGTCGAGGACATCCGCGATATCCGTGACAAGGTGAAATATGCCTCCAGTTCTGTGCCGTATAAAGTATATATCATCGATGAAGTGCACATGATTTCTACCAGTGCTTTCAATGCCCTGCTGAAGACCCTGGAGGAGCCGCCACCGCATGTCGTGTTCATCCTGGCAACGACCGAACCGCATAAAATCCCACTGACAATTCTCTCCAGATGTCAGCGTTTTGATTTCAAGCCGATTTCCAATCAAGCGATGGTCGAGCGAATGCACACGGTGATTGACGCGGAAAACATCTCCGTCTCCGCAGAAGCGATGGAGACCGTGGCCCTGGCTGCAGAAGGCGGGATGCGAGATGCATTGAGCATTCTCGATCAGGCCATCTCCTATAGTGAGGAGACGGTGGAACTGGACGACATCCTGGCAGTGACCGGCGGGGTTTCTCAGGGAATTCTGACAGAGATGGTCCAGGCCATGCACGAGCAGGATGTCCAGCATGCCTTGAAATCACTCGACCAGCTCATCCAAAATGGGAAAGATCCCGGCCGATTTGTCTATGATCTGATCTATTTCATGCGGGATCTGCTGCTGTATAAAAGTGCCCCATCTCTGGAAGGCCTCTTGGAGCGGGCGCGGGCGGAAGAGAGTTTTCGCGTGCTTGCTGAGGCGGTATCGACCGACTGGGTGCAGGAGGCGATTCTCCAATTAAATCAATGCCAGCAGGAGATAAAATGGACAAACAATCCGAAAGTCTTTATTGAGATTGCGATTTTGACGATAACCAATCGCCATCATCAGGCCCAGCAGCCTGCAGCAGGCGAGGATTCCGGAGAAGTTTCCAGGCTGACCAATAAACTGGCTCAGCTGGAAAAAGAAGTTAACCTGCTGAAAGAAAATCCCGCCGTGCACGCACAGCCTGCGCCGAGACGGGAAGCACGCAGACAGGCACCAGCCCGGGGTACAAAAAATGGCTACAAGATTCCATATGACCGGATTCGCGATGTGCTCAAGGAAGCAGCCAAGCCTGAATTGAAGAAAGTGCAATCCGAGTGGGCCAACTTTTTAAATAAATTGAAGACAACCAACGCGCCGGCACATGCGACGATTCAGGACAGCAAGCCGGCCGCAGCTTCCGAAAAGGCGGCGGTGGTAGCATTCAAGTACGATATCCATTGCTCCCTGTTTCTGGATCACCGGGAAACGGTCGAATCTGTACTGGCAAATGTGCTTGGAAAAGAGCTGACGATCATCCCCATTCCGGAACAGGCCTGGACAGAAGTTCGCAGCGATTATTTAAATAACCAGGAACAACAGGCAGCCACAACCGAACCACAGCAGGATCCACTTGTTGATGAGGCACGAAAGCTCGTCGGGGATGACCTGCTGGAAGTCCATGACTAAAACAAAAGCGGAAGCGCCCGGTTAGCGACGTATGGGCTGGACTGAGCCGCAGGAGATAAAGGAAACACGACGAACGTAGTGAGTCGATGTTGACTTATCGTACGGAGGTGAGGGAAGTCCACTAGTCGCTGGGCGCTGGAGCTGGACGTGGCTTACCTTATTGTGAAATTTATAGAGGAAAAACTAGATACTGTTTTATTTCAAAATGAAAAAATCAAAGGAGGTATTTTCCATGAAGGGAAATATGAATAACATGATGAAGCAAATGCAAAAAATGCAGAAGAAAATGATGAAAGCACAGGATGAACTGCATGAGATGAACTTTCAGGCATCAGCGGGCGGTGGCATGGTAACGGTTCACGCCAATGGGAAGAAGGAAATCACCGAGGTAGAAATTAAAGAGGAAGTCGTTGATCCGGATGATGTAGAAATGCTGCAAGATCTGATCCTTACGGCTACGAATGATGTGCTGAGTCAGATTGAGGAGACAACAAACGAAACGATGGGACAATTCACCAAAGGGATGAATATGCCTGGAATGTTCTAACGTTCTAGGAGGCAAATAGATGTATTATCCAGAACCAATTTCCAAACTGATCGACAGTTTCACCAAATTGCCGGGAATCGGTCCAAAAACCGCTGTCCGGCTGGCTTTTTTTGTATTAAATATGAAAGACGATGACGTGATGGACTTTGCCAAAAACCTGGTCAATGCCAAACGGGAACTAACACACTGTTCGGTTTGCGGGCATATCACAGACCAGGATCCATGCGCCATCTGTGCGGATACGTCACGGGATGGCTCAATCATCTGTGTCGTGCAGGATCCAAAAGACGTGATCGCGATGGAAAAAATGAAGGAATTCCACGGGAAGTACCATGTGCTTCACGGCGCCATTTCTCCAATGGATGGCATTGGGCCAGAGGATATCAATGTGCCTGATTTAATCAATCGCCTGAAGGATGAAGAGGTAGAGGAAATCATTCTGGCCACCAATCCGAACATTGAAGGGGAAGCAACCGCCATGTATATTTCACGACTTGTGAAGCCCTCCGGAATCAAGGCCACACGGATTGCCCATGGTCTGCCGGTTGGCGGCGATTTGGAATATGCAGATGAAGTGACATTATCCAAAGCATTAGAAGGAAGAAGAGATATCTAGATACGAAGTCAGGGTGGAGTGCATGGGGAAGAAATTAAAGAAGCGAGACATCGATGACGAACTCCTGGAGGCCTTCTACGCAGCGGAACAGGACTGGAAACAAATCAAGGCACTGATGGAGCATAGCGTTGACGCACCTGCAAGCACCCGTCAGCTGGAAGCCATCGCCCAGGCTAAGTATATTTTTCTGCTGCGGGAGGTTCGCCATCGGAAAATTAATGCGTTTCGGATTAGGAGCTAGTTTTATAGAATACATTGGAGGCAAGGGACATAGGGTGGAGTGTCCCTTGGTTTTTTTGTAGGAGCACATTTATTGCAAACTGTTGGAAGTAAATTTCTAAAATGGAGGGGCTTTCATGAAAAAGCTGCTAATACTGATGGCTTTGTTGCTGCTTATGGCATGTTCTAATGGAGAGACCGAACAGCGTACATACACTGCAGAGACCGAGCATTGGCGGGGGGAAATTGTGCTGGAGATTTATGAACCCGCGGCAGACATAACGGAGAGTGCGCAGATGGAGGCTTACTATACCGGGGAGTCAAATGGTACATTTGAGTACAAGGTGCACGCGGAATGGATGGAAAATAACTATATGACCGGCGAAGGATCGCTTCCATCAAAAGAGGAACCATGGGAGCAGGAATTTAAAAATTATAACTTCCTGGCTGGATACCAACAGGGGCAACAATTCACCATTGAAGTGACGTGGATGGAAAATGGCGAGGAAATGACTGAGACACTGGTATTTAAGGAAAAAGAAAGCTGACGCAGGGGGACATGGGAAGACAACCATGCTCCCTTTTTCTTTTAAAAATTTGTATTAGAATGAAAGCCGATGACGTGATGGCTTGATTATTTGTGTCGTGCAGGATCCAAAAGACGTGACCGCCAGGAAAAAATTCTATAGGACTAGGAGCTAGTTTTATAGAATACATCGACGATAAACAATGTCAAAACACTAATGAACCCCTAACTTTCCTAATTTAGGAAAATTAGGGGTTAAATTAATGAAAAAATGATAAAAAACCACCAAAAACAACTAACATTTTCCCAACAATATTCTATCAATATTTTATTGCAATTTACAAAATTATAGTTTATATTAAAGACATTATATCAAAGGAGGTGACAAATATGACAAGTTTACTAGATCTTCAAAAAATGGTTGTGACTAGATCTTTTAGTAGCGGTGGCGTGTCCCCATTTGGATCATGCACTAGTTACAGTTGCAATGGTCCAGTTCAGACTGGAACATAAAATCCAGAAAAACTAGCAAAAATGTATCCGTTTACATTTAAAAGTGTCATGATTAAAATTCGCTAGTATTCCGGTTCAATTCCTGTTATCTCTGTTATTGTCCATTCAACTGCGCATAGCCAGTGGAGTTAGGTTAAATTTTCATTTAATATCCAGTATGTTAGCTGTTTTAGGGCTATATCAAAAATTGGAATCAAAAAACACTATTTACCGGAGAGTGAATGAATTTAATAAGGCCGAGTATATTATATACTCAGCCTTATCTTTTAATTTATTTTAATAGAATAAGGTGAGAATAAATGTTACCAGTGGAATATTCTAATCATGCCGTAGCCTATAAAAATAACACATCATTTTATATGTTAGATAATACTTTTAGACATCACGAAGATAGTTTTATAAATCTTGTTGATTTCGATAAAAGCAAGGTTGAAATTTATATTAAATACCCTTGGACTATGTTTTTTTTCAATAAAAATATCTCCGAAGAGAGAACAGCAGGTTGGAAAATACATATTTCTTCAACGATTGATAACTATGAAGAAGTGTTTAAGGTTGTAGCAACTTACTGTATCAAAAATGAAATAAACTTCAAGTTCATAGCGGATTTAGACAAATTTAGGGAAATAAATGGAAAGGCGGCTAATAGAGCAAGTCACGGTAAATTCATTGTTCTATATCCTGCTGAAGACTCTATCTTGACAGTATTAGAAGATTTGTATCATAAAACAAAGGATTATGAAGGCCCTTATATTCTTTCTGATAAGCCATATAGAAATTCGAAGGTTTTGTTTTATCGATATGGTGAATTTAGTCCAATTAGAAAAGTTTCAGAACGGGGTACAATAGAAACATTTATTAAAAACAATAAAAATAAACTCGTTCAGGACATGAGAGTACCTTATTATCATATTCCAGAATGGGTTGAAGATTTGAAGGTTCCAATAGAAACAGAAAAGGAATCATTGTTTTTGTTAAAATACATACCTAAAGAGGCCTTAAATTTTTCCTCTAGTGGAGGAGTATATCTTGTAGAAGATCATAATGAAAAAGAATTGATTGCGAAAGAAGCTAGGCAGTATTCAGCCTTGGATTATGCGGGGTTGTATGCACCTGAAAGATTAGTAAGAGAAAAAGAATTTTTAATAAATTTAGAAAAAACTGGAATTACTCCAAAAGTACATGATTTTATTTCAGAACATGGAAATGGATATTTAGTAGAAGAGAAAATTAGAGGTGAATCTTTAAGAGTATATACTTATACAAAAAATCCTTTAATAAGTTTAGAGCGAGATGTAGCGGAAATAAATAAATATTATGATAACATATTTGATATTTTTTGCCAATTAATTGAAAAAGTCAATATTATTCATGCGCACGGTATAGCTCTTTACGACATATCAGATGCAAATGTTATATTGGAGAAAAAAGAAAATGGATCTTTTAATGTTAAATTAATTGATTTAGAACATTCTATGTTTCTTCATGAAACAGATGAACTAAGAGTAGATACAATTGGTTATCGTTCTAAAGAGAATAGTCTAATTAAAAAAGATTTAGACAAGATAATGCTAATAGGTATGGTTATGATATACCCCATTAATAATTTGTATGCATTGGATGAAAACAAAAAAATTGCATTATTAGAATGGGCAAGAAAAAATATTCCTTATTTGTCTGACGAATATATTGATATTTTATTAAACCATTTTCATACTCAAAGTTTGACTAATCATAACAGCAAATTATCTACTAAGTATATAGGAACGGATTTAATAGAACTTACAAATTCAATAGTAGATTTATTTGATTTTTCAACAAAAGAAAAAGGCTATTATATCCCTGCTGACCCACATATTTTTAATACAAATCCGTTCAGCATTTGTCATGGAATCTATGGGATATTGATTGGCACATATCAAACATATAGTAATTTAGGTAAGCCAAATCCCTTTCAATTAAAAGAAATTAGTTTAGAAATTTTCGAAAGAGAGTTTCCTAGTATAAAGAATTTGCCGAGAAGCTTGTTAATCGGAAGCTCAGGAATTATAGTCTATTTATTAAAAATAGGTTTAATTGATGAAGCTCGGGTTTTATACAAGAAAGCAGCTGTGCAACCGGCCCCTTTGTTAAATGATTTGTTTTATGGTAAAGCTGGATTAGTAATTATGCATTTGTATTATTGGTTGAAAACGAAAGATCCTGATTCTAAGAAGCAAGCGTTGATTCTGTCAGATGAACTGATAATAGGGGATGAGCTAGAATACGCCGGTCTTTATGAAGGGAAAGCGGGAGTCTCCCTAGCCTTGTTATTAACGTATACTGTGACCTCTGAAAGAAAATATCTGGAAGCATCAGAAATAATATTAGAAGAAGTTTTGGATCTGCTTTATACAAACAGAATTGGAAATATAACTATTAATAGAAAGAAAATTGGTAGTGGGGAAACTGTAGAGTCCGCATTTTTATATAATGGGCTTTCCGGTATTGGAATGTTATTGATTTCGTTTTATCGTATAACAAGGAATTCAGAACATAAAAAATACCTCGATAAAATTGTGAAGGGTTTAGAACATAAGATTCAATATTTCCCGAGTTTAATGAGAGGACTTGCGGGAGTTGTTGACTTCTTGATCTCTTATTATCAATTGGTCGAAGAGAACCCCCAGGTGTATGAAAGTATAGAAGATAAAATTTCTACATTTAGACTATTTGAAGTGGTTGGTGAAAATGATGGTAAATCTTTAGGGTTTCCTGGGGAGCAAGCTCTTAAAATCTCTCATGATTTTTATACCGGATCAATGGGGATTGTTTCTGTTCTTAGTAGATGGATATCATTTACTAGCCATAAAAAACTAACCACTAGTACTGATGTAGTTTTGTCTATAGCAGAAGAAATAATCAATCATCAAAAAAACAAAATTAGCAACTATTGATTGGGATGAAAGCAATGAAGTTAATGATTAGACACGGGACTGCAAAATATGTAATTTTTGTTTTGATTGGTTTGGTTGTTGTATCCATTGAAGGGTTGTTGTTACCAGAGACCATCCGACTTGTTATTGAAGGATTAGAAAATGGAAGCTTACAAGAACTTGCATTCGGAGTAGGCTTCGGTATTGTAGGTTTCCTGATCCTTGGCCTTGGATCATATTTTTATCAATGGAGCATAGCAAAATTAATAAAGAATTTTAATGTCAGTGTGAAAACAACTGTTTATGAACACCATGTTCATAAACATCAAAAAGGTTCAGAATCTAGATCATCGGATGTACTTTCTTTTCTTCAAAATGATGTTAAATTGTTAGAGAATAATTATATTATGGCTTGGATTATATCGATTCAAACTATTGTTTTAGCAAGTGTAGCCAGTGGATATATTTTATCTGTTAATGTTACGTTAGGTTTTATCTTTATCGTTTTTGCTTTAGTCACAATGATTTTTCCGAAATTAAATCAAAAGAAAATTGAAAACAGCTCTAAAGATTGGAGTAAGGCTAACGAGGATTACACCAATGAATTAGTTGAAGATATAAAAGGTGTTGAAACAATTATTGGTTATCAACGTGAGATAACATTTTTTGAGCGCTTAAAGCTTAGCATTACTAATGCAGAAGTTAAAAATGTTAAGATGACTTTGGCTCAAGCCTTAGCAAGTCTAACTGCCTACATCGCATCACACATCTTAAGCTTGATCCCGGTCTTTATTGGAGGGCTATTTGTCTTTAATGGTTTACTGGAAGTGGAGGCGCTAGTAGCGGTATATATCGCTAGTGACCGCATTGCTAATCCACTATCTGTTGCTGCTGAAAATATTGACAAGTTGTCTACAACTAAGGGCATTCGTAAAAAACTCTCGATAATAGAAGAGGAAAACAACGCATTTAAACAAAACGATAATCATTCTCTTGAAAGTATACTTCCCTTCGAAATTCGAGATGGTATCGTACAATTTGATAATAATTTAATATTAGATAGATTCGATCTGGAGATCAATGCTGGAGAGAAGCTGCTGTTACTTGGTGAGTCTGGATCTGGTAAAACTACTATTTTGAATTTAATTCAGCAAAATATTTCCTTAACAGAGGGACAGATAACATATGGAGGGGAAATTGAGCGAAGTACACGCGCTGTTAATCGAAATATTAGTTATATACGTCAAACGCCCATGATATTTAATGAGACTTTAGAGTTCAATATCACGTTAGGTGAAGACTTTGAACCAGAAGAACTATATCAATCAATTAAGGCTGCGGGCTTGTCATCTGCCGTTAAAGAAAGGGGTCTTGACTTTATCGTCGGAGAAAATGGTCAAAACCTTTCGGGAGGTCAGAATCAGAGAGTAGAAATCGCACGTGCGATCTTAAGAAAACGTGAGTTGTTAATTGCGGATGAAGTGACTGCAGCGCTTGATAAAGAAACTGCCCAGGGCATTCATAATACGCTCTTCAGCTTACCTCAAGCTATTATTGAAGTTAGCCACCATGTTAAGGAAGAGAATTTTGCTGATTATGACCGTGTGTACAAAATTGAAAACAAAAAGTTAAACTCAAAAATATACACAAGAGAGTTCGCGACTGATTAATGGATACTGTTTGCAGCGAGACATTAGTATCTCTGGAATAAGAACTGAAGTAGGGGACATGGGGTGATTTGTCCCTTTTTTTTATAAAGAAAAAATCATCGGAGGACGTTAAATGACGCTCATTAATGCTGATTTTCAAGGACTACATGTCAATACTATAGGTGAAGGAGAACCCATTGTTTTTCTGCACGGCGGGCCTGGAAGCGAACAGCAATTTTTTCTACCTCATGTTCTGCCCCTATCTCAACAGTTTAGGCTGGTTTTTTATGACCAAAGAGGCAGCGGGAAATCAGACCCCTCCATAGACAACCAATATTCGATGGAAGATGAAGTAAACACGTTGGAATTAGTACGGAAAGAATTAAATCTGGAAAAAATGAACCTGTTCGGGGAGTCATGGGGTTCTATGCTGGCTCTCTTATATGCGACTGCTTACCCGGAAAGGGTGAATAAGATTCTTCTGACTGCTGCAATAGGTGTTACGGCGGAAGGGTTTAAAACCTTTGGAGCAGAATTAGAAAAAAGACTGTCAGAAAAAGATAAAACAAAACTCGCCAATTTAGAGGAGGGTCTTAAAAGGGGAGAAGTATCAATGGAAGAGGTTTTATCCATTCTTGACAGATACTATGTTTACTCAGAGGAAGCCTTAAAGCAAAAAGCAAATACAACCATTGACCCAATCGTTAATGATGCGATTGGAAGAGACATCTTGGAATATTATGACGTAACCGATAGAATAGATGCCATTCACCATATCCCTATCTTAGTTGCACAAGGCAGCTACGACATTTTACCTCCCAAATTAATAGACAAATTATTGCTGGAGCATATCCCTTATGCAAAGTTAATAGAAATAGAGAATTGCGGGCATTGGACCGTTGTGGAAAAGCCGGATGAAATGAATAGAATTGCTTTTAATTTTTTCGAGTAACAGGTGCTGTTAAATTTGGAAAAGCTGTTCTTTAAATCCTCTTCTCGCCATAAAAATAAGGTGAGGTGGAGGAATGACAAAGCAGCAGATTTCTATATTACTTTTAGCCGCAACCTATGTCGGAACGGTCGTTGGGGCAGGGTTTTCATCAGGGAAGGAAATTGTCACGTTTTTTAGTGTCCATGGTGCTTTAGGGACCATCGGCATTGCAATCAGCGGAATTTTGTTTATTGTGGTCGGGATTAAGATGATGATTATTTCCTCCCGCATACAGGCCTATTCGTATCAGCAATTAAACGAGTATTTATTCGGCAGGAAGGTCGGCAAAATCGTCAACCTCTTCATTTTTGTCGTGGTTATTTGCGTCACTTCTGTCATGCTATCAGGGGCGGGCGCTGTGTTTCAGGAACAGCTCGGCCTTCCCTTCCAGATGGGGATTATCGCCACACTCATCTTCTGTTACATCGTTGTATTGAAAGGGCTAAAAGGTATTTTTGCCATCAACTCCTATATCGTACCATTGATGATTTTGTTTGGGATATTTGTGGCGGCTTCTATCATCAGCCAGCATCCACATGAACTGATCGGACAAGTTCTTCCTACAAAGCTTCCGGAAAGCATGTCCTGGGTTGGTTCTCCATTCGCCTATGCTGCATTCAATTTGATGACGGCTCAAGTCGTGCTCGTGCCACTGGGAAAAGAAATCCGGGATGAACATGTTCTTAAATGGGGCGGTTTTTGGGGCGGATTGGCTCTCACTTTTATATTGCTGGCCATTCATCTTTCATTATCTTTTTTCCCGGAAACATTTCGGCACGATATTCCGATGGCTGAGATCATCAGACATTTTGGCATGGTCATTCATATCTTGTACGTATTCGTGATTTATGGGGAGATATTCAACACAGTTGTTGGAAACATTTTCGGGGTTTCACGCCAGATGAAGGCAGCACTTGGTCTTTCTTTTCGCACGAATGTTTGGATCATTCTGTTCGTGATCTTTGTCATAAGTCAGGCAGGGTATGGCACGCTGCTTTCAGTATTGTACCCGCTGTTCGGTTATATGGGGTTGGTCTTCCTGTTCTTTTTACTGTTTAAGAAAACGCCGGAAAGATAACTCCTCAGGGGGGAATTCATTTGGAATGGATAGAGATTTTGACCAAAATTCTCGTGATCAATTTAATTTTAAGCGGAGATAATGCGGTCGTCATCGCTATGGCAAGCAGAAACCTTCCGGAACATTTGCAGAAAAAGGCAATTCGCTGGGGAACGCTCGGAGGGATTACTTTACGAATTCTGTTTACGTTTCTGATGGTTTTTCTCTTAAATTTGCCGTTAATTCAACTCATTGGCGGTATCCTGCTTCTGCTTGTTTCCTATAAATTGCTGGTGGACAAGCATGAGGAAAAAAAGATAAAGGTCGGGAATTCCCTGCTGGATGCTGTTATGATCATTATTCTCGCTGATTTGATTATGAGTTTGGACAATGTGCTCGCCATTGCAGCAATTGCCAACAATGATTTGTTTCTTATCATGATTGGCATTACCCTCAGCATCCCTATCATCCTCATTGCAAGCCAATTTATGATGAGACTCATGCAAAAATATGCAATCATTATTTATATCGGCGCCGGACTGCTTGCCTGGACAGCAGGAGATATGATGCTAAAAGAACCACCCGTACGTCAGTTCTTTGAAACAAATGGAGTGTCTGAGTTGCTGTTTTTAACTGGGGTTACGGTGATTATCATGGTGTTGGGATGGATTAGACGGAAGCAATTGGAGCTTCATCGGCTTTGATTGCATCCCCATCCTCTAGTAAGAGGGTGAACAACACTTTACCACCCCAACTATTTCTTGTTCTTTTTCCTCTTCTCCCATCATAAGTACTAAAAAGGGACAAGTTAAAGGGGTGGGTTTGCGTTGAGTTCTGCGATTGTGATTTCGGTGATGATTGCGCTTGTTGTTGTGTTGCTCGTCATTGGGGCGCCGTCCAAGCCGATGCGATTTATTGGGCAGTCTGCGGTGAAACTGGGGATCGGCATCCTGTTTTTATTCTTTTTAAATGTATTTGGCGGCGCGATTGGGCTGCATATTCCGATTAACTTCTTCACTGTTGTGGTGGCGGGATTTTTAGGTGTATTTGGGGTAGCTTCTCTTTCTGCCATTCATTTGTTTTTGCTGCCATAAACCAAAAACAAGCCGTCTGTCGTGGACGGCTTGTTTTCATTTTATCTCCCTGTAAAACTGCTTCAGGAAATCCTCCATGAATTGGTGGCGTGCTTCCGCTAATTCATAACCTTTTCCTGTATTCATCAAATCCTTCAATTTCAGCAGCTTCTCATAAAAATGGTGAATGGCTGTGGATTCGCCGTTGCGATATTCCTCCACGGTCATCTCCTCCCGCACTGGCAACTGCGGATTATGGATGGCTTGTCCTTTCTTGCCGGAATAGACGAAGCAGCGGGCAATGCCAACAGCGCCGATCGCATCAAGCCTGTCCGCATCCTGGACAATTTTCCCTTCCAGCGTTTCCATGGCTTGTGAGTTTCCGCCCTTGAAGGACATGGTCTGGATGATGGAAAGAATATGCTCCCTGTCCGCCTGGCTCACCTCCTGTTGCGTGAGCCAATCGCTGATAAAACGCAATCCCTCTTCCTCGCTGGCGACGACTTTATCATCGGCCAGGTCATGCAGCAAGGCAGCGAGGGTTACAATGAATGTATCTGCTTTCTCATCAGCCGTGATTTCCCTGGCATTTTTGACGACCCGTTCAATGTGATACCAGTCATGACCGGATTTCTCTTCCTGCAGTTTTTCGTGGACCATTGATTCAGTCTTTGTGATTATGTTTTGCTTGTCCATTCAAATGTTCCTCCCATTTTAACTCCTTCCTATTCTTACGTTGTTCTTCCTAACTGGTTTCGTCTCATTTGAATTTTGCGCCCGCTAATCTAATCGTGTCATTACTATATCAAGAAGAATAGACTCCCATCAAATCCACGGACGCTATTTAATTCACTTCGCTTCACTAATATTAATTAATTCAGGAATGGTCACAAATTCCATGCCTGCTGCCTGCAGACGCGGAATAATCACATCTAAAGCATCTACGGTATCTGTTAAATCCGCTGTCTCATCCCCGCCATCATGCATGAGGATGATGGAACCCGGCGCGGTATTCGCTAAAACGGTGTTGGTAATCGCGTCAGTGCCCAATTCCATCCAATCCAGAGAATCAACGTTCCAGAGAATCACCGCATTGCCCATATCTCCCAGTAATTCGACAATCTCCCGGTTTAAAAAGCCGTAAGGAGGCCGGAATAATCGGGGGCGGAATCCCAATATTTGCTCAATTGTTTCCTCCGTTGCTGTTACTTCCCAATGCACTCTTTCCAAAGATTCTTCTGTTAAATTAGGGTGCCAATACGTATGATTCCCGATGGCATGCCCTTCTGCTTGAATTCTCCTGACAATATCTGGTCGTTCCGCTGCTCTTGCGCCCATCAGGAAAAACGTAGCATTCACTTGATAGTTATTAAGAACATCCAGCACTTGCGGGGTAAAGCGGATATCCGGACCATCATCAAACGTTAAAGCTACCCTATTGTCATAAGTTGAACCGCTTAAAACAACAATGTTGGGGTACTCACGCTGTAAGACCGAATGTGCAACTAAATCAGGCTGCCTGCTAATACTTTCTGATCCTCTTTGTCTGTAGGAGCCATTCCAATGCCGCCAAGAATCACCATAACGAAAGTACATATTTAACCTCCATATTTACCTATATCTTTTATTTATATGAAGGTTATGGTTAGGGAGTTACACAAACATCTTATCCCATAAAATACGTGCGGTCGGGTTTATCGAACGCACGTATGACAATAAATTAATAAACACTCGGACATGTTCCGGCTTCCGGTTCATAATAACAATGATTTTTATACTGACCGGTAAAAGGTTGACCGTACCATGTTGGAGGGCATGGAGCATATGGGTTAAAATACCAAAGCGCATATTTCGCCGGGTGTTGTCTCCAATAATTCAAATTCTTTCTCGCTAATTTTTTCTCAACCTCTCTCGCTCTTCTATAAAATAGGCTGCCTTTTTGAACAGCTTCAAACGAATAGTTTCCTCCTTGTACTTGAAAAATGACATCGCGAATTGCTCTTACATCCCTGAAATCTAAACAATCCGCTACCGCCCGATTAACAATGACATTTCCCACATACATCATTCCTTGTTTTCCTTCACCCACGGCTTCCGCTCGCATCATCCTTGCCATTAAATCTACATCTGAATCCGTGTATGCTACTCTCATTTTATCACCCCAAAAATAGTTTATGAATTTTCCTGTGTTGCCTTGCATGTTATCGTGAAATTTAAAGGCAGAACCCATAAAAGGACCTGCCTTTTTGCTGACTATGGCTATATTCGCGCCATCAAATCTTTGGTGATTTTGATTACTTGCATCTCATCAAATGTATAATGATCTTCTATGATTTCCAGAGAGTTTCCAGCAGATTTTAAGTGCTTTACTCCTTTTTTCATATAAGCTTTATAATCACCATTGATCCGATTTATCTCACTTGCATATCTTTCATCTGTTCCGGGAGTGACCAGCTCTTCATAAAGGTCAACTATTGATTCTGAGTCACTGTCTGGAAAAAACTCATGCGGGTCTGTGCTGTCAAACATGCAAAAATCCAGATCCCTTACGATCAGCATATCGATACTCCCGGGGTGGAAGCTGCAATGGTAAAGTTCAATATCGAAGCCATGCTGCTTCGATGCCTCGCCGATCTTTTTCATGAAGGTGGATTTGCCGGTTCCTGCTCTGCCTTTTACATGATAAACAGTTGAAAAGTCTTCTTTGAGATACGGGATTTCATTAACAACGCCCTCAGAAGTATTTGTGCCGAATAAGCGGTGGGATTCATGTGCTGTCCGCTCAACTTTCGGAACACCTGTAAGCAGATTGGAAATGAATGTTGCTGTGAGCGTATCCGCTTTGTCAAAATCCATTTCTGCGATATAAATATCCTCCAGGTCATCATGGATGCGAAGTCCTGTTGCAAAAGCACTGTATGCTGCTTGTTGTTCACCCAGATAATTATTTCTTGCTTCCAGGAAATCGTCTGTTAGGTATAAGGAATCCGTCACGTACTGGCTTAGATCGAATTTTTCTGAGGTGTCCCTGGTCTGAGCCGTTTCCGTAATAATAGCAACAGATTTTTCCCGTAGGATAAACCCATCCAGATAATCATATCCATGGGGGCTTAATAGAATTTCTATCTGGTAATTCTTTTCAAGGTTGCTGATTAGTTGTTGCAATACCGCCGTTTTCAATTTTTCGGATGGATGTTCCAATGTAATAACTTTCTCCACTCCATTTAAATTGGAAGGGAAATAATTAGTAAGTCCTTCAGCAGTATTCCCACGCACATAATACCTTTGATTATTAGCCAAGGAGACACATCCTTTTGGTTATTTGACTTTGGTATTATATGAACAGTAGCCTAGATATGTGTTTTTAACAAATTAAAGGAATCCGCTTTGGAAAAATGACCAAAACGGATTCCTTTCTGACAGATGTAAGTTTTTTAAAGGAGTTGATCATAGCTCAGGCTTTTCACCATCAATCCTTCAAAAACGTTAGAAGTTCTTGATTGAATTCTTTCGCATGCGTTGCATTCAAACCATGCGGACCGCCTTTTATCAAGGCTAATTTACTTCCGGGAATCGTTTCATGTGTTCGTTTTCCGCTAGCCTCAAATGGCACAATCCCATCTGAATCGCCGTGAATAACAAGGGTCGGTATAGTAAATTTAGCCAAATCATCTCGAAAGTCTGTCTTTCCGAAAGCAGCAATACAATCCAGCGTCCCCTTTGGTGAAGCCCATGCCGCCATATCTTTAATATAGGATCGGAAGGGTTCGCTCACCAGGTCCGTCTGATCACCAGCAGCGAAAAAGTTTTGCGTAAACCCATCCAGAAATGCAAGACGATCATTTTTCACGCCGCTTTCAAATTCTTCCATTGTGGCATCATCCAACGCACCCTCGGGGTTATCTGCTGCGTTGTATAAATAAGGCGGGACAGCTGCAGCAAATACAGCTTTTTCCACTCGGTCTGTTCCGTAGGTCGCAATATAACGAGCTACCTCACCGCCACCCATGGAAAAACCAACAAGGGTTGCGTCATGAAGATCTAAATGTTCTATTAACTGATGTAAATCTGCAGCAAAGGTATCATAATCATACCCGTTCCAAGGTTGAGAAGAATTGCCAAATCCCCGGCGATCATACGTAATAACTCTATAGCCAGCTTCTACGAGAGCGGGAACTTGGTATTCCCAGGAGCGGCCGCTTAATGGCCAGCCGTGAATGAGTACAACGGGTTTTCCGGTACCGTGATCCTCATAATATAGTTCGACGGGTGTCCGATTTTCTGTTCCTACCGTGACTTTTGCCATTTAAAAACCTCCAAAATTAAGTGTGTTTTTCTCCATAAATTGGGTATTGGTTATATTATTACCCTTTAACTTGTTTGGGAAACTTGCATTGCTTTTTGGTCATTGTATAGTGGAGATTTTCGCTCTCAAGCTATATCTTTCACGAGACGTATGGAAACAACAATATTCCCGTTGTGATTAGCGCCCAAAGGATCAAGTCCTCTTCTAAATACTCACATCCCGCTTATTAAAAAACCCAAATGCCAAGACCAAAAACACCACAAGATATACCACCAGCACAACAACAGAAAATCCCAGCGTCATCCCCTCAACCATCGGGCCACCGCGGAAATACTGTTCGAGATTGGTATTCGCAAACAGGGAAAATTTCGCCCAGTCCGTCAACAAAGCAAGAATGTTGGTGGCCATCGTTCCTGCAAACAGCAGCATGACCGAAATGGCGATGGCAATCGAATCATTCCGGAACACCGTGGAAATCATGAAGGCAAAAGCTGCCAGCATTAACATCGTAACGGAACCGGCCAAATAGGTTACCCCAAGATAGATGATTCGCGACCATTCTATCACTTCGCCATTGCTTGCTGTGATGTGAATGGTGCTTCCATCAAAGCCGAAAACGATGGCTCTGACGGCAAACGACATGGCAAAGAGCGAGACGAGCAGGAACAGACCGAATAATAGCGTCACTGCAAATTTGGCTGCAAGTACTTGTGTCCGTGAAGCGGAGCGAACCAGCAGCAATTTAATCGTGCCTTGTTTGAATTCCTGCGCCACAATGGACGCGGCCACAATAATAACGAGCATGCCGATAAATTGAATCAGACCCGTATTGCTGTCCATGTATGTCCAGACATTTTCCGTCTCATAAGGTGATAGATTATGTTCCAGCCGATAGTTGTTGATGGCTTGCTGGTTGATCGCATCCGACTCGATATAATAGTTGTTCGTCTCCGCTTCCTGCTGGGCCAAGGTCTCATTCTCGCTCTGCAGTTCAGCCTGCCACTGCTCCTGTGAGGGAAGTTGCTGGTCCTGCTGCTGGTAATACGTGAAAATCGCCGTAGTCAGCACTCCTGCTGCCAGAAGCCCTAACATCACATAAGTGCTGGTCCGATTAAATAACTTCATCCATTCGTTTTGCACAAGTTTCAAAAACATCAGGACACTCCCCTTTCTGTCGCCTGCAGGAAACGATCCTCCAGCGTCTGTTTTTCCCTTACAGACTGGTAAACCATCACACCCTGGCTTGTCAAAAACATAATCAGCTGGCCAACTTGCTCTTTCGCCGCTTTAATATGCAGCCAATTCTCCTTCTCATGAATAACAAGCTTGGGAAATTCTCTAACCGCCAGCTTGTGCGCTTTGGCCAGGTCGCTGACTTCCAATTGGTATCGATTCATCTCTTCCGGCCTGTCTTCATCTGATACACGCTCGACCTGGACCAGTTTTCCTTCCTGAATGATGGCAAACCGGTCACAAATAAGTTCAATTTCCGCTAAAAGATGGCTGGAAATGAAAATCGCCACTCCCTCTTCCTTTGCAACTTTGCGGAGGTAGTCCCGCATTTCTCTCACGCCGGCTGGATCAAGCCCATTTGTCGGCTCATCTAGAATCAGCACTTTTGGCCGATGAATCAGCGCCTGGGCAATCCCAAGCCTCTGTTTCATCCCGAGGGAAAATTTACGCACCTTCTGATTCCGTACATGGTCCAGTCGTACCAGTTTGAGGCGTGAATCGATGTCTTCTTTTGTGACATTTTTGCTCATTCGGGCGAAATGGAGCAAATTCTTTTCCGCGGTCAGATACGGATACAATTCAGGATTTTCCACAATGGTGCCGACATGCTGAATGGCACTTTTGTAATCACTCGTAATGCTTGCGTCTGCAATCCGGATGTCGCCTGATGTGATCTTTGTCAGCCCGGTGATCATGCGGATGGTGGTAGTTTTCCCGGCACCATTGGGACCGAGGAAGCCATAGATTTCCCCGGGATAGACATCCAGCGATACCCCATTGACGGCCAATTTCTTTCCTAATTTCTTGTGTACGTTTTGCAATGATAAAATAGATTCCATGTTTGTCACTCCCTCTTAAAAGTCCTTCCGCTCATAAAGCTTCACGGACAAAGCGTAGGATAATAGTGTAATAATCAAGGTAATGCCGGCAAACAGCAGGATGAAGGCATTTGGGTTTGCTATGATGTTCTCAACCGTGCTGTCGAGTGAGGTCATACTCGGGTTATGATAAATATTTATAACCATCTGGACCCCAATCATTATTGCCCCTCCTGTTATCGCCGTCAGGGTTGTTGCTGCAATATAGCCTAAAGAGATAAGGAGCGGATAGAAAAAAGATATCAGCAAATAAAGTCCAGCAAGTGCCAGCAGTAAATCCCATCCAGTTATCAACCGGGCTGGAAATGGTGCATAGGTGACAAACAGAAAAACATAGATGAACACAATTACCGTGGCCGGAATGGACCACATCAGCGGAGCCAGGTATTTTGCGGTAACGATTTTCTTCCGGGTAACAGGCAGGCTATTGAGAAGCGCATCCCTCTCATAATAAGGCGCTATGAGCGGAACCCAGGAAGAAAGGACAATAATTAGCAAAATATGCCGGATTGGCACACCGCTTGTAAAAAAACCCGTAAATGGGATAAATGAAGAAAATGCTAAAACATAGTTGTAAGCTTTCTGACTGAACATTTCATTACGCAATAGTTGAATGACCATTTTTACGCTCCTTTACCGTATAAAACATAATGTCCTCAAGCGATGGCCGCTCCAGCAGCACTTGACCGTCCGCTTCTCCGGCAAGCCGTTGTTTCTCTGTAAGCAGCCCCTCAAACCCGATATCCGTTTCCTTTACGCCATGCAACAGGCGACGCCGTTCTGCCGTGAGCCACTCTTTCGGCCCTTTCACCACTGCATGCTGTTCTAAAAGCGCATCCTTTTCCTCACTTGCTACGATTTTTCCATTATCGATAAACGTAATAAAATCGGCTACCTTCTCCAGATCTTGTGTAATATGGGTCGAGAAAAATACCGCTTTTTCTTCGTCCTGAATGATGTCCTGCAAGAGCTCCAGCAATTCTCTGCGAAACACGGGGTCCAGTCCTGAGGTGGGTTCATCCATGATAATCAGTTCCGGATTGTGGGAGAGTGCCATTGCCAGGGAAAACTTCATCTTCATCCCTTTGGAAAGATGGTCCACCTTTTTCATGCGCGGCAGCTCAAACCGCTCAATATAATGAGCAAATAACTTCTCATTCCACGTCTGATAAAAAGGGGCAATCAGCTTCTTGTTCTGTTCCAGCGACAAATGCCCGTAAAAGAAGCTCTCATCCTGAACAAACCCGATGCGCTGCTTGATGTTCTCCGTGTCCTCTTCATGTGTCTTGCCAAAAATCCGCACCTTCCCATGATCGGCCCGGGTCAGGTTCATAATGCAGCGGATGGTCGTGCTCTTACCCGCTCCATTCGGGCCGATGAATCCGGTAATAAAGCCTTTTTTTACCGTTAAATTGACTTCTTTCAATGAAAAATTGGAAAAGTATTTCTCCAAATTTTTCACTTCGACTATATTTTCCATCTGGCTCACTCCTCGTATAGCAATGTCATCATCTCGATCAGTTCATTGAGGGGAATGTTGAAGGCTTTGCTGTCTTCCAGCATTTTGGCCATTTGATCCTCAATGAGTTTCAGCTGTTTTTCTCGCAGCAGCTCGGAATTTTGCGAGGCAACAAACGACCCCTTGCCCGGAAACGTTTCAATGAAGCCCTCTTTTTCCAGCTCTTCATACGCCTTCTTTGTGGTAATCACACTTACCTGCAGATCTTTCGCCAGCTTGCGAATCGACGGCAGACTTTCTTTTTCCTGCAGCTGGCCATGAAGAATCTGCTCTTTCATCTGATTTTTGATTTGCACGTAGATCGGTTGATCCACCGCATTGGAAATAATGATATTCAACGCATCACCTGCTTTGCTTGGTGTTATTACTGTATATGTATAATATATACAGTATGTACGGTGGTGTCAAGGGGTTTTATGTAAAATATTCTTAATGTAAAAAGGGTTTGACATTTAGCTAGGGACATTTATAATTAAAATATCAAATACTTTTTACATTTTGGGTGGAGGGAGTAAAACATGGGTTGGATTCTTATCGTGGCAATTTGTGTGGTTTCGATTATCGTTACGCTTGCTGCATTACCTCAATATGGAGATGAAAGAAAAATCCATATCAAGATGAAAGCACAGTCATATGCATTTACTGCGGTTATTGTGATGTTAATAATTGAAGTGGCAAAGAACATTTATTTAACTTTCTGGGGAAATAGTTCTTATGAAGGGATTAGTCCATTTCCATTTCTTGCAGCGATTTCGATTGTATATCTGATCACCTTGCTCATTTATAAAAAGAGGTACAGCGTTTAAATGAAAAATCGAATTCGTGAACTTAGAAAAACTTCGAAATTATCTCAGGAAGAAGTGGCGAAGCTCTGTAAAGTGTCAAGGCAGACCATCAATGCGATTGAGAATAATAAATACGATCCAACGCTGCAATTGGCGTTTAAATTGGCCTATGTCTTAGACACGACGGTGGATGAGCTTTTTAGGAATGATTCTAGTGAATAATGCCGGTGTGTTATAATAATGACAAGAATCTGGTTACATGAGGAGGAGCAGGTTTGGAGTTGGAATTTCTAATTATTATTGCTTTATTAATCTGGTTGCTTGTAAAAAATGATGGGGACCGGAAAGCGCTGGAAGCAAGGTTGAAGCGTACAGAGTTTCAACTTGAACGTATCGCAGAGAAGGTTGGCGTACGGGAACATCCGGTTAACGAGAGACTGAGACAGCTGAAGGAAGAGGGGAAAAATGTCGAAGCGGTCAAAGAAGCCCGGGAGCAGTTCGGGTATTCATTGGTGGAAGCGAAGAAATATGTAGATGAGTTGTAAGGAAGGGGGCACCGCCCATATGGTGGAAAATATCATTGTTTCCTGGAGCGGTGGAAAAGATAGCGCGCTGGCAGTTTATGAGCTGCTGCAAAATGACAGTTTTGAGGTGAAAGGTTTATTATCGACGACATCCGATGCTAGCGGACGACTGCCCATGCATGAGGTGAAGCGAGAGCTGATCCAGGCCCAGGCTGACTCTATGGGTATCCCTTTATATGAAGTCAAGCTGCCTGCGAATGTGGATAACGACACATATGAACGAACGCTCCATCAGCAATTTGACGTGTTTAAGAATCAGGGAATTCACTCGATCGCTTATGCGGATTTGTTTCTGGAGGATATTAAAAATTATCGTGACCAGCTTCTGGCCAGTACTGGGATGCAAGGCATCTATCCGTTATGGAAAAGGGATATAGCTGCGGTTGCGAAGGAGTTTATTGAAAAAGGGTTCAAAGCAGTGGTTACAACCGTTGATTCGGAAAGGCTGAATCCTTCGTGTCTCGGGAAGGTTTTTGATCATCAATTTATTGAATGTCTCCCTGCAGATGTCGATCCATGCGGGGAAAACGGGGAGTTTCATACATTAGTTTTTGATGGGCCAATTTTTCAGAAACAGGTAGATGTGAAGCCTGGTGAGGTTTTTGAAACAATGTCGGGCAGGTTTTTGCATGTGGAATTGGGATGGGTTTGAGCCGGATGGGCTTTGCCGTAGTGTGTTACGATTAGAGAGAAAGCTTACTGCGGGGCAAAAGCACTGTTTTTTCATGTAGTCAGGGGGATTTCCAGTTTTGAGTGATAACAACGATTCACGTGGCTCGGTGTTCTTTAAGAAAACATTTTCATTCTCTATGTTTGCTCTTTTTATTATTATCATTTTAACCATGCTCATTGGTATTTATTTCTTCGGCTTGGCGGGGATTTTTCATTTATTCGGGGTACAGTATGACTCGATCGGATCGCTGGTATGGTTTGCGATATGGTTCTTTTTGCTTGGATTTTTGCTGGATTTGTTCGCAATGGCTTTTCATACCATCATCAAAGAAAATATTTCGGGTAAATATCAAGTTGCTGTCATTCGGATTGTGACAGATACGCTGGCTAACTGGCTGGCGCTGTTTACGGTGGATGAATTTATGACAGGGATTACCGTTTCGGTGACAGCAGAAGTGGCGGCGGCCTTGTTGATGGCGTGCATCGAATTCGCACTGGAAGATAAAAATAATAGGAAGAGATTAGACAGGAAGGACGGAAATACATAATGAAACGTTTTTTAAATTGTACGGCTTCTGATTTTGCCGAGATGAATGGGGTTCAGCTAAAACAGTCGATTCAGGCTTCGGAGGGCAGGGTGATGGTATCGGAGGTGTTTGGTAATGCATCGCTGTATCCCGGGCTGACCAATGCTGAGTATGCCGCTGCTTTCGGGGCGGATCTGATTTTGCTGAATCTGTTTGATGTTAATCAACCGAGTATCGAGGGAGTGTCTGTGGAAGATCCGATACAAGTGGTAGGTGAGTTGAAACGATTGATCGGCAGACCTGTCGGGATCAATTTAGAGCCGGTTGATCCATCAGCAGATGAAGCCGAAACCCTTGATCTTCTACCGCAAGGACGCACGGCCTCTCCGGAGTCGCTGGATCAGGCAAAAAAACTTGGCGTTGATTTTGTCTGTTTCACCGGTAACCCGAAGACAGGCGTGACCAATGATGCGATATTGCATTCGGTGAAGCAAGCCAAAGAGCTATTCGGGGAAGACGTGATGATTATTGCCGGAAAAATGCACGGTGCTGGCGTCAAAAATGAGGTGGGAAGCGGAATTGTGAGTCCTGAAGTGGCAGCGGGATTTGCCAAGGCCGGAGCGGATGTCGTGCTGCTTCCATCTGTTGGCAGTGTGCCTGGTGCAACGCTTGAGACAACCCAGCAGCTGATTCAAGCTGTTCAATCGCAGGGAGCGTTAGCCATGACTGCGATTGGCACGAGTCAGGAAGGCGCCGCTAAAGAAACGATCCAACAAATGGCGCTGTACAATAAAATGGCCGGCGCAGACCTGCATCATACTGGTGACGCGGGAGAGCACGGCATCTCTGTACCGGAAAATATCATGGACTATTCCATTGCCATTCGCGGAAAGCGGCATACGTATGTGCGGATGGCGGCTTCGGTTAATCGATAAAACGTGGTTTAGAGGTTTTACTGTTTTATAGTAAGGATGATTCAGTCCAACACTCAATGGTTGATGGAAAGTGGATTATGAAAGATAGAAAGCTAAGCTGATGTTGATAGACGAAGAAGCAGTAGAAAGCAGATATAACCAAATCGCAGAAGGGTTTTTGCACTATTTGAAAAAAGGCGGGATTGAGGATTGATGAATGTCGAATTAACCAGATTTAAAGTAAAAGAAGGTAAATCAACTTTAGTAGATGAATGGGTAAAGTTTTTAAACGATAATATGAAGGATGTTCTAATCACCTTAGAAGGCGAGAAAATGTATGTTGAGACTATTTTCAGAGAAGTAATTACCGGTGATGAGTATTTATATTGGTACTCTGTACAAGGGGACGATGGTCAAGACGTCGAGCAATCAGAGCATTGGATTGATAAAAAGCACCTACAATATTGGGATGAATGTATAGATCCGGATTTTAAACCGGTAGACCTTACGATGGAGGTTGTAATGATACCGGAAAAGATTAGAGGAGTGATGGGGTCAAAATTTTGATCTCATCTCTGGCTCCTCACTTTTTCTGTTCTCTTTTCTGGTCTAGATACCTTCATATTGGCTTTTTTATTTTGTTAAATTTGAATTTTCGAATAAATTTCTTTCGGTCTAACATCCATATGCTCAAGCTCATTAATATCTACCCAAACTGGCTGATGCGTTCCTCTGTTTCTCGTCCCATCAGTAAATTCTTCGCCCTGTCCCGTGCCGAATGTTCCACTGACAATAGAAGCCAGAAAAAAATATTGCTTTCCCTGATATACAACTTTATCGAGCAATTTATGAATGCAAATTTTAACACCTAATTCTTCATATGCTTCCCCTTATTGCAGCTTGCTCAGGTGACTCTCCTTCTTCTATACCGCCCCCAGGGAAAACATGGTAAACCTGTCCATCCCTGACTCGTTTAATCAGAGCTACTTGGTTATTTTCTAAAATAATTGCTGAACCTCTATTTCTCATCTGAGTCCCCTCTTAAACTTTTAAATTTTGTTGGCGGTGGGAGCACGATGTGGAACAGCACGGAAAGAAATCTGAAGTCGAGCAACCTCCATCCCCGTTATTTCTCCGGATACATTCCCCTCAAAAACTCTACAGACTGCCTAATCATCTTCCGCAAAACCTCGACATCAATATCATCCACCTTATTAATATAAACACATGCTTTCCCCGTAGTATGCTTCCCAAAATCCTGCAGCAGAACTTCCCGGTCAGGATCTCCTGTTGCCATGTACAGGCTGATTTTTGCTTTGCGTGGAGAAAAACCGACGAGCGGGGCGTCGCCTTCATGACCGGACTTGTATTTATAATGATAGGAGCCGAAGCCGATGATGCTCGGTGCTTTTTGGGGTCCCCACATTTTTGCTGGATAGCCTGTTGTTTCGGTGAAGATATCCAATAACCGGTAGGCGTCCTCCCGCTTTTTTGGACTCTCCACCTGCTCGATAAACTCTACGACACTGTTGTCATTTTGCTTTGTTTTCAATTTATACAAAACATTTTCCTCCTTCCATCATATACTGTTTAGATGTTACTTCCATTTTACCGGAATTCGGGCATTTCGCAAGCCAATTATCTGACTTCGCAATGACTCCAACCCGGTTATGAAACCCATTTCAATGTTTCAAAGTTTTTTTGTATAAGTTCTGCAAGATTGGGAGATACTAATTTCTATGGGAGGTGGGAAAATGGAACAGGCAAAACAGGCATTACCAATGGAGCGGTGCGGCATTTGTGAAGAGGAAAAGGCAAAGGGCATTCATCTTTATACGACGTTTATCTGCAGCGAATGTGAGCATAACATGATCCACACCGAACCAAGAGAAGAAAAATACAATTATTATTTACGGAAATTAAAAAATGTGACTAAGCCAAAATTATATTCTTAGATAAGTCTTTGCGGTCTTTGCTTGCAAAGGCTTTTTATTTTTCTTCATAAAAAAGCGAAGACCCTTCCCGAAAAGAGTCTTCGCTTTGTTTTTACAGAAATTCCCTTACCGCACCTTCCGCTTAACCAGCAAAAACGGCAACGCCGCCAGAGATGCTCCAGCCGCGGCCAAATACCATTTGCCCCTGAAAGAGGAGGACTTGCTGCCATCACGATTCTCGCTTTCCTGTTCTTCCCTCGCGTGCTGTTCCTTGGACTCCTCAGAAGCCTTCTCCCGGTCTTCCTGGTTGACGCCTAAGCCCTTCAGAAAGGCAGTGAGGACATTTAACCCTTCCACTACCTCCGGATCTCTCAAAGCGCGGAGAAGGTGGGGGTAACCGCCCCTTTCCCTCTCATAATGCTCATATTTGGCCACTTGGGAAATTGCAGTATTTATTTTTAAAATAAGCGGTTCGAGTTCCTCCATGTTCATCTTTCCCAAAGTGTCAAACACCAGCAGCGCGTTTTTGATTGACTGGGTGGTATCCGTGTTGTCCACGAATTTCACCACGATATCCAGGACTTGTTGACTTTCGGCCAAAGCAGCATTCCCTGCCTCAAGGAATTTTTTCTTCTCCAGATGCTGCAATAATTCTATCGCTTCCGTCAATGCCTGCTTATTTTGCAAGAGAGCCGTTTCAATTTCTTCCCAGTCGCGTTTTCGCTGTTCTTCTTTGGACAGTTCCATGCGATGGATGAGCTTGGTTGCTTTAGCCATGGGTGCTGGACCTCCTTGCCCTCACGACATCGCCTGGGAAGGTGTAATCCTTGCGTGCCCATTTGCGTTCCACCCCTACTCCGATCTGTGGCTGCGGGTTACCATAGCGATGGTTGATTTTCGGCAGCGGGCTCTCTCCCTTGGGTTCGAGCACTTCCATGTTTACCCATGCTTCTTTATAAGCTGGCGTATCGGTATCCTTATCCGCATGGAAGCTCGTCAGGTAGTTGATTGCGCCCTCGCCCTGAGCGTTCATCGGTAAATATAATTCATACCCTTTCACCCGGTCGGTCACAATGCAAGAAACCTTTACCTTGCCATATGGAGAGGTCAGACGGACAACGGTGCCATCTTCCAGTCCGCGTTCTTCGGCCAGTTGTGGAGACACTTCGAGAAAGACACTCGGCGTTTTTTTCGAAATTCCTTCCGACTTGTATGTCAGGTTGCCTTCATGAAAATGCTCAAGCAGCCGGCCATTATTGATATGTAGGTCATATCCCTCCCCGAAGTCAATCGGTTTGGTCCATTCCACCGGGTAAAGACGTGCTTTGCCATCCGGAAACGGAAATTCCTCTTCAAACAGAAGCGGTGAATCCGTGCCATCTGCTGCCACTGGCCACTGCAGGCTGTTGTAGCCTTCCAGCCGCTCATAGCTGACACCTGCAAACATTGGTGCAAGAGAGGCAGCCTCGTCCATGATTTCACTTGGATGCTCATAATCCCACTCCGCACCCAGACGGTTGGCGATTTCCATAAGGATCTGCCAGTCCGGCTTGGATTCACCGAGTGGTTCAAATACTTGGTACAACCGTTGGAAACGGCGTTCAGTATTGGTAAAGGTGCCGTCTTTTTCAAAACTCGGGCTTGCTGGCAGGATGACATCGGCAAACTCTGCCGTTTTGGAGAAAAAGACATCCTGCACGACAAAGAAATCGAGCTTTTCAAACGCCGCCTGTACATAGTTGGCACTGGAATCAACAATAGCCATCTCTTCTCCCTTTAAATACAGGGCTTGCAAGTTGCCGTCATGGATCGCCTTGACCATCTCATGATTATTCAGTCCTGGCTCACTTGGCAGCTCGGTGCCCCAGCCTTTTTCATAGCGGGCGCGAACCTCCTCATCACTGACAAACTCATAGCCAGGGAAGCGGTCCGGCATGCTGCCAAAGTCGCTGGCACCCTGGACATTGTTATGGCCGCGCAGTGGATAAGCGCCAGCACCCGGCTTCATGTAATTACCAGAAATCAGCAGCAAATTAGAAATCGCCGTGCTTGTATCACTGCCGCCGCCATGCTGGGTAATTCCCATGGCCCACAGGAAGCAAGTGGACTTTGCTTTATGAATCGATTCGGCAATCTCGATCATCTCATCTTTAGGCACACCGGTCACACGCTCGGCATATTCCAGGGTGTATGGCTCGAGACTTTGAATATAATCCTCCATGCCATTCACATGGTTTTTTAGAAAATCCTTGTCATGCCAGCCCTGGTCGACCAAATATTTCGTGACAGCAGAGATCCAGACAAGGTCGCTGCCACCGGATGGCTGGATGAATAAATCCGCGCGGTCGGCCATTTCATGTTTGCGCAGATCTGCCACGATGACTTTTTGCCCGTGCAGTTTCTGCGCACGCTTGACTCTGGTGGCCAGCACAGGGTGGGATTCGGCGGTGTTGGATCCGGTAATAATCACCAGTTCCGCCTTTGCAATGTCGGTGATTGAGCCGGAATCGCCGCCATAGCCGACCGTGCGCCACAGTCCCATGGTCGCCGGAGATTGGCAGTAGCGGGAGCAATTGTCGATATTGTTTGTCCCGACAACGGAGCGGCCCAGCTTTTGCATTAAATAGGATTCTTCATTGGTGCATTTGGAAGAAGAAACGAAAGCCAGCGAGTCCGGGCCGTTTTTCTCCATCTTTTCGGTAAATTTCCTTGCGATTAAGCCGTAAGCCTCTTCCCATTCCGCTTCCCGAAAACCTTCGCCGTCACGGATGAGCGGCTTGGTCAAACGTTCTTCGCTGTTGACAAAATCCCAGCCGAATTTACCTTTAATACAGGTGGAAACACCATTGGCCGGTGCTTCCTGCTGCGGTTCGACCTTTAATACCTGACGATCCTTTGTCCACACATCAAAGGAGCAGCCTACCCCGCAGTACGTGCAGACGGTTTTGGTTTTCTCAATCCGGTGCTCACGCATGGAAGCTTCCACATCGGAGACCGTCATCAGCTGGTCATAACCAGTTTCAATTTCTTTGGTGATGTTGATCATCGGCCGCATGGATGATTCCGCCAGCCCGGTTAAAAATCCGGCCTCGCCTTCCATGCCGACTTCCATCATGGCGTTGCACGGACAGACCGTCGAACAATGCCCACAGTTGACGCAGGAGGAATCCTCAATTGGCGAGTCCTTATCCCAGATGACGCGCGGACGATCCCTTTCCCAGTCAATCGTCAGGGTCTCTGTCACCTGTAAATCCTGACACGCTTCGACACAGCGACCGCACAGGATACACTGATCCGGGTCATAGCGGTAAAAGGAATTGCGGTCCACTTCATACTCTTTCTCGGCAAAAGGAGTGGTCTGGTGATTGATTTTCATTTCTTTGACAGTGTTATGTATCTCGCAATTGCCGTTGTTATAGTCGCAGACCGTGCAGTACAGCTCATGATTGCCAAGCACCTTGTCGAGCGCAAGCAGCTGTGCCTCATGGGCCTCGCCATCGGTACGAATCATATCCCCATCTTTCAGCTCGGTGGAACAGGAGCGCACCATCTCGCCATTCACATTGACAATGCATGTGTCACATGTTTCAATCGCCCCAAGACTGGGATGGTAGCACAAACTCGGGACCTCCACATTATGCTCGGCCATCACATCCAATGCCGACTGATTTTTCCCAATGGTGACCTGCTTGCCGTTGAGCATGATTTCTTTGGCATTCGGCATAAAACCTCTCCCTTCTGGTTATCCAGTTTTTTCATTTGGTGGGAAAAAGAGTATATGGATAGTTTTTCCCTTTTATATATGGATTAAAACGCTGAATGTAAATAAGTTTCTTTTGTTTCGGAAAATTTCAGGTTATACTTATTAGGTGAAGGGAGGAGAGAAAAAATGTCGTCTAATTATGACAACATTAATACTCAATTGGAGAATCAAGAGGCAAATGAAAAAACTAAGCGCTATGTGGAACTTGTACTCCATTCTATTGAATTGGAAAAGAAGAGAGCAGCAGCATACAGTGAACTTGGCGATGGAGAGGAGGGAGAGGCGAATCGAATACTGAAAGAAATGACAACACCGTATCTGCCTGAGTTCTTGCTTGTAAGTGAAGTATCCGCCTTGTTAGGTGTTTCACATCAAATGGTAAGAAGGTATTGCACAGAAGGCAAAATAAAAGCCAAACAGCGACTGGAAGGAAGCGGGAAATGGCTTATACCAACGGAGCAATTTCTCGCAACACCAGAATTTATCAAATATATCCAAGAGAAGGAAGTTCAACGAATAAATTCTATTAAAGTGGCAGAAACGATGCTGGAAATGCTGGAAGAAGATACGGAGGAGGATAGAAAATAAAACAGCGCCAAATCCCCCTATTTGACGGTAGACAAGAATTCCATTCCAACCACCCACTTCTTTCCGCGTCCCGGGCCATAAAAATTCTACAGATTTTTTCATCACCACTGCCGCTAATTCTGACGGAACTGCCAGCGCTGGATGACCTGAATGCCACAAGTGGTTGATAGCCAAGGCTGAGGAGCCTGGCGGGGGAATTTTCGCGCGGAACATACTTTTTTCTGACTGGCAGCAGTACGGCAGCCAACCTTACGATGATTGTAAAGGCATGAATATAAAAACTGCTTTATGTGCCCCAAATCTATAGATTCAAATCCTAAACCATCTACTACAGAATAGATGACTTTTTTTAAGTTGATAAGATCATTAGAAGATAACTACCGGCCCAAAGAATATATGCAAGTTGGGTTATTATATACATTGCATATTCAAAATTGGAAAGTTTCCTTTCTCGTTTAACTTTCCGTAGATGCAAGAAATAAAATAATGAACTTAAGAGTAGTAGTAATACAGAGGCGTCATTTACAAGCTCTAGAATGTTAATAAACTCTCATCCCTTCACCTTGAATTATCATAATGTGTAAAGTATCGTAAAAAGCTACTCAATTAACATGGTTTCTTATTTATCATTGCCCCCATAAATTATGGCTATGCTGTTCTCATAGATGATAAGTATACCATACATATTTTAACATTATTTAGCAAACAAGTAGAAAGAATCTCTTAACGAATTCTAGAATTACGAAAAGAGATTCCCCCATTTTATTTATTTACGTTAATTTTTGTTAAATCTTTTGGTATTTACTACGGTCAGGTTATAACTCTTATTCAACAGGGTTTGCTCCACATGTTAAAGAGAAAATAAATATTGATATGGGGTGTACAGAAATACCAGCTAATGCAAGGATTCCTGCTGCTGCAATCCAGTCCTGATTTTCTACATAGCCTAAGAATTCATCTAATACAGCGCCGCTAATACCAACCGCATCAGCCCAGCACCTTTCAAAAACATTACTCTGAATAGAGATTGCTCCCCTACTGTTCATATAGTCAGCAAAACCTTCGATGCTTGCTTTCTCTACATCACTATAGGACGAGTTGTTCAACTCTTGATGATTAATAACATAATCACCAGTAGCTTCGTCTTTAACAGCAATTTCTGTGAAAATGTATTCTAATTCCATTGCCATAGCTTCTATTTCTTCAAGAGTAGCATCACTCACACGCTTATCATTTATGGTAGCAGCTGAAGCAAGAGTCGGCATAATAGCTACGGAAAAAATAATCACCAAGGTCAAAAGTCTTTTTAACATAATAATTTTACCTCCAGTATTTATAAAATTTACTAGCAATAGGGATAGCACATTTAATTATTACTGTAGATCCCTTTTCCCACGAATTCTAGTGATACCTAGATCAAACAGTCCTTAAACTATGATGAATAACAAGTCTATTATTATACTATCCCTCCCTCGTAAGCCACTCATATTTTAGTGTTGGGTGCTGACCCGGAAGATGGGATTGTATTCGGTAACCCCACTGCTGGTATGAAAAAGGAGCCCAACTTTCAGTTTCAGGGAATATTAACTCACACTTACAATGCTATCGAAACTGGCACTCCGAATTATTTTCATTTGCTCCCAAAATAACTAAGTTGCTTTCACTATTAGTTTATCTATCATTCGAAAATTAGTATATATATGAAACTAACGACAAAATCCGACAAGATAGCAAGCAAGCAATCTCTGCTGAGGGGACTTTAGTCTTGGTAAGGGCTCCACTGACTGTTTTCGCACATGTTAGATGTTCAATAATCAACAAGCGTTTTACCATTTATCTTTACTAAACGTCCCCTAATGTTTTACCCTTCATCTTAGACATACTTATTAAACCCCAATACGATTAAATAACTGGAGAGACCAAAAATGATACAGTACAAAATTCCTCTATTTGAAGCACTGCAACAATTCCATCAAAACGAACCCACCTCCTTCCACGTCCCGGGCCATAAAAATGGCAGCATCTTTCCGAAACAGGCGGAGAATTTTTTTGCATCACTGCTGCAGCTGGATCTGACCGAGCTGCCAGGGCTGGATGACCTGCATGCCCCAAGTGGCGTGATTGCCGAGGCAGAGGAGCTTGCGGCGGAATACTTTCGCTCTGAACATACCTTTTTCCTGGTTGGGGGCAGTACGGCAGGCAATCTGGCGATGATTCTGGCTACTTGCAGCGCCGGAGATAAGGTGATCGTGCAGCGCAATGCGCATAAATCGGTGATGAACGGACTGGAACTGAGTGGCGCCCGACCGATTTTGATCGCCCCGGAATTTGACGCAAGCACCGACCGCTATACCGGCCCAGACAGCACCTCTCTGAAAAAGGCGCTCGAGCAACATCCTGATGCGAAAGCTGTGGTGCTGACCTATCCTGATTATTTCGGTTGCACATATCCGCTTAAAGAAATGATTGACCTCGCCCACCGGTGGGGAATTCCAGTGCTTGTCGATGAGGCACATGGCGTGCATTTTTCCCTTGGAGAGCCGTTTCCTCTCTCTGCTGTCGATCTTGGAGCAGATGCAGTCGTGCAATCGGCACATAAAATGGCGCCGGCAATGACGATGGCGGCTTATTTACATATGAATTCAGGGCTTGTATCCAAGCAAAAAATCGCCCACTATCTGCAGATGATCCAGTCAAGCAGCCCGTCCTATCCGCTATTGGCATCACTGGATCTGGCGCGCGCCTTCCTGGCAGAGATGACACCGGAGCGGCTGAAGGAGATTCTCCTTAGCGTGAAAAAGCTGAACGAAACGTTGGCCGAATCGGACCATTGGGAGCTCATTCCTGCAAACGATCCCTTGAAAATAATGCTGCAGATGAATCCCGGCATATCCGCCCAGCAGACAGCCTGGCTTTTTGAACAGGAAAATATTTACCCTGAGCTCGCGACGCATAATCAAATCCTGTTTATCCATGGGCTGGCGCCGTTTGAGCAATTGCCCGACTTGAAAAAGAAACTGGAACGGATAAATACACAATTAAAAAACACGGCTGGTCATGCTACAATAGAAACGGCAAAACTATTTTTTGAGCCAGTCCAAGAACTGGAAATGTCTTATCAGGAAATGAATCAGCTGACAGATAGATTGGTTCCGCTCCGGGAGAGTGCCGGTCATATAGCGGCAGAGGCTGTGATCCCGTACCCGCCGGGAATTCCGCTGATCCTGAAAGGGGAACGCATAACGCAAGTACATATTGACAGCATCGTGAGCCTGCTGGAGACAGGAGTTCGCCTGCAGCAGCGGGAAGAAGGCATACGGATTTATTGAATCAATGCAGGAGAAGAACTATAACTCAAGTGTTGCGAGGTCGCATCAAAAATAGATTTACTGAAGCAATGAGGGAGACGAACCGACGTGAAGGGACATTTTATTACAGTGGAAGGCGGCGAGGGTGCCGGAAAAACTTCTATTATACATGCTTTGAATGAAGAATTGTTAAAGCGGGGCTATCAAGTGCTGCTGACACGGGAACCGGGCGGGATCGACATCGCCGAACAAATCAGGAAAGTCATCCTTGATCCAGCGAACATCAAGATGGAAGAGCGCACCGAAGCACTTTTATATGCGGCAGCACGAAGGCAGCACCTCGTGGAGAAGGTATTGCCTGCTCTGGAGGCGGGGAAAATTGTCCTCTGCGACCGTTTTGTTGACTCAAGCCTTGCCTATCAGGGACATGCCAGGGGACTTGGAATGGATGAGGTTTTCACCATTAATCAATTCGCCATCCAGGATTGCATGCCGGACCTGACATTATTCTTTGATATTACGCCAGAAAAAGGGTTGGCGCGCATTGCAGCCAATAAAAACAGGGAACAAAACCGGCTGGATCTGGAAAACCTGGAGTTTCATGAGCGAGTCTATGAGGCTTATCAGCTGCTGTTGGAGCAATTTCCTGAGCGTATTCGGCGAGTGGATGCGGACCAGCCGATGAGGGAAGTGGAGAGAGAGGCTGTCGGGGTGATAACGGAGTATCTAGATTAGAGAGTAGGGATGATTTGTCCCCGCTCTTTATTTGTAGGAATGGAGCCCACTTACCTTCTTTTGCTCGTGCTTCAAATGAATTATTGTTAAAATATTGGTATATCCTTATAGTGAATTGGGGTGAAGTATAATGGGAACAAGTTGGGAATCAACAGGAATTTCAACACGCTTTATTAACGAATTGCAAAGTTATTGTGCGAATAATGACCAAATAGAAAAAGTCGTTTTATTTGGGTCGCGAGCAAGAGGTGACTTTCAGAGTTCTTCTGATATCGATTTGGCTTTCTTTACTATAAATAGCTCTCATTCTCAACAGAACCTAATCGCACAATTCATAGATGAACTTCCCACCCCATTAAAAATTGATGTGGCTTTTATGGATCGGCTATCTAAAGAAAAGATGATCTTTAATATACAAAAAGAGGGAGTGGTTATTTATGAACAAGGAAAGGCTCTACGAGAAGCTTGGTGATTACAAACGCGCGAGCAACAAGCTGGATGAAGCGACGAAAATTCAATTAGATTATGATATTATTTACGACGCGGTTATTAAGAGATTTGAATTCACCTATGAATTAAGCTGGAAGTTAATGAAAAGGTATTTGCAATATACGGGAATTAGTGAACTCAAAAGTCCGAGGGCAACCATAAGAGAAGCATATGCCTACGGGTTAATTGATGACGGGGAACAATGGATTGATATGATGGAAGACCGTAATAAAACTTCCCATCTCTATGATGAAGAGGAAGCCAGACTGATTTATGAAAAAGTGAAAAATACCTACAGCCATCTTTTGTCTAACCTGGGTAGTACTTTGGAAGAAGAATTGAAAAAGATAAGATAGAAGAAAGCGTACTCTTGAAATCAGATCGGATTGTATGGGGGGATGTTAATGATCGATACAATTATATTAATTGGCCCTATTTGTGCCGGTAAGAGTACAGTAGGAAAAGCCATCTCTGACAGATTAGGGGTCCCTCAACGGCCCATGGATGACTTACGGTTTGATTATTATAGGGAAATCGGTTTCAACAAGAAAAAACAAGATAAGATACTTGAGAATGACGGCTATAAAGCTATGTATAAGTATTGGAAGCCATTTGAGGCTCACGCTGTTAAAAGAGTATTGGAAGATTACCCAGACCATGTTCATGATTTCGGTGCAGGACATTCTGTTTATGAAGATGAACATTTATTGAAAGAAGTAAAGGCTGTTTTAGATAGATATAAAAATGTTTTTTTGTTACTGCCAAGCCAAAATGAACAAGAGTCGATAAGTATTTTACATGAAAGGCTTAAGGATGTTACTGCGAATAATGCCGTGTATGAGCTAAATGAGCACTTTGTTAAACACAAGTCTAATAAGCTGTTAGCAAAGCATGTTATCTATACAAAAGGAAGATCTATTAAGGATATTGCTGAAGAAATAATTGAAGTATCAACTAATGATTTTTAACAAATAGAGCGTCCGGTTTATTATTATCAACGGAATGACGGAGTAAGCCTTGTAATTTTATATTATCCGGAAGGTCAAACATCGCACCATAACCGCCAGGAAAGAAAACAGCATCGTAATCCTCTGTTGTAACCTCATCTAACGGTATCGTTTTTTCTAAATATATTTCAGCATCTAAAAGGTCCTGAGATGTATTTTCATCTATACTAGTCGGATCAAAAGGCCCTTTTCCTCCGAGCGGGCTTGCTACAGTCACCTTATAATCACGCTTCGTGAATTCATAATAAGCTTCAGCAAACTCAGAAAGCCAAACTCCTGTTTTTCCTCCTTGAAAGCTATCATGGCTTGTCACCACTATTAATACGGATTTATTTTTGGTCATTATTATTTCTTCCTCGTTCCAGGATGTCTTTCAAATTTGCTCATGCTTTCCCTGGAGCTACCTTCATTATACAAAATGTAAAATTGAATGTAAGTACGCACTTTTGTAACACATACTGTCGAAAAGGATAGTGTTAATAGGGTTTTATGAAGCTCCACCTAAAAAATCACGCTCCTTCAAATGTTTAAAGGAGCGTGTTCGCAAATTCTTATAGCACTTAACGATAATTTATGCTTCAAATTCCTTAATCCTGGCATCCGGGTTTAAAACTTTTTCTGAGTCAAACGCTGCTAACGGCGTTCCATTTTTGACTTTGCTGACCCAATCATGGTTAGCCAGGGCGCCTTTACCTAAGGTAACCACTTCCGCTTCTCCACTTTCAATGATTTCCGCAGCTTTTTCTGGACCCTCTAAATGCCCGTTGGCGATGACGGGAACATTTCCGTATTTTTTTGCGAGAGAGGCCAGTGAGGGTCCATTTGTATCGAACGCTGGCTCCCATGCTTTGTGTTCCGTGACATGGATATAGTCAACATTAGCTTTTCCTAATTGACCAAAGATGATTTCAGCGTCCTGTTCTTTTCCTGCCCACTTGTGTGAGAAATCATTTACTTTCGCCTGGGAAATCCGAATGCCAATGGTGAATTCATCCCCGACAGCTTCCCGAATTGCTTTAGCTATTTCAGATGATAAACGGACTCGGTTTTCTGTGGAGCCGCCGTATTCATCTTTGCGCTGATTCGTATAATCAGTAAGGAATCCATCAAGTAAATAACCATTGGCACCATGGAGTTCAATTCCATCAAACCCAACCGATTGAGCATGTTTAGCAGCATGAACAAAACTGATTATAACCTCTTGGATCTCTTCTTTTGCCGCTTCTCTTGGAGTCTGGAATTGACCTTCGCCTAAATACATTGCCAATTGTTCCCCTTTTGGCTGAACAGCAGATGGAGCAATCGTTTCCCCGGCAAAACGGTTTCCTTGAGAAAGGGCACCCGAATGCTGTAATTGCATAAAGATTTTTGCTCCTGCTTGATGAACCGAATCTACAACTTTCTTCCATCCCTCCACTTGTTCATCATAAACGATGCCCGGTTGATGAGGATATGTTTGACTATATTTGTCATCAATATAATTTCCCTCCGTAATGATCAACCCAAATCCGCCTTGAGCAAAAGACGTGTAGTACGATACCATCTGATCGGTTGCCAATCCTTCAAATGTCGCGCTGATACGTGTCATGGGTGCAACCCCTACCCGGTTGTTTAATACTGTATTACCTAATTTTACAGGCTCAAATAATTTATTGGTATTTGCCATTGTAAATTTTCTCCTTTATGTCTATTTTCAACTACCTGCTGGAAATGAATACAGCCATATTGTAATTGAATACGTTTGTTTAGTAAAACAGATGAAAATATAAACCAAAAGCTTGTAACTTCCTCCCACACCGAGTATAATGCGATAGTCAAATGATACATTTCGTTGGCGGAAAAGGGGAACACACATGACGACGCAACCGTATAACAAAGTATTGATGGCTGCTCTGTTGCTGACGGGTTCATTTATCGCGATTTTGAACCAGACGCTGATGATTACAGCTATTCCTCCCATCATGGAAGAAATGAATATATCGGCGAATACAGCGCAATGGCTGACCACTGTCTTTATGCTCGTCAATGGGATCATGATACCCGTCACCGCGTTTTTAATTGAACGGTTTACTACACGCCAGCTGTTTTTAACGGCAATGAGTGTATTTGTACTTGGAACGATTGTTGGAGGGCTTGCCCCAAATTTCGCCGTATTGCTGACAGGCAGAATTATTCAATCGGCCGGAGCAGGGATAATGCTGCCACTCATGCAGACTATTTTTCTATTAATCTTCCCTTTGCATAAACGTGGGGCAGCCATGGGCTATGTCGGGCTTGTTATCTCGTTTGCGCCAGCTATTGGACCGACTTTGTCCGGCTGGGTCACGTCTAATTTGTCCTGGAGATTTTTATTCTTGCTCATTCTGCCTTTAGCTATTTTAATTATTATTATTGCTTATTTCATATTAAAAAATGTTACCGAGCTTACGTATCCGAAACTCGATATTCCATCGATTATCTTATCTTCCATCGGCTTTGGCGGGCTGCTGTTTGGCTTTTCCAGTGCCGGAAATTATGGGTGGGACAGCTGGATAACTATTGTCACGCTTGCCGTTGGTGCCATTTCCCTGACCATCTTTATTCTAAGACAATTAAGCATGCACCAGCCGATGCTGGAATTCCGGGTATTCAAATTCCGCACCTTTACCATTGCAACCATCATCGGCATGATCACGTTCCTTGGCTTGATCGGCACGGAAACGTTAATTCCGCTTTATATGCAGAATATGAGAGATTTCACAGCTGTGGAATCCGGTCTGGTTCTTCTTCCTGGGGCGATCATCTCCGGATTAATGTCGCCGATTACCGGGCGAATCTTTGACCGGGTTGGCGCCCGCTGGCTGGCGATTATCGGCTTGGTTATTATGACTGGTTCTACCTTGGCCTTTGGCTTCCTGGGCACCACTACGACGCTCACGTTCCTGATCGTTATGTATGCGATTCGCATGTTTGGCTTTTCGATGGTGATGATGCCTGTCACGACAGCAGGTTTGAATCAATTGCCGAGAAAATTGATCCCTCACGGTGCGGCGATGAATAATACGATGCGGCAGGTTTCAGCATCCGTCGGGACTGCCATCCTCGTTGCAGTGATGACGATGACGGCACAAAGCTCCCAGCAAAATCCTCAGGTCGCAAATCCTGACATTCACGGAGCAAACGTAGCTTTTTGGGTGATTGCTGTTTTATCGCTGATTGGAATTATCTTATCTATGTTTCTTAAAAAGACTTATCCTGCTGATGAGGAAATTGAAGCAGCGGAAACAGATGATAGGAAAAGAGCGGAAAATATGTAATAGCAGAGGGAGATATTCCGTTTTCCAGTGCGTTGCGGACAAACAAGGGGGATAAAATTGTCGTTGCAATAGAAATATACATGAGAAGAAAAGGACCAGAATGTTTAGGGAAGTAGATTTAATGGAATGAGATGATAAAGGAGGGCACACACATTGGCACGTTTACAAGATAAAGTTGCGATCATCACCGGTGCAGCCAGCGGTATTGGTTTAGGAAATGCAAAGCTCTTTGCAAAAGAAGGAGCGAAAGTTGTTGCCACTGATGTCCAACATGATCTTTTAACAGAAGAAGCAAAGAAGATTAGTGAGAGCGGAGGAGAAATCACTGCTCTTTACTTAGACGTCACTTCAGAAAATCAGTGGAAGGAAGTTGTTCAGAAAACAGTGGAGACCTATGGACAGATTGATGTCCTCGTGAACAATGCAGGCATCCATATCCCAAATAAAATCTTAGAAACTTCATTGGATGAATGGCACAACGTATTAAATGTAAACACAACGGGCATCTTTCTCGGCATGCGCGAAGTCATTCCTGAAATGCAAAAGGCTGGCAAGGGTTCCGTGATTAATATCGCATCGCTTGCAGCATTGACAGCTACAGGAGCGGCAAGTGGAAATGGGACAGCTTACAGCGCGTCAAAAGGAGCGGTACGTTCATTAACCAAACACGTTGCAGCACATTTTGCAAACGAAAAAATTCGCGTGAATAGTATCTTCCCTGGTCCTATTAAAACACCAATTATGGGTGATCGGCAGGCAACGATCGCTGAAAGAAACAAAGACGTCGTTCCCCTTCCTCCGCATTATGGAGAAGCGAGTGATATTGCATATGCAGCACTATATTACGCTTCAGAAGAATCCCGGTTTGTCACTGGAGATGAAACGGTTATTGATGGTGGATCGGTTATATAATCGTTTTGAATAGCAGGGCTTATACGACAGAAGAAGTCATCGAAATGATTGATCAGGAAACAAGCTAATACCTTGTGTAGAATAAAGCTTACAGAGGGAGGTTTACTCCCGCCGCAAGCTTTTTCCTTTGCCTAAGCCTTATTCATAAATCCCCACTTGTTCAAACCCGTCTGCAGCAGCTAATGCTTCCTCACTGCCCTCGCCGTAAATATCCTCTGCAGACTGTACAATAGCCAGTCTTGCATCACTGAAATCAGAGGTTTCCGTCAGATAGGTTACAAGGGCTCGATAATAAATTTGCCCCAGCTTGTCTTTTCCAATTTGCTCACCGGTAATATATGCCGCGTGATTGATAATGGAGGAATTAATATGAACCCCGCCATTGTCCAGGTACCCCGGCAGGTCATAAAATTCATCCATGTGTGAAGGGTACATTCCTTCTCCGTTGCCATATGGAATATACTCTTCATCTACTGGATATTTGTCAGGGTCGCTCAGGCTGCGAAGGGAAGTCCTTCCATCTGCTTTTGCCCCGGGTCCCATGATATCCTCGCCAACTTCCCAATCATCCTCATCCACCAATGCGCCAAAAATATCTGCAAATGCTTCATTCAATGCGCCGGGTTGGAACCGGTATACCAAGTTGGCTGTATTGGTAATTACTCCATGTGTCATTTCATGGGCAGCCACATCCAAACCTGCGGATAGTGGAATCATAAAGTCGCCATCTCCATTACCATACGTCATATGGCGGCCGTTCCAGAAGGCATTGTTGTAGTCCGTGCCAAAGTTGACATAGGAGATGATGGCCATTCCTTCATCATCCAGCGAGTTGCGATCATGTTCAGTCAGGAAGTAATCATACACCTGCTCTGAATTATAGTGCGCACTGACTGCCGGACGATGGTATTCTTTCATCCAGGAAGCACTGTTATTTACCGCAATTTCACCGGTATTGGAATCGTAGGTGTAAATTCCTTCCAGTCCTTCATGTGAATTATCAGCCAAAACAAACTCGGCTCCCTGCCGTGGCGCCTTTATTTTCGTGGTGTGAAGATGCATGTGATCCCCCAGCACGCCTTTCCCCACACTTTTATGAAATTGCCCTTCCTCTCCGACATGTGCGATGGTGTTATATTGATCGATCACTTCGCCATTTTTTGCATCAATATAAACAAACCAGTTGCCGGGGTTTTCACCCAAGAAGGTAACATTCACCTTATAAGCAAGGTGGTTTTCCCCCTCGAAAGGATAAATAACCAGTTCGCTTACAGGATCATATTTCATATTCACCGGGGCAGTCACAGCTGATTTTGCTGCTAGTATAGCCTTTTCAACGTTCAGGGTCGGATTTGTATTGATGGATGCTGATTCTATTTTCCGATTGTGATTGCCGTTCACCGTAACAACTTCATTATTTTCGTTAAAGTGTACGATTACCTCTGTACCTTCAACTGGCACGCCGCTTTTCGTCTGGTTGAAACGCACATGCGTCATTCCCAGATCATCCTTTTGAACATCGGTGACCTTTAGATTTTCATCCACATTCTGAATGCCGGTTTGCCGTTCATTGTTCTCCAGGTAATCCTTTGCATTTGCGGCATTACTGCTTGGGTGTTTTTCCGCAAACTTTTCTTTAACGAAAATGGGAGCGTTTGCATTCTTGTTCCATACTTTCCCTGTTTGAACGGATGCCGATTTGGGATTGTCTGAAATGGCCGCTGCATCACTTACAGAAAATGAACCCACTACTAAGGCTGAGGACAAAATAGCTGATACTGCCAGATGCTTTTTCTTCATCATTACCCCTCCTATTAAATTTGATAGTAATAGTATAGATTACTAGACTTAAAATGACATGATTAATTGGAACGATTTTAATTTTCAAAAATATAGGCCGGATATACTGCTAAAATAAAGAGAAAGGTTAAAAAGGGCTATGGTTTATGCAGGGCTTTGGGAGGGTCGGGCTGGTTTTCGCTGTTTATGGGGAGATGGGGGAGTCGAAAGTAGCGTATGTGCTTGGGGATATATCTTAGCTGGCTTTCGTCAATAAATTTAAGTTTTATAATGACCATAGATGATATATAATGGTATTAATAGGAATAAGTTTTGTGAGAGGCTTTTCCGGACATAATTGGTAAAATGAAAACAAAGTAAAAAAGATGCCACCCGGCAGATAATATCATATCTTAATTTAAGGAGCTAACTGCTCTAACCCAGGGAGGGATAAAAATGAAGTTAATTATTGCGGTTATTCAGGACAAAGACTCCAACCGGCTCGTCGATGCGCTGGGAGAAGATAATTTCAAGACAACCAAGCTGGCGACGACCGGCGGATTCTTGAAAGAAGGCAATACGACCTTGATGATCGGTTGTGAGGACCAGTATGTCGATGAGGCACTTGAGATCATTCGCGACAATTGCTCACACCGGGATCAAATGGTTGCACCGATTTCCCCGATGGGCGGCAATGCGGATTCCTATATTCCGCGTCCAGTCAAGGTAGAAGTTGGCGGAGCAACTGTATTTATCCTGCCAATCGAGTCGTTTTACCAGTTTTAAACAGGACGCCAGCGGGCAGAAGCTGCCGGTAATAATAAGGATTTAACAAGCGGCAGCTTTTGCATATGGCAGAAGGAGACGCTAGAAAGGGGACGAAGCGGATGAAAATCAGCCATGAGATGCAAACACAAACGGAGGCCAAATTTACCCGGCCGGTCCAAGCAGACAAAGCTGCTTTTCAGGAAACGCTTCAGTCTCAGTCCAAGCATCTGAAACAGCAGGAAGTCCAGGAACTAATGCGCCATATTACCATGCAGGGCGAAAGATTAGCCCGCTTCCGCAGTTTTCGCGATCTGGCAAAGTTCAAACGGCTGGTTAAAGGCTTTCTGCAGGAGACGGTGACAGATGGGCTTCATTTGAAAAAGTCCCATCATTTTGGCATGAATGGAGATGCTCAAGCGTTGGCCATTGTAAAAGAAGTGGACGAGAAGCTGCTGGAATTAACCGAAGCAATGATGAATCAGGAGAAGAAAGCAGTGAACATCCTTGGCCTCATTGGAGAGATCAAGGGCTTGCTGATTAACTTATATACATGAGGGCGGATGAGGATGCAGACATGGGACGAAGTGGCGCACGTGCAGCCGCTCGCAGGCAAAATTATTACTAACAGCATAAAAAAAAACCGTATGTCCCATGCCTACCTGCTGCAAGGCGGGCGGGGCACCGGAAAAGAAGCGATTGCTCTTTTGATCGCCAAGGGTCTGTTTTGTGAGAATCCTCAAGGGGTGGAGCCGTGTCTTCGGTGCAGTGCCTGCAAGCGGATTGAATCAGGCAACCATCCGGATGTGCACTGGCTCGAGCCTGAAGGGCAGTCGATTAAAATCGATCAGATCCGCCATCTGCAAAAGGAGTTTACCTACTCCGGACTGGAATCCGAGCAGAAGGTGTATGTCATTAAGGGAGCCGATACGCTGACAGCCAATGCAGCCAACCGGATTCTCAAGTTTTTGGAGGAGCCAAGCCGGCAGACCACCGCGATCATGCTGACAGAGAACAGCCAGGCGATCCTCCCGACCATCCGTTCACGCTGTCAGGTCATTGACCTCAAACCGCTTGACCCGGGTTCACTAAAGCAGCGTCTGCAGGAAGAAGGCATGGCCAAGCAGCAGGCTGTGTTCATGAGTGCATGGACCAATAATCTCGATGAAGCACTGGCGCTGAACAACAATGAGTGGTTTGCCACAGCAAAGAAATTAGTGGTACAATTGACAGAAGTGCTCATCCAAAACCCGAATGATGTTTATCTCTTTTTACATAATCATTGGGTAGGGCATTTTAAGGAAAAAGATGAGCAGGAGCAGGGACTGGATTTGCTGCTTCTCGCTTTTAAAGATATGCTTTATTACCATATTGGAGAGGAGAGCCAGCAGGTCTTCTTCCCTCCCGGTGAGGAGCTTGTAGAAAAAGCCGCGATGACTTTTTCCCGCGAGCAGCTGGTGGAGGTGCTGAATGCCGTGCTGCTGGCAAAACGAAAAATAAAGCAGAACGTTCATCCAACACTGGTAATGGAACAACTGGTACTTCAAATACAGGGGTGATATTTTGCTGGAAGTAATAGGTGTCCGCTTTAAAAAAGCGGGTAAAATATATTATTTTGACCCGGCTGATTTCTACATCACGACGGAGGACTATGTGATTGTAGAGACGGTCCGCGGCGTGGAGTTTGGAAAAGTCGTGCTTACCGAAAAACAGGTGGATGAAGAGGATGTGGTTCTTCCGCTGAAGAAAGTGATTCGTGTGGCGAATGACACGGATAAGCGCACCGTCGTGGAGAATCAGGAACAGGCAGAAAAGGCTTTTGAGGTAGGTGTGCGGAAAATCAGCGATCACAAGCTGGAGATGAATCTCGTAGAAGTAGAGTACACATTTGATCGCAACAAAATTATCTTTTACTTTACTTCGGACGGCCGGGTGGATTTTCGAACGCTCGTCAAAGATCTCGCTGCCCAGTTCAAAACACGGATTGAACTGCGCCAGATTGGTGTTCGCGATGAGGCGAAGATGCTTGGCGGGATTGGACCGTGCGGCAGAATGCTTTGCTGCTCTACCTTTCTCGGTGACTTTGAGCCAGTATCAATCAAGATGGCCAAGGATCAAAATCTGTCGCTGAACCCGGCAAAAATTTCCGGATTATGCGGACGGCTGATGTGCTGCCTCAAGTACGAGAATGATGATTACGAGACTGCCAAGCGGGAGCTGCCGGACATCGGGCAAGCAATGAAAACCCCGTACGGTCGGGGAAAAGTTGTCGGGCTGAACATCCTGGAACGCCTCGTCCAAATCGAAATGCCGGAAAGCGACCGCATCGTGGAATATACGTTAGATGAATTAATTGATGAGGGGATTTTAGCGAAAGCCACGGAATGATGAGGTGAGCAGTGGTGAACAACAGACAAATTTTTGACCAGGTATCCGACATGGAGCAGCGGATCGGTAAATTGTATGAACAGCTGGGTGATTTGAAAGGCCAGTTGAGCAGCGTGCTGGAAGAAAATCACCGGCTTGCCATGGAGAATCATCATTTGCGCAGCCATTTGGATCAGCCGGAAGAAACGGATGAAGCGGAGCGGGATAAACCTGCGGCGGCAAAGCATACAATTCCCGGTGAGGGGCGGGATAACCTGGCCAGATTGTACGAGGAGGGCTTCCATATTTGCAACATGGAATTCGGAAGCCCGAGGCAGAACGGTGACTGCATGTTTTGCCTCGATTTTTTAAACAAAGCGAAATAATTTAAGGACAGCAGCTGTCTCCACTATGGGGCAGCTTTTGTTGCATAAACGCATAATTAACGATAAGGTGAGTTTTGAAAAGTGAGGAACGATGGATGATGGAACTGTATGATGATGAACGAATTGATAATTTACTGGCAGATGCGAGCATAAAAATTATTCAAAGTCCGAGCGTCTTTTCTTTTTCCCTGGATGCCGTGCTGCTGGCGAATTTTACAAACGTGCCGGTGAAGCGCGGCGCCATTTTGGATCTGTGCACTGGTAATGGGGCAATTCCGCTTCTTTTGTCCAAGCGAACGAATGCGACGATTACCGGGGTGGAGATTCAGGAGAGGATTGTCGGAATGGCGAGAAGGAATGTAGCGATGAATGATCTCACGTGTCAGATCAACCTGATTCACGGAGATTTAAAGGAAATGGGTGCTGTGCTGGGCCATAGCGGTTTTGATGTGGTGACATGCAATCCGCCGTATTTCCGAACCCCTTCAGCAAGGGAACAGAACCACAATGATTATTTGACGATTGCCCGCCATGAAGTATTATGTACGCTGGAGGATGTGGTGCAGGCCTGCAAGCTGCATGCGAAGCCCGGCGGCAAGGTGGCGATGGTGCACCGGCCCGGCCGGCTTGTTGATATCATTACCCTTTTTCGCAAATATAGGCTGGAACCGAAGCGCCTAAGGTTTGTTTATCCAAGAGACGGGAAAGAAGCCAACATGCTGCTGATAGAAGCGGCGCGGGACGGCAAGGCAGATTTGAAAATTTTGCCGCCACTCTATATTTATCAGGCGGATGGCAGCTATTCCAAGGAAGCAGAGGAAATCATTTATGGCTGAGCAGGAGCATATGGTTTACATGCTGCGATGCGGAGATAATACGTTGTATACAGGCTATACCAATGACATGGAGAACCGTCTGGCCATGCACCAGGAAGGAAAAGGCGCCAAGTACACCAGAGGACGGGGGCCGTTTCAGGTCGTCTACATAGAGAAGTTTTCCACGAAATCCGAGGCGCAGAAGAGGGAATACTGGATCAAGAAACTCCCACGAAAAGCGAAAGTCGCCCTGATCCGGGAGCAGCTGAAAGAAGTGATGGCAAATGAACATACAAAAAAGTTTTGAAGATGAGACGAGTGCGGTGCTCTATGTGGTGCCGACACCAATCGGCAATTTGGAGGATATCACCTACCGCGCGCTGAATGTGCTGAAGAATGTGGCGGTCATTGCGGCAGAGGATACCCGCAATACAAAGAATCTGCTGCATTATTTTGAGATGACCACACCGCTTGTCAGTTATCATGAGCATAATAAACGGGGACGGGAAGCGGATCTCATGAAGCGGCTGGACGGCGGTGATTCGGTTGCGATTGTCAGCGATGCCGGTATGCCGGCGATTTCCGATCCGGGTTATGAACTGGTCCAGGCAGCGATTGAGCGGGAGTACCGGGTAGTTGTGCTGCCGGGAGCAAATGCGGCGTTATGCGCACTGGTCGGTTCCGGACTGCCGGCAGATGCGTTTTATTTTTATGGATTTTTACCGCGGAAAAAGAAAGAGCGCACCGAAGAGCTGGAGCGGCTTGAGCCATATCAGGCCACGCTTTTGTTTTATGAATCACCATATCGGATAAAAGAGACATTGAAAGCGCTCCAGGCATCATTTGGCAACCGCCGCGCCGCCATTGCCAGGGAGCTGACCAAGCGATTCGAGGAATATGTGAGAGGTACGCTGGGCGAGCTGCTGGAATGGGCGGAACAAAAGGAAATGAAAGGCGAATTTTGTCTGGTGGTAGAAGGAAATGCAGAAGCGCCGCAGGATTCCACGGCATTGTGGTGGAGTTCACTGTCGGTGAAAGAGCATGTGGAATATTATATAGAGGAAAGTGAGATGCCGAGCAAAGCTGCCATCAAGCAGGTAGCTGCAGACAGAAAACTGTCTAAGCGGGAAGTTTATCAGGTGTTTCATGTGGGGGATGAGTAGTGGTGAGAGTTTGATCAAAGCAAGTCAGCGTAACTTACAATAGGTGGAATGGTCTTTCAAATCGAATGGGAGGAATAAGTACCATTCTGGTGATTAACTTCAGGCGGCTTCCTCCCATGTCAGTATGAGGGGGAGCCGTCTGTTGAATTAGGGGTTAGAATCTCAATCTCACTTGGTCAAATCAAAACTCTGCTCTATCAAATTATAAACCTTCCCATCTGGATCGATTCGCTTTAAAACAAGTGAAATCCAATGTTCCTTGTCCATATGATAGCCAGGTAAAATGTTTATTCCATCTCTTAAACTGTCAGCTATTTCAGGAGGACACTTCAGGTTCAGAATATCGATTTCCTCTTTTCCATGTAACCCCAATTTCTCTGGAAGGACATTCATCACAAGTCCGTACCATTTCTCGTTAGACCGATGTCGCAAAGCAGCGAAGTTTGAAAAATCCTTAAATGGGTAATCAGGTGATGTGCCGTATGTTTCTTTGACATGCTTGAAAATATCTTCTCTTGTTAACATGCTGAATTCCTCCAACTGGTCATTTCGCATAGGATAAAATTTACCTTTGTTTTTCTTTACCTCCATTTTCTTCGTGCTAAACGAGCCATTTAGAATAAAAAACAGGCAGAAAAGAAACGAAATGTTTCTCTCCTGCCCACTGTTCATTAATATTTATACGATTGCCCGCCATCAATTGGAATAACGGCAGCGTTGATGAATCCGGATTCATCGGATAACAGGAAGGAGACGAGATTGCCAACTTCCTCAGGCTTTCCAAAACGTTTCATTGGATTCGTACTGACGAAATCTTTTCCTGCTTCTTCCCAATTATCTTCTCCGCCAAGTTGTTTTAATGAGGCTTCAACCATCGGTGTCATGATCGCACCAGGCGCAATCGCTTTGATGCTAATGCCATATTGTCCGTACTCGACCCCGGAATTTCTAGTCAGTCCGACAACCCCATGCTTACTGGCGGCATATCCTGATTGATTGCCGACACCGCGGATTCCGCCGACAGATGCTGTATTGACAACCGAGCCAGATCCTTGTTTTTTCATGACCTCCAGGACATATTTCATCCCGTAGAACACGCCGTTCAGGTTGATATTGACTACCTTTTGGAATTCGTCGCTGCCATAGTCCTCGGTGAGATTTTGCTTTCCTTCAATCCCGGCATTGTTGAAAAAGCCATCGATTCTGTCATATGTTTGAACCGTCTGATCGACATAGTTTTTAACCGCTTCTTCATTAGATACATCAGCTGTGAGCAATAATACTTCAGCTTCGGGAACTGTATCCTGTACCTTTTTCTTTGTCTCTTCCAGACCTTGTTCATTCAGGTCAACCAGGGCTAATTTTGCCCCTTCTTTCGCTGCCTGCAGTGCAGCAGCCTGTCCCAAACCGGAACCGCCGCCTGTAATTAAAACCACTTTATTGTCTAATCTTCCCATATTGAATGACCTCCAGTGTTGTAGTTTGGTAAATTATCCTTAATTAAAATATATTTAATTGGGATAATATAAATTAATTATAAACCTTCTTTTAAGTATTATTCAAGGAATCTGCTTTTATCATTTACGTTTTATAAATAAAAAACCCATTTTGAAAAGATTTTTTTCAAAATGGGTTTTTTTCCTTAAACCTGTTCGCTATTATTCCCAAGCTCAATCCCGGACATGATAAAAGGAACCGCTGATTTGATAAATTCCTCCGGCGGTACTTCCTTGCCATTTCTGCTCCATTCCACAGAAGCTCCGTAAATTCCCCAGCTTAATAGGACAGCCATAACCTTTAGAGCTTGCTTTTCATCACTTGAACGTTGTTTTAGCAACATTTCATAAAAGATGAATTCCAGCTGTTCCCTAATAATCCTGGCAATGGTATCTTCGTATCCTCTGTGACAGCGGTTAGATAATGATTTTTGAAAATTTGTGACCGCCAGGAAGATGCTGGCCAGTGTTTCTTCATTTAATTCGTTATTTCGATAGTAATCACAATCTAAATTAACCAACAATACTTCGGATAAAGCCTTATCCAATAAGTCATATATATCTTCAAAATGATAGTAAAACGTGGCGCGATTAATCATCGCTTCGCTCGTAATATCCTTAATGGTAATATCCTTGAACTCTTTCTTTCCGGATAGTTCAATAAAGGAATCCATGATTAGTCTGCGTGTGCGTATAATTCTGGGATCCGTCTTTGTCTGAGCCACTCAAAACCCCTCCCACTTTTTAAACAGTTTCTCCAATATGTTGTATAAACAACAAATCCAATCAACTATTGGTGTTCGTGTTCTTAATTATGGACTACAATTCAATTATAAAGCAAATAGTTGAAAGCGAGAGGTGAAAAAATTGGCAAATAATAATAACTTGATTTGTGATGCAGCAACAGGTGTATGCGGTGTAGCTGGTGAGGAAGAAATGGAGGTGATTGATTTGAATCAGCCAAAGAAAACCATTGACGTGTATTATGTAACGGATCCGATTTGCTCTCACTGTTGGGCACTCGAACCAGTTCTTCGCCGTTTCACAGAACAGTACGGTGATTATTTCAACTTTCATACGGTGATGGGAGGCTTACTGGAAAAATGGCATGACGGTCCAATCGACCCTGCAAACGGGATTCATAAGCCAGCGGACGTTGCCGGTCACTGGAGAGAAGTAGGAGAACACTCCAGAATGCCAATTGACGGGAGCTTAATGATTGATAATCCGGTTCAATCCTCCTTCCCGCCTTCCCGTGTATTTAAGGTGATTCAAAAAAATCATAATGAAAGATTAGCATTCGAATATTTGCGCCGCGCAAGAGAAGCGCTGTTCGCATTTAATCAAAATATCTCAGATAAATCCGTGATGATTGACATCGTAAATGGACTTGGGCTTGATGGAGAAGCAATTGTAAATGAAGCGGAACAGCCAATCGGACAGCAATTATTGGACGAAGATTTCGGTCTTGCAGGACGTTTGGGCGCCGGAGGGTTCCCTGCCATCATCATGGTGAATGAGGAAAATAAAGGGGTAAAAATTGTTGGCGGCCGTCCGTTTGAATACTATGTCGACGGATTAAAGCAAGTTCTGAACACAGAAGAACTAGAGCCCAAACAACAACCGTCCCTTTCCAGTTTACTTGAAAAAGAAAAACTTCTATTTTCCAAAGAAATTGAAGGAATGTACGATGTGGAACAATCAGATGTTACCTCTTTTGTTGAAAAAGAACTCTTAGCCGATCAATATCAAGTGAAAGAAATCCTGGGAGAGTACTACTTTACAGTAACTAAATAAACAAAACCCAAAAAAACCCTCTACTCCCGCGAGTAGAGGGCCAAACTTTATGCAATATAATCCTGCTTATCAACATCAGGGTTTTCTGCTTTAATATAAAACTTACCTTTTGTAGCGATAGCCAGGATGACGGTGAGGATCACTGCAAGCAGCGCGGCAAAGAATGCGGCGGTGCTTTGCAGAAATGTACCCATATATCCCAGTGCCGCAATGGTTCCAAGTCCGCTTGCGATCAATAAGGATGCAACACCAACAGGGTTCCATTTGTGCAGGTTTTCCTGTCTGGCTTCATAATAGCCCGGACCGATCTTCAGGATTCGCTTGACGAAGACTGCATCGGTTACGAGAACTGCAGCCCATGTCATCAGAAATACCCCTTGGAAGGTCATTGCCGTTCCCAGGTGGTTGACGATCCCGCCAAGCATTAAGACAATTGCTGCTATCCCTGTAATAACCACCCAGAAACGTCTGCCTGGTGTAAATTTAAAGACGTTTTCAAAGAAGCTGGACAGGGAAAGCGAACCACTGTAGATATTGGTAATATTAATTCGTACCTGGGTGATCATGGTAAATAAAACACCAAAGATACCTAACAGCATGACGATGTACACGCCAGGGTTTGGTTCTCCCAAACGGACACCGAACCAGATGCCAAGGCCGCCCATTACGCCAAAACAGAAGATCTGCGGGATAAAGCCAATGGCAAAAATACCAAATTTCGTATCTTTGGGTTTAAGAAAGCGTGCATAATCGGAAGCGAGCAGCGGTGTCAGGCCCATGATGCCGTGCTGCATCCCGATACAAAGCAATAATGCCGTGCCGCCTACTTGAACCCCTTCCGGCATATACGTCCAGAAGCTGCCATCGTAAAGGGAAGGCGTCATTGCTGCCGCTACAATTGCTGCAATTAAAAAGACGCCGAACAAAGGCAGCGACCATTTCTGCAGTTTATCCAGCTGCTTGATTCCAAACCAGTTTAACGGAATCACGAGTGTTCCAAAGAAGACAATTAATGCCCACTGCGGGATTGCAGGGAAGAATTCGTGGACGGCAGAGACTAATATCATGCCTTCCAGCGCACAATACATAATAAAATTCGTGGCATAAATAAATGAGGTTAGAGAAGCTCCAATGTAGCCGAAACCACCGCCGCGGGACAATAAATTTACGTTCATCCCCGATTTTGCAGATAGATAGGCAATGAAAGTACCCAATATACCGGCGACAACAATTGCGTATATGGCAGATATAATCGCGTTCATTGCGCCAAACTGCAGTGCCATCACACTGCCCATTTGGAAATAGAAAATTGCTGTTGCAATACCGAATGTGATATTGGTAATACTTAACCAGCCCATGTTCCTTTGCGCGCGGGGCACCCTGTCCAGTGAATAGTCATCGCCTGATGCGTTGTTATTTGTGTGTTCAGCATTTTGATAAGATGCCATACTATCAACTCCTTATCTTGTTTGGTATTTCACATGAAGGCGCAACTCACCCAATGTATCATTTAGATAAGAAAGAAACAAGCCCTGGTATGGCGCGAATTTTGGGGGAGATTGGTGAAATACTCCGGAAATCTGTGGAATACTTCGTTTATCTAAGTAATTGTTGGTGATATCTTCTGATTCGTTGTTGTTAAAATTCTTATTGAAAAACAAAAACGCCCGAAATGAGCGTTTAGTCTTGTTTCAACCGCATCTGCATCTCCTCCATCAGCTTCCTGGCGCCATCCGGGCTGAGTACGAGCTTCCCGTCCGCGAATGCAACATTGCCTGGGGAGGTTTTCCCGGTCAGGTGGCATGTCATACTTGGTGTATATTTCTTCAAAACGATTCGATCTTCCTCCACATAAATCTCTATCGAATCTTTTTCGTGGATATCCAGGTGGCGGCGCAACTCAATTGGAATGACGACACGCCCCAGCTCATCCACTTTACGCACAATCCCCGTTGATTTCATCTGTCTTTCTCCCCTTCTCTCCCGCAGGAAAGCAGTGCTCTCCTGTTTAATTAATTGAAAATATTCTAAATTAATTTAAGCAATAAACCCATTTAATGTCAACTGATACGTGCGAAATTTGCGATAAATTGTTTGACTTCTAAAAAATTGGCAAGACTAGGTGCCACAGACTGCCGGATTTGGCAAATCGCATGAAAATAGATACAATGGATATATCATTATTTTTGCTCTTATATCAATTGAATGGCGGAACAGAGGAGGTAACTGCATGTCGAATAATAAAAAAACATTCTATATTACAACCCCAATATATTACCCGAGCGGTAATCTGCACATCGGGCATGCGTATTCTACCGTGGCCGGGGATGCAATCGCCCGCTATAAGCGGCTGCGCGGCTATGATGTGATGTATTTGACTGGTACGGATGAGCATGGACAGAAGATCCAGAAGAAGGCAAAGGAAAAGGGTGTTGAGCCCAAGCAATATGTAGATGAGATTGTCAGCGGGATCCAGGATTTGTGGAAAAAACTGGAGATCACCAACGACGATTTTATCCGTACGACCGAGGAGCGGCATAAGAAGGTGGTCGCGAAGATTTTTGATCAGCTGGTAAAACAGGGTGATATTTACCTGGATCAGTATGAAGGCTGGTATTGCACTTCCTGTGAGTCTTTTTTTACGGAGCGACAGCTGGATGAGGGGCACTGCCCGGATTGCGGCGGTTCAGTGGAGAAGGTAAAAGAGGAATCATATTTCTTTAAAATGAGCAAATATGTCGATAGGCTCGTGCAATTTTACGAGGATCATCCGGAATTCATTCAGCCGGAAAGCCGGAAAAATGAAATGCTGAATAACTTTATTAAGCCGGGGCTTGAGGATTTGGCTGTCTCCCGCACAACATTTGACTGGGGAATTAAAGTGCCGGGCGATCCGAAACATGTTATTTATGTCTGGGTTGATGCGCTGACCAACTATATCACCGCACTTGGCTATGGTACAGAGGACGACTCGAAGTTCCAGAAGTTCTGGCCGGCGGATGTTCATTTAATGAGCAAGGAGATTGTCCGTTTCCATACCATTTACTGGCCAATTATCCTGATGGCGCTTGATCTTCCGCTGCCGAAAAAAGTCTTTGCCCATGGCTGGATTTTAATGAAGGATGGCAAAATGTCCAAATCGAAGGGAAATGTCGTTGATCCGGTTAGCCTTACTGATCGCTATGGCCTGGATGCACTAAGGTACTATTTGCTGCGGGAAGTTCCATTCGGTTCGGATGGTGTGTTTACCCCGGAAGGATTCGTGGAGCGCACCAATTATGATCTTGCCAATGACCTTGGCAACCTGCTGAACCGCACAGTGGCGATGATTAACAAATATTTTGACGGTGGCATTCCCACATACAAGGCAGGGGAAACTGAAGTGGACACTGAGCTGGAGCAATTTGCCATGGAGACGGTCGATAAGGTGGAAACGGCGATGGAAAACATGCAATTCTCCGTCGCGCTTGCTTCGCTCTGGCAATTCATCAGCCGCACGAATAAATATATTGATGAAACAGAGCCATGGATTCTGGCTCGTGATGAAGCGAATAAAGAACGCCTTGGCAACGTGATGGCCCATTTGGCGGAATCTTTGAGAAAGGCGGCGGTGATGCTGCAGCCATTTCTCACCAAAACTCCGGCGGAAATTTTCCGTCAGCTGAATGTCACGGATGAAGCGCTGCAGTCCTGGGACAGTATACGCCAGGGCGGCGAGATCGTGGCAGGCACCAAGGTGCAAAAAGGGGATCCGATTTTCCCGCGGCTTGATGTGGAAAAAGAAGTGGAAACTATTAAAGCCATGATGTCAAACCCATCTAAGCCTGAGGAAAAGAAACCTGCTGCATCACCCGCCCCAGAGCAAAAGGATGAAATCGATTTTGATGCATTCATGAAGCTCGATATGCGGGTAGCAGAAGTGATCAAGGCGGAAAAAGTGAAAAAAGCGGATAAACTGTTGAAGATACAGATTGACTTAGGCCAAGAGAAACGCCAGATTGTCTCCGGCATAGCTGAACACTATGCGCCGGAAGAGCTTGTCGGCAAAAAAGTCATCTGTGTGACGAACCTCAAGCCGGTGAAACTGCGCGGCGAAATGTCCGAGGGCATGATTCTTTCCGGAGAAGACGAAAGCGGCAATTTGTCGCTGGCTACCGTGGAAGAATCGCTGCCAAACGGTTCTGTGGTTAAGTAATAAATGTTGAAAAGGCCGCCCGCTTCTGGAAGGGTCGGCCTTTTCTTGTGTTTAGGCTGTTTTCAAAAAATGTTGTTTTTCATCATAATACCTATAAACTCTGACCTAACTACTGCCGCTGCAGAAATACCCCTCGCTTTCCGCGGGAGCTGGTGAGCCTCCTCGCGCTGTCGCGCTGTGGGGTCTCACCTATGCTTACCATCCCGCAGGAGTCTCGGGGTATTTCCTCCGCTAGCATTGTGCTTTTAAATTCAAGCGACAGCTACTCATTAAACTACTTTGTTGATGGTTGATCTTAGCTGTGGGCAGTCGACTCCTGCGGGAAGAAAAGCCTAGGCTAGACCCCGCCGTGCTCTTCTCACAAGGGGGCTTGCCAGCTTCCCGCGGAAAGCGGATGCCCGCAGCGGAAATCAACGATCACTTTGTAACAAAAATTATCTCAACGATAGTTTAGGTCGCAGTTTCCATCAACTCTGAAATAAATAAGCAACAAAAATTACGGAAAAGCCTATGTTTAAAAAAGGAGGAATTGCATGCTGTTTGATACACATGTCCATTTAAATGCCGATCAATTTTTAGAGGACAGGGAAGAAACGATTGAGCGGGCATTTGATACCGGAGTAAAGCACATGGTGGTCGTCGGATTTGACCGGAAAACCATTCCTCTCGCCATCGAAATTGCCGAGCAGCACGAGACGATATACGCAGCAGTCGGCTGGCATCCCGTTGACGCAATTGACATGACGGATGAAGATCTTAACTGGATTGAAGAGCTGACGAGTCATCCAAAGGTTGTTGCTATCGGCGAGATGGGGCTGGATTACCACTGGGATAAGTCGCCGAAAGATGTGCAAAAAGATGTGTTCCGCAAGCAAATCCGGCTGGCGAAAAAGCTGCAGATGCCGATCATTATCCATAACCGTGAAGCTACCGCCGATATCATTGAAGTGCTTCAAGAGGAAGATGCCAAAGAGGTCGGCGGCATTATGCATTGCTACAATGATTCTGTGGATTATCTGCAGGCCTGTCTGGAGATGAATTTTTACATTTCGCTTGGCGGGCCGGTCACATTCAAAAATGCCACTATGCCGAAAGAAGTTGCTGCGCAAGTACCGCTGGATCGGCTGCTGATCGAAACCGACGCTCCCTTTCTGGCGCCGCATCCCAACAGGGGCAAGCGGAATGAGCCTGCTTATGTAAAACTTGTGGCGGAAAAAATTGCCGGGCTCAGGGGCACGACTTTGGAAGAAATCGGTGAAATAACCACTAAAAATGCGATGCGGTTTTTTGGCATACAAGCAGAGGATTTGTAAATCGGTGTAACGAATAAGCAACATATCTTGTGGATATCTGTCAGGCCGGCTGTTCTCCGGTCTGGCATTTATTTTTTATCCCGAGAAAAAAGCCAGGCATGACAAGGGTTCATGGCTGCTTTCGTCAGACTTCGCAGCGGCTTGGCGGTTGTAAAATGATTGTAACCTAATCGTAAACGGAATTGCTTTGACTTAGCATATATCTGTCTATATACTCGAGATTGTTGAGAAGGAGGCAGAAGCATGCGAATTATTTCAAAGCTAATGCCGGCGTCGAAGCAGAAGCTGGTAGTTTCATGTATTGGTGTTTTGGCACTGATGGGTTTTTTAAGTTTTGTCCTATTTGAAGCAGCGAAAGCGGAAGTAGTTATTTCAGACAACGGAGAAAAACAGACAGTGGAAACACACACAAATACGGTGGAAGAACTGCTTGCGGAAGTGGGAATTACTGTGGGCGAACATGATGCATTATCGCATAATGCAAGCACGCCTGTGGAAAATGGAATGGAAATAACGTACGAAACAGCAAAGCAGATTTATGTGACCGTCGACGGAGAAAAAGAGGAATACTTCACGACAACAGATACGGTGAATGCTTTCCTGAAGGAGCATAACCTTTTCTTTTCCAGCAAGGATGTTATGTCACATGATCAGCAGACGCAAATAGAAGACGGACTACATATTGATGTTACGAAGGCGTTTCAGGTAACGATCAATGATGGTGGCAAAGAAAAGCAGGTCTGGGCTACCGGAGGCACGATCAAGGAGCTGCTGAAAGAGAAGAACATCAGCGTTGATGACCTGGATGAAGTAAAACCGAAGCTCGGCAAGGAGATTTCCAAAGACACGGAAGTCTCAATTGTCCGCATAGAAAAGGAAACCGAGGAAGTAACCGAAACGGTGGCATTTGATACGGTAACAAGAAATGACAGCACCCTGACAAAAGGGGAAGAAAAAGTCATCTCCGAGGGTGATGAAGGAACCATTGTTAAGAAATACGAAATCACCTATGAAAACGGAGAGGAAGTAGATCGCGAATTAATCAGTGAAGAAGTGACGGAAGAAAGCTCCAACCGCGTCGTGGCAGTCGGCACAAAAGAAATAGAGGAAGCGCCGAACCTGGTATCCCTTTCTGCTGAGGAGCCGAATGATGAGGATGCCGAAGAGAGCACCTCCACGGAAAGCAGCAGCTCATCGGATTCCTCCGGTGAAAGCAGTACCGCGACATCCGGCGGCAGCGAGCCATCCGGAGGCAAGACACTCACCATGACAGCGAGTGCATATACGGCATCTTGTGCTGGGTGCTCGGGCTTTACGGCAACAGGAATTAATCTGAACGCCAATCCGAATATGAAAGTCATTGCCGTAGACCCAAGCGTTATTCCGCTCGGCTCAACAGTTTGGGTGGAAGGCTATGGAACGGCAATCGCTGGCGATACCGGCGGGGCTATTGTCGGCAACCGCATCGACGTTCATGTGGCGACAAGAGATGAAGCCTACGCTTGGGGTAAAAAAACCGTTCAGGTTAAAATACTGGATTAAGAACAAAAGCGGAAGCGCCCGTTTAGCGACGCATGGGCTGTGCCTGGCCATGCCAGGTGGATCAGCGTTGCCGCGCAAAGCGGCGAATTTAGCTGATCATTCCTACGGAGGAGATAAAGGAAACACGCCCCTTCATAGGGGTGTGCCGGCGTTGGCTGCAAAGGCCGTAATTAGCCGGCCTTCCTTTACCCGAGCCGATGTTGACTTATCGTACGGAGGTGAGGGAAGTCCACTAGTCGCTGGAGCTGGCCGGGACACCCCTAGCCTGGGTTATCCAGAGTACGTAATCACTTGCAATTCCTAAGTTATTAGAATAAATGCTCCTGCCATGGTATGATGGGCAGGAGCATATTTTTGTGCGGCTAAGTTTTTTTAAGAAAGAGGACTGCGGTTTGAAGATAAAAGAGATTATTGTAGTGGAAGGCCGGGACGATACGGCAAAAATCCGTCAGGCGGTCGATGCGGACACGATCGAGACAAATGGATCCGCCGTGAACGAGGAGATCCTGCAGCAAATCAGACATGCCAAAGAAAAGCGCGGGGTGATTATTTTTACCGATCCGGACTATCCCGGGGAGCGGATCCGGCATATTGTCGACCAGTCGGTGCCTGGCTGTAAGCATGCCTTTCTGACAAGGGATAAGGCGCGCGCAAAACATCCCCGCCGCAAAAGTCTCGGAATTGAGCATGCGGCACCGGAAGCGATTCAGGAGGCACTCTCCGCGGTGTATGAGTTAACGGATATGGAGCAAAGCGAAATCACCAAGGAAGATCTGATCGCACATGGATTTATCGGCAGTCCTTCCGCAGCCAGAAGACGGGAGCGGCTTGGTGAATTGCTGCAAATCGGGCACACTAACGGGAAGCAGCTGCTGAAACGCCTGTCCATGTTTCAGATAAGCAAGACACAATTTGAAGACGCTACCCGGCAACTGGAGCAGGAGGGAGACAATCATGGCTGAAAAATATATCGCAACCCCGACGCGCACAAAGGAAATCCTTACAAAGTATCAGTTTTCCTTTAAAAAAAGCCTGGGGCAAAATTTTCTGGTGGATGCCAATATATTGAGCAATATTCTGCGCCATACGGGAATCGACCGTCAGGCTGGAGCGATTGAGATCGGTCCCGGTATTGGAGCGCTGACTGAGCAGCTGGCAATTCATGCAGAGAATGTGGCAGCCTTTGAAATCGACCAGCGTCTGCTGCCGATACTTGAGGATACGCTGAGCGAGTATGACAATGTGCAGATCATACATCAGGACATTTTAAAAGCGGATGTCAGGGCGGTGATCGAGGAAAGTTTCCGAGGCGGCCAGCCAGTGCACATTGTGGCCAATCTCCCGTACTATATTACGACACCGATTCTGATGAAGCTGCTCCGGGAAAATCTGCCTGTGGCAAGCATTACGGTCATGATTCAAAAAGAAGTGGCCGAGCGAATGGCCGCTAGACCCAACAGCAAAAGCTACGGATCCCTGACCATTGCCGTGCAATATTATACGGAGGCTAAAGTGGTGATGAATGTCCCAAAGCAGGTATTCATGCCACAGCCGAATGTCGATTCCAGCATTCTTCAGCTGCAGCCGCGGAAAGCACCGCCCGTTCACGTAGAAGACGAGGACTATTTTTTCACCCTGGTGCAGGCCTGTTTTGCCCAGCGGCGCAAGACACTAAGGAATAACCTTACCAGTCATTTTAAGGATACACTTACGAAAGAGGCGATCACTGAAATACTCGAACAGATTTCGATCGACGGCAGCCGCCGCGGGGAGTCGCTCGACATGGAAGAATTCGCTTTGTTGGCGAACGCGTTCTATAAAAATGGAGCTATTGCTTAAAAAGAGCAGTGGCTTTTTTTAATTGAAAGGAATAGTTGGTGCGTGGTGTTGTTTTCATGCCAAAGTTCACAATCAAGGTACCAAAGTTCACATTTCCAAAGCATGCCCGGGACTTCAAAGATACTCTCTTCGCTCGAATAGGCACAGGAAGAACCACCTTCTCATAGGCTATAGAAGTGCAATCCTGCGAGGTGGAGAGATGAGTTTTACAATTGGAGAGTTAGTTACGCGGAAATCGTATCAGCATGACCTTTTGTTCCGGGTTGCATCCGGAAAAAAGGAACCGATTCATTTATACGGAGAAGATATTCGGCTGGAGGCGGATGCCCCGGCAGATGACCTTGTGCGTGTTGAGGATAGAGAACTGAAAAAGCGCAAGGAAAAAGGCAAAGAGCAGGAGGACTTCTCCTACCGTTTGTTCCGGCAGGATTATCAGTTAATGAAGGAAAAGCGGGACTATCAAGCAACTGATGGTTATTCACATTCTGCTAAATATTTTCAGTTGCCGGCAAAGGTGCTGCACGTCGACGGAGACCCGAATTATTTGCGGAAATGTGTCGCATTATATCAACGGCTGGGGCTCCAGGTGCACGGCGTTCATTTTCCGGAAAGGGAGATGCCGCTGGAGATTGCCGACCTGGTGGATAAAATTCAGCCCGACATTATGGTGATCACTGGGCATGATTCCTTTTCCAAAAACAAAGGCGCGAAGAACGACCTTCGTGCATACCGGCATTCCCAATATTTTGCCGACGCGGTAAGGGAAGCCAGAAGGAAGAATCCGCACCTGGATCAGCTGGTTATCTTCGCCGGCGCATGCCAATCGCATTTTGAATCACTGATTCGCGCGGGGGCCAATTTTGCCAGCTCGCCAAGCCGCATCAACATTCACGCCCTGGACCCCGTTTATGTTGCGGCTAAAATAGCCTATACGCCGTTTATGGAGAGGGTCAGCGTCTGGGAGGCGATCCGCAATACCCTGACAGGTGACAAAGGAATGGGCGGGGTGGAAACGAGGGGACTGCTGCGCACCGGCATGCCGTATGTGGAGGAAGAAACCGAATCAGTGGATGAATGACTTGCCTTTGCTCACAGGCGGAGGCAAGCGCTCTCTCCTCTAAAGCCGGTGTTTTTTTCAAAATCCGACAAAAACATACATAAAATTGTTAACTTTTACGAATACTATTCAAAAATAGCCAAATATTTCTGTTGACATTAAAAATGATATCTTGTTATAATATAATATTTTATTTGACGATCAGACTGGCTTATGATACAATTAAATACAGTGAGGTGGAGTATAGTGGCCAAAACATTAATCGAAATTAAGCAAGGTCTTGAGTGTCATGTTGGACAGCCTTTGAAGTTGAAAGCGAATGGCGGAAGAAGGAAGACCATTGAGCGCACTGGTGTACTGGCGGAAATGTATCCGTCTGTTTTTATCGTGGAGCTTGACCAAGACGAGAATGCCTTCGAACGTGTTTCATACAGCTATGCAGACATTTTGACAGAGACCGTGGAACTGAGTTTTTCGGCGGCGGACAAATAAGAATCAGCAACTCGGGCGGTGGACAAGCAATTGTTTACTGCTTTTATTTTTTCCTTTTTGGCATGGAACATACAGTGAAGTCCCTTAAAATATTTCCTTTTCTGTATACATATAACTCGGGTTTATTTGCCGAATCGGCATAAGCTATGGATGTCGTAATATAACTCATAACAGAAAGGGGTTGCTTCTTCATGGCGAGACGTCGCGGGATAATGTCTGACCAGTTGAAAGAAGAAATTGCCAAGGAGTTAGGTATTTACGACACCATTCAACAAGAGGGCTGGGGCGGCATCAAGGCGAGAGATGCCGGAAACATGGTCAAGAGGGCTATTGAGATGGCCGAGCAAAACACGCAAAACAAAGGCAGATCCTAAGGGGTCTGTCTTTTTTTGGCTTTTTCTCAGAGCCATTGAATCGGGGCGAACACAGGCTTAAGTTGCGCGAGCAAAGCACCAAGTCGCGCGTACATCGTCTCAAGTCGCACGTCGCATCCATCGAATCGCGCGAACACTGTCCCAAGTTGCGCGCCTCACCCGCCGAATCGCGCAAACACTGTCTCAAATCGCGCGGGCGACCCATCACCCGGTCGGGAAAAAGTCGCCTCGCTCGCGGGAATGTGTTACAATTTGTGTATTATTTTAAAGTAGGTGACGGTGATGGCACTTTTTGAAAAAGCGCCGGCAAAAATAAACTTGTCCCTTGACGTGCTGAGTAAGCGGAATGATGGATACCATAATGTGGAAATGGTGATGACAACCATTGATTTGGCCGACCGGATTGAACTGTACACGCTAAAGGAGAATCGGATCGAGATCTCCCTGGAAAGCAGATATGTTCCCAGTGACGAGCGCAATTTGGCATATAAGGCAGCCGCACTCTTCAAATCGCATTACGGGATCAGGTCAGGAGTTCGGATTAATATTTACAAAAGTATCCCGGTCTCTGCGGGTCTTGGCGGCGGCAGTGCGGATGCGGCGGCAGTGCTGCGCGGGCTGAACCGGCTTTGGTCACTCAATATTCGCACCCGCGAACTGGCAGATCTGGCGGACGCGCTGGGCTCGGATGTTCCGTTTTGTGTGCATGGCGGCACAGCGGTTGCGAGAGGGCGCGGGGAACGTATTGAGAAGCTGCCGTCTCCACCCCCGTGCTGGGTGGTGCTCGCCAAACCGGATATCGGCGTATCCACTCGGACGATTTTTCAGCGTGTGCGGCTGGATAAACTATATCACCCAGATTCATCGGCAATCATCGAAGCCTTATACGAAAGGGATTTTGCCAAACTAAGCACCAATCTCGGCAATTCCCTGGAAGCGATCACCTCCGCTCTCCACCCTGAGGTCAGCCATATTAAGGGAAAAATGCTGCAGAACGGGGCTTCCGCTGTGCTGATGAGCGGCAGCGGCCCCACGGTTTACGGTCTCGTCCAGCAGGAAAGCAAAGCCCAACGGATCTACAACAGCATGCGCGGGTTTTGTGAGGAGGTTTATTTGGTGCGGCTGATCGGCTAATTATTGCCTAAACACGTATATAAATGGTATATTTAAATGTAAATATTCGGTTTTGAGGTGTGGAGATGAAAAGAAGCGATCGATTAGTTGCATTGACCAGTTTTTTTCTGGAATATCCCCGGGAGCATCGGCAGCTCCCTTATTTCGCGGAGGTATTCGGAGCGTCTAAGTCTTCGCTGAGTGAGGATCTGGATATCATTGATGAGCGGCTGCAGGAAGAAGGTATCGGCTATTTGGAGCGGACGGCCGGCGCTTCCGGAGGGGTTAAGTATATCCCCGAGTTTTCCCGGAAAAAACGGATGCAATTCATTGAAGAACTAAGGCAGAAACTGGAGGACCCGGCCCGTATTCTGCCCGGCGGCTACCTGTACATGAGCGATATCCTCGGCGATCCCCGGCAGACGAGAGAGATCGGCCGCGTCTTTGCTTCGGCATTTTCCAAGCTGGAATTGGATGCAGTCGTGACGGTCGCAACCAAAGGGATCCCGCTGGCCTATGCGGTTGCCTCCTACCTCGGCATCCCGGTAGTGATTGCCCGCCGTGACCCGAAAGTGACGGAGGGATCATCGGTGAGCATTAATTATGTCTCCGGATCCTCGCGCAAAATCCAGACGATGGTTCTGCCAAAACGGAGCTTGCCAGAAGGTGCCAATGTCTGCATTATCGATGACTTTATGAAAGCTGGCGGCACAATCGCTGGTATGGTCAGCTTGCTGGGGGAGTTTTCCGCGAACGTCAAGGCGATCGGTGTATTGGCTGAGGCTGATGATGAAGAGGACGAGCGGATGGTGGACGATTATACCTCTGTGGTGAAGATTTCCAATGTGGACATGAAACAGCACAGTATTGAAGTGAATGCCGGCAATATTATGAACTAGTTGAAAGCGCCGCACCCCCTTAAAACGGGATTGCGGCGCTTTAATTTTTGCCCGGAAAATAATTTTTTATTTTTTTTATTATTTAGGCAGGAATTTTTGATAGGAATGTGGAACTAGTAATATAAGTTTATATGGAAAAAGGTGGTGAAACATCATGGAGGTAACTGACGTAAGATTACGCCGCGTAAACTCTGAGGGAAGAATGAGAGCGATTGCATCCATTACACTGGACGAAGAATTTGTTGTCCATGATATTCGCGTGATTAACGGGAACAATGGGATGTTTGTCGCTATGCCTTCCAAGCGCACACCTGACGGGGAATTCAGGGATATTGCGCATCCAATTAATTCTGGCACCAGGGCAAAGATTCAGGACAAGGTATTGGAGGAGTACCACCGCGCCGGATCTCCATTTCGGTATGAAGAAGCTGGTGCTTCCTAAATTTTCATGATCATCTGTAAAGGGGTCAATCTAGCCGTGGATGGACCTCTTTTTTGTTGTTGTATTATTTTGTTGTATCAAAAAACCATAAAACGAGACAGAGTGCATGTTGTTTTCCGCTGCGGGCGTCGCGCACCTTAGGGCACGGCTTCAGCCTCGGGCTAACAGGGTTAGTCATGAAGGCGTTGCGACAGGACGTCGCGACTTTAGCCTTCCAACCTTTGGCACTTCCTGCTCAGGTCTAGACTCGTGCTTTTCCCGCAGGAGTCGACTGCCCTCCGCTCCAAACAGCCATCATCAAAGAGGGTAGCAGTTGTTTATCCAACAAGCAGTTAATGAGTCTGATGAAGTTATAATTCCAAACTCAGCGGAGGAAATGCACGTAGACTCCTGCGGGAGGAAAGGCCTAGGTGAGACCACGCAGTGCGACAGCACAAGGGGGCTCACCGGCCTCCCGCGGAAAGCGAAGTGCATTTCCGCAGCGGTAGACCAAGTCCTCTTCTTCGACTTCCCCAGGAAAAACACACCCCGTCTGGATAATCCTGCCATACCGCCGCCTAAGTAAGCGACTATTTGTTGAAATCCATTGCGGTTTACGATATATTCATAATGGAGAAATCGTTAGGATGGAGGTTTCCTTATGACGAAGCGTTACGCCGTGGTGCTCGCGGCAGGACAGGGGAAGAGAATGAAGTCCAAGCTGTATAAAGTGCTTCATCCAGTGGCAGGAAAGCCAATGGTGGAACATGTGCTGAATCAGCTGAACGAAGTGGAATTGGAGAAAACGGTTACCGTCGTTGGCTTTGGTGCCGAGAAGGTGACGGAACATGTAGGTAATGATAGTGAATTTGTCTTGCAGGAGGAGCAGCTGGGAACCGGACATGCTGTGATGCAGGCAGAGGATCTGTTAAAAGATAAAGAGGGAACCACCATCGTCGTGGCTGGGGATACTCCGCTAATTACGACAGAGACATACAGGGAGCTGTTTGCCCGGCATGAAGAGGCCGGCGCAAGTGCCACGTTATTAACCGCAAAAACAGACAGCCCGGACGGCTATGGACGGGTAATCCGCAACGAACAGGGAGAAGTAGAGCGGGTTGTTGAACATAAAGACGCCAATGAAGGGGAGCGGCTCGTTACCGAGATTAATACGGCAACATACTGCTTTGACAACAAAAAACTTTTCGAAGCATTACAGAATGTTTCCAACCAGAATGCACAAGGCGAGTATTATCTGCCTGATGTGATCGGCATATTGCGCAAACAGGGTGAAAAAATAGCCGCCTATGTCACACCGGATTTTGATGAAACAATGGGGATCAATGACCGGGTTGCGCTGGCTGAAGCAAATAAAGTCATGAAAAAACGCATCAACGAACAGCACTTGAGGAATGGTGCCGCTATCCTTGATCCGGATCATACATACATTGATGCCGGTGTCGTGATTGAACCGGATGCCGTGATCCATCCTGGAACCGTATTAAAAGGCGACACTGTTATCAAAGCGGACGCCGAAATCGGCCCCAACAGCGAAATCACCAATTGCCATATTGGGGAGGGCACTGTCGTTAAGCAAAGTGTGGCAGCGGACAGCCACATCGGCGACCGGGTAAAAATCGGTCCGTTTGCCCACATTCGCCCGGCATCTAACATCGGCAGTGATGCGAAAATCGGCAATTTTGTCGAGATTAAAAAGACAGATCTGGGCGACAGCAGCAAGGTTTCCCATTTGAGTTACATCGGGGATGCTCAAGTTGGAAGCAATGTTAATGTCGGTTGTGGTACAATAACAGTGAACTATGACGGTAAAAACAAACACCTGACGACGATAGAGGATGATGCCTTCATCGGCTGCAATTCCAATCTCATCGCACCTGTGACGATAGGCAAAGGCTCCTATGTAGCAGCCGGTTCAACAATCAACAAGGATGTGCCGGAAGATGCGTTATCCATTGCCAGAGCAAGGCAGTCCAACAAGGAAGGGTATGCAAGCAAGCTGAAAGACAGGAACAATTAATTAACGGAGGGTTTTTTCATGGCGTCTGGCTATAAAGATCAATCTTTGAAAGTATTTACCTTGAACTCCAACCGGCAGCTGGCAGAGGATATTGCCAACCATATTGGGACCACACTCGGAAAATGCACCGTCTCCCGATTCAGTGATGGCGAAATCCAGATTAACATTGAAGAAAGCATTCGCGGATGTGATGTGTATGTGGTGCAGTCAACCTGTTCCCCAGTCAACGAACACTTGATGGAATTGTTGATCATGCTTGACGCATTAAAACGTGCATCAGCAAAATCGGTTAACATTGTCATGCCGTATTACGGCTATGCCAGGCAGGACCGCAAAGCACGGGCGCGGGAGCCGATTGCTGCCAAACTGGTTGCCGATTTGCTGGAAAAAGCCGGCGCCGATCGAATGATCACACTTGATCTGCATGCCCCGCAGATTCAGGGATTTTTCAATGTACCAATCGATCACTTGCAGGGTGTGCCGATTTTGTCCGATTACTTTGAGGCCAAAAACCTGGATGACATTGTGGTGGTTTCCCCGGATCATGGCGGCGTGACTCGTGCGCGCAAGATGGCCGATCGTCTGAAATCGCCAATCGGCATCATCGACAAGCGCCGTCCCCGTCCGAATGTTTCCGAAGTAATGAACATCGTCGGGAATATTGAAGGCAAGACAGCAATCTTGATTGATGATATTATAGATACAGCCGGTACCATCACCCAGGCAGCCGACGCCTTGATAGAAAATGGCGCAACGGAAGTTTTTGCCTGCTGTACCCATCCGGTACTGTCCGGGCCGGCAGTCGAGCGGATTAATAAGTCGCAGATTAAGGAACTCGTGGTATCCAATTCCATTCCGCTCACCGAAGATAAACAATCAGAGAAAATCAAGGAATTGTCCGTAGCACCACTGATTGGTGAGGCGATTATCCGCGTACATGAACTGCAGTCTGTCAGCATTTTGTTTGATTAAGGTTTCGTCACGGATGAAATCGGGAATAAATATAAACAGTCTGTTTTAAATCTTTGCAGCCGAAAAAACTGCATTCCGGCTGTTCGAAAAATAGAGTTTTACTATAGTTGGAGGATGATGAAAATGGCAGTAACATTAAAAGCAAAACAAAGGGAAGACTATACAAAGGCAGCAACAAAGGCAATCCGCTCGAGCGGCAGAGTGCCTGGCATTGTCTATGGAAAAGAAAAAGAGAATAAAAGCATCTCTGTCGATAGCATCGAACTGGTAAAAACGGTGCGCGATGAAGGAAGAAACGCGATTATTTCCCTGGAAGTGGAAAATGATAAGAGTGTGGACGTAATGCTGCATGAATACCAGATGGACCCATTGAAAGACGAGCTGGTACATGTGGACTTCTATGTGGTAAATATGGCTCAGGAAATGGATGTGGAAGTACCACTAAGATTCGATGGCGAAGCACAAGGCGCTAGAGACGGTGGCGTATTGCAGCAGCCGTTGTACGAACTGCAAGTACGTGCGAAACCTGGCAATATTCCGGATGAAATTGTTGTTGATGTAACGACACTGGGAATCGGCGACAGCCTGGCAGTTTCCGACTTGCCAACTTTCGACGACTACGAAGTTACTGAAGATCCGGATACAACGATTGCTACGGTAACCGCACCGGATACGCTGGATGATACTGAAGAGGCGCCGGATGAGAATGCAGAGCCTGAACTAGTCGATGCAGATGCAGAGGAGTCTTCTGAAGAAGAGGAGAAATAAGCTCAGGAACCAGAAAATATTATCAGCTACCCTCCTTTAGGAAGCCTTTCTTCTTAGGGGAGGGATTATTGTATGGGATACAAACTTTAGAATCAAAGGAAGAAATGTGATGAAATGTATTGTCGGCCTGGGCAACCCGGGCAGAAAGTTTAAAAAGACCCGCCACAATGCCGGTTTTATGGCAGTCGATGAATTGCTCACCCGCCATAAATGGAAGCTGAACAAGTCCAAGTTCCGCGGTGATTACGCGATCGAAACCCTTCATGGCGAGAAAGTCATGCTCGTGGAACCGCAGACATTTATGAACTTGTCCGGGGAAGCGGTGCGCCCGCTAATGGATTATTACGAAATCGCTACCGAGGATGTGCTGGTCATCTATGATGATCTGGATTTGCCGACAGGGAAAATCCGCCTGCGTCAAAAAGGCGGGCATGGCGGTCATAATGGCATTCGCTCCATGATCGACCACCTGGGGACCAAAGAATTCAAACGGCTTCGTATAGGCGTGGGCCGTCCTGAGTCTCAGATTCCGGTGATTGATTATGTACTTGGGTCTTTTGCCAAGGCAGAACAGGAACAGGCGGCAGAGAGTATTGACAAAGCTGCTGATGCCTGTGAAGCCTGGATGCAGAAGCCATTCCTTGAAGTGATGAATGAATATAACGCCTGAGCGAAACATAGGGTAAGTCAACAACCGCCAAAGGGTATAAAAATGCGCTGTTCGGGTAAACTTGAAATGTATGTTCAAGAACTGCCTGAAAGCATTATACGTGAGTGTTCAAAAAGGAGGTTAACAAGGACCGAGAAGTTCGAGGCGGCGTAGCTTTGAGCAGACGATCCAGCACGCAGGAAAAGTGGTTTTCTTTTCCAAGGAACGGAGCGTATGCTTTTAAATACGTGAGTAGCGGAAAAGCAAGCCAACGAAGAAATTCGATGCGTCATTGTTACCGGACTTTTTGAACATCCTCTATACGTAGTTTTTGAACAGCCTCTAATCTGATCCTTTAGGAGGTTGTGGGAATGTCGCTAATTTATACATGCAGGCATTGCGGCCATGAAATCGGAAAGCTGGATGAGCCCGTGATCGATACGTCTATGCTTGGGTTCGATCAGCTCTCGTCCGAGGACAGGGAGCAAATGATTCAGTATCTGGAAAATGGCGATATGGAGATTCAGATCATTTGCGAGGATTGCCAGGAAACATTAAAATCTAATCCGCAGTATCATGAATTGGATTTCTTTATACAATGAAAGAGAGCAAGAAAAGCTTTGGTTGGCTGCCAAGGCGTTTTTGCGCTTAGGTGAGGAGTACGTGGAGGTACGAAATGAAAGGGATAACGAATTACTTACAGGAAAGAGAAGATATACAATCAATTATCAGCGGGGTCGACGGCGGAATGAAGGAGCAGCTGGTTGCCGGCTTGTCCGGTTCAGCACGTGCCCTCTTAGTTTCACTGGTCCGTGAATCGGTCAGCCGGCCGGTGCTTTTGGTGACCCATCAGTTGCCCCAGGCACAGCAGCTGTACGATGACCTGGCAGAACTTATGGGTGAGGAGGACGTTCATTTATACCCGGTAAATGAACTGATCGCTTCGGAAATCGCGATTGCCAGTCCGGAATTGCGCAGTGAGCGGATTGATTCCTTAACTGCCTGGTCGAAAAAGAAATCCGGCATTTTAATTGCGCCGGTTGCAGCGGTAAAGCGGATGCTGCCGCCACAAGATTATTGGGAACAGTACCAGCTCCATTTCCGGTATGGGGAAGCGATCGACATTGATGCATACCTCGCTTCCCTGGTGGATATGGGGTACGAACGATCTGGGATGGTCGCCTCCCCCGGAGAATTTTCCAAGCGGGGCGGCATCATTGACATCTATCCATTAACGGAAACGCATCCGGTACGCATCGAATTGTTTGATGATGAAATCGATTCGATCCGCTATTTTGATGCGGAAAGCCAGCGCTCACTGGACAAGTTGACAGAGATCACCATCGGACCTGCCACCGAGCTTTTGCTCACCGATTCCGATATGACAGCAGCAGCCGGCCGACTGGAAGATGCCCTTGCTAAGTCGCTTAAAAAAATGAAGAATTCCACATCAAAGGAAACGCTCGTTGAGACGATCGAGGCAGACATCAGCCGGATGAAAAACCTGGAACGTTTTCAGGAAATGTATAAATATATAGGCTACCTCTATCAGAATCCTGCCAGTTTGCTAGATTACCTGCCATCTGATGGCCTGGTGATTTTTGACGAAATGAGCCGGATTCAGGAAACAGCGGGAAATCTGGATACAGAGGAAGCGGAGTGGTACGCAAGTCTTTTGGAAGCAAATCAGATGTTAAGAGACAGCAGGTTCTCTTTTGACTGGCTGTCTATTTGGGATGGTCTGAAACACCCGCGTATTTACATGTCGGTCTTTCTGCGGCATATTCCGAATACCCAGCCGCAAAATATTATTGATCTGTCTACACGGACAATGCAGGAATTTCATGGTCAGATGAACCTGTTGAAAAATGAGCTCACCCGCTGGGAAAAGAGCGATTTTTCTGTGGTGGTGCTGGCGCCAAATGAAAAGCGTATGGAAAAGATTCATTCCATCTTTACCGATTATGATATCGAGGCTGCCGTTTCCAGACAGCCACAGCTTCCAGTGAACAAGCCAATCATTACGGTCGGCAATATCTCGGGCGGGGTGGAAATGCCCCTGCATAAATTCGTGCTGATTACGGAAAACGAGCTATTCAAAAAAAGAACCAAGCGTCCGCGCCGGCAGCAGAAGGTTTCCAATGCTGAGCGGATCAAAAATTACCAGGATCTCAAAGTCGGTGATTACGTCGTTCATGCCAACCATGGGGTGGGACGCTATCTTGGCATTGAAACCCTGAAGGTCAAAGATCAGCATAAAGATTATCTCTTGATCAAGTACTCCGGGGATGACAAGCTGTTCGTGCCGATTGACCAGATTGACCTGGTGCAGAAGTTTGTCGGTGGAGAAGGAAAAGAGCCTAAGCTGTACAAACTGGGCGGTTCGGAATGGCAGAAAGTCAAGCGCAAAGTCCAGTCTTCGGTGGAGGATATTGCCGATGACCTGATTAAACTGTACGCGGAAAGACAGGCGCGACAAGGCTATGCGTTTTCCGAGGATACAGAGATGCAGCGCGAATTCGAGGCCTCTTTCCCTTATCAGGAAACCGAGGATCAGCTGCGATGTATTGAAGAGATCAAGCAGGATATGCAGCAGGAACGCCCGATGGATCGCCTGCTGTGCGGGGATGTCGGCTACGGAAAAACCGAGGTGGCTATCCGTGCTGCGTTCAAGGCAATCGCAGACGGCAAACAGGTCGCGTTCCTCGTGCCGACAACCATTTTGGCACAGCAGCATTACGAAACAATCCGCGAGCGTTTTCAGGAACATGCGATCAATATCGGTCTGTTAAGCCGCTTCCGCACAAAAAAGCAGCAGAAGGAAACGATCGATGGACTGAAAAAAGGAACGATGGATATCGTGATCGGCACCCATCGGATGCTTTCCAAGGATGTCGAATACCGCGATCTCGGTCTTTTGGTAGTCGATGAAGAACAGCGGTTTGGCGTGAAGCACAAGGAAAAAATCAAACAGCTGAAAACCAATGTCGATGTGCTGACACTGACAGCCACACCGATCCCACGGACATTGCATATGTCTATGCTCGGAGTGCGAGACCTGTCTGTCATCGAGACCCCGCCAGAGAACCGTTTCCCGATCCAAACGTACGTGGCAGACTACAACCCAATTTTTATTCGGGAAGCAATTGAGCGGGAGATGGGACGCGGCGGACAGGTGTTTTTCCTGTACAACCGGGTGGAGAGCATTGACAAGGCGGCCCGTGATCTCGGCATGCTAGTCGATGACGCCCGGATCGCCGTTGCGCACGGCCAGATGAATGAAACAGAATTGGAAAACGTGATTTTTGGATTTTTAGCAGGGGAATACGATGTCCTTGTCAGCACGACGATTATTGAAACAGGGGTGGATATTCCTAATGTGAATACGTTGATTGTCAATGATGCTGACCGAATGGGACTGAGCCAGCTTTATCAGCTGCGCGGACGTGTTGGCCGCTCGAACCGGGTTGCCTATGCGTATTTCACCTATAAAAAGGATAAGGTGCTCTCCGAAGTATCGGAAAAACGGCTGCAGGCGATCAAGGAATTTACCGAGCTTGGTTCCGGCTTCAAGATTGCCATGCGCGACCTGTCCATCCGCGGGACCGGGAATTTGCTTGGCGCCCAGCAGCACGGCTTTATTGATTCGGTTGGGTTTGACCTGTATTCGCAGATGCTTAAAGATGCAATCGAAGCGCGGAAAGCCGGCAAGGAAGTGGAGGACATCCAGCCATTCGAGCCCGAGCTTACGCTGGATATTGATGCCTATATTCCGGAGATCTATATTAAAGATGAAAAGCAGAAAATTGATATTTACAAGCAGTTTCAAAACGTGGATTCTGCAGGGGATGTGGATGACCTCAAAGATGAATTAATCGACCGGTTTGGCGAATACCCGCAGGAAGTGGCTAATTTATTCACCGTTTCCGAACTGAAAATGTATGCCAAACAGCAGCGCGTGGAATCAATTAGCGAAAAGAACAAAAAAATTGAGTTACTAGTCGACGCAGACAGGAGCCAGCAGGTGGACGGCTCCAAGCTGTTTGATCTGGCAAATACCTTTGGCAGAGGTGTCCAGCTCGGCACGGAGAATAACAAATTAAAAATTACCTTTAAGTGGACCAGGGACGGGGAACGTGAGCGTTACGAAACCGTCGGGGAGTTTATGGATAAGCTGACAGAAGTGGACCGGAGTGCGTAGAATTGAGGCCTATCGACGAAATACAAATTCTGCCAAGTTGCTAAAAAAACGACGCGGACATGTATAGTTCCAATGAGATGAATCATACTAACATCACAGCTGGTTATTTTTTCACTTTATGACGAGAATTAGAAATGCGATGTACACGAAAGTAAGCATCCTAAGAAAGTGAGGATTCGTCTCATGAAAGCAACAGGAATTGTACGACGTATTGATGATCTGGGCAGGGTTGTCGTCCCGAAAGAAATCAGAAGAACACTCCGTATCCGTGAAGGAGATCCACTGGAAATCTTCGTAGACCGCGAAGGTGAAGTGATTCTAAAAAAGTATTCACCCATCATTGAACTGGGCCATTTTGCTAAAGAATATGCCGAAGCCTTATTTGATTCGCTTCAGTTTCCGGTGCTGATCTGCGACCGGGATGAGGTGATCACAGTAGCGGGCGAATCGAAAAAGGATTATTTAAACAAAAATATTGGGAGCGATTTGACCAAAACGATAGAGGACCGATCACATGTATTCGAGACCGATAAAGGGACGATTGAAATAATTGAAGGTCAAGCGCAGGAACTGGAATCCTACTGTATCAGCCCGGTAATAACCGGCGGGGACCCCATCGGATGTGTCATGATGTTTTCCAAAGATGGAGACAAGCTGAGCAAGGTAGAGCAGAAGGCAGTCGAAACCGCCGCCAGCTTCCTGGCAAAGCAGATGGAATAATACTTAGGAAGAACCAAGGCAAAAACTTGCATAGCGCAGGGTTTTGCCTTGTTTTTTGTGCAGGAGCGGCTATAAACTGTCTATATAATTTCCGAACAGAAAAATCGGAGTGACAAAGAGCAAAAGCATTAGTGTAAGGATTAGGACCACTAAATTGATGATAGAGGCTTTTGTGTCTTTTGCGGTTATTATGCCCGTCATTGCTGTAATAAGCAAAAGGACTGCCGCAATAATGGTTACGAGAAGAGGGTGAATGCCGATATTCTGCAAAAAGAAATCATGGAAACCTTTGGAGGAAGCGGATAATAAGAATGAACATATACAGATGATGAATCCGATCACAGGAAATTGCCATTTCACCTTCATCGTGCCCACTCCCTATATATAGGTTATATGAAGAGTTCGATATATTTCCTTGAAATCCTGCTTGGTTATAATAATTTGTGAAACAAAACCAGCCCGCTTGCCAACTAGAGTCGTCAAATGGGCTGTTACAAAGCCTCACTATTTATTCCGGACAGCTAAAAGATATTTCCCGTTTACAAGAAGCAGCACAACAGACATCGCAATAATAGAGAAAATCTGGGAGCTGTTTGAAATGGAATAAAACGTAGCAAAGATAATTGCTAATATCAATGTTGTGTTCAACACATTATAGGCTTTATTTAACCCAATCAACATGACGTCCTTTTCACCATCGTCTGCAATATCCAAAATGTCTTTTGGAGAGTTCGGGTCGGACAATTCAGGTATTTTACGCTCCGGACTGGCATATCGCATGACACGGAACATGGAAGCACCGAATAAACAGTTAATGACGACCAAAACAATGGAAACAATCGTAAAAAATATACTCTCCATTGCTATAATGCTGAGACTCAAGGCTAATACAGAAACAACAATGCTGGAATGTACACACAACGAATAGTCGCTATACTTCATATACATTGAAGCATTTGCCTCATCTTCCTCATCCCCTGTGAGCGTCATTTCACTTAACTTCTTAACCTGGTTATATCGGACCAGGCTGATGATCATTAACACAGCAGTAATGACGAACAGAGCGATGACAAATATATCTGTAGCAAAGTCGAGGTCAGAAAAATTTAATACAATGTATGCCGTTAAGAATCCAGCTGCCCCGCCTAATATAAATCGCATGATACCTTTCACTTATAACTCCTCCTCCTCAAATAAAAAAACATTTTCCACAGGCTCATTAAATATGCGTGCGATCCTTACTGCTATTAACAGTGAGGGCATATATTCCTCCCGTTCAATTAGACTGATTGTTTGTCTGGAAACCTTTGCTGTTTTTGCGAGCTGCGTTTGATTATAACCCTCCCGAGCCCGAAGTTCCTTTAGCCGGCTTTTCACATGACACCACCCCTGTCGATTGGATACCTTATATTACGTATTGTACATAATAATTATCAAAATGACAACTATTATTGTCAAAAGGATAAATATAATTGTCAAAATGGCTTTTCAAAATCCTCAAATCTCTTACAAAGTCTTTTGCCTTAGACTAAAATTGCACACCAATAAAGATTTTAAAAAAGGATTTTTCAGTTCATTGAAGAATAGTGTATTTATATAGAGCAGATTATAAACGTTTATAAGGGGGGTGAAACTCTGGTGGTGTACCAGATCTCTTATGATAAATCTCATTCTCTTTGAAATAAGAAAAGTGTTTAAGTCGACTTTTTTCCGTATTCTGATGCTGGCATTTCTTTTGTTTTTGATTACCTATTACATTCTTGTCTATACCAATACAGTCCATGTGGAAAATGAAGTCCAGCAAATGGAGGAGTTTACGGACAGGCAAGAACAGGATTTGCAAGAAAAAAGAGAGCTGCTGGAATCAGCGGAGGGGACAGAAGCGGAGCAGCTGGAAGAGCAGATTGAATTCCAGAAAAATATGCTGGAAGAAGATAAACAAGAAATAGAGTGGCATAAAGAAGAGAACTGGGAAGCGCTTTTGCAGCCGGGAATTAAACGTGAAGAATCAGCTATCGCGAGTATGCGCTATAATAATCAAACACATACATATACCTGGCAAACATTATTTACGAAAGAAACATTTGTGGCAAAAAGCAAATGGATGATTGATAAAGAGGTAACGCCTTTACTGCCAGTTGGATCAACTACTTGGATAACCTGGTATGACCAGGACATCAATGTGCAGGGAGCAACTCCGGAAGAAGCTTTGCAGTGGAACAGGGAAACCGCCGACAAGTATTCCTCTGCCAGCATTCATTATCTTGATCGCCTATATGGTCTGATGTTCAGTATCTTTGGTGCGGTGTTTTTCCTATTTCTTTTTGGGGATGTCATGACAAAAGAGGGGCTTGGCAGAAATGGTTCGATTCATCTGCTGCAGACACAGCCTATTCACCGGGATAAAATTCTTGCAGGGAAATTTTTAGCGGTTGGTTTATTGAGTTTCTTGATCTTACTTGGGGCCGTTCTGTTCGCCGTAATAACGGGTGTGATTTTTGACCGGTTCGGGGACTTGGCTTATCCCGTGATGATTTACGGGGAGGACCGCACATTTTCTCTGATGGGCATGGGGATGTTCCTGCTGCGGGCAGCCGGTATGTTTGGGATGATTCTACTATTCTGCTATTCCATGCTGTTTCTGTTTTCGATTATTACAAAGAGAATGGTGCTCGCATTGGGTGTGACACTTGGTGTGCTGTATATCGGGGTTACCTGGAGCGGGGAAATGATCAACTCCAGTATTGCTCACTATCTTCCGTTTCAGTATTTCTCTGTGTTCGACATCATGACCAATGAACTGGCGTTGACGGTGGAGAACTGGGACCTTACCTATGCGAATGGGATGATTTCGCTGAGTGTGTCGAGTTTTCTGATTTTGCTGGCGACGTATGGGGCGTGGGTAGTTCAGTATAGGCGGAATGGATAGGGGTACCCGTTAGGAAACATTGAAAGACCATGTCAGACACTGATTGACGGAGGTAACAAAATGACCACCCTCATTGATTTCTTATTGCAATATCGTAATTTCTTTCTTGCCGGGATAGCAATTATTCTTTTAGCATTTTTGTTGAGTTTTTGGATTAAAAAGAAAAGCACGCTGATTGTTGTGTTGGCTTTAATGGTCGCGGGCACCATCTTCATTATTAATCAATCGAAATACACAACATTTCAGGAACTTGTTTCAGACCAACTCAATGAAGAAAGTACGGTGCAGGAAATTTCCATCACAATTAGCGATCTTTCCGGTGACATGCCAGAGAGAAAAGCGAGTGTCACCATAGAAGACGAGGAAATTATGGATCAAATAATAGAGGATTTTTCAGATATTGAGCTAAAAGAACAATCAAATCTTCATGTCCTTGATAGGAAATATCGTATAAGAATTCGCAGTACCAATGAGGTGGAGGAAAACTTCCTGAAAACAGACAGTCTGACGCTGTGTGTGGACAATGATTACATCAATGAATATGAAATAGTTAATGAGACGGATCATTTAAAAACGATTGAATCTCTTGTTGAAAATGAGGAAATTGAATGGGAGGTTTTTGAGTGAATGGTATAGATAATTTGAATACTTGGTTAGTCAATTGCAGCATGTTTCGGAAAAACAAAACGACAGTTATTCATCATGACGTGTATGTTGCAGAAATACGTTTGGTTTACAGTAACATTTTTTAATTTCATCTGGTTTGTGGTATATTATACGTGTAAACAAGAGAAGAAAGGCGTGTGGCACTATTTGTCATGCGGCCGTCATGTAAAAGTGCTGCGGGAGTGGTCACCCCGTGGCCTTTTTCGTATAGGAACTAAATTCCGCGCAATTTCTCAATACTTGAAACACCTCAACAACAGCTTCACGAAATAACCCGACAACTATGCTATAATAAGAAAAAGTTACTGTACATAAAAAGGACGTAGAATAATGGGTGAGAATGAATCCAATCGGCTGGTCAAGGGGGCTTTGTTGCTGACGCTGGCTGGGCTGGTGAGCAAGGTATTAAGTGCAGGTTACCGGATTCCGCTGCAGAATTTGACAGGGGATGTTGGTTTTTATATTTATCAGCAGGTGTATCCCATTCTCGGTATTGCGCTGGTCTTGGCCTTGTATGGGTTCCCGCAGGCGATATCGAAAATGACGGCAGATCGCAAGGCGGAAGGAAAGTCCCTCTCGTTTCCACATTTTTACGGGCCGGTGCTTATCCTGCTGCTCGGATTAAATGGTGCGGTATTTCTATTTTTATGGATGAATGCTGATTCTCTTGCTATGTGGGTTGGGGACGCTGGGCTTTCACGTTCGTATCAATTCGCCGCATTTGTTTTTTTGCTTATCCCTTTTTCAGCCTTGCTAAGGGGGCTGTTTCAGGGAAATTATGAGATGAAGCCGGCCGCCTCCTCACAGGTGGGAGAACAGCTCGTTCGTGTCGCGATTATTATTGCCGTTGCGGTGTGGGTGGGCTTTCAGGGGCAGCATTTGTACATAGTAGGACAGGCTGCCGCGCTGGCTGCTGTAGCTGGGGCGGGAGCGGCGATCATTATACTCAGCCTATTTTTGCTTAAAAAAAGACCGCCACTTCAAGCGAAAGAGCAGGACGCGATCCCGTGGGTGGACTATGCCAGTACGCTGATCACGCTTGGTGTGGTGGCTGCCCTGAATCATATGGTACTGCTTGTCATTCAATTTGCTGATGCATTTACCCTGGTTCCGAGCCTCATGGAGAGCGGGTTCAGCCAGCTGGAGGCGATGGAGGCGAAGGGTGTGTTTGACCGGGGGCAGCCATTGATACAGCTGGGGACGGTGCTTGGATCCTCTTTTGCTCTTGCGCTGATCCCCGTCATTTCCCGGGAAAAGCTGAATGCATCGCCCGGGACGTTTTACCCGTATATCCGTGGCGGCATGCTGTTCAGTTTTTACCTGGCAGCCGGAGCGACTGTCGGACTAATTGCTATTTTCCCCGAGGCCAATACGCTGCTTTTTCAAAATGATCAAGGCACTGGGGAACTGCAGCTGCTTGTGGTCTCGATTCTTCTTTGTTCCCTGGCGATTACTGCTGCATCGATTCTGCAGGGGCTGGGATATGTCAAACGTACGGCCGGGTTTATTCTGATCGCTTTATTTGCCAAATGGATTGGCAATCAGCTGCTGGTCCTGTGGTGGGGGATCACCGGCGGGGCGCTCGCCACTGTGCTGGCACTCTTGATTCTGTGTACCTGTGTACTATGGGAGCTGAAACGGAAACTGCCGGAACTTGATTTCTTTCGGCGGCTGGACTGGCTCACTCTCGGCAAAGCACTCGTGGCCATGCTTGCTGCCATTCTGCTGCTGGAGTTTTTATTTTTGGATCAAGTTTCCGCATCAAGATTAGGGTTGTTATTCTATGTACTGACAGTGTCAGTCACTGGCGGAGTGCTCTATTTGTTCGTCCTTTTAAAAGGATGGGCTTTCACGGAAAAGGAATTAGGAATGCTGCCGTTTTCGCAGTTTTTCATTCGCATACATAATGGGAGGAACCATCATCATGGGAAAAATTGAAGTTATCGGTCTGGGAGCGGGAGATATCAATCAGCTTCCCCTGGGGCTTTACCGCAAACTGACCGCTGGAAAAAACACTATTTACACGCGCACGGCAGATCATCCGGTTGTGTCCGCGCTCAAGCAGGAAGGGTTGCAATTTGCCTCGTTTGACAGGGTATATGAGGAAAATCAGCAATTTGACGAAGTGTATGAGCAGATTGTCAACGAACTTGTAGAAGCTGCGCAGGAAGAAGCAGTAGTTTACGCGGTCCCCGGACATCCGATGCTTGCAGAAAAAACCGTGCAGCTGCTGCTCCAGCATGAGGATGTAGAAGTGGAGGTCGCCGGCGGGCAAAGCTATTTGGATGATTTGTTTACCACACTCCGGATCGATCCGATTGAGGGCTTTCAATTTGTTGATGGCACGTCTTTTCAGCGGGAAGAGTTGACTTACAGACAGCACCTGGTGTTTTGTCAGGTTTATGATGCATTTATCGCCTCGGAAGTGAAGCTGACGCTGCTCGAGGACCTGCCGCATGATCATCCTGTAACGATTGTGGAGGCGGCTGGCAGTGAGCAGGAGCGGATTATCACCATCCCGCTGGAGGAGCTGGATCACACGGTGGAGCTCAGCAATTTGACCAGTGTGTATGTCCCGCCAGCATCCGAAGACCTGCTGCATCATACATTTTCCCGCTTGCGTGAGGTGATTGCGACACTCCGGGCTCCGGGCGGCTGTCCATGGGATCGGGCGCAGACCCATGAGTCACTCAGGGAGTACGTTATTGAAGAAGCCTATGAATTAATCGACGCCATTGACAACGAGGATGATGAAAATATCATCGAAGAGCTGGGCGACATCCTGCTGCAGGTAATGCTGCACAGCCAGATCGGGGAGGACGATGGGTATTTTACGGTGGATGATGTAATCCGTACCGTCACAGATAAAATGATCCATCGCCATCCCCATGTATTTGCTGATACACAGGCAGATACGGTGAGTGACGTGTATAAAAACTGGGAAGAGTTGAAGAAAGAGGAGAAAGGCGAGACACGCACCTCCGCGCTGGACGGGGTCCCTGCCCGTCTCCCGGCACTTGCTAAGGCGTTCAAGCTGCAGAAAAAGGCGGCCAAAGTGGGCTTTCAATGGGAGAAGACACATGATGTATGGGCGAAGCTGGAGGAAGAGCTGCAGGAAGTGCGGGAAGCCATTGCTGCTGAGGAGCAAGAAGAGATCGAAAAGGAATTCGGGGATGTCTTATTTGTCCTGGCCAACCTCGCACGGTATTATAAAATTAACCCGGAAATTGCGCTGAACCGCTTTAACAGCAAATTCGTCTCGCGTTTCAGTTATATTGAAAAACAGTTTCAGAATGAAGGAAAAGATACAGCCACGGCATCGCTTGAAGAAATGGATGCTTTGTGGAATCAGGCAAAGGAAAGAGAGTGAAACAGACATGCGACTGGATAAATTTTTGAAAATCTCCCGGCTAATCAAGCGCCGCACCCTGGCAAAGGAAGTGGCAGACCAGGGACGGATAACCATTAACGGCAATAAGGCCAAAGCTTCCTCTGAGGTATCTATCGGCGATGAGTTAGTGATCAAATTTGGGCAGAAACTAGTTACGATAGAGATTACCGCACTCAGGGAGACCGTCAAGAAAGATGAGGCAGAAACCCTTTATCGTGTGGTGAAGGAAGAAAAGCCCGAATAAAGTTCTATACTTGTCCCTCCTATCATAAAGTAGTAACGATAAGGAGGGCTGGTTCGATGAATAATTACTATGACAAAAAACCAACGCCGGTGGGAGGGGCCCCGGGAACGCCTGTCCCGTCCCGCACGGCGACTGACCATTTCGTGAAAATGAATAACCGGAAAAACCTGGAGATCACGGGTGTCAAAGAAGTGGACAGCTTTGATAATGAGGAATTTTTACTGGAAACGACCATGGGTTATCTGATCGTTCGCGGGCAGAACCTGCAGATGAAAAACCTGGACGTCGGTCAAGGGGTTGTGACGATTAAGGGAAAAATCTATGAGCTTTCCTATGTGGATGAACACGAGGAGAAAGCTAAAGGATTCTTTAGCAAGCTGTTCCGATGACACTCAGTGTCCAGTTCATCACCATGGCGGCCATGGTTTTTAGCGGTTTTTATCTGGGTATTGTACAGGAGACTTTTCGCCGGCTCACGGTTTACTGGAAAAACAGAGTCGTGCTTACCTATGTACTGGAGGCTTGTTTCTGGCTGACGCAGACACTCCTTATCTTTTATGTGCTCTTCCGCGCGAACGGCGGGGAGATTAGATTTTACATCCTGCTGGCGTGTCTGCTCGGCTTTTCCATGTACCAGGTATTTGCGGCCGGTGTCTATAAGCGGCTTCTCGAGCAAATCATCCGGATTGTCGCGAAAATTTACCGGTTTTTCGCACGTACGGTTCAATTGCTGATTATTGCACCGGTGAAATGGCTGGTCCTGCTGCTTGTAACTATTATAACCGGCCTCCTGAAGGCTCTTGGTGCGGTACTTCTTTTTGTTTGGAAAGTGCTGATTGCCCCCATTCGCTGGCTGTTTCAGGGAATCTGGCGGATGCTCCCAAAAAAAATCCAAAAAAATTTACACAAACTAGCAGGAGTTTATAGTACAATAGAGAATATATATAATAAATGCAGGAAATATCTCAGTTCAAAGAGGAGGTAGGAGCATTGGCTCAACGAGAGAAAACCGTGACACGACTGGATTCCAATTATATGCAGCAGTATGATGCCCATGTAGAAAGGCAGAAACGAAAGAAGCAGCGTCTGATTCGCCGGCTTGTCCTGTTTTCTGTCATAGCAATGCTGGCAATTGGAGGCATGACGGCTTATCATTTGGAACAGCGCGCTTTGCATGCGGAAAAGCTGGAAGAGTACAAGCAGCTGGAAAAAGAATTGGCGACACTGAAGCAGGAAGAGGCCGATTTAAAACAGGAAATTGAACTTTTAAATGATGAGGACTATGTCTTGGATATTGCCCGGACCAATTACTTTTTCTCCAAAAAAGGAGAATTGATCTTTAATCTGCCTGACGAGGACCCCTCGTATTGACACATTTTCCTGCACCCGGCTATAATATAACAGTAGGATATTTAATTTTTTAAGGAGGAGCATTTTTTTTATGTCAATCGAAGTAGGCAGCAAGCTGCAGGGAAAGGTAACCGGTATCACTAATTTTGGGGCTTTTGTCGAGCTGGAGGCAGGGAAAACCGGCCTTGTCCATATTAGTGAGGTTGCTGATAACTATGTGAAAGACATTCATGAACACTTGACTGTCGGCGATACCGTTACCGTCAAAGTCATCAATGTCGAAAAGGATGGTAAAATTGGTCTGTCGATCAAAAAAGCGAAGCCAAGACCAAAACGTCCACAACAGCGTCCGACACGGGAACGCACGGAAACATTTGAATCCAAGATGAACCGTTTCCTCAAGGACTCGGAAGACCGGTTAGCCTCTTTAAAGAAGCACACGGAATCCAAACGCGGGGGTCGAGGTGCTAAAAGAGGATAGCAGTTTGCTGTCTATACCAAATATAATGCTCTGTCGATAAATAAAAAAGCAGACGCCGCTTCCGCCTGAGAAGCGGGCGTCTGCTTTTTTGTGTTGTTGTGCGTGGGGTGGGGCGAGTGACGCCACGAGTCGAGCGAGCTATCGCCCAAAACGCGCGACCAAACCCCTGAATCGCGCACCCAACACCAAAAAAAGACAGCCCTCCACAGAGAACTGTCTTCCAAAAATATACATGATGGCGGCAGAGGGGATCGAACCCCCGACCTCACGGGTATGAACCGTACGCTCTCGCCAGCTGAGCTACGCCGCCAAAAACAATCAACAAAAAATATAATACAACACAGCCGGGCTTGTGTCAATCATTAATTTTACAGGCAGAATATATAGATAAATGCCAGACTGTGCCATCAGCTGATAAAATAGTTCATCACCTCAAAATTAAACAGGGTAACAATCATAACAACAACAGTGAGTCCCTGAGTTAATGTAACAATATACTCCAGGGAGTCAGAAAGGTATTTTTTCTGTATGAACACTTCCATGCCTAATCGGGCTAAAAACAAGACAGCTAACAATGTCCCCACCGTTTGAATGGAGGGCTGGGCGTAAGTAATATAAAAAAGCAGCACGAAAAGGAGCGAACTGAAGGTGATGTGCAACCACTTGTGGAAAGCATTCTCAAACCATGGAGCACCTTTCACCTTCTTAATCCCTAAAGACTTCCTGACAATGAATTCAACAATTTTAACTATCGCAAACAAACCTAAAGCTAAAAGCACAACCTCCAGCCAAAACAAATTAAACCCACCCTTTAACAGAAATTTTATATTTATCTAACAGTATAGCATCAACCTCCTCTTCCCGCCATTAAAAAAAGCGCTGCTCATCTACCGAGCAGCGCTTTCCATATTATCTGTGTTCATACTGCACTCTCTTTCCCACCGGCAGTTTCTCCGATTTTTGTTTCGCTGGCTTTGGTGGCGAGTACTCTTCATCTTCATCCGCCGGACGTACTCGCTTCACAAAGAAGGATAAGATAAACCCCAGCACGGCAAAGGCAGTAGCGACCATGAAGGAATCATTGATCCCCTCGATTGTCGCCAGGTTGTTCAGAACAGCCAGCTGTTCCTGTCCCGGGCTCCCCGAAGCTGGCATGAAGTCAGCCAGGTGTCTGGCAGCCTGGGCGCTCATGACCGTTACGAGAAACGCCGTACCGATCGAGCCGGACATCTGTCTTAATGTGTTGGACATTGCGGTCCCGTGGGAATACAGCCGTTTTGGCAGCTGGTTCAGCCCTGCTGTCATAATTGGCATCATAATCATGGATATCCCCACCATTCGCGCACTATAGGCAAACATCATGAAATAATAGCCCGTTTCATCGCTCAGATGAGCGAACATAAAGGTCGTGGCGGCCGTGATCGCAAGCCCTGTGATTGCCAGGGGCCGTGCGCCGATCCGGTCAAACAGCCATCCGGTAACTGGCGACATGAATGCAGAAATGAGTGCGCCTGGCAGTAATAGGAGTCCGGATTCCAATGGCGAAAACCCGCGGATGTTTTGCAGGTAGATTGGAATCAGGATCATCGCTGCAAACATCGACATGGTGATAATTACGCTGATGATCGTCGTTAATGTAAACATGTTATAGCGGAACACGCGAAATTCCAGCATTGGCTTTTTCATTCGGAGCTGTCTTGTTACAAAGAAAAACATCACGACCCCGCCAATTGCCAGCGGCCCGAGAACCATCGGATCGGTCCATCCGGCTTGCCCGGCGCTGCTGAAGCCATACAGAAGACCGCCGAAAGCAAAGGTGGAAAGGATGATCGATTTGACATCCACTTTCGGATACGTCAGGCGTGTGACATTGCGCAATAAGAAGTAAGCTAAAATAATATCAATAATCGCGATCGGCAGTACGATGAAAAACAGCACCCGCCAGGAAAAGTTTTGCACCACAATTCCGGAAAGGGTTGGGCCAATTGCGGGAGCGAACATCATGGCAAGACCAATCATCCCCATCGCCGATCCGCGTTTTTCCACAGGGAACAAACTCAAGATAACATTCATTAATAATGGCATCATGATCCCGGCGCCTGCCGCTTGCACCACGCGTCCTGCCAATAAAGTCGGGAAGGAAAAAGCAAGCCCGCAGATCAGGGTGCCAAGAGCAAACAGCGACATGGCGGTCAGGAAGAGCTGCCTTGTCGTGAATTTTTCCATTAAAAAAGCGGTAATTGGAATTAGAATCCCGTTTACCAGCATAAAAATCGTCGTCAGGGACTGGGCGGCATTTGCGGACATATCCATGTCTACCATCATGACCGGCAGTGCGACGTTTAACAGTGTCTGGTTTAAAATAGCGACAAACGCACCGAGCACCATCGCAAAGATAATCGGTATCCTTGGCGCCTCCGTTGCATCAACATAAGCTGTACGTTCTTTCAATTCTCCTCATCTCCATTTATGTTAATCTTCTCTTTGACCAGCTGGTGGAGCCGGAATAAGTTTTTAGCCTCTTCCTCGCTGATCTCGTCTAATCGTTCCAGCCGCTTATAAAACAGGGCATAGCCCTCTGTCAGCTTTTCCTTTCCGAGTTCGGTCACATTTAAGACGATTGCCCGGCGATCCTCCCGGGAACGTTCCCGCCGGATGTATTCCGCCTTCACCAAGCGATCCACCGTGCTGGAGACGGTGCTCTTGTTGATATGCATTTTTCCCGAAAGATCCAAGAGACTCATATCTGTTTCCTCGGAAATAATCTTCATGATCTGCAGCTGCACCAAGGTCACACCGAGTTCATTCGCGTGCTGCCACATTTGTTTATGGAAATATTTGTTTACCTCACGAAAGGAAGAAACAATACCGTTGATTTTCTCATCTTTCTCCATGCTATAACTCCTTCGCATATAGAAAAGTTCATGCACGAACTATTTGCACAAGAACTATTATAATCAATCGGCCTGCAATTGACAAGAGGAATTTCGTAAAAAATAATCATTGCTTTTTCCGCACATCTTCTTGGATTTCGGCAAACTTCCGGGTATTGGACAAATGGGTGCGTTTTCATATTTAACCGGCCAGCAGGGCGGATGGAGGAAGATTCTTGGACATTCGTTCGTGTTGAAATCGGCTTTTTAAGTCAGAATGCAGTCGAACGATTTATTGAATATGCTCTCTTGTTTTGACAAAAAAAGAAGGCATACTGTGGTTTACTGTGTAGAAAGACAGGGGGATATTCATATGATGCAATCAATTCCAAGAGTCGAACCAAAAGTGCTGGAAAAGGAAAAAACAACTCCAATGAGAAAGATCCGCGCGAAGGTTTATAAGGGAGCGCATACGATACTGCTCGATAAGGGCTGGCTTTTTGTCTTCGTTGGCTTTCTGCTGGGACGGGCTGTCATCTTGTCTGCGGTCTCTCCGTTTGCCGTCGCCTTCATTGCGACCATGTGGCTGGTACATAGGGAAAAAACACTGAAGTCCATGCTCGGCGTGCTGGCCGGTGCATTGACATATTCGATGACACAAAGCGTGTTCATCGGCCTTTCGATACTTGCTTTTATTTTTCTTGCTGCTTTATTTAAAAATCAAAAGAACCAACAAGTAATTGTTCCTATCCTTGTATTTTTCTCTGCTGTTGCACCGCGGCTGTTTCTGTATTCGACAGCCGGGCAGCTCTCTTCCTATGAATGGATGCTTTTGTTTGTCGAGGGGATCCTCGGTGCTGTCCTTGTGCTGATTTTTATGCAAAGCCTTCCGCTGTTAGCGCCAAAACGCTATAAACCTGCATTGAAAAATGAGGAGATTGTCTGCATGATTATTCTCCTTGCCTCGATTTTGACGGGCATGATCGGCTGGGAATTCTACGGTGCCTCGGTGGAGCAGATTTTCTCGCGATACTTCGTGCTGATTCTGGCATTTGTCGGTGGTGCGGCGATCGGTTCGACGGTAGGTGTGGTGGCAGGGCTGATCCTGTCCCTGGCCAATGTTGCCAACCTGTATCAGATGAGTCTGCTCGCCTTTTCCGGACTGCTTGGCGGTCTTTTGAAGGAAGGGAAAAAGCCTGGGGTAGCTGTGGGGCTGCTTGTCGGGACGGCGATGATCGGCATTTATGGCAGTGCGGACACGCTTGCTCCTTCCTTATTGGAGTCAAGTGTTGCCATTTTATTCTTTTTGCTCACTCCGGGCAGCTGGTTCTCGCAGCTTTCCCGCTACATCCCCGGAACCGAGGAGTACACCAATGAACAGGATCAGTATTTGCAAAAGGTGCGCAATGTAACGGCCAAAAGGGTGGAGCAGTTTTCTGATGTGTTCCAGGCATTATCCAAGAGCTTTACCACTGCGGAGGCAGAACCAGACGCGGGGAAAGAGGCGGCGAGGGAGACGGATTATTTTCTTAGTCAGGTCACGGAAAGAACTTGTCAGACATGTTTTATGAAAGAACGCTGCTGGCAGAAGGAATTTGATAAAACGTACGGATTAATGGAAGAAATGAAATCCGATATTACTGAGGGCAATAAACCGAATCCGGATGTCATGCGGCAATTTGAAAATTACTGTGTCAAACCGAAGAAAGTCACCGATGTGATGAAGGAGGAGATGTCCTTTTTTGAAGCGAACCGCAAGCTGAAGAAGCAGGTGATGGAATCGAAACGGCTCGTTGCTGACCAGCTGCGCGGTGTCTCGGAGGTAATGGAGGATTTCGCCAAGGAAATTCTTAAAGAGCGGCAGCAGCACGAACACCAGGAGATGCAGATTATCCAGGCGCTAAAACACATGGGGATCGAACTGGAGAAGCTGGATATTTACCAATTGGAAAAAGGCAATGTCGATATTGAGATGACGGCAGCGTTTTATGAATACCACGGGGAGGGGGCAAAATTAATCGCCCCGGTGCTCTCGGATATTTTAAAGGAAATGATTATCGTAAAAGAAGAGGAAATTTCTCCGTTTCCCAATGGGACAAGCTATCTCGCCTTTGGCTCGGCCAAGGAATTTGTCGTGGAAACCGGCGCAGCGAATGCGGCAAAGGGTGGGGGGCTCGTCTCCGGGGACAGCTACACGACCATTGAACTTGGTGCCGGAAAATATGCCATGGCAATCAGTGACGGCATGGGCAATGGAATGCGCGCGAAGGAAGAGAGTGTGGAGACGCTGCACCTGCTGCAACAGATCATGCAGACAGGCATTCCTGAGAAAGTCGCAATTAAGTCGATCAATTCGATTCTCGCACTGCGGACGACTGACGAGATGTTTGCCACCCTCGATCTCGCCGTGATTGACTTGCATAACGCCTTTGTCCGGTTTCTGAAAATCGGCTCCACGCCAAGCTTTATCAAACGCGGGGAAAAATTGCTTAGAGTGGAGGCTGGCAATCTGCCGATGGGCATCATCCGCGAGTTTGATGTCGACATCGTGAGTGAGCAGATGCTGGCAGATGACCTGCTGATCATGATGAGCGACGGTATTTTTGACGGGCCAAAGCATGTGGAGAACACCGATTTATGGCTCAAGCGCAAGATTCGGGAGATGAAAACAGAGGACCCGCAGGAAATCGCTGACCTGTTATTGGAAGAGGTGATCCGCACCCGTTCTGGGGAGATTAATGATGATATGACCGTGCTCGTGGCGAAAGTGGCTAAAAATTCACCGAAGTGGGCGGCGGTGCCGGTTTATCAGAAGACAGCGCAGTAGTAGGGGAGCGGTTGTTGGTATGGGAGGAGTTTCTGGTCTGGGTTTGAAGTTCTCGCTCACGGGCGGAAGTTTCTGTTTACGCGCCGAAGTTCTCGCTCACGGGCGGAAGTTTCTGTTTACGCGCCGAAGTTCTCGCTCACGGGCGGAAGTTTCTGTTTACGCGCCGAAGTTCTCGCTCACGGGCGGAAGTTTCTGCTCACGCGCCGAAGTTTTCTTTCACAGGCGGAAGTTTCTGTTCACACGCCGAAGTTCTCACTCACGGGCGGAAGTTTCTGTTCACGCGCCGAAGTTCTCGCTCACGGGCAGAAGTTTCTGCTCAGACGCCGAAGTTCTCACTCTCGCGCTGAAGTTCCCACTCCCGGCTCCACGTATACATCCTTCTTTTTCTGTCGATGATGATGACAGAATAATTGGGAGGTAATCAACGTGAGAAAAGGGACGCTGAAACAGATTTTGCTGTTGACCGATGGCTGCTCGAATAAGGGAGAAGACCCGGCGCTTGCTGCTGCTGTGGCTTATGAGCAGGGAATTGCTGTTAATGTGATTGGTATATTGGAAGACGAACAGACCGAGCAGCCGGAGGGTTTGAAGGAAGTGGAAGACATCGCACTTTCCGGTGGTGGGGTCAGTCAGCTTGTTTATCCGGAAGTGCTATCCCAGACCGTACAGATGGTGACAAAGCAGGCGATGACCCAGACTTTGCAGGGATTTGTCAATAAGGAGCTCAAACAGATTCTCGGTTCCGAGGGGTCCATGGAGGAGCTGGAACCGGAGAAACGCGGGGAAATTATGGAAGCGGTCGAGGATATGGGAGAAACCTGCGATTTGGAAGTGCTTGTGCTTGTTGATACCAGTGCCAGCATGAGCAATAAGCTGCCGACAGTGAAAGAGGCATTAATTGATTTGTCGATCAGTTTGAATGCACGGATTGGCCGTAATCGCTTCAGCATTTACAGTTTTCCGGGTAAGCGCAAGGATATCCAGAAAGTACTGGACTGGTCACCGAAGCTGGACGATATTTCCTCTGTTTTTCCAAAACTGACCTCAGGCGGCATCACGCCAACAGGACCGGCGATACGGGAAGCTATGTATCAATTCGGCAAAAAAAGCTTACTGAGGAGCCTGCGCAATGATGATGAACGAGGCATCGAAGAAACAGGCTACTGACCTTAAACCAGGCACGCAAATCACCGGAAAATGGCATGGCAAGCGCTATCTGATTAAAAAGAAGCTAGGAGCCGGTGCGATTGGCGCGGTCTATCTGTCAGAAGCAGGCGGGCAGCCCGCAGCGTTGAAAATCAGTGAAAAAGGCACATCAATGACGGTGGAAGTAAATGTGCTGAAATCGTTAGGCAAGGTCCAGGGAAATCGCCTTGGACCTTATTTGCTGGATGTCGATGACTGGGTGTCTCCATCGGGTGAAGCGTATTCCTTTTATGTAATGGAATATTTGCAGGGAAAAAGTCTTGCTTCTTTTCTGCAGAGCCGCGGCAGCGAATGGACCGGCGTGTTTATGCTGCAGCTGTTAGAGGACCTGGAGAAGCTGCATCAGTCCGGCTGGGTGTTCGGCGATTTGAAAACCGATAACCTGCTCGTTGTCGATGCACCGCCAAGGCTTCGGTGGGTCGATGTCGGCGGCACGACTAAAATCGGCCGGGCCATTAAAGAATACACGGAGTTTTACGACAGAGGCTATTGGGGAATGGGGTCAAGGAAGGCCGAGCCAAGCTATGATTTATTTGCGTTCGTGATGGTGTTTTTGCACGTTTCTCACGGGAAGCGGTTTGAAAAAGGTGTCAACCCCGAGCGGACATTGTTTAAAAAACTGGATGAAGCTAAGACACTTGTCCCGTACCGAGAGCCGCTGAAGAAAGCCTTGCAGGGAAGGTATCACAGCAGCTTGATAATGAAGCAGGAAATAGCGGCCGCGATCAACCATACCCGTTCTCGCCGTACTGCACGGCAAAACAAGCACAAATCCCCGGTTCTGCTTGAAATGGGAGGGATTAGCGCGCTGGGTGCGGTTTACTACCTTATTTCTCTACTTTTCTAGCCGCAGCCGTTATAATAGAAGGGAAGAAGAAGTATTTGGAGATGGGCACAGAATGAATCAGCAAGTTACTAAATTTATTAAAAAACATCAGTTACTGAACCCTGGATCCACGGTGCTTGTTGGGGTATCAGGCGGTCCCGATTCCATGGCCCTGCTGCATTTTCTCGCACAGGCTCGCGAAACATGGAATCTTAAGCTAATCGTCCTCTCGGCAGACCATCAGCTGAGAGGCGAGGAGTCAATTGCGGATCAGAGGTATATCAAACATATGTGTGAACAATGGAACATACAATTTATCGGAGCAGCCCTTAATGTGCCCAAGTATAAGCAAGCGCATAAGCTCGGCACACAGGCAGCGGCACGAGCCATGCGCTACCAGTTTTTCCAAGAACAGATGGAAGCGGAAAATGCCGATTACCTGGCACTTGGCCATCACGGGGATGACCAGGCAGAGACGATGCTGATGGCGCTTCTCCGTACTGCTAGCTCCAGTTCTTTTGCCGGCATTCCGCTGAAACGGCCGTTTGCAACTGGTGCGATTATCCGGCCATTCCTTTGCCTGACAAAAGCAGAAATTGAGGCATATTGCGGGGAGCACGGGATTGAACCAAGAATCGACCCATCCAATCAGGAAACCGTGTATACGCGGAATTTTATCCGAAAAGAACTGCTTCCGGTCATCAGGGAGAAAAACCCAAATATCCATACAACCTTGCAGCAGCTGAGCCATACCCTTAAGGAGGACGAACAGTTCCTGCGCCGTGAAGCGGAAAAAGTATGGGAAAAGACAGTCACCCTTAATGACGAAGAGCAGTCAGCAGAAATGGACATTGATGTCTTCTGCGGGCATCCTCCTGCTTTACAAAGGCGTGTCTATCATCTACTATTGGACTATCTGTACGGGCGACTGCCAAAGGATTTATCCTATATCCATGAAGAACAGTTTTTTGCATTGCTGGAATCGGAAAAAAGCAATGTCCAGCTTGATTTTCCTGCCCAGCTGAAGCTGGAGAAAACCTACAGGAAGCTGCAATTTTCTTTCCTGCAAGCATCCCAAGCCGATCCGTCTTTTCATCATACATTGGAAGTTCCGGGACGTGTCGAGCTGCCGGACGGTTCTCTTGTCACGGCAGAGTACCGCATTCAGACCGATGGAGCTGGGCCACATCAGTATGTGCTCGGAATGGAGCAAGTCGGACTGCCATTACATATACGAACGAGAAAACCGGGAGACCGGATGAGCTGGAAAGGGCTTAAGGGAAGGAAAAAACTCAAGGACTTATTTATCGATGAAAAAATTTCGCCAAAAGAACGTGATAATTGGCCGGTAGTAACCGATAATAATGGAGAGATCCTGTGGCTTCCCGGATTGAAAAAAGGAGAACCTGAAAATAAGGTAAAGCCGTCCTCATATATTCAAATTACCTACGAAAAAAGCGATGTGCAGGAGGAAAACCATGCAAAGCGACATTAAAGAAGTTTTAATTACAGAAGAACAGATAAGAGAAAAATGCAAGGAGCTTGGCAAAGAGCTCGCGGCGGAATATGTCGAAAAGTTTCCGCTGGCCGTCGGGGTGCTAAAAGGTGCTCTGCCATTCATGTCGGATATCCTGCGTGCGACGCAAATTCCCTTGGAAATGGACTTTATGGATGTCAGCAGCTACAGCGGCACGCGTTCCTCCGGTGAGGTTAAAATTGTGAAAGACCTTGATACCAAGGTGGAGGGCCGTGATTTATTAATCATTGAGGACATTATCGACAGCGGGCTGACACTGAGCTACCTGGTGGATCTTTTCAAATACCGCAAAGCAAGGTCCATCAAAATTGTGACATTGCTTGACAAGCCAGATGGAAGAACGGCGGCGATTAAAGCAGATGTGATCGGGTTTGAAGTGCCGAATGAGTTTGTTGTCGGCTATGGGCTTGATTATAATGAGAAGTACCGCAATCTGCCGTATATTGGGGTGCTCAAACCGGAAGTTTACGGCGGCGAGCCGGAATAGGGAAACAGGGAAGCATATAATAAGGATAAATTAGTTGTATCAAAACTTTTTTATATGGTACTATTGTTTGTAGTTTTTCCCCATGAGGGAGGAGGTAAGTAATGAGCCGGATATTTCGGAATGTGTTCTTTTGGATTCTTTTATTCCTTGTTATCATAGGGATTATATCGCTATTCCAGGGACAAAGCGAAGAAACGGAACAATTTAATGTACATGAATTCTCCGATGCGCTGGAAGCAGGCGAGATTGAAGAATTGACGTATCAGCCAGTTAACGGTGTTATCCGTTTTACAGGAACACTGGTGGATGGCGGACAGTCATTTACCACACAGGTTCCAAATAATTCACAATTTATTTCAGAGGTTATCAACCAAGCGGAAGAACAAAGCATACTTACCGTGGAGCAAGAGGAGCAGCCAAGCATCTTTGCCCAATTCCTGACGATGATGCTGCCGTTTTTGATTATCGGTCTTATCTTTTTCTTCTTGCTTAGCCGTGCTCAAGGTGGCGGCGGTGGTGGCGGCCGTGTCATGAACTTTGGCAAAAGCAAGGCGAAGATGTATACCGAAGACAAGAAAAAGGTTCGCTTTAAAGATGTCGCTGGTGCGGATGAAGAAAAGCAGGAACTAGTGGAAGTTGTTGACTTCCTGAAAGATCCGCGGAAGTTCGCCTCAGTAGGTGCGCGTATTCCAAAAGGGGTGCTGCTAGTCGGACCTCCGGGAACCGGTAAAACACTCCTTGCCCGCGCTGTGGCCGGAGAAGCAGGCACACCTTTCTTCTCGATCAGCGGTTCGGACTTTGTAGAGATGTTCGTTGGTGTTGGTGCTTCCCGTGTCCGTGATTTGTTTGAAAATGCGAAGAAAAATGCGCCATGTATCGTCTTTATCGATGAGATTGATGCAGTAGGAAGACAGCGTGGTGCTGGTCTTGGCGGCGGTCATGATGAGCGGGAGCAAACGTTGAACCAGCTGCTCGTGGAAATGGACGGATTTGGTGCTAACGAAGGGATCATTATGATTGCTGCAACCAACCGTGCAGACATTCTTGACCCGGCGTTATTGCGCCCGGGACGTTTCGACCGGCAGATCATGGTAGACCGTCCGGATGTCACTGGCCGCCGTGAAGTGCTGCAAGTGCATGCGCGAAACAAGCCACTTGATGAATCGGTTGATTTGAAAACAGTGGCAATGCGGACACCAGGGTTTTCCGGTGCCGATCTGGAGAATCTGCTGAACGAAGCAGCGCTGGTTGCTGCAAGGAACGACCGAAATAAAATCATTATGCTTGATGTGGATGAGGCGATTGATCGGGTGATTGCCGGTCCTGCCAAGAAGAGCAGGGTTATTTCGAAAAAAGAACGGAATATTGTGGCCTACCACGAAAGCGGACATACGATCATTGGCATGGTGCTGGACGATGCAGATCTCGTGCATAAGGTGACGATTGTCCCGCGTGGCCAGGCTGGCGGTTATGCCGTCATGCTGCCTAAGGAAGATCGTTACTTTATGACGAAACCGGAACTGTTTGACAAAATCACTGGACTGCTCGGCGGCCGGGTGGCAGAAGAAATCATCTTCGGCGAAGTGAGCACCGGGGCATCAAATGACTTCCAGCGTGCCACAGGCATTGCCCGGAAGATGGTTACCGAATTCGGCATGAGTGACAAGATCGGCCCGCTGCAGTTTACCAGCGGCGGCGGTGGCGATGTATTCCTCGGCAGAGATCTTGGCAATGAACAGAACTATAGTGATACGATTGCCCATGAAATTGATATGGAAATGCAGAATTTCATCAATTATTGCTATGACCGGGCGAAGACGATTCTGACCGAAAACAAAGATAAGCTTGAGCTTGTCGCGCAAACCCTGCTTGAAGTGGAAACTCTGGATGCCAAGCAGATCCGTTCCCTGATGGATGACGGCGTGCTTCCGGAACCGGAGGAAGAAGACGAGGGCGGATCCGGTGATGATGTGAAAGTAAACATCAAGTCCAAGGAAGAAGCAGAAAAAGAAAGAGATAAGCGGCTGGAAGAGGAACATTCGGAACAAGACAGCGAACAGCCTTCGGAAACCGACCAACCACCGCTGACAGAGGAAGAGAAAAAGCAGATTACGACAGACAATAAGCCTTCTGCTGATAAAGACGATAGAGACAATTAGAAAGAGAAAAGCAGCTGTGAGTACATTCGCAGCTGCTTTATCTTTTGTTCTGGCGCCTGCATTCTAATACCAGCGTAAATGTGGTATATTAATGAGGTAGAAAGAGGCTATTTTTTGGCGAAGATGTTTCTCGTGAATACAGCATCTCCGGAGACCGTGTCGATTGGACAGGAAGGTATGGGAAGACAATGTTATTTGTACTGGATGTAGGGAACACCAACACTGTTTTAGGTGTATTTGATGAGTCGGAGTTAAAATATGAGTGGCGGATCAAAACCGACAGGCATAAAACCGAAGATGAATTCGGGATGCTGATTAAGTCGCTGTTTGATCATAATGGAATTGCTTTTTCTGATATCAATGGGGTAATTATTTCCTCTGTGGTGCCGCCGATCATGTTTGCTCTGGAAAAAATGTCGCGGGTATATTTTGATACACAGGCATTGATTATTGGCAAGGAGGCACCGAAGACATCGCTGAAAATGAATTATCCAAACCCGCGGGAGATTGGTGCTGACCGCGTGGTTAATGCCGTGGGTGCCATTAAGGAGTACGGCGCACCGCTGATTATTATCGATTTTGGCACAGCGACCACCTTTTGTTACATCAATGAGCGCAAAGAATATAGTGGGGGCATTATTTCCCCGGGTATTAATATCTCCATGGAAGCCCTGTACAACAAGGCGTCCAAGCTGCCGAAAATCGAAATCCAGGCACCGGATCAGGTGGTTGGCCAGTCGACGGTGGAGGCGATGCAGTCCGGGGTTTTCTACGGGTATGTCGGCCAGGTCGATAGCATCGTGAACCGGATCAAACGGCAAATGGGCGGGAAACCGACTGTGATTGCCACAGGCGGCTTGTCCGCATTAATCGCCGATGAGTCGGAAACAATTGATTATGTAGATCCGCATTTAACACTCAAAGGACTTTATATTATTTATGAACAGCACAGAAGCATGACATAAAGGAGCGATTTTGTTGAAAGATTATCTAATAAAAGCAACGGCATATAATGGGATGGTCCGTGCCTATGCCGCCACAACCACCGATACGGTCGAGGAGGCGCGCAGGAGGCAGGACACCTGGGCAACAGCTTCAGCAGCACTGGGCCGGACGCTTACTGTCACTGCGATGATGGGAGCGATGCACAAGGGTGATGCATCCCTTACCGTCAAAATAGAAGGAGATGGCCCGCTTGGGGCGATTGTTGCAGACGGCGACACCGATGGCCATGTCCGCGGCTATGTGAAACGGCCGCATGTGGATTTTGACTTAAATGAAAAAGGAAAATTGGATGTAGCGCGAGCGGTAGGTACAGAGGGAATCCTGAGTGTCACCAAGGATTTAGGGCTGAAAGACTTTTTTACCGGCGAGGTGCCGATTGTTTCCGGGGAAATCAGTGAAGATTTCACGTATTACTTTGCCAATTCCGAGCAGGTTCCTTCTGCTGTGGGCGCGGGTGTCCTGGTTAATCCGGATCATACAATTCTGGCGGCCGGCGGATTTGTTGTTCAGGTAATGCCGGGTGTGGAGGAAGATGTGATCACCCAACTGGAAGAACAGATCCAAAGTTTTCCAGCGATCTCCACCCTTATCCGTGAGGGGAATTCTCCTGAAGAAATCCTCCAGCGGCTTTTCGGGGAAGATGATCTTAAAATTCATGAAAAGATGCCAGTAGAGTTTCGCTGTACTTGCTCCAAGGAACGGATCGAACAGGCCATTGCCGGTTTGGGAAATGAAGAGATCCAGAGTATGATTGAAGAGGATCAGGGAGCAGAAGCGAGTTGTCATTTCTGCAATGAGACGTACCAGTTTACCGAACAAGAACTCGAAGCATTGATAAAATAGGAAAGCCAACACGGGGGATACGAATCTATGTCAAAAAAGTTACTTCTGGGCATCATTTTGGTGCTTGTCGTCTCGAATCTCGCCACATTGATGCTCTGGAATAATAATAGCGGGGAATCGGTTGTTTTAAACGATGACCAGGAAGGTACTGCACTAGATACAAGAGAAGCAGTCGCCTCGGTTAACGGAGAAGAAGTTACCTATGATGAGTGGATGCAGGCACTGCGTTCAAACCATGGGGAAAAATTGCTGAAGTCGATGATCGACCGGTCTGTCGTTTCGCAGCTGGCTGAGGAGAAAAACATCGAAATCATAGAGAAGGTGATTGACCGGGAAGTGGCACTCCTGACCTCGATGCAGGGCGTGATGTCGGAAGAAGCTTATCAGGAAAAGGAAGAGCAGTGGCGCGAGGATGTACGCTACCGCTACCAGCTGCAGCAGCTGCTGACAGAGGATATCAACATCCCGGAAGAAGAAATACGTACCTATTATGATAATTATGGCAACCAATATGATTTTTCTGCTGCCATGCAGATTTCCCATATTGTTGTGGAGGATATGGAAACGGCGGAAAAGATAGTGGACGAGCTGGATCAAGGGGCACACTTTTCGATGCTGGCCCAGGAATATTCGATTGATGAGGAATCGCAAAGTGATGGATACCTTGGTTTTATCAATACCAACAGCCAGTTTTTCCCGAGCGGCTATGAAGAGATAGCTGCAGATATGGAAGAGCATTCCTACAGTGAACCGTTCCAATCGGATGCGGGCGGGATTGCCATTCTGTATGTGCACCGCAAGCTGCCGGCGATTGAATTTACCTATGAGGAAATGAGGCCATATGTGAAAAGCGAGCTGGCTTTGCAGGAGTCCGACCAATCACTGACAGCCGCACCTTTGTGGGAAGAATTTGATATTGGGTGGATTTATGATGGGGAAGTTGCTCGGTAAAAATACTTCCTGGCCTGCCGCCCGCGGAAATACCCTTCGTTTTCCGCGGGCGGCTGGTGAGTCCCCTCGTGCTGTCTCTTCTTTAAGGGTCTCGCCTATGCCTGCCATCCCGAGCCGACCAGGAGTCTTCGGGTATTTTCTCCGCTGGCGATGTGTTTTATAACTTTACCACATTTATTCCCTGCCTATTTAAAGCAAACAACAGCCAACCACTTGTTGATAGTTGATTGAAGCGGTGGGGCGGTCGACTCAGGCGGGAAAAGGAACAATCGATCATGTAGCAGCTCCCAACCATTTAGAAAAAAGCCTAATCATACAAGCCTATTTTCGAACATTTCAGTTGACTTTTTCCCGGGGAAAACGTACATTATAATTAAATCATATGAAATAACTAGGATTTAGGAGGGTCTTCCATGAGAGTTGCAGATAATATTGCCGGATTAATTGGCGAGACACCGATTGTGAAGTTGAACCGAATCACCGATGAGGATAGTGCAGATATTTACGTAAAGCTGGAATTCATGAATCCCGGGAGTTCCGTGAAGGATCGGATTGCCCTGTCGATGATTGAAGCGGCAGAAAAAGATGGATCGCTGAAACCGGGCGATACGATCATTGAACCGACCAGCGGGAACACTGGCATCGGGCTTGCCATGGTAGCGGCTGCTAAAGGGTATAAAGCTCTGCTTGTTATGCCTGATACGATGAGCCAGGAGCGTCGAAATTTGCTGCGTGCCTATGGAGCGGAGCTTTTGCTGACACCAGGCGCAGAAGCGATGAAGGGTGCAATCAAGAAAGCGGAAGAGCTGCAGCAGGAGAATGGCTATTTCATGCCGCAGCAGTTCAACAATGAAGCAAACCCGGAAGTGCATGCCCGCACCACTGGAGCGGAAATTGCCGAGCAGATGAGTGACGGGCTGGACGGCTTTGTCTCCGGCATTGGCACAGGCGGCACGATTACAGGTGCAGGCCGGGTGCTGAAAGACAAGTTTCCGGGGGTTCAGCTGTTTGCTGTAGAGCCAAATGATTCAGCAATCCTGTCCGGCGATTCTCCGGGACCGCACAAAATTCAAGGACTTGGCGCAGGATTTGTGCCAAAAGTGCTTGATACCAGCGTTTATGATGAAGTGCTCCGAGTGACCAATGAGGAAGCCTATGAAGTCGCCAGAGAAGTAGCGACGACCAACGGCATTCTCGGGGGCGTATCCTCCGGCGCAGCAGTAGCAGCCGCCAAACAGGTTGCGAAAAAACTCGGTGCCGGTAAAAAAGTGCTGGCAGTGCTGCCTGATAACGGTGAGCGTTATCTGTCCACCCCGCTGTATCAATTTGATGATCAATAAGCAGATGAAAGAAGGAACCGGCATCGGTAGTAGATGCCGGTTCCTTTTTGGTTCCAGGAAACCTGAGAGAAAAACGTCCAAAAGCATTGCGGGTTGCCCTGTGTTTCTTATATGATACGATAGAGAAATAAACGCGTAAGAGAAGAGGTGCAGCCATGCTATTAAAAACAGCCGTGAAGACATATGATCTGTCGTCGCGTACGCATATTATGGGAATTTTAAATGTCACCCCTGATTCGTTCTCCGATGGGGGAAATTATACAACAATTGACCGGGCTGTCCGTCAGGCGGTGGAGATGGAAGAGGCCGGTGCCGATATCATTGACATTGGCGGTGAATCCACACGGCCGGATCATGACCCGGTCAGCCTGGAGGAGGAACTGGAGCGTATCCTGCCGGTGATTCGGGCAGTTAAAGAAAACGTCGATGCGCTGATTTCGATTGACACATACAAAGCAGAAGCCGCCAGACAGGCTATCGAGGCCGGTGCCGACATCATCAATGATGTGTGGGGAGCCAAGCGCGAACCGGAAATCGCCGAGGTGGCAGCATCGCATCAGGTTCCAATCATTCTCATGCACAATCGACCTAATCAAACGTACACCTCGCTGATTGATGATATGAAAAAGGATTTAGCGGAGTCGATCGAGATTGCCACAAAAGCAGGTGTCGCAAAAGATAAGATTATTCTTGACCCCGGCGTGGGCTTTGCTAAGACGGCAGAAGATAATCTGCGTGTCATGCAGCAGCTGGAAGAATTTACAGGGCTTGGCTATCCGTTGCTCTTGGCTACTTCCCGCAAACGGTTCATCGGCGGCGTGCTTGATCTTCCCGCCTCTGAGCGCGACATCGGGACAGGTGCCACCACCTGCCTCGGCATTGCCAAAGGCGCGCAGATCATCCGAGTTCATAATGTAAAAGTCAACCGGCAGCTGGCAGACATGACCGATGCCATGCTGCATGCGAAAGGCGGTGCCGTACATGGATAAAATTATGCTCAATGGGATGAAGTTTTATGGCTTCCATGGTCTTTTGCCTGAAGAAAACAAGCTGGGTCAGCGTTTTCAGGTCGATACGGAACTTTTTCTTGATTTAACAAAGCCCGGCCAGAGCGATCAAATGGATGATTCGATTCATTACGGCCAAGCCTATGACCTGGTAAAGGAAATTGTCGAGGGGGAGGCGAAGCAGCTTTTGGAATCCGTCGCCGATACCATCGCTGCCAGACTGCTGGAGGAGTTTTCTCTGCTGGCAGCCTGTACGGTTCGTGTCACGAAGCCGGACCCTCCGATTGCCGGACATTATGATTCCGTTGCTGTAGAAATTTACCGGGAGCGGGAGCATGAATAGGGCCTACATCGCGCTGGGAGCGAATATCGAGCCGCGCGCCCGGCATCTGCAGAAGGCTTTAGACATGCTCAGACGTCATCCGCATATTACAATGAAAAAACAATCCTCGATCTATGAAACAGCACCAGTAGGCTATACGGAACAGGCTGACTTTTTAAATATGGCAGCAGAAATTGACACCTCGCTCTCGGCATCAGAACTGCTGGATGTCTGTCAGCAGATTGAACAGGAACTGGGGCGAAAGCGGTCGATACGATACGGCCCGCGCACAATCGACCTTGACATTTTGCTGTATAATCAAGAAAATAAGAAAATGGACAGGTTAACCATTCCCCATCCAAGCATGCATGAGCGTGCATTTGTGCTGATTCCGCTCGGCGATATTGCTCCTGAGGTGCTCGTCCCGGGATGGAATAAGCGTGTGAGGGATTTTATAGATGAGCTTCCGAAGACCGAGACAAAGGATGTAAGCAAATGGACAGAAAGCGGATCGGCAGAAGGGTAAAAGGATTCCGCAAACTAAAAGGATACACCCAGATGGAGTTTGCAAAAAAGCTGGATGTCTCGATTAGTTTGATTGGCGGAGTGGAGCGGGGAACAAGGCAAGTGAGTGAGGAGTTTCTCACTATGACGGCTGACGCCCTGGAGATCGCCAAGGAAGAACTTACCCTGGAGGAAGCAGCCGATCAAACGGGTGAAGAGGATGAGTGATGTTTAAAATAGGAGATATTACGATCCCCAACTTTGAGACCGCAGCTCACCCGCTGGGCAGACGAACGTGAAAGCAGGAGCGTTTTCCTGTATACTTATACATTAATGAGACAGGAGTGATGGCAGTGTCAGAGGAATTAAACGAACATATGCGGGTCCGCCGGGGAAAATTACATTCCTACCGCGAACAGGGGCTGGATCCCTTTGGTGGAAAATTTGCCAGAACTGCGACGGCAGCAGAGCTGGAAGAAACATACGATCAATTTTCCAAAGAAGAATTGAAGGAAAAAGAAGGAGAAACAGAGGTTACGATTGCCGGGCGTGTGATGACCAAGCGTGGAAAAGGCAAAGCCGGTTTTGCCCATGTGCAGGACTTGAGTGGTCAGATCCAGATCTACGTCCGAAAAGATAGCGTTGGAGAAGCAGCCTATGAGGTGTTTCAATCAATTGATATGGGAGACATCGTTGGCATCACCGGGGTCATGTTTAAAACGAACGTCGGCGAATTGTCCGTCAAGGCAACAGAATTTCATCTGTTGTCCAAATCACTAAGACCGCTTCCGGAGAAATACCACGGGCTGAAGGATGTGGAGCAGCGCTATCGCCAGCGCTACCTTGACCTGATCACAAATAGTGAAAGCAAGGACACCTTTATCCTTCGCAGTAAAATTCTCCAGTCGATGCGGCGCTATTTGGACGGGGCGGGATTTTTGGAAGTGGAAACACCAATGCTGCACGGCATCCCTGGGGGAGCGGCCGCCCGCCCATTTGCCACGCACCATAATGCATTGGACATCCCGCTGTACATGCGGATCGCAATTGAGCTCCACTTGAAACGTCTGATTGTCGGCGGCATGGAAAAAGTTTATGAAATCGGCCGGGTTTTCCGGAATGAAGGGGTATCCACCAGACATAACCCGGAATTCACCATGATGGAACTGTACGAAGCTTATGCCGACTACCATGACATTATGGATTTGACCGAAAACATGATTGCCGCAATCGCCAAAGAAGTAAAAGGCACAACGACGATTACGTATGGCGATCAGGAAATCAATCTGGAACCAAAATGGACAAGACTGCATATAGCAGATGCCGTTAAAGAGGCAACCGGCGTGGATTTCCGGGAGAAAATGAGTGATGAAAAAGCCAGGGAGCTTGCCGCCGAGCATGGTGTGGAGATCGGCGAGTCGATGACATTCGGCCATATTGTTAATGAGTTCTTTGAGCAGAAAGTGGAAGAAACATTAATTCAGCCTACCTTTATCTATGGACACCCGGTGGAAATTTCCCCGCTGGCTAAGAAAAATAAAGAGGATGATCGTTTCACCGACCGTTTCGAACTGTTCATCGTCGGGCGCGAGCATGCAAATGCATTCAGTGAATTAAATGACCCGATTGATCAGCGCGAACGATTTGAGGCTCAAGTAAAGGAAAGAGAAACTGGAAACGATGAAGCCCATCTTATGGATGAGGATTTCCTGGAGGCGCTGGAATACGGCATGCCGCCAACAGGAGGACTTGGCATCGGCATGGATCGTCTGGTAATGCTGCTGACCGATTCTCCTTCGATCCGCGACGTTCTGCTCTTCCCGCAAATGCGTAACAAATAAGAGTGAATAGATAGTCAAGCCACAGGTGCCCGGGAGGAACCTGTGGCTTGCTTTCTGTTTTGGAACAGAAGATAAGGTACTCCTATTGAAATGATATGTTTATATCCGGTGAAAACGGGGAATCTATAGTAATCAACCCGGTCGGATGGGTTAATAGCACAGATTTCGTGGAGCTAGCTGCAATCGTAGCTTTCCACTTCAGTTCATTTTCCAGTTATTTCATCAAAATAGGGCTTGATTTCTTCTGTGAATCATGGTAAATTTATTATCGTCGCTTAAGACAAAGCGGCCGACATGAAGGAAACGCAAAAATCGGGTTAAAAAACTGTTGACTTTCGATATCTTCATGTGGTATTCTATTAGAGTCGCTGTTTTGAGAGAGCGGCAAAAAACATTCCAGTCTTTCGAAAGAAAATATTTTTTTCGGTGTTGACTTTTGATTGGTGAATATGGTATGATTAAAAAGTTGCTGCAAAAAAGCAACCGGCAAGATTTGCTCTTTGAAAACTGAACAAAACAACCAGTATGAACGAAACAAGAGGAAGCCATTGGATGCTTTTAGCAAACGATGGTTCCCCTGAAACAATTTTTGAAGCTAAGACCATCA
>NZ_NIXK01000006.1 GCF_002763455.1 Lentibacillus sediminis
CCCCAGTCTATAAAACAGTTGTGCACAAGTTATCTACAACCCTGTGTAGATAACTTGCGACTTGTCCCTAATCCCGAATCGTGATAAATTATAAATACTTCAAAAAACAAAATTTATATTTTCGGGAGGGGCTCTATTTATGGAACATTTGTCAGATGAATTACTAATTGAATCCTATCATAAAGCAAATGAATTAAATTTAAGCCCTGATTTTCTATTTTTAATTGAAGAGGAAATTCACAAAAGGCAGTTGTCACACAGAATAGAAAGTATTGAATTAGGCCAGTATTAACTAAAGAGAAATATAATAGGAAACAATTGGTTCAGCCCCTAGCATTTCACAAATGACAGGGGTTTTTTATTTTTCTTAAGGGTATCTTGTGTTAAACTATAGACTGGATAATCAGCAATTTACTGGCTTTCCCATGAAAGGTCGGTTGTGATCTTTTGCGTTCTCCATCCTGTCTTGCCAGCTTAACTATCATCCAATCCAGATTAGAACATTATCTAAAAAATTGAAAATGACTGATTCGCAAGGAGGCTCCTCATTCTAATGATATTTGCCGTACTCGTACCACTTCTCATCGCCTGTTTCATTCCACTTTTAAGCAAAATGAAACACAGGATACATACTGGAATTTTTGTTTTCTTTGTACCTCTCGCCATTTTTCTCTATTTTGTCCGCTACATAGGAGAAAATTTTACTCCGGTCAGAGAGACTGTAAACTGGATACCCTCGATGGGGATAAATTTTGACTTCTATCTGGACGGGCTGAGTTTACTGTTTGTCCTGTTGATTAGCGGGATTGGCGCACTTGTCGTCCTGTATTCCATTTATTATCTGGATAAGCAAGAACGTCTGGGGCAATTTTACGTTTATCTTTTGATGTTCATGACTGCCATGCTAGGTGTCGTTTTATCCGATAATGTGTTTGTATTGTACACCTTTTGGGAACTAACGTCTATTTCCTCTTTTCTTCTAATTGGCTATTGGCATTTCAAGGAACGCTCCAGATACGGGGCACTAAAATCAATGATGATTACCATATTTGGCGGACTGAGCATGCTTGGCGGCTTTGTGCTGCTTACCGTAGTCACAGGCACAACCAGCATTCAGGGAATGATCGACCAGACCGATACCATTTTAAACAGCAGCTACCTGCCGCTTATTCTTATTCTGGTCCTGCTTGGCGCATTCACCAAATCGGCCCAATTTCCGTTTCATATCTGGCTGCCTGACGCGATGGAGGCGCCGACACCTGTCAGTGCTTATTTGCACTCAGCAACCATGGTAAAAGCCGGTATCTTTCTCGTCGCCCGCTTTTCACCGATCTTTTCCACCTATGAATGGTTCTTTATCATTGTCAGTCTTGTTGGGATCCTCACACTGTGCTGGGCTTCCTATATGGCAGTCAGACAGACAGATCTGAAGGCAATCCTGGCTTTTTCCACGATCAGCCAGCTCGGGATGATTATGGCGATGCTCGGCTTTGGCACACAGGCTGCTGTGTTTGCCGCTGTCTTTCATATTTTAAGCCACGCTACCTTCAAAGGGAGTCTGTTTATGATTGCAGGGATTATCGATCATGAAACCGGCACAAGGGATATCCGTAAATTGGGCGGTCTGATGACACTCATGCCAATCAGCGCTACGTTGGCACTGTTTGGCACGTTTTCCATGGCCGGAGTTCCGCTGCCTTTCCTGAACGGTTTTTACAGCAAGGAGTTATTCTTTGGCTCCACACTGGGGCTGGACGGGAACATCCTGAGCCAGGCGATTCCTTATCTGGCCGTACTCGGAAGTATTTTTACCTTCGTTTATTCGATGTATTTCTTCTTCGGGGTGTTTACCGGACCGAAAAAACTGGACCAGCTGCCGAAGAAACCGCATGAAGCACCGATTGGCATGCACTTGTCTCCCATTATTTTGGTACTTGGGGTTATCGTCATCGGTATCTGGCCAAATTTGCTAAATGGGTCGTTTCTGTATCATGCAGCTTCTGCAGTAAATCCGGCAACGACTTATTATGAAGTCAGTTTCTGGCACGGATTTACCTATCCGCCACTTCTTATGTCCCTGGCCGTTGTCGCCGTCGGAACCGCTCTTTACCTGACCCGCCGGAAATGGGAAACGGTATACGGGGTACTGCCTGGCCGTCTTAGTCTCAACAAAGCATATGATGGTTTGATGAAAAGATTTGACACCTATTCGGATTCACTGACGAATTATTATATGACCGGCTCGCTGAAAAACTATATGGCGATTATTTTAGGCGCGACTTTCCTCGTGACAGCAGGTGTCATGCTGTATACCGGCGGATTTACGATCAGTTTTGATAACCTGGCAGAAGTGACCATTATAGAAGTGGCGATCATTCTGGCGATGATTATTGCCGCTGTGGCAACGATCTTTATCAATCACAATCTTGCGGCAGTGCTTGTCGCTGGAATCGTCGGATATGGCGTGGCTATGCTCTTTGTCATCTACCGGGCCCCGGATTTGGCGCTCACCCAGTTTGTCGTTGAAACGATTACGGTTGCTCTCTTTCTGTTATGTTTCTATCATCTGCCGAAATTACGGAAGCGGAAAGAATCGGCCCGCAGCAAATGGAAGAACGCCAGCATTGCCATTAGTTTTGGTGCAATGATGACTCTGATTGGCATCTCCACCCACAGCAGCAGATGGTTTGATTCGATTTCCGAATACTTTTTGGAAACATCCTACAAGCTGGGCGGCGGGGATAATGTCGTCAACGTTATTCTCGTTGATATGCGCGGACTTGATACACTGTTTGAGATCGCCGTGTTGGGCATTGCTGCACTGGCAATCTTCAGTCTCATCAAATGGAAGAAAAACAAAGGGGAGGCGGATTAATTGGAAATCATTACATCTATTTTGGCTGGCATTTTATTTGCGACAGCCATTTACAACATTTTGCAAAAACAATTTCTCCGTATCATTATTGGTACGACCCTGCTGACCCACGGAGCACATATATTCATTTTCACTTCGGGAAGGCTGAAAACCGGCCAGCCGCCTGTTTTGACAGAAGGGGTATCAGATTACACGGACCCCCTTCCACAGGCGTTAATCCTGACCTCCATCGTGATCAGTTTTGGTGTGACCAGTCTGTTATTGGTGCTGGCATATCGCACGAGCGAGGAGAATAATACCGATAATATGGAAGAATTAAGGGGAAACGAACATGAGTAATTTAGCAGTTTTACCAATCCTTATCCCATTAATCGCAGCTATCACCCTGGTTTTTTTCAATGGAAATGTTACGGTTTCCCGCGTCCTAACCAGACTTTTTTCTCTGGTCAGTCTGGGAGCTGCGCTGTATATTGCGTGGCATGCGATGGAAAATGGAACGATTATTCTTGAGACTGGTGACTGGGCTGCACCTTATGGGATTATACTGGTGGTCGATCGGCTGGCCGCACTTTTAATTGTGACGACGAATCTCGTGGCGGCAGCCTGTGCTTTTTATGCACCGCATGCCGGGCTTGGAAAAAAAGAATATTATTATTTCTACCCATTTTTCTTTTTCCTGATTACCGGTGTCTCCGGTGCGTTTATTACAGGAGACATTTTCAACCTGTTTGTGTTCTTTGAAGTATTGCTGATGGCCTCTTACGCCTTGATTGTGCTTGGCGGAGACAAAGTTCAGCTGCGAGAGTCAATCAAGTACCTGCTGATCAACCTGTTTTCCTCCATGCTGTTTGTTACGTGTATTGCCTTCTTGTATGCAGTTGTCGGCACGCTCAATATGGCTCACATAGCCGAACGTGTCCAGGAAGTGGATCAGCAGGGAATTTTGACGACAGTCGGTATTCTGTTCTTCTTTGTTTTTGCTACAAAAGCGGCATTGTTCCCGCTTTATTACTGGCTGCCTCATTCGTATATCCAGCCAAACCCGGTGATTTCAGCGCTGTTCGGTGCATTGCTGACAAAAGTAGGAATTTATTCCATTCTCCGTGTCTTTTCACTGATTTTCGTTCATCGCCTGGATATTACCCATGAGCTTTTTATCTGGATTGCCATCCTGTCGATGATATTTGGTGTAATCGGTGCCTTGTCTACCAATAATATTAAACTGATCATCGCGTACAATATTATCCCGGCCATTGGGTTCATTATTATGGGGATTGGCGTTTTCAACCAGGATGCTTTAAGCGGATCGGTCTATTATCTGGTGCATGATATGATCATTAAAGCGGCTCTCTTCCTGATTGTCGGTGCCATTGCCTATGTGGCAGGAACTTCCGATCTGAGAAAGATGGGCGGACTCATTCACTATTATCCGGCACTTGGCTGGCTGTTGTTTATCGCGGCATTTGTACTGGCCGGTATTCCCCCTTTCAGCGGCTTTATCGGAAAACTGCAGCTGCTGCAGGGTGCGTTTGGAGATGGTGAAATTATCCTTGCGATAACAGCCTTAATTACCAGTCTCCTTATCCTGTACTCAATCATGAAGATATTTATCCGTGGTTTCTGGGGAGAAAAAGACGAAACTGCCGGGTTTGGCACTAAATCCGTCAAGGGGATGATTGCACCGATTGCTTTCCTGCTGGCACTGTCCGTGCTTTTGGGTGTCGGAGCAGAATTCTTCTATCCGATTGTCGCATCAGTAGCTCAAAGCCTGCTTGATCCGCAAATTTACATCGATTCTGTATTAAAGGAGTAATCGACGATGGCTTTTCAAATTGTTGTCAATTTAATCATTGCAGTTATGTGGACGTTCCTCAGTGAATCCTATACGGCATCAAGCTTTATTACAGGGTATCTCTTAGGCGTTCTTCTGCTGTTTTTGCTGCGGCGATTCGTCCCGGGAAAATTCTATCTCAAGAGGTTTATCAGTATTTTGTCGCTGATTCTTCTGTTTCTCAAGGAACTGGTTTTGTCCAATCTGGAAATGGTCAAATATATTTATGGAAAAAAAGATAAGGCGGAGCCGGGCATTTTTTCACTTCCGCTTGATGTTAAAAGCTCATGGGAGATTACCCTCTTGGCGAATTTTATTACATTAACACCAGGCACGCTGAGTGTGGCCGTTTCTAAAGACAGCAGTGAACTGTTTGTCCACGCGATGAATATTGATACGGTTGAAGACGAGATCCGTGCAATCAAGGATACATTTGAGAAAGCAATTATGGAGGTGACCAGGTAAATGACAGCCATGCTTGAAATTACTGAACAACTTGTTACCATCTCTGCGGTCATTGCACTCGCTGCTATTGCAGCAGCAATCCTCATGGTCTTGTACCGGCTGCTCAAAGGACCAACACAGCCAGACCGGGCGGTGGCACTTGACTTAGTTGCGATTAATATGATGGGAGTCGCCGCTATACTTGCGGTGATGCTTGGAACCCAGCATTTAAATGACGTTGTGCTTCTCATCGGCATCCTGGCGTTTTTGGGGACACTTGCCATAGCAAAATATTTGGAGAGGGGCGTTATCATTGACAGAGATCGTTAGTATTATCGCCAATATTCTCGTAATCCTTTTCCTATTGGCAGGTGCATTTTTTATTGTATCGGCTGCAGTTGGCGTTGTCCGCTTTCCCGATCTTTACACACGGCTTCATGCCTCCAGCAAGGCTTCCACATTGGGAGTATCCTGTATATTGGTTGCCGGATTTATTTACCTGTATTCGGCCCATGCCATTGTGAGCGGGAAAATGCTCCTGGCTATCCTGTTTATTATGCTGACCAACCCTGTATCGGCACACATGCTTGGCCGGGCGGCACATGCAAGCGGCATAAAACCCTTCACCAAAAACCGCAGTGATGCATATGCGGATGCCATGAAAAATCAGCGCATGAAATCGGAATAATATAGCATGAAACCTTAAAAAGTGGCTTCTCCAACCAAGAGGGCCGCTTTTTTTATACCGCAATTTTCCCGTTTAACAAAAGATAACAGCGGACAGACACAAAACCCCTTTCCTTCTCATAAAGATGGTATATAGGCTTAAGCCCAAGAGGAGGAGGTAGATTTTTTGTCAGGAATCTTAAGTGTGCTTGCTCTCTTCATCAAAGAAGCCATGTTCTTTGTATCATATGTAAAAAACCACGCATTTCCCCAGCCTTTATCCTCAGAAGATGAAGCCAAATACCTAAAAGCCATGCGGGAGGGAGATGAAGAAGCCAGAAATAAACTGATTGAACATAATCTGCGGCTTGTTGCACATATCGTAAAGAAGTTTGAAAATACCGGTGAGGATGTCGAGGATCTGATTTCCATCGGTACGATTGGGTTGATCAAAGGTGTGGAGAGTTTTTCTCAGGATAAGGGAACCAAACTGGCTACTTATGCAGCCCGCTGTATTGAAAACGAAATCCTGATGCATTTGCGTGCCCTGAAAAAAGTGAAAAAGGACGTTTCCCTGCATGACCCGATCGGTCAGGATAAAGAAGGCAATGAAATCAGTCTGATTGATATTCTGGAAGCGGAAAATGATAATGTGATTGAATACATCCAGCTTAATATGGAAATTGCTAAAATGCAGAAATATTTCAACGTGCTTGATAACCGGGAAAAAGAAGTAATCGTCTACCGTTACGGATTAAATGATTACAAGGAAATGACCCAGCGGGAAATCGCCAAAAAACTGAACATCTCCCGCAGTTATGTCTCCCGAATTGAAAAAAGAGCGTTAATGAAAGTTTTCCATGAGTATTACCGCAAAGAGCAGCGGGGATAAGAACAAAAGCGGAAGCGCCCGTTTAGCGATGTATGGACTGCGCCCCGCCATGCGGAGTGGATCAGCGTTGCCGCTCGAAGCGGCGGTTTTAGCTGATCATTCCTTTGGAGGAGATAAAGGAAACACGCCCCTTCATAGGGGTGTGCCGACATTGGCGCGGGAGGCCCGTTTTAGTCGGCCTTCCTTAAACTTCGCCCCGATGTTGACTTATCGTACGGAGGTGAGGGAAGTCAACACAGCTTTAGCGCTGGAGCTGGCCGTGGCATACCCTCGCTATGGCTATCCGCAGTACGCGGTGATTTATAATTTCCTAAGCGAACGCGAAACGAGCGCATCAGAGATGCGCTCGTTTCTTTTAGTTATTGTCATCTGCCACCGAAATGATTAATTGCGCCGCATGGGACGCTGCTTTTTCCAAAAATGCATCAAAAGAAATGGAGGAATCTTTGCCCGCAATGTCCGATAGTGCCCGTATGATGACAAATGGTGTCTTGTACTGCCAACAGACCTGGGCGACAGCGGCTGCTTCCATTTCCGCAGCCAGCATCCCCGGAAATTTCCCGTGTACAAAAGCTACACGCTCAGGGTCTTCCATAAAAGTATCCCCTGTTGCGATAACACCTTGCTTGTAACCGATTGGCAGAGGTTCTACAGCAGCAATTGCCTTAGCAACCAGCTCCGCATCTGCTTCAAACATCGCCGGCATGCCTGGAACCTGTCCATATGCATAGTCAAAGGAAGTGACATCGACGTCATGATACACCACATGTGTGGAAATCACCACATCGCCTACTTCCAACTCCTCGGCAAACCCGCCTGCAGAGCCTGTATTGATGACATGAGTGGGGGCAAAACGCTCATGCATGATCGTCGTAGCCATGGCTGCATTCACCTTGCCGATTCCCGATTTGAGAAGTACAGCCTCCCTGCCCTGCAGCTTTCCTTCAATAAACAAACAACCTGCGACCGTTGTTTCTTTTTTCTCTGTCATATTTTCCGCGAGCAGTGCGACTTCTTCATCCATCGCACCTATTATTCCGAATTTCATCCCAGATTCCCCCTGCTTATTCCGGTATAACCACTTCGCTTAGTTCTTCTACTTTCGTTGGCTGCCATCCTTCTCCATCCACCCAGGAAAGGTAGACGCGGTATGTTTCCGAATAATCCGCACTGCTTACCACCGTAAATACTTGCTGTTCACCGTCATTGCCGACCCAGTTGGTAATCATGCTTTCTTGATCCAATCCGGTAACCATCGCCGCAGCCCTGGCAATTTCTATCCGGTCCTGTGAGCCATCTGTGTAATCGGTAGTATGCGGTCCTTCCTGTTCCGTTCCGACCGGCGGCCAATTACCCGTGTAGGCATCCGTCACAGCCTCACCGGACGGATCTGCCGGTTCGGTTTGTATGTTTTCATAATCTCCGTTCTCTTCTTGTTCTTGGTTTTCCTCTGACTCATCGGTATTCTCTTCTGTTTCACTGTCATTGTTTGCCGATTCTTCTTCTGCTTGTTCAGTATCCTGGGAGGTGTTTTCTTCCTCCGTGTTTTCCGTATTTTCTTCATCGTCATCGTCATTGATTGTTATATCAGAGGATTCATCTGTCTCGTCAGCTGTCTGATTTTCTTCCTCGCCGCCTCCGCCAAAAAACCAGATGGCTAAGAGCACAAGCACAAGAAAACCGGCAGCGACCAGCAGAATTGAGATGATTTTGGTATTCTTTCTTCGTTTTTCGTGTTTATTCAGGCGTGAATCACCCATGGTATTCCCTCCCCTACGTCGTCTTAGTTTATCATATCATATTTTACCGGAAAATTTATATGTAAAATGCATAGAGAGTCGACTTTTCAGCAAATAAAAAAGCGGAGTTGAATCCGCTTTTTATCTTTAATCCACTTTTACAATTTGCACCTGAATGTCGCCACCGGGGGTAACCACGGATACTTCAGCGCCGACTTCAAGACCGAGCAGGCTTTTTGCCATTGGAGAGTCATTGGAGATTTTCCCTTCAAACGGGTCAGCTTCCGCGCTGCCAACAATCATGTACGTCTCTTCTTCCCCATTCGGGATTTCCTTAAATGTGACCGATTTTCCTAAAGAGACCACACTTGGGTTGTTGTCGTCATTTTCTATTATAACCGCATTACGGATCATTTTCTCGACTTGGGCAATTCGTGATTCTACAAATGCCTGCTCATCTTTGGCGGCATCATATTCGGAGTTCTCGGATAGATCCCCGAAATCGCGGGCAACTTTTATCCTCTCCACCACTTCCTGACGCCGGTCTGTTTTTAAGTATGTCAGTTCATTTTCCAACTTCTCCTTGCCCTCTTGGGTCATGTAAAAACTTTTCTCTGTCGCCATTATCTTACACTCCTTTTTAAGCATCCTGTCCATTTTATGATATTTTTTTGAACACAGAAACTAATCTTGAAAAAAATTACTAAATCATACTATGGCAGAATCCAGTAAACAATTCAATACTTTTTTAGAAAAACTAAGGAATCGTTGCGTTTTCAGCGAAAGGCCTTAGTTTTTCTTATAAGGTCTTCCATTTAATTTAAATTTGACGTTGTTAGAAAAACTTACTCTTAGCAAAGCTGTTTATTTCCCCATCAGGATATTCTCAATTTTTGTCGCCATAATATCGATCGCCACTAGGTTCTGGCCGCCCTCCGGAATGATAATATCAGCATAACGTTTCGTCGGTTCAATGAATTGCAGGTGGGACGGTCTTACGTTGCTGATATACTGATCTATTACCGAGTCCAGCGTCCTTCCCCGTTCTTTAATATCTCTTAGAAGCCTGCGGATAATCCGGAGGTCGGCATCTGTGTCAACAAATACTTTGATGTCCATCATATCGACAAGCCGCGGATCATCCAGAATGAGGATCCCTTCCAGAATGATAACCTCTTTGGGCTCCACCTCCACCACTTCATTGGAGCGGGTATGAATTTTATAGTCATACACCGGCTTCTCAATTGACTGACATTGAAGGAGCTGATGCAGATGATCGATCAGCAGATCATTGTCGAAAGCAAAAGGATGATCATAATTGGTGTTCAGCCGTTCCTCCATGGGAAGATGGCTTTGGTCTTTATAATAATAATCCTGCTCCAGCACAAGAATCGTCTGGTCGGAGAAGCGCTGGCAGATCGAGTTGGTCACGGAAGTTTTTCCGCTGCCGCTCCCGCCTGCCACCCCGATCACTACAGGTTTTTCTTTCATCGGATGGTGCTCCTTTCAGCGGTTTTGATACTGATGGCAATCCCGTCGCCCACCGGCACGATCGAGCTGGAAAATGCCGTGTGCTCCATCATCCACTTATTATAATCACGCAGTTTTTCCACCATTTTGGCATGGCGCGGGTTTGCTGAGGCCGGATCGGCAACATGTCCGCGAAACAGGACATTATCGGAGAGCACCAGCCCGCCTCCCCGGAGGAGTGGAGCAGCCAATTCAAAAAACCGTTTGTACTGCCCTTTTGCCGCATCAATCAGGACCAAATCAAAAACCGTCCCTGTCTCCACCAGCTTGCTGATTTCATCCAGGGCATCACCATGAATGACATTAATTTGGCCGGAATGCTGCTGCCGCTCAATATTCCTCACTGCCTGATGGTAGCGTGTATCATCTTTCTCGATAGTGATAATTGCTGCATCCGGATTTGCCTGAAGCATCCTTAATGCAGAATAACCGATGGCTGTGCCGATCTCAAGAATATTTACAGGCTGATGAAGCCGGATTAATTGCATGATAAACTCCATGCTCACCGGATCCATAATCGGTACATGATCTTTCTTGGCCTGCTGTTCCATTTCCAGAACCCAGTCTTCTTTCGGTAGCAGTGTTTCATATAAATAAGTGTTCAGTTGCTCGTCCATCATTATCTCCTGCTTTTTCAATCATGTAGTTATTCTTTTATAGCGGCAGCCATGGAAAAAGGGAGGGAATTTCAGCTCATTCCCTGCTCGGATTTATTCCATATGATCCGCGATATTTTGCTCGTGCCCGTCATAGGTTTCTGCATAATGAATCTGCCCTTCACTGTCATGCAGGAAGTAAAGGTAATCGGAGTCTTCCGGATTCAATATGGCCGCAAGTGACGATTCCGCAAAATTGGAAATCGGCCCGATCGGCAATGTATTAATCTGATAGGTATTATACGGTGAATCCACTTCCAGGTCTTCGTAAGTCACCTGGTCTTTATGCTCACCCAGTGCGTAAAGGACGGTCGGGTCTGTCTGCAGCGGCATGCCTTCTTCCAGCCGGTTGTAAAATACTCCGGCAATCTGTCTGCGCTGATCGGCATTGCCGGTTTCTTCTTCAACGACAGAGGCAAAGGTGAGTGCCTCATGCACTGTGAAGTCTGATTGCTCTATTTCCTGCATGTAGGAAGAAACGATAGACTGTGTTTCGTCCAGCATTTTTTCAATGACTGTCTCTATGCCTGGCTGTTCTTCATAAAACGAATAGGTCGCCGCAAATAAATAACCTTCCAGCGGTGTGCGAATTTCCTCTGCCAGAATCGCATCCGTTAAAATGGTGGAATATTGCTTCATCAGCTGTTCAATATAAATCGGATCATTCACCTTGTCGAGAAACTCTTCCTTGCTGAAGTCAAGCTCTTCCCCATAGATTCCGGCAATCTGGTCAATGGTCAGGCCTTCCGGTATTGTCACAGTATGGACGGGTTCTGCCATTACCATGCCTGTTTTTAGCGATTCAATCAGTTCATTTATCGTCATCGAAGGAGAAAAGGTATATTCTCCTGCCTGAAATTGTGATTCATTATTTAATTTCACGTAGATTTGAAAGATCCGTGCGTTATTTATAATCCCGTTTTCCTCCAGAATACCGGCAATAGCAGAAGGTGTAGAACCAATCGGGATCTCCACATCGATTTGCTCTTCACTGTCCGGGTCAACGGGCTCCAATGCGGATGACACATAAAAATAGCCCGCCACTGTGCCGACTACCAGAATAAGCAGCAGTGCGGCGATAACAGTAAATACAATCTTCCTGACCGTTGTCGCCTCTTCCCCGCGGGCTTGGAGACTATTCTTGTACTGCTTGTTTTTCCTTATTCGCTTGAACACTCCCTCTCCCCCTCTCATTCGCTATATTATACTAAAAAACGGCAGGAGATGCCATTATTATATGATCGCTTCTGTGTAAACCCGGCAAATGCAGAAAAAACTGATGCCGCAGCGCGCGACACCAGCCGGTTTTTCTGCCGTCAATTAAGATTCGCTATCTTCCTCTGCCAGCGTATGCAGCATTTCCTCGACCATTTCCCACTCTTCATCTGATTCAATCGGGAAGAGGGACAGGTCGTCATCATCCTTATTCTTCTCTTCATATCGGAAGGCGTACACTTCTACTTCTTCGTCCTCTGACTGCTCCCCGGGCACTACTGCAATATAAGAATGCCCGGTCTTGTCCACATCAAAGGTAAACAAAACCTCAAATAAATGTTCTTCGCCGTTTTCATCCGGAATGATAATGCGTTCTTTTTCTTCCAATCCCATTATTGCCCTCCTTTGTTTTGATCCAGATATCCTTGCAATATCATGACTGCAGCCATTTTGTCGATGACTTTTTTTCGCTTCTTTCTGCTCATGTCAGCTTCCAGAAGCACACGTTCCGCAGCAATTGTTGTTAAACGCTCATCCCATAATACTGCCGGGATGCCGTGGACATTTTCCACATGTTCGGCATAATCCTGAGAAGCTTCTCCACGTTCGCCGATGGTCCCATTCATATTTTTCGGGAGACCAATCACAGCTTTCCCTATTTCATGCTCTGCTATTATCCTGGTGAGCTCCTCATCAGCGGAAGTGATTTCTTCCTCTTTCCATTTGACAGTGGTAAGCCCCTGAGCCGTCCAGCCAAGGGCGTCACTAACAGCTACGCCAATTGTCCGGGAACCGACATCCAGTCCGATCATCTTTATCACTTTTTCTTATGCTCTTCCAAATAAAATTTAACGAGCTCTTCAATCACTTCATCCCGTTCAATTCTGCGGATCAGATTTCTGGCATCCTTATGCCGCGGAATATAAGCAGGATCACCAGACAGCAGATAGCCAACAATCTGATTTATCGGGTTGTAGCCTTTTTCCTGCAGTGCCTCATGAACAGTAAAGAGGATTTTTTCAATATCCTGGTCGAAAGGTTCCTCGGAAAAATTAAACTTCATCGTCTTATCAATCGAGCTCATTGCGACACCTCTTTTTTGAAATAACTTGCGAATGGTTGATCTGATACATATTCTAACATTTTTCCCGGAAATATCATACGTTTACAGTCAAATTATGCTATAACTTTTCCGTCAGATACTCCTCTGCGGCCTTCAGAGCTTCTGTGATATTCTCTGGATTTTTGCCGCCGGCCTGTGCCATGTCCGGCCGGCCGCCGCCACCGCCGCCGCAGCGAGTGGCAGCTTCTTTTATCAGATTTCCTGCATGCAGTCCGCGTTCCATCAGATCCTTGGATACTCCTGCTGCCAGCTGTACTTTTCCGTCTTTTTCTGCTGCCAGCAAAATCACCCCGGAGCCAAGCTTTTGTTTCAGCTCATCCACCATGTTGCGCAGCTGGTTCATATCTTTTGCCGCCACCTTCTCTGCAAGGAGGCTGACATCCTTGACTGTTTTGGTTTTCTCCAGAATAGAAGATGCTTCATTGTTGGACAGTTTAGCATTGAGCGACTCATTTTCTTTCTTCAGGGATCGGATCTCCTGAAATAAACCTTCAATCCGCTCTGGCAGTTGATCCTCATTGGTTTTCACCTTTTGTGATGCCTGCTTAAGCAGTTCTTCTTTATTGCTCAAAAGTTCATAGGCTGATTTTGAGGTAACTGCTTCGATTCTTCTGGTTCCGGCGCCAATCCCCGTTTCTTGGGCAATTTTAAAGAGACCTATGTCGGAAGTCGTCTCTACATGGCAGCCGCCGCATAATTCGATGCTGTAATCGCCGATTTGCACGACACGGACGACGTCACCGTATTTTTCGCCGAACAGCGCCATTGCTCCCATTTCTTTTGCTTCATCAATTTTTTTATGGTCAATCACCAGCTGAATCTGCTGCCAGATTTTTTCATTGACGATTTGTTCCACCTGTTCCAGCTCTTCCTGGGAGACAGTGCTGAAATGGGAAAAATCAAACCGCAGCCGATCTGGTGTGACCAGGGACCCGGCCTGATTGACATGTTCGCCTAGTACATCCTTCAATGCCTGATGCAGCAAGTGTGTTGCCGTATGGTTTTTTACAACCCCAGAGCGGAATTGCTTGTCAACCATCGCTTTGACGGTGTCTCCCTTATTGAACTTGCCTTCTTTCACCGTCACACGGTGCACATGCTGCCCCTTTGGCGATTTTTGCACATCTTCAACATACGCGGAGGCATGATCGGTGTAAATCCAGCCATCATCTGCAACTTGTCCGCCGCTCTCTGCGTAAAACGGGGTCTCTTCCAGAAACAGGAGTACTTCCTGGCCGGCACCTGCTTCCTCCGCCGTTTCGCCGCCGTCAATGATCGCCGTGATAACCGTATCGGTTTCCAGCCGGTCATAACCGACAAATTCACTTTTGACCTCCAGATCGCTGAGCACCTGATCCTGAACTTGCATCGAATCCACTTTCTGCCTGGCATTCCTGGCACGTTCACGCTGTTTTTCCATTTCACGGGCAAATCCTGCTTCGTCGATGGTAAAGCCTTCCTGGTCCACATATTCTTCTGTCAGCTCTTTCGGAAAGCCAAATGTGTCATATAAACGGAACACTTCTTCACCAGGAAAGATAGTGCTTCCCTTGGTTTTTTCTTTTTCCATTGTCGAGCGGAGAATATCCAGTCCATCGTTCAATGTTTCATGGAAACGTTCCTCTTCCACTTTCACCATATTTTCGATAAATTCCTGCTTCCGGGTAACTTCCGGATAATAATCTTGCATGATTCCCCCGACAATACCGACGAGTTCATACATAAATGGCTTTTCAATGCCGATTTCCTTGGCGAATCGGACAGCGCGGCGCAGCAGCCGGCGCAGGACATAGCCCCTGCCTTCATTGGATGGAACGGCGCCATCACCGATCGCAAAACTGACAGTACGGATGTGGTCGGCAATTACCTTAAATGCCGTATCACCTTCCCGGCTGCTGCCATAAGTAGTATTGGCGAGGGCTTCTGTTTTCCGGATGATCGGCAAGAACAAATCAGTCTCGAAATTGGTTGGCACGTCCTGAATCACCGAAACCATCCGCTCCAGCCCCATGCCGGTGTCAATATTTTTCTTTGGTAACGGCGTATAAGTGTCATCCGGGTTATGATTGAACTGGGAAAACACCAAGTTCCAGATTTCCAGATAACGATCGTTCTCCCCGCCAGGGTACAGTTCCGGATCATTCGGGTCATTGCCGTATTTCTCGCCGCGATCGTAGAAAATCTCCGTGTTTGGTCCGCTTGGTCCCTCACCAATATCCCAGAAGTTCTCTTCCAGTCGGATGATTTGCTGTTCCTGAAGCTTTATATCATTCAGCCAAATATCATAGGCTTCATCGTCCTCCGGGTGAACGGTCACAGCCAGCAGTTCGGGATCAAACCCGATCCATTTATCACTTGTTAAAAATTCCCACGCATATTCAATCGCTTCTTTTTTGAAATAGTCGCCAATCGAGAAATTCCCGAGCATCTCAAAGAAGGTATGATGCCTCGCTGTGAAGCCGACATTTTCAATATCATTGGTACGGATCGCCTTCTGGGCATTGACGATTCGCGGATTGTCCGGAATTATCCGTCCGTCAAAGTATTTTTTCAGTGTAGCCACACCACTGTTGATCCAAAGCAATGTTGGGTCCTCTTTTGGCACAAGGGAAGCACTTGGCTCCACCCGATGGCCTTTTTCTTTAAAGAAATCAATGTACATTTGCCGTACTTGGGCAGATGTCAGCTGTTTCATCGGTGTTCCTCCTTGTATTCGTTTTTATTATTACTTTTGTCATTAAAAAAATCCCGTTCCTCTGCCTCAGCAGGGACGAGATTGTATCGCGGTACCACCCTAATTATGAACGCACTGGTTCATCACTTTTCAGGTCATGGTAACGGTCTGACACCGGCGGGGGTTAGCCGCACTCCAGTTTAGCTTTCCATGACACTGGGGTGCAGGATTTTTTTCAGCCAGGAAAATCCCTCTCTAATCCACCGTTATCATGTACTCCGAACCTTCTGCGTTTTAAATGGTATAATCTAGCGTTAGTATAAAAAACTTAACCAGGATTGTCAATCATTGCGCCTAAAGACAAGCATTTCTGTGACAGCAACCTTCAATACGGCCAAAAGGGGGACAGCAATAATCAGGCCAATGATGCCAAACAGCTCACCGCCAAGCAAAAGGGCGAAGATAATCGCCACGGGATGGATGTCAATACTTTTGCCGACGATATAAGGTGAAAGCAGATTTCCCTCGATCACCTGAATCACAAGAATCGCGAGAGCCACAAATAGCACCATTTGTCCCGAGATGGTCAGCGAAATCGCCACAGCAGGGACAGCACCGATAATCGGGCCAAAATACGGAATGATGTTCGTTACGGCCATGACAATTGCCAGAAGCAGTGCATAATCAAGCCCAAGAAACTGAAAAGCAATCCAGGAAGCCACTCCGACAAACAGGCAGACAAGCAGCTGGCCACGGATATAATTGCCGAGGCTCTCATCCACCGCATGAACCATCCGGCTCATGCGCGACTGGTATTTTCCAGGCACAAATTTTTTCACAAACCCTTTCAGGTTGTCAAAATCCTTAAGAAAATAAAACACCAGCACCGGAATGACGGTCAGAAAAATCACCATATCAAACAGCTTTGTCATACCGCCGATCAGACCATCAAGCACATTCGAAAGCCCTGCTTCGACACCGCGAATGACTTCATCCATCTTATCGTGAATCATCTCAGGAAGAAACGACGTGTATTCATACATCTGGTAAATTAATGTTTCATATTGCCGGATTAACACAGGCAGCTGCTGGTTCAGGTCATGCACCTGATGAACGACCGCCGGATAGACCCGGTAGACGAGGTAAGCAATGCCGCCAAAAAAAAGGAGATAAATCATCAGGATGGCCAAACCGCGCGGAAGGTGGTAGACATGCAGTTTATCAATCACCGGATACAATAAATAGGCAATCAATGCGGAAACTAGAAATGGCGCAAAGAGATGCAGCAAAAACGCTGCCGCTGCCCCGTACATTGGGAATAATTTCACAAGCAAGTAGAGAAACAAAAAAACAAGAATGCCAATGATAAGCCAGTACATGAACTCCAGCGCTTTATGCTTTAAGAACATGGATGATCTCTCCTCGCGCTTTTAGAATAGCATTTGGCATATGGCGATAGATTATCATTCCATTGTTCTTTCCTCAGCAGAAAACAGATCATCGAGGCTGCTCAGCGAACCATCTGCTTCCACCTGACTGACGGTTAACCGGTTATCGGTCACGGCGATTTCTATAAAACAGGTCCAGCAATAATACTGCTGCACACCGATTTTGCCTAAATCTTTTCCACTGCAGTTCGGGCACCGCATCATACATTTTCCCCACCTTTAAAACTTCCCTGCATCAGCAGGCTGGAGTCGCCTGCTCGTAATATGAGAGAACAAGATTAATGTATTATGCTATGGTCGCCCGAAATGGCATAAAATATACCTTTTCACATGAAATCATAAGGGCTAATGTCTTCTTCATTTTTCTCATCTGCAGACAATTCCTTATTTTGCAGTTTCATTCTTAGCTGCTCCTGGAGTGCTGTGTTGCGCCTGTTGGTATCAACTGTTTGAATTCCGCGCTTAAAGGCTGCTTCTTCTCCGCAAATAATCAACGACTCCTTGCTTCTGGTAATTGCCGTATAAAGCAGGTTTTTGCGGAGCATGCGATGATAGCCGGACACGACCGGCATAAGGACGATTGGAAACTCCGACCCTTGCGATTTATGGATCGAGATGCAATAGGCATGGGTGATATTAACATAATCTTTCCGTTCGTAAACCACTTCTTTGTCCTCGAACTGAATCACCAGCTGTTCCACATTTTCCGTGTTTTCCTCTTCCCGGAATATCGCTGCCACTTCGCCGATATCTCCATTGTATACTGCGTTTTCCGGCTGATTGACAAGCTGCAGTACTTTGTCACCGACACGGTATACTGCGTCATTTGTCCGGATCTCCCGCTTATTCGGGGTCTTTGGATTGATCAGCTGCTGCAATTCCTGATTAATTTGGTTAATTCCGGCTTGGGAGCGGTACATCGGGGCAAGCACTTGAATATCTTTAACATCAATACCTTTCTCTTTCGCCTTTTTGAAAATAGTCATAATGACATTCAGCATCTGCGGCTCATAACAGGGAATAAAGCTGAAATCTTTGGCATTGGAAAGTGTGACGTCCTGATCGTTTTTGATCTCATGGGCAAGCTGAATAATTTTCGAGCCCTCTTTCTGCCGGTATACTTCATGCAGCCGAACAAGCGGAATAGCTTCACTGCCCAGTAAATCGGAAAGCACCTGGCCTGGACCGACGGATGGCAGCTGATCCTCATCCCCGACCAAAAGCACCTGCATCTCGTCAGGAATTGCTTTAAAAAGAGAGTTAGCCAGCCAAATATCGACCATGGAAAATTCATCGACAATCAGAAACTTGCCTGACAGCCGCTCATTTTCATTTTTCTCAAATCCCTCCCTGCCATCCCAGCCGAGCAGCCGGTGGATCGTCGAGGCAGGCAGCCCGGTGGATTCGTTCAGCCGTTTGGCCGCCCTGCCGGTGGGAGCAGCAAGAATGAACGGGTAATCGCTTTTCTTGTCATAGTCCTCCGGGTCAAGCGACAGTTCATGAATCGCTGCATAGGCATGGATAATTCCTTTGATGACCGTGGTTTTACCTGTGCCAGGCCCGCCGGTGACGATCATTGCCTTGGATTCCAGTGACTGTTTGATCGCTTCAAACTGCTCCTTGCCATAGCTGAGCACTTCGGTTTCTTCAATATCCCCGGTGATTTTCATCAGATCCGCAAGTGTCGTTGTTTGTTCCACTGACTTTTCGAGAATCCGCTTAACATGGCTTGAAAAACCGTCCTCTGCATAATAGAGGGAAGGGAGATAAACACGAGTCTCTTGAATAATGACCTTCTTCTGCTTGTTTAGGTTCTGCAGTTCTTCCAATATGATTTTTTCCGTGAGGGAGTTGGCGGAAAGTAATTTCAGCATCCTCCCAGTGCATACGTTCAATGGCAAAAACACATGCCCTTCCTGGATGCTCTCTTGCAGCACATAAATACACCCTGCGCCGATGCGGCTCGGGTGATCGGCTGAAATGCCGTGCTGTTTGGCAATCCCGTCGGCCGTCTGAAAACCAAACCCTTCAATATCAAACACACATTGGTACGGATCTTCCTGCAGCACATTCACTGCTTCCTCTTTGTACTGTTCATAAATCTTCTGTGCCATCTTCAAGCCGATCCCATATTTCGACAAATAAACGGCGACATGCTCAAACCCCTGATTTTCCTGGAGGTGTTTTGCAAGCTTGTCCGCCGTTTCCTGTTTGATCCCCGGCACTTGCTTCAGTGCCTTCTTGTCATCAAGTATCTTGCTAATTGCTGTTTCACCAAGATGTTCGACAATCCGTCTGGCGGTCTTTTCGCCAACACCATAAAACAAATCACTGGAAAGATAGGCAATAAGTCCATCCCGGGTACTCGGAATAAACGTCTGATAGCTGTCCACTTTGTATTGTGTGCCAAATTTCACATGCCGCTCCAGTGTGCCGTAAAAGAAATAAGGGGTTTGTTCCTGAAGACCGGAGAAATAGCCTTTGGCAACAATTTCTTTTTCCCGGAAATCCTCGTTCGTCTCCAGCACCTTCAATTTGGCAATGGAAAAATGCTCCGCCTCATTGCGGAATATGGTAAAAAGGAGCTCTCCCTTGATATATCCTTTTGCCGTCTCTGTCGCCACGTCTCTGTCCATCCGCAACAACCCCGCTTATTTTTATTCGTTCAGCAATTTTTCTGCATTTTTCTTTCCATTGGTAGCCAGCACATGCTCCGGCTGCGCCTGCAGTGCCTCTTCAAAATGACGAAGCGCTTCATCAGGCTCTCCGCCTAAAAGTGCGATAACGCCAAGATTGTAATGGGCATCCGGATGCTGTGAATTTATTTTCAGCACCTGCCGGAATACAGGTTCGGCATCGGAGACATGGTCGGTCTGTGCTAGGGCGAGGCCATACTGGAACAGAACTTCTTCATCTTCCGGAGCCAGTTCGGATGCCCGCAGCAAATATGGCAATGCCAGTTTGTCATGTTCCTGCATTTGAAATGTCATACCGAGCATGAAATATACATCACTTTCTTCCAGACCCAGATCGATTGCCTGTTGAAAATTTTCCTGGGCCTTCGGATATAGTGACTGTTCAAAGTAAATATTCCCCAGTCCATAATAAGCAGTAGCCGCATGGGCATCCAGTTCCACGGCTCTTTTAAAAAAGCGCTCAGCATGCGGGTAGTCCTTCATATGCAGCAGCAAATTGCCGAAATTCACAAACCCGATCGGATCATCCGGTTGCTCTTCAATGACTTCATTAAACAGCTTGGCCGCTTCTTCCCATTTATTTTCCTTCATATATTGAATCGCCTGTTGGTTTTTGTCCATGGAATAACTCCTTATCAGCGGTTTTTTTAAAGCTTATGCCGGAGCGAGCTATGATAAGCAATTTACCCGACATAGTCAAGGGCACGATTATTTTTGATGATTTCATCAATCGTACCGCCGCCGAGGCAGACATCCCCATCATAGAAAACAACCGCTTGTCCCGGTGTGACCGCCCGTTCCATATTGGCAAAATCCACTCGTGCTTTACCATCTTCCATTTTAGTCACTGTAACATTGCTGTTTTTTTGCCGGTAGCGGAATTTGGCCGTACAAGTGAATTGATCTGTTATTTGCTCAGGGTGAATCCAGTTTACATCGGTCGCAATCAAACCATCTGAGTACAGTTTTTCATTGGCAAACCCCTGCTCGACGTAGAGTACATTCTTTTTCAGATCTTTACCTACAACGAACCACGGATCTCCCGCACCGCCGATCCCGAGTCCCTGACGTTGACCAAGTGTGTAATACATCAGCCCGTCATGACGTCCTTTTACCGTCCCGTTCATGGTTTGCATTTCTCCCGGCTGGGCCGGCAGGTATTCACTGAGGAATTCTTTGAAATTGCGCTCCCCGATAAAGCAGATGCCGGTTGAGTCTTTCTTTGCAGCTGTGACAAGATCGTGCTTTTTGGCCATTTCCCGGACTTTTGGTTTTTCCAAATGCCCCAGCGGGAACATGACTTTTTCCAGCACCTCTTCAGAAAGCTGGTTCAGAAAATACGTCTGATCTTTATTGTCGTCCGCCCCGCGCAGCATGTAATAACGGCCGTCTTCTTCTTTTACCTGTGCATAATGCCCGGTTGCCAGGTAATCCGCGCCAAGTGACATGGCATGGTCCATAAAAGCCTTGAATTTGATTTCTTTATTACATATCACATCCGGGTTGGGTGTGCGTCCTGCTTTATATTCATCAAGGAAATAAGTAAATACCTTATCCCAGTACTGTTTTTCAAAATTAACCGAGTAATAGGGAATGTCCAGCTGATTGCAGACACGGACTACATCATCAAAATCCTCTGTAGCTGTGCAGACACCGAATTCATCGGTATCGTCCCAGTTTTTCATGAAGATCCCGACAACGTCATAGCCCTGTTCCTTCAGCAAAAGGGCGGCAACTGAGGAATCAACCCCACCGCTCATTCCAACTACAACCCGCGTATCTTTGTTGTCTTTCATTTGTTTCACCTCTTTTTATCTTTCCGTTAAACGTTTGACAATCCGGGCCACCCGCCAAGCAGCCTCAGTGACATTTTCTTCTGTGTTGTACGAGCCAAAGCTGAAGCGGATCGAATTCGTGGTGCAGGCATGGTCACTGCCGAACATTGCTGAGAGTACATGAGAAGGTTCCACGGAGCCTGCCGTACAGGCACTTCCGCTTGATGCAGCAACCCCGTCCAGGTCGAAATTCATCAGTAATGTTTCCACATTGGTGCCTGGAAAACTGAGATTGACAATGGAAGGCACCGTAGCTGTCTCCTCCCCATTTACGTCAAAACGGATGTTTTCATTTCGCAATTCATCCAGAAACAGCTGACGAAAATGCTGATAGCGCTTCTGATTGGCTTCTTTATTCTTTTGTGCCAACTCTACTGCTTTTTGAAAACCAACAGCGCCTGGAACATTTTCTGTGCCGGGACGCCGTTTTCTTTCCTGTTCCCCGCCGAACTGCAATGCTTGCAGTTTCACATGATCTGCAGCATACAAAAAGCCAATGCCTTTGGGCCCATTAATTTTATGGGAAGAAACCGTCAGCATATCCACTCCAAGCTCTGTCACGTCCAGATCCAATAAACCGAAAGCCTGCACGGCATCGGTGTGGAAATACGCCTGATGGTCACGAAGCACAGCACCGATTTCGGCAATTGGCTGCACTACACCAGTCTCGTTATTTACATACATAACAGAGACAAGAATCGTATCATCCCGCAGTGCCTGTTCGAGGTGCTCCACCTTGACACTGCCGCTTTCATCGACTGGCAAAAACGTCACTTTGAATCCCTGCGTTTCCAGGTATTCTGCTGTATGAAGCGTAGCGTGGTGTTCCTGTACGGTTGTGATAATATGGTTTCCTTTGTCGCGATTGGCCATTGCTGTACCGATCAGAGCAAGGTTGTCGGCTTCCGTACCGCCGCTGGTGAAAATAATTTCCTTTTCATTTGCTCCGATGCTCCCGGCCATCACACGCCTTGCCGCGTCTAGCCACTGCCGTGCTTTTCTGCCAAATGAATGAACACTGGAGGGATTGCCGAACACCTCCTGATAAACCGGCTGCATTGCCTCAAGCACCCGCGGATCCATTGGCGTCGTTGCGGCATGATCCAGATAAATTGCTTCCATGCTTGTTTCTTCCTTCCGTGTAAAATCTTTTCCGTTGCTTCTGGCTGTTGAATTAGGGACGAATTCGTTTTTTATAACAAAATACATAAACTGTGACGTAACGCCTGCCGCTACGGAAATACCCCTCGCTTTCCGCGGGAAGCTGCCGAGCCTCCTTGTGCTGGCGCACTGCGGAGTCTCGCCTAGGCTTTTCTTCCCGCAGGAGTCTCCGGGTATTTCCTCCGCTAACAGTGTGCTTTGTTAAATTAAACCACAGATACTCGCTTTGTAGATGGTTGATTGGAGCGGAGGGCATCCGACTCCTGCGGGAAAAGCACGAGTCTAGACCTGAGCAGGAAGCGGTTTTCTTCCGAGGAGGCTGAAGCCGTGCCCGCGGAAAGCGGATGCCCGGAGCGAAAATCAACGAGCACTCTGTCGAATGTTTCCGCATCAGTAAAGTGTAGCTTGAGTCGTATTTCCCATCAACTGCGCAACCTAAATATAAAACATATACGCTTCCTGCGGTTCGTCATCGTTGTGTTTGCTTAAATCCTCCAGTGTGGTGGTATCGAGCACGTCTTTTACTGCATCGCGAATTCGTCTCCATAAGGCCTGCTTGGCAGGTTCCTCGTTTTCGATTCCTTCCACAGGGGTAATCGGTCCTTCCAGCACGCGAATAATATCGCCAGCTGTAATCTCTCCCGGATCACGCGCCAGAACATAGCCGCCGTACGCACCGCGGACGCTCTTAACCAAACCTGCGTTGCGCAACGGTGAAGCAAGCTGCTCCAAATAATGTTCGGATAAATCATTATCCCGTGCTATCTGCTTCAGCGATATCGGACCTTCCCCGAATTTTTTCGCCAAATCAATCATAATGGTCAAGCCATATTTTCCTTTGGTTGAAATCTTCATATTCCTGCACCTCGGTTATTCCTTTAATTCTATATATAGGCCTTCCTTTATATCCTTCTAGTCAATACAAGCTATTATACCATGGATGGCAACCCTCTTGCATTTTATGCGTATTACTATTACGCTTGAGAAGAAAAGGGAAACATCTGTTCAGTATAGACTTATTTATAAATTTTTCATGCAAAGGAAGATACCCAATGACTCAACAACCGCTTGCTTTTCGTATGAGACCCTTCCATATTGATGAAATTATCGGCCAGGAGCATCTTGTAAGCGAAGGAAAAATAATTAACCGCATGGTCCAGGCTGAGCGCCTTGCTTCGATGATTCTTTTCGGGCCACCCGGAACCGGGAAAACATCGATGGCCATAGCTCTGGCGAAAAGTCTTGATCTGCCGGTAAAAATGCTTAACGCCGTAGCGGATAAGAAAAAAGATATGGAAATCGTTGTCGAGGAAGCGAAAATGACCGGGCAGGCTGTGCTCGTTCTCGATGAGGTGCATCGTTTGGATAAGGCGAAGCAGGATTTTTTGCTGCCCCACCTGGAAAGCAACCTGCTCACACTGATTGGCTGTACGACCAGCAATCCGTATCATTCAATCAACCCGGCGATTCGCAGCCGCTGTCATTTATTTGAACTGCATCCGCTGACACCCGAACATATGAAGACAGCACTGAGACGTGCTGCGTCAGATGAAACAAAAGGACTCGGCAAGGACCAAGTCATCATCACCGACGATGCGCTGGAACATTTTGCTTTCAGTGCCAATGGGGATATGCGTGCAGCACTGAACGGCCTGGAACTCGCCGCTTCCTCCACCCCGAAAAATGAACAAGGCGAAATTTATATCGACCTGGACACAGCAGAAGAATGCATGCAGAAGAAAAGCTTTTCCCATGACAAGGACGGCGATGCACATTATGATGTATTGTCAGCTTTTCAAAAATCGATCCGCGGCAGTGATGCAGATGCTGCCCTGCATTATCTGGGCCGGCTGATTGAGGCTGGGGATCTGGACAGTATTGCCCGAAGGATGATCGTCACTGCTTATGAAGATATTGGCCTGGCAAACCCGCAGGCCGGCCCGCATGCAATCGCAGCTGTACAAGCTGCCGAACGAATCGGTTTTCCCGAAGCCCGAATCCCGCTTGCCGTGGCGATTGTCGAGCTCGCCCTGTCGCCAAAATCCAATACCGCCTATTCCGGGCTGGATGCGGCATTGGCCGATATTCGCAGCGGAAAGGGCGGGGAAGTTCCCGATCACTTAAAGGATGCACATTATCAGGGAGCGAAAAGATTAGGACGGGGAATTGACTACAAATACCCGCACAGCTACACGGGCGGCTGGGTGAATCAGCAGTATCTGCCAGATTCTATAAAAAACAAACACTACTACAAGCCAAAAGAATCCGGCAAATTTGAACAGGCAATCAAACAGGTTCACGAAAAAATCCAAGAGGACAGGAAGAAACAATAACATGAGGGATTTGACGTGCAAATAGGACTTTGGAACTTTTCCTTCCAGGCTATGTATAATTCCTTTTTTTACGGTAACAATGAATAGAAAACAAGCAATCTATGTAGTTGTTATTCGAAAAAAGGAGTTGACTAAAAGATGGTCAAAGTCAGACAGGATGCCTGGTCTCATGAAGATGATTTATTACTTGCTGAAACCGTTCTGCGTCACATACGTGAAGGCAGCACACAATTAAATGCATTTGATGAGGTCGGGGATAAACTGAACCGCACGTCTGCGGCTTGCGGCTTCCGCTGGAACGCGGAAGTCCGGATGAAATATGATAATGCTATTGATCTGGCAAAACGGCAGCGCAAAGAGAAAAAACGCGCCATGGCGGCAAACTCGCCGAAACAGCGTCAACCGGTAATTGCCCTCCCTTCCGATACGGAAGCAGAAGAAAAGGAAACACCGGAGATTCACATTGAACAGCCTGAGGAACAGCCGGAACAACATCAAGAGCCAGCCATGACAATGGATATGGTGATCCGCTACCTAAGGCAAGTGAAAAAAGACTATCATGCTTCCAATCAATCAATTGCTCACGTGGAGCAGTTGCAGCAGGAAAATACAAATTTGCAAGACCAGGTGAGTGACCTGGAAAAGCAGCTGAAACGAACCGAAACAAAGCTCGAGTCCATTCAGGAAGATTACCAGGTGTTCATGACGATCATGGACAGAGCTAGGAAGATGACCGTGCTGGATGACAAGGGATCACTTCCTGCCCCGGCGTTCCGTATGGACAAAAACGGCAACCTGCAGCAAGTCGCCCAGAGCGGCAGTCAATAAGATCAAAAGCGGAAGCGCCCGTTTAGCGACGTATGGACTGCGCCCCGCCATGCGGGGTGGATCAGCGTTGCCGCGCAAAGCGGCGAATTTAGCTGATCATTCTTTCGGAGGAGATAAAGGAAACACGGCGACCGGAGGGAGCCGATGTTGACTTATCGTACGGAGGTGAGGGAAGTCCACTAGTCGCTGGGCGCTGGAGCTGGCCGTGGCACATTTTGTCATTGAATGCCCATTGGGTCTAAAGAATTATGATTTTCCTAGACAACAAAAAACGGACACTGAGAATATCTCAGCGTCCGTTTTTATATGTATGAAAATCCATCCCGATCGTGCCGTCTACGTTAAGTTTTGATCCCGCTTCAGGCAGGTGGGTGCTCTGTTTCATGTTTATTGCGCTTCCCATGAGGGCCTGCACGCAACATGAAAACCAATTCGAGCTCCCAAATATATAGGTGTTCGGTCAAATGACTTTTAATAGACGTACACATCAGGATGGATTCCCTAACTGATTGTAAATTTATCTTAACATAGATACACTGCTTTGACAATTCCTTTTCACATAACAGCTTTGTAACGAATATAACAATTTGCTATCATTCCAGCAAGTTAGTCATTTTTACGGGCTCGCTGAATATGCAATTCATTCAACTGTCCGTCTGTTACTTCATTAGGTGCATCTGTTAATAAATCGTTTGCGGAAGCGGTTTTCGGGAAAAGGATCGCATCCCGCAGATTGGATCGCCCTGCCAGCAGCATAACGATCCGATCCAGTCCCAATGCGACGCCACCATGCGGCGGAGCGCCGTATTCCAGCGCCTGCATAAGGAAACCGAATTGTTCCTGTGCTTCTTCTTCCCCGAAGCCAAGAACCTGAAACATCTGCTGTTGCAATTCTTTTTGATGAATTCTTATGGAACCTCCACCCAGTTCGTATCCATTTAGGACAAGATCATAGGCGTTTGCTCTGACACTGCCTGGATCTTCCAGAATTTTATCGATATCACTTTCCACAGGGGAAGTGAACGGATGATGGGCAGCGAAATAACGACCCAGCTCCTCATCATACTCGAGTAGTGGCCAGTCAGTAACCCAGAGAAAATTAAATTTCGTATGATCTATCAGATCAAGTTCCGCGCCAAGTTTCAGCCGCAGAGCGCCTAAACTGTCATAAACAACCGATGATTTATCTGCAGCGAACAGCAAGAGATCTCCGTCGGCTGCTTCTGCACGCTCTTTAATTCCCGTTTTCTCTTCATCGGTCAAAAACTTGGCAATCGGTCCTTTCATTTCGCCTTCTTCCAGCTTCAGCCATGCCAGCCCTTTTGCACCATAAATTTTTACATAGTCCGTCAGTTTATCGATGTCTTTGCGCGAATAATTGGCAGCCTGCCCCTTAACATTCAGCAAATTCACCTGGCCGCCGTTCTCCAGTGCCCCTTCGAATACCTTAAATGTTGAGTTTGCCAAAACATCTGATACATCTTTCAATTCCAAACCAAACCTGGTGTCCGGCTTATCCGAGCCAAAACGCCGCATTGCCTCATCATAGGACATCCGCTCCAGCGGCAGGGAAATATCCATATTTTTTACCTGCTTCATGACGTTCTGCATCATTCGTTCGGTCATTTCCATAATTTCTTCCTCGGAAAGGAAGGAGGTTTCAATATCAATTTGCGTGAACTCCGGCTGCCGGTCTGCCCGGAGATCCTCGTCCCGGAAACACCGGGCAATCTGGTAGTACTTTTCAAACCCGCCCATCATGATCAGCTGTTTAAACAACTGCGGCGATTGCGGCAGGGCATAAAATTCACCAGGGTGCACACGGCTTGGTACGAGATAATCACGTGCTCCCTCCGGTGTGCTTTTTGTCAGCATCGGTGTTTCCATCTCCAGAAACCCTTCTTCATTTAAGAAGCTGCGGATAGTCTGGGTTGTCTGATGGCGGAGTTTAAATGTTTGCTGGAGCGGTTTTCTGCGCAGGTCAATATAGCGATATTTCAGCCGCAGGTCTTCCGCCACATCCGTTTCATCCTGAATCAAAAATGGCGGTGTCTTGGATTTGTTGATCACTTTCAGGAAGCTTGCCATCACCTCGATGGTGCCAGTCTCCATCAATGGATTGATCGTCGATTCATCCCGTTGCACGACTTCACCTTTAATTTCAACGACATATTCCGAACGGATGGTTTCTGCGATCGCTAGTGCCTCCTTGGAATTATCCGGATTAAACACGACCTGCACGATGCCGGACTTATCGCGGAAATCGATAAAGATCAGGCCGCCCAGATCCCGGCGCTTCTGCACCCATCCTTTTAACAGCACGGTTTCTCCGATATTCTCCGGCCGTAACGTTCCTGCTAATGTGCGTTCATTCATTTTCCAGTCCTCCCAATAGCTTTTCCTGCATGTATGCTTTCAGATCCGACAAAGCAACCTCGGTTTGCTCACCGGATTGCATGTTTTTGACGCTGATTACGTTGTTTTCCAGTTCATTTTCACCTAAAACAAGCACATATTTCGCTTGATGACGGTCGGCCGCTTTAAACTGTGCCTTCATTTTCCGGCCGGTGTAATCCTTATCCGCCTGGATTCCTGCTCCCCGCAGCTGATGAATGAGCCGCACTGCTTCCTTCTCTGCCTGCTCACCGACAGCCACCAGATAACAATCGAGTTCAGTGCTCAGCGGGATTTCCCTGTTTTCCGCTTCCAGTGCCATCAAAAGACGTTCAAGTCCCATTCCAAAGCCGATTCCTGCGGTGTCCGGGCCGCCGAGTTCTTCCGCGAGGCCATTATATCTGCCGCCTCCTGCCAATGTCGTGATCGCGCCGAATCCTTCCGCCTCACTCATAATCTCAAATGCCGTGTGGTTGTAATAGTCCAGGCCGCGCACCAGGTTTTTATCCACCACGTATTCAATTTCCATCAGATCGAGGTACTCCTTGACCTGACTAAAATAATTCTGGGACTCTTCGTTTAAATAGTCCAGAATCGACGGTGCTGTCTGCATCGCGGGGTGGTTCCGGTCTTTTTTGCAATCAAGGATCCTGAGTGGGTTCTGTGTAAGCCGCACCTGGCAGTCCTCGCACAACTCATCTTTATGAGGGGTGAAATGATCAACCAGCGCCTGCCGGTGATTTTCCCTGCTCTCTTTATCACCGAGGGAGTTGATCACCAGTTTCAGAGACGTAAGGCCCAGCTCTTTGTAAACGGTCATGGCCAAGTCGATTACCTCTGCATCCACCGCCGGGTCCGCGCTGCCAAGCACCTCGACGCCAAACTGATTAAGCTGCCGCATTCGTCCCTTTTGCGGCCGTTCATAGCGGAACATTTGCGCAAAATAATACAGTTTTACCGGCTGACTTGCCAGGCCGAATAGTTTATTCTCGACAAATGCGCGCACTACTGGAGCAGTCCCCTCCGGCCGCAATGTCAGGCTTCTTCCGCCTCTGTCATTAAATGTGTACATTTCCTTTTGCACAATATCTGTGGAATCACCTACTCCGCGCTGAAAAACCTCCGTGTGTTCAAACAGCGGTGTGCGGATTTCCGTAAAGTGATACCTGTCGCAAATCTCTTTTATCTTCTGTTCCACATACTGCCATTTTGCCGCTTCTTCCGGCAGAATATCTACCGTTCCTCTTGGTGCTTTCATGTTCATATTGATTACCCCCTGCTCTTCACTGGTTGAATTCTGTGATTCCCGTTTTGGAATTCGCGGCTTTTCGTCCGCTTATCGTCAAGCTTTTATGGAGAAAACCTGATCTGCATATAAAAAACTCCCGTCCCTTGTAAAAAAGGGACGGGAGTTTACCCGCGTTGCCACCCTGGTTGATGCGTTTTTTGCGCATCCGCTCTTCACAGTTAACGCCTGCAAAACGGCTGTACCTACTGTTAATTCGATACAGCACCTCAGGAATGTCTTTCATCGGTCCAGGCGGTGGAAATGGTTGCAGCCCATGCCATTTCCTCTCTGTACTGCCGGTTATCCAACTACTCTTTCCTTCTCCGGTTTATTTCATTTAATTTGTTGCGTCATGGTTCGTCTTAAATTCGTTCAGTTTCGTCACTTGAATGACTATTATATTAAGCTTTCCGCCAATCGTTGTCAAGCACGATCTATTTTTTTCTTCAGCATTTTCACTTCACCGAGACTGATGCCGAGTTCTTCGGCGATTTCCATATGGCTAGCTTGACCATCCAGTTCCATAAACCGGTGAAAATCCACGCCATCAGCATCCATGGTCTGAAAACTTCTCCACTGCTTTTCAGGTGTCCGCATCTTTTATGGCCTCCTTTATCTGGGATTAGCTTTGCCTAATTCCACCATTTTTATTATACTGGTAAGGCGATAGTCGTTAGATGGAAATGCGACACTACCCGCCGCTCCGGAAATACCCCTCGCACCTGCTGAGCGCTGGTGAGCCTCCTCGCGCTGACGCGCTGCGGGGTCTCACCTATGCTTACCATCCCGCAGGAGTCTCGGGGTATTTCCTCCGCTAGTGGTGTGCTTTGTTACTTAATACTTGGTAATTTAAAACAACATCTACTTTTGGTGGTTGGCTTCCGCTGCGGGCAGCCGCGCACCTTAGGACACGGTTTCAGTCTCCTCGCTGAAAACTGCTGCTTGTAGGAAGCGGTTGCCCTTCGCTCCAATTAACAATGTAGGCTTCTATTAATTGATTTTAAAAAACAACACCACCAGCGAAGGAAATACATGGAGACTCCTGCGGGAAGAAAAGCCTAGGTGAGACACCGAAGTGCGATAGCACAAGGGGGCTCACCAGCTTCCCGCGGAAAGCGGAATGTATTTCCGTAGCGGCAGGAGTTATGTCACAGTTTTTAATTTTTTGTGATAATACAACATGGAACACCTAAAAATACGAACAGGAATTACATAGGGGAGGAACTTCTTTGCAATTAATCAGAACAGGACTGGGACTCTTTATTGCTGTAGTGCTAATGATTATGTTTGCTGCACCTGCACATGCAAATGAAGCGGTTATCAACGAAGATAACTTGAATATCCGCAGCGGTCCGGGCACCGAATATCAGCAAATTGGACAAGCCAGTTCGAATGAGGTTTATCCGATTGTCCAGCAAGAGGGCGATTGGGTGGAAATTCAGCTGGCAGAAGGTACAGGTTGGGTCACAACTGAATTTATTACAATTGAAACAGTACGAGAAGAAATCAGCGAAAAAACGGTTACCATCCCCGAGAACAACACGCATTTGCGCAGCGAACCCTCCACTGATGGGGAAATTATTCATTTCGCTGAAAAAGGGGAGAGCTATCAGGTCACTGCTGAAATCGGCGACTGGTATGAAGTAACCAAAGACGAGGTGACTGGATATGTGCTGAAAGAGCTGGTCGAAGAAGACGCCCGCTCTACAACGTCTGGTTTTTCCAATAAGACAATTGTAATTGATGCAGGGCATGGCGGACACGATGTAGGGGCAATTGGCGCCACTGGGGTGTATGAAAAGGATATCGCCTACTTAACAGCAATGGCACTGGAGCAGGAGCTGACCATGCTGGGAGCGGAAGTGCTTTTGACTCGGCCAATGGATGAATATGTTTCACTTACGGCACGTTCCAGCTATGCCAACACAATGGGCACCGACGCCTTTATCAGCATCCATTACAACAGCACACCAAATCTGCCGCAGGTGAACGGGGTGGAAACTTTTTATTACCATGATCAAGACCAGCCCCTCGCTGAGCAGATTCATACCGAGATCATTAAGGAAACCGATGCGGATAACCGCGGGGTCAGTCATGGAGACTACCTGGTCATCAGACAGTCTTTTAAACCCTCTGCCCTCTTAGAACTTGGATTCATTTCCAATCCGGAGGCAGAAGAACTCCTGCAGAATAGCGCCTATCAGAAGCGTCTCGTTAAAGGGATCGTCCATGGACTTGGAAAATATTTTGCAGAACAATGAAACCGGAGAGCTCACATGTGAGCTCTCCGGTTTCATTGTTTACTGTCAATAATTAAGGTGACCGGCCCTCTGTTGGTCAGCCGGACATCCATCATTTCTCCAAATACCCCTGTCTCTACGGCAATTTTTTCCTCCCTGATGAGCTGATTAAAATGCTCGTACAGGTTGTTTGCCTGATCGGGCCTCGCCGCTTTTATGAAACTCGGCCTTCTTCCCTTTTGGGTGTCGCCATATAAGGTGAACTGGGAAACCGACAGAACGTCCCCGCCAACATCTTTCAGCGAAAGGTTCATTTTGCCTGCTTCATCTTCAAATATGCGCAGATTCACGATTTTATTTACCAAATAAGCGGCATCTTCTTCTGTATCCTCATGGGTCACGCCAAGGAGGACGACCAGCCCATTCTCAATTGCACCAGTCGTCTCACCGTTGACACTGACACTGGCATCCACTGCGCGCTGAATGACTGCTCTCATGGTAGTTAGCTCCTTTACTGCACGGTTCTTGTTACGGTATATACTTCTTTAATCTGCTTAATTCGTTCCACGATTTTCCGCAGATGTCCGGTATTGTGAATCAGAATTGTTATCTGGATCACCGCCATCTTGTTTCGGTCAGACCGCCCGTTTACATGGGTGATGTTTGTCTTGGTTTCATTGATGGCCTGCAGTACGTCATTGACAAGTCCTCTGCGGTCATAGCCGGTAATTTCCAGATCCACATGATAGTTTTTCTGCGAGGAACGGTCTTTTTCCCATTCCACATGAAGAAAACGCTGCTGTGCCTCATCTGTCTGCACATTCGGACAGTCTGCCCGGTGCACCGTAACTCCCCGGCCTTTTGTAATATAGCCGACAATCCGGTCCCCTGGCACAGGGTTGCAGCATTTCGCCAGACGCACCAATAAGTTGTCCACACCGGCCACTTGAACACCGGCGCCCCCTTTTGGTGTTTTTTTACCTTTGAAGTCTGTATTAACATCCTCAATTGTCTGTTCCAGATCCCGCTCTTTTTTCTGGGTCTGGCGGATTTTATCGGTCAGCCGGGTGGCAATAATCGCTGCGGTGATGCCCTGATAGCCGACCGCCGCGTACATGTCGTCTTCATTGGAAAAATTGAATTTCTCTTGGACACGCTGCAGATTCTCCTGTGTCAGGACTTCTTTCGGCGTCAGGCCCAGCTCGCGAATCTCCCGGTCTACTGCCTCTTTCCCTTTGTGAATGTTTTCTTCTCTCAGCTGTTTTTTGAAAAACTGGCGAATTTTGTTCTTGGCCTGGGTCGTCTGGGTAATCTTCAGCCAGTCCTGTGACGGCCCATAGGAATGCTTGGATGTCATCACATCAACAATATCACCGTTTTTCAGCTTGTAATCCAGCGGCTCCATCTTACCATTCACCTTGGCTCCGATGGTTTTATTGCCGATTTCTGTATGAATTTTATACGCGAAATCCAGCGGTACCGAGCCAGAAGGCAGTTCAATGACATCCCCTTTAGGTGTGAACACGTAGACCATGTCGGAAAACAGATCCACCTTCAGTGATTCCATAAACTCTTCGGCATCATAGGATTCTGTCTGCCATTCCAGAATTTCCCGGAACCAGGTCAGTTTCTCCTCAAATGACTTCCGGCCCTTACTCAGCTGCCGCCCTTCTTTATACGCCCAATGTGCTGCGATCCCATACTCGGCAATTTCATGCATTTCTTTGGTGCGGATCTGCACCTCCAATGGATCGCCTTTTGGCCCGATAACCGTGGTATGCAGGGACTGGTACAGGTTTTGCTTCGGCATGGCGATGTAATCCTTAAAACGTCCAGGCATCGGCTTCCAGCTTGTATGGATAATTCCAAGCACCGCATAGCAGTCTTTAATGCTGTTGACCATGATCCTTACTGCCAGAAGGTCATATATCTCGTTAAATTGCTTGTTTTGCTTGGCCATTTTCTGATAAATGCTGTACAAGTGCTTTGGCCGTCCTGACATTTCTGCTTCAATATTAACCTCTTTCAGCTGTGAGCGGACTTCCTGCATCACTTCATCAATATAGGATTCGCGTTCTTCGCGTTTTTGCTTCATCAATTGGACAATCCGGTAATATTGCTGCGGGTTCATATATCTTAATGCGGTATCCTCGAGTTCCCATTTGATGGTGGAAATTCCCAGCCTGTGCGCAAGCGGTGCAAAAATTTCCAGCGTCTCGTTGGAAATACGCCGCTGTTTTTCCGGACTGAGGTGTTTCAATGTACGCATATTATGCAGACGGTCGGCAAGCTTGATTAAAATTACCCGGATATCTTTTGCCATGGCGACAAACATTTTCCGGTGGTTTTCCGCCTGCTGTCGTTCTTTGGATTTATATTTTATTTTCCCGAGCTTGGTGACCCCGTCGACGAGCATAGCAACTTCATGATTAAAAGCCTCTTCCAATTGCTCGAAGGTCACATCGGTATCTTCAATTACATCATGCAGCAGCCCGCCGGCAATGGTTTCCGAATCCATTCCCAAATCGACCAGAATACCGGCCACCTGAACAGGATGGATAATATAGGGCTCGCCGGATTTACGATATTGCTCCTTATGTGCTTCTTCTGCATACTCGTATGCCCTGCGAATAAAAGCGACCTCATTATCCGTCAAAAACTGGCCGACTCTGCTTAGAATATCTTCAATTGTCAACAAATCATCTTTTGCCATGTAATCACCTTTACCCGCTGTTTAAATATCGCATGATCCTGCATGTCTCATCTTATCAGAAATTTCACGATAACTGTAGAAGAAACCCTTGCATTCATATAAGAACAGGCCTGACGATATTGCTTCCCATCATCAGACCTTCCCTCAATTCGTTTAATAGCTCATCAGTGTCATCACGTCATAGCCATCAAGTTTGTCCAAACCATTCAGATAGCTCAGTTCAATAAGAAAGGCACAGCCTGCAACCACGCCGCCGAGTTCTTCTACCAGGTTGATGGTCGCCTCAATAGTGCCGCCGGTTGCCAGCAGGTCATCCGTAATCAGCACACGCTGCCCCGGCTTAATCGCATCTTTATGAATGGTTAATACGTTTTTTCCGTATTCCAGTCCATACTCTGTTTTAATTACTTCACGTGGCAGCTTGCCTTCCTTGCGAACCGGGGCGAATCCGACCTCCAATGCATAGGAAACCGGGCAGCCGATAATAAAACCCCGCGCCTCCGGACCAACGACGATATCAATTTGCTTCTCTTTGGCAAATTCGACGATATCATCCACCGCCGATTTAAATGCTTTACCATTATCCATTAAGGGGGTAATATCTTTAAACCGGATGCCCTCTTTTGGCCAATCCTGTACAATTTTAACATACTGTTTATAATCCATAGCTTGCTTCCTCCTTGGGACGCGGCAAATGGTCCATACATGCCGCAAACCACTGCTTTAGTTCCTCGTAATTTGAGTAGTATAATGTCTTCTCTATCTCCGCCCTGGCGATCCGCTCCTGATAAACAACCGCGTCTGCCAGATCTTTTTTCAACGGTTTCGCGATATTTTCAATGACTCCATTATCTATTTTAACAAAACCAAGTTCAAAAAACACTTTTGCCATGAATACGATTCGCTCTTTATCCCAGCCTTTTGTCTGCATGATCCAGGGCAGTGCTGACTTTAAGTCCAGCTGTCTTTTCTTTGCAACAAGCGCATAAAACCATTTGAAATCCGCGCGTGTAGGAAAGGCCTTTAAATAAACACTGTCCTCCACATAATAGCAGGCATGGATATTTACGGGTTTGGCTGCTTGAATAATCCTTATTAGGTCGCCTGGATTTTCCGGCAGTTCCAAAATATACAGGCTGTCTGTTTCGCTGATTTCGTTGACGTCTGTTTCATATGTAACAGAAACAGCGTCCGGCAGACGATTCGCCTCTATTCCGACAGTCAGGCTGCGCTGGCTGCTATCCACTGGAACGGTTGCATTCTTTTTCCCCCTGTGGTCAAACAGCTGCCACTCGTCAATTTTCAAATCCTGGATGAGCAGCTGAGCTTTTCGTATGCCATTCCATTCATTAATCCCCAGCTCACCCGCCAGAGTGACTGGGGTTTTTGGGGAAAGGAAGGGGAGCGATTCTCCCATGCCAAAGCCAATCCCGTCCAGCGCCGCATCTTGCTCCCTGAAGTGGAGCTTGAGGTGATTCTTTTTGCTACCGATTTGTCTTGCCTCATGTGGCACAGCTTTCACTTCAAATATAGGCTTCGGGTTATTCATCCCAAATGGTGCCAACAGACCAATTTCTTTGATGAGCTGTTCATTAATTTCAGCGACGGTGATGCTTTTGCTGATGGCAATTTCCTGTTTGAAATCATCTTCGGTTAATTCCTCAAAAATCATCCGGTTCAATTCCTGCTGCAGCCTATTCAGGTTTTCAGCCGGAAAAGTCATGCCGGCAGCCTGGGAATGCCCGCCGAAATGCGTAAAAGCATCACGGATTTTCATGCAGTTTTTAAAAAGATCAAACGCGGGTATGCTGCGGGCCGAGCCTTTCATTTCTCCGGATTCTCTTTTGGCAAGCACGATCGCCGGACGATCGTATTTTCTGACAAGCTTGGAGGCAACAATGCCCAGCACCCCTTCATTCCAGCCCTCTTTTGCCACGATAATGACACCCTGTTCCTCCGGGTTTTCCATCATCGTTTCTGCTTCTTTGACAATTTGGCTAACGATCTGCTGGCGCTGAATGTTCAGCTGCTGCACCTCTTGGGCCATCTCTTCCGCTTGCGTCTCATCTTCGGTCAAAAGCAACTGAACGGCAAGACTCGCATCCTGCAACCTTCCTACCGCATTGAGCCGTGGTCCGATCAGAAAGCCGACATCTTCCTCGGTAACGGTTCCACCAATATTGCAAAGCTTTTTCAACGCATTAATTCCTGGATTTTGAGAAGTGGTTAATCCACGAAGTCCATGATATGCCAGGATGCGGTTTTCTCCGACAAGCGGCACCAAGTCAGCAATGGTACCGATCGCGGTAAACGGAAGCAGATGTTCAGGGAAATCACCCAGCAAATACTGCGAGAATTTAAGGGCGACCCCTACCCCGGCAAGCTCCTGAAACATATAATCCGGGGAGCATTTTGGGTGGATGATCGCATAAGCATCCGGCAGCTCTTCCTGCACTTCATGGTGGTCGGTTATGATTAAATCAATGCCAAGCTCTCTGGCATATACCGCTTCTTCGATGGCAGCAATACCGGTGTCCACCGTAATAATTAAATGAAATTCCTCATCATATGCCTGCTTAAATGCCGCTTTATTCGGGCCATAGCCTTCGGTGAAACGGTTGGGGATATAATAATTACACTTTGCCCCGAGTTCCTTCAGGGTTTTGAAAAGCAAGACCGTCGAGGTGACGCCATCTGCATCATAATCTCCAAAAATAAGAATTTTTTCCTGCCGGGCAATCGCTTGATGAACTCTACGTCCAGCTTTATCAATCGAATCAAGTGTTGCCGGATTATGTAAATCAGCCAGATCAGGGGAAAGAAATTTGGCCGCAGCCTCGGCTGTATTAATTCCACGCTGCAGCAAAAGTGACTGCACTACCTGGGACTGGCCGATCGTCTTGTCCATCCATAGGTCTTTCTCCATGTCGGTATATTTCCAATTTGCCTTACTCTGTAACATTATTTCACCCCTGACCAACCTATTATACTAGAGTCGGCCAGGGGTAGCAATCCCAATTACTGCTGTTCTTTTTTGTTTTGAACAGGCTCCTCTTGCTGTTTCGTTTCGGAAAGCTGTTTTTCCAGCCCGTTCTTTTTCAGTACCTCACGCATTTTTTTATTCTCTTCCCGCAGTGTTTTCATTTGCCGCTGGTTCTGGTACAGCTTGACCATCCCGGTGGCTGCTGTAATAATTCCGCCCATCAGAACGGAAAACAGAATAACCAGGATCAGCGGGGATTCCCCGGTCCAGAAAAGGTAATTCACCTCAACCGGCTCGACATTGGTCACGGCAAACACCGCTACGATAATCACAATAATAATGGCTAGAATCGCATAGGTTTGACCTCTCATGCTGTGCCTCCTTCTTCCTATCACTGTCTTACATTTAAATTACCCCATCACAATCTATTTTAAGCATATAAAACCCCCTGTCCTATTACACGACAGAGGGTTTTATCTGGCAAAACATTTGAATTACTAAACTTGCGGACCTTCCACACGCTTTTTCTTTGTAAAGTCCACCGGTTTTTTCTTGATCATCTTACCACGCCACACCAGCCAAAGCTGGGCTGCAATAAATAGCGATGAATAGGACCCCGCCAGCAGTCCAACGAATAGGGCAATGGCAAATCCGGTAATTGGCTGGGCTCCAAGAATAAGAAACGCAAGGACCGCAGTCAGTGTGGTAATTGTAGTATTCATGCTCCTGGTAAACGACTGCAAGAGACTTCGGTTGACGACATTTGCCAACTCTTTAAACGAAGTCACCTTTTTCTTGAACCGGAGATTTTCCCGAATCCGATCAAAAATGACGATCGTGTCATTGATCGAATAACCAATGATGGTGAGAATCGCCGCGATAATCGTCACATCAAATTCAATCTGTGTGATGCTGAATACCGCCAGGGTGAAAAACACGTTATGCAACAGCGCAATAATCGCAGTGATTGCAAAGTAAAATTCGAAGCGCAGTGCTACATAGAGGATCATCCCGGCAGCAGCAATCGAAACAGCATAGACCGCATTCTTCACCAGTTCCTCTCCAACAATTGAGGAAACGGTACTGACACTTGGCTGTGTGCCATACTGTTCACCAAAGTAGCTCTGGACTTCAGCCACCCGCTCATCGGACAGCACGGTATCAAATCGCGCAACAGCCATCTCATTATTATCACCGGAAAGGACGATCGACTGCGGGGAAAGCCCCAGTTCATCAAACCCTGCTTCTACCTCTTCTGTATCAATCGTGGATTCCCCGACAACCTGCACACGGGAGCCGCTGGTAAAATCAACCCCCGGATTAATCTGGAATAACAGGAAAGAAACGGTGCCGAGAACGACCATTACCAGGGAGCCGATGAAATATTTCCGCCGGTGATCCACTGGGCGCAATTCCCGGTTAAACATCAGCACAGGCCGCTCTTCGCGGCTATCCTTAATATCTTTGATTTGATCCTGTTTTACACCAAACCAGCCTTTGCGCTTGTTCAAGGCTTTGCTTTTCACCCATAATCCGAGCAGCAATCTGGTGCCATATACAGCTGTAATGAAGCTGACAACAATGCTGATAATCAGCATGGTGGCAAACCCTTTGACCGCACTCGTGCCGAAAATAAACAGAATTGCCGCTGCCAGGAGTGTCGTAATGTTGGCGTCCAAAATCGTAGACAGCGAGTTTTTTGTGCCATTTTTAAAGGAAGCAACCACTGACTTTCCTTCGCGCAATTCTTCTTTGATCCGTTCAAAGGTGATGATATTGGCATCCACCGCCATCCCCACACCTAAAATCAATGCAGCAATTCCCGGCAGTGTCAGCACCCCGTTTAGGAGTTCGAACACGAGCAGCACCAAAAAGATGTAAAGACTAAGGTTGATTGCTGCGATAATTCCAGGAAAGCGATAAACAACCATCATAAACAGGAAAATGACGCCAATACCGACAAACCCGGCAAAAACGGTCTTATCCAGTGCCTGTTCCCCAAACTGGGCACCTACAGATGTGGAATAGATTTCATTCAGATTGACCTGAAGTGACCCGGAATTAATGATATCTGCCAGCTGCTGGGCAGATTCCACCGTGAAGTTGCCGGTGATTTGTACACTGGACGTATTCAGCCGTTCATCAACTGCCGGAGCTGAGACAAATTTCGGATCTTCTTTCGTCACTTCCTCCTCGTACGAATCCCCTTCTTCATAGTCCATCCAAATAACAAGCCGGTTATTTGGCGGAGTCATTTCACTTATCTGCTCGGTTACATCACCAAATTTCTCCGGATCTTCCAGCCCCAGCGTAACAAGCGGCTGATTGGTATTCGGATCAAAATCCTGGCGGGCACTTCCATCCACGATATCCGTGCCATCGAGCAGTTTATTGTCGTTCACATCACGAAAAGTAAGCTGTGCAGAGGTGGACAAGAGTTCCCGCGCCTCTTCCTGATTATCAACCCCGGCCAGCTGCACGCGGATTCTGTTTTCTCCCTCAATATTGATCGTAGCTTCACTGATTCCAAGCCCGTTGACACGGTTATTCAGTGTGTCTACCGTCCCTTCCAGCAGACTGCGGGTAATTTCCGTTCCCTCTTCTACAGGCTCTACTTCATAAAGGACCTCAAACCCGCCCTGCAGATCCAAACCCAAATTGATATCTTTTGCTATTCCTGTGACTGTTGTTCCAATCGTCCCGAAAATCGCTAACACGATCAGGAAAAAGGCAACAATCCTGCCTCTTTTTTTCATTTAACCTTTTCCTCCCTTTACAAACACGGGTCCTGAAGTTTCACTTATGTATCCTATCATTCCGCTCATTTCGTATGTTCGCCGGTTAATGCGGCAATAGAAGCCATTAAATCATCATTCTGATAAGCATTGACAGTAAGGTAACTCAAATACACCCCGGAGCTGAGATGGAAGATATCCCGCGCCATTTCGTGTATGCGCTTGGGCGGATCTCCTTTCCACACCTTTTGCACCAGGCAATTCCAAATATCCTCCCTGGTTGCTTTGTCATACCCCATCAGCCGCATATCACTGACTTTGCTGTCCAGTGCTGGTTGGAGCATAGCCTTCCATTCGCTTGCCTTTTGTATAATCGCCATCGTTCTCCCCCTCTTTGTCCCCTTCGTCTTTTCGATATCTCTTTTAACTTGTCATGCTTGGCCTATTTATAAGCATACGTATATTGTATATGAAATTTTATTATTTGAGAAGGCAGGTTGCTGGCAATGAGCAAACAAACTTTTTTACAGGGGACGTTAATACTGATCCTCGCCGGGATGATTACACGGTTTTTGGGATTTATCAATCGGCTGGTTGTCGCCAGGCTGATGGGTGAGGAAGGCGTGGGGCTCTACATGATGGCCCTGCCGACACTATTTCTGATCATCACGATTACCCAGCTTGGGCTTCCGGTTGCCATATCCAAACGTGTTGCCGAAGCAGAAGCAGTCAACGATCAGGTCAAGATTAAAAAAATTCTTGTGATCTCCCTTCTGCTAACAGGTACCTCCAGTGTTATTTTCACCAGCGGCATGGTACTTGCAGCACCGTTTATCGCCACCACCCTTTTAACGGATGAACGAACCCTAATGCCCTTGATTGCCATCAGCCCGATTGTTCCGATTGTGGCGATCTCCTCCGTGTTAAAGGGTTATTTTCAAGGGAAACAGAATATGAAACCGCAGAGCTATGCACAGGTAATTGAGCAAATTGTCCGGATCACCTGTGTCGCCCTGTTTGTTAAACTCCTGATGCCGTTTGGTGTGGAATACGCTGCTGCAGGTGCGATGTTCAGTGTAATTCTAGGTGAGGCGGCTTCTTTATTATACATGCTGCATATGTTCAAACGAAAAAAAACGATGAAAGTGCGCCGGCGGTTCTTTTCTTATGTCAAATCAAGCAAAGAGACGATGAAAGAACTTTTTTCGATTTCCTTGCCGAGTACAGGCAGCCGTATGATTGGCTCCGTTTCCAATTTTCTCGAACCGATCATGGTGGCACAGAGCCTGGCAATTGCCGGTGTCTCCAGTACAATGGTCACCAGACAGTACGGGGAGCTGACAGGCTATGTGCTCCCATTATTGTTCCTGCCAACATTCATTACCCATTCGCTGTCGATCGCTCTTGTTCCTTCGATATCCGAGGCTGCTGCCCATACGAATAAAAAAATGATTCATTATCGGATTCACCAGTCGATCCGGATTTCATTCGGATCCGGTGCGCTTGCCACCATTGTTCTGTCACTGTTTGCGGTGCCGATTTTAACCTATATGTACGGGACAGACGGTGCCAGCTCATTTTTAACATTAATGGCTCCCTTTTACATTTTACTGTATATCCAATCCCCATTACAAGCTGCTCTGCAGGCGCTCGATTTGGCAAAACCGGCGATGTACAACAGTTTAATCGGTGCAGCTTGTAAATTTATCGTGCTGTTTTTTCTCGCGTCCAATCCCAACTTTGGCATTACGGGGGTAGCCATTGCTATGTCAGTCGGAGTTGTGCTGATTACCCTGCTTCATCTTGCCACACTGAATAAGGCAATTGGCTTTTCGATACCGATTGCTGATATAGCGAAAATGACGGTACTGCTTTTGCTGACATGGGGAGCAGGAAAGCTGCTGAAAGATATCTATGATGCCATGGATCCTCACCTGCTCGTTTTTCTTTTGGTGCTGCTCCTGCTAAGCTGCATTTACATCATTTTCTTGTTTTTGCTGAAATTTATTACGAAAGAGGAGCTCAAGCAGCTGCCGTTTTTTCAGAAATGGGTGTAAGAAAACTTGGTTTATCATCAAAAACGAAGCGCCGCTCATCCCGGGAGGATAAGCGGCGCTTTACAATTGGCCCTGATAAGGCAGCAGGTAGCGGATATAAATATAAATTGTGCAGACCAACAGTGACAATAAAACCATCGGGATTCCGTAGAGCATAAAACGCAGGAAGGGAATCCTCTCGCCCTCGCCTTCTGCCAGCCCGGCAACGACCAGATTGGATGAAGCGCCCACCAGAGTCGCATTCCCCCCAAGACAGGCACCGAGCGCCAATGACCACCAAATTGGATCCAAATTATACATGCCATAGGTTTCGAATTCCTGGACAACGGGGATCATCGCCGCCACAAACGGGATATTATCCACCACCCCGGAAAATGTTCCAGATACCCAAAGGATCAGCAGGGCTGTGCTCGCATAATCCCCCTCTGTTGCCACTACAATCGCCCGGGCCAACTCATCAATGATTCCCACTTCTTCCAAACCGCCCACCAACGCAAACAACCCGATAAAAAAGAATAATGTCACCCATTCCACTTTTGCAAAAACATGTTCAGCAGCCAGCTCCTTATCTGTGAGGAAAAGCAGCAGAAAGGCGCCGGCCAAGGCAATAACAGTCAGTTCCACATGTAAAAATGAAGACAGCGTAAACCCGGTGATCGTTAGGCTCAAGACAGCAATGGACTGATACAGCATCGGTGTTTTTACGAGCTGGTCCTGCGCCCGCATTGCCATCAGCTGTTCCACATCACTCGACTCCCGCCTAAGCGAATTTTGGAATAGAAGGTAAATGCCAGCCAGCATGACAGCAAAGATAATTACAACAACCGGTCCCAAATGAACCAAAAACGAAAGGAAGGTCAGATGCTCCACCGCCTGGCCAATCATGATGTTCGGCGGATCGCCAATTAACGTTGCCGTGCCGCCGATATTGGAAGCAAAAATAATTGCAAGCAGGTAAGGAAGGGATGACAGTTCCAGCATTTTGGTGATCTTTAGGATAATCGGTACAAAAATCAGCACCATGGTGACATTGTTTAAGACAGCCGAGCCTGCAGCAGTGAGAATGCTGATACCGAATAACAGCGGAATCGGTGAGCCGCGGACCTTTTGGGCAAAGCGGATCGCTATGTAACTGAACAGACCTGTCTTTTCGGTAATTGAGATGAGCACCATCATGGAAAACAAGAGGGCAATCGTATTCCAATCGATGTAATTGGTAAACATTTCATCGGCACTGTAAATGCCCACGGCCATGAGAAGTACCCCGCCAGATGCTGCCACCACTGCCCGGTTCAGCTTGTCCATCATAATGAAAAAATAACTGATGAGAAAAATGAGCGATGCCAGTATAATTTCCATTGCTTTCCCTCCACCCTATTACCACTATATGCAGGGACAGGCAAAATATTTTCCGTCTATTTTTTCTATTGGTGAATAGAATGAACTAAATGGACAAACGGGGGGAGATATTAATGCAAAACAGACAATTTACTGCACTGTTATATGGATGGATTGCGGTGCTTGGCTTAATTTTTATTGCCAGTGTGATTCTTGCTTTATTGCTGCGTTTTACTAGTTTCAATGACCCAACCCTGACTTGGGTCACGCTCATCGTTGGTTTGATTTCATTGTTCCTTGGAGGACTGATATCCGGGGTGAAAGGAAAAGCAAGGGGCTGGCTGCTCGGTGGGCTTACAGGACTTGGATTTACCCTGCTGACGTTTCTCGTTCAGTATCTCGGCTACCAGCAAGGCTTCTCGCTCAGCCAAAGCCTGCACCATGTCGGATTTGTTCTCGCCGCACTATTAGGAGGAATGGTCGGTGTCAGCGTCTCCAGCGATGCGCAGGAATAGAAAAGTGCATGCCGAAGAGGGCAGTCCTGATGGGATTGCCCTTTTTTCTCTTATTGGAAGTTTTCTTCGTAGTTGCTGGGAACTGCGACATAGGCTGCCGCTGCGGAAAGCGAAGGGTATTTCCGCAGCGGCAATGACACCCATCATTTTTGATTTTACTTCGCAGTTTGTAGATTTTGTGACAGAACAAATCAACCTCAAAAAACCAAAAAAAATAAGCAGCAGTTCAGCCTGCCGCTCATTTTTGCTATTGCTTTACTTCACGAATCGCAGAACGATCGTATGTAAGTTTAGTGTTTTCCGACTGAATGATGACCGTGTCTTCATCAATCGCATGAACAATACCATGTAATCCGCCAATTGTAACAATCGTATCCCCTTTTTGCAGATCATTCTGCATCTGCCTTACCTGCTTCTGCCGCTTTTGCTGCGGACGGATCAGCAGGAAGTAAAAAATCACAAACATTAAAATAATCGGTGATAAGGAAATAAGCATTTCCATGTGGATGTTCCCTCCTTTCCGGATAAGAGCCTGTTAAAAATTCTTCGCATCCGGTTTATTAAAACCATATTGTTCAAAGAATTCATCTCTAAAATCGCCAAGCCGATCTTCGCTAATCGCAGTTCGTACTTGCTCCATTAATTTTAACAGAAAATGGAGGTTATGATAAGTAGTTAGTCTGAAACCGAATGTTTCATTGCATTTAATCAAATGACGGATATAGGCCCGGCTGTAATTTTTGCACACATGACAGCTGCAATGTTCATCAATCGGCCGGAAATCCCGGGCAAATTGCGCATTTCGGACAACCAGACGTCCAGTGGAAGTCATGCATGTCCCATTCCGGGCAATCCGTGTCGGGAGCACACAATCAAACATGTCAACACCACGGATCGCACCATCAATCAAGGAATCAGGTGAGCCAACTCCCATCAAATACCGCGGCCGATTTTCCGGCAGCAGCGGTGTGGTGATTTCCAGCATCCGGTTCATCACATCTTTCGGCTCACCGACCGACAAACCGCCAATGGCATAACCGGGAAAATCAAGCGAAACAAGATCCTTGGCACTTTGTTTGCGTAAATCCTCATGTTCTCCGCCTTGGACAATCCCAAACAACCCCTGCTTCTCGGTCTGATCATGGGCTTTCAGACAGCGTTCCGCCCAGCGGGAAGTTCGTTCCACCGAAGCCTTCATATAATCATGGGTCGCTGGAAATGGCGGACATTCATCAAACGCCATCATAATATCAGAACCAAGCGCATGCTGAATCTCCATCGCTTTTTCCGGTGAAAGAAACATCTTTTCCCCGCTAATATGGTTGCGGAAATGTACTCCTTCTTCCCGGATATCGCGCATATCACTCAGACTAAATACTTGAAAACCACCAGAGTCAGTTAAGATCGCGCCGTCCCAGTTCATAAATTTATGCAGCCCGCCAGCTTCACGAATAATATCTTCCCCGGGCCGCAGCCACAGATGATATGTGTTAGACAGAATCATATTTGCTCCCATTTCCCGCAGCTCTTCCGGACTCATTGTTTTCACCGTGGCAAGCGTCCCGACGGGCATAAAAGCCGGGGTGTCAAACGAACCATGCGGTGTATGCACCCGGCCGAGCCTGGCGCCTGTCTGTTTACATGTCTTAATAAATTCATATGTAATAGCTGTCATTCTATTCGTCCTTTGCTTTAAAGTGTTAATGATAAAAGCTCTATTCTTAAGGATTGTTGCTTATTTATTTTCGTAGTTGATGGATACGGCGATGTAATCCACCGCCCACAGTTGCGAAAACACCTGCGACAGAGTGCTCGTTGATTTCCGCTGCGGACATCCGCTTTCCGCGGGCACGGCTTCAGCCTCCTCGGAAGAAGTGCACTTCCTGCGGGGTCTTCAGACTCGTGCTTTTCCCGCAGGAGTCGGATGCCCTCCGCTCCACTCAACCATCAAAAGTGTATTGTTGTTCTTTTAAAATTTAGCAAGCAGTAAAGACGCAAACCACATCAGTCAGCGGAGGAAATACCCGAAGACTCCTGCGGGATGGTAAGCCTAGGTGAGACCCCTAAAGACGAGGCAGCACGAGGAGGCTCACCAGCGCCCGCGGAAAGCGAAGGGTATTTCCGCAGCGGCGGATCATGAACCCCATTAACTTATGTCGCAGTCTATCGATATTGTAAAAAAACAACATTCTTTTAGAGAACAGCCTTATAAAATAAACATCGCATCACCAAAACTGAAAAACCGGTAGCGCTCATTAACTGCTTCCCGGTAGGCATGGAGGACCTTCTCCCGTCCGGCAAATGCACTGATAAGCATGACCAATGTCGATTTTGGCAAATGGAAATTGGTGATCAGCCCGTCCACTGCCCGGAATTCATATGGCGGGTATATAAAAATATCCGTCCATCCGCTGGCGGCGGCAAACGCCCCGTCAAGATCACGCGCGATTGTCTCCAGGGTGCGGGTGGAAGTCGTGCCGACAGAAATAATTCTGCCGCCATTTTGTCTAGCCTTCGTCAGTGTTTCTGCCGCTTCCTCTGACATCTGGTAAAATTCGGCATGCATCTCGTGTTCCTCAATATTTTCTGCACTGACCGGACGAAAGGTGCCAAGCCCGACATGGAGCGTAATAAAAACGATCTCCACACCGATTTGCTTAATTTCCTCCAGCAGCTCTTCCGTAAAATGCAGACCGGCTGTCGGAGCCGCCGCAGAACCTTCTTCCCTGGCATATACGGTTTGGTAGCGGTCCTTTTCCGGAAGTTTTTCCTTAATGTACGGTGGCAGCGGCATTTCCCCGAGCGCATCGAGCACTTCATAAAAAATGCCTTCATAGGAAAATTCCAATATCCGGCCGCCATGATCTTTATAACCCGTGCACACAGCTGTCAATTTTCCTTCACCAAAACTGATTTCCGTGCCGATTTTTATTTTCTTCGCCGGTTTTGTCAAAACTTCCCAGCTGTCGCCTTCCCGCTGGTGCAAAAGCAGCACTTCCACATTCGCTCCAGTATCCTGCTTTACCCCATACAACCGGGCAGGCAGCACCTTCGTGTCATTAAGCACCAGACAGTCGCCTTTTTGCAGGTAGCCGGTGATATCGGTGAACTGCCGGTGGGCGACCTCACCTATTTCTTTATCAAGAACCAGCAGTCGGGAGGAGCTTCTGTCTTTCAGCGGAGTTTGTGCAATGAGCTCTTCCGGCAGGTCAAAATCATATTCGTTGATATTCATGGTGCATCTCCTTCGTCACCGGAAGCGTCCGATGATATAAAAAATAAGTGTGAGAATAATACTTACAACAATCGAGGTCATAATCGGAAAATGAAAGGAAAAATTCCCTTTTTTAAAGCTGATATCTCCCGGCAGTCTTCCAATAAAAGTCCAGATCAGGCCAATGACAATAAAGATGACGCCAAGCAGAAGGAACAGTTTTCCCATGTTCATTCCCTGTCATTCCTCTCGATGCCAAAATGCTCGTAGGCTTTCGGTGTAACGATTCTGCCCCGTGGGGTGCGCTGGATAAAGCCAATCTGCAAAAGGAACGGCTCGTACACATCTTCTATCGTCTGTGATTCCTCGCCAATGGTTGCTGCAATCGTATCAAGCCCAACAGGGCCCCCCTGAAAACCTTCTATAATGCTATTCAGCAGTTTATGGTCGATATGATCCAGCCCTTTATCATCCACCTGCAGCATCCTTAGTGCCTGTATGGTTGTATCCAGGCTAATCTCGAACTCTCCCTTTACTTGGGAAATATCGCGAATTCGCTTGAGCAGCCGGTTGGCAATCCTTGGCGTACCTCTCGACCGGCTGGCTACTTCCATCGCCGCTTCCTGTTTGATCGGCGCAGAAAAAATATCAGCCGTACGCTCTACAATAGCACATAAATCTTTCGTCTCATAGAACTCCAGCCGGCTTAGCACTCCGAAACGATCCCGGAGCGGTGCGGACAAAAGCCCTGCCCGTGTGGTTGCTCCAACCAGCGTAAATGGCGGCAGGTCAATCCGTACAGAGCGCGCACTCGGGCCTGTCCCAATTACAATATCAAGGAAAAAGTCCTCCATCGCCGGGTACAGCACTTCTTCCACCGAACGCGGCAGGCGATGCACCTCATCAATGAATAGGACATCCCCCGGTTCCAATGAGGAAAGAATGGCAGCCAAATCGCCGGCACGCTCAATTGCCGGGCCGGAGGTGGAACGGAACTGTACACCCATTTCGTTTGCGATGATCGCAGCCAGTGTCGTTTTTCCGAGGCCAGGCGGTCCATACAGCAGCACATGATCCAGCGGTTCTTCCCGCATTTTTGCTGCCTGTATGAAGATACTCAAGTTTTCCTTCACTTTGTTCTGTCCAATATATTGATTTAAATGAGTTGGGCGGAGACTCAGTTCCAAGGAGGATTCCTCTTCCTGCAGCTCTCCTGTTACCATCCGTTCTTCCATCGATTTAGGACCTCCTTTCTACTTGATTAACAGTGCAAGTGCTTTCTTGACCGCTTCATCTGTGTTATTTATCGTTTCTTGCTGCAGTTTCGGCATTACTCCTTTAATTTCCCTGTCGGTATAGCCAAGGGCCTGCAGTGCTTCCTTCGCCTCTGCCAGCTGTGTCTCAGGCACGTGAGCGCCACTAGTGTCATCATCCGTTTCAGCAGAAACAGAAAGTGCCCCTGTCAATTTTCCTTTCAGATCCAAAATAATTTGCCGTGCCGTTTTTTTGCCAATGCCCGGAAAGCTTGTAAGGAATTTGTCGTCTTCCCGTTCAATTGCCCCGGCAAATCCGGCAACATCCACCGATGCAAGAATAGCCAAAGCGCCTTTTGGGCCAATGCCGGAAACGGAAATCAGCTTGGTGAATAAATATTTTTCATCCGTATTCTTGAATCCATACAGCATCTGACTGTCTTCCCGGACATAATGATAGGTATGAATTATTACCTCCGTATTTAAAAAAGACTGGAATGCAAACGGATTGGCGCAATGAATTTCATAACCCAGCCCCTGCACTTCTACAATTATCGAGTCATCTTGTATATATGTAAGATTTCCTTTTATATATGCAATCATTCAACTTTCCCCTTTACCATGTCCTTTTATTTTACCACAGTCCTTGTACCAATAAAAAACTTCCATCCCCTTTTTGGAAACAGAAGTTTTTTAGCTGGAGTCGATTTAGCTGGATTCCTCCAGGTTATGATGAATGTCCTGGACATCTTCACTCTCTTCAAGAGTATCAATCAGTTTCAGCATGTTTTCTTCATCTTTGCCGGAAACCTCACTGTACGTCTGAGGAAACATGGTGACTTCGCTGTCATCAATAGTATAGCCGCTTTCCCGCAGGTGATCGGTGACTTCCTGGAAATTTTCCGGGGCGGTGAAGATCTCGTAGGCTCCGTCCTGGGTGACAATATCATCGGCACCGGCCTCCAGCGCTTCCAGGGTAATCTCATCCTCGTCAATGTCCCCCTCGTCATTGGTGATGACGATATAGCCTTTGCGGTCAAACATAAAGGAGACACTTCCGTTTTCTCCAAGGTTGCCGTTATGCTTTTTAAAGGCATGTCGCACTTCGGCTGCCGTGCGGTTTTTATTATCGGTGAGTACATTGATGATTACCGCAACCCCGCCGGGACCGTAGCCTTCATAGGTGATTTCCTCGAAGCTTGCCCCATCCAGATCGCCGGTGGCTTTTTTGATATTGCGCTCAATATTGTCATTTGGCATATTATCTGCTTTGGCCTTATCAATCGCTGTTCGGAGCGATGGATTCGTGTCCGGGTCGCCCCCGCCCTGCTTGGCTGCCACATATATATCCTTTGCATGCCACATAAAAATTTTGCCTTTTTTGGCATCTTGTGCATTTTTGCGTTTCTGTATGTTCTTCCACTTAGAATGACCTGCCATCGGACATTCTCCTCTCTAGAAATTTCCTACTTTACTATATCAAATATAGAGAAGAATGGGAAGAGAAGAAAGACCCGTTATACCCTACTCCTGGTTAAATAGCTCTTTAAAAAATGCTTCCATCTCACTGCCGACATTTTCAGCCCCTGAGCGCGCTTTCAGATTTTTCATGCGGTCCCAATAAGCCTCATCACTAAATACGACCACCTGTTTATCTGTCTCCGGAAGCCAGGATTTCACCTGCTCTTCAATGCCATCCGGGATATTCGGATCGGTATGCTCTTTCAGAATCAGCCCGATCATGATCCGCTCCTCGTTGGAAGCAACCTGTGCCTTGACGATATCTTTGTTTCCCTCCAGCCTCCGCGTAAGCATTTCCGATTCTTCGTTAGTAAACGGGTCACTGTAGCCACCTTCGTAATCTGCGGTGTTTGCCTGGTTCTGCTCACTTTGCGGATAGCCTCCCTGCTCACCGATCGAACGCTCTTGGATATTTAAACGGTCCCTTTGTTCTGCTTTGTTTTCATAGTGCATCGGTGCTGCCGCATCACCGGTGTCATTTTCCATCTGCTCTTCCCCTGTTCCGCAGCCAGCCAGGAATAAGAGGAATAATCCAAAAATCAGTTTATACATAATAAAAACCTCCCTTACCCTCAGTATGCGGTAAGCGAGGCTGGTTTAATCCAGTGAAAATATGGAATCAGCTCCGTCGGAAAGCTGGCAAAGCGTCCCGTTTATGCGCGGTCTTTCGGTGCATGTCTTCAATAATTTGCTTCTCTTTTTCCGGAATGTCCGCACCTTTGAGATACGCATCAATCGTATCATAACTGACACCCATTTCCGCTTCATCTGTCTGATCCTCCCACAGATCAGCACTCGGTTTTTTGGAAACGACGGAATCCGGCACGTTTAAATACGCAGCCATTTCTCTGACTTCGGTTTTGGTAAATTCTACAATTGGCAGAATGTCAACTCCGCCATCCCCGTATTTCGTGAAATACCCGGTGTAAAATTCGGCGGCGTTATCGGTGCCGACAACAAGGTAATTATAATTGGTTGCCAAGGTGTACAATGTGCTCATCCGAAGTCTTGCCCGCAGATTCGCTCCTGCCAGACGGTCATTCTCCTCGTTAAACTCTGCTTTTGCTTTCAGTTCATTACGGATGCCGTTGTACATCAAATCGTGGGTTTCCGTTAAATCAATGGTCATTGAATCAATGCCGCATTCCTCGACGACTTTGTCTGCATCGGTCATATTATCAGTGCTTGTGTGAATCGGCATTATTACTCCAAGGGAATTTTCGGGAAATGCACGCTTAATTAAATTGGCAACAACCGCGGAATCAAGTCCACCGCTGACTCCGACCAATAGTCCATCCACTCCTGCATCGTTTACTGTCTGTTTTAGCCATGCTGTAATGTCATTTACTTCTTTTTCCATGATTCATCTCCCTTTCTTCCTACAATTTTAGCATTCCTTCCGCCTTTTTCAAAAAATAGCGCCGTTCTATCCAGTTTGTTTCCATTTTTTCCAGATAGACTAAAAGCGAGGACTTTTCCTTCGTCTGAAGCTGATGCAGCCATTCCCGGAGTACATCGCTGGGAATCCCGACTGCATAAAGCCATGGTTTCATGTCGCTGTCTGCAACCATCCGGTAGCGGAAAAGCTGTTCCGGATCCCAATTGAGACAGGGCAGAAAACGCTGTGCGAGCTGGATATAATCATACAGCTGGGTGGTTTGCTGCAGCAAATCAAAATCAAGCAGAAACGTCTGATCTCCGCTGTGCAGAAAGTTATGCGAGGCTACGTCCCCATGCATCCATTTGCCTTGTTCCTTCTCTTGCTCTTCCCTGATTTCCCAGGAAAATGCCGAAGATCTCTCCAAATAAAGTGCCGTCTGTTGTACAATATCCGAATATAAATTTTCAAAACCATATAGCTCGAAAAAAGGGTGAGTTTTTTTAAATAGTTCCAGCCGCTGACCTGCCCGGAAGAAATAGGAGCCCCGTTTGATTTGGGCCTGCAAATGAATTCCCTCAGCTTTCTCATGAAATGATTTTAATGCTTGAACGGCGGCGGAGCGGTCAGCGTCTCTTGTATAGCGCAGCCGCTTGCCCTGCTGGTATTCAGCTAACGTCCAATAGCCGTCGCCTGATATGATTCTGCGGCCATTCGGAAAGCGGATAAATGGAATGATATTCACTTCATCGATTGCCTCAAAAAAATCCCACTGCTGCTCAGACGAGACTTTCTTCCGGTGCCTTTTCAGCACATATTGCGCACTGTCTGCCGTTTTTAAATAGAAGACATCGCTATTAATCCGGGATATTTCCTCGGGATGCAATTCTCCTTCTTTAAGCAAAAAAGAAGAGAGACGATATAAGAATTCGTCTCCGGAAAATTGATTATTCACTTTGGGAATCATCCTTGCTTTCCCGTTGAAATGCTTGAGGGAAATTCGGATAGGCCGGCGGTGCCGGATATGGGAAATCCTGATTTCCATGACTGTTTAACTGCGGAGGATATACATCGCTTGCTGGTCGGTACGGCTGCGGTCCATTACCGTGATTATATGGGTTATAGGCGTGAATTGGCCAATCATGGTTATCATTATTGCTGAATTGTGATGGCATTTGCTGGAAATGCGGGGATGGCTCCTGCCCGTGATTATAAGCTTGCTGCGCAGGATATGGCACCTGCTGTTTGCAGCCGCAATCCTTTTTCTTTTCCCACGGTTGTGTTTGTACCGGCATTTGCTGCTGCGGATGCATCATCGGCTGGTGATGTGGCGGAAACATCGGAATCCATCCAAAGCATGGATGCCAGCACATTGGCATTGGATATGGCATCGGAATTGCCTCCATATGCTCTTTTTCTTTCTCATAAGACGATTCCTCCGATTCCTTTTCCACGTATTTCGGAAATTCCGGGAAGTCAACCATCATGTAATTATCAATATCCACACTCTGTTCCATCGGCGGCATTTTCGGCATAGATGGCATTGGTTTTTCCTTTGTTACTTTTTTCGGCTTGTGGTAGTCATCTTCTTTCAGGACCGGCATTGGTTTCGGCGATAAATCTTTATACGGCTTTTGTGTCTCTTTCTTCTTGTATTCCTTTCCGCCTGACCCTTTATGAACAGCTTTTTCCGAGCTCGGGATTTTAATTTTCATTCCTGGCATAATCATATCCGGGCTGGACAGATGGCTGTTCACTGCTTTCAACTCTTCAAAGTCAACCCCGTATTGCTTGGAAATTTCCCAAAGGGTGTCTCCCTTTTGTACGATGTGTATTTTCAAAGCGAATCAAACTCCTCTCCATTTCTGAAACTGGGCTGGGCATTAACCCTATATCAACATATGCAGGGAATGGAGAAAAGTTGAAACTAAAAATGTCTCAGAGGGAAAACACTGCAGGGGAATTAAAAAACCGCCTGCCCCGATTGAGCAGACGGTTCCTATTATATCGTATCCAGCTGGTAAACAGGGTAGGTGCCAAGAAATGTAACTTCGCATCCCAAAGCCTCCAACTCGGCTTTCACCCCGGGAAACAGCACATCATCATAGGGCTGTTCCACATCAATGATAAAGAAATAGTCGCCAAGCCCTGTTTTCGTTGGTCTGGATTCAATTTTGGACAAATTCATTTTCCGCCAAGCGAAAGCCGAAAGCACTTGATGCAATGCGCCCGCATAATCGCTCGGCAAGGTAATAAGCAGGCTTGTTTTTTCCGAGTAAACCGAATGCTTAATCACCGGCTTTTCTTTTGCCTTGGTCAGTACGGCAAATCGGGTATGATTATTGGGATAATCATGGATGTTTTCCTGTACTGTTTGGAGGCCGTATTCTTTTGCCGCCAGTTTATTTCCTATCGCCGCGATCGGTGCATCGCTCTCGCTAACGATTTCCGCTGCTCTCCCGGTCGAGGAAGTAAAGTGCAGGTTCGCCTGAGGCAGGTGCTTGTGAATATACTGGTGGCACTGGGCGATCGCATGACTGTGCGAATGAATTTCTTCAATCCCTGATAAATCCCCGGAAAAATCCGTACGGGTGAGCAAATGCTGCTGGATCGGCACAACGATTTCAGCCATAATTTCAAGCCTGACCTGATGGACGAGATAATCCACGGTCAGCTGCACTGTTCCCTCAATTGCATTCTCGAGTGGCACCACCCCAATGTCGATTTCGCCGCGGGCCACCGCATCAATGCATTCCGGTATGGTTTCAAAGCTCTGTTTGTTTTCTCCATTAAACGCCGTATCAACGGCAATTTTGGTAAAAGTCCCGCGCGGACCCAGATAGCCGATAGATGCTGCCATGTTGCTTTCCCCTCTTCCTGTCTTTGCTTATTCAATAAATTCAAACTCAAAATCGAGCAGGCGAATTATATCCCCGTCCTCTGCGCCGCGTTCACGCAATGCCTTGTCCACGCCCATTCCGCGCATTTGACGGGAAAATCGCTGTACTGCATCATCGTGGTTGAAATCCGTCATTTTAAACAATTTTTCGATTCGGCCACCAGACAGGACAAATGCACCGTCATCATCCCTCGAAATCATAAACGGCGCTTCTTCCTTCTGATAGCGGTAGACTACTTTTTCCTCCGTCTTCTCCTCCACAGCCGGCGCTTTTAGAATGCGTTCCAGTGTATCGGCAACAGCAAACAGGATGTCCCTTACTCCTGATTTGGTCACTGCAGAAATTTCAAAAACTGACACATCTTCATCCAGTTTCTCTTTAAATTCCTGCAAATTTTCTGCTGCATCCGGCATATCCATTTTATTGGCGGCTATAATTTGCGGACGTTTCATCAGCGACTCGTCATATTCGGTTAGTTCCTGGTTGATTTTCACATAGTCCTCATACGGGTCGCGTCCCTCGGTGCCTGCCATGTCAATCACATGCACAATCACGCGCGTTCGCTCCACATGCCGGAGAAACTGATGTCCAAGGCCAACTCCCTCATGTGCGCCTTCAATCAGTCCCGGCAAATCAGCCATGACAAAACTGCGCCCATCATCAGTCTCCACAACACCAAGGTTTGGTGCCAGGGTTGTAAAATGATAGTCGGCAATTTTTGGTTTTGCCGCACTGACAACGGAAAGAAAGGTGGATTTTCCGACACTTGGAAAACCGACAAGCCCAACATCAGCAATTAATTTCAGCTCCACACGAATATTGCGCTCCCTGCCTGGTTCCCCATTTTCTGCCATTGCCGGTGCCGGGTTCCTTGGCGTGGCAAAACGAGAGTTGCCGCGTCCGCCTCTTCCCCCCTGGGCAATTACGGCCCGCTGTTCATGGGCGGTCAGATCGGCAATCACTTCCCCGGTATCTTCATCGGTCACCGTTGTGCCAGGCGGAACCGGAATCACGTAAGGGGCCGCATTTTTTCCGTGCTGATTTTGGTTTTTTCCATTTTCCCCGCGCTTTCCTTTAAAATGACGGTTGTAGCGGAAATCCATTAAGGTATTCAAACCTTCATCCACTTCAAAAATTATCGCTGCTCCGTCCCCGCCGTCACCGCCGGCAGGACCGCCTTTTGGTACATATTTCTCCCTGCGATAGGCAACAAGGCCATTGCCGCCATCCCCGCCTTTAACATATACACTGACTTGATCTACAAACATTCCAATCACCTCATTCGCTTAGAAAAGCGAAAATTTTCCGGTGAATGCCTCTTCCGTCACATTCACTTGTATATTATTTTGCTGCAATACTTCCAGGTCCACGGGAAAGTCACCATGGCCTTCGATGGAAAGAAGCACTTCTATCTCTTCCGTCCCAGGTATATCTCTCAGTGTCAGCATTCCCTCATGAATATCTTCTGGATCCAGTGCTTTATGAAAGTATCTGGTCACCAGCTGGCATTTTTCGAGCAGTTCCTGATCCTGTGCTTGTAAGTTTTTCTCCGTCCGAATATGGTAATCCAGGCGCAGATTTTGACTGTTGTGGTTGAACTGCAGCAGCCACAGGATGAAAGCAGGCGCTTTTAGTGCCATCAGCTGGCGTTCTTCCTGATAATGGCTGATCACGTCATGGAGTTTCGCCTGTGTTTTTTCCATTTTCCCCATCATGGCATACCCTTGAACAACCTGCAATTGATTCATTAAATCATGCCGGTAATATGTAAGCAGCTTTAATACTTCTGTCTCTTTCATATTCTTCCTCCCCCTGCTACCGAAAAGTATAGCAAAAAAAGGAAAAAACTGCATGCTTTCTCAAAAGCTGTTTTCTAAAAGATTGGGACTGCGGTTACTCATCCCATCGAAAAGCATTGTTTGGTTTTATCACAATATCTATAAACTACGACGTAAATCAAAAAGGATGAGTGTCCTTGCTGCTGCGGAGTATAGCGCGACATATGTGCTCGTTGATTTCCGCTCCGGGCAGCCGCTTTCCGCGGGCACGGCTTCAGCCTCCTCGGAAGAAGTTCGCTTCCTGCGGGGTCTTCAGACTCGTGCTTTTCCCGCAGGAGTCGGCTGCCCGGAGCTCCAATCAACCATAAACAATGTAGACGGCTGTTGTATGATTAGGAACAAAGCACCACAACCAGCGAAGGAAATACACGTAGACTCCTGCGGGATGAAAAGCATAGGTGAGACCCCACAGCGCGTCAGCGCGAGGAGGCTCACCAGCGCCCGCGGAAAGCGAAGTGTATTTCCGCAGCGGCGGACAGAGGCCATGCCGCATTTCCCATCAACTTCCAAAAAGATGAAAAGCTCCAGCCGGGATTGGCTGGAGCTTTTCTTCCATTGCTGTTAAGCTTAAGCTTCCTGTGCAACAGGGTATACACTTACTTTTTTGCGATCGCGGCCATAGCGTTCAAATTTCACAACGCCGTCCATTTTAGCAAAAAGGGTGTCATCCCCGCCGCGGCCTACGTTCGTACCTGGATAAATTTTTGTTCCGCGCTGACGGAAAAGAATCGATCCACCTGTAACAAACTGTCCGTCGGCACGTTTAGCGCCAAGGCGTTTGGATTCAGAGTCACGGCCGTTCTTTGTGCTCCCGGCACCTTTTTTCTGTGAGAAAAACTGCAAATCTAGACGTAGCATGCAGCTGCACCTCCTTAGCTGTTTTGTATCTGGATAAATTGGCTGTATTCCTGTTCGATCGAATAAAGGGAAATGAGCATTCCTTCAATAAGGAGCTGAGCCTTCTCATCCTGAGAATCTGTCAGCTCATCAGGCAGGCGGACGGAAAGATAGCCGCCATCCTCACCTTGCTCGATTTCCAGTTCCGTATCACATAATTCCATCACCGCATTGACGGCTCCGATGGAAACAGCGGATACCCCGGCACATACCAAGTCATAGCCATAAGGACCGCTGTCGGCATGTCCGGATAACTCAAACCCTTTAATCTGGTTATCAGACCTGTATATGGTTACTTGAATCATATGAAGGTCCCTTACACGCTGATCTTATCAATGACCAATTTCGTGTATGGCTGACGATGACCCTGTTTGCGGTGGTAGTTCTTTCTCCGCTTGTATTTGTGCACGGTGATTTTTTTCTGACGGCCATGTTTCTCTACTTTGGCTGTGACGCTAGCGCCATCCACATATGGAGCACCGACTTTTACGTCATCTCCGCCTACAAAAAGCACTTTGTCAAATGTAAAAGAATCATTCGCTTCTCCAGCCAGTTTTTCTACGTAAATCTCCTGGCCTTCTTCCACTTTGATTTGCTTGCCGCCTGTTTCAATAATTGCGTACATACTTGGCACCTCCTTAATAACTAAGACTCGCCATACAGGCATCCTTTAAGGATTTTAACCTGTTCTGTGCGGTTGTAGCACTGGTGCTACGATAACGTATTGATATTATCATGGCAGAGGCGCGTTTGTCAAGATGGACAGAGAGATTTCCGTCTGATGAGGATCTCTTGACTTTTCCATAGTATCACAACCGGCTGCTGAGGAGTTCACCAATCGCATGACGGTAATGCCGTTCATGAAAATAGCCTCTGAGACAATCCGCTTCATCGATCGCCTGACGCGTCCGGTCGGGAAATGTTACATAAATAGGATGCTTCTTATCCCTCATAAAGCGAGAAAACACCTCCATCAGACTGCTGTCGGAAGGCACCGTGATCGGTCGGACCTGCCTTACCGGTGCGTTTCCTTCATAGCGCTTCAGCAAAAAGCGGATAAACACATAATAGCGCTGCTTCCATTCCGTTTTATTTTCCATAAACAGAAAGATCATGACAAAGAACGCACTCAATGTGAACGGGTAGAACAGCAATTGTCCCAACAATAATCCCACACTGGCTGTCATGGAAAACAGCAGCACGCTATGATAGGCCTTTTTATATGGCATAAAGGCGGACAATCCCAGAAACAGCAGTTTTCCCCCGTCTAATGGCCAAATCGGCAGCAGATTAAATAGGAGAATAACCGTATTGTAGTAGAAGATAACTTCGATGACAGAAGGCGGAAACCATGCTTCGACTGGCAAGAGTGTTAAGGCGAGCCATATAATCAAATGCTGCGCAGGCCCTGCCGCTGTCACCAGTGCTTCTTCCCGGATCGGCCGGTTGCCATGTTCATCGGTGTCCATTACCCCGCCGAACACCCAAAGCATGATAGTGCCGATCCGCCAGCCGAACAGCCTTGCTGTCAGGTAATGTCCCATCTCATGAAACAGGACAATCCCTAAAATTACTGCCAGCTGCATAAATGTTCCTGTAAAAAACGAAATCACCAGGAAAATCATCAATACCGGATGAATGCGGATGTCGGGTAAAAAATTACGGCGTATCGTCAACTTCAATCACCTGGACCGGATCGATAAAGCTGTCATCTTTTTCAATAGAAAAATAAACGGTTTTATTCTCGGCATCCGGGGTAAACTGGCCAATCGTCTGACTGCCATTGACGAACTGGTAAAGGTGCACATTAATCTCATTCAAGTGGCCATAAGTTGATGTGCTGCCATCCGCATGCTGCACTACCACTGTCTGATCTGTCTGCCGATCATTCCCGGCAAATACCACTACGCCATCTTCCAGTGCTTGGACCTCCGTCGTTTCCCCGGGTGCAATCATGATTCCTGTTCCATTTGCCTGGAAGGATTCCGTAATATCTCCGCTGACCGGCAGTGCCGCACGCACTCCTTCGTCAGCTGTTTCCGGTTCAGTCGGAGTCAAAGCAAGCGGACTGCCGAATGTTTCCTGATACCAGAGATGCACCCTGGCAAACGGAAATTCCTCTGTGAGAGCCTGGCTCGTCCATTCTTTTGGCGTCTGAAACATGGCGGCCTCTGTTTGCCCAAGCAAAGCAACCCCAAGAAAAAGGATCGCAGAAATAAATGCTTTTAACACCAGTGCCGGCGAAATCAGCCTTCCTCCTGCAGTGCCTGGATCACTGTTGGAAAAACTCGGAAAATAACCGTGCTTTTCCTCCTCTTCCGGAAATGCCGGATAAATATGTTTTTTCGTCCCGTGCTGCGTTGGCAATCCACGCTCTTTTCTCCTTTGTTCAATCGAACGGCGAACTTTTTTTATCCCGCGTTTATCCATTCTCCTCACATTCCTTCATCTGCATTTGTACAAGTCTATGAACAAAGCAGGCCGGATATGATTGGGAAAAGGAGGGAAAAACAAGCAGGGATATAATGAACAAGGCCGTTTATTATATCCCGTTAGGAGGAGCGGATTCAGGTTCGCATACCAATAAATTTCTTCAATCGCTGCAATACACCTTTTTCATCTTCCAGTGACTGCAGCGGAACATTCTCACCAAGAATTCTTCTGGCAATATTCCGGTAAGCGACCGACGCTTTGGAATTGGACTTCAGCGCCACAGGCTCCCCGTCATTGCTTGCTTTTATCACGGCCTCGTCATCGACAACAATCCCGATCAGATCAATGGAAAGCACTTGGACAATCTCATCTATATCAAGCATTTCACCGCTTTTCATCATATGGCTGCGGATACGGTTAATTACAAGATTTGGCGGGTCCATCTCTTCTTGTTCCAAGAGACCAACAATCCGATCGGCATCACGCACACTTGATTTTTCCGGTGTCGTAACAACGATTGCCCGGTCAGCGCCTGCAATCGCATTTTGAAAACCCTGCTCAATGCCTGCCGGACAATCAATGATGATATAATCGTATTCCTGCTTCAGTTCCGCAATTATTTTTTTCATTCCTTCTGGAGTCAATGCTGTTTTATCGCTCGTCTGGGCGGCAGGGAGCAAGGCCAGGTAATCAAAACGTTTATCCTTGATCAGCGCCTGTTTTAACTTGCAGCTCCCCTTGATGACATCTACAATATCATAGATAATCCGGTTCTCCAGTCCCATGACAACATCCAGATTGCGCAGTCCGATATCAGTATCAATCAGACAAACTTTTTTCTCCATTAATGCCAGAGCTGTACCGATATTGCCTGTGGTAGTCGTTTTTCCTACGCCGCCTTTGCCGGAAGTAACAACAATTGCCTCACCCATTTTTCATTCTCCTCTCAAAACTGCTCAAGTGGTCTCTTTTATGTGAAAGTCTTTTTAGCCGGTCAATAATAATTTTGTCCTCATTTTTGTCAATCAGGGCACATTCCATATACACGCCGCTGGATTCATAATCCGGAGCACGGCTGATATAATCAGCGATGCGAAGCTGGCTTGGCTTCATAAAAGATGCTGCAATAAAAGCATTCTGATCCATCCCGGAGCCGGCATGAGCAATACCATACAGGTTTCCCATAATATAAATATTCCCTGTGGAAACCACTTTTCCTCCCGGGTTAATATCACCGATTAAAAGAAGATCACCAGTCACTTCCAGCACCTGCCCGGATCGGATGGTACGGTTGACTGCTTTTATTTCACTTTCTTCTTTCCACTGAAGCGCATCTGCTTTTCGGATAACATCTGATTCGATGGCCTGGATGGTAAATCGGTTCTCTTCACTGATGATTTCCTTGAGCTGCGTTTTCTGTACTTCATCTAAATAACGGTCTCCCGTTTTCACCGTTACTGCGACCATCGGATCTTCTTTATTCGGACGGGCTGCCGCTATTTTTTCTTTCAGTTCTTTCAGAGCTGTGTCAAATGTGCAGCTGTCATCTATGAACAGAGAAAAACCGTCTCTGGTCCCTTTAATTGTGATTAATTGTCTCTTTTCCTGCAATCTTCCTCACCCCATTCCACTTACCTGCTCCTTAGAGGATGTTCAAAAAAATCCGGTTCATCCTCGTTTTTGAACCCACTTTTAGAGGATTGACTTACTGCCGGTTAATTGCTCTTCTCCCCAGTCCGTTAGTTTGTTGACCGTCAGCGGGTAGATAATAACGAGAAACAGCCAATTGGCCAGCAGGCTTGGCAGCAGCCGGGTCATCAGGTAATCCGCCCAAACCACTTCGGTCATTCCGACTACGGTGTACACCATATAGATAAAGATATCGGCTATCACAATCCCGACAGCACCCAAGAGGAGACTGGCAAAAATATTGCCATGAAGCATCCGCCTAAGCCCGTGTACGATATAAACCACCAATGCATAGGAGAACATATACACACCCAAAATCCCTGTATATACAATGTCAAAAAGCAGCCCGAATAGAAGCGCATAGAGAACGGAGTAATATGTATCTTCCCTGTCATAAAAAATGGAGACCAATATAAGAAAAACAAGCACCCAATGCGGGGTAATCAGCAAGTCGCTTATCACCAGACCAGGTGGCAGCAATTTAAGCGCCACCCCTTCCAAGAGGAGAAGCAGAAAGAGAATCAGAGGCAAGTAAATCCGCTTCATTCCTCTTCCTCCTCCGTTTGGGTATTGTCATCTTCGGCAAGCGCACGGTCCACTACGATTACCTGATTGATATCATACATATCAGCAGCTGGCTCCACCAGGGCTGTACGTGTCAAACCGTACTGATCAGGCACCACTTCCTTTACCGTGCCAATTTGCAGACCAGCCGGAAAAACACCGCCCATGCCGGAAGAAACAACCAGCTCACCTTCTTGCAGCTCATCCTCTGATTCTTCAATAATCCGGAACATAAGTGAACTGCTCTCTTCGTCATATCCTTCGATCATGCCGTTTATATCCTGACCTTCTTCCCGGGAGATCGTAGCAGATATCCGGTTCAGCTGATCAAACCCGGTAAGCAGCTGCACATTCGCTGTGTAGTCTGAAGCGGTCTGGATTTTGCCAACCATCCCCTCGGCAGTAATTACCGCCATGTTGGATCTCACACCGTCTTGTTCCCCTTTATTGATGGTGATCTGCTCCACCCATTGCTCCGGCGAACGGGAAATCACGGTCGCCTGGATCGGATTAAAATCACGGATCGATTCGGAATCAATCATTTCCATGGTGCTGCGCAATTCATCATTTTCTTCTCTTAGTTCCTGCACCTCGTAAATTAATCCGCTGTATTCAGCAATTTTTTCTTTCAAAAGTTCATTTTGTTCGTACGTATCGCGAATATCATCCAGATTGGAGAAAAAACCTGTTACATAATTCACCGGAGTATGGATGATGTTCTGAACAAAACCGACGGAATCATTTAAGAAATCTTCCACCGCCGTAAGATTTTCCCTGTCTCTGAGAGAAAATCCGATCAGTACGACAAGTACAATAAATCCTATCAGTAAAACAAACAAGCGTTTTTTTCGTAAAAATGACATTTCTGCACCTACTTAATCGATGGACGGACGGGATGAAACATTGGGATGTGCACGGAAATGCTGTACATAATCCAGAGATTTTCCTGTTCCGATCGCTACACTGTCCAATGGTTCATCCGTTACAAATACTGGTATTTTCGTCGCGTCACTAATAACTTGATCTATCTTTCGCAAAAGGGCACCGCCGCCTGAGAGTACTATGCCGCGGTCCATAATATCTGCCGCCAGTTCAGGAGGTGTGCTTTCCAGGGTATTTTTCACTGCTTCTACAATCGAATCAACGGTATCCTTTACCGCTCCGGCAACTTCCTCCGGGGTGATGGTGATGGTCTTCGGCAAGCCTGTCAGTAAGTCGCGGCCGCGGACATCCAGCTCTTGAAGACCCGTCACATCGCCAGCTGAACCAATATCCATTTTAATGGATTCCGCTGAGCGTTCACCAATCATCAGTCCATACTGTTTGCGGATATAGCTGGTGACAGCCTCATCCATTTCATCCCCGGCAGTGCGGATCGACTGACTGGTGACAATTCCGCCAAGCGAAATCACCGCGACCTCCGTGGTTCCCCCTCCGATATCAACAATCATACTGCCTGTTGGCTCCCAGACCGGCAGACCAGCCCCAATCGCCGCGGCAAATGGTTCGGCAATCGGAAATGCGTCCTTGGCCCCTGCCTGTTTCGATGCATCCACCACGGCACGTTCTTCCACCATCGTGATTCCTGAAGGCACGCAAACCATCACATTGGGCTTTCTGGCAAAGAAAGAGCGGTTCCGCATAGCTTTTTTTATATAATATTTAATCATGACCGCGGTCGTATCATAATCGGCAATGACCCCGTCTTTCATCGGCCGGATCACTGAAATATTCCCCGGTGTTCTGCCTATCATGTTCCTGGCCTGCTTTCCCACTGCCTCAACTGCCCCGGTCTCTTTGTTTTTGGCAACAACCGTCGGCTCTCTCAGCACAACTCCTTTTCCTTTTACAAAAACAAGGGTATTAGCCGTTCCCAAATCAATTCCTAAATCCTGTGAAAAATTAAAGATCCCCAAAAATATCTCCCTCTCCCGGACGCGTTTCGTTTATCATCGGTAAGTTTTTTATGTAAATGAAATCTATACAGTTACTTTTCGCTTTTGTTGGCCAGCTCCAGCGCTAAAGCTGTGTGGACTTCCCTCACCTCTGTACGATAAGTCTACATCGGCTCGCTGGGCTGGCTCAGTCCAGCCCATACGTCGCTAACCGGGTGCTTCCGCTTTTGTTCTAATCTATCACAGAAAGTCCAATAAGCGCCACTTTCAATGAACTATCGAAAAATGGCGCTGACTTGTGGAAGTCTCCTATATAATTATACGAAAAAAAAAGCAAAATAGATAGTGTTACAGATAGCCTTTTTCCTTTAAAGAGACAAATTTTCTGTTGCCGATGACTAAATGGTCCAAAAGTTCGATGCCGATCATTTTTCCGGATTCGGACAGGCGCCGGGTTACATGGATATCTTCCTGGGATGGAGAAGGGTCTCCGGAAGGGTGATTATGGGCAACGATAATTGAAGCAGCGGAGCGTTTTACCGCTTCCCGGAACACTTCACGCGGGTGAACAATGGATGCGTTCAGGCTGCCAATAAAAATTGTCTGACGGTGGATAATCTGATTTTTCGTGTTGAGAAACAGTGCGACAAAATGCTCCTGATTAAGACTGCGCATCTCTTCCATAATATAGTCGGCCCCGTCTTCCGGTGAGCGGATTACATAACTGTCATCGGGTCTGTACTGATGCATCCGCTTGCCAAGCTCAATTGCCGACAGCAGGAGAACCCCTTTGGCACTGCCGATTCCTTTAATTGCCATCAGTTCCTCAATCGTGGCATCCCCGAGCAGTTTCAGGCCTTCGAAATGCATCAGCACCCTATGGGACAAAGCGGTGACCGGTTCTTCTCTGGTGCCGCTACCCAGAAGGATGGCCAGCAGCTCCTGGTTTGACAGATGAGCAGCGCCGTTTTTTAAGAGACGCTCCCTGGGACGGTCCTCTTTTGGTACATCCTTAATCATAATCGATGATACTTCCATATTTGCCCTCCTTCGCTATACTAAATAATAGCTTAGCGTGCAGGAGAGAAAGTGACAAATCACTAAAATTGTATTTTTCGCTTGTCAGCACACTCTATTACGGCAAAACCTTCTGGGAAAAATGCTGTTTTCTGAAAGGAAATACTTGTTAAAATGCAAAATTATCTATTTCTGAGGATTTTTTCGCGGATTAACAGATAGTAGGCCCCATGCGAGGGTGGGACCCACTAAATGAGGTTTCACTCTATTCCGCCATGGTTGATTGCTTAAACTGCTGCCATAACTGAAGCAGAACATTTTGGGCTTCGAGACCGCTTGCCTGCTGCATTCGTGCCTGAGCATCGGCTGTAGCTTCATACAGGCCTGTAATCCGCTCACTGTCTTGCGGATACGTTTCCATCAGTTCTTCCCAGCCGGCTCCTGTAAACACCTCTTCACTACCCAGTCCCTGAAGAGAAGTTTCCCAGCTCTCGCGGAAGCCCTGCAGCCATTCCTGCTCACTGGAAGTCAACTCTATCTCCTGGGCAGGTGTAGCCCATTCTTTCACATAAATATCAAATTCATAGGTTTCCAGCTGTTGAGCTGATTGTTTTGCCTGTTCTTCTGTTGCTCCTATGCCGGCAAGCAGGAAGAATTGCCCATCGCGTTCCCAGATGACCGTCGGTAAACCGGCAGCTTCGAATTTGCCTGCCCACTCCTCGGCATTTTCCATGCCCGAAAAGACACCGGCCTGCAGTACAAATGCTTCGATCGCTTCTATAGCTGCTGACGTCCCTTCCCCGGCAGCTGCACCAGACGCTTCATCTCCTCCCGTTAATGCAGGCACTTCACCGGAGGTACCCTGGGCCGAATCTTCATCCATATTGACAAACATGTTTAACATAATCACACCGAGGACAGTACCTGTCATAATTGCGGAAAATACAGCGACCAACACCGGAACGATCGGACGTTGGTCCTTCCCTTTTTTTCCTAAGCCTTTTTTGCTTCCTAACTTACGCATGAAGCTGGGGATCGTTATTTTCCCTGCCCCCTCCACAGCTGCTGCCTGTTCATCTTTTGTTTTGTTTTCATAAAGTTTCACATGTTCGCTTTCCTGTTTGATTTCTTTATCCATCTTGGGATCCCCTCCTGTGCCAATTCTAGCTTCACTCTAGCACAGGAAGTATAAAAAGTAAGACGAATGCTGTCATTGCAAGAGAAAATCGTTCAACAGGATATGCTGTTTTTCTCAGGTTAAAAAAATAAGCTCCGCACCCGGGCAAGAAAATGAAGCGATCCTGTCAGGAAATAACCGTGCTGAGGATGACAAATCGTCTGCTTGATTGCTTCGCGCCAGTCGGACACGGCATACTTTCTCTGTCCAGGAGTGCGCTGATACAGCTCTTCAGCACTGGCTGCCCGCGGGTGGTCAAATGTTGTCAGCGTCACAGAAGAAAAATTCCTGCTGAGTGCTGCCAGCATTGGGTCCAGCTCTTTATCGGCAAACGCGGCAAAAATCACATGGTGTTCCTTCTCTGGGTAATGCTCCTTTACCGCTTTAATAAACGCCTCGATTCCAGCGGGATTATGCGCCCCGTCGGCAATAACAAGCGGCTGCTGCTTCAGCATTTCGAATCTGCCAGGCAAAACTGCACGCCTGAAGGATGCACGCACCAGTTCCATATTCAACCGAAGTCCCTGCTCCTTAAGCAAGGTAAGTGCCATATAAGCAAGGCTAGCATTATGCAGCTGATGCTCCCCCTGCATGCCAATAACCAGCTCCTGTTTCGGATATCCGATTGCTCCCCATATCGCTCGTCCTCGTCCTGTTTGTTGAAAATAGACATCACTGCCCAATTGCCAGCATACCGCTTCCTGGCGTTTCGCTTCCTGCTCCACCACATCACGCGCCTCTTTATCCATCTTTCCTGCAATCACCGGCACATCAGGCTTGATAATCCCTGCTTTATGGGAAGCAATTTCTGATGTTGTTTCGCCTAAAAAGCTGCTATGATCCTTGGCGATATTTGTTATAATAGACAAAATGGGCACGAAACAGTTTGTCGTATCTTCCCGGCCGCCCATACCCGCTTCGATCAGCGCAATATCGGTGTACCGGGAAAAATAAAGGATAGCGAGCGCAGTAAGAATTTCGAACTCCGTCGGCGCCGAGTCTTCCGCATCCAGATGTCGGATGGCGGGAAGCAGTTCGTTAAGACATTGCAGAAACGCTTCTTCTGCAATCGGCTGATTGTTAAGCAGAATATGCCCAGGGAGTCCGGCCAAACTCGGGGAAGTAAAAACACCAACCTGGTAGCCATTCGCCATGAAACCATGACTGATAAAATTCACCGTGGAGCCTTTGCCATTTGTCCCGGCAACATGGACCGCACGGAGTTTATCCTGCGGGTTATCCACCAGCTGCAGCAGTTTCCTGATGCGCTCCAGGCCTGGTTTTATCCCCAGCAATTTTCTGCTTGCAAAAAAACGTTCTGCTTCATCATACTGTTCAAACATTGCACTCAGCCCTTTCATTAACCAAAGCCAAGTATAGCAGAAAGGACACCATGACATGAAAAAATTAGGATGGATCATTTATAACGGCAATTTATCCAGCGGCGGCAAATTTCTTGATTTTGCCGAATGGATTCAGCGGGCAGCTGCTAGAAAAAACAGCGAGGCCGTGATTTATAAGAACAATCAGCTGCTCAGCCTTCTGCAAACGAGCGGGCGCAGTCTCTTGCAAGATGGGGGCCCCGGCCTCCCTCATCAATTGCCCGATTATGTGTTTTTTGCCGATAAAGACATTTACCTGGCCAGACAACTGGAAGCAATAGGAGTGAGAGTATTTAACAGTGCAGATGCCATTGCCAATAGCGATGATAAAATCACCAGCTATCAATTGCTCGCCGCACGTAAGCTGCCAGTCCCTAAAACGCTAATTGCACCGAAAGTCTTTCCGCGCGGCAGCATGGATGATCAGACAATACAGACAGCCGTCCGGCAGCTGGGCTTGCCGATGATTCTAAAAGAGGCATTCGGATCCTTCGGGCAGCAGGTTTATCTGGTAAATACGGAAGACGAGCTGCAGAGAAAAGTCCATGAGCTGCGCGGGAAGGCATTTGTCTTCCAGGAATTCATGGTCTCCAGTTATGGAAAAGATATCCGCTTGCATGTCGTCGGGGACGAGGTGTCAGCTGCCATGAAACGCCGGGCAAGAGATGATTTCCGGGCGAATGTAACCGCAGGCGGAATAACGGAGGCTTATACGCCTACTCAGGCTGAAACGGATATCGCGATTTCTGCAGCGCGAGCGGTAGGAGCGGACATTGCCGGAGTGGACTTATTGTTTGGGCCGGATGGTGAGCCGATCATCTGTGAAATCAATTCCAACGCCCATATCCGCAACATGTATGAATGCACCGGGATCAATGTGGCTGATGCCATCATGAATTATATCCTTGCCGTATTGAAGGAAGATGTGCATGTATAATAGAAAACATGGCTGGCTGATTTACCAGGAAAAAGATGCCGCTGATAATGCCTCCTACATTACCTGGATGATCGAAGAAGCAGAGCGTGCAGAACTGTCGCTTGAATTGGTGCTGAGAGAAGAGATGACCATTGGGATCCGCGGCGGGGAGCGTGAGACGAGCGTTCCCGGCAAAGAACCAGCAGACTTTGCAATTGTCCGCACGGTGGACCCGTTCTTGAGTCAGCATCTGGAAGCTTCTGGGATTCCTGTTTTTAACTCAAGCGTGCTCGCGCGGATCGCCAATGACAAGGCACTCACCCATCACTATATGCTCAATCTCGGCATCCCGATGGTCGCCACGTTCTTTTATCCAAAAGCAATCAAACCGGATATTCCTCCGCTTTTCTTTCCATTTGTATGGAAAGGAACAACGGGAAGGGGCGGGAAGCAGGTAAAATGGATAGGAGGTGCAAATGACTGGCAGGAGTTTCGCGACGCTCCTATTCATGAAGATTACCTCTTGCAGGCCTGTGATGTGCAGCTGGGAAAAGATGTCCGTGTATTTGTGATAGGGAGTGAGATCATCGCCGCGGTACTCAGGGAGAACATGAGCGATTTTCGAGCCAACTATAAACTTGGCGGTACGGCCCGTTTATATGAGCTAAAACCCCATGAGCGGCAAATGGTCGATACAATTATCCAGCATTTCCCAGCGGATATGGCGGGGATTGATTTTTTGATAGGCTACGATGGGGAGCTTCTTTTTAATGAGCTTGAGGATGTGGTCGGCTCCCGGACACTGAGTGCGGTCAGTGATATTAATATTGTCCGCAGGTATATCTGTCATATTAAACGAAAACTGGAATCCTAAACAGAAAGCGGAATTTCACGGGCTTCCATCCCGTGAAATTCCGCTTTAGTTTTACTGGTCTAATTCTGCAAGCCGGGCTTTTACTTTTGCCTGTTTCTCCCGATAATCTTGCAGTTTGTTCTTTTCTTCATCAACAACTGCCTGGGGCGCTTTGCTGACAAATCCTTCATTGGCCAGCTTTTTCTCCGCCCGGGTCACTTCTTTGTTCCATTTTTCCAGCTCATTTTCCAGCCGCTCCACCTCTTTGCCAATGTCAATCAGCCCTTCAAGCGGCAGGTAAACCTCCGCACCGGTGACTACCGCAGACATGGCTTTTTCCGGCACATCCACATCCAGTGCAATCGTCAGCTCGCTTGGATTGCAGAATCGTTCAAGGTAGTCGCGGTTTGCCTCCAGCTCTTGGACAACCTCCGCATTTTCTGCCTGAATCAGCAGCTTGATCTGTTTAGACATCGGGGTATCCACTTCTGCCCGGATATTTCTCACGGATTTGATGATCGAAACAAGACGCTTCATTTCCGCTGACGCTGCTTCGTCATGGAAGGAATTCTCCACTTCCGGCCAGGCGGCAACTGTGATCGAAGAACCTTCGTGCGGCAGCTGCTGCCAGATTTCTTCCGTGATATACGGCATATAAGGATGGAGCATCCGCATGGTCCGGTCAAATACATAGGCGAGCACAGAGCGGGTTGTATTCTTTCTTGCTTCATCTTCACCGTACAGTGGGAGTTTTGCCATTTCAATATACCAGTCGCACAGTTCATCCCAAATGAAATTGTACAGATGGCGACCAGCTTCCCCGAATTCATATTTATTGGTATTCCTGGTCACCTGCTCAATCGTTTCATTCAGCCGGGTGAGGATCCATTTATCCGCCAGTGTTTTTTCTCCTGTCAGATCAATGTCCTGATAGGTAAATCCTTCCATATTCATTAAGGCAAAACGGGAAGCATTCCAAACCTTATTGGCAAAATTCCACGTCGCTTCCACCTTTTCCCAATGAAAACGCAGATCCTGGCCTGGTGTCGACCCGGTCAGCAGGAAATAACGCAGGGAATCGGCCCCGTACTGCTCCACCACATCCATTGGGTCTACCCCGTTTCCAAGGGATTTGCTCATTTTCCTTCCTTCCGCGTCACGGATCAGTCCATGGATCAGTACATCCTTAAATGGCCGTTTCCCGGTAAATTCCTTCGATTGGAAAATCATCCTTGCTACCCAGAAAGGGATAATGTCATAGCCTGTGACCAGCACATTGGTTGGGAAAAAGCGTTGATAATCTTCCGCTTCTTCATCCGGCCAGCCCATGGTGGAAAATGGCCACAGTGCGGAAGAGAACCACGTATCAAGAACATCTTCGTCCTGCTCCCAGTTCTCCGGATCTGCCGGCGCTTCTTTGCCGACATAGATTTCACCGGTCTCCTTATTGTACCAGGCAGGAATCCGGTGGCCCCACCACAGCTGGCGGGAAATACACCAGTCGCGGATATTTTCCATCCAGTGCAAATAGGTCCGTTCAAACCGTTCCGGCACAAAATTTACTTTGTCTTTCTGCTGCTGCAAATTAATCGCCTGCTCGGCAAGCGGCTCCATCTTCACAAACCACTGGGTCGAGAGATAAGGTTCCACCACGGCACCGCTGCGCTCGGAATGGCCCACCTGATGCGTACGGTCTTCAATCTTAAACAAGACGCTTTCTTCCTGAAGGTCCTTGACAATCTGTTTGCGGCAATCAAAACGATCCAGCCCTGCGTATTTACCGGCATTTTCATTCATCGAACCATCTTCATTCATCACAAGGATACGCTTCAGCTGGTGGCGGTTGCCGATTTCAAAATCATTCGGATCATGTGCTGGCGTAATTTTCACCGCCCCGGAGCCGAGTTCCATATCCACATAGTCATCTGCCACGATTTCAATTTCTCTTTCGGTAATCGGCAAAATAACCGTTTTTCCGATCAGATGCTGGTAGCGCTCATCTTTCGGATGCACCGCAACCGCAGTGTCGCCGAGCATCGTTTCCGGCCTGGTTGTCGCAATTTCAATCGTTTCCTCACTATCTTTGATCGGATAACGCATATGGTAGAATTTACCCTCTACCTCTTCGTAGATCACCTCAATGTCGGAGAGCGCCGTCTGTGTCGCCGGATCCCAGTTGATAATATACTCGCCGCGGTAAATTAGACCCTTCTCATACAAGTTGATAAACACTTCGTTAACAGCATCAGACAATCCTTTGTCCAGGGTAAACCGCTCTCTCGAATAATCGAGTCCAAGCCCGAGGTTTTCCCACTGGGAACGGATAAAGTCGGCATATTCTCCCTTCCATTCCCAAGCTTTTTCGAGAAATTTCTCCCGGCCCAGTTCATGAGGATTTGTACCCTGTTCTTTTAATTTTGCAGCCACTTTCGCCTGTGTGGCAATGCCCGCATGGTCCATGCCAGGCAGCCAGAGAACATCATAGCCCTGCATGCGCTTCATTCGGGAAATGGTATCCTGCATCGTCAAGTCCCAGGCATGCCCTAGATGCAGTCTGCCGGTTACATTCGGCGGCGGGATAACGATCGTAAATGGTTCCTTATCCGGGTCCCCTGCCGCTTCAAAATATTTGCCCTCCAGCCAGAAGCGGTAACGGTTTTTTTCCACTGTCTGCGGCTGGTATTTCGGGGGCAGTGAAGGTTGTTGCTTGCTGTCACTCATGTTAATCAGCCTCCTGTTATTGTTCAGAAATTAGATAAAACAAAAAACCCTTCCCATCCTAAATAAAAGGACGGAAAGGGTGTGCTTCCGTGGTACCACCTTTGTTTATAAGTTATTCGGCAAACTTATACACTTCATTGGTTGATAACGGTCTGTGACCGGCATTCTCCTACTGATTAACGTTTCAGAGAAGCTGTATCAAGGGCGACCTTCGGGAGTAACCGTTCCGGGAAAGTTTCAGCCGGTGCTTTCCCTCTCTGATCTGGCGGTATTGTCCTTACTCTTCCCTGTCATTACATTTGATTATTGATTACTATACATTTTATCCATATTCACGCGTGGCGTCAACTAATACTCCAGTTTTTGCACAAATGCCTGTATTCTATACATACAATAATGCAAATACATGTAAAAAAGAGGTGAGGCATTATGGCACGTTATTACCGGTATAAATTGCCGCCCTGGGCGAGAAACTGTATTTATGTAGCGGAAAAAGTAACCTTGCCGATCCTGATTTTCCAGCTGGTGCGAACCCTGTTTTTCCCGACAACTTTGGACGTTTTCCTGCTGGGGATTCTGGTCGGTGTGTTCATCGCCTTTTATCTGGAATGGATTTAGCTTTCTGACTCATCAAAGGCAATCGCTTCATATTCGTCTTCCACATAACGGGAAAATTGCAACCCAAACCGCAGCTGGCGATATGCCTGCTGGAGACGGCTCACTTGCTGAACTTCTGGAGAACCCTGGGGGTCATTCACATAATGCCTTAGGATTTTCATATAATTGGCCGGGTTCAGCATATGAATGGTGAGCTGCTGCAGTTCCAGCGTGGTCAGCTCATTCTCCTGGTGGTAAACAGAAAATGATTCGACCAATTGATCCATCGGGTAATCATAATAGCGGACTTCCTGTTTAAAAAAATCGGCCAAATCCATAACCGGACTGTCATAGCGGGCATTTTCCCAGTTGATCAGATAAGGAACTGACCCGCTCAAGGAATGGGACAGACGGGGATTGCCATGACAAAGGCTGTAGTTCCACCTGACTTCACCCTGCAGTTCATCCAGCAGCAGAGAGGTTCGCCGGGAAATTTCTCTGATGCTGAATTCCAAGTCCCGGTAATGGGTGCAGACGGATAGTTCGAATGGAGACATGTAGTGACGCTGTTCGAATTGCTCGACCACTGCCAGCAATTCCTTCCCGCTTTCTTCGCAAAAGGTCTGATATGTATGAAAGGATGCTTCCAATTTCCCGGTGTCAATTTCAAGTGTTTGCTTTGTCTGTGCATGCACCATGCCAAGGCTTTGATAAAAACCTTCGATTGCCGGGCGGTCCTTAAACCTGGCATTGCTTTCAATCCAGGGTGACAAATAGTAAATGGACTCTCCCATTTCCACATACAGGTTCCGCTGTTTTGTCAGGTAAACGGGAACAACGGAAGACAGATGCCGGGAAAAGGCTTGATGGTATACCGCTTCCCAATCGTTGAGTGAGTCTTTTGACAAAAAGCTTTGTTTTAGGGCGTATTCCTGATGGACGTCCCGGATGCGGTACAGGCGAGGAGTTACTTCCTCGATATCAAGCGGCTGAACTGAGTAGGAGTTCAGTACTTTTTTCAGCATTTCCATTGTATTCACCACCTGGCGTGAGAGATTTAGCTTAAAAAGGATAAAAAATAGACTCCCCTTGATGGACAAGGGGAACAGGATCAGGAATTTTTAGCTGGAATACGCAGAAGCTGTCCTTCGGTAACATCATAGTCCTCTTCCAGCTGGTTTTGTTTGATAAGCTGCAATGCCGGAACCTGATAACGTTCGGCAATGGTATCAATGGTATCTTTGCTCTGGACAATGCAGAGCCGCATTTTTGAGTAGGAATCCTCCTCGGAACTCCGGAACATATCTGCCAGATAGCTGACATCTTCTGCCTGTGCTTCATCACGGCTTTCCGAGCTTTCCTCATAACTGCTGGATTCATCCGTTTCCAAGATGGCTTCTTCTTCATCACTCGAGGAGGATTCTTCCTCCTGGGACGATGATGAGCTGTCATCAAAGAACTCTTTTAACGATTGCGTTTGTTTGTATTTCCAGCGGTCTTTCTGCGCTTCTTCCTCTTCCGGCTCCATGGAAATGGCCGGAATATCAGGCGGCGCCGGTGTTTCTGCCAGCTCTGGGGGGGCAGGCTCCTGCTCTTCTTTCCAGTCAAATTCGAATGTATCTGCTTCGTTTCTCGCAAATGCTTCTTCTTCCTGCCCGTAATCTTCCGGCTCCACTGGTGTCTCCGCTGCACTATTGTCGATCCCATTAATTTCAATGGTCGAGTACAGCTTCAAATGATTCTCTGCAGGAATTTCATAGTCAAAGGATTCAATATTAACCGTTACGTTTTCAATATCGCTTACCCGATAGGCCGGTACGGAAATTTCCACAGGAAAGCGGTGGGCAAATTCCGCATAACCAGCTTCCTGATCGACCACACTCTCGACATAGCGGCGGGCATGAAAATCCTCAAACTCACCCGACGGAGATTCCTCTTCCTCGGACGGCAGTTTCTGATACTCCCCGCGCAGTTCAATCACACCACGGATGGAAATGTAATCATTAAATGGCTGTATACCGATTTCCGGGTCGAGGGAAATCCCTCTGATTTCGCCAACTTCCTGTCCCTTTTCAAAGTAAAGTGATTCATTCAGCTCAAAACGGAACACTGATTGCTCAGCAGACAAGTGACTTCCTCCCTTCTACAAGCATCTTCCATGTGCTTATACATCTAAATTATCTATATGAAGGGAGATTGGCGGATATGCGTGAACAACGAAAATCCTCATAGTTGATGAAAAATGTGCCACGGTCTCTGCCCCGACGCTGCGGAAATATCTGTGACAGAGCTAGTTGATGTTTAATATAACAAGCAACATCGTTAGCGGAGGAAATACCCCGAGACTCCTGCGGGATGGTAAGCATAGGTGAGACCCCGCAGTGCGACAGCACGAGGAGGCTCACCAGCGCCCGCGGAAAGCGAGGGGTATTTCCGCAGCGGCAGGAGATGTCTCAGTTTATAGACTTTGTCTTAATAAACCTTTTTAAAAAAACTGCCATAAAACAAAGCCACCCTCGTCAAGCAAGGATGGCTAAACTGTTACTTTTCAATTTTTGAGAAAGCAGTATGAACAGCTTCAATTGTCCGAGTTATATCCTCATCACTGTGCGCGGTGGAGAGGAACAGTCCTTCAAACTGGGACGGGGGCAGGAAAATTCCTTCCTCTATCATCGCCCGGTAATATTGGGCGAAATAGTCAAGATTAGCACCCTGCGCCGTTTCGTAATTAATGACATCCTGATCAGTAAAGAAAACCCCAACCATCGAACCGGCACGATTGATGGTCAGCGGGATGTCATAAGCACGCGCTGAATCCCTGAACCCTTCTGTCAGCCGGTCCACTTTCTCATTGATCGCCTCATAGGACGCTTCATTCAGCGCATTCAAAGTTTCAAATCCTGCTGTCATCGCCAGCGGGTTCCCTGACAATGTGCCCGCCTGGTAAATCGTTCCGGTCGGGGCAACTTGCTCCATAATCTCCCGTTTGCCACCATACGCGCCGACAGGCAAACCGCCACCGATAACTTTGCCGAGACAAGTCAGGTCAGGTGTAACCCCAAAATGTCCCTGTGCACAGTTGTAACCGACACGGAAGCCGGTCATCACTTCGTCAAACACGAGCAGACTGCCATGCTCCTTTGTCACCTGGCGCAAATCTTTCAGGAAGGATCCTTTCGGCGGAACCACTCCCATATTGCCAGAGACAGGTTCCACAATCACAGCTGCAATTTCTTCCCCGAATTGCTCAAACGCATAGCGTACACTTTCCATGTCATTATACGGTACAGTAATCGTGTGCTCTGCTACGGAACTCGGAACCCCGGGGCTGTCCGGCAGTCCCAATGTAGCGACCCCGGAACCCGCTTTAATCAACAGGGAGTCGCCATGGCCATGGTAATTCCCCTCAAATTTTAAGATTTTATCCCGGCCCGTATAGCCTCTTGCCAGCCTTAAGGCACTCATCGTTGCCTCCGTACCTGAATTCACCATCCGCACCATTTCTATCGACGGCACGCGGTCGATAACCAGACGGGCCAAGTCATTTTCTAAATGTGTTGGGGCGCCAAAGCTTGTCCCTTTGGCAGCCGTCTCTTGCAGCCGCTCAACAACACGCTCATCGGCATGGCCCAAAATCAGCGGCCCCCAGCTTAGTACATAATCAATGTACTCATTTCCGTCAATGTCCTTTATCTTGGATCCATGCCCGGACTCCATAAACAGCGGCGTCATTCCCACCGATTTAAATGCACGCACAGGGGAATTTACCCCGCCTGGCATTAAATTGACTGCCTCTTTATACGCATCCGCTGAATTAGCAAAATTTCCCATTTCTATCACCCTAACGAAAGATATTGTTACTCTTCATTCAACCATTTCGCAACGTCTTTTGCAAAATATGTGATAATCAGATCGGCGCCTGCACGTTTCATGGACGTGAGTTTTTCCATCACGATTTCTTTCTCATTGATCCAACCCTGCATGGCAGCAGCTTTAATCATGGAATATTCGCCGCTGACATTATAGGCGACGACAGGCACGTTAAAGCGATCCCTTACTTCACGGACAATGTCCAAATAGGAAAGCGCCGGCTTCACAATCAGAAAGTCGGCTCCCTCTTCCACATCAGAGGATGCTTCTCTCAACGCTTCCAGCCGGTTTGCCGGATCCATCTGATAGGTCTTGCGGTCACCGAACTGCGGGGTGGAGTCGGCCGCATCCCGGAATGGTCCGTAAAAGGCAGAGGAATATTTCACCGCATAGGACATAATCGGTATGTTGTGAAAGCCCGCTTCATCAAGTGCCTGACGAATGACCGTTACAAATCCGTCCATCATATTGGATGGTGCAATAATATCTGCGCCTGCTTTAGCCTGTGATACCGCTGTTTTGGCCAGCAGTTTCAGGGATTCGTCGTTGTCAACATCATGGTTATGAATGACGCCGCAATGTCCATGGGAGGTGTACTCGCAAAGACAAGTATCCGCCACCACGAGCATATCCGGGTACATCTGTTTAATCACCCGGGTTGCTTCCTGTACAATCCCGCTATCCACAAAGGCACCGGTGCCCTCTTCATCTTTTTCATTCGGCACACCAAACAGCATCATTGCCCGGATGCCGAGTGAGTAAATTTCCTTTAGTTCCTCGTGTAGCAGATCAAGCGACACCTGGTACACCCCAGGCATTGATGGCACTTCATTGCGGATATTTTCTCCTTCGATAATAAAAATAGGATAAATCAGATCCGCTGTCCGCAAATGATTTTCCCGTACAAGCGAACGCATCGAAGCAGACGATCTCAGCCTGCGATGACGCTTAAATTGCTGATTGATTTCCATATATATCTGCCCTTTCGTCGTAATATCCTTATCTATTAATCCAAGCATACCATCAAGGGAAAACTCTTCCGGCATCAAGACAGAGTGAAAGCCCAGCTCTATTGCCCGCTGTCCGGTTGTTGTACCAATACAAACCGCGGGAAGGCCCCGCTCCTCCGTGTAAGCAGCAAAAGCTTCCGCAGCGGACGGGCTGGCAAATGTGAGGTAATCGATTCCTTCTTGCAGCTTCTCCCGGAGCTTTTTAGCATTCGCATGATACGGCGCTGTCTCATATACTTCGATGGTATCAAAGTCCACATGATGTTTTGTGAAAAATTCCGGCAACACCTCCCGCGAGAGGTTTCCGCGCACTAGCAAAACCGGCTCCTCACCTGCATGCTTCGGGTAAAATTCATTAGCCATTACCGCTGCGCTGTATTCGGAGGGAACAAAATCTGCCTTCAGTCCATACGGATTCAAGGCTGCTTTTGTTTTCGGTCCGACAGTGGCAATCTTGAGACGACTAAAATCTTTCGGTTCCATGCCCTGTTTCACCGCCAGACGGAAAAAACATTCCACCCCATTGGCACTCGTGAAAAACACCCATTTATAATCGAGAAAGCTGGTAAAGTCCTGCTTCAGGGCAGATGGATTACAGGAGATCCGCAAAAGCGGAACAGAAACCGGTACACCGCCCTCTGTTTCTACCATCTCCGCAAAACGCTTTCCCTGCTGTTCCTCCCGCGTAATTAGGATTTTCTTTTCCTCTAACGTGCCGGACATTACTGGTCAAGCTCCTCTTTTACCTGGTCCACAATTTCTTTTGCTCCCTGCGAGATTAACTTATCGGCCGCTTCCTTTCCAACAGCTTCCGGATCAGTGCCGCTTACCGTTTCTTTCAAAATAGTTTTCCCGTCCGGCGTCCCGACAAGGGCAGTCAGTACTATGTTCTCCTTGTCCAAATAGGCATAGCCGCCAATTGGCACCTGACATCCGCCTTCCAAAAGATGCAGGAATGTACGCTCTGCTGTAACCGTTCGCGTTGTATAAGCATCATTAATTCTCGCCAGGATTTCGTGCAATTCTGTATCATCTTCCCGGCTCTCAATTGCTAATGCTCCCTGTCCGACAGCAGGCACACAAACATCCGGCTCCAGGTATTCAGTTATCCGCTCTTCACTGAGACCAACCCGTTTCAAGCCGGAAACAGCCAGGATGATCGCATCATAATTTTCTTCTTCCAGCTTTCTGATACGGGTTTCAATATTTCCCCGGATCCACTGAATCTTCACATCCGGCCGTTCTGCAAGAATCTGGGCGGACCGGCGCAGACTGCTTGTTCCAACGATGGCACCTGACGGCAAATCTTTCAGAGGTGTATTATTCTTGGCAATGTAGGCGTCACGGTGATCCTCTCTTACCGGGATCGTGGAAATTACCAGCCCCTCCGGCATCTCGGACGGCATATCTTTCATGCTGTGGACGGCAAAATCAATTTCCTTGTCATACATCGCCTGCTCAATTTCTTTGACGAATAAGCCCTTGCCGCCAACCTTAGAGAGGGTGACATCCAGGATGCGGTCTCCCTTGGTTACGATTTTTTTTATTTCAAACTCATTCTCGACGCCTGCTTCTTTCAATTTCTCCACCACCCATTCCGTCTGGGTCATGGCCAGATTGCTTTTCCGTGAACCGATAACAAATTTCCGCATCATTTTCCTCCTATTTATTTTCTTTTGTTAAAACTGTATTTTTAAAAGAATGTTCTTTTTTCACAATATATTTATACTACGACGTAAATCAGTGGGTTTCATGATCGCCGCTGCGGAAATATACTACGCGCACCTTAGGGTGGCTGGTGAGCCCCCTTGTGCTGTCGCACGCGGGTCTCACCGAGGCCATTCCTCCCGCAGGAGTCTCCGTATATTTCCTCCGCTGACTGATGTGGTTTGCGACTCTACTGCTGTTTAAATCAACCCTACTTTTGATAGTTGATTTCTGTTACAGGCAGTGGCTTTCCGCAAGCACGGTTTAAAAGTGCTTCCTGCTCAGGTTTAGACACGTGCTTCCCCGTAGGAGTCGACTGCCGTCAGCCCCAATCAACCAACAGAGTGGATAGCTATTGATTGCTTTTAAAACGCACACCATTAGCGGAGGAAATACCCCGAGACTCCTGCGGGATGAAAAGCATAGGGGAGACCCCGCAGCGCGACAGCGCGAGGAGGCTCGGCAGCTTCCCGCGGAAAGCGAGGGGTATTTCCGCAGCGGCAGGGTAAAATGCATTTTCCTTCAACTCCGAAACAAATAAGCTTACAAAGAGAACCTTCATTAAAAATGAAAATTCGATAATACACTAAACAAAAAGAAATTAATCAACAATATTAAAAAGGCGGCAGTATTATAAAGCGCCAGCGTCTTTCCCTGGTATCCTTTCAGCACACGCAGAATCAGATAAAAACAATACACAGCCAATACCAGAATCGAGCCGATCGTCTTCAAATCCAGCCAGTAGAATTCCGCGCCGGTAACATATGCCCAGACCACACCAAGAACAATACTCAATAAGAGCAGCGGCACACCGAGCGTGACAGCCAGAAAGGAAAAGCCATCCAGCTGCTTCAGATCCCCGAGGCGCCACATCCATTTTAATCCCCTTTTTTCCTTTAAAAAGCGATACTGGATCACATACATCAGGGAAAACAAAAAGGACAAGGTAAAAAAACCGTAAGAGACAATTGCCAGGACGATATGCGTAATCAGAACTTCATGAACAAGCTGAATTCCGCTCGCGGCCATCTGAAATTGCGCGATCGTTAAAATGTATAAAAGAAGCAGAAAAAAACCAAACAGATTAATAAAAAATACAATAAATTGCACGTTAAACAGCTTGTTGATAATCAGCGAGAGCGTAATCAGCACCCAGGCATACAGGAACAAACTGTCATTTAAATTGGCGATCGGGAAACTGTTCTCAATAAATATCTGATCAATAAAAAGTATGGTTTGAATCACCCAAACCATACAAAGCAACCAGAAAGCAACCCGATTTGCCTTCTGGTTGGTCTGAATAAAATCAATAAAATAGCCAAGCAGACTGACACCGTAAAGGATCAGTGTGAATTCGGAAAGCCATTTCAATTCAAACATCCCGAAAATCCTCTCCCACTAGCATACTGGTTTATTTTTTCGATCAGGAAAGGGTCATCGCAGGTAAACCCTGCAAACCGCAAAAGAGCGCCCTCCTCAAGAGTAGACGAGGGAGGCTATAATCAGCCTGTCAGGGCGCTTTTGCTTTTGGTTTTCAATTTTGTCAGGGACTCATTGTCTGCCTGTTTTTCCAGTTCCGCTTTCACTTCTTCATCAATGCCGAAAATATCGACAAACAGCCGGAGTGCTTCATCGGGTTTCTTCCCGGCAGCCAGCTCTTTCGCCTGAGTGACCGGTTCTTTCAGCAGCTGATTGATGATGCTTTTCGTATGCTTGTTCAATACCTTCTTCTCACGCTCGGTTAAATCCGGCATCTTCCGCTCAATGCTCTTCATCGTCTCCCCCTGAATCGCCAGTGCTTTTTGCCGCAGTGCGGAAATAACCGGCACGACGCCAAGTGTCTTCAGCCATTCATTATAGGAAACAATCTCGCCCTCTATCATCAATTCAATTTCCTCAGCTGCCGCTTTTCTCGACTCCAGATTTTCATCGACAATATGCTGCAGATCATCAATGTCATAAAGAAAAACATTTTCCAGACTGGCGATTTCCGGATCCATATCCCGGGGGACCGCAATATCCACAAGGAAAAGCGGGCGACCCTTCCTTTTTTTCTGCAGCTGCTCGGCCACATCTCTGGTCAAAACAGCTTCCTTCGAGCCGGTAGAGCTAATCAGGATATCCGCATTCTCGAGCACTTCCAGCAAGTCATCCATCGGCGCCGCTTTCGCATCAAATTGCGCAGCCAGCTTTTCCGCCTTTTCAAATGTGCGGTTAATGACGGTAATCTCTGTGGCTCCAGATCCCTGCAGATTTTTCACAGCCAACTCGCCCATTTTTCCGGCACCGAGAATCACTGTCCGCTTATTCTGCAGATCTCCAAAGATTTTCTTTGCCAACTCCACCGCTGCATAGCTGATGGAAACAGCATGGGTACCAATCGCCGTATTCTTATGAACTTTTTTTCCAAATGTGACCGCCTGTTTGAATAGTTCATTGAAAAGCGTTCCTGTGGTGTTTTGATTCTGGGCAGACAAAAATGCCTGCTTCATCTGGCCAAGGATCTGTGTTTCCCCAAGCACCATGGAATCCAGTCCGCTAGTCACACGAAATAGGTGCTCGAGCGCTCCATCTTCTTCCGTGATCCGCAAATAAGGGGAAAATTCCTCTTTGTCCAGCTGAAACCAGTCAGCCAAAAATTGCTTAATGTAATAACGGCCGGTGTGAAGCTGATCCACCACGGCATAAATTTCTGTCCGATTGCATGTAGAAATCATGACATTCTCAAGGATGCTTTTGCGCTGCTTGAGTTCGTTCATTGCTTCGGGCAGCGTTTCCTCAGAAAATGCGAGCTTTTCCCTAATATCAACAGGGGCTGTTTTGTAGTTAAATCCAACCTTCAGTATATGCACATCATCTACCCCCAAATTACGTAACAGCTGTCAATTTTAGCACGTTTCCTTTTTATTTTACCATATCTGTCCGGACATTATTTTTGAAAATGTGAACAGAATCTGAAACAATATAATAGGTTTTCACGTATTTATTATATCAACTCGAATGTACTTTATCATATCAAAATAGAAGAAGCAAGAAATCGGGGTTTGAAGAGGGAGGAACCGCATTGAAAAAACAACATAAACTGCTGGCCTATCTATTTATTGTCATCGGTATCTTCTTTTTGCTGCGGCAGCTCAGGGTACCGATCGTTACGGACTTTTATTCGCTCCCTACTTTATTGATTATTTCCGGGCTCGTGCTCGTTATTTACAGCTACACGGCAAAACGTTATCAGAACTTATTTGCAGGGACCATCATTTTAGGAATTGGCATTCACCTTCATGGTCTGAAGTCCTACAGTTTCTGGATCGATCATTGGGCCGTCTATCTGCTGATTATCGGCATTGCCTTCATTATCCGCTATTTACAGACGAAAGACGGATTGCTGCCGGGGTTGCTGCTGATCGGTCTGTCGCTGATCTTTATCTTCTCGATTGAGTTGCCCGCATGGCTGGACTGGATCTACACGGTGATTGACTTTCTGGAACAATACTGGCCGATTGCCCTGATTCTGGTCGGCTTCTATTTCCTGAAGAAGAAAAAATAGCACCCAGCCGCCTAAGAATATTCCTTTCAGGCGGCTTCTTTGAATGTTGTTTTTATCCCAGGATCTATAAACTGTGACATAACCTACCGCTGCGGAAATACATTCCACTTTCCGCGGGAAGCTGGTGAGCCCCCTTGTGCTGTCGCACTTCGGGGTCTCACCTAGGCTTTTCTTCCCGCAGGAGTCTCCATGTATTTCCTTCGCTGGTGGTGTTGTTTTTTTAAAATCAATTACACTAGCCTACCTCATTGATGGTTGATTGGAGCAAAAGGCAGCCGACTACGGCTGGAATATCACGAGTCTAGACCTGAGTCCAGGCGGTTTTCCGTGAGCAGTCAGAAGTCGTCCCGCGGGAAGAGACTGCCCTCAGTGGAAATTAACCACCAAAAATAGATGTTGTTTTATAAGTTTAACAAGCAGTAAAATAACAAAGCACACTACTAGCGGAGGAAATACCCCGAGACTCCTGCGGGATGGTAAGCATAGGTGAGACCCCACAGCGCGTCAGCGCGAGGAGGCTCACCAGCGCCCGCGGAAAGCGAGGGGTATTTCCGGAGCGGCAAGCTATGTCGCATCTTCCATCTACTGCGAAATAAATAACCTTTACAAATAAAAGGTCTTATCAAATGCCTAGGTACTTTCGTAAAACCCCCCAGGCTTCTTCTTTGCCGTCTCCGGTTTCGGCGGAAAATGGAAGTAAATTATCCTCAGGCTCCATCTCCAGTGTTTCCCTCGTCCGTTTCAAATGGCTCGCGCGCTTATTTTTCGGCACTTTGTCGAGCTTGGTCGCTACTACCAGGACGGGAAGTTCATAGTATTTAAGAAAATCATACATCTGTACATCGGCAACGGTCGGTTCATGGCGTACATCGGTAATCAGGACGACAGCTTTTAATGTGTCCCTTTCTTCAAAGTATGTTTCCATCATCCGGCCCCATTTTTCCCGCTCTTTCTTGGACACTTTCGCATACCCGTATCCCGGCACATCAACGAAGTAAAACCGGTCATTAAGCCGATAAAAGTTCAGTGTCTGTGTTTTTCCCGGCTTGGATGATGTACGGGCAAGGTTTTTCCGGTTAATCAGCTTATTGATAAATGAAGACTTTCCGACATTAGAACGGCCGGCCAGGGCAATCTCCGGAAGGTGGTCTTCCGGGTATTGCTTTGGGCTGACCGCACTGATGACGATTTCTGCATTAGTTATTTTCATTTTTCCCCACCGCCAATGCATGTTTCAAAACCTGATCAAGATGATTTACTTTGATAAAGGTAAGTCCTGCGCGCACACTTTCAGGAATGTCATCAATATCTTTTTCATTGTCTGCCGGGATAATGATCGTCGAGATTCCTGCACGGTGGGCGCTTAATGATTTTTCTTTCAGCCCGCCGATTGGCAGCACCCGTCCGCGCAAAGTAATTTCTCCGGTCATGGCTACTTCCTTCTTCACTGGTCTGCCTGTGAGCGCAGATACGAGAGCGGTTGCCATGGTTATCCCTGCGGAAGGGCCATCTTTCGGTGTAGCGCCTTCCGGAACGTGTATGTGTATATCGTAAATTTCATGAAAGGACGGATTAATATTCAGTTCTTCAGCTCGGGAGCGGATGTAACTGAATGCAGCCTTGGCGGATTCCTGCATGACATCGCCAAGTTTTCCCGTAAGTGTCAGCTTGCCTTTGCCTGGATAGTGCGAGACTTCAATTGACAAGGTATCTCCGCCTGCTGAAGTATAGGCAAGTCCGGTAGCTGCTCCTACCTGGTCCTCCCGCTCCATCATGCCATAGCGGTAGAGCGGCTTGCCGAGCAGTTCTTCCAGGCTTTTCTCGGTTACAATTACCCGTTTTTTCTCTTCGCCAATAATTAGTTTTGCTGCTTTTCGGCATAGAGTCGCCAGTTGTCTCTCCAGATTCCGGACACCCGCTTCCCTGGTATATGTGCGTACCAGCTTCAGCAATGCTTCATCGCGGATTTGCAGATTGCTTTTTTTCAGCCCGTTTTCTTTCAACTGCTTTGGCAGTAAATGCTCTTTGGCAATATGCAGCTTCTCCACTTCCGTATAGCCGGCAATTGAAATAAGCTCCATGCGGTCAAGCAGCGGACCGGGGATATTCGTGACATAGTTTGCCGTGGCAATAAAAAGCACGTTCGACAGGTCATATGTCTCTTCAATAAAATGATCGCTGAAATTGCTGTTCTGTTCCGGATCCAGCACTTCCAGCATGGCAGAAGATGGATCTCCGCGAAAATCGTTGGACATTTTATCTATTTCATCCAGCAAAAATACCGGATTAATCGTGCCTGCTTTTTTCATGCCCTGAATGATCCGGCCTGGCATTGCGCCAATGTAAGTACGGCGGTGACCGCGGATCTCCGCTTCATCCCGCACGCCGCCAAGAGAGGCACGGACAAATTTTCGGTTAATCGAGCGAGCAATCGACTTGGCCAAAGAAGTTTTTCCCACCCCTGGTGGTCCGACAAGGCAAAGGATCGGTCCTCTGATCGAATTGGTCAGTTTCTGCACCGCCAAATACTCGAGTATCCTCTCCTTTACTTTATCAAGGCCGTAGTGATCCTCATCAAGGATTTTCTCCGCCTGCTCAATCTCAATTGCGTCCCTGGTTTTCTCCGTCCATGGCAGAGCCAAGAGCCACTCAAGGTAGTTGCGGATAACCGAACTCTCCGCCGAACTTTGCGGTACCTGCTCATATCGGCCGAGCTCTTTTTCCGCTACTTTTCTGACAGATTCAGGCATGTCCGACTGCTCTATTTTTTCCTGCAACTGACCGACCTCGCCGGTTTTTCCGTCATTTTCGCCAAGTTCTTTCTGGATCGCTTTCAATTGTTCACGCAAATAATATTCCTTTTGCGTTTTTTCCATTGAGTTTTTAACCCGCTTGCCGATTTTGTTTTCCAGATCCAGCACTTTTTGCTCATTGGAAATAATCCGAATCAGATACTGCAGGCGCTGCTTGATCTTCTGAATCTCCAGCAGTTCCTGTTTATCTTTGATTTTTAATGATAAATGAGAAGTGATGATATCTGCGAGTCTGCCTGCATCATCAATGTCAGAAACGGTAGCAAACGTCTCCTGGGAAATTTTACGGGACAGTTTCGTGTATTGCTCAAACTGTTCCATCAGGGATCGCATTAATGCTTCTTCTTCGTTCGGATCGCTATGCACGTCTTCCATTTCGGTGATTTCTACTTGAAACAATTCATCTTGCTCCGTGTAGCGGGTGATCTCTCCGCGGTACAGACCTTCAATCAGGACTCTTAATGTGCCATTTGGCAGTTTCAGCATTTGATTCACTTTGGCAGCCGTGCCTATATGGTAAATATCCTCAGGTTCCGGTTCATCCAGATTGACCTTCTTCTGGGCAGCCAAAAATATTATTTGATCGTCCATCATCGCCTTCTCCAGTGCAGCCACCGATTTGTCTCGGCCTACATCCAGATGAAGCACCATGGACGGGAATACGAGCAGTCCGCGTAATGGAAGGAGGGGAAGCTGTATGGTCTCTTTTGTCATGTGTATGTACCTCCTCTTGGTGAATTTTTCCTATTCTGCCATTAAAGTTTATATAAATTCCGGGCGTTTGTAAAGAAATCTTGGCTTAGCCGCGCTTGTGGAGCGCAGTTTTGCCTATAAGAAAAAAATTAATAGCTGGCAGTCAGGGTTAGTATTGCCTTTTCTATGTAGAATTACTTATTGGATTTGCGGCTTAAAGTTTCACTGACTTATTTTTCCCAACAAATATCAAAAGACTGACTCACGTCTCCCCTGCCATGACCCGGAGCCATGGCAGGATACAAACCCAAGTCAGTCTTTAATGAAAAATTTGCCGTGCAATTTACTGCTGTCGCTTAAGCACTTTCTTTCGGAAATGTTTTGGTTCCTTTTCTCACCGTTCCGTCTGTGAAGATGAGCTTCGGACTGCCATCTTCGTCTTCCACGGTATCTTGTGTGATAATGCACTGGTCAATATCTTCTCTGGATGGCAGTTCAAACATCACATCAAGCATAATCCCCTCGATAATCGAGCGCAGTCCCCGTGCACCGGTTTTCCGCTCGATCGCTTTATGGGCAATGGCTGTGAGCGCATCCTCTTCGAATTCCAATTCTACATCATCCATTTGGAACAGCTTTTCATACTGTTTTACCAACGCATTTTTCGGCTGGGTCAAAATTTGCACCAGAGCATCTTCATCCAATGGCTCCAGGCTCGCCACAATCGGGACCCTTCCGATGAATTCCGGAATCAGTCCATAGCGCAGCAGATCCTCCGGCAATACTTTCTGCAGCAATTCCGCCGGCTTCATATTTTGCTGTTCAACGTCTGCACCAAAACCGATGACTTTTTCACCAAGACGGCGTTTGATTACTTGATCGATGCCGTCGAAAGCTCCGCCTACGATAAACAGGATGTTCGTTGTATCGATTTGAATAAATTCCTGATGCGGATGTTTTCTCCCGCCTTGTGGAGGGACACTGGCTACGGTTCCTTCAATAATTTTCAGAAGCGCCTGCTGAACCCCCTCGCCGGAAACGTCTCTGGTGATCGACGGGTTCTCCGACTTACGCGCAACTTTATCAATTTCATCAATATAGATAATGCCTTTTTCCGCTTTTTCCACATCATAATCCGCTGCCTGGATCAATTTAAGCAGAATGTTCTCCACATCCTCGCCGACATAGCCAGCTTCGGTCAGTGAAGTCGCATCCGCCATAGCAAATGGTACATTGATAATGCGTGCAAGCGTTTGGGCAAGCAGCGTCTTCCCGCTTCCGGTCGGCCCAAGCATTGCTATATTACTTTTTGATATTTCCACATCATCCGTATTTCTTTGCGTGTTGACCCGCTTATAGTGATTGTATACAGCTACCGACAGATTCTTCTTTGCATTATCCTGGCCGATGACATAATCATCCAGCGTTTCCATGATCTCTTTCGGCTTTGGGAGTTCCGTCAGCTCGGTTTCTTCCTCTGTGCCAAGTTCTTCCTCCACGATCTCTGTACAAAGCTCAATGCATTCATCACATATATATACACCTGGTCCGGCAACCAGCTTGCGAACTTGTTCTTGACTCTTTCCACAGAAAGAACATTTTAACTGTCCTTTTTCTTCATTAAATTTGAACATTCATTTTCACCCCTAAATGTTTATACCTGTTCCCATCACTTTATCTTTAGGATTCTAACTTATAGTCATCATATCAGATGAAATTTAAAAAACAAAACAATATACTTTCAGGGTCAACTTCACCAGCTGATGGATAGATAAAGCTGCATTCTTAATACTATATGTTACATACGTAAATAAAATCGTTATGCCAGCAGTTTTTTTCTGCAGAAATATGGAAACAAGGTGCGGAGGGCCCCCGCACCTTGCTCTTGCTCCTTATTCAATTGACGAATTGTTTAGGAGACAACTTTGCTTTGTTCTTCCAGAAAATCAATTGCTGTTTTGAATTTCAGGTCATCTTTCAGCATGTCGGTGTTCCCGCCAAGCATTTGTACCAGCTGCTCTTTTTCTGCTCCATACATCGCAGCCATATTCTCCAGTTCCTGATCGACTGCTTCATCAGATACTTCGAGATTTTCCGCCTCGACGATTGCCTCCAGTGTCAGGTTGGTTTTCACGCGTTTTTCCGCATCATCTTTCATTTGTTCTTTTAATGCATTTTTGTCCTGTCCGGAGAACTGCTCATACATTTCCATGGTCATCCCCTGCGCTTGCAGACGCTGTTCGAATTCCTGCACCATACGATCCAGTTCCGTATCGACCATCACTTCCGGAATATCCACTTCTGCGTTTTCGGAAGCTTGATTCACGAGGCTCTCCCGTTTTTGGTTTTCCGCTTCCTGTTTCTTTTGTGATTCCAATTCTTCTTTTTTCTTCGTTTTCAGTTCGTCAAGGGTTTCTGCCTCTTCATCGACATCTTTTGCAAACTCATCGTCCAATTCCGGCAGTTCCTTGTATTTTACTTCATGGATTTTCACTTTGAAAACGGCGTCTTTGCCGGCAAGATCCTCGGCATGATATTCTTCCGGGAAAGTAACTTCGATTTCTGTATCAGCATCCACTTCTTTGCCGATCAGCTTCTCTTCAAACCCAGGGATAAACTGGCCGGAGCCGATTTCCAGGGAGTGATTTTCTCCCTTGCCGCCTTCAAACGCTTCTCCACCTGAGAAGCCTTCAAAGTCCATGACAACCGTGTCGCCTTCTTCTACCGTGCCTTCTTCTCTGACAACCAGTTCTGCTTGCTCCTGACGCAGGTTCTCCAGCGTTTCTTCGACTTCTTCATCGGTTACTTCCGTAGATTCCTCTTCCACTTCCAGCCCTTTATATTCACCAAGGGTCACTTCCGGCTTCACTTGCACTTCCGCAGTGAATACAAGCGGCTCGCCCCGTTCGATGTTTTCAATATCCACCTCAGGCTGCTCAATTGGCTCAATACCGGTTTCTTGAATCGCATTCCGGTAAGCCGGCTGAAGAATCATATCAATAGCATCCTGATAAAGTGATTCCGCACCAAAACGGCTTTCAAAGATCTTGCGCGGAATTTTCCCTTTGCGGAAGCCGGGAATCTGTACATCTTTGGATACTTTTTTGAACGCACGGTCTAGTGCCTGCTCAAATTCCTCCGGCGGGATTTCAAAGGTCAGAACTCCTTGATTGCCTTCTTGCTTTTCCCATTTTGCTGTCATAACTATTCCCTCCAAAATCTATTGTTTCCCTTTCATTTGTCACGTTCTTAGTAAATATGCAAATTTACAACCATCTCATTATAACATACTTGCTCTTTTCTTCAAGCATTTGCGGTATTCGCCTGTTAATCTTCTATTATACCCAGGTACAGCGCTTCACATAATTGGATAGTTTCCATATAGCTGCCGACGGAAGGGTCGTTTGTCTCTGTTACAGTTGTATATAAATTCATGTATGCTGCTGCAATCTGGGCGAGCGCCTCGGCTATTTTCTCTGCATCCCCGGCAGGCGGCAGAATCGGGTAAAACACATATGTATAACGGTACAGCAATTTCTCCATTAATTGAAACAGGGTTGGGTTTTCCTGCTCCCATAAACTGATGTGAGCAAGAATCTGCCGATTTGTTTCATTGTCCCAAAGATCCGGGGCCGAGGCAGGTGTTATGCTCAAATACTGATCCATTTTATGTACAGAAGTCTCTGCTATGCTCCCGCTGTTCTTCAACCAGTTAAAAATTGCTGTTTTTGTTACAGGATGAATATCGCTGCTAATCAGGCAATCGGCCATTTCTGCCGGTGGAGTCTCTTTTCGTTTTCGCAGATTCTCCACGAGACGCCACTGCTTCCTGTGATCCATTTTTTTTACGGCCTCTTGAAAATCTGCCAAGTATGCTTGATTTTCTTTCTCTGCAATATCATTTCTCATGTTTTCACTCAGGTGATAAAGCTGCTGCAGCTGCTCCCTTAGCTCCGGAGGCAGGCTGTCTGAGGCCAATTCATAACCTGCTTGTTCCAGCAGCAGGTCATACTGATGTGTCTGAAACAAGATGGTCACATACATATGTATAAAATGGTAATAGTGCTCATCTTTTTTCTGCATCTCCAGTTCACAGATATCCTGCGCCTCCTGGTAATACCCAAGCTCCATTAAGCACATCATCTTGCCTACAATAATTTCATAACTCTCTGCCTGATAGCTGATTAATTTGTTTAATTTTGTCAATGCTTCTTCATATCGTTTTTCTTTCAACGCTTGCAAACTTTCTTCTTCCAGTGTGTCTTTCCATTTAGGGAAAAGAATGACATTTCCGCTGGTATCCTGTTTTTCCATTTATTCACCCCCTTCTAAATCGCAGATAGCAATATTTTATCCATTCCCTAATATAATTCTTGGTAAACACGTTTTTACAATGGTAGTGGTATATGAAAAAGGAACCAATCGCAGAACGATTGGCTCCTTTTGTTTGCTGGACGTCCCAGGCAGGATTCGAACCTGCGACCCACAGCTTAGAAGGCTGTTGCTCTATCCTGCTGAGCTACTGGGACATAAAGGTTATGTATGGAGCGGGTGATGGGAATCGAACCCACATCATCAGCTTGGAAGGCTGAGGTTTTACCACTAAACTACACCCGCATGTGGTGCTGCATCAAAATGAAAATTAGTTGTGCGTCTTTTAAGCGGACAAAAATTATTATATGCAACCTCAGAGGTTTTGTCAATCTTTTTTTATCAGCCAGACTCTAAAAAGCTTGGTGACCAAAAATCCAAGCTTTTTAGAAACTATCAAACAGTTTCATTACAAGGTGCCGCGGTAATGCAGATCCTCAACCGGTTCCCCATCTGTCGTATAAAAAGTAACGTCCACCTGATTGCTGTTATCCCATTCGATAATCGCATATGTTTTCTCCGGGCGGCTGCGCGGCTGACGGATGCTTCCAGGGTTAATACATAGCTGGTTCCCCACTTTTTCCACACCGGCAACGTGGGTATGGCCATAGCAGGCCACTTTAGCTCCTTCTTCCTCTGCGCGATAAGAAAGGGGGGCAAGACCAGCTTTCACCTGATGCAGGTGCCCATGTACCACAAAAAACGTCAGATTTTCGATTTGCACCCGCTGCTCATTAGGAAATCGTGTGTCCATGTCAGTATTGCCGCCAACTTTGAAAAATCCCTGCAATTCCGGGGCATCCATCTCCAGTTCGGAATCCCCGCAATGGATCATATATTCTAATCTGTGGCGATTTTTAATTGCAGTTACTTCTTCTGTGAGTCCGTGACTGTCGCTTAAAATGAGTACCTTCGTCATTGCCATCCTCCTTGCTGTCATCTTTTAAGGTGCTTTAAAAAAAGATAACCTCTACTCTACTGCCAAACGGCTCACCCAATCGTTCAGCTGTTTCACTGCATCACTGCGATGGCTGATCCGGTTTTTCTCTTCTTTTGGCAGTTCGGCCAATGTCTGGCTGTATGTGTTTGGTATAAATATCGGATCATAGCCGAAACCATTTGTTCCTCTTGGCGAGAAGGCGATGCTTCCCTCACAGGTTCCTTTTCGAAAAATCGTTGCTTCCCCAGGTATAGCGATAGCCAGCACACATACAAATCTTGCTGTGCGGCTTTCCTTGGGGGCATCCGCCAATTCTTCCAGCACCTTTTCCATATTGGCCTGATCATTCTTTTCTTTCCCGGCATACCTGGCCGAATAAACACCAGGCCTGCCATCCAAAGCGTCCACCACAAGCCCCGAATCATCGGCAAGTACTGGTTTATTGAGCATTTCAGCTATCTGTTCCGCTTTTAATGCCGCATTTTCTTCAAATGTCGTTCCGATTTCTTCTACATCCGGCAAATCTTTTTCCAGTTCCGGCAAAGATAGCGCCTGGATGCCAAAAGGGGAGAAGAAATCTTTGAACTCTCTTGCCTTCCCTTGATTTCTCGTAGCTATAATAATTTGTTTCATAGCGAATCTCCTTTTCCCACCGTTTCTCCGATGCGTCCAGCAAGCTCCCCAAGAACATCCTGCTGCTTTTTGGTAATATGATCCAAACCTTCCCTGGCCAGCTCCAGCATAGTGATCAGCTGCTGATGAGAAAAAGTCGCTTCTTCTCCGGTTCCCTGAATTTCCACAAATTCACCTGCACCGGTCATTACGATATTCATGTCCACATGGGCAGAGGAATCTTCCTGGTAATTGAGATCAAGAATTTCCGTGCCATCAGGCAAAACCCCGACAGAAACTGCACTCAGAAAATCAGTGACAGGCATCTTAGAGATCGTTTTAGCCTCCAGCAGTTTGCCAAACGCAAGCACAACCGCTACAAACGCTCCGGTAATCGAGGCAGTCCTTGTTCCGCCGTCTGCCTGGATGACGTCACAATCAACCCAGACAGTGCGCTCACCGATCGTATCAAGATCCACTACCGAGCGCAATGCCCTGCCGATCAGACGCTGGATCTCCATCGTTCTCCCGCTGACTTTTCCTTTCGACGATTCTCTGATATTCCGCTGTTCTGTTGCCCGTGGGAGCATGGCATATTCTGCTGTAATCCATCCTTTTCCCTGGCCGCGCATAAATGGAGGAACTCTGTCTTCAATACTGGCATTGCAGATTACTTTTGTATTACCGACTTCGATCAATACGGATCCTTCGGGGTGGGTGATATAGTCTGGTGTAATATTTATTGTTCGCAAACGATTGCTTGCACGTTGACTGTCGTTCATCAAGATTCCTCCTTATTTCATCCATTAGCTTAACATATTCTTTGCTAAAGAAGCACGTTAATACCCCTTGATAAGAAAGGGGACAAAATTAAAAAGAGGCTGTCAGCCAGCCTCTTTTGTTAAAGTTCTCCTGTTGGGACCAGGGCCTGTTTGGTGACAGGCTCTTCATACGCTTCGCCGCTTTCATTGACAAGCTGCTCTACGTTTTCCACTTCAACGCTTACTGCTTCCACCGCCCGCTGTTCTGTCAATGTGCGAACCAGTGTCTGCATGACCTCATCGGAAATGACCGCCTGCTCTCTATCTGTCAGCACTTCATCATTAAAATTCAGTTCAAGCACCCCGTCCGTTAGTGTTGGTTCCTCGACCAGGGTAACTTCCTGACTGAACACCTGGGTCAAATTGGAGTCAAGGCTCGGTCCATCAATCAATGACTGGACAACCGACTGGTAGATATCCTCACTGGAGCCTTCCACATACTGGGTGACCGGAACATAATACTGGTTCTCCTCATGCTCTGCAGGATAATACATCGTGACCGGTGTTGCGTTCATCAGATCCTCAGCCCCTGTATTGGTAAGGTTAATGCCATTTGCCCTGGAATAACCGTCACCAATTGGGGTTCCGTTCACTGGCATTTCCTCCAGCATCACACCTTCAATCCTTAGTTTTACATTTTCTACACTGTCAAATTGCGTCAAGGTGTGAGTGACCGCTTGCAAGATTTTCAGTTCATCTTCTGCCCGGTAATTTTTAAATTCCTCGGAGACATCGACAATCATGGTGCCGTCTTCCTGCAAACTCAACCCATTAATTTCTGTGCCCTCGGGCAAAACAGCCTGAAACCCGTTTGGCAGTAAATTGGTAACTGGTCCGCCTTTCACCAGATGCTCCATTACTTGTGTCGCAACTTCCTTAGATTCGAGAGTTGGCAGCTCTACCGTCTGCGAAGCTACCATTCCATTTGCATCAATCAAATATAATTGTCTGGCGACCGTTTCAGCAGCATTACCTTCTTCCCCTGCTTCTTCTCCGGCCTCTTCCTCTGTTCCAACTTCCTCCAGGCTATCCACTTCCTCCGCTTCATTAGGCGGTGCATCTATGTCCTCCAAAGTTTCTTCCCCTTGAAAACAGCCCGCCAATATAATTGTACAAGTTAACGTTCCCGCCAGCAGAAATCCGCGCTTACGCATATCGTTCCCCCCTATGATGGTTTGTACTTTTATATATACGAGCCTATAACAGAAATAGACCAAAGAAAGTAAGAAAACTTGGGTTGGCTGGTTGAGTTTTGTTGGGAAATCTATAAAGTGCGACGTAAATCAGTGGGTTTCATGATCGCCGCTGCGGAAATATACTACGCGCACCTTAGGGTGGCTGGTGAGCCCCCTTGTGCTGTCGCACGGCGGGGTCTCATCGAGGCCATTCCTCCCGCAGGAGTCGACTGCCGTCAGGCCCAACCACTACCAGCAGAGTGGGTAACTATTGATTGCTTTTAAAAAGCACAACTTTAGCGGAGGAAATACCCCGAGACTCCTGCGGGATGAAAAGCATAGGCGAGACCCCTCAAGCGGAGACAGCGCGAGGAGGCTCGGCAGCTTCCCGCGGAAAGCGAGGGGTATTTCCGCAGCGGCAGCCTATGTCACATTTTCCATCAACTGCGAGATAATAAGCATGAATACCATTACCTAATCCCATTAAAAAAACAGGAGCCTGATATCAATCAGATCTCCTGTTTTTGGGCTAATTTTGCCTTTTTGATTGTCAGCATCAACGCTTTTTCCCGGTCAAAAATGGTTTTGGCAATCTGCATAAAAATATCCAGTTCACCTGTTGTGTAAAATTGATGGATGGGAATCTGTTCCACGGTGTTTGCCAGTTTGTGCACATCGAGGATTGTGCTTGTTTCCCTTGCCGTTTCTTCACTGGAAGAAATGACTGTCACCTGTTCGCCCATCACCTTTTGAATTGTTTCTTTCAGCAAGGGGTAGTGGGTGCACCCGAGAATCAGTGTATCCATCCGAGTTTTTCGCTTCATTGGCTTTAATGTATCTTCCACAACGTTTAATGCCCGGGTGCCGGACAGGATGCCCTGCTCCACCAGCGGAACAAACAGAGGACAGGCAAGACCGGCTACCTCGATATCGGTCTTAATCCCTTTCAATGCCTGAGTATAGGCCTCACTACGGATCGTTCCTTCTGTCCCGATCACGCCGACATGATTATTTTTCGTGAATTTAATCGCGGCACGGGCACCCGGCTGAATCACCCCGATCACCGGAATATCCAGCTCTTCCTTTAATTCGTTCAATGTAAAAGCCGTAGCCGTATTGCAGGCTATCACCAGCATTTTTATATTTTTTTCCAGAAGAAAGTCCACCATCTCCCAGGTAAATTGCCGGACCTCTTCCTTTGACCGTGGGCCATATGGGCATCTCGCTGTATCCCCTAAATAAATTAATTTCTCTTTCGGCAGCTGGCGCATTAATTCATGGGCCACCGTCAGCCCGCCAACCCCGGAATCAATCACTCCGATTGCTCGCTCCAAACCTATCGCCTCTTCTTAGCTGTTATTTTTCATGCACGTATTTCATTTCTTTATACAATACGTCCAGTAATTCTCTTAACATCTCTCTCTGTTCACTGGAAAATGATTCCAATACTTCACCTAGATATTCCTGCCGCTTTTTGACAACTTCCTCAATAATTACTTTGCCTTTTTCCAGTACATGGATGCGGACCACACGACGGTCTTTCGTGTCCCGTACCCGTTCCACCAGTTCATTTCGTTCCATGCGGTCCACCAGATCGGTAGTCGTTGAGAAGGCAAGGCTGATCTTATTCGACAGCTCCCCGATTGTTAAATCACCTTCCTCCCGCAGCCATTGCAATGCAACAAACTGGGGTGAAGTGATCGGATAGTTGTTTAGTATTTTTCGTCCATTTTGTTTAATAATCCCGGAGATGTAGCGAAGTCTCTTTTCCACATCCACAATCGCCGGTGCTGCTTCCTCGTTGTTCAACCGTATATCCCCCTTGATTTATCCTGCGTGTATTATTGTAACATCGTATGCCTGAAAGGAAAGGTGTGTACTTAACAATAAAAATACTTCTAACTGTATAAATGCAACTAAGGCTGCACGCCTAAGACATGGCGCTTAAGCCAAATTTTCTTTAACCTGTCCCTTATTATAGCAAAAAATCAAGCCCTGTGGTTGAAAAGCACTGCACCTTTCTTCCTGTCCGTCCAGTCAGTTTTTTTGTAGAACCTCTTTTTAATCCGGTACACCGATCCATTTCACGGAAATACACGCACCGAAATGCACTTTCTTCATAAGCTATAAAGACTAAATAATTTCCCTTCAATCTGCAGCTCTATGACAGCAAGGAGGGGTTAACATTTGAAGGACAACGAGTATAAACCGAAGCAATTATTAACGAAGCGGGAAAAAGAAGTGTTTGAACATCTAGTACAGGACAAAACAACAAAAGAAATTGCCCAGGAACTTTTTATATCTGAGAAGACTGTCCGAAACCACATTTCAAATGCTATGCAAAAGCTGGGAGTCAAAGGCCGGTCACAGGCCGTTGTAGAGCTCCTTCGCATGGGGGAATTAAAGCTTTAATAAAAACCGACTTCTAATCGAAGTCGGTTTTTATATTTTCATCTTTTTAGCGCTGCGACTTGATGACTTTCATGAAGTTTTGCTTTTGCCGCCGTACTTAAGGCTTGAGGCTTGCCGGTTTTAGTATCCACACAGACCAATCGGCCGCGGCCGGTCACCGTAATTTCTTCCTGATCCTTAACGATCATGTAATGAATGTCCAGAGACGTTGTTCCAATGTAAGCCACTTTTACATACAGACGGACAGCATCCCCAAAAAACATTTGTTTGTGGTAGTCACATTGTATATCAGCAGCCACCGGAATCAACCCGTTTTCCTGTTCAAATTCCTGCCAGAAGCCGATGGATTTCAGAAATTCAATCCGGCCTTCTTCAAAGTAGATAAATGGCGATACATTGTTCACATGACCTAACATGTCGGTTTCCGAAAAACGTATTTTAATCGGGACAGAAAAGCTGAAGCCGGATCGCCATGCAGCAGGATCTTCAATATAACTCACAGATTTCAATTAAAACACCTCTTCTTCATAAAAAAATGACCCCGCCCGTTAGCTGGCAGGGTCATTTTCCTTTTAGTTACGTATTACGATGTATGGGCATTGTCACTTCCAAAGAAGTTTTTGAATGCCTGAATATTGGTGGCACGGTTCATTGCAGCAATGGAAGTCGTTAGCGGAATTCCTTTTGGACAAACTTGCACACAGTTCTGCGAATTGCCGCAGCCGTCGATGCCGCCTTCCTCCATCAGTCCGTCCAGACGCTCGCTCGCATTCATTTCTCCAGTTGGATGAGCATTGTATAACCGGACCTGGGAAAGTGCAGCAGGTCCAATGAAATCCGATTTATCATTAACGTTCGGACAAGCTTCCAGACAAACGCCGCAAGTCATGCATTTCGATAATTCGTAAGCCCATTGGCGTTTTTTCTCAGGCATTCTAGGTCCCGGTCCCAGATCATGCGTGCCGTCCAGCGGGATCCAAGCTTTCACCTGTTTCAACGCATCAAACATGCGCTCACGGTCAACAATTAAATCACGCACGACCGGGAAGGTATCCATTGGTGCCAGGCGAATCGGCTGTTCCAGTTTATCTACCAGTGTGGCACAGGATTGGCGAGCTGTTCCGTTGATAACCATGGAACAGGCTCCGCACACCTCTTCCAGACAGTTCATGTCCCAATAGACAGGTGCCGTATTTTCTCCATTGGCATTTACCGGGTTTTCCCGTATCGCCATTAAACCTGAGATGACATTCATGTTCGGGCGGTAAGGAACATGAAACGTCTCTTCATAAGGAGCGGAGTCCGGGCTGTCTTGTCTTGTGATAATAAATGTCACGGTTTGTTGTTCGTCAGCCATTAATTCTTACTCCCTTCATTACTTTTTCGTATAGTCGCGCTTCCGGGGCTCGATCAGTGATACATCCACTTCTTCATAACTGATTACCGGAGCATTTTTCTCTTTGTCATACGCTGCAATGGTTGTTTTCAAAAATTCCTCATCATTGCGGTCAGGAAATTCCGGTTTGTAATGTGCCCCGCGGCTTTCGTTCCGGTTATAAGCCCCCATGGTGATGACCCGTGCCAGATGAAGCATATGTTTCAATTGACGGGTAAACATAACACCCTGGTTGTGCCAGCGGGAAGTATCGTTAATATTAATGCTGTCCCAGCGCTTGAGCAGCTCCTGAATCTTTTCATCCGTTTTCAGCAATTTTTCATTATCCCGAACCACGGTCACATTGTCGGTCATCCATTCCCCAAGCTCTTTATGCAGCCGGTAGGCATTTTCTTCGCCTTTCATTTGCATCATTGCTTCGAACTTTTCTTCTTCCTCTTTTACTCGCCCGTCAAATAGCTCGGACGGCATATCGTCTGCGTGCTTATCAAGCCCATCGATGTATTTAATTGCACTTGGTCCGGCTACCGATCCGCCATAGATCGCGGACAGCAATGAATTAGCTCCAAGACGGTTCGCACCATGCTGGGAATACTCACACTCACCTGCCGCAAAAATTCCCGGAATGTTGGTCATCTGATCATAGTCGACCCATAGACCGCCCATGGAGTAATGCACCGCAGGGAAGATTTTCATCGGTACTTTACGCGGATCTTCACCGACGAATTTTTCATAGATTTCAATGATCCCGCCGAGCTTAACATCCAGCTCTTTCGGATCTTTATGGGACAGGTCAAGGTAGACCATATTCTCGCCATTGATGCCGAGCTTCTGATTCACGCACACATCAAAAATTTCACGTGTGGCAATATCACGCGGCACGAGATTTCCGTATGCCGGGTATTTCTCTTCAAGGAAATACCATGGCTCTCCGTCTTTATAGGTCCAGACCCTGCCGCCTTCCCCTCTTGCTGATTCACTCATCAGGCGCAGTTTGTCATCACCAGGAATGGCTGTTGGGTGAATCTGGATAAATTCACCATTGGCATATTTGGCACCCTGCTGGTATAAAATACTCGCCGCAGCGCCGGTATTAATCATGGAATTGGTTGATTTTCCGAAAATAATCCCCGGTCCGCCGGTGGCCATAATCACCGCGTCCGATGGGAAAGATTTGATTTCGTGGGTTTTGATATCCTGGGCAACAATTCCTCTTCCGATGCCCTCATCATCAATAACTGCACCTATAAATTCCCAGCTCTCATACTTGGTCACAAGACCCTCTACCTCAAAGCGGCGAACCTGGTCATCCAGTGCATATAGCAGCTGCTGCCCTGTAGTCGCCCCGGCATAGGCAGTGCGGTGAACCTGCGTCCCGCCAAACCTGCGGAAGTGCAGCAGGCCTTCGGGTGTGCGGTTAAACATGACGCCCATGCGGTCAAGCATATGAATAATGCTGGGAGCTGCCTCTGTCATTGCTTGGACCGGCGGCTGATTGGCCAAAAAGTCCCCGCCGTACACCGTATCATCAAAATGGAGGTAAGGAGAATCCCCTTCCCCCATGGTATTTACTGCACCATTAATTCCGCCTTGGGCGCACACAGAGTGAGAGCGTTTTACAGGCACGATGGAAAACAGATCTACCTTGACTCCTGCCTCAGCAGCTTTAATGGCTGCCATCAGTCCGGCAAGCCCTCCGCCGACAATTGCGACTTTGCGATTGCTCATATTGCTCACTCCTTTTTTACTTAGAAAACGTTAGTCTAGCAAGCTTCGTAACGCTTGCAGAATAAGAAAGTTTCTTATCTGCCGAATTAAACACCGTATGCAAATGTAATTAATGTTCTAATCCCAACGTAGCTGAGACCAAGAAAAACAAGAACCGTTGCGTATGTAACAATTTTTTGCGATTTTGGCGACTGTGCAAAGCCCCATGTCACCAAAAAGCTCCACAGCCCGTTTGCGAAGTGAAAAATGGCTGCGATAACGCCGACAACATAGAACCAGAACATAAATGGATTGGTCAGGATGCCTTCCATCAGGCTGTAATCCAGATCGGCATTGCCAAGCCCAATTTGCACGCGCGTTTCAAAAACATGCCATGCAAGGAAAACAAGCGTAATAACGCCGCTAGTTCGCTGAAAACGGAACATCCAGTTGCGAAAATACCCATAGTTTTTTACGTTGTTTCTCGCGGTAAATACAATATAAACACCCAAAATTGCGTGAAACAGGAGCGGCAGGTAAATCACAAATATTTCCAGCATGAGTCGAAATGGTAAATCATGCATAAAACCTGCTGCCGTATTAAAACTTTCTTCACCGTACACAGCAAAATGATTCACCACCAAGTGCTGAACCAAAAATATCCCAATTGGCACGACGCCCAGCAGGGAATGTAATCTCCTGTAGAAAAAATCACGGTGTTCTGCCATGTGTTACCCCCCTTAGTTTGATCTGCGATGGATTTTTTTTGTACATTTGTACACCAGACAGAATAAAGCTCACTTTCTTTATTCGCGTATTATGTACAATTTCTAACATATTTATTGTACTTCTAACTAAATGTAGCGTCAAGAAAAGGATTTCATCTTTGAATATTTTGCGACAGCTTAGACAGGTTTTTCCGCGATAATCTGAAAGAGAGACTTGCACTTGTGCGCAAATAAATAGATAATGTGACTAACAGATAAGTAGAGCGATTCAGCTCTTCTGCTTTTGAAAGGATGACATCCGTGCCACAAAAACAATCAATATTCACCATCTCAGAATTTGCCGAATTACATACAGATGGGGCAGGCTATGATATACTGCGGCATCTTTGCCTCCCCGAGCTTCTGGGTGATGAGTCTTCTTCCATCCTTTACTTTATGGGAAGAAACCTCGCCAGAAAAATAGATATCAACTCCATGGAAGAAATCGTTTCTGCTTTTGACGTATTCGGCTGGGGCAAACTGGAGCTGGTCAAAGAAAAACGGAAAGAACTCGTCTTTCAGCTCATGTCGGATGCTGTCGTGCGCCGCTTGGAATCCCCGTTTGACACGGAATTCCGCTTGGAGGCAGGTTTTCTGGCTGAAGCTGTCCAGACAATGAAACAGACCGATTGCGAATGCACCGAGACTACCAACCGCCGAATCGGCCAGATTGAGTTTTCTGTGATTTATACTGATTAACTATATATACCTATAAATTCCGACATAAGTGCTTGTTAATTTCCGCTGCGGGCAGCCGCTTTCCGCGGGCACGGCTTCAGCCTCCTCGGAAGAAAACCACTTCCTGCGGGGTCTTCAGACTCGTGCTTTTCCCGCAGGAGTCGACTGCCCTCCGCTCCAATCAACCATCAACAAAGTGTTTAGCATTGTTTAATTTTAAAAAGCACAACAACAGCGGAGGAAATACTCGAAGACTCCTGCGGGATGGTAAGCATAGGTGAGACCCCTCAAGCGGAGACAGCGCGAGGAGGCTCACCAGCGCTCAGCAGGTGCGAAGAGTATTTCCGCAGCGGCAGGTTACGTCTTATTTTATAGATTTTGGTAAAAAACATTCTTCCAAAAAACAAAGCTGCAATCCCTGGCGAACAGGATTGCAGCTTATTTGTCCTCTTTCTGTTCTTCTTCCTGCAAATGACTCAGAATGGTTTCCGCTGTGTTTTTCGGAATGCCCAGTTTGGTAATTTCCGTGAGCGGTGCGTTTTTTATCTCACCGATCGATTTGAAATGTGTCAGCAGCAGCCTTCTCCGCTGCTGGCCGACACCGGGAATTTTATCAAGCTTCGATTGAAACAGGCTTTTCCCCCGGAGCTGGCGGTGAAAGCTGATCGCAAAACGGTGAACTTCATCCTGGATCCGCTGCACGAGATAAAATTCCTGCGACTTTCTTGACAGAGGAACGACCTCTGGCGGAAATCCATACAGCAATTCACTCGTTTTATGCTTGTCATCTTTAGCCAATCCGCATAAAGGAATGTTGAGACCGAGCTCATTTTCCAGCACGTCCTGAGCAGCCCCCATCTGTCCTTTCCCGCCATCAACGATAATCAGATCCGGCAGCGGCAGATTTTCTTTCAGTACCCGTGTATAGCGGCGGCGAACCACCTCACGCATTGTTTCATAATCATCCGGGCCTTCTACATCTTTAATTTTGTACTTGCGGTATTCTTTTTTATTCGGCTTGCCATCGATAAACACGACCATCGCCGATACAGGATCTGTCCCTTGGATATTGGAATTATCAAAAGCCTCGATCCGGTGCGGCATCTCAATCTGCAGCATGTCCCCCAACTGCTCCACGGCGAGAACGGTTCGCGCTTCATCCCGCTCGATCAGGGAGAACTTTTCCTCCAGAGAAATTTTCGCATTCTTCATAGCCAGCTCCACCAGTTCCTTTTTTCGTCCCCGGTAAGGCGTGTGGACATCAATCTCCAAAAGATCCTGGACCAGTTCCGTATTGGTGCCGATCGGGAGCAGAATCTGTTTTGGCTTGGGATGATGCTGATGCAGATAAAAACGGCCGATATAACTGATAAATGTCTCCTCCGCTTCATCAAAAAACGGGAAAATCGCTACATCCCTTTCGATTAATTTTCCCTGCCGGATAAAGAACGCCTGAATGCACATCCAGCCCTTATCATAACTGTAGCCGAAAATATCCCTGTCCGCATTGTCATTCAGGGTCATTTTCTGCTGTTCCATGACTGCCTCAATATGCTGAATCTGATCCCTGAATTCCATTGCCCGTTCAAAATTGAGCTGCTCGCTCGCTTCCTGCATTTTTCTCGTTAAATCTTTCTTTATTGTCTTATACCCGCCATGCAAAAAAGAACTGATATTTTGAATGATCTTCCGGTAGCGCTCCGGTGGCGGCGGCGTTTCATTGCAGGCCAGACACTGTCCCATATCATTATACAGGCATGGTCTTCCCGGCGGATTCTTGCATTTCCGGAGCGGATAAAGCCTGTCAAGCAGTTTCTTGGTTTCCCTCGCTGCAATCACATTGGGGTATGGACCGAAATATTTTCCTTTGTCCTTTTTTACCCTTCTTGTGATCAAGAGACGCGGGTGTCTCTCCGCTGTGATTTTGATATAGGGATAGCTCTTATCGTCTTTCAGCATCACATTATATTTCGGATCGTATTTTTTAATCAGATTCATTTCCAGTATGAGTGCTTCTATTTCTGAGGAGGTGACAAGGTATTCAAAATCCTCGATTTCCTGGACGAGCCGCTGTGTTTTCTTGTCATTGGCTCCTCTGAAATAAGAGCGAACCCGGTTCCTGAGCAATTTGGATTTCCCCACATAAATAACGGTATTATGCCTGTCTTTCATTAAGTAACATCCTGGCTGTGCCGGCAGCACCGCCAGTTTCTCCTGTATTGCCTGATTCATTTTTCTCATCCCTTGTTAAACAAGCTTGCTATTTCAGAATGCACGGCAGAAGGCAGTGACTTCTTGTTAGCTCCACTAGCGAACCTTTGTTTTCCCTGCTGTTTAGAAAACTTGGCTTATCGCCAAGCCTTTATGGCGAAAGCCTTAGTTGCACTTATGCAGGATAAGAAAGTATTATACTTTCTTATCTGCCAAAGATAATCCCTTGTTACAAGCTGCAACAAGGGACCGTCAATTCCGTACATTCAATTATACTGGTTTTACGCGTGTTTGTTAATTAAATCAACCAGGGCTTCTTTTGGCTGGAAACCGATAACCTGATCGACTACTTCTCCGTTTTTAAACAAGAGCAGTGTCGGGATGCTCATCACACCATGTTTACCGGCTGTTTCCTGATTTTCATCGACATCCAGTTTTACGATTTGCACTTTATCTTCCATTTCACCATCTATTTCTTCCAGGACAGGAGCGATCATTTTGCAAGGTCCGCACCATGGTGCCCAAAAATCAGCCAAGACTAAGCCTTCAGCTGTTTCGTTTGTAAAGTTTTGATCCGTAACGTTCTTGATAGCCATTGATTTTCCTCCTTTTCATTGTATCTAATCCAAAGTATATCACCGCCAGCATATGCTGGCTAATACTTTGCTTGTTGTTGAAAACCGTTCAGCCTGCGGGTTCCTGCTGAGGTCATGCTAAAAAGAGATCCGACACCAGTGTGCCAGATCTCTTGCCTTATTTTACGCTTTTAATTTCCTCAATCAATTTCGGGATAATGTCAAACAGATCACCGACAATGCCATAATCAGCAATGTTAAAAATGTTGGCTTCCGGATCTTTGTTGATTGCGACAATCACTTTTGAGTTCGACATCCCGGCAAGATGCTGAATGGCTCCGGAAATGCCGACAGCGATATATAAATCCGGTGTTACCACTTTCCCGGTCTGACCGATCTGCAGGGCATAATCACAATATTCTGCATCACAAGCACCACGCGAAGCTCCTACTGCGCCGCCCAGCACGTCGGCAAGCTCATACAGCGGCTTGAAACCATCTGCATTTTTCACGCCGCGTCCGCCTGCAACAATCACATTAGCCTCGGAAAGATCCACGCCTTCGGATGCTTTGCGGATCACATCTTTGATGATGGTGCGAATGTCCGTCACATCGACATCCTTGGCTATTACATCACCTGAACGTGATTCATCACGTTCCAACGGCGGAATGTTGTTCGGCCGGATCGTGACAAATGTCAGCCCATCCGTGATAATTTTCTTTTCAAACGCTTTTCCGGAATAAATCGGACGGACAAATGCTGGCTGATCTCCTTCATTCTCTATATCCACCGCATCGGAAACCAGGCCGCTGTCCAGTTTTGCCGCAAGTTTGGGAGTCAAGTCTTTCCCGATTGATGTATGGCCCATGACGATGCCATCCGGTGACTCCTCATTCACAGCGGCAAGCACGGCTTGGCCAAACCCTTCTGATGTATAAGTTTTCAGGTTATCGTGCTGAATCGTGATCACACGGTCCGCACCATAGTAAATCAGTTCCTGTCCCTGGTTCGCCAAATCTTCGGCGCCGCAAATTACACCGACAATTTCCGCATCCGGATTGATTTTCTTCGCGGCTGCGACTGCTTCAAATGTGACATTACGCAAAGTGCCGTCTCTATTTTCGCCTATTACAATTATTTTTTCGCTCATGCTGTTTTCTCCTCTCCTTACAATTGATCTACAGTACTTTTTTCTCGTTTTTTAAGAGAGATACCAATTCTTTCACTTGCTCGTCGACATCGCCTTCCAGCACCCTTCCTGCTTCTTTCTCCGGTGGCAGGTAAATATCAATCGTTTTTGTTTTCTGTTCCACGTCATCTTCTTCCAGATCCAGGTCGTCAATCTCCAGTTCCTCAAGCGGTTTCTTTTTCGCTTTCATAATCCCCGGGAGGGAAGGATAGCGCGGTTCGTTCAGTCCCTGCTGGCAGGTAACCAAAAGGGGCAGCGATGTTTCTACGATTTCCACATCGCCCTCGACGTCTTTTTCAATCGTCACCGTATTGTCTTCAATCTTCAGGCTGGTGATCGTTGTTACAAATGGAATGCCCAGTGCTTCTGCCAGTCTCGGACCGACCTGGCCGCTGGCTTCATCAATCGCTACGTTCCCGGCCAAAATCAGATCCGCTTCTTTTTCAGCAAAGAAGGCATGGAGAATTTTCGCTGTGGTATACTGATCCCCATCTTCCAGGTCATCTTCGGTATTAATCAGCACTGCTTTATCGGCACCCATGGCCAAAGCCGTACGCAATTGTTTTTCCGACTCCTCATCCCCGACGGTGACAACGGTTACTTCCCCGCCATGTGCGTCCCGTTGGTTGATCGCTTCTTCAACGGCATACTCGTCATACGGATTAATAATGAATTCCGCTGACTCATCTTCTATCCGGCCATTGGAAACATCGATTTTTTCTTCGGTGTCAAATGTTCTTTTCAGTAATACGTAGATATTCATTTATTCTCCTCCTTAGATCATCTGTCTCGGAATTGAGGTTTCCTTTTTTCCATAAACGCTTGGACGCCCTCTGTTGCATCTTCGGAACCGAAAATTTCCCCGAAGGCATTTGCTTCTTCCTGCACACCAATGGAAAATTGCTCTGTTTTTGCATATGGGACAAGCTGCATAATCCGGTTGATGGACAGTCTGCTTTTTTCAGCAATCTTATCTGCCAGTTTCCACGTTTCTTCTTCAAGCGTTTCTTCTTGGGTCACACGGTTGACAAGCCCAAGTTCTGCGGCTTCCTTCGCTGAAATCGCGTCCCCGGTCAACAGCATTTCATATGCTTTGGCTGTTCCGACATATTGCGGCAGCCGCTGCGTTCCGGCAAATCCCGGAATAATGCCAAGCGTCAGTTCCGGCAGGCCGAGTTTTGCAGTTTCTGCGGCAATCCGGATATGACAAGCCATCGCCAGCTCCAGTCCCCCGCCTAAAGCAGCACCGTGAATGGAAGCAATCACCGGAATGGAAAAGTTTTCAATCCGGTCAAACAACTGCTGACCGCTTTCTGCCAATGCCTGATAGTCAGCGGCTTCCTGCAATTTGGAAAACGCTTTAATATCCGCTCCGGCGGAAAAAAACTTCCCTTCACCTCTAAGGATGACTGCCTTGACATTTGTATCCGCTTCTATTTCGTCCAGACGTTTTGCCAGTGCTTGAAAAAGCGGTTCGGACAGGGCATTTGCCGGCGGACTCTGGATCTGCAAACAGGCAGTCTGACCTTTCACTTCATATGCGATATTTCCCAAGAATACTCCTCCTCATCCATTTGCACAGAATATTTAATCTCACAATCTATGATACTAGAAGACCTCTTGTTAATAAAGCATGAACATCAGAAGCCTGCTCCATAAGGCTATACCTTCGTTCCTTCATTACCCAGTTGGTAACCACTTCATCCAGTGTGCCGAATACCATTTGCCTTACAAGCCGGACATTCAGGTCGTCCCGGAACAGATTTGATTCGATTCCTTCACGAATGATTTCATCAATCACGCCCAAGTATGGTTTTAATACACGGTTGATCTCCAGGCGCAAATCCTGTTTGGACTGACGCAGTTCCAGCTGTGTCACAATAGCAAGGTAATGATTTTCTGTAAGCTGGCGGAAGTGCAGTTCAATCAGTGTCAGCAATTTCTCATCTGCACCCTGTTTTTCACTGATCCCCTCAGCGATTCTTCCGATGAACTGCCCCATTTTTTCTTCAAAGACGGAAATCAGGATATCTTCCTTGTTCTTGAAATAAAGATAAATCGTCCCGTCCGCCACTCCTGCTTTCTTGGCGATGTTGGAAACCCTTGAAGCATGATAGCCGTTTTCGGCAATGACCTCGACTGCCGCTTCGATAATCTGATTATATTTCGGTTTATTCCTGTTCATGGTATTCTCCTTTAGTCCAGAGAGCAATAAATTATGAATGATTGTTCATTCATAATTTATTCTACCTGCCCATCTCCTGTCTGTCAACCGGAAGCCTGTCCATTTGATTGAAACAGAAAAACTTGGCTGATCGCCCGGTTTTTCTGAGTTTATTTGGGTCATCCAAAAGGGAAATACCTATCAGACTTTACTGCTCTCGGCCTCCAGTTTTTGTTTCTCTTCATCAACCAGCTGTCTTCTGAGAATTTTTCCGATTGCTGTTTTCGGCAATTCACTGCGGAACTCATATAGTTTTGGTACTTTATAAACGGCCAGATGCTTCCTGCAGAATTCATTTAAATCTTCTTCTGTCACCTGATGGCCTTCCTTGAGCACGATATATGCTTTGACCGTTTCTCCGCGATATGGGTCAGGCACACCGGCTACCACTGCCTCCTGGACGCTTTCATGCTCGTAAATCACTTCTTCGACTTCTCTTGGGTAAATATTAAACCCGCTGGCGATAATCATGTCTTTTTTCCGGTCCACAATATAGAAATAACCCTTTTCGTCCATGTAGCCGATATCTCCCGTGTGGAACCAGCCATCTTTTAACACCTGCTCGGTCTCTTCCTGATTATTCCAGTAGCCGCGCATTACCTGAGGACCTTTCACCGCAATCTCGCCAACTTCTCCGGTATCTGCCTCCTCACCTGTTTCCATGTCCACAATTTTGCAATCGGTATCCGGCCATGGGACACCCACGCTTCCATTCACCCGGTCTCCCCAGATAAAGTTGGCATGTGTTACCGGAGAAGTTTCCGTGAGTCCATACCCTTCAACCAGTTTTCCGCCGGTAATGGATTCAAACTGTTCCTGAACTTCTTTTGGAAGCGGGGCTGAACCGCTCATGCATGCCTCGATGGACGAAAGATCATATTTCCCCAGATTCGGATGATTTAAGAGCGCAATATACATGGTTGGGGCACCCGGAAACAGTGTCGGCTTATGTTTGTGAATAGCCTGCAGCGTTTTTTCCGGATCAAAATTCGGCATAAGCACCATTTTTGATCCTTGCATGATCGCAATGTTCATGACAGTTGTCATTCCGTACACATGGAAAAACGGCAGCACTCCGAGCACGGTTTGCTCGCCATCGTTCATTTTATACATCCAGGCTTTGGACATCTGGACATTGGCCACGAGGTTGTAATGGGTGAGCATAACCCCTTTTGGAAAGCCCGTCGTTCCCCCGGTATATTGCAATAACGCAAGATCTTCCGTGGGATTTACTTCGGTTTTTTGGTAATCCGGTGATGTTTGTTCCAGCATATGCTGCCAGACATGCGTTTCCTCGCTTTGCTCCACCTTAACGACCATATTGTACTGTTTTTTCTGGATGAACGGATAGATGAGGTTTTTCGGAAACGGCAAATAGTCTTTGATACCGGTTACAATTACATGCTTCAGTTCTGTGTTGTCCCGTACATTGGTCACCCGCGGCAAGAGAATATCAAGACATATAAGAACAGTAGCTCCGGAATCTTTCATCTGGTATTCCAATTCCCGCTCCTTATACAGCGGGTTGGTCTGCACGACAATACCACCGGTTAGCAAAATCGCATAATAGCTGATCACGGCCTGTGGGCAGTTTGGCAGCATGATGGCCACACGGTCACCTTTTTTGACCCCAAGATCCTGTAAATAATGCGCCATTTTCCTTGCCTGGGTGTAGAGTTCCTGATAGGATAGCTCTTTCCCCATAAAATGAAGCGCTTTCTTTTCCGGGTTTGCTTCAGCACTTTCTTGCAAAAATCCATGCAGCGGCTTCTCGTCATATGCGATGCTTGTGGGAATTTCTTCCGGGTACAGGGATTGCCAATTTTTCGTCATTTCCATTCCTTCCCCTCCTTATGTACTATATTATACTCATAGTACGCATTAATTTCTATATTTTAGAATTAATTCTGCATATTTTTTTCAACATGATGAAAAACCGCCCGAAACCAGGCGGTGAAATTACAGCACATAAACGACCCCGACGATCAAAAATACGACAGCCACCGCAATCATTATTTTTGCCAAGGTTTCCAGCATATGATTCTTCCCCCTATACGTGTGTGAACATCTACTATAAGTGTGGGTTCAAAAAAGAGGATAACAAGGACCGAGAAGTTCAGATCGCGGCGCAGGTTCGAGTAGCGGAATGTATGCATTTAGATACATGAGCAGACGATTTCGCACGCAGGAAAAGTGGTTTTCTTTTCCAAGGAACGGAGAACCAAGCCAACGAAGAAATTCGATGTGTCATTGTTACCGGACTTTTTGAACATCCTCTATAAAATACTTGCACCGATTACAAACGACAGACCAATGGAAATAATCATGGAAATCAGGCCGACTGCCCGGTTTCCTTTACCGATTTCTTCATCGGTGTTAATCGTTGGTGTCAAAAATTCAAATATTAAATAGCCGAGCAAAAGCAGCACAAACCCAAATGTTCCCCAGCCGATGCTTTGCAGCAGGCTGTCATTATGCTCAATTGAATAGCGGAAAATATTGGTGATGCCGAAGATTTTCCCGCCGGTTGCCATCGCCACCGCCATGTTTCCATTTTTGATTTCTGTCCAATTTTTATAGGAAGTAACAAGTTCGAACACGGCCATAAAGACAAGGGTGCATAAAATGACAATACTGTACCTGGCTGTGGTTAATACGATAATATTTTCCCAGAAACCGGTCATATACTCCGACATCCTTTCTTCTTATTTAACGGAATTCAATGACAGTCACTCCACTGCCGCCTTCCCCGGATCCGCCTGGTCTGGCAGAGACGATGCTCGGATGCTGCTTGGCAAAGTCCTGAACGCCTTTTCGGAGTGCACCAGTGCCCTTTCCATGAATGATTGAGACCTTGGAATAACCGGCCAGCAGTGCATCATCCACATATTTTTCCAACTGGGCGAGGGCATCCTCAAATCGCTCTCCCCTGAGGTCCAGTTCAGTTTTCACATGGAAACCGGAGCCTTTGATAGTAGCTACCTGGCGTTCTGTCTGCTGTTTTTCCTGTTTGCCGAGCGCCTGCAGATTTTGCCGTTTTACTTTGACCTTCATGATGCCGACTTGCACCAGGTATTCCTTGTCACTGATTTTTTCCAAAACGGTTCCTTTTTGATTTGCCGTAAGCAATTTGATTTCATCGCCAGGCCGCAATTCTTTGGAAGCACCTGTTTCGGATGGTTTTTCTTTGTTATCCCCGCGTTTAGCGGAAAGATCCGGTCTTGCTTCTTCCAGCATCTTCCTTGCTTCAATCCATTCGTGTTCTTTCAACTGGGTGTTTGTTTTCATCGAGCGGATTTCCTCAACGATTTCCTCTGCTTCTTCCCGCGCTTTCTGCAGCGCTTTGTCAGCTTTTTCTTCAGCTTTTTTATACAAGGCTTCCTGTTGATCTTCCAGCTTTTTCCACTGTTTTTCCAGATCACGGAGCAGTTCTTCGCTTTCCAGAAGATTTTCGTGGGCCTCTTGATAATCCTTCTGGGCGTCCAGCTGGGATTTTTCCAGAGAGGCAATCATGGTTTCCACTTTGTTGGATTCGACACCTACTTGGCTTTTCGCCTGGCTGATCACTGACTCATCCAGCCCCAGACGGCGGGAAATTTCAAATGCATTACTCCTGCCCGGTACGCCGGTAAGCAAGCGGTATGTCGGTTTCAGTGTGTCAATATCGAATTCCACGGACGCATTTATCACATGTTCGCGGTTGTAGCCGTATGCCTTTAATTCCGGATAATGCGTGGTTGCGATCACGCGGGCCCCTCTTGCTATGACATCATCGAGGATGGACATCGCCAGGGCAGCGCCTTCCTGCGGATCTGTTCCTGCGCCCAGTTCATCAAACATGACAAAGGTCTTATGATCAACACGCTTAAGGATCTCAACGATGTTCGTCATGTGTGAAGAAAAGGTGCTTAAATTCTGTTCAATCGACTGCTCATCCCCAATATCGGCAAATACCTGATCAAATACAGCAATTTCACAGCCGTCCAAGGCAGGAATCTGCAGCCCGGACTGCGCCATCAGAATAGAGAGACCCACCATTTTTAAGGTGACGGTCTTCCCGCCGGTATTGGGCCCGGTAATCACCATTGCCGTATAGTTCCCGCCAATTTCTACATCGTTGGGCACGACCTCATCCTCAGGGATGAGCGGGTGACGAGCCTGCTCCAGCTTAATGAACCCTCTTTCATTAATTTTCGGCATGGCCGCCCGCATGGTCTGCCCCAATTTGGCACGGGCAAACATAAAGTCCATTTTTGCAAGAACTTCAACATTTTCCTGAAGAAACGCTTCCTGCCCAGCAATCTGATCGCTTAAATCGCGCAAAATCCGCTCAATTTCCTGGATTTCTTTTCCTTTTGATTCCTGCAGCTGGTTATTCAAGTCCACGACCGCTCTTGGTTCCATGAACAGGGTTTGTCCCGATGCCGACTGGTCATGGACAATACCGCCGATTGAACCGCGATGTTCCTGTTTGACCGGAAGCACGTAGCGGTTATTCCGGATCGTCACAATCGCGTCAGACAGCATATTCCCTTTTGTTTTCGTGTAATTGTCGAGATGGTCGCGCACCCTGCTTTCCAGCGTGCGGATGGAAGACCGGATGCTGCGCAGTTTCTGGGAAGCACTGTCCATGACATGCCCGTGATCATCGATACAGCTTTTAATCTCGCGCTCCAGCTCTCTTAATGGTGTAATCCGTTCAGCCAGTCCCTCAAGGATCGGACGCTCTTCTTCCAGGTTTTCCACAAACGATTTCAGCTGGCGCCCGCCGTAAATAGTGCCGGCAACGTCCAGGCATTCCTCTGTCGTAAGCACCCCGCCGATGACACTGCGTTTAATGCTTGCCCGGATGTCGGCAATCCCGCCAAATGGTGCCGCTGCATTCAAGCGGACGACCTGGGCTGCTTCATCGGTTTCCTTCTGCAGTTCGATGACTTCTTTAGCATCGGTAGAGGGTTTTACTTGGGATACGAGTGCTTTTCCGAGCGTAGTAGCTGCCTGCGCACTCAACTGGTCAATGATTTTATGATATTCCAGTACACGGAGAATTCGTTCGTTCATAGATAAAACTCCTTTAGTCTTACGGTGTTTGGCCTTAATCAAAGCAACATGCAGAAACACTTAATTATTTAGGCTGTTTTCTAAAAAATGCTTACTTAACACTATAAACTGTGACATAACTCCTGCCACTACGGAAATACATTCCGCTTTCCGCGGGAAGCTGGTGAGCCCTCTTGTGCTGGCGCACTTCGGGGTCTCACCTAAGCTTTTCTTCCCGCAGGAGTCTACATGTATTTCCTTCGCTGGTTGTGTTGTTTTTTAAAATTAATCACACAAGCCTACATTATTGTAGCTATACCTGAGCGATGGTTTTTCACGAGAAAACTGAAACCGTGCTATAGTGGACTACCTTCAGCAATGGAAGTAAAAACACACTACTAGCGGAGGAAATACCCCGAGACTCCTGCGGGAGGAATGGCATCGGTGAGACCCCACAGCGCGACAGCGCGAGGAGGCTCACCAGCCACCCTAAGGTGCGCGAGGGGTATTTCCGCAGCGGCGGCCAGAAGGCTAGGTCACAGTTTCCCATCAACTATGAAATAAACAAACAACAAAACTTACGAAAAGAGCCATTATTTATTACGATTCAGGTAGTCAATAAGTTTCTTTTTTGGCCAAGTATTTAATACATTTTCTTTTTCGATCCAACCTCTTCTCGCTGTTCCAATCCCATAATGCATATGGTCGAGCATTTGATAGCTGTGGGCATCGGTGTTAATAGCCAAAGTCACCCCAGCATCCTGCGCTTTTCTCGCCCACTCCGCGGACAGGTCGAGGCGGTTCGGGTTTGCATTGATTTCCAGTGCTGTATCGGTCTCTTTTGCCCGCTTTATCAGCTTATCAAAATCCACACTATAGCCTTTGCGCTTCCCGATCAGTCTTCCAGTCGGGTGTGCGATTAGTGACACATACGGATTTTCCAGCGCTGTTTCCAGCCGGTGCATGATTTTATCCTGGCTCTGGGTGAAACTGGAGTGGATCGAAGCAATCACCAGATCCATTTCTTTCAGCATATCGTCGGAGTAATCGAGCCGGCCGTCCGGCAAAATATCCATTTCGACTCCGGCAAAAATATGAATATCATTGTATTTTGCTTTTAACCGTTCAATCTCCTCGCGTTGCTTACGCAGTCTTGTCTCATCCAGGCCGCCTGCTACCCTTAGGTTTTTCGAATGATCGGTGATCGCCATAAATTCATAGCCCTTACTGCGGACCTGGTTGACCATCTCTTCCAGTGACTGGCCACCGTCGCTCCAGGTAGTGTGCATATGCAGATCCCCGCGGATGTCTGAGGCTTCAATCAGCGGCTTTTTGGTGGTGAATTCCTCGATTTCTCCGGTGTTTTCCCGCGCCTCTGGCGGAATGTAAGCCAGCCCGAAATGACCGAAGAATTCTTCCTCATTCGAAAAAGTGAGGATTTCCCCATTTTCATCTTTTTCAATACCATATTCATTGATTTTTTCCCCGCGGGATTTAGCGAGCTGGCGCATAGCTACATTATGATCCTTGGAACCGGTAAAATGGTGCAGGGTGGTGGCAAATTCATTTGACTTCACCAACCGAAAGTCAACCTGGATATCATATACATCGTCCAGCACAACCGAGACCTTGGTGTCCCCTTTGGCGATGACTTCTTTCAGGTCATCCATCTCTAAGAGGGCATCACGGACTGCTTCCGGTTTTTCGGTTGCAATGATAAAGTCAATATCTCTGGATGTTTCCCGCATCCGGCGCAGACTGCCTGCCCGCGAATAGTTTTCCACTTCTTTAATCTTGCTTACAAAGATTTCAATTTTTTCAGCTGCTGGATGCATGAAAGCGATCGGCAGGCGCTCCGGCTGTTTCCCCGCTTCGTTTAGGCTTTCGAGAATCTTCTCGGCAGATTTTTTTCCGAAACCGGACAAAGCCTCTACCTGTTTATTTTCCACTGCAGATTTCAAGGAATCGGCATCGGTCACTCCAAGCTCCTTGTAAAGCTTGGCCAGTTTTTTGCCGCCAAGTCCCGGGAGGTTGAGAAGCGGCACCAGCCCGGCCGGCACCTCCTTCTCCAATTCCTTGAGTGAGGGTGACTCGCCTTGTTCGATATATTCTTCAATGACGGTGGCCGTGCCTTTGCCAATCCCGTTCAGCTTGGTAAAATCATCGATATCCGTCAGGGAGCGATCATCGGTTTCCAGCGCCTGGGCAGCTTTCCGGTAGGCAGATATTTTAAACGGATTTTCCCCTTTCAGCTCAAGATACACCGCAATTTTTTCAAGTAATTTTACGACATCTTTTTTATTAATCGCCATTCTCTCACCTCATTATTGTAAATTTCCTGCCGCGAGAAAAGACTGATCCATGCGTGAGAACACCTCACAGGCGGAATCAGTCTCTTCGCCAAATCAGCTTCCCAATAAAGGAGCCCCATGGGTAAACCATAATTCAGTCAGTTTTTCGGAAAAGTACGGGGTGTGCTCAATAATAAACCATGCAATTGATGAGCCATTAATAAATTCCTGAATCGGCACAAGCGGGGTTAAAGCTAAAATATAGAGTACAACAAATAAGATCAAATAAACTTCCAGAAATCCAAGCACCCCACCGAGCAGCTTATTCACTGAACGCAGAATCGGAAGCGAAGCCACAAAATCCAGCATTGACGCGATGATCTGCATAATTATTTTCACAGAAAAAAAGATCACCGCAAAAGCCACGGCATTATAAAAGCCGTTTTCCAAAGGCATGTTTTGCAGAAAACTGCTCCATGTATGCTCCTCCGGCAATTCCGGATAAGGGATCCACAAAGCGAAGCGCGACCCCAAATCGTCATAATAAAGGGCTGCGGCAATGAACGCGACAATAAATCCCGCAAGATGAAACAGCTGCAGAATAAATCCTCTTTTCAGTCCCATCAATACCCCAAAAACAAATAAAATCAATAAAATAATGTCAGCCATATTCAATTAATCCTCTTTCTTGTAGATAGAACCTGCTAATTTCGCATAGTCTTCTTTGAGTTTCAGATAATCATTCATTGTATTAACAGCGGTAAGGACAGCCAGTCTGGTCGTATCCAGGTTCTTATTTGCCTGATAGATTTCTTTCATTTTCTGATCCACCAGTTCCGCCACCAGGCGAACATGGCTGGCTGACTCCTTCCCGACGATGGTGTATTGTTTATGATTGATTTCCACTGTAATTCGCTGCTTATCGTTCTCGGTCACCTTGTTTCCCTCCTGCCAGCGAAAAATTATTCACTTTATCTTAACACGAACGCGGGCAATACTGAAATAATTATACGTTCTGTAATTTCATTTACCAGTAGATTTTGCTATAGTTGTTGAAGGAACAAATTGAAAGGAAGAGAGAGTCATGCCCCAAACCGTACATACCTTATCAGCAACTGTGATAAATGATATGAAACAATTCTATGCCGATTCTTCTCAGACCCCGCCGCAGGGTGCTGTTTTCCGTGCCAAGACGGGTGATGCTGTCATCACGGCCTACCGGTCGGGAAAAGTACTTTTCCAGGGAAGCAATCCGGAAGCAGAAGCGAAGAAGTGGGCTGGGGAGACAGCTTCAGCGGGGAAGAAAAGTCTGCCAGCCAGAAAGCAGGCCGCCAGCTCTTACCACCCTCCGGAGAGTTTGTTTGCCTCCAGCCATATCGGTACAGATGAAGCAGGAACCGGGGACTATTTCGGTCCGATCACCGTGGCAGGTGTTTATGTAGAGGCAGAGCAGATCCATCAGTTGAAGGAACTGGGAGTAAAAGATTCCAAACATTTAACAGATGCACGAATCCGCTCAATTGCCAAAGAAATCGTTAAACTTGAGCTGCCTTATTCGCTGATGGTGCTGCCGAACAACAAATACAATCAGCTGCAGAAAAAAGGCTGGTCCCAGGGGAAAATGAAGGCAATGCTTCACCACCATGTAATCCAAAAGCTTATGAAAAAAATTGATAGCCTACCTTTGGAGGGCATCTTAATCGATCAGTTCTGCGAGCCGGCAGTATACAAAAAACATATTGCCGCGGAGAAAGAAAGTCTCGCTGCGAATACCTATTTTATGACCAAAGCAGAAAGCTACTCGATCGCCGTTGCTGCCGGTTCGATCATCGCCCGGACCAGCTTTTTGAAAGAAATGGATAAACTATCGGAGCGGCTTGAGATTTCTCTGCCAAAAGGAGCCTCACAGAAAGTTGATCAGACGATTGCCAAGGTCATCCGCGAGCACGGCAGAGAGACGCTGGATAGCTGTGCAAAAGTGCATTTTGCCAACAGCAGGAAGGCGGAAAAGTACTTGTAGTTTATGAAGTAACGGTTGGTGAAAAAACTCGCTTGAGGTATAGTGATCATACCAACAAGATATTGGAACGTGAAGGCATGAATGAACGCATTGACCACCATCCCCATGAAGAAAGGGGGGTAGAGTTTCGACTAACCAATATTTAGGGTATAAAGTTAGTGTTATGGAAAAGGACGGTATTCAAACAAATCGTGACAACTATAACCGTGAAGTTGAGCCCTATAATCAAACTGTTGGGAACTTGCATACATATCGTAAAGACAAACAACAGGTAGAACAAGAGAAGATACGTCAGGAAGAGCAAAAAGATCAGGACTTCAAAGTAATCTAGCATCAATTATGGGAGATCTCATCTTCCCAAAATCAAATTAAAGAAAACCAAATCAAAGTTGATGACGTTGGCTTCTTTAAAAGCATGGCAAAAGGAAACAGAAAAATACATGCGTCCATTGTCCTAGAGCATGAACACAAATTAGATCCTTATCCTTATCGGGTAATAAAAGTATAATTACAACAATGGTTTCAATGCCAATATTAGTAATAGCGTTTTTTATTGTATATAAAAATAATAATTCTTCAATATTTGCTATAGAAGATATTAGCCTTGTAATAGCTATTATCTTATTTATTATCTCTATAACTTCATTTATTTCAATAAAAAAATACGAAAAAAAAACGATAACGCATCAGTTTTTACACATTGATATTGCAGTACCTACTGCTTGCGAAGAATTAAGATTCAAAATCTTACTCCCTATTAGATCAATTATCTAAAAAACTATTGATAAAGCCTAAATTTTACCATTAGATGATTTTAGCCACCCCTCCCTTCGGACTAAGAAAATGAAAGGGCATGGAGGTATATTTGAAGCCAGTACAAATATGGATATACGCATTACTTTTCATTTCAAAAAATCTGATACCATTGTTTCACGCAACTGTGGACACCATGACCGCACACTAAATAACCCTTCAAATGGCAACACCCTTAATTAAAATCATAATAAACGCTTGATAACAAACTCCTACAAACCTTTAAACATAAAATAGAAAGAGGAGGTAAATTATGACTAAAAGACAAAAAGGTTATTTGGAATTGCTTCTAGTACTTATTATCTTTTCGCTTGTAATATTTATTTTTGATTTACCCAAAATAAGTAGCTTCATCATTATAGGAGTAATTGCTATTATTAATCTTTTTGTATTTGAGGTATTTATTTGGAGGCGAAACTGATATAAAAGAAGGCTGTTAAGATTTTCTTAATAGCCTTGTAAACCTCTTGATCGTATATTATAAAATATCTTTAGGTTGGAGAGATGGTTATATCTTCAACCACATACCGCCAAACCTGTCCTCAGTTACCCCGATCATATTCAAGAGATACTATAGAAAAAGTCTGCAGTAGAACTATTCAACACACTTTGAATATCATTTGAACCAAAGTCGTTATTAAGCATGAGAGAGGATATAAGCCATGTTGCCCCACCTGCAAACAATGAAAGGGGTCTTAAAGATTATCTTTGGCATTTTCACTGTAAACTTTGGCATCTTTGTTATGAATTTTAGAACTTGTATCGCTTCGGCATTTGCTCTGTGAACTTCGGGATTTACTCAAAAATCGTAAATGTAGTAATCGGAAATTGCCCTCCACCCTCCTGCTCCAATCAGCGCCTACGAGTGGATAGCTGTTGTTTAATTTAACAAAGGCTCAACACCTAGCGGAGGAAATATACGGAGACTCCTGCGGGATAAAAAGCATAGGCGAGACCCCGCAGTGCGCCAGCACAAGGGGGCTCGGCAGCTTCCCGCGGAAAGCGTAGTATATTTCCGCAGCGGTGATCACGACTCATTTTTATCAACAAAAAACTGCAGCTCACCACCTAGGCGAGCTGCAGTTTTTCTATTTATGACCGGACATATGCAGAAAATTGCGCATTGACCGTATCGACAACTTTCTGATAAGACGCTTCAACCTCATCATCCGTCAGTGTTTTGTCCGGATGCTGATACATTAGGCTGTAAGCAATCGACTTTTTCCCATCTGGGACATGTTCGCCCTGGTAGACGTCAAAGATTCGCACACGTTTAACAAGTGGTGCGCCAGTCTCTTCAATCACCCGCTGCACATCACCTGCTGCAATATCTTCATCAAGAATAAAAGCAATATCCCTGGTGATGGATGGGTATTTCGGGATCTGCTGGTAAGACGGCTCCGGATCATAAGCAGCAATGACTTCCTCCATGTTCACATCAAACACATAAGTCTCGCCCAAATCCTCACCTTTTGCAAGCAATGGATGAATTTGCCCGATAAACCCGGCTGTCCTGTTGTTCACCTTGATCACTGCACACCTGCCCGGATGCATTTGGTCAAGCTTTGCCTGTTCGAACTCCACAGGAATATCCAGATGTTCAAACAGTCCTTCAAGGATGCCTTTGACAACATAGAAGTCTACTTCCTTTTTCTCCTGCTGCCACGGATTTTCCAGCCATTTGCCTGTTAGTGCCCCGGTCAGACGAAGCCGTTCATCCGGCTGACTCTCCAGCACATCCTCATGGGAAACAAAGATTTTTCCAAGCTCAAAATAGGCAATATCCGGCTGATTTCTTGCCTGATTATAACCAAGTGAACGAATTAAGCCAGGCAGCATGCTCAGACGGAGATACTTATGATCTTCACTCATCGGCATAGCTAAGGAAACAGGTTTAGGCTCCTCCGCTGCGATTTCCGGAGTGATAAATGAGCCAATAGCTTCTTCATCGGTCAGAGAGTAGGTAATTGTCTCCAAAAGACCGGCCCCCTGCATATAGCTGGTAACATTTCGTTTCAGCGCTTGGGTTTCTGTGAGTGCTCCGGCATGAGACTCGCCTTCTGGAAGTGTGTATGGCAGATTGTCATACCCATAAACCCTGGCCACTTCCTCCAGCATATCCTCAAAAATCGTAATATCCTGGCGGCGGGTCGGAACCTGCACAGTAAACACCGTGCCATTTTGCTCAAAGAAAAAGCGGAGTTTATTCAGGATATACACCATTTCATTGGTGGAAATAGAGGTGCCCAGCCGTTTATTGATTTCGTCTGAATCCATTTCCACAATTTTTTCTGAACGATCCAGCTTATCTACCTCAACAGCACCAGCAAGCACTTTTCCCCCGGCATACGTCTGCAATAGCTGGCAGGCCCGCATTCCTGCCCGGCGCACACGGTCAGGATCCACGCCTTTTTCAAAACGGGTGCTGGATTCACTGCGCAGGCCTGTAGCTTTCACCGTTTTCCGAACTGAAGCCGGGTCAAAATAGGCCGCCTCCAAGAGCACCGCTTTCGTATCCGCACTGACCTCCGTGCTCGCGCCGCCCATCACGCCGGCGAGTGCTACCGGATTTTCTCCGTCCGTAATTACAAGCTGACCATTGGAAAGGTTGCGTTCAACCTCATCAAGTGTCACCAGTTTTTCTCCTTCACGAGCTTGGCGGACGGCGATTTTTCCGGACTGCAATTTATCATAATCGAAGGCATGCAGCGGCTGGCCGTATTCCAGCAGGACATAGTTTGTAATATCCACAATATTATTGATCGGACGAATGCCTGCAGCCATCAAATAATTGCTCATCCAAAGCGGGGACGGCTTCACTTCAAGATCTTTAACGATAAACGCCCCGTAATACGGATTCAATTCCGTATCTTCCACTTCCACCTCCACGTACTCATCGGCAGCTGTTTCCTCGGTCTGTTCAATTTCCTCGTCAGGCAGCAAGATTGGCACATCCAGAATCGCGGCAATCTCGTAGGCAACACCGATCATACTGAGCGCATCGGCACGGTTTGGTGTTAAGTCAAGTTCCAAAATAGCATCGTCCAGGTTCAAAAGTGGAGCGACATTCCCGCCGACAATGGCGTCCTCTGGCAGCACATAAATGCCGTCCGCGATATCTTTTGGCACAAATTTTTCTGCAAAGCCGAGTTCCTGAAGCGAGCAGATCATGCCATTTGATTCCACTCCCCGCAGTTTCACCCGCTTAATTTTCACATTACCCGGAAGGACTGCTCCCGGTTTGGCAACAGCAACCTTTTGCCCCTTGGCAACATTTGGTGCGCCGCATATGATTTGCAGTGTTTCTTCTCCAGTGTCTACCTGGCAGAGATTAAGTTTGTCGGCATTTGGATGTTTTTCGCACGAAGTTACATAGCCCACAACAACATCGCTGCTTTTTTCTGCGATGTACTCAATGCCGTCCACCTCAATTCCCGTTTTGGTGATTTTTTCGGCAAGCTCTTCCGGTGTCAGATCTCCTATATCAACGTAATTTTTTAACCAGTTTAATGATACAAGCATTGTTATCTCCCTCCCTATGCATGATGGAATTGTTTCAGGAATCGAATGTCATTTGTGTAAAATTGGCGGATGTCCGAAATGCCATATTTCAGCATGGCAATCCGCTCCGGCCCCATGCCGAATGCAAAACCGCTGTAAACTTTAGGGTCATAGCCGGCCATTTCCAATACTTTCGGGTGAACCATTCCGCCTCCAAGTATTTCAATCCAGCCGCTCTGTTTGCACACCGAGCAGCCATCCCCGCCGCAGACCTTGCAGGAAATATCCATTTCCACAGAAGGCTCGGTGAATGGGAAAAAGCTTGGACGCAGGCGAATCTCACGGTCCTCGCCAAACATCTTTTTGGCAAATTTGTCGAGTACCCCTTTCAAATCACTCATCCGTACATCTTTATCCACATACAGCCCCTCGACTTGCGTAAACTGGTGTGAGTGAGTAGCATCATCGGTATCTCTGCGGTAAACTTTACCGGGACAGATCATTTTCACGGCTCTGTTTCCACCATACTCCTGCATCGTCCGTGCCTGAACCGGCGATGTATGGGTACGCAGCAAGAGTTCATTTGTCAGGTAAAAGGTATCCTGCATATCTCTTGCCGGATGATTTTTTGGCAAATTAAGCGCCTCGAAGTTAAAATAATCGGTTTCCACTTCGGGGCCTTCACGCACCTCAAATCCCATGCCGATAAACAGATCCTCTATTTCTTGTAAAATGCTTGTTAATAAATGCGGTCCGCCGACATTCACCGGGCGTCCCGGAAGTGTGACATCAATCGCTTCGGATTCCAGCTGCTTATCCATTGCTTCCTGCTCCAGCTTGCCTGTCTTCTGATTCAGTGCTTCGGTGATTGCTTCTCTCACCTGGTTAGCGATTTCTCCGACGACTGGGCGTTCCTCTTTGGAAAGTTTGCCCATCCCCCGCAATACCGTTGTCAAGGAACCTTTTTTGCCAAGATAAGCTACTTTTATGTCCTGCAGCTCGCGGAGTTCCGCGGCTGAAGCAATTTTTTCCAGCGCTTCGGTTTGAATCGACTCTAATTGCTCCTTCATGTGAATTGCCTCCTTTTTGATTAAAAAAATTATGCAAAAAAATAAGCCCCGTCCCCTGTAAAGGGACGAGGCTGTGATGTCGCGGTACCACCCTTGTTGGCACAGTAATTCCGTGCCCAACTTGCTTTGATAACGGATAAAAATCCGGAACACCTTTACTTGCTCACGCAAGGTCCCAGTGTCTGCTCCAGAGTGAAAAGATATCATTTCCCGCGGCAGAAATGCTTTCAGTCTGAGGCATTTCTTCCCTTTCCCGCTTATTAAAATGCTACCTGGCTCTTTCAACGCGCATCGTATTTGATTATTATTATAAAGAATTTGCCCGCCGCATGCAAGGTTGGTTTCCTTTGTTAGCGCAATCGTCCTGCTGCCTCATACATCAGAATCCCGGCGGCAATGCTGACATTGAGCGACTCTGCTTTTCCGTAAATTGGTATATGTACCCGCTCATTTGCCAGCTCCAGCCATGCTTCCTGCACACCGGCTCCCTCATTCCCAACGATAACCGCCAGCTTTTCCTTGGTGCCCGCATCCTGAAAATTTTTCGCGTCTTCCAGCGCAGTTGCCCACACTGTAAAGCCTGCCCTCTGCAAATCCGGAATTGCCTCACCTAGACTTGCTTCCCGGATAGGAATGTGAAACAGCGACCCTTGAGTGGCGCGCACCACCTTGTCATTGTACACATCCACCGTTCCCTCTCCCAAAATAATCCCGGAAAACCCTGCCGCATCAGCTGTGCGGATCATGGTTCCCAAATTACCGGGATCCTGAACGGCATCTATCAGCAACACCGTTTTTCCACTGGTTTCGGAAACTTGCTGAATGCCAGCCACAGCGGCAATTCCTTGCGGTGATTCCGTCTGAGACAGATGCTGAAATACCTCCCTGCTGACCTCTTCTACCGGGAAATCCGCTGTCCATTCCGGCAGTTCAGCACCTTCCCGGACAATAATTTCCTGAATCGGCCAGCCGCTCTTCCGTGCTTCTTCCAAAAGGTGATAGCCCTCAATTAAAAAAGTCCCTGAATCCAAGCGGCCTTTTCGCTTATGTAGTTTTCTCCATGCTTTTACTTGTTCATTCTTGCGTGACGTAATCATCGTTAACTCTCCATCCCGACTTCTTTATTGCTCATACATATTCTTTCCGTATCAGGTCAAACTACAGTCAAGTAAATCTTATCATAAAGAGGTGGAGAAAATGAATTTAAACCTGCGAAAAGCAATTCTCAGCAATATATCAAACAATGACCAAGAGCAGTTGGAAGCAACAATTGTTGATGCTGTGCAAAATGGCGAGGAAAAAATGCTTCCCGGGCTCGGCGTTTTGTTTGAACTGATCTGGAACCATTCCAATGACCAGGATAAACAGGAAATGGTGGAAGCCCTGGAACAAGGTGTAAAACAGACAGCTGAATAAACAGCATTCCCTATAAGATAGATGCTCCTTAGCGTCTATCTTTTTTCGCGTTTTCCCGACAAATATTTCCAGACTGGTCTTGCTTTCCCGGACAAGCCGACATACAATAGAAGAAGAAGGCAGAGGGGGAGAGAAAATGGAAGTCAGACAGTTACAGATGTTGATCCAGCATCAGGCGATGAATACTATGACCACAGGCGGTGCTCCTTTTTCCAATACACTTGGTGAAAGCCTTTTTAAACAGCTTCTTCAGCAAAAAATTAATCAAGCTGCCATGTTTAATACGATGCCAAACACCTCCATCACAACCAGCAATCCGTTTTCGCCAGCCCATCAAATGATGCCCGTTTCGGAAAACAGTGCGGCGGTTCCGTCACAGATCGGATTTAATACATATATCGCTGATGCGGCTCACAAATACGGAATTGATGATAAGCTGATCCATGCTGTTATCCAGACAGAATCCAATTATAATCCAAATGCCAAAAGCGGTGCCGGCGCACAAGGATTGATGCAGCTTATGCCTGCAACGGCCAAAGGCCTTGGTGTCATCAATTCCTATGATCCAGCTCAGAATATTGAGGGCGGCACCAAATACTTGCGGCAAATGCTGGACCGCTACAATGGCCACCTTGAACTGGCACTGGCTGCCTATAATGCCGGCCCAGGCAATGTAGATAACTATCAGGGAATCCCGCCGTTTGAAGAAACACAAAACTATGTGAAAAAAGTAATGAATTCATATTTGGCTTGATTAAAGTACAAAAAAGGGATCAATGGCTTAAATGCCGTTTGATCCCTTTTTTGTTTTCTAAAAGAATGTTGTTTTTATCATTATATCTTAAACTGTGACTTAACCTACCGCTACGGAAATACATTCCGCTTTCCGCGGGCGGCCGGTGAGCCCCCTTGTGCTGTCGCACTGCGGTGTCTCACCTGTGCCTATCCTCCCGCTGGAGTCTCCATGTATTTCCTTCGCTGGTAAGAGTGTTTAAAAATAAACAACAGCGCCCACAAGTTGATGGTTAATTTCGCTGTTTAAACACACAGTAGTTAAAAGATGGAAAGACACAGCAATCAGCGGAGGAAATACCCCGAGACTCCTGCGGGATGAAAAGCATAGGCGAGACCCCACAGCGCGACAGCGCGAGGAGGCTCGGCAGCTTCCCGCGGAAAGCGAGGGGTATTTCCGCAGCGGCGGGAGCGATGGTTATGTCGCAATTTCCACCAACTAAGAAATTAATAAGCAACAAAACTTACGAAAAGAGTCTTTATTTATTATGCAAATTATGCTAAGATCAGTTCCTTCACCGTATCCGCATCCAGTTTCTTGATCGTTTCCACAATTAGCTTCACCGCATTTTCAAAATCATCACGATGAATGATGGCTGCATGGGTATGGATGTAGCGGGACGCAACGGTAATTGACAACGACGGCACGCCATTTGCTGTCACATGAATGGACCCGGAATCGGTTCCCCCTCCAGCCATGGAAGCGAACTGATAAGGAATACCACTCGCATCTGCTGTATCAACAACCAAATCGCGCAAACCTTTATGAGAAATCATCGATGCATCGTACAATACGATTTGCGGACCCTTGCCCAGTTCGCTGTCCGCGTCTTTATCACTGACGCCCGGCGTATCTCCGGCAATCCCAACGTCCACACCGAAACCGATGTCCGGCTGAATCTGATTGGCAGAAGTTTTCGCACCGCGCAGGCCTACTTCTTCCTGAATCGTTCCAACACCATAAACCACATTCGGGTGGTCTGCACCTTTCAGCTGTTTCAGCACCTCAATTGCAATAGCAATACCGATTCGGTTATCCCAAGCTTTTGCCAAGAGCATTTTATCATTTTTTAATGGGGTAAATTCAAAATAAGGAACAACCGAATTGCCTGGCTTCACCCCGAACTCCTCTGCTTCTTCCTTACTGGAAGCGCCTATGTCAATGAACATATCCTTGATGTCCATCGGTTTTTTGCGCGCATCTGCGGACAGAATATGCGGCGGCTTGGAACCAATCACCCCGGTTACATCGCCGTTAGAGCCCATGATGGTCACTCGCTGTGCCAGCATGACCTGGCTCCACCAGCCACCGACGGTCTGAAAATAGACAAATCCTTTCTCATCAATTCGGGTTACCATAAATCCAATCTCATCCAGATGGCCTGCCACCATAATTTTAGGGCCGCTTGCATTGCCTTCCTTTTTGGCGATCAAACTCCCCAAGTTGTCCGTGGTTACCTCATCTGCATATGGGGTTACATATTTCTCCATTACCTCCCTGGCTTCCTTCTCATTGCCCGGGATGCCTTTTGCATCAGTCAAATCTTTCAGCATGGTCAGTGTTTCATCCATTTTTGCCATATGTATGTGTCCTCCTTCTGATATAGTGCTCTTCCATTATAACGTTTTTGTTTGAAATGACAAAATATTAATACCCTGTGTCCTGTCTTTCGTAATTGACCTGATTTTTTCCTTCATAGGATGCTTCCATATCGGTTTCTGAAAAGCCAAGCAGTTTCCCGAGCTGCAAGTAATTCGCAAACAATTTTTGATAGTTATCAGACGTTGGATTCTCGCGAAATACAGTACAATCTTGAAAAACTTGAAGAAACTGCTGCGTCTCGCCCGATGCAGCAGCCACTGATCCCTCTTCAGCAAACCGGTAGCCCTTATCCAGTCCTAATGATAAAATGAAATGAAGTCCATCCACGTATTCTTCCAAGATGGCGGATTGCTCATTTCGCGGCTTGGTGCTCCAAAATTTGAAGCATCTTGTCTCATTTGCCAGCTCGCCGACTTCTACGAGGAGTGCCAGGCATTTATCGGCAAATTTGTCGTTTTCCGTTTCGTGGTTGGCTTCGATATAGGAATCCAATTTCTTTTGCATGGCATACAGCTTGTTCCAGTCCATGGTTTTCCCCCTTTTCGTTTCGATTGTATCATGTTTTTTAAAAAAGAGTGAAACCTTTAGGGGAACTGTATCGTATAAAGAAATAATATACACAACAGGGAGACGGATGAATATGGTTGTTGTCATTTTGTTTCGCATCCTGATTATTATTGCAATTGCTCTCTTGATTTACACAGCTGTTCAGTATTTCCGCAAGCCGGAGCGCCGGCTCAGGCGGGCCAGGGAGAAAGAGTCATTTTACTTTCTTGATGATGCGGAAAACAGCAAAAAGAATATGCAGTTTGTCTATAAAGGCTGTCTGTTTGAAGGGGTTAAATACCTCGGAACAACAGAGCGTTCGTTTGAGGTGGTCAATATTCACGTCTCGGTTTCCGACCCACTGGATCTCCGCGGTATGACTAGGGATGACCTATATTTCCTCGAGAAGGAGATACTGATCCGCTATCCGGATGCCAAAATCGAATGGAAGCATCCGATCAGCGAGCTGCTTCTGACCAGTATCGAGTGAACCATAAAAAACCACTCCTCCGCGTAAAAACAGAGGAATGGTTTTTTCTTATGTGCTTACCTGGAAAAATTCCTGCCATTTGATAATAATTTCTTTTCTTCTCAGCAGATAGATGAGCGGGAGCAGTGCGACCATAAAACCGAAGATATGAAGTGGGGTTAAATTGGAAATCCATCCTCCGATGGATGTGTACACGACAGCCAGCGGGATGTTGGACAGCAAGGATGATTTGGTATAATCCTTAAAGCCATCGGAGATTTCGATTAAGCATAGGGATAGCAAGTGAAAATGGATAAACGGAACAAGTCTCAACAGAGTAATCTGCGATGTGGTCAAACTGGAGTGGCTGCCAATCAGTTTCTTTTTTACCCCTACCAGCTTCGCGAACGTTTTCGGCATCCATCTAATAATATAGTAGAAAAGAATACTGGATAATGTGATGCCGATAATCGAATAAACAGTTCCCGCTAACGTACCGAATAGAATCCCACCACTAATGCAGATGAAGACCACTGGCAGAAACGTCAGCGGGCGCAATAAATGAAAGCTGATGAACAAGAGCGGCGCGAAAAGTCCCCCTGTTTCAATAAACGCCATCAAATAGTTGCCGAACAGTTCCATGACATGCCTCCTTTTTGCAAGTAGCTCATGAACAATCCCTACCTCCATCTATATGACAGGAGACGAGCCTTTATGACAAGCGGGGAAGAGTTTATGGATGTTTTCTGTTCAAATTATCCCTCACTACGACAGGAAGAAAAAGACAAGTCCAATGAGCTGAATCATAAGAATAAGCGGCATGCCAATCATAAAGGAACGATGCTTGGTCTTATGGCGAAAGACCCGCATTCCCAAATAGCATCCTGCCGCGCCGCCAAGCACCCCGAGCAGCCAGAATGTCCGCTCCGGAATGCGGTACTCCTGTTTTTTTGCTTTGCTCTTATCTCTCGCCATCAAATAAAATGTGATAGCATTTACTCCCACTATGTAAAACAGAATCGTATCCCATTCATTCATGATGCTGCTCCTTTATCCTGAAAGAAAAGGCCAAACCCGCTGTAGTTGTTCGGATTCGACCCTCTTTTTCATTTCTTATTTAAGTGCTGCTTTTGCTTTGTCTGCTAATTGTGCAAATGACTGTTCATCATGGATCGCCATGTCGGAAAGCATTTTACGGTTAATGTCGATCCCCGCTACTTTCAATCCGTGCATGAGTTTGCTGTAAGAAATATCATTTACGCGTGCTGCCGCATTAATACGTGTGATCCACAATTTGCGGAAATCACGTTTTTTCTGTCTGCGGTCACGGTAAGCATATTGCCCTGACTTCATCACTTGCTGTTTTGCTGTTTTAAATAGCGTCCGTTTCGAACCATAATATCCTTTAGCTAACTTTAATATACGTTTACGACGTCTGCGCGTCACTGTTCCACCTTTTACACGTGGCATAATAATTCCCTCCTAGAACATATAAATCAATATAGTAATCTTCGTTGTGATCCTTATTTATAAGGAAGCATGGTCTTAATGCGCTTGTAGTCTCCGGAAGATACAAGAGCAGCTTTGCGAAGTTTGCGTTTTTGTTTCTGTGATTTATGAGCAAACATATGGCTCGTGTATGCGTGGGAACGTTTCAGTTTTCCTGTCCCGGTTTTTTTGAAGCGTTTTTGTGAACCTTTATGAGTCTTCATTTTTGTCATGTCGAGTTCCTCCTTGAATAGTCCAATTACTTTTCTTTTACTGGAGCGACCATCATGAACATGTTGCGGCCTTCCATTTTCGGCTTGCTTTCTATCGTGCCAATGTCTTTCACCTCATCAGCGAAGCGATCGAGCACTTCTCTGCCAAGCTCTTTATGCGTAATGGCACGACCCCGGAAACGAACGGCTGCTTTTACTTTGTCGCCTTTATCCAGGAATTTTCTTGCATTCTTCAGTTTGGTTTCAAAATCGTGATCCCCGATGCCCGGTGTAAAGCGGACTTCTTTCACGTTAACCACTTTTTGATTCTTGCGTTGCTCTTTCTCTTTCTTCTGCTGCTCAAAGCGGTATTTCCCATAGTCCATAATCCGGCATACGGGCGGTTTCGCATTCGGTGCAACAAGCACGAGATCAAGATTCCGTTTCTGCGCTATATCCAATGCTTCATTGCGGGATTTCACACCAAGCTGATCCCCGTTTGAATCAATCAGACGTACTTCCCGAGCGCGAATCTTTTCGTTTACATTCATATCTCTGCTAATATTCAGCCACCTCCGTAAGATTTTGGAAAAAATACTGATCTATTTGGACAAGTGATTTCACACAAAAATAGTGTCGGCACATACTGCACCCACACGTCTCCATTGTTTAGAAAGATTTCGGAACCAGTCAACTGCCCAAGGGCGTCGATCAGGTGAGAAGCGGGTGCTTCTGCTTGTCGTAAGATCATGAAGTTTTATTCAACTTTTACAGTATAGCACGGTGCTGACTTCTTGTCAACAGCGGCGTTCGGCAAAGTTTTCTTTTCATGCTATTCCTCTTAATGACAATATAGCATAGATCCATGGAAGTTGTACAATGAAATAGTCGATGAAAAGACCCTGAATGCATTATTCAGGGTCTAAGTTCTTCTTGTAAGTTTCTCTCTTGGGCGGAAGTTTCTTCTCTGGGCCGGAAGTTCTCGCTCTCGGCCGGAAGTTTTATCTCTCGGCCGGAAGTTCCCACTCTCGACCGGAAGTTCCCGCTCTTGGCCGGAAGTTTTATCTCTCGACCGGAAGTTCCCGCTCTCGACCGGAAGTTCCCACTCTCGACCGGAAGTTCCCGCTCTTGGCCGGAAGTTTTATCTCTCGACCGGAAGTTCCCGCTCTCGACCGGAAGTTCCCACTCTCGACCGGAAGTTCCCGCTCTTGGCCGGAAGTTTTATCTCTCGACCGGAAGTTCCCACTCTCGACCGGAAGTTCCCGCTCTCGACAGCCTTCCTCCACATTCAGCTATGCATCTTTTTCCCGCCAATTTCTGTTTGAATCAGTTCCAAAAAGTCATTGAAGGCCAGCGTTTCCGATTGCTTTTCCCCGTAGCGGCGGACGTTTACGGCATTCTCTTCTGCTTCTTTGTCCCCGACGACAAGCGCAAATGGGACTTTCTCAGTCTGGGCTTCGCGTATTTTGTAGCCAATTTTCTCATTTCGCTCATCCACCACGACACGGATTCCTTCCCGGCGGAGCTTGTCCTCCACATTCCTGGCATAGTCAAGGTGGGCGTCAGGCGATACAGGGATTACTTTTGCCTGTACAGGGGCGAGCCATGTTGGGAATGCGCCTTTGTATTCTTCAATCAGAAAGGCCACAAACCGCTCCATGGTGGAAACCACACCTCGGTGAATAACGACAGGGCGATGTTCTTTTCCGTCTTCACCAATGTAAGTTAGATCAAAGCGTTCCGGCAAATGGAAGTCCAGCTGCACTGTGGACAGTGTCTCATCTTTACCTAAGGCCGTTTTCACCTGTACATCCAGCTTAGGTCCATAGAATGCCGCCTCGCCTTCTGCCTCAACATAATCCAGCTGCATGTCTTCCATTGTCTCTTTCAGCATGGCTTGCGCTTTATCCCACATCGCATCATTATCGACGTATTTTTCCTTATCTTCCGGATCGCGGTAGGAAAGGCGGAAATAATAATCCTCAATGCCGAAATCTTCATAAACCCGCTGGACCAGTTCCACCACCCGGATAAATTCATCTTTTAACTGATCCGGACGGGCAAAGATATGCGCGTCATTTAATGTCATTGCCCGTACCCGCTGTAGACCCGCCAGCGCACCGGACATCTCGTGGCGGTGCATGGTGCCAAGCTCAGCAATTCGTACAGGCAGATGGCGGTAGCTGTATAATTGGTTTTTATACACCATCATATGGTGCGGGCAGTTCATCGGGCGCAGCACCAAATCCTCATTATCCATCTCAAGTGTCGGGAACATGTCGTCCTTATAATGATCCCAATGCCCACTTGTTTTATAAAGATCGACACTGCCAAGGACCGGTGTATAGACGTGGTCATAACCGAGCCGCTCCTCCAGATCAACAATATAGCGCTCAATATTGCGGCGAATGGTCGCTCCTTTTGGCAACCATAACGGCAAGCCTTGCCCTACCTGCTGGGAAACAGTGAAGAGGCCGAGTTCCTTGCCGAGTTTACGGTGATCCCGTTCTTTCCGCTCTTCCAGGATGCGCAGATGTTCCTCCAGCTGGCTCTCTTTAGCAAAAGCAGTCCCGTAAATTCGCTGCAATTGCTGGTTATCGCTGTCTCCGCGCCAGTAGGCACCGGAAATACTCAGCAATTTAAATGCTTTGATTTTATTGGTGGACGGAACATGTACCCCGCGACAAAGATCAAAGAATTCCCCTTGCCGGTAAATGGTAACCTGCTCTGCATCCGGAATCGCATCGATCAGTTCGAGCTTCAGCGGATCACCTTTAAACATTTCCTTCGCTTTCTCACGGGAAACTTCCACCCGCTCGATTTCCAGCGCTTCATCGATAATCCGCTTCATTTCTTTTTCAATCTGCGGCAAGTCTTCCGGGGAGAGCTTATGCTCCATATCCATATCATAATAGAAGCCTTCCTCAATCACCGGACCAACGCCAAAATTCACCTTTCCGTAAATCCGCTGGATGGCCTGTGCCATTAGGTGAGCAGTAGAATGCCGCATTACGTCAATGCCTTCCTGATTTTTGGGGGTGATGATCTCGATTTTACCGCCTTCCTGCAGTTCCCGGCGTAAATCGACCAATTCTCCGTCCAACTTAATTGCCAATGCCTGCTTTTTTAAGCCGGACGAGATCGCGCCGGCTACTTCTTCTCCTGTAATGCCGGCAGGGAATTTCTTTTCTGCTCCATCGGGAAATACAATACTGATTTCTGCTGCCATGATTGTCACTCCTTTTAATTGTTGAATTGCAACAGTGCAAACAAAAAACGCCCGTCCTCCTGCAAAAATGCAAGGGACGAGCGCTTTACACGTCGTGGTTCCACCCAAATTTCCATCACGAATCCGCAATGGCTTCATTTTTGTTAACGCAGCATACCTGCGCCGCTGTTTACTTAGGTTCCACAGCGGGGTTCCAAGGCGGTAATTATCTGCTTGTACAGCGGAAGCTTTCAGCCGCGGCTTCCTTCTCTTTTCCATACAGCGCACAAATAATCATGTCCTCTTCCTAACCTTTATCCAATCCTGTATGATATATAATCTGTATTATAGCTTCTCATTTGGATAAAAGCAAGCCCTATTTAGGCTTTTTTTGGACATAGGGAAAAGGAAATTTGTTGTACGCCAGGAAATCCGCTTTTTCCTGAAAGACATTGATTACCGTCAGCGTTTTTGGTTCCGAGGGGTGGTCCCCGTAAATCTTCACTTTTTTTGGTGCCATGGCGATCAATGGTGCCAGGTTCCACTCATTCTCGTCCAGTCCGAAGATATACAGCGGCTCCACCTGCATGCGCTTCGCCAGCTCCAGACGCGACAGTTTTTTACCCTCGCTGTTAAAGAAGAGAAAGGGGTTCCCCTGCAGCACATGAATGATATCTTCTCCCGGCTCTTTCTTCACCATGTATTCCCGCAGCATGTTCACAAATGCCTGATGATCTTCCTCCCGCTTGAACTCGTCAATAGCCAGTCCGACATACTGAATCAGCTGTTCACGGAAAACCCGCAGCCTGAAATTCACAATTGAATCGTAATGAATCGCCGCAAGACCTTTTGTGTTGGCAATAAACAAGGCATAAAGCAGCTGAACAGGATCGCCGGTTTTCCGTACATTGAGGCTGTCCTCATCCTCTCCGGCAAAAATCCACTCCGTCAGTTCCACAATCCGTTCAATTTCCTCATGGTCGGTATAATAGTAAACGTCCCGGATAATCGTCCGAATCATGTCTCCAAGCCGGTGGAATGCAAATACATCTGCCATTGCCTTTGCGATGGTGTCCTCCAGCTGATTGCCCGGAAGCCTTTTTTCAAACTGCAGCTGATTCCCCCATTCGTCATGTGTTCTCCAATGCAGATCCAGCTCTCTGTTGTACTGAAAAAGCTGTTCGCAAAACCGAATGACATCTTTATCTGATTCAAAATAAACCTCCAGCAATAAACATCACCCTCATCCAACTCCAAACTGTTACATTATATGGGCGGGAAAAGGAAAAGATGTATAAACGCCGAAACTAGTAACTATAGCAAAAAAAGCAGAGAGATGGCTTTTTCGCCTGAACTCTCTGCTTGCTTCCTTTTAGCTCATTTCGCAAGTTTTGTTGGTTGTTTATTTTTGAGTTGATGGAAACTGTGACCTAACCTACAATTCGATTTTGTAAAAATTTCTTCAGCAGAGTGCTCGTTGATTTCCGCTGCGGGCATCCGCATTCCGCGGGAAGCTGCCGAGCCTCCTTGTGCTGGCGCACGGCGGTGTCTCGCCTAGGCTTTTCTTCCCGCAGGAGTCGGATGCCCTCCGCTCCAATCAACCATCAACAAAGTAGTTAGGTATTGATGAACTTAAAGAGCACACTTGTAGCGGAGGAAATACCCCGAGACTCCTGCGGGATCATAGTCATAGGTGAGACCCCTCAAGTGGAGACAGCGCGAGGAGGCTCACCAGACGCCCGCGGAAAGCGAGGGGTATTTCTGTAGCGGCAGGAATTACGTCACCGGTTATAGATATTTTGATAATAAAACAATTTTTAAAAACAGCCCTTTTTGCTAAACTTCACAAATAACGCCGGTTATCCCCGATAATCTCCACTGCGCTTGAGACCTGTCTGATCCGCTCGACAATCCTTCCTGCTTTCACCGTTTCAATCCCTGACCGGGTCGAAGCAAGCAAACCCTCCAGCTGGTCCAGACTATAATTGGAAGTGAAAAATACCGGCAGCCCCTCCATCATACGGTACTGCAGAATCGAGCCGAGAATTTCATCCCGGAACCAGGCGGACTGCATTTCCGCTCCAATATCATCGATCATCAATACATCAGCCCTCTTGAAATAATCGACCTTTTCATTCGTGGAATCATCTTTAAACGATGACTTGATTTCCCGAACAAACTCCGGCATATAAATCATCATCGACGAGATGTTCAGCTCTTTCAGTTTATTGGCGATCGCTCCGAGAAAATAGGTTTTGCCGACACCGAACGAACCGTAAAAATAAATACCTTTTGCCGGAAGTCCCTTTTCCGCCTGCTTGATAAAAGCGTACAATTCCCGGATCGCCGGATTGCGTTTGGCATCACGATAATCGATATCATCGGTCGTTGCCTCAAGAATATCCTTTGGCATATGGACACTCTGAATCAGCTTCTCCTGAGCCTGTTGCTTTTCATGCATGATCCGGTTATGGCATTTTTCATAAGAAATACGAATTTCTCCGCTTTCCACATGCAGCACAGGAGAATAGCCCGGGAGCATGTTCTGACAAGCACCAAATGACGCGCAGCTGGCACATTGCTTGGACTGGGACTGGTATTCATAGAGCTTGATAAGACTTTTCGTGATTTCTTTTTGCGTTAGTCCGGGATGCTCCGAAAGAAAAGCCTTGATCTCAGGATCGGCCAGCACCTCTTTCTTTATCTTTATGTAGTTTTCTTTGAAATTTTCATTATCCTGCATCCATTTTCTTAATGTGGATTGGACTGGTTTCATTTGGATCACCTTTATAATGGCTATTTTTTATTTCTTGCTCGACAACTGTTTTAGAAGATCGGCAATTTCCTCCTGCTCCTGTAATGCGTCTCTGTTCTGAGGCGCTTGAGCCGTGCTGCCTGAAGGGGCAGTTTTTCTGTCCTTGAACCATTCCGGCACGATTTCTTTGGATGCTTGCTTACGGTTGGATTGCCGCTGGGCTTTACCTTTCTGGAACCTTTCCTTTTCCTGTTTGGCAAATACCATCGCCTCTTTAGCCGTTTTGAGATTGGCACGAGACCAGTGGCTGGCAATTTTCTCCAAATAGGCTTTGGACAGCTTCATATTCGACTGCAAGAGCACATAATGGATCAGCACATTCATCACAGGAGACGGCAACCCTTGAGAAGCCATGACTTCGCGAATCGCCTTCATGTCCTGTTCGGACGCATGGTTCCCGCTGGACAGATCCTCCAGTAATTGTTTGGGCGAGCTTGTCTCCAACGCATGGATCAGCTGCTCTTCTTTTGTTGCCGGCTCTGAATGCGGCTGCGTGGCTTTTTCCTGCTTTGCAGACAACTGAAGACGCGGGTTCCCGTATGCTGCCTTAAACAGATCATGGCAGGCTGATTTAAATTCCTCCGTATGCAGCCGGTTATCCTCGGTCAATGCCCACATTAGTGCTTTTTCCACATCGTGCGCAGCAAGGTCGTACAATTCCATCATTTGCTGGATCAGCCGGCGATTTTCCGCTGTCAGCACCTTGCCTGATGGGATCATCCGCTGTTTCAGCATCTGTTTTATCCAGGCAAAGTCAATCGCCGCTGTCTTGTGCTGTTCTACTTTGTTATTTGTATTTTCCGATGTCGGCACGACGGTCGGCGTAAACGTTTGAAACACATCGTGAAAACCTGCTGTAACATCACTGCCGGCATCCGTTCGCTCGTTTTTGGCAAAATGGTTTTTCAACTGGGCAAATTTATCCTCACCGATATGATGCTGCAGCAGCTGGGCAAGCATGGCATCCGCAAAAAATTCCTCTGGTGCAAACGTGCGTTGCAGTTCATACATATAAATATTTTGCGGCATGGCTTCCTTTTTATAGGTTTTCAAAAGCCCGATCCCCTCAAGCTTGCGTCTGGCCTGATAGATTTCATCAAGCGGCAGGCTGGAATAATTCATCAGACTGTGATGGGTCTGCGGGCTGCCTTCCTGCTGCAAGGGAATGTCATGCAGCAGCGTCTGGTAGAGCATGACAGCCTGAATGCCGATCAGCGGCTGATATAAATGGGTAAGGGATACTGCATACCCCTCCGGCAGAGGGTTATTCAGCCGTACATAATAACCTTCGACAGGTAATATTTTTCCAATATAGCTCATTTATCATGCCCCTCCCCTGCTGCAAATTCGTTCATTCTAATTTCTCCTGTTGTTCTTTGTCTGTATTGATCAGATCTTTTAATTCATCGAGAAACACACTGATGTCCTTAAACTGGCGGTAGACAGAGGCAAACCGGACGTAAGCCACCTCGTCCACTTCGGAAAGCTGCTCCATAACCATTTCCCCGATTTCTTTGGAATCAACCTCGGAAACACCGTCATTTCTTAGAGTTTTCTCTACCTTGAACGCAATTTCTTCAATCTTATCCATGGGCACCGGTCGTTTTTCACATGCTTTGATTAACCCCCGAATGAGCTTTTCCCTGCTGAATTCCTGCCTGGCCCCATCCTTTTTGACGACGATGAGTGGCACCTCTTCAATCCGTTCAAATGTCGTAAACCGAAACCCGCATCGTTCGCACTCCCTGCGTCTGCGGATGGACTGTCCTTCCTCAATCGGCCGGGAATCGAGCACTTTGGTACTTTTATTGTGGCAATTGGAACATCTCATCATGATTCAACCCCATTCTCAAGGCTTACTCCGCTGTTCATTTTTCCTCAATCAGCGGCAGTTCCTTCCCCGTTTGCGTGTACAATGCTTTGATCACTTTTGTGCTGTGTCCGAAATCAAAGGGAAACGCTGATTCCGTTGTTACCGAAAAATCAACCGCCGTACGGTATGGCCGCACCATAATTACGGTGGTGACAATGAATGTCTTTTTCCCCTTTGCGGTATAGACGCTGATTTCGCCGTGTTCCTTGGAAACGGCATGCAGCTCATAGTCTGCCGAGTTACGGAAAAACTCCTCCAGCACCTGCATCGCCTTGTCCTTGGTCGTTTTATAATAGCGTGTCTGAAGCGCCTCATCCCAATGTTTCTCCATCGTTTCTGCATGGTTGTTAAAATATTTATTGATTGTATGACGAATTGCCATGTCTCCTCAGCCCCATCCACTCGTATTCCGTCTATGTATTTCTCTATTTTACCAGATTTCCTTCCATTCCTCTAGAGCGAATAAGCAGCATCCGTTTAAAAACAGATGCTGCTCATGTGATAAGTCTATTAAATATTTGTTTGTTGTTCGACTAACAGCCTTTTAATCTGTGGCTCACAGATTCTGCATGGCCAGTCTAGGAAATATTTTCCTGATGTGCCGGCAACAGACTTCCAACGTATTTAGCTAGATCCATCACCCTTTTGGAATAGCCCCATTCATTGTCATACCAGGCAAGCACTTTGACTTTATTATCTTCCATGACCATTGTGGATAACCCGTCAATGATTGCCGAATAATCTGTTGTTGTATAATCGATCGACACAAGCGGCTTTTCACTATACTGGATAATTCCAGCCAACTCCCCTTTGGCAGCCTGTTTGAACACATTATTTATTTCTTCTTCCGTGACGTCTGTTCCCAGATCAACGACCAGATCAACCAGGGATACATTCGGTGTCGGCACCCTGAGTGCCATGCCATGCAGTTTGCCGTTCAGATGCGGCAGCACTTCACCAAGTGCCTTGGCCGCACCGGTTGATGTCGGAATGATCGACTGGGTGCATCCCCGGGCACGGCGCAAATCTTTATGCGGATTATCAATATTTCGCTGGTCGTTCGTGAACGCATGCACAGTCGTCATCAGCCCGTTAATAATGGAAAAATGATCATCCAGCACTTTCACCACAGGTGCCAGACAATTGGTTGTACAGGAAGCATTGGAAATCACATCGTCTGTTTCCGGTCGGTAGCTGGATTGATTGACCCCCATGACAATCGTATTATCCACTTGCTTGCCAGGCGCTGTGATCACCACTTTTCGCGCTCCTGCCTCCACATGCCGGCCAGCTGTTTCCTTCGTGGTAAATTTGCCCGTCGCCTCGATAACGACATCAATATCCAGCTTCCCCCACGGGAGCCGCTCCGGCTGCCGGTCGTTCACCAGCTTAATGATCCGGTCATTTACTTCCAGACCGTCTTGAAGCGCTTCCACTTCTTCGTCAAAAATTCCATGCACACTGTCATATTTTATGAGATGGGCCAGAGTTTCCGGAGGATAGTTTGCATTAATGGCCACCACCTCTAATGTCTCATCCTTAACCGCCTGCCGGAACACCATCCGGCCAATTCGACCAAAACCATTAATTGCGATTCTCGTTTTATTCATGTAGGATCCTCCCCATATGCGTTATACTTTTCATCCTTATTTATTAATTAGTATAACACAATCGAGGAAGAATGTGTTTTTATTTCGAGGAAAACTGAAATAATTATTATATTAAATGCGAGGACCGTTCTTTTCCCCACTTAGAATAGAGCGTTCAATAAAAAGTCTGATTTTAAAAAAGATAAAGGACTTTTCTCTTATCTTTTTCGCCAGGTTATTGTATGATAAAGAGGAAAGAGGGGGATGACGGTGTACACAGTAAAAATTATAGATAAAGAAGAGAAAATCGGAATGCTGAAATGGGAAGGCATGGTCAAGGCAACAGAAATTGATAACGCTACCGCTGATCTAAAAGAATTACATAAAGAATTTGGGGACCAAAAATATTATTTAATGGTAGATGTTAAGGATTTAAAAGTATTCAGCCCTGATGCGAAAGAGAAAATAGTCGAGCAGCAAAAATGGATAAAGTCCAGCTTACATGTAAGCGCAGTAGTCATGGACAAAAAATTAATTGAAAGACAGTTAAAAGAGTTAGGAAGCAGATCATCCACAGATGAAATTGAAATTTTCTTCCCTGCCTATGAAGAGGCTTTAGCTTATTTGGAAGAACTTGCTTCAAAAAAATCATCATGAATTATCTAAGGGGGGAGAAGGATGGGTTGGTTTAAACGTAAAGAAGAACCTTCTGCTGAGGAAGCAACACTTGAAGTAGTTTCCGATAGTCATGAAGACCAAATGAATGAAATCATCAATGAGTTTTCGGAAAAACTCGTAGCTTTAGCTGAGGATTCTCATACGCAAGCAAATGAAAACAAAGCGTACATAGATAATATTACGCAAAGTTCCGTTAAACAAGCAGAAAAGTCGATGCAAAACACGATCCTGATCGAGGAATTAAACAAGTTAATCCTCAATATTAATGATCGAACCGGCAGCCTTGAAGTAACAATTGAGAAAACGAAGCAGGCAAGTGATGATGGGGATGAAACAATTATTCGTTTGAAAACCATTTCTGAGGAAAACTTGGGGATTTCCAACCAAATTGTATCAGATATCGTAGCTCTGAATAAGCAGATTGAGCATATTAGCTCTTTCACAGAATCCATTAAGAATATAGCAAAGCAAACGAACTTACTATCGCTAAATGCATCAATTGAGGCCGCAAAAGCCGGAGAGTACGGAAGAGGGTTCACCGTCGTTGCAAATGAGGTTCGTAAGCTTGCGGAACAATCGGCGAGTGCTACAGTAGAAATTGATGAAACCCTTGATGAGGTCGTTCAACAAGTAAAGCGAACAATGGAAAACATTGATAAAACTAAAAAAATTGCAGAATCCCAAAATACCGCTGTACTGGAAACAAAGGAAATTTTCAACCATATCCATGAAACAGTCGACGAGATTAAAGGGGCCCTGTCGTGGGTAAAGGAAAGTACAACAGATATAACAGAAAAAAATAAGGATCTGACAGAAAACAATACTGACATCCAGGAAATTAGTGAAGAAAATGCAGAACACGCTTATCAATCGGCGGAAAGCATGGAAACATTAACGGATATTACCAATAAGGTCAGGGATCGTGCGGTAGAACTTGCGGATACGGCGAAGAACTTTGACAGGGAAAAGCAGCATGTAGGTGAATAGATGGGAGAGATAATGAAGTTCAAAAGAGGGGTTTAATCTTTTGAGCTTCATTATTTTATTGCTGCTTAATTATGGCTATCGTGTTCCTATTTCACTCGCGAATCTGCCCGCTCCCACGTATGAAAAATTTGCTCGACGTTAATGCAGGTAATCCCATTGGGCCTCTTGCATGCAGTTTCTGGGTACTTATCCCAATTTCTGCCCCGTATCCGAATTCAAATCCATCTGTGAATCTTGTAGAAGCATTGTGATAGACAGCTGCTGCATCTACATTTTGCAGGAAAATTGCCGCTTGTTGATCGTCTTCTGTGATAATGGCTTCGGAATGCTTCGTGCCGTAGTTATTGATATGCGCTATCGCTTCCTCATTATTTGCTACTACTTTAACGCTTAAAGTAAGCCCAAGGTATTCACTTCCCCAATCTGCCTCTGTTGCAGGATTTGCTTCAGGAAATATCTTACAAACCCTATCGTCCCCGTTAATCTCCACTTCATTCTCATGGAGTTTAGACAGTACCTCGGATCCATACAGCTCGAACCACTTCTCATGAATCAAAACGGACTCAATTGCATTACAAACCGATGGTCGTTGCAGTTTTGCATTTAATACAATTTCCTCTGCCATCTTGATCTTAGCAGTTTCGTCAATAAAAATATGGCAATTGCCAGCTCCTGTTTCAATCACCGGTACCGTCGATTCACGGATAACTGTATCAATTAAATTTTTCCCGCCTCTTGGTATCAGCACATCCAAATAATCATTTAACTGAAACAATTCTTTTGCCGTTTCTCTGTTCGTGTCCTCGATTAATTGAACCGCATCTACAGGAAGTGCGCTTTTTTCCAGTGCTCGATGTATGGCTTGAACAAGTGCCATATTGGAAAATGCAGCTGAGGAACTTCCTCTTAAAAGAACTGCATTCCCTGTTTTTAACGTGAGTGTTGCGGCATCCATGGTCACATTTGGTCTTGCTTCATAAATCATTCCGATAACACCGATTGGAACGCGGCGTTTTTCAATTTGCAGTCCATTTTCTTTTTCAATCGTTTCGAGTAATTCCCCGATCGGGTCTTCCAAGTCTGCTATTTGCTTAATTGCAGCAGCCATATCTTTTATCCGTGTTTCATTCAACATGATCCGATCAAGCACCGCTTCAGATAGCCCCTTGGCTTTTCCTTCGCTGATATCCTTCGCATTTTCCTCTAAAATAGCCGCTTGATCGGCGACTAGCTGATCCGCGATTATATTTAATGCAGCATTTTTTTCTTCTGTCGTTACTCCTGTTAATAGAAAACTCGCTTTTTTTGCAGCTTTTCCCTTTTTTTGTACTTCCGTCATTTTATTCACTCCCCATCTTTACCCAGCCGTCACGATGGATAACTTCAGCAGACTTTGCTGCAGCACCCGTATTATCCCTTTTTTCGAGCCTTTTTTTTAATTCATCTGATGAGCAATTTATTTCACCTTTTCCCAAAAAACCGCTCGTGCCATATACTTTAACCACATCTCCTTTATGGAATGTTCCTTTCACTTTAAAAACGCCTGCGGGCAATAAGCTTTTGCCATTATACAAAATTGCCTCTTCTGCCCCCTGATCCACATAAATTTTCCCGGCGGATTCCGAGTGTAATGCAATCCACTGTTTTCTTGTGTTAACCGATCCAAGGGACTGTTTAGCAATATAAGTGCCGTCCCCTTCTCCATTTAATACCTTAAGCAATTTATTAGCACCTTTTCCGTTACCGATAAAGACAGGAACACCGAGTGTCATGGCCGTTTTTGCAGCTAGGAGCTTAGACTTCATCCCACCTGTCCCAATTTCTGAACCGGTGTCGTCAGTCTCTGTAAGCCTATCATCCGTAATATCCTCCAGAAAATCAATCCTATTTGCAAATGGGTCATTCCTGGGATTGCCATCATAAAGCCCGTTAATATCTGTTAAAATAATCAATTGATCTGCATGGACAAAACCGCTGACAAGCGCGGAAAGCATATCATTATCTCCAAATGTTAATTCTTCAACCGATACCGTGTCATTTTCGTTAATAATTGGTAAAACCCCGCGTTCCAGCAGCTCGGTGATTGTGGCGAATGCATTTCTGTATCGTTCACGATTCGAAAAATCATTTCGTGTTATTAAAAGTTGCGCACAAGTAAGATTAAATTCCTTGAATTTTTCAATATATGTTTGAATTAACAGTCCCTGCCCAACAGCCGCTGCCGCTTGCTTCCCTTTAATCGTTACAGGCCTGGAGGAATAGCCTAATCCAGTAAATCCAGCCGCAACCGCACCTGACGAAACTAAAATAACGTCATGATTTGTACGGCGAAGAGTCGCAATTGCGTAAACATGCTCAGTTAACTTTTCCTGATCTATTTCACCTTTATCATTTGTTAACGAACTGCTACCAATTTTAACAACGATTCGTTTTTTTCCCATTTTGCATTGCTCCTGCCAAGATATTTAATCGCTAGAAAACTTGGCATACGCCAGGCCTTTAGGCGTATGCCTTAGGTGCACTTATGCAGTAAGAAAGCAGTTATACTTTCTTAACTGCCAAAAAAAGCCCATTCATCCCGTATAAAAAGGACGAAAGAGCTTTTGCTTCCGCGGTACCACCATTATTGAATGTGACCAACACATTCCGCTTTGCTTCTATAACGCTGAAGATAAGCGCCCATCAAGGGACTCTGAAGGCAGGTTCAGTGGCTTATTTGCGTGCAGAATCTTTCAGCTCATAAATTCTGCTCTCTTATCACATCAAGTTTCACATACTAGTCCTTCGTTAACGTTCAATTATACTATTAATAATAGTATGAAGAGGGAATCCATTAATGTCAAGGGTGAAAATGCTCTCGTCATCTTTTCAGAAGTAAGCAGTCTTGGAAGAAATTAACCGAATTCATTAGCAAAAACTCCTTCCCCTAGATAAATGCGAACAGTGCCAGGCACTGTTCGCATTTTATTTGACATCTCTTTAAAAATTTCCTTAATACATTGACAATAATTCTGCATCTTATATGATGAGGAATATTTTATATTAATGATAGACTCTGTTTATATAGATGAAGAAAGGAGAAATAATCATGCTATCAGAACAACAAATACTAAGAATCCCCGGCCCAAGCCCGATTCCTCCAAGTGTACAGCGCGCCATGAGTCAGCCGATGATTGGACATCGCGGTCAGGAAACCAAGGAACTGCTGCAGCGGATTAAACCGAAGCTTAAGCCTATTTTCGGAACCGAGCAAGAAGTACTCATCCTAACAGGAAGTGGAACAGCAGGACTGGAAACAGCAGTTGCCAATACAGTAAAGCCTGGTGATGAGGTGTTAGTTATCATAACAGGTGCCTTTGGGGATCGTTTCGCCAAAATATGTAATGAATATCAACTAAAAACCCATCGGCTCGATATTCCATGGGGTGAAGCCGTGTTACCTGAAACCGTTCAGGAATACATGGAAAAACATCCAAATCTAAAAGCAGTCTTTGTTACATTTTGCGAGACTTCTACAGGGGTAGTAAACCCTGTTCAAGAACTTGCAAAAAGGGTACATACATATTCGGATGCATTATTCATTGTGGATGGCGTTTCCTGTGTCGGCGGTGTTGAAACAAAAATTGATGAATGGGGTATCGACCTTTTAGTAACAGGTTCGCAAAAGGCGATGATGCTTCCTGCCGGTTTAACCTTTGTAGCAGCGAGTGACCGTGCTTGGACGGTAATCGAGGGAAACGAACAACCACGCTTCTATTTGGATTTGAAAAAATACCGGGATAATGCAGCAAAAGATTCTACACCATTTACGCCAGCGGTATCCCTATTATTTGGCTTGGAGCAGGCTCTCCAGCTTATCGAGGAAGAAGGTCTCACGCAGGTTTACGCTAGACATCAATTAATGATGGACATGACAAGAGCGGCATTTCGAGCACTGGACATTCCACTGCTCACCAGTGATAAAGCTGCTTCACCTACCGTTACTGCTATTGAACCTACCGATTTTCAAGCAGAGGATTTGCGAAATTTAGTAAAGAAAGAATTCGGATTAACGATGGCTGGTGGACAGCAACATATGAAAGGAAAAATTTTCCGAATCGGACATATGGGTTATTGTTCACCGGCGGATATACTGCAAACCATCAGCATTATAGAAATCGGATTACGTAAAATTGGTAAAACGATTGAGCTTGGTGCAGGAACACAAGCAGCTCAGGAAGTTTATATCGAACAATTAATACAGGGGGTATTATAGTGCCATTTCATATATTAATTACGGATCCACTAAGCGAGGAAGGTATTCAACCACTTCGCAACACAGAAAACATGAATATTGTCATCGATACGGATTTAACACCTGAAGAATTAGCCGTCAAAATTGCAGACTTCGATGCTTTGTTAGTACGCAGCCAAACCCAAGTGACAAGTGAAATCATCCGTAAAGCTTCCAATCTGAAAATCATCGGCCGTGCCGGTGTCGGGGTGGATAATATTGACCTGGATGCTGCAACAGAACATGGGATCATTGTGGTAAATGCACCTAACGGGAATACCAATTCAGCAGCAGAGCATACAATGGCAATGATCATGTCCTTATCCCGAAAAATTCCCCAGGCATACAACGCGTTAAAAAATCATCAATGGGACCGGAAAAAATATGTGGGAGTTGAATTAAAAGACAAAACACTTGGTGTGGTCGGGCTTGGAAGAATCGGCTCAGAAGTTGCCTCCAGAGCGAAGGGGCAACGGATGAATATCATCGCATATGATCCATTTTTAACAGAGGAAAGAGCTGATAAAATGGGGATTGGCTATGGTACGATTGAGGAAGTTTTACAAGCAGCAGACTTCATCACCGTACATACCCCATTGTTAAAAGAAACAAAGCACCTGCTTAATGCGGACGCTTTTCAAACCATGAAAAAAGGCGTACAGATCGTTAATTGTGCCCGTGGCGGCATCATTGACGAAGAAGCTTTATACGAGGCAATCCTCTCCAAAAAAGTAGCCGGTGCTGCGCTGGATGTTTTTGAAGAGGAACCATTCCTGAATAATAAACTATTGGAATTACCGGAAGTAATTGCTACCCCGCACCTTGGCGCAAGCACCATCGAGGCACAGGAAAATGTAGCTATCGATGTCAGTCATGATGTTGTTACCTTTCTAACAGGCGGATCGGTTAAAAATCCGGTGAATCTCCCTTCCGTACCGAGAGAAATCATGAATAAAATTGAACCTTATTTTAATCTGGCGGAAAAGCTGGGATCATTCCTTATTGATTTAACTGGGGAAGTAGCTGAAGAGGTAAACATCTTCTATTCCGGCGATTTGTCTGAAGTAGAAGTAGCACCATTAACCAGAAATACGGTAAAAGGACTGTTGAAACGCCATCTCGGTGACCATGTGAATGATGTCAACGCCCTTTATCTTGCTGAAAGAAAAGGGATAAGCGTAAATGAAAACAAAACATCCTCTACAAAAGGTTTCACCAATCTGCTTACGGTAGAAGTGAGAACCAAATCAGATGTTAGAAAGGTGTCAGGGACACTATTAAATGGTATGGGACCACGGATTGTAAAAGTAGATAACTACAGTGTTGACGTAACACCAGTGGGACATATCGTCGTCATTCATCATCAAGACCAGCCAGGTGTCATCGGCAGAATGGGGTCCCTCCTGGCACAGCATCATATCAACATTGCGACCATGCAGGTGGATAGATCCGATATCGGCGGAAATGCAATCATGATGCTAACTGTTGACAAGCATATAGAAGAAAAGGAATTGGAAACCTTAAAAGAACTCGAAGAAATTTATGACGTGACGGCAATAAACTTATAGAAATAAGCACACAGTAGATTTTATACTGTGTGTTTATTTATGATTTCCTTAAAGCTTCATATGGATGTTAAATAATACCTCTTGTCAGTTTTCCTCTCCTCTTTTTCTTTCATAGAAATTATTGACTAGACTTACACCGGCATGCAGAAAGTCTAGTAGACTACTATTTTTCTATTTATCCAACCAACCTTATTTATGCTGACACTTCTCTCCAGATAAGCCTTTTCCCATCAAGGATTGGCGATACGCAACGTTTTCTAAGAATCAAAGTTTTCCCTATATAATGGAAGTATGCAAAAGCTCCTCCAAATGCGAAATCTCATAGGTCGGAACTACTTCATTTCGCTCTTGTTGCTTACGGTTAACCCAGACAGAATTTATCCCTGCCCTTGATGCACCAAGAATATCTGTCATCAGGTTATCTCCGACCATCAATGCCTCATCCTTTTGAACAGAAAGAAGCTCCAATGCATGCTCAAAAATAGACGGATCCGGCTTCCCCTTCCCAAAAGCCCCCGAAACAACAATATGATCAAAATAAGGAACAATTTCCGGCGTAATATCCAACTTGGTTTGCTGCAGGTCAGGTGAGCCATTGGTAAGCAGCAACAATTGATAATTTCCCTTTAGCTGATCCAACACACGAAATGTATCCCCATATACAAAAGCCTTTTCCTTCCGAATCATGGGAAATGCCTCTGCCAGTTCATAACCAAATGCAGGGTCATCAATCCCTAAATCTTTTAAACCGTTCGTCCATGCTTCCTTCCGATAGGCAGGCGCAATTTCACTTAATTTATGAAACGATTCTCCTTCATCTGAAAAATTACCCCATAACCCTTCGAAGGGATTAATCCCAATCATCTGTGTAAAAGTGTATGTATCATAAGATTCATATAACGCCTGGGCATTTTCCCGAACCTTCTCTTCTAACAAAACCGGGTTAATACCATACTTCTTCCAGGCCAGCTCACAGGTCGCTTTAAAAGCCTCTTTAATGCTTTTTTCATCCCAAAGAAGCGTATCATCCAAGTCAAATAGGATAGCCTTGATCATCCACTCACCCTCTCTAAGAAGCATTGGGACGGTTCTTTTGCTCACAATTCACAAGGAAGCGAGAGAACCGTCCCCGTACTCCCCCCGATTTTCCTTATTCGCCATAACTCTCAATCATACAATACGGCTCGATTCTGTAAAAACGTTCCTTACTATTTTACTAGTTCATGAAGCATCGGTACTTGTTCACTAAGACTTCTCTTCCTTTACTTTTTTTTTACGGCATACTCTATAATGCAACCAAACAGCTCCTTTATCACCTATAGGTTTCACATTGATGAGTTCCAAAGATGCTGCGTTGTCAATTGAATTTAAAACCTCCCCATCAAAAACCGAGGGTGTGCCGATACCACCTATAGCAAGTGGGGCAATAACTAAACTGATTTCATCAATTAATCCTGCTCTTAAGAAAGCTCCATTAACGGATCCGCCGCCACTTAGTCCTAATGTTCTAAATCCCATTTCATATAACTTTTGAACCGCCAAAGATAGATCAATATGCTCGCCTTTACCCGCAACAATATAGGTTATCCCTTTCTCTTCCAGTTGTTTAAAATATGTATCAGGAGCATCTTCCCGTGTTACAACTATCAATCCTTCCGTCTGATACCAATTAATCCGGCCTCTTCCGTCGAAAACGATATATGCCTTTGACTTTTTTGGTTGATAGACTGGTTTATCTAATTCAACCCAGTGATTTCCATACACCATCAATGTCTCACTGCCAGATATTAATGCATCACAATCTAAGTTATCGTATAGTCGATAAGTGATGTCATGCGCATCTCCATCAACTCAATATTTAGTCCACTCCGAAACATTACGATCCGGTGCTGTTGTAATCTTGCCATCAATGGAAGAAAACACATTTAGAATTATTTTTGGTTTCTTTAACAAGTTCCATCATCCTTAATATAGATATTTGATTACAATTATAAATACTCTAAAAAAATAATGTCATAGCTTCGAATAAAAAATCTTATTCATTCATCAACCTAACCTAATAGTTTTTTTATGCTATTTATTCTACAGTAGTCCCTCAAAAGAATAACAATTAGTCTTCCTACTACTCCCCTAAGTAGCTATCATTTACTTTTTTTGTTATATACAATTGCAGTAATTACATTAAGTACAATAGTTACTATAGAAAGCAGGAAAGAAAGACGAACCACACCTTTAGAGGTGTCCATAAGCGCCGCCCAACCCTCTATCCTGACTAAGTAATCGTTATATAAAATTTGAAAACATAGCGAGATTACACAAGCACTAAGACTTGCAATCGAAAATAAAACCCAAGTTTTGTTATTATCTTTATTATGCTTTGCCAGACTAGCAATAGGCAATATCCATGCAATCAAACCCAGCACAAGGCTTCCGATATTTAACCAACCATACATTATCATTTCCCCTTTCTAATTCTAATTCATCAACACCATTTGCTCACTCCTCCTTTGTCGTTGAGAAAGGCATAAATATTTTCTGTTGTTAACCTTCTTTGCTTTGTACTATTAAAAATTCTTCTAAATTTGGAGATTGATTGTATTTAATTGCAGCTTGCTTATCTTTTTTAATAATGGCCTTTGATAAATCAATTTGATTTATGCTCGCAATGGCCACTGTGTAATGTATAACATCAACTAACTCTTTTTCTAAAGAAGTATTTCCTGTATCTGCCTTTCGTCCCTCTAACTGGTTTAATACTTCTGCTACCTCGCCAATCTCTTCTACTAGTTTCATAAACAATGCAGTTGAAGAGCGTCCTTCTTTGTATTTTAGTGCTAGATAGCTCTGTAGCTCATGAATTGTTAATTGCCTCATACTAATCCTCACTTTAATATTGTTTTTTTATAACTTATTTAAAATTGTTTTAGCAGATAAAGGACTAAATCATCATCATTTGCACATTCAGCATATTGTTCTAATCGTTCGCCCTTATACCATACTCCAGAGCCATCTGGTATATAACCTCGTTTAACATACATTCTTTGCGCAGGCCCATACCCATTATGCAATCCAACACCTAAAAAAACAGAGTCACTTTCCTCTTTTGCAACATTTTCGATAACATTCATCAATCTATTACCAATACCATTTTTCTGAAATTTTATAAGCACATTTAGATCAACGATTTCTGGTATACTTTTAGATGCAAAGGGACCAGTTATGGCACTAGGATATAAGGTAACATATCCTGCAACTTCATTATTTACTTCTGCAACTATTACTTTCAGCTCTTTACTTTTTTGCAAATTATAATAACGATTAAACTGTTCAATTGGTTTATACCAGTTCTGTGCTGCAAATGCATCAGCAAAACCTTTTATATCGGTTTTTTCCATAGATCGAATAATTATGCTGTTTTCATTGCTATGTATCATATTATCCCCTTTTATCCCATTCTTGCGCTCGATTGTAGAAATCTCAAATCTTAATCGTCAATATTAATATTTTCCTCTTCTGGCATCTTTTCCGAGAGCACTAATAAAAGTGTTGCTATCGGTCCAAGAAATAAACTAATGAAAAACCAATTAAGACCCGACCTGTTTTTCCCTTGTGCTAATCCTGCATTAATAAGGCTAAGAGTTCCCCAGCCAACAAAAAATTGGTTTTCCATACTGATTCCCCCTTGCTGAATTATTTTGAGTTTTTTTGTTTCTGCAACCTAACTGATTAAATGACACACTGATATTCGATTAGAGCACCCTTTGCCTAATACTGCACATTTACCCAACCACCTTCTATAAGAAAATCTTCTCTAGAAAACGAAAGATTAGAAATCAATTGACGGTAAGATGTGATAGTTCCATCGTGAGATACAATATAAACTTTATCCTTTGATCGTTGCTTACAACAACTAAGTAACCGTTCAACAAGGATCCTGAATTCCTGATCAGGCATAGTATTTATTCCCTTGGTCCATAAGTCGGTAGGTGAATGCTGATCTAAAATGAAGGTAGAAAATTCGTTTCCTATTTTTTCTATCCCCATAATTTCATCACAGGGTAGCGTATGTCCCTCTGTTTTTTGTGGAAACAACCTTGGCGATACCATTGGACTTATAATTTTTTCGCATTGTATATCATTGCTCCAAATAAAGGCGGTTTGCAGTGTTCTCCTCGTAGGGCTCACAACAATAAGATCATTTTCAGACAAGGACAAATGACTTCTTAACAATTTAGCTTATTCTATACCTTTATGGGTCAACGAAGGATCTTTGATATGTAAGCTATCCGGAGGGTTTAGTGTATGATTTCCCTGACCGTGCCTGATGAAAATTAGATCCATGTATTCCACCTACCAATAAGTTGAATTAACTTATATCTCATATAATGGTCAGCTCCTATAATCCAGGGACTGATCTTTTTACCGGAATAGCACCAACACTTGAATAAACCTTCATTGTTCAATCTTTACGCCCGATTGTTATATACTCTAAATTTATCGTGCTTCATCTTTTTTAAATATACCAACCAATAAAATAATAAGTCCTATGATAAAAATTACCGGAAATACATATAACGTCAGTATTGTTGCCCAAGGATTTCCCACAATAAAAGAATAAGTTATGCCAATTGAATAAGCTAAGGGTAAAGAAATTGGTAACATAATAGCAATTCCCCACACCTTATATCTACTTTTATTTGACTTGTCCATACTAAGTAAATAGGCTATGGGTACAGTTAACAGGGTAATTAAATAACCTAAATATAACGGAGAAATCATAATATCTTGTTCACCAAAAGAATTGTTAGGAATTATGATAAATGCTGCAAATCTCAGCCATGGCACAACAAAAAGAAATAACAAAATAAAAAGGACAGCCAATATAACAATTCTCAACTTTTTGTTCATATTAACGCTCCCTCTCTGAAAGCACCTTAGCTGAATTACGAACCAATTGTTTCAAACAGATAATCTGGTATATTCTCCTCTTTGATACTTGCCATTTCTTTAAACGTTACGCCTTTTGCTATAAGGGATTGGACAATCTCCCAACCGACGAAGTATGCTTCTCTTTCATTGTTTGTTGTTCCATTTCCAAATGTAAATTTCGTCACTATTTCTGATGAGGATTCATTTAAAAAAGGGATTATCCCTTTAAATATTTCTGGTTTGTTTTCTCTACAAGATTGCAGCCATCCCTTTTTGCGTTCAATATATGATTCATCTGGTTCTCCAGGAACTAAGTATTTACTTACCTGAGTAGCTAAACCCTCTTGCAGTACAGTAGAGGCAATTGTTCTTTCCCACCCAGCCATTAATTGTGCAGTATGGGAATGTACTATATGCGTGAGTTCATGCGTAAGATAAATATCAGAATCACCATTTTCAATAGGAAGACATAGTGCTAATTTTTCTTCGTCAAAAGGAGCAACAAAGGGATTATTCTCAAATCCTCCCACGAAATAAACAACAACTAAATTAATTGGTTGATTATATCCAAGCAATGATTTAACCTTTGAAAGATATGCTTTTACTTTCTCCTTATCGGGGGTCCATTTTTCAATAATAGATATATTTGGACCATATTTTTCCCAAGCATCATCTAATAACCCCATTGCCATTTTTTGTCCTTCTTCACCTGGAGGAACAGCGGCAAAGTTATAGTGTTCTTTCCACAGCTTCCACCTTTTACCTTTATCAATATTAGGCTCGTTTGCCAGTTCATAAAAACTTAAAAACTTAGGTACTAAATTCATAACTTCCACATTATCCATAGGGTTTCACCACCTATTTTTTATCATTTTCCATCAATCGGGGCTCTGTAACAAAAGTCATCACCCTCTATATAGATATTACTTCTCTAAATTAATCGTAATTGCTAACGTTCCCCATTCCTTTTCTTGCTCAGGAGAGTAAATTTCGTATGTCCTTTTTACCATCTCTTTAATTGATTCGCCAACAGCATCAAAATCCTTTGAAGAGATATCTTCATACATATCTATGAAAGTATCATATTTCCTCAAATCTTTTACTTCTATTGTTAATGTTTCATTCTGGTCAGGAATTTTGGTGAACTCAATTTTGTCACCTACATTTATTTTTCTTCTCTTTTCATCATTAAGACGCACCTCGACTACCTTTCGCCCTAATTTAATTGAGTTAAATGGCTTTTCGAATAGGCTCATGTTATGTATCACTAATTCTCTCCTCTATAAAATGTGCAATTAAAACTCATCCTTTTCCGCCTTTTCCAACAGTATAAATACTTTAATATTTAAATATCCTCTTATATACTTTTCAATAAAGCTCCTCTTTTTCTTGCAGCTTTTTCCATTACTGATACAAATAGTAATGACACAATTAAGTAACAGAATCCTATAAGTAATTCTTTACCAAGTAATGGATATATAGCAAATGACTCAATCCCATAAATGGAACGTAATGCTTCAATACTATGTGTTAATGGTAAAATACGTGCAAAAAACTCAAGTCCACTTGGAAGAAGTGTGACTGAGAAATTGACACCGCAAAATACCTGAAATATTGCAAGTGCTAGATTTAAAAATAAATTGACATTTGAAAACAACAAACTTAAACAAGCGAAAAGCAGTGAAAAACTTAGTATCGAAAATAACGTAACAACAAATAAAACAAAAACATTTCCGATTTGATTTAAAGGTAATGCAACTCCAAATATAACCCAGCCTATCAGTAATCCTATGGCAAAAACAAACATCCCATCGAGAAGTGGTACTACCGCCTTGCGAATAATAATCCATAAAGTTGGTGTTGGGGAAGCAATATTTAATTCAAGCGTCCCATACCTTCGTTCAAATCGAAACATAGTCATAAAATTAATCATAATCGTATGGCAGGTATAACTGGCAATGTTGCCAATGACAACAAAGCTTAAGTAGTCTGAGCCAATCATTGCACTTACTAACGTCGCATAAAAAAAATAATGCATGACTGGATCCACAATCCGAAACAAAATAAATAACCGTATTGATTGAAATGAATAAAGTGCTTTATAGGATAAATTTGTAAACCCATATTTATGAATCCAAAACATTTACATCGCCCCCCACTTCCCATGTTGCCGTAATACCATCTCCATTTTCCTTATAATAAAAACTGCTAAGAATAAGTAGATGAAACTAACGAAAATAGACACAATCATGGATGTATACATCATTGTATTTAAATCTATTGCTTCATAAACCGCCTTAATACCCCAGGTCATTGGTATTCCATACGCAATGTATTCGATTACGGCTGGGAGTTGATCAACTGGAATAAATACCCCACAAATTAAAATAATTGGTGTGTGGATTAAGTTCTGATAATCAAATACATTTTGGAAGGAGGCAAATACAATTGCCAAAATCAATCCCACAACACATAAAGAAAAGATAAGCACCAACACCGATAAATAGAACAAATAATAATTTTCAATATGAATCGAAAACCCAAAAATAAATTTCGCATAGATAAAACTTAATACCATCGTTATTAGCGCAATAATTGAATTGCTAAATGCTTTTGAAATAATTACCTGAAACAAAGACATAGGTGCAGCAATAATAAGTTTCAATGTGTCATTCCATCTCTGGGATACTAATGAAGAGCCAGAAGAATATAATACATAACTCCACATGCTAATTAAAGCAGAAGCAACAACAAATCTGTCTGTATTCACATCGCCTCTTAATTGTTGTAAAAAATAAACGATAGTGAGAAATATGAGAGGCTGAAAAAAGAGCAGAAATTGATACATTTTGTTTTGAAAGTTTGTAAAATATTTTATCTCCCGGACTAGTAAATAAATTATATTCATCGGCTCACCCTGCATCCTTCATGAGATAAATATAGGCATCTTCCAACGATATCTCTCGTTTGCGAAGTTTGAGTACTTGCCCAAATTGTTCCAAATAACTGGTGATTTCCGTTTCTGCAAGTGAATCCGTTTCGAACTTTAAATGAACAAATGGGTCTTTTAATTCATCCACCTCTAAATTTTTAAACATCTTATCTTTTTGTAGTGCATTTGTTTGGTCTAAACTCATGAATGCTTCATAAAGATTTAAATGATTACAGCTTTCTTTTATCTGAATTGGTTCGCCAATAGTACTAATTTTTCCATCTCTTATAAACGCAATTCGATCACATAGATCATCCGCTTCCTGCATGTAATGTGTGGTAAGGATAATCGTTATTCCTCGATTTGATAATTCTCGAACTAAATCCCTTAAAAGCTTTGCCCCAACTGGATCAAGACCAATGGTTGGTTCATCCAAAAATAAAAGCTTGGGTTCATTAATCAGACTTCTGGCAATATGTAATCGTTGAATCATCCCTTTTGAATACGTATGTATTATTTGATTTTCTGCATCCTTTAAACCAACTAAGTCTAGTAATCTTTCTATTAAAGCTTGTTGTTCCCTATGTTTAACCTTATAAAGGGTGCAAAAATAGTACATATACTCTTTTCCGGTTAATCTTCCATAGACTCCACGCTCGCCACCATAAACAAAGTTAATATTATCCCGGATTTTTTGGCTTTCTGTTACGACATCAAGCCCTAGCACCTTTGCTTCCCCCGCTGTTGGCAACAACAAGGTTGTAAGAATTTTAATCGTAGTCGTTTTACCTGCACCATTTGGACCTAATAAGCCAAAGACCTCCCCTTGTTTGACATCAAAAGAAACATTATCTAATGCAATTTTGTTACCTTCCTTTAATTTATAAAATCGTGTAAGATTCTTTACCTCAATCACTATATCCAACATGAATTCCTCCTTTTTTTGTATTTTTTAAACTTATCATACTATATCAAAACCTCCCACATTTTTTACTAGAATTTCCTTCTCTGGGAAAGCGGTTTCGAGAAATTGCCTTTTCAGGGTAATTCTTTATTCGACGTTGGGTGTATAAAGTCCTGCAACTTTATGAACCTCGTAATTAAGTAGAATCTTTCCTTTAACATACGAAAATGCAATCGTATAAAAATCTTTTTTGAAACTTGTTACCAATTCAATGACTTTTCCATTCTGTGACGGAATAGGGGCTGGAGTATTAACGCTATGGATCCTCATCCATCTTATGACTTCTATTTCTTTTAACAAATCCTCTTCCCTGTGCTTCTTAGCATCCAAAAACTTAATTACAATGCTCTTATCTCGGCTAAGAAACACGTTATTATCAAAACCTCCAAGTAATTCAAGGTTACCGGTATTCACATCATATACCTTTTTTGCCTGCTATATTATGTTTTTTTGCATCATAGCCTCCTGCTGCTAATATGTCATATTAATCCGCTTTTCTAAGTAAGGGTTTAAAGAATCGCGCCCAATTGAGAAATATACTTATAAGGTTATCCTACCTGTTCACATATGTGATTAACAATCTCTGATATCGATTGTGTTCCATCAATAATAATGTCAGAGTCTGGTTTAATTGCATTTAACATTTGAATATAACCTTTTCTTCCTTGAGAAATGTAATTCTCCATATCAAACAGGATATTTTCAGCAGGGACTGTCTTAAAATCTCTTGTTATCCGGCGCGCTAAAGCAATATCCAGTGGGGTATCAATAAATACAGCGAGATCAATAAATTTACTTGTTTTGAAATGTTTATAGGCGAATGGAAAATCCAAGACAATATAATTGAGCCCTTGATTGCAAAGCACCTCGAAATCCCTTATGAGAGGTGTTAAATCCCATAAATTATAATCAGATCCATTCTCCACCCACTTTATAATATCCTCCGGACCATCGAAATCATAATCATCAAAATAAAGAGCCTTTGAATTATGTAATTCTTGAGTCAAACATGCTGTAACCGCTGTTTTTCCTCCACCTGAAACCCCAGCAATTGCAATAACTAAGGGGGATTCTTTTTTCCTCATAAAATCCGTCCTTCCCGATTTCTTTGTCTTGATTATCTTTTACACATACACCAGCTGCACCAAACCACTTGTCTCTATTCATCTCAAAATCCCCCGATAAACTCTGATTAATTAAGTCGATTGAACAAATGAAAGCGCAATTATGTTTTCACCACATTTCAGAGCGTGATCTAACTCCGAAAATTTGATTAATAATTTAAGACTCACGTAGTGCAATAAAAGGAAGTTCTGTAACAGATGGATGGCTGCCGAAGAAAGATTGGGCTTGATCTATAGTTGTTCTCATTTTAATCATTAATTCAATTGTGGTTATGATATCCTTTGCTTGATATCCTACACATGTTCCTCCGATAATAACGCCGTCCTTATTCCAAACTATTTTAATAAATCCTTCTCTTTGATTAGACATAAACGATCTGAAATTGCGATTTTGATAGGGAACTTTTTTATAGTTTACTTCTTTATCATCTGTATTAACATATCCAACGGTTGCTATTTGGGGATTCTCGTTAAAGGACAACGGAAGTGAGCTTATTTCAACACTTTCAGGTTGTAGATTTAACGCATGTAATGTTGCAATTCTTGCCATCGTCATAGCCTGTACTGCTGTAAAAGAATGAGGTGCCTGTGCATCTCCAGCTATGTAAATGGATTCGTTTTCAGTTTGACCATATTCATTAGAGTCAACGGTGCCATATCTATTCAATTTCAGATTAGCAAGTTCAATATGTAATTGGTCAATATTGGAGCGAAAACCTAGTGTGATAAAAGCTGCTTCTGCTTTAAATACTTCATTATCTTCCCTAATTGCTTTTACCTGGTCTCCGCAATTTTTCAATTCCTTTACCCAAGGGCCCCTTTCAATTTTTACACCCTTTTTCGTATAATAGGAATGCATATAATCAAAAATCTCTTTATCCAGTAGCTGATTGGGATTTTCTGGAAGCAACCATGTTACATCCACATTTAGTTGAAGAAATAGATTTACCATCTCATACCCTATCGGTCCATCTCCAATAATAATGATAGTAGCTGGAAGTTGCTCCATTTTCATGATGTTTTGGTATGAAAATATTTTTTCTCCATCAGGTTGTATGCTTTTTGGAAAGATTGGACGCGAGCCATTAGCTATAATAATTTTCTTGCTGGAAATAAACTCTTCCATTCCATCAGATTGCACAACCTTTACTAAATTTGTACTTTGAAACGACGGTTCTCCGTATAAAATTTGCATCCCTGATTCCTGGACTTTTCTCGTCTGCTGTTCTCCCCAATCATTATATATGTTATGTACGAGCGGGAGAGAAAAAGAACGTTGTTGTCTTATGTCATCAATATTGGACAGGAAGATATTTGTATATCCTGCCTTCCATTCTCCTACATTCTCCTTAGTTACAAGCGTTACGTTATTTGTATATCGACTAGCCGTTAAAGCCGCTTCAATTCCTGCTGGTCCTCCTCCAATTATTAATACCTCCGAATTCATAAAACCCCTCCTTATGGGCAAGAGAACATAATCACCCTTGATTAAATCTTTATTGGTGTAGCTTGGTAGAGGTATAGCAGAGAAAACTTTAGTTACTACTTCCTACGTTGTCCATACTATTCCTTTTCGAAAACAATATTTCTAGTTGGCATCTACGAAATGATCTTTATGTAACTTCGGAACACTTTGATAAACATTTAGTTGACTACAGTGTTTAACATCAGCCTCAAATCCTCGTTCACGTAATTCCCTCCCACTTCCAGATTCCCAAACCAACTCCCCAATCTTATGTCTTCCATATTCGAAAGCACCAATACACACCTCTGCTTCCGGGGATTTATCTCCCTTTAATTCTGAAAGGATTGCCCCTGCACCTAAGTAATCTTCAATGGATGGACGAAGACTGTCTTCATTTTTGTTCACCCCAACCCACTGTTCACCACAGGGAACAACAGTAATATTTGCTTTAACCTGTGACCTTAATTGATTGGCCAGTGAAGCAACGGATGAGGCATTAAGTAGGCCGCCAATCAAAAGAGCAGGAACCTTAGATGCGATCCAGGTACAAAACGAGCCGTTACGCGAGGATAATACATATTTCCGATTAGCATGTTCTTGATTAAAAGAAACTGGGGATAAACTTGGTTTTCCAACCTTTGCGGCCTCAGCTCTTCCTAAGGTATATTCAGCGTTCACTTGTTCAGCAAACTTTTTTCCGTCTAAATGAGGCGGGTAAGGGAATATCATGGCTCCATAATTTAAAGCGGATATAACAGTTGATGAAAAACTTAGTACATCAACAATGATAACAATATCCCCTCGTTCGGAAGCCTCCCTTGCACCACGTCTGCCCCATTCTACACGGCAAGCATAAGGAGATTGATCAAACATACAGCCACCTCGTTTTTCATTATTTTCAATTAACTGAACCGGCAGGTATAATCTTATTTTAGCTTTGAATTAGAGTATGATAAAAAATACCTCGTAAACCCAGATTTTGCGTTAAATAAGAAGAACTCCTTTTTAAAAAAAGCTTGATCATTTTGGGGCTGTCCATCTTCCAAAATCGCGCCAGTTCGTATTGCTTAAAACTGACATGTTAGTGATATTCACCCCTTAATACCCGCAACAGTTGCAAACCATCAGACGGAAAGCCACCTAATCCCTTTATCCAACGGGGATAAGTGATTGGAATCATTGTAAAAATGAATTGAATAAGACAAACTACCTTGGACAGTGTAAACAATTGGGAAAGTTCATTTTGATTAATTAAAAATGCTAACAGTTCAAAGAAAAGTACCAGAAATAGCGACATTATGGGCCCACCAGCAAGTGCAGCTGAGCTTTGCCATTTATTTAAACCGTCTCCCCAATGGGTGTACCCTTCATATCCCCATATAATGTGAAAATGAAGCCTCCCAATTCTGAAGTCTTCTTTATTATTCTCATCAATTACCCCTAAATAGATATGTACATCAGATCTTGAAAAAGATATTGCTCCTATCCCATGACCTACCTCGTGAAGTAAAAGACAGATAGGAGTAACAATAATTAAAACAGCTATAAACAATAACAGATCCAGATTCAACTCCTCCTTTTTTTGGCAGCCATATGGGGATTTCCAAATTCATTGAATTTGAGACATTTAGCTTTCAAGAAACCCTCTCTTTCAGTCGTAACAGTTCTATGTTCTTAAACAATCTGGCCCAATGCGGAATACTACTCTTTCCATAAAAACCCTTAAACCCTCATTAATAGAGTACTGAATATATTCTATGGCGGGTGGGGAAATTCCTGCTTATTTTTACAAGAAATTGGATGATTACTGTGGAAAACTCCATCCTTCAGCCTGAAATCCTATATAGATCTTTTTCTCGAAATAATGGCAATATAAATAAGCATGACTGCACTGAAAGCAGCGAATATCAACCAAACCATGGAAGGGAAAATCAGATAAAACAACCAACCCCCAAATAAACTGCCAGCTGGCCTCCCCAGTCCATCAGCTAAATTACTGACTCCAAAATACAATCCCATATTCCCAGTTTTATCGGAATAATTGGCAATTGCTGTTTCTATAATCGGCAATATAAAAACTTCTCCGATGGTAAATAAAATGATCGCCACAAATAATGCGGCAAAATGTTGCCACAAGGATAACGTAAGAAAAGAAGATAGAATCAAAGCTACACCAGCAAGCAAAAATAGTCTCACATTATTATATCTGCTTATTAACAGCCCAGCAGGATACTGACAGGTTAAGCCGATTATTCCGTTGATCAAAAACAATACTTGAATCTGGTTTGTATATTGTTTTGCATACTCCGGCAGCGTAACAAATAACTGGGCGAGCAATACATAAAACATAAACGAAAAGACAAGTAGTTGGAGGAAACCCTTGTTGCGAAGAATTTCTGCAACTTGTTTTAAAGGGATACCTTTTATACTTACTGGTCTGCTGACAGGTTTCACAAAAAACAATAGCGATACAGCCCCAAGCAAATACAAAAGCCCTGCTGTGATAAAAATCAGATTAAAATGCCCTGTCCAAATTACTATGCCGGCAAGGATGGGACCTAACAGCAAGCCAGCATTTGATGCGCTTGCCCGTAATGAAGAAACTTTTGTCCTTTCCTCTGTTTTTGCGCTTTTCATCATTAGTGATTGCAAGGATGGTCCCGCAAAGCCTCCTCCCAAACCCGCTAAAAAAGAAAAAAGCAGCAATAAAATATAATCGGAAACGCTCCCTATTCCCAGAAACCCTATCCCTCGTATTATTTCCCCCATAATAGCTATTCGCTTATATCCATATAAATCGCCTAATGGACCAAAAAAAACTGGTGTTGCTTTCTGTGAAAAAATATAAATTGCCGTCAATGCTCCCGCTTGTGCAAGTGTGATAGAATGTACATCTGTCAGTAAAGGGAACAAAGGCATTGCAGTATATCCCCCACTAGACAATATAAAAATTAAAAACGCCAGAATAAAAGATTGTTTTGACATCCCATCCCTCCTATGTTTTATATTAATAGAATGGAATTAATTATTTAAACGAATTATTTTAATCGTATTAATTCAAAAAACGAATAAATATAAGGAGAGAAAACCAATGGACATGGAACAGTTAAAAACCTTCGTTTCTTTAGCTAACAGAAAAAATTTCACCCGTACGGCTGAGGAAATGAACGTTGTGCAGTCCACCGTTACCTCAAGAGTAAAATTACTGGAGCAAGAAGTTGGAGAAAAGCTGTTTAGAAGACAAACACGTCACGTAGAGATCACGGAGGCTGGAAAAGTATTTCTTGATTACGCCAAGCAAACGCTGGAAATGATGGATGAGGGAATCAAGGCTGCAAGGATTCAATCGAAATTTACCAGCCGTCTGGTGATAGGTGGAATGAATTCTCTTTGGGAGACTCCCCTCATTGAACAGATTCATGAATATCAATCTGCCAATACAAATACAGCAATTCGTTTAGTCACCGGACACTCTGCAGATATTATAGAAAAGATCCGTATTGGGCTAATCGATATTGGGTTTGTTTATAATCCCCCTTCCTCTTCTTTATTCAATGTCCGCACTGTAAAAAAGGAAGCTATACTCCTGGCTGGTGCTCCGGATATTGTGAAGAAGTTTGATTCATTTACATGGGAAGAACTGAAAAATTTCCCATTCATCCACTATAATTGGGGTCCTGCGTTTTCTGAGTGGTTTGAGATGGAAATCGGAAACCATGAAACGATGCGGTACAGAGTCGATCACACTGGCGTGGCACTGCGTCTTATGCAAAGAAGAAAGGGCATAGGATTTATGCTGGAGAGCATTATCAGTGATTACGAAGAGAAGGGTCTTCTTTCTCGTATCCCTTTTATCTCCCAGACCGATATACCAATACAACATGTCTATATGGTAGTAAACAAACATAAAGAGGAAAAAACGGAATCATTTCAGAGGCATATTGTTTCTTTAAAATAAGGTTTTGTCAAAATGAATTAAGCCTAATTTAGCGAAAAAAAGGAGCCTGGTTTTGAAAAAATTGTTCAAAACAGGCTCTCAAACTATTCCGTTCAAAAGAATTTCCATAAAAAAATTTGATCATTTTCTGCTTGAATTATTCTATTAAAGGGCCCGATTTTGGAATACCTATTACGTTCTATTCAGGGTATTTTCCAAGGCTCAATGGGTTCTCTCACACAAATTCTTTAACTTACAACTCCCTTGTATAATCTTCACTAATAATTCTGACGTTAAATATAAAAATCTCGCCACTTACATCTTGATATATTGTTGAGTGAAGAGGTTGTCGGAAGCTAATTTCAAACGTTTTATTTTCGAGCGGTTCAATTTCCAATTGGCCTTTCAGATTAATTATATCCAAAGCATTAAAACCCTTGCTGTCATATTTAGGATGGACTGAAACATGAAAAGTCGAACTCTGATTACTATGGTTCCTAAAGGAAAGTGTGCATTTGCCCACAAGAATACCTGAATCATTTGTATCATATTCACAATGGCTGTCATCTTGATAGAATTCCAATGCATAAATACCTTTTGCAAAACTTGATTGATACACATTAGCAAACAAATCAGAGGGTAAGATCGTAAAAACAAGAAAGAAAATAAAAATCATTTTTCCACTATACCGTTTAGCCAGAAGAAACAACCCTATAATCAATAATAAGATAGCAACGATGGCTGTGTAATGTAAGCCCATATTTCCATTGGACCATGTGGGTATACCAATAAATCCAAGCAATCGATCTCCAACAGGTTCGCTATATATAAATCTCCACTTGAATAAAAAAGCGAAGGCGAGCAGTATAAAACCTGTTATAACAAACGGTCTTGTTCGCTCTTCTTGATCCATTTTATCCCCCCCAATATACTTTACGACAATGGCCCTTTAGATGAAGATCAGCATCCAAACAAAAATTAATCCTTCTTTTAATTAATTAGAGATTAGCTTCTAATTCCTAAATAGTATTTATTTCTGAATAGCATTCGATTGCTGCATTCTTTTTTTATAAAAATTGATTGCAAATCCATGAACGGTGACTAACAGCAATAATAATACCCACATCGCATCCCTGTATGTTTCATACGGTATGCTTGCAATGAAATTGTGATATAAATGGAGGATAACCCATCCGATTGGAAACACACCAAGTGCATATTTAGATGAATAAGCTAATATTTGTTCTTTTTTATCCTTCGATTCATCACTTCTTAAAAGCTTAAACTCCGTTACAAGTGCATAGATAAAAAATGGTAGTATCAATGCACCGATAATAAGCATAAATTGACTCATCCTTCCTTCAAATCAGATTTATGAGCAAATAGCCTAACCCACCACTAACTACAAATACTGGCTCGAAGCATAATCTAGCACTTCTTGGTACAGCTCGTTCCAACCATGATAATACTCTGTTACTTCACCAGGTTTTATAAGTATTCTTTCACCCGACTCATACTTAGCTTGAAAGACATGTAATTGGTCAATGTCCATACGATAAAAAACTTGATACCCTACTTTTGGATAAGGACTATTTTCATCCCAGTTTGGGTTTTTATTATGATCAACGATAATATGCCCCAAAAGAGAGCAACTTCCTGTAATATAACCTTCTTCAAATGCCTCACGCCTAAAACATTCTTCAGTAGTTTCTCCATTATCAATATGGCCTCCCGGTATGTCCCAACCTCTTTGGTTTAAGTTGACTAAAAGTAGCTTGTCATCTTTAAAACAGAATCCGTGAACACTTGTAATTTGTTCTTCTGGAGGAAGTGTCTTAGCAATTTTCCAAGTTAGCTTTACTTTTGATTCTCCCCATTGTACATATTTTGTGGTCATGAGTTCCCCCCCTCGTATAATATATCCGAGCAATGCACCCTAAATTTAGAAATAGAAGTCATTTAATTACGAGTTTAAAGTTGTAAGTGAGGCAAGGGTACAAATAATTAGTATAAAAGAAATTGTAACCCATAGAGTATTTTTATTCGTATCCTCTTCATATTTAATCTTCTTAATGATTGATACGAGATTTAAACAGAAAACAATACAATAGATAGGCAACAAATAAAATCCAAAAATAGCAAATATCTGAATCACAAAAATCCACTACCTCCCTCAATATATTTCGAGTTTCTTAAAATAAAATTCAATTAAGGTTCTTTTCATGATATAGACTCCCTGGATAATACTTCCCTAAATGGTTGTAAAACAGTTGTCCTATTGCTGCTTAATAAATTTCAGCCCGTATACCATTCCGCAAAATTATTTTGTCACTAATTCTATTACTACTAATATAATTAATAAACAAAAGTTAGGAGCACCAATTAATAAGAATCTTCTAACCCATTTGTTTTTCCCCAGTCTATCTTCTTTTGTTTCTGTGTGATAATTAGCTCTACTTCTGTCACCATCAACAAAAGCCCCCGTTAACAAACCTGATAATAATAAGGGAACAATTGCCGCTACCCCAGTGATTATGAAAAATAAGTTCCAGTCACCTGTAAAGGCACCGACTATCAAAGCGACAATGGTTATGAATACACCAATACCCAGATATTTAAGCAAAGGAATCCCCCCTTTATTTATACATTTGAACTGATGAGTAAGTTTCGAAAAACATTTCTGTTTCTCCATTAAACTCCCCGTTAGCGAAAACAAGATATCATTTAAATGAAACCCCTTTTTTATCTAACCTTGATCTTACATAATAAAAGCGCTTCTAATCTTAATTCCATAAGAGCCCCCTTGTATTCTGTTAAATGGCCCGATCGTATATTCCTATGTCATTTATCATTCCTAGTTCAAAAAGACGTTCTATTCGATTCTTGCACCCGTTACCTAAATACCATTTACTCTATTTTCTATGCATCACAAATTGAGATTTACTATTTTTAAACTTATTTTTCTCATAAAAAGGAATTAACTCTTCTTCACAGAACAAACTAATAACATCAATGTGAGATAGTTCCTCTAATAAATTTGATATAAGTTTTGAACCTATGCCTTTATGATGTAATTCTTTATGTACTACAACATCTTCAATGTATGCCCTGAATTTACTATCAGTAATTGCTCTTGAAAACCCAACGAGAACATCATTTTTCCAAGCACCAACTGAAATTACTTGACTTAACATTCTGTCTATGTCCTGTTCATTTCGTTCTTCCCACCAACCAGCATTCCTATATAGTGTCATTAATTCTATAGCTCCAATAGGTTTCTCACCAAAACTTATAACCTTAACATCCAAATATAAATCCCCCAAAATTAGTTTTTTGATTTACATTGCTCATAAGACGAGAGCTCCTTTTTTTAGAACTTCAACAATTCGCCTCATTCTCCTTATTTACATACGACATTACTCTAATTTAGTTTCAAACTATCTGCCATCTCGAAAATGAGTCTTCCACTATCCTGCCTATTGCTTTGTACTAATTATTCCAAAATAAGTAATTCGATTCATTAATTTTCGCGAAATTAAGGTATCCATCTTATTCAAGATAGGCGCCCTTTTATGGAATAATTAAGGTTATGATTTTTGCAGATAGCTAATTGAACTAACGCACAAGTTTGTTTAGGAAGCAGAATTCCTCCTCTTTGAAAAACAAAATAATGCAATTACTAAACAAAGCATACTCAATGCCCAAACTACACCAAAAATACCTATTTGAAGGGAAATTTCTTCTGATGCCATCGGATGATTATAGTCAAAGTCAATAGACTTTAATGCAAAATATACTGCAATAGAGAATGATATTAAGTGCAATAATGTCCAGATATACCCTGAACTATTCTTTTTGTTTTTAATCCAAAGAAAGACCGTAACTAAAATCGTAATACCCATAACAATTGAAAATCCGCCAATTAACAATCCCATTACTCCTTGTTCTAATAGCATAAGAATACCTCCAATCATATTTCTTCTTAAACAATCCTGCCTAGTTAGTTTAAGATCAATCCTTCACAAACTCCTTATTACTTACAATTAAAAGTTATTCCATTAAAGGGCTTTCATCAAATTTAATAAAGTAAAAAAATTCATGGAAATAAAGCTAAACAACCTTGAACCTAACCAAATATGGTGTAAATAAAGAGCCAATAAACAAAATAGCAAGGCCGATTCCCAACGTTGCAATAATATTATTAAGAGATGTATAGAAATTTATAAAGTTTGTTAAAACCAACATTGGCAACATAGTGAGCGCTACAAAAGTTAGCCTGCCGGGAATAGTAATTTTGTGTTTCGCACAACAGTTATCACATTCAATTGGTTTATATCCCCTCAATCCCCAAAACGACTTATAAACTACACTCCAGCTAAATGAAACATTGCAGTTTTGGCATTTTTGCAATACAACTCCCACCTTTCGGCAAATTGACCCTGGTAATTAGGACGCTGATCCATATAACCTTAATCGCTCCCGATGGCTTAATAATCTAATTGACGCAAATACAAAAGAAGATTGTCCCCTTGACTTTTAAGTGTGTACTTACGGATTTTACTGTCTATCCTTTTTTGTTGTTTACTATCTTTACTAAGCCAGTTTATGAAATGAAAAAAAGGACTGGATGATAAGTTTGCTGCACCCCGAAAACCTAATTCAAAACCCATTTGCTCTTTTTCTGTCAAAGGTAATTGCGTATTCTCCAAAAACTCTTCTTTGAAATGCTGTGGAATTAATATATATGACTCTTTTTTCTCTAATGCAGAAAGCAGCTCTTCAGCATTACCAGCGACAAAGTGATTATTCGATTCATCTATTTTCATTTTTATTCCCCTCTTCTTTAAGATAATTATATTGATATCCAAATACTGCATGTATAATAATTATTCAGCAATCAAAACCGGCCTGGTTCAGACACAATTTCCAACTGTAGAATTTAAACATAATATAAAAACCGATTGCTGCCAAAGAAATACCTCCGATAAGAATTAGGGTAATAATTAAGGTTGTAGACATTTTTTCGGCTCCTTTAAATAAAATAAACGCTTTCCTTTATTACGTACCTACAGGAATAAAGTTTCAAATATTTTAAGTTATCTTATTAATGCGCTGCAGTGTTAATAATTAATGTGTTTACCCTTTTTACAGATATTAGTTCCTCGAACGGATCATAGAAAGCAATGGCGCAACTCTTATTCCACACTATGGCCCTTTAGTCGAAGATCAATATCCATATCAGCAAAAAACTTTTTGTCAGTGAAATCATAAAAAAAGCCTGTTCAATTAGTTTTATTATAATCCAAAGAACGAATTTCCCAAAAATTTTATTGGTATTTTAACAACCTTACTGTACCCCAAAAAAACAAAAAGACCAGGACAGATAAAAATCCATCCCAGCCTTACACACTATCTATTCAGCAACCTTCCACTCCCTCAACAACTCCTCCAACTGCTCATAAGACTCCTGTTTACTCCCATTATTATCAATCACAAAATCCGCCAGTTCCGCCTTTTCTTTAACCGGCATTTGTGTTTCGATCCGCTGTCTTGCTTCTTCTTCGGTGTAGCCGTTCCGGTCCATCAACCGCTCCAGCTGCATGTTCTCGTCCACATAAACCACCAGTGTTTTGTCCACAAAATGGGTTAATTTGCTTTCAAACAATAGCGGGATATCAAGCACCACACATGCTGCACCAGCATCAATAAAGGCCTGTTTCTTCTCAAGCATTTTTTTCCGTACAGCTGGATGAACAATCCCGTTCAGCTGCTCCCTCTTTTCTTTATCCGCAAAAATAATGCTGCCGAGTTTTTCGCGATCAAGGGTTTTGTCTGCACGCAGCACGTCCTCGCCGAATGTTTCGATGATTTCCCTGTAGGCATTCTCGCCAGGCTGGACAACCTCCCGTGAAATCTTATCTGCATCAATTACCGGTATATCAAAATCATCAAACATCAGGGAAACAGTGCTTTTTCCGCTGGCGATGCTTCCGGTCAGTCCAATCGTAAGCGTCATTTAAATACACCTCTTTCTCCGGCTACTTCTGACAGGTGGTGCAGATGTGCGTGCCCCGTCCGCCGATTTTCATTTTCACAATCGGATTCCCGCAGTTGCGGCAGGCCTTATCTTCCTGCCCATACACGAACAAATCCTGCTGGAACATGCCCATCTCCCCCTGGCTGTTGACATAGGAACGAATGGTTGTCCCGCCCATTCTCACGGCGTTCGCCAAGGTGTCGATTGCCTGTTCACGAATCGCGTTGACTTCCTTGCGCGTCAATTTGCTCGCCCGTTTCAGCGGGTGGACATTTGCCTTAAACAGCGTTTCATCCACATAAATATTTCCAAGGCCTGTCACAATCGACTGATCAAGAAGCGCAGCCTTGACTACCCTGTCGGTTTTTTTCAACCTTTGATAAAAATAATCCAGGGTAAATGTCTCGTCAAACGGATCCGGCCCAAGCAGGCTGAGAGGCTTGTTGGCAAATTCCTCACCTTTGTTGTACACATGCATCGTGCCGAATTTGCGGACATCGTTATAACGCAATTCCTCCCCATTGGTAAAGGAAAAAATCACATGCGTATGTTTCTTCACTGGTTCCTCTTTCGGATGGATGCTGTATTTCCCTTCCATGCGCAAATGGGAAACAAGCACCACATCGTCCAGCTGAAACAGAAGAAATTTCCCTCTGCGCCCGATATCCCGGATCGTCTGACCAAGCAGATTGGTTTTAAATTCCTCCACATCTTCAGGAGCTTTTATAATGTTCGGCCAGTAAACGGCGACATCGGCAATTTTTTTATCAATCACAAACTGTTTTAATGTATTCTTGATTGTCTCTACTTCTGGTAATTCCGGCATCGTTCATTCTCCCTTATTTTGCATCAAACCAGCTGTCGCCATAAGCGTAATCAGCCTTAAGCGGCACGGCCAGGTCGACCGTGTTTTCCATCATTTCCGGCACGATTTCCTTCAGTATCTCCAGTTCGTCCTTTGGTGCTTCCACAATCAATTCGTCATGCACCTGCAAGAGCATCCGTGCCTGCAGCTTTTCCTGCTTCAGCTTTCCATGCAGGTCGATCATGGCTTTTTTGATAATATCCGCAGCACTGCCCTGAATCGGTGTATTCATTGCTGTACGCTCGGCAAAGCTTCTGCGGTTAAAGTTTCTGCTTGTAATTTCCGGGAGATACCTTCTCCGCTTCATAAGTGTTGTGACATAACCCTGATGCTTGGCTTCCTGAACGATATCCTCCATGTAAGCCTTCACCCCAGGATAGCTGTCCAGATAATTATCAATAAACTGCTTGGCCTCTTTTCTTGTGATACCAAGGCTTTGGGAAAGTCCGTAGTCACTGATACCATACACAATCCCGAAGTTGACTGCTTTGGCCTGGCGGCGCATGTTGGCAGTGACATCCTCTTTATTCACTTGAAAAACATCCATCGCCGTCTGGGTATGAATATCCATTCCCTCATTGAAGGCAGCAACAAGTTTTTCATCACCTGCAATATGGGCCAGCACCCGCAGTTCGATTTGTGAATAATCGGAGGCAAAAATAATCCAATCCTCTTTGGCAGGGACAAATGCCTTGCGAATCTTCCGGCCTTCTTCCAAGCGGATCGGGATATTCTGCAAATTTGGTTCAATCGAGCTGAGCCGTCCTGTCTGTGTCAATGCCTGATTGAAGCGGGTATGGATTTTCTTTGTTTCCGGGTCGGCCACCTTTAACAATCCTTCAATATAGGTGGACTGCAATTTGCCAAGCTGGCGGTAAAGCAGGAGCTTTGGAATGATCTCATGCTCGGATTCCAGCTGCTCCAGCACATCGGCCGCAGTGGAATAACCGGTTTTTGTTTTCTTGATTACCGGAAGCTTCAGTTCTTCAAACAAAATCGGCCCCAGCTGTTTTGGAGAATTCAGGTTAAATTCTTTTCCGGCGAGGGCATAGATGCCTTTTTCCAGCTCATCCAGGCGCTCTTTCAGGTCGGTGCCGATTTCCTCCAGTTGTTTGATATCGACTTGGACTCCTAAATGCTCCATCTCACCAAGAATCAGCGCAAGCGGCATCTCCAGTTCCTTGTACAGGGTATACTGCTCATTTTCCTTCAGCTGTTCTTCCATTTCTTCTTTCAGTGAAAAGAGCATTTTTGTTTTTCGGGCAACATGTTCTGCCAGCACTGGTTCTTCGGCCAGCTTTAATTTTGCTCCTTTGCCGTATACCTCTTCATCATAAAGCACCTGATGTTTTCCCATCCGGCGGGCGATTGCCGGGATATCATGGTTGTTTTCAGCAGGATTCAGCAAATAGGAGCTGAGCAGCATGTCAAAGGTGATGCCTTTTACATGGATGCCGTGCTTTAAGAGGGCAACGACCGTTTTCTTGGCGTCAAACACATACTTGGCTTGACTGCTGTCCTCGGCCCAATGCTTAAAGACAGGTGAATTCACTGCCAGGTCGGTCGGAATAAAATAATTACCCTTGTCATTGACGAGTCCGAAACCTTCCACCTTAGCTGTATGATAGTTTTCACCGAGCATTTCCGCTACAAGTGCGGCTTCACCACTAAACATCTCATCATGAATTTCCTCGGCAACTGTCACATCGATCTCTTCCAGTTCAAGCGCTCCAGCATCATCGTCTTCACTGGCTTCTCCATCAATCCTGCCAATTAGTGACTGGAAACCAAGATCTTTAAAAATACTGCTGACTTTGTGAGACGGATAGCCTGCGTAGCCCAAATTCTCCAGCTTAATGGTGACAGGGGAGGTGCGGTTAATCGTGACGAGTTCCTTGCTCATAAACGCTTCGTCCCGGTAATTTGTCAGTTTTTCTTTGAGTTTTTTTCCGCTCACTTCATCAACTTGCTCGTACAATTTCTCGAGCGTGCCGAATTGTTTCAGCAGCTTGATTGAGGTTTTTTCCCCGACACCCGGCACCCCCGGAATGTTATCGGAACTGTCGCCCATTAGTGCTTTTAAATCAAGAATCTGTTCCGGTGTGATCTCCATTTTTTCCTTCAGATGGGCCGGTGTATATTTTTCCACCTCGCTGATTCCTTTTTTCGTCAGGTTAACAGTCACGTTGTCGGAAGCAAGCTGCAGCAGGTCCTTATCTCCGGAAATAACGGTAGTTTCCCAATCCGCTTGGTTCTCCGTCTCTTGAGCGAGGGTTCCGATAATATCATCCGCTTCGTACTGTTCCAGCTGGTAATGCGGTATCCCAAATGCATCAAGTACCTCTTTTAAAAGTGGAAACTGTTCGGACAGCTCCGGTGGGGTTTTTTGCCGGCCTCCTTTGTACTCTTTATACGTTTCATGCCGAAAAGTCGTCTTGCCCGCATCAAAAGCCACCAGCATATGTGTTGGCTTCTCCTCTTCAAGAATCCTTAATAGCATGGTTGTAAACCCATAAACGGCATTTGTATAAACACCTTTGTCGTTATTTAAGAGCGGCAAGGCAAAGAATGCCCGATAAATAATGCTGTTTCCGTCGATTAGTACGAGTTTATTTGCCATATGCATGTCCTCCGTTCTAAGCTTTCTGCTATTAGTTTATCATTCCAGGAGAGGAAAAGGAAAAATAATGACGGTATAAGGGTGTTTCCAAAAAAGATTGTTTATAGCACAAAATCTCTATAAACTACCACGTGAAATCAGTTGGGGTTTATGATTGCCGCTACGGAAATACCCCTCGCTTTCCGCGGGCGCTGGTGAGCCTCCTCGCGCTGTCGCGCTGCGGGGTCTCACCTAAGCTTATCATCCCGCAGGAGTCTTGGGGTATTTCCTCCGCTGACGATGTATTTTGTTAATTAAACTACAGATATCCGCTCTGTATATGGTTGATTGGAGCGAAGGCCGGTCAACTCCTGCGGGAACAAATCTTTTCGATGGGGCGAGTAATCGCAGTCCCAGCATGAGTCCGAAGACTCCGCAGAGTGGTTTTCTCGAGGAGGCTGAGGCCGTGCCCGCGGAAAGCGACCGGCCGTAGCGGAAATCAACAAGCACTCATGTCACAGTTTACATCAACTCCGAGGGCTAAAACTTTCAAAAACAGGCAAGCGCAAAAAGCACCCCCGCTTATTGGGAGTGCCCGGATATTGCTGATTCTTTTGGCAGATAAATATGAATGGATGTGCCCTGATCCGGTTCACTGTCAATGGTGATTTTCCCTTCGTGCACTTCAATAATATGCTTAACGATCGCCAGCCCCAAACCTGTGCCGCCAGTGTTCCTGCTCCGGGCTTTATCGACCCGGTAAAACCGTTCAAAAATACGCGGCTGATCTTCCTTGGCGATGCCGATGCCCGAATCCCGCACAAGGATATGCACATAGTCCTGCAATGCGTTTACATGCAGTCCGACCTCCCCGCCAGCCGGTGTATAGCTGAGGGCATTATCCAAGAGATTGATGAATACTTGGATGATTCTGTCCCTGTCCGCTTTAAAAACAATGCCTTCTTCCACGTCGATGGATAAATCCAGCTGTTTTTGCTCCGCCTTCTGTCTTATTGCCGGCATAATTTCCTCGAGCATCTTCTCCGGATGGATTTCTGAAAGAACGAGCGGAAAGTTCTCATTTTCCAGTCGCGACAGTACAAGCAAATCATTAATCAACAGCTGCAGGCGGTGGCTTTCCTTATAGATAATCTGCAGGAATTCCTGTACTGCCTTTTCGTCCTTCATGTCGCCTTCCAGCAAAGTCTCGGCAAATCCCTTAATCGAAGTGATCGGTGTTTTCAGCTCATGGGACACATTGGCGACAAAATCCTTGCGCGTCAATTCCAGCTTTTTCATCTCGGTGATATCGTACAGCACCAGCACAGCACCTTTAACGAGATTCCGCTCATTAAACACCGGCACACCGACAATCTCCACGTAATGCTTGTCGATCCCGTCCATTAAGGTGAATTCTTCTTTTGAACTCTTTTCATATAAAAAGGTATGCTGCACCATTTGATGGATGACCTCATGCTCCAGCACATCATAGTATAAATAGCCGTGATAATTCTTCGTCGTACCACCAAACTGTTCCAGAATTTTACGGTTCACCAAATGAATATATCCCTTGCCATCCACCAAAATCAGCCCGCTATTCATATTATCAATTACCGATGTCAGCTGCTCGGAACGGGTTTGTTCCTGAATGGATAGTTCGCTCAAATTCCGTGCCAGCTGGTTGATTTTATTGCCGAGTGTCTCAACTTCCCCATCTGCTGCCTGATGAATGCGCGCCTGATAATTGCCTTTTAGCATCTCCCCTACCATATTAGACATTTTGCCGACCGGCTTCATGTATTTATCATTTAAAATGAGGAGAACAACCAGGATAAGCAGATAAAGGATGAACAGTACCGCTGCCAGGATAATCAGATTCGAGGTTATCGGGCTTAATAAAATGCCGGCACCTGCTATAAGAAAGAAAAAAGCCACTGCATAAACGTTTAACGGACGAGTGAAAAATGCCCTCATATGCCCGGCTCTTCCAATTTATACCCAAGCCCTCTCACGGTAATAATATAGGAGGGATTCCTGGTTGATGGTTCAATTTTCTCCCTTAGATGGCTGATATGAACATCGACAATCCTTGTGTCTCCCACAAAATCATAATCCCAGATTCCGCTCAGCAGCTGGTCACGGGAAATGACTTTTCCTTTATGCTTGGCAAGATAATATAAGAGTTCAAATTCCTTTCTTGTAAAAGTAATCACTTGCCGGTTCATTTCCGCTTCATACCGTTCCGGGTAAATCGTCAGCTCACCCACTTGCAATGTTTTAAAATTAGTCACCGTTGTTTTATCTGACCGCCTGAGAATGGCTTTAATTCGGGCGACGACCTCTTTCGGGCTGAATGGTTTGGTTAAGTAATCATCCGCACCAAGTTCCAAGCCGAGCACCTTGTCAAATTCCTCATCTTTTGCGGTTAGCATTAGAATCGGTGTATCGATCTTATTGCTCCTTAGGTGTTTACAGACTTCCATCCCGTCCATTTCCGGAAGCATGAGGTCAAGAACAATCAGATCATAATCATTTGCCTCTGCCTTCTGTACGGCCTCTTGGCCATCATAGGCGACATCAGTCTGATATCCTGCTTTTTCTATATTGTAATTTAATAAGGTCACAATTGATGCTTCATCATCAACAATAAGTATTTTTTTCTTCATCAATATCCCCATTTCTTTATTAGCTATCACCGTATCTACCCTTAGTTTACAATGAAAAATAAAGAATGTGAACATTTGAGCGGAATGTAAATGAAAATTTACATACACAAGCCGTCAGCTTAGAAAAAATTCTCCAATGAGTTGGCCGTCAGTGAATTTGGTTTCTGGGCTGGAGTGACTGTCAGCTTGCCATGAATTACCTCATCTCCCGCTTCATTTGTGCCGCTTACCTTAAGGGCTACCTGCTGTTCCGGCACATCTACGGCAATCACTTCCGCCGTGATGCTCACTTCTTCATTATGGTAAACCGGATGCGGAAAAGCCATTTCATAGCTGGTAATATGACTCCCCGGCCCGGGCAGATCCATGGAAACCAACGAAGAAACCATGCCAAACAGCATCACGGCAGGAACAACCGGCTTCTCATATGGTGTCTGCGAGGCATAATCATGCTGAATATACAAAGGGTTGGCGTCATCCGTCAATCCCAGATAAAGCAACAGTTCTTTATCCTCCATCTTTTTCCTCTCTGTATGCGTATCCCCAACCTGCAAATCGGTGACTGCTTTGCCAAGTTTTCTTTTCTTCCCAATCATTGTAATCCCCCTTTATTTATGTAAGCGCTTTCTATTATAGCAGAAAAAATCCGCTCCTGCATCCATAAAATTGGGAGCGGAAATTTTATGTTGTTTTCGCAGCCCCACAGCCCGTATACACTTCGCTTTCCGGGGTGGCTGGCGAGCCTCCTCGTGCTGAGCACTAAGGGGCCTCTCTATGCCCTTCCTCCCCCAGGAGTCTACGTGTATAGGGGCTGCTTATGTGGGATTATTTCTGCCGAAAAAACAATCATCATTTAAGAAACAGTCTTACTTTAATACATCCAGCACGTTTTTCACGGAATCAGCTGATTTATCGAGCTCATTTCTTTCTTCTTCAGTTAAATCAAGCTCGACGATCTCCTCAATACCATTACCACCAAGGATAGTTGGCACACCAAGATAAATATCGGAGTAGCCATACTCGCCTTCCAGGTAAGCAATTGATGGGATCACGCGACGCTGGTCTTTAAGAATTGCTTCTGCCATCACGGTAAGAGAGGCAGCCGGGGCATAGTAGGCACTGCCATTGCCAAGCAGTCCGACAATTTCGCCGCCGCCTTTACGGGTACGCTCCACAATCGCATCCAGGCGATCTTGGGAAATCAGTTTTTCCAGCGGAATTCCGCCAGCGTAAGAGTAGCGGATCAGCGGAACCATGTTATCACCGTGGCCGCCAAGCACAAAGCCGGTAATGTCTTTCACGGACAGGTTCAATTCCTGTGCGACAAAGGTACGGAAACGTGCTGTATCCAGGACTCCGGATTGGCCGATAACCCGCTCTTTTGGCAGTCCTGATTCTTTGAACACCGTATAGGTCATGGCATCTACCGGATTGGTCAAAACAACAATGAACGTATCAGGTGAATGCTTGACGATGTCCTTAGCTACGGTTTTCATGATTTTCGCATTCGTGTTAACCAAATCATCACGGCTCATGCCTGGCTTGCGGGCGATACCTGCGGTGATGATCACTAAATCTGATCCGGCTGTATCCTCATAATTGGAAGTACCGGTAATGTTGGCGTCAAATCCCTGAACGGGGCTTGCTTCCAGCATATCCAGCGCTTTTCCTTTTGTTGGATCTTCCATGTCTGGAATATCGACCAGCACAACATCCCCAAGCTCTTTCTGTGCCATCATTAATGCCGTGGTAGCCCCGGTAAAGCCGGAGCCGATAACGGAAATTTTATTGCGTTTGATTGCCATACTGCATCCTCCTACGTCTTATGCGTCCATATTTTTGATCAGTTCATCGCCGAATTCCGAACATTTTACTTCGGTTGCGCCATCCATCAGACGGGCAAAGTCATACGTCACAACTTTGGAACCGATCGTTTTGTCCATTGCTTTGGTGATCAAATCAGCTGCTTCTCTCCATTCCAGGTGCTCGAGCATCAGCACACCGGAAAGAATCACAGATGATGGATTCACTTTATCCAGACCGGCATATTTTGGTGCAGTACCATGTGTTGCTTCAAAAATCGCATGGCCTGTGTCATAGTTAATGTTCGCTCCAGGAGCAATTCCAATTCCGCCAACCTGTGCTGCCAGCGCGTCGGAAATATAGTCCCCGTTCAGGTTCATGGTAGCGACCACATCAAATTCTTTCGGACGTGTCAAGATCTGCTGCAGGAAGATATCGGCAATCGAATCTTTTACAAGGATTTTCCCTGATGCCAATGCCTCATCTTGTGCTTTGTTGGCAGCATCTTTGCCGTCTTTTTCCACAATGCGGTCATATTCCGCCCATGTGAAGACTTTGTCGCCGTACTCTTCCTCGGCGACCTCATAGCCCCATGCTTTAAATGAGCCCTCGGTGAACTTCATGATGTTACCCTTATGTACCAAAGTAACATTCTTGCGCCCTTCGTTAAGCGCATACTCAATGCTTGCACGGACAATCCGTTTTGTTCCCTCTTCCGATACCGGTTTCACGCCAAGTCCGGATGTTTCCGGGAAGCGGATGTTTTTCACATTCATTTCATTTTGCAGAAAATCAATTACTTTTTTCACTTCATCGGTACCTTTTTGCCATTCAATCCCGGCATAAATATCCTCCGTGTTTTCACGGAAAATAACCATATCTACATCTTCCGGGCGTTTAACAGGTGATGGCACACCATCGAAATAGCGAACCGGACGCAGGCATGTAAACAAATCAAGCTCCTGGCGCAATGCCACATTCAAAGAGCGGATGCCGCCACCGATTGGTGTGGTCAAAGGACCTTTAATCGCAATTTTGTATTCGTTGATTTGATCAAGTGTTTCATTTGGCAGCCATTCTCCTGATTTATCATAGGATTTCTGCCCGGCGTACACTTCTTTCCACTCGATCGATTTCTTCCCGTTGTATGCTTTTTCCACAGCAGCCTCAATTACTCTGCTCGCCGCTGCCCAAATGTCCGGGCCGGTTCCGTCCCCTTCTATGAAAGGGATGACTGGAGTGTCCGGTACATTTAAATTCCCATTTTCGACAACAATTTTTTCTCCCATAACAAATACCTCCCGTTAATCTCCTTGCAGATTTATTCTAACATATTCTTTCATTGCGTGAGAACAGCCGGCAGCACCGGCCGTTCTTAGATAACTATCGATTTTCAATAGAAACGTATTCCGGTGATTTCGGGCCGACATATTCTGCACGCGGACGAATCAGGCGATTGTCTGCATACTGCTCAAGAATATGTGCGAGCCAGCCGGACGCACGGCTCACTGCGAACAACGGTGTGAACAAATCATGGTCGATGCCTAAGCTGTGATACACCGAAGCGGAATAGAAATCCACGTTGGCCGGAAGCCCTTTTTCTTCTTTAACATAGTCTTCAATTTTCACCGACATATTGTACCATTTGGATTGTCCGGTAAGCTCGGTCAGCTGACGGGACATCTCGCGTAAAAATTTCGCACGTGGATCGCCGTTTTTGTACACACGGTGGCCCATGCCCATTACTTTTTCTTTGTTGGCAAATTTCTCTTTGATATACGGAACCGCATTGTCTTCCTCGCCGATCTCCTCAAGCATCGCCATCACACGTTCATTGGCTCCGCCGTGCAGCGGGCCTTTCAGCGCGCCAATTGCTGCAGTAATTCCGGAATAAATATCCGAGAGGGTCGCGACACAGACTCTCGCTGTAAAGGTAGAAGCATTTAACTCATGGTCGGCATGAAGAACGAGCGCTTTGTTAATCGCTTCCACTTCAATGTCTTTTGGCGCTTCCCCGTTCAGCATATAGAGAAAGTTTTCCGCATAGCTGTATTCTTTTTTCGGTGCCACTGGATCTTTCCCCTGGCGAATGCGGGCAAATGCCGTAACAATTGTGGCCATTTTCGCCTGAATACGCAAGGCTTTCTGTTTATTCACTTCCGTATCCATTTCATCCGCCTGGTCATCATACAGGGCAAGCAGGGAAACCGCTGTGCGCAATGCTGCCATCGGATGCACTGTAGATAAATCGTAGGAACGCAGATGCTCAATCACGCCACCAGGGAGTTCCATATTATCGGAAAGCTCTTGTTTAAAGGCATCCAGCTCCGACTTATTCGGCAGCTTCTGATTCCACAGTAAATAAACAACTTCTTCAAAACTGGAATTCTCCGCCAAATCATCAATCTTATAACCGACATAGGTCAGCTGATCATCGATGATGGATGAGATGGATGACTGTGTGGCGACGATTCCTTCTAAGCCCTTTGTTGATTCTGTCATGTAAAAACCTCTCCTTTTCTATCAATTGCTCTTCCATTTTGGAATTCGATTGTAAGACGGAACAATATTTCTTTTGACGAATATTGTCATCCCCTTACCAATTATAAAGTATTAGAAAAGTAATGTGAATTGAAACCGGTTAATTTAAGCCTTAAAATTTTTCCCGCTAATCTTCATGTCTATTTTACCGGGTGCTATCATAAGTAAATTAGTACAAGCTTTCCTTATGAATCGGAGGATCCTGCTATGTACAAGCCACTTCTTTGGCAAATACTTCGCGCTATCATCGTCATTGGCGCCATCGTTATCAGTTACTTTTTCATTCAATATGCGTTTGTCTACCTGTATCCGCTTCTGTTTGCCGTTCTCCTGGCCGGTTTATTGAACACGCCTGTCACTTTTTTGGAAAAAAGCATGGGTTTTCCCAGATCGGTCGCAACCTTCGCCATGATGGGACTGCTTTTATGCGTAATGATTGCCGGTTTGTCGATCCTTGCTGCTGAGCTAGTGCAGGGAAGCATCTATCTGGCCGAAAAACTACCGGCAGAATTTCAGACACTTGTATCCCATGCCGAGCAATGGGTACAGCATACGGCTCTTCCGCTTTATCAATCACTGCTATCCGTCTTCCAGGGACTTGATCCCGGGCAGCAGGATGCCATTATGGAAAATCTGCAAAACCTGGCAAGTTCGATTGCCGAGACAGGTGCTTCTCTTCTACAAGAAATACTTGCCGGACTGCCGGCCTTTCTCTCGTCTCTTCCCGGATCTGTCACGGCTTTTCTTTTTTTTGTGCTGGCAGCATTCTTTCTGACCAATGACTGGAACAGGATGAAGGAGGCTTTGGTGAGGCTTTTGCCTGCTTCCGCCCGTTCCTCATTAAAAGAGGTTGCCCACCATTTGCAGAAGGCGCTCACCGGGTTTTTCAAAGCACAGATGATCCTGATGGCAGTAAGTGCTTGCATTATTTTTGCCGGATTACTGTTTCTGCAGACGGAACATGCTTTTACCATTGCCATCTTAGCTTCGGCGCTTGATTTGCTTCCATATATTGGCACAGGAATTATCTTTCTTCCCTGGATCCTTTATTTGTTCATCACCGGAGAATATTCTCTGACGATTGGTCTCACCATTCTTTATATGGTGGTGATCGTCACCAGGCAGCTGCTTGAGCCAAAAGTTCTTTCAGGCAGCATCGGACTCCATCCGCTTGCCGCACTGATTGCCATCTTCGTCGGATTGCAGGTATGGGGATTTGCCGGTTTGATTATTGCCCCTGTCCTGCTGGTTGTGCTGCAGGCACTTTACCATGCCGGGGCGCTGGATCCACTGTGGAATTTTATCAAAGGCTAGTCACCATCTGCGGTAAATAATCGTATTGCTTCCGGCCATTCGCTCGATAAGTTTTCTGATCTGATTTTTGAATAGCTTGCGCGTAACTGGAATAACCAGCAAAAAACCAACCGTATCGGTAATAAATCCCGGTGAAAATAAAAATACGGCTCCGATGAGAATACATAAACCATCGATCAGGTACTCGGTCGGGGGCTCTCCTTTACTCATGGAAAGACGGGCACGATTCAGTGTTTCCGCCCCCTGCTGTTTCGCCAGCATTATGCCTATTACACCAGTGAGAATAATCAGTACAACAACCCACCAGGGGCCAATCAGACTCCCTGCCCACAGGAAAACGCCGATCTCTAAAGCTGATACAACAAGCAGGATAAGCAGTAGCCAACGCAACATATTACCCCCTTTTCCTAGAGGAAGTTCAAAAAGCCGGGTAACAATTCTCCTTTTTGAACACCTAATTTTATTATAATACATGGAGCGTCAATTTAAAAAGGAAGGGGCTCCACCGGGGGCCCCTCCTATTTTGGCAGTTTTCTACAGCACACGGGTATGGCCGTGGTAAATATCTCCTTTGGTTCCGTCGATGGTAATATCCTGGCCATCTTCAATCAGGTCAAAAAGATCTTTTACCCCAACGATAACCGGGATACCAAGGCTTAAACCAACGACTGCGGCATGAGAGGTCAAGCCGGCTTCCTCGGTGACAATACCTCCTGCTTTTTCCAGTGCCGGCATCATTTCCCGTTCCGTGCCATATGTGACGATAATATCGCCTTCTTCCATTTTTTCCATTGCTTCTTCGGCTGTTTTGGCAACAACTGCTCTGCCGTAAACACTGCGCCGGCCAATTCCCTGACCCTTCGCAAATACATCGCCGATAACATGCACTTTCATGATGTTGGTTGTCCCGCTTTCACCAACAGGCACTCCTGCCGTGACGATGACTCTGCTGCCGCGGTCAAACAAGTTGGTGCTCAAGCCGCGCTCAATGGCGCCATCAAGCATTTCATCCGTGGAGCCAGCTCGTTCCCCGCTCACAGCATACACGCCCCAGACAAGCGAGAGCTGGCGCTTAACCCGGCCAGAATAGGTGACCGCTACAATCGGCACATGCGGGCGGTACTTGGAAATCATTTTCGCTGTATGCCCACTTTCCGTTGGTGTGATAATTGCACTGACGGAAAGATTCATCGCCGTATGTGTAACAGACTGGCTGATCGCATCAGTAATCGTCATATCTACAGACTTGGAGCGCTGCTCAAGCAGTGATTTATGATCCAATCCCGATTCTGCTTTTACAGCAATATTGCTCATTGTCTGTACGGATTCTACCGGATAGTTGCCTGCTGCAGTTTCCCCGGAAAGCATAATTGCATCGGTTCCATCAAAAATAGCATTGGCAACATCGGATGCTTCCGCTCTTGTAGGACGCGGATTACGCTGCATAGAATCAAGCATCTGGGTTGCTGTGATCACAGGTTTGCCTGCTGTATTGCATTTCTTAATCAGCATTTTCTGCACCAGCGGCACATCCTCAGCTGGAATTTCTACGCCAAGGTCCCCGCGAGCTACCATCAGCCCATTGCTTACTTCTAAAATATCATCAATATTGTCCACACCTTCCTGGTTTTCTATCTTGGGAACGATGTGGATATGGGTGGCGTCATGCTCTTCCAACAGTGCTTGAATTTCCATAATATCCGACGGCCGGCGCACGAAGGATGCAGCAATGAAATCTACTCCCTGTTCAATGCCGAAAATAATATCGCTCGCGTCCTTATCCGTAATTCCAGGTAAGTTGACAGATACGTTGGGCACATTGACACCTTTTTTGTTTTTGATGACACCGGTATTTTTCGCAACGGTTTTTACTTCGCTTTTTTCTTTGTCGATACTGGTAACTTCCAATTCGATCAGCCCGTCATCCAGTAAAATGGTGGAACCTTCATGGACGTCCTCAATCAGACCTGGATACGTGACGGAAAAGCGTTCCGCCGTCCCTTCCACCTCTTTCATTGAAACTGCAACAGTCGAACCTTGCAAAATTTCTGCCTGTCCATCTGCGAAATTTCCTGTACGGATTTCCGGTCCTTTGGTATCAAGCAGAATTGCCACCGTTTTTCCTTTGTTTTCCGCCGCTTTACGGATATTTTTAATCCGGCTGCCATGTTCTTCAAAGTCGCCATGAGAAAAATTCAGGCGAGCGACATTCATGCCGGCATCGATCAATTGCTCCAAGATTTCCACCGACTCTGAAGCAGGGCCAATGGTACATACGATTTTTGTGTTTCTCACTTTTTTGCTTCCTCCTTCAACACCCAAACTGCTAAATCGACAGTTCTTTTGATAAGTTGTACATCCCAAGGTCAACGGAATGCTCATCGGACAGTACTTCCAGAATATCATGGTCGATAAGCTGGTTATTCTGAATACCAACCATTCTGCCCGCTTTGTTTTCCAGCAGCAGTTCGACTGCCCGGCCGCCAAGCCTTGAAGCAAGTACCCGGTCTGATGCAGTCGGGGAGCCGCCGCGTTGTATATATCCAAGCACAGTAACCCGTGTTTCCAGGCCAGTCGCCTCCTGAATCCTGTCGCCAAAGTTAAATCCACTGCCGACTCCCTCTGCTACAACGATGATACTGTGTTTTTTGCCGCGCTCTTTTCCGCGCTTCAGCCTGTTGACAATCCCGTCGAAATCTTCCTTGCTTTCCGGAATCAGAATACTCTCTGCACCTCCGGAAAGCCCGGCCCATAAGGCAATATCACCGGCATCCCGGCCCATTACTTCAATAATGTAAGTTCGCTCATGCGAAGTGGCTGTATCGCGGATTTTATCGATCGCTTCAATAACCGTATTCAATGCGGTGTCAAAGCCGATAGTAAAGTCGGTCCCCGGAATGTCGTTGTCGATTGTGCCGGGAATGCCGATGCAGGGATACCCTTTCTCAGTGAGCTTCTGGGCTCCGCGGAAACTGCCGTCCCCGCCAATGATGACCAGGCCCTCAATTTCAAATTTATTTAACTGCTCGATGGCCTTCTGCTGCCCTTCATCTGTTTTAAATTCCTCGCTTCTTGAGGTCAGTAAAACCGTTCCGCCGCGCTGAATGATATCGCCGACAGATCCAACATTCATCTCTTCAATATTTCCTTCAATAAGGCCCTGAAAGCCGTTTTTGATTCCATATACCTCGACATTGTGGTAAATCGCCTTTCTCACCACCGCGCGGATTGCAGCATTCATTCCCGGAGCATCTCCGCCGCTGGTCAATATACCGATTTTCTTCATTTCTTGTTCACCTCTGTATATTGTCTGACTCCTGATAGTCTTTACTCCAAGATAATCTTTACAGTTAAAAATAGCAATTAATTGCCTTTTACAGAGGAGTATTTTTATTTTTCTTAGTTTTGTTTATGGTGTTTGGGGGTGAATTTAATTGAAAACTGCGGATAACCTGCCGCTACGGAAATACCCCTCGCTTTCCGCGGAAAGCTGCCGAGCCCCCTTGTGCTGTCACACTTCGGGATCTCGCCTAGGTTTTCTTCCCGCAGGAGTCTCGGGGTATTTCCTCCGCTCATGTTGTGCTTGTAACTCATTATATTTATCCACTTTTATCCTTGTTGATTGGAGCGGAAAATCATAGGTTTATCCTTTACATATATAATCGAATTCAATTCGAAAAAGGGGGCGAAAAATACAGATGTTTTTTTCCGATTTTATGTCCCTAATATTCAACTCGTTTCGATTATAGTTTAAAGAGGAGAACAAGCGCAGATAGGAAGGAGCAATTACCGCGGACGACGGTTAATCTGCTTTCTAATTTAATACCAATAGATTTATCTCCGGCGGATTAAAGAATCTGAACTTGAGAAAGGGTATTACATCGCTGCTCCCCAGTCCAGTACTGACATATTGTTTCGTTCCATCATATTCCCACAGCCCTTTTACCCGATCGCTTTGCGGGAAAAAACCGTTTGATTCAAACCATGGTTCAGGAACAAAAATGGCACCGATCAAGGGCAGGCGGATCTGCCCGCCGTGGTAATGCCCTGCCATGATTAAATCAAAATCACGCCAATGCATATTCGAATTACTTTTGATCGATTCAATTCGGGCATCCTGGACGGGGTAGTGATTGAGAGCTACAAGTACATCAGATTCTCTCATTCCATCTAAAACTTGAACATCTTCCCATAATGACGCTTGATACGTAAGAAATCGTTCATCCTTTGCATAAGCTGGAAGGACAACACCTTCCGTTTCCCCCAGATTTTCGGGGCTTTTTATTATAGACAGTTCAAAATTAACGAAAGAGATCCTATGACCATCTTTTGAAACAGTATCGATAGACTCTAATAATTCTACCCCTCTTTCTTCCATCCCCTGGATAAATTCACTTTTCCGGACGACTGGCTCCAATTGGTAGCTATCCGGATCCGTGTTACCGGGGACAAACCAGGCATGTTCTTTATTGTTAATGCCTTCGATCAGGTGATAAAAAGGAGTATAGTTATTACTTTCGGTGCTGTCCAGCATATCTCCTGTGAAAACAATGGCGTCATAGTCAATAGAATTAATAGCTTCTATTAGTTTCTGTTGATTATCGCCAAATTCTTTTTCGTGCAGGTCGGTGATTTGCAGGATGCGAAAACCCTGAAGCTGTTCGGGTAATTGATCAATGTCAACTTCCTGTTCCATCAGCTTTATCCGGTTATTATCCCAAACAACATACGATATCAATACAATAATTGCAACGATCCCCAGTAATAGGCTTACAGCTGTTTTTTTCACAACCAATCGCGCTCCACCTTCTTAAGCTATACTTATTATATTTTCGTAACAGAAATTTAATAAAACCATATTCACACGGAGATGCTGCTTGTAATAGATTTTAATTGCTTTTCATCATCAACCTTTTCATCTGTCAGGTTCATTGCCATTTCCTCCATAAGCTCAATTGCTGGTAAAATATGCGTTTCATGGCTGTTCTCGAATTCCTTTTTACTAAACTTAATTAACCACACAACTATAAGCGTATAGATAAAGAATAGCTTTTCAATTGGTTTCAAATGACCGCTTACATTATTATTTAAAAGATAACTGGATTGAATTTCCTGAAAAGTGATTTTTTCTTTCCCAAGAAATCCTGCCATATCACACCAAGCAGGACCTATCCGCACTGTTCCCCAATCAATAACATATAATTTATTACTGGATTTCTCCCATAATAAGTTATAATGAAATAGATCACCATGTTGGATGGAATAATGTATTAGCGGATTAAGCTCTTTGTATATTCTTTTGTTTATAATAATATCCTCCATTCTTTTTATTAACGTTTTAGAGTTTCTGGAGTAATTTAACTTATTAATTTTTTCATGGATAAAATCAAAGACTTCTTTGTTGCGTGGTTCTTTATGGATAGAACTAAATGACCAAAGCAATTTTTGTAAATCATGACATACTTCATGCGCCTGCATAGGAAACCAATTTCGAATTTCTCCATACTTAATGGAACTAATTGCTTTACATATTTCTGCAACTTGTGTAATCGTATTCGTGGTCATTTTAAATTCTTTTTTCTCTATCTTTTCCATAGTAAACAGCATTAGATGATCCTTCTCAATTTCTGCAAAATTAATTAATTTTGGCGTTGTATTTTTTATAACCGGATAATAACCATATACTTTTAAGTAAAATAATTTCTCCATTACATTATGCTTGGGATTTCTGCTCATCTTCGTTAGATATGCTTTACCATCACTGAAATTATGTTCAATAAGACCATCATTATTTTTCCCACGTATACGCACGTATTTTGAATCAAGTATACTTGGTGAATCAAATGTATGTTCCAAGAAATCTATCATCTCATTAAGGTCAGAATTCAACTTTAAATACCCCTGAATAATTTTATTTGCTTTTTTATTTCTGCCAAGCTTCTGATAACATAAAGCCAATTGTTGTGGGTATCTATCATTTTTTGGAAAAATAGATGTCAAATTCTCTCCAATTTCAACTGCCTCTTCCCACTTTTCTTTCATTATTCGCTTTTCGAAAGTTATACTTTGCCATTTCCCCCGCAATTTCATATAAAATGTGTTCGTACCTTCTTCACTTATCACTTCCAGTACCCTTGATAAGATTTGCACTATTTACCCTCCTTTCATGGTTGTATATTCAAGTCTATTGTCAATATCTACAATTTTTCCTTTGTTTATTTTATATATTACATCGCAGTTTTTAATCGTAGTTAATCGATGGGCAATAATGATCAGCGTTTTTTCACCTTTTAACCCGTCGATTGCCTTCATGATTTCATTTTCCGTTTTATTATCCAATGCAGATGTTGCTTCATCCATAAATAATATTTCCGGATTGTGATACAATGCTCTGGCAATTCCAACCCGCTGACGCTGCCCGCCGGATAACCTGACACCTCTCTCCCCAACATTTGTTTTCAATTTGTCCGGAAGATGTTCGACAAATTCTTTCAACTGTGCTTGTTCAAGTGCCCTCCATACTTCTTGATCATCAATATCATCCGGTTCAAGACCAAATGCTATATTACCCCGAATTGTATCGTCCGATAAAAATATAAATTGCGGAATATAGCCAATTTTTTTCTGCCACACATTCTTTTGATCTGTTAATTTCCGGTTATCCACTAAAATATTTCCTTTCTCTGGCTTCAGCACTCCCAGAATGATATCAACAATCGTACTTTTACCTGCACCGGACTCCCCGATAAAGGCAACGGATTTTCCGATTGGGATGGTCAGTGAAGCATTTTTAATAGCATATTCTCCCTGTCCGGGATACCGGTAAGATATATCCTTTAGTATGATCGAGTCATAAAATGATTTGGCTTCATTACCTGCGTCTGCCTTTCCCTTTAAAACTTCCTGAATAGGCTCTTCCTCTCTATTCTCAAATAAATCTTCTATTACAACATTTAACGCAGGCTGATTTACTCGTATGGAAGTAATTAATGCAATTAGCCTTGTAATGGAAGGCATTAATCTGAATGAAGCCATGGCAAATAACGCCATGATCGAAACCAATTCCTGTGAACTCGTCCCCTGAAATACGATGATAAGCAACGTTATTAAGACAGTGGAGACTAAAATGGTTTCAATAAACAACCTTGGCGACTGCTCCAGCATTTTTAAATACCGATTATTATTTGCCTTGATCTGGCTTTGTTTTGTATAAGCGCTTACGAAGAAGTTCTCCTTGCCCGAAACTTTTATCTCTTTCACCGCTCCTAAGGCCTGATTAACCCACTTAATCATTGTTCCTCCAACTTTTTGCTGCTCTTTACCAAGCTGACTGATTTTCTTCCGAAAGATCTTAAAAAAGATGACAATGCTACTTGTCAATATTACTGCGGCAGTTAACGTTGCGAGCGGTGCAGTAATCACCAGTAATAGTAAAATAGAAATGATCACAAGTATTTCTGTAACCAACTGGAAACCCGCCATGATAATGCCCTGAAATACTTTAGGCACCTCTTTATTTATATTCCTTAATAACTCAGATGAATTTCTTTGCAGATGAAAAGTATATGGCTTTATCATATACTCTTTGAGCATTTTACGAGATAATTTAACCTGCTGATTTAAAATCACTCTATTCTGAGCATAGAGGAATAAGAGCAAATATAGATTTTTCATAACAAAAAAGGCTAATAACAATACTACTGCGAATATGATAAAACTTGCTGTTGACTGGAAATTGAACATGGTGTACAAATAATTGAGCACAGATTGCTCCTGAATGATTTCCGGGTTAGTTACAATACCAACCAAAGGAACAATCAGTCCGATCCCCAATGTTTCCAAAACGGCAGCTATCGTCATCATAAAAAATAAAATCAGCAGCTTTTTCTTTTCTTTTTTATTAAATAGTAAAAACAGTTTTTTAAATTTATCCCGCAATGCACTCACACCTTCTTCTTATGTTTTCACTTAAAGCCTAAATTGCCTTATCTGTTATTCTGTCTCGGGTAAAATAATCATTTGTCAAAGTGGTCTGGCAACTGGTTTGCTGCTTTAGGTTATCCGTAAATTTTTCTCTTAAGTCTTTATCTTCCACCAGCCTCTTTACACCAGTATAAATGGCTTCTTCATCAGCACATACGATCAATCCGGTCTCTTCATTTCTTATTTGCTCTCTGGCACCGGTAAAATCACTAGTAACAATTGGCTTAGATAGCAACCTCGCTTCAGCTAACGTGATACAATATCCCTCATGCAGGGATGGCTGCACATATATATCACATTGAGAAATATAGGCATACGGATTGGGATCTGACCCTAGTAATATGAAATCATCCTGAATTTTAAATTCTTTAATAAGCGTTTCGTACTGTTTTCTTGCTTCTCCTTCTCCAAGGCAATACCATTTCACGTTACAGCCTTCCTCTATTAGCTTTGCCAAAACTTTTATAGCAAGGTCCTGGCCTTTTTCTTTCGCTAGCCTGCCCACAGTAAGAATTCGCACTCCTTCAATAGAATCTTGAAATCCTTTACCAATATATGCATAGTGACGAATATCCTTTGTGGAAACTTGATTTGGAAACACTTCAATCTGTTCTTTTACACCAGGCATAGTCTCCTCCAGCTTTATTTTTCCTTCCTGTGAGACGACGAAGATTTTATCAAAGTTTTTATAAATCCGATTTGCGAACCTTTGATCAAATCCTACTTTGGTAACATCAAAATGAATCCACTGAACTTTCTTTTTCGCTTTGATTTTGTTCACAACAAAATAGCTTATGAAATCCATTGGACCTGCATAAGCTACGGCAATATCAAATTCTCTATTTAATTTTGGGTGTTTTTTTAATAACGACTTAAAGTAAGTTCCCTTGTCTTTTGTTAACTTTAAAATGATGTTTAAGAATAATAACTTTGTTGCCTTTATGAGCTTTATATCGCTGTATAACTGAAGAATCATTTGTTTTGGCGGGGTTTTCAGCTGCTTTGCTAATTCCTTAAGTCCTTCAAAATGAATAATCTCTACATCTTCCGGAATGGCATTTAAAAATCCACCTCTATTTTCGAGTAATAATAAACTTATATCGTATTTTTCCCTTGGAAGAGTGGAGATTAGATTCAGCAGCGACTTTTCCGTTCCACCAACATTCATACTGATAACCATGAAAACTATTTTTTCTTTCTTCATTCCGTGTCCTTCCCTTTCCTATCAGCCCTAATCCCAACCGTTTCGAACAACACTGCCACCACTACCATGATCAGTATTAATATCATTTTTTTGGTCAAGAAACAATTGAAATTCTTTCAATATTTACCACTCCAATGGGGTAAACTCAAAATTTCAACTGATTCTTCCTATCAATGACATAATCATTTCTCCGTATTTCTCTCCCATTAAAAGATACAGGTTTTTAATTTTTTCCTTTGTGCCCTCAAGAAGGATATTAACTTTTCGTTTTATAGATTGTATAAAATAACTGTCGTGCAATAAACTTTGCAAACTTAAACGAGTGAACCTTTTCCAGGTATTTTCATAGGTTCTGCAATGAATAGTTTCCAAAACCGGTAAATCAGCTGAGAAGCTTTCAGGAATTCCTGCAAAATCAAAGTTTTTTTCAAATGAAGAAGGCTTTTCAGATTCTTTATATTTATAAAGAAACTCAAAATCAATAAATTTAATACCTTCTTTTTTATCATAAATTATATTGCCAGGATGAAAATCAATTAATGCATATCCATTTTCATAAAAAACCTTTAATGTATCGATTACTTCCCTCATAATTTCAAGTGGGAGTAATTTATTTTTAAGTTTATCGAAATTCAATGAATCCTCATAATAGGGAATAATGAAATAGTTAACCCCATAATCCAGCAGATCAGGGACAGCATCTGTTTTTGCAGAGAATTTCTGTATTGCAAATATTTCTCTTTGGCAGAAGTCGAGAAAATTTCGCTTATACGTTTTTTTAACTGCTAATTGCCCGTTAAATTTTATAAGTTCAACCTTCGCACGACGTCCATTTCCTGTTAAATCCCTGATAACTTCAAAGTTTGAATTTGAAAGATACTCTTCTGATAATCTAGCTGTTTTTTTATCAATTCTATCCTTCAATTCAGGTGCAAGTATCGTTATATATTCAGCAGCTTCATTACAGTTATCACTCGAATGAATCATGTTACATTGTTCTGATAAAGGCAAGGAACTGTTTACTTTGTCCCGAATCACTCTCTTCCTTAATACTCGAGCGTTATCAATATTCGGACACCACATCAGCTGTTCTCTTGAAGGGTCAACAGGAACAAAATCATGAGCAATTATGATAAGTTCCGGTTTTCCCCCAGTAGTTTTATACGGACCCTCTCTCCAATTTCCTCCTCGTATACGACTGCTTGCATAGTCCTTCTCCTTTTCTGTCAATCTTTTGGTAAATAAGATATCAAAACCTTCTTCTTGAATGAAGTCAATAATCATTTTTTCTTTCTTAAGCTTTGAGGCTTTTCCCCTTATAATAAAAACAGTTAATCCAACTTGATTCATGTTTTCCATCGTAGAAAAGTGTACATCCATCCATTTGTTCTTTTGTTTTAATCTGGCTATCGTGTCTAAAGGAGGTGCCCAACCCTTAGCTTTTAAATAATCATTTAACCCTTCTAATGTAAGCTTTATATTACACTTATTATCCAGGGCAATTTCCCTTATAATTGATTTATAATTATGTTCAGGATTCATAGAAAGGTTAATATTTTTATAAACTGATTTAATACCGGATTTTTCCCCTTTATGATATACAGCATGGTAGATTAGACTTAAAAAGTAGCTCTCCCCAAAAGCAGCACGATAAATACCATTGTATAAAGTTGCTTCATCCAGTATTTCTTTTGCCAAAAATGGGGGATAGTAAGAAACTCCCTTATAATCAAATCCTGGGAGACCTGTGGTACTGTAAATGTCTGTTGGGATTAAACCAGGCTCTTGATTCAATAAATCAGCTACTCTTTCAGCATCCTGGTCATCAATTAAAAGGTCGATATCTTCCCCTGGCTTAATGTAAGGCAATTCCTCAAACCATCTAAGAATCGCATAATTTACCTCATTATCATTTAATGATTTAAAAAAACCTTCTACACCAATTATTGGTGAGATATATTTTCTTGTAAGCTGCGGTCTTGAAACTGCAATTTTAAACACCATATATTTTGTATTATGACGAGGAACGTTAATTGATCCATAATAATAAATTCTAGATAATAATACGTGTTTAAACAATGGTTTGATTACTTTCAACAACTGTTTTAAGAATAATCTCCTTTCAATCAAAACGAAGTTAGAATGAAAAAAATTCCTATGGTCAGCAATCAGCTTATAGGAATTTCCTGATAAAACAAGTATATCTGCATTGTTTTTGTGGTAATTTGGGTAGTCTTCTTTATTAAGGATTCTTTGTAATAACTCCTGTTCACTTATATCCTTTTTTAAATCTTTGGTGGTTTTTTTATTAGCAAATCCCAAATATCTTGCGGAACTAGAGACTATATTGACGAAATTGGTATTTTGCATGTCAAATTCTATGACTTTTTTTCCATCGGATAATAAATCTGAAATGGTAACATTTTTGTTTATACCGAAAATGGCCGTTACCATCATAATTAGCGTCCTCATTAATCGATAGAAACCCCTTTTTAATGTGGTCATTTTTTACCTCCATTTAAGATAAGAGTTTTTATTTTCATCATGGTTTTCTCCCCTAATTCCAGCTGTTTTCGCATAGATTGTTGCTATCTGACCTACAGTACGAATACACTTCACTTTCCTGAGGAGGCTGGTGAGCCTCCCAGCGTTAACCTATCAGGTTAACTAGGATTATACGTGTAGTTGGTCTACTCTGAGGTAATATCTTCAGTAAATCATTTTTGAAAACAATCCATACTATAAATTTCCGTATAAACCGGCTAGTCCTTGTTCACGTTCTTTCTCCCAGTGTTTGAAGAATAAATTCCTTCGTACGTTCATTTATCGCCAATATAGGTTCTTTAGGCTTAAACAGAAATTGGTACCTTATATAGCGGTAAATGTCCCTGGTTGCTTTATACGCTCCATGTACGTATTTAAGATCAATGAAAAGAGCCTGTATTTTTTCATCCAGAGTTAAAGCCCGATATTTCATCAAATTGCTGATAGCTTCCTCTGCATTGGATCCGTTCGTTGAATTGAGAGCTGATTTTAAAAGCACATCGTAGTGATAGCAGAAAAAGTTTTGTTTTTCCTGTTCATGCAACTGTGAAATTTCCTTAGCAAATTTCGTAAAGTAAAGCTTTTTGGCTGTTGCAATCCCAGGATAATCCGGTGTATTATCCGTTTCGTTTTCCGCTTTCACAATCAAGGCTTCGTCCAAGTGAATAATGTTAAAACTTCTCGAAAGCCTGCCCAGAAACTCCAGATCCTGATGTCTGGTAAACTCCTCATCAAACCCGGTTAATGTATCCGCTGCTTTTTTTGTAAAAAATAAATTACTCCCTGTACCAATGACCATCTCATTTAATAAAATATCCTTTTGAACCAATGGTTTTTCCGCTTTGATTACTTTTTTTATTTTATTGTTTTTTATCATCACCACCCCGCAATAAACAGCGTCGTATTGGTGATTGCTTTTAAGTGCACTGATACTTTTTTCAATCCTATCTGGCAAATAAAAATCATCATCATCCAAAAAGCAGATGTAGCTCCCCCCGGAGGCGGCGATCCCTGTATTTCGTGCTGCCGCTCCGTTTCTATTGCTCAAGTGCTTAATATATTTTATGCCTGATAATGGATAGCCGCGGATTACGCTTTCTGTCTCTTTACGTTCCGCAGAAAAAGGATCATTATCGTCCACCACGATAATTTCAATTGATTGATATGTTTGATTTCGTAAACTGTCAATGGCACGCGTTAGTTTGTTTGCTCCTTTGTACGTGGGAATGATTACACTTATTAAATCATCACTCAGTTTGGACACCCCTTGTCACTCAATTAATTGATAGAATCTCTCTATTTCCTCCACATTCCCTTTTTTCTCATTGGTCAGGTATGCAATGATGCTGCTATTTAACTCTTTATCATTTATGATGCGTTTGATCCCCTCTGCAATGGCTTTTGCATCCCTTTGGACAACCAGACCATTTTTCCCATCTGTCATTTGATTATAAACAGCGTCAAATTCCGACGTTACAACCGGAACATTCAGCATTCGCGCTTCAGCAATAGCAAGACCAAATCCTTCGTATCTTGATGTTTGCACGTAAACATCAGCTTTTTTTATAAAAGGGTAGGGATTCGCCTCAACACCAAGCAAGATGAAATGTTCCGCAAGATCCATTTCACGAATGGACTTTTCTATCTCCGCCTTTAATGGTCCTTTCCCGAGAACATACCATTTAAAATGTACACCTTCATCCCTCAGCCGTTTACATGCTTCCAATGCGGTATCATAACCCTTTTGGTGTGCAAGTCTGCCGATGGTGAGGATTCTAATCCCATCAAAAAAATCCTCATACCCTTTCCCGGTTTCAGCCATTTCAGAAATGAGTTGAGGATTATTTATATCATATTGTATGTCCATCTTATCTTTGTAAACTGGAAATGTTTCCAGGAAAACATTTTTGGCAGAATGGGAAACGGCAATTATTTTATCATATTGATCGTAAAAGAGTTTTTGAAACTTCTTCTCTTCCACGTCCAGCCGATAGCTGACATTGATCCAAGCTATTTTCTTATTTGCTTTTATTTTTTCGCCAACATAAAATGTCGGAACGCCCTGTGCATAACTGATGGCAACATCGTATTCAACCGGGTTTTTTTCTATCACGTTCGAAACACTTTCCCAGTATACCCTCGCTTTCTTGGAGTTGTTGCAGTAACCTTTTCGTATACGAAGTGAATACTTCACCCTGGACGTGAGCATGTGAAGCTGTGAGTTGGAAACAGCATGGAGGAGTGCTGATTTTACATTCAGTTTTGTAAAGTTTGTATAATTGAATGGTTTCAACAGATTAACTTCTTTTGGTACCAATTCTTCCAGTGTATGGCCGTATGCAAACAGCTGTAAGTCCACATCATACCGGTTAAAATCCAGTAAATTCAGTAATGAAACAAGACTCTTTTCTGCACCGGCAACATCAAGTGAATCAATTACAAATAACAGCTTTTTCTTTTTCATTCTATTCTCACCTCCTCCCATTTATATTTTTGAATGGTGTTCCCTGCCTTGAAATACGCTCCAATTTTTGATCCATTCAACCAGTGCAGGATTGACTCGAAACACCAGAAACATTGCTTTTTGCTTCAGTCCTATTTCCCGATGCTTCATAAGAGAATATAAGCTGTCGTTAAAGGTTTTTTTTAGTTCCTCCCTTTCTTGACCAGCCTCTTTTAAATCCTGTCTCGCAAGATAGTAGTACCAAAAGAAAACTTCCATATAATGTTTTAGCGCTTTTTGATGCAATTCAGGCAGGTTTTTATTTCTGAAAAAAACTTCTCTCTGTTTTAGGGCATACACTCTATCAAATTTTTTAACAGAAAAGGAAGAATTGACAATACTTCCTGCTCTTTGCACATAAAAATATAATGTTGCCTGGATATACGTTACTTTTTCGCTTTTATAAAGGAGCTGATGGATAATAAATTCATCTTCATATAATCTTCCCTTATCATACGCCACATCGTTAAAAATACTTCTTCTGTAAAGTTTATTCACCGCATAAACAAATGTGGATTTTGCATCATAAAGTTTATGTAAGGCTTGAGTATTTGTATAATGACAAACAGTGCATTCTGGGTCAACCTGGTTTGCATCATGTGATTCTCCTTCCTCAACAGGAAGTAAATCACATACAACAATATCCGATGCAGCTTCTATTACATGATGATATAAAATTTCATACATATTTTCACTTATATAATCGTCACTATCCACGAACCCGACATATTCCCCTTTGGACACGCTTAAACCTGCATTCCTCGCTGAAGAAAGACCGCCATTCTTATTATGAATGACTTTAATTCTGGCATCCATATCCAGATATTCATTACATATCTGCCCGCTGTTATCTGTTGATCCATCATTTACAAGAATCACTTCGAAATCCTTGAATGTTTGATTTAGTATGGAATCAATACATTTTTTCAGGTAGGGTTCCACATTAAAAACAGGTACGACTATACTTATTTTCGGTTTCATTTAGAGTCCCCTCCCTTCCCTCGTTGCTAGGCAGCCTTTGTGCTTTTTATCATCTTGGTCATTTTATTATTTACCACAAACAGCCTGGGATTTAATGCCAGGATGCTGAGGAGATATTTAGATTTTAGGTTTAATTCCTTTAATCTGATAAGAGACTTATAATTATTTTGTATATATTTCCGTATATACTTCAGGTATTCCTGTTTGATTTGTTTGTCATCGATTTGGTAGTGAATGAAAAACATATGATCAATGGCCCAATAGCCGAAACAGGCCAAATATTCATTTGAAAGTTCCGGGTAATTTTGATCCATGAATTTAATAATTTCTTTCCAGGCAGGGAAGGAATCCAGGCGTTTTTCGTTATAGCTTTGGTTTAAAATACTACCCTCCCTTTTCACATATACATATCCTACATAGTTGATGAAGGTAACCTTCCTGGCACATGCCATTACTTTATATGTGGTAGCCAGATCCTCGTGAATTTTATTTTCCGGATAGGATATTCTTTCAAAGCATTCCTTTTTATATAGTTTGCTGCATGCAGCGAATCGGTAGAGCTGACCTTTAAAGAGCTCTCTCATCCCCTCGGTATTATCGAGCTCAATTATCGATTCCATTTTAGGCTGCTGGAACGTCTCTTCACCATCTATCTCTCTTCCCACGGCGCAAACAGCAATATCACATTCTGTTAATAAACATTTCTCGATCAACTTTTCAAACATATGTTTATCTATCCGGTCATCACCATCAACAAAAGAGAGGTATTTTCCCCTGGACTGCGAAATGCCTTTATTTCTTGCAGCTGATAAACCGCCATTGGGCTGATGAATGACTTTAACCCGCTGATCGTGCATTGCATAAAAATCACATATTTCTCCGCTTTGATCCGTTGCACCATCATTAACTAGAATCACTTCAAAATCTGTAAATGTCTGCGCTAAAATACTGTCTACGCACTTGGGCAGGTACGACTCAATATTATAAACCGGCACAATAACACTAATCACTGGTTTCATTTTCACACCCCCTAAAGCATTGCCTTCTCCTTCACCATCGTCGAAGAAACACCCTTCGTATAAGGAAAATAAACAATTTCCACCTCAACTGCAGCAAATTTCTTTTCCATTTCATTAAAAAGAGCATTTCCTTTCCAGTCATCTCCGACAAACATGACGTCAAAAGGTAAATGTTCCCATGCAGCAAATTTATCCCTATTTATTTGTGGGACCACCTGGTCAACATACTTAATGCCTGCAACAATCTCTTGTCGTTCCTCAAATGGGATCACCGGCTTTCTTTGTTTGTACTCCATCACCAGCTCATCCGTGCTGACACCGACAATCAGGTAGTCACACTGTTCTTTTGCCCTTTTTAAAATATTGAGGTGCCCGACATGAAATAAATCAAAAACCCCTGTTGTATACCCTACTTTATATCGCTTCATCCGTTTCCCTCCTCTGCTTTCCGAAACAAACTTGTTCTATATGTTCCAATAAATGTTTGCTTGCTTTTCCTTGTTCAAACGATCCGGTCATCTTATGAAACCGTGTCATTTTCCGCTCATACTTGTTTTGGTCAAACGCCATGATTTCCTCGCGCAGCATTTCCTCACTCATTGCAGAAATAAAAGGGAGTTCATCCAGGTCAAAATACAGCTTTCGATCCTGCCCCGTATATGTTTTGACATCCGGAATATATAAAAAACACGGGCGTTTTGTGATGGAAAAATCAAACATCAGTGATGAGTAATCTGTTATTAAGACGTCGGAAATGAGCAGCAATTCCTGAATGTCATCATAGGCTGTCACATCCATCATATTGCTTCCATAGGCCAGCTGATCCGATTTGTGCAGTAAATGCGGGTGCAGCTTGACTAAAATAACCCAGTCATTTCCAAATTTACTCCTTAACGTATCCGTGATCCTGGTCCAATCCAATTGGTAGATATCCAAATCATTATTATTACGGAAAGTAGGAGCATAAAGTAAAACATTTGCTGTCTGATCGATATTCAGCTTTTCGCGAATGTTGTTTCGAAGCATCCGGTTATTCTGAAACAACACATCATTCCTCGGTGTTCCATGTTCAAAAATCTCCCCGTCACACCAGAATGCCCTTCGGAAAATGGCGGTACTATATGCACACCCGGAAAGCAATAAGTCACATTTTCGCGAGTCCTTTTTTGCCATTCGGATATAACCCGGGGGCAGCACATCTTCTGCATCCTTTTCAATTTGCTTTAAACGCAGTGAACTGTGCCAGGTCTGTATGTAATACTGATTTTTCCGCTTCACAAATAAATCTGTCGTCCGGTAGTTTGTGATAACGACTTTGGAGGTGCATAATTCGTAAAAATAGGCAAGCGACATGGTCTTTACTTTTCGGACATGTTTTAGTCCCGTTTTATCATCTGGATGGTTAAAGGCCCAGACAACATCGAATTTGCCTTTTGCATCATGCGCACTAATATAATTTGAAATGTACTTCGGGTTGCATCCATAGTTGCTGCCATAATAGCTGAATAGGAAGATCTTGTTGTTTTGCATTGGAAATAGGTTAAAAAAATAAATGAGCAAACGTGCCAGCACTTGTTTCATTTTACGGCCGCCTCCTTTCCTGGATTTACCTTCACAGCATGCAGTCCTTCCGGTTTTGGTAAGACCCTTAAAGCGCGGAGTCCTTTTCTTATACCGAGATAAGCGATTTGCAGGGATGGATGTAATGAAAATAATGTTAACTGCCTGCTCCATTCTTTATCTTGTTCCACTGCATTTTTGAAATAGCTGTGATTCTGCCTGATATAAGTTTTTATTTTCTGGCAATGCATCGCATTTTTTCCCTTGTTTCTCCATAACAGCTGATAGTGGATCAGACATGTTTTTAACATCAGCTTATAGGATTCATTCAGAAATTCAGGAAAATAGCTTTCCAGGAAACGATGCCGTTCCTTTAATCCTTCCATGATATCCAGGTTCTTCGGTGTGTAAGCAGCAACGATACTGTCGGGACGCTGATAATAATAGTAAAACGGCTGATGAAGCAGTACCAGTTTCTCCACCCGGTGCATCACCTGATGAGCCCAGAACACATCTTCAAATAAGACGCCTTTTTTAAAAGGGATGTTCTGTATAAGTGAGGTTTTATACAGCTTCCCCCATGCAAAATTTTTCACCTTCTCATTAATGACAAGTTCTTTCATGGCATTCATTTTGTTTAAAATTACAGGCTCCGCATTTTGTTTAAAAAATCGCTCGTCGACAAAAAGCTTATCATCATAGGCATAATAAAATGCTCCCTGAACAAGGTCCGCTTCCATCTCTGTCATCGCTTTTATGAAACTTTGGACCATGTCAGATGCAATCCAATCATCACTATCCACAAACATCGTATACTCCCCAGTTACCTCTCTCATGCCGTAATTGCGTGCATCAGAAAGACCGCCATTCTCCTTATGGCACACCTTTATCCTGCTGTCCTTTTTCCGGTATTCTTCTGCAATATTGCCGCACTCATCAGGGGAACCATCATTAACGAGAATAATTTCCAGATTGGTATAGGTCTGGTTCCGAATACTGTCGGTGCAGCGATGGATGTACTTTTCCACCTTATATAACGGAACAACAATACTGACCTTGCCTCTTTCCAGCATGTGGACACTCCCTTCTAAACAAATGCATACAATTTTTTCAGTTCGCCGGTATTTTCATAATCTGTTTCTATACAGTTTGCTGCAAGTTGCTGTCTCTGGTCAGGATCGTTATACAGCATTTCCACACCATCAGCGATCCCCTCCACCGACAGCTCACAAATACACCCATCAAATCCATCCTGTACCTGACTAGGTGCTGTGGTGTAATTCGTAATCAACACCGGTTTCCCTAGTATCTGTGCCTCGCCGACAGTGACCGCTTTCCCCTCATATCTTGATGGTTGGACATAAAGGTCTGCTGCTTTGATAAACGGGTAGGGATTTATCTTTTTCCCCAATAAAAAAAAGTTGTCCTCCAGCTCGTTTTCGGCAATTAGTTGATGCAGCATGGTCTCATCACCGCCATACCCGACAACATACCATGCAAAATTGTAATCTCTGTCCTTCAATTGTCTTAATGCTTTCACTGCCTGATCAATTCCTTTGGCATGGGATAGCCTGGCTACCGTTATCAATTTAAAGCGCTGATCGTCCATCATGGGACTCTCTACCCGTTCATCAGCCAGTTTCCGAATGAGATGGGGAGAAGTGATATTTTCAATCACCGTTACCCGTTGCTCCAGTTCCGGATATTTTTGCAAAAAAGATGCCGCACATGCTTCCGACACTGCAATAATATGGTCAAATTTCTCCCACATTTTCATATCCAGCTCAACATCCGTATCCACCGTCGCGTAATCCGTATGAATCCAGGCAATCTTCGTCTTGGCCTCGACCTTTTCCGCTACAAAATAATGCGGCCACAGATAGCTGACAGCCACATCATATTTCTTTTCCAGCTCCGGCAGGAATGGAAGTGCATATTCCCACATGAGCTGCATCTGATAGTATCCCGGCTCGCTCGTCCCCTTCAGCTTCCCTCTGACATCGGCATGGATGCGAGAAACAATGCGGGATAACCCAAGTGGAATTTGCTTATCCATAAACACCTGTTTAATAGATTTCCTGAATGTCGCGTACGCTGGAATCTCTCTTAGCAGCGTTGCTCTGTCTGTCAGCAATTGCATAAATTCGCCCTGATGCTTATACAGCATGAGATCGACCTTGTAATTTGTGTAATCAAAATGGTCCAGCATACTGATCAGACTTCGTTCCACTCCGCCGACTTCCATATCAAAAGAAGCGATTAACATGTCTTTCATTCTTTTCTCTCCCACTAATCTGATAGATATCCATAAGTGTGGAAACCCCTTCATCCAGGGAATACCCGCTTTGTTCGAAGGCCGCTTTCACACGATGGGCATTCCGTTCTTTGCCGGCGGATGCTGCCTGCCTGATTTTTTCTGCCCAGACCTCTCCTCCCTCCTCCAGGGAAAGTGTCCACAGCAAATTCAGTCCAACATCAGCTTCATGCTGGATGGCCTCCGATACGACACAGGAAACCCCGCTTGCCTGTGCTTCCAATAACACCAGACCGAGTCCCTCATAAAGGGAAGGAAAAACAAATACATCCATACTGTGAAGCATCGTATCAATATCATCTCGAATACCGGCAAACGTGATATTTTCATAGATTCCTTCTCTTTTTGCCCGCTTCTCTATATATTTTTTTAATTCCCCATCCCCTACCAGCAGCAGTTTAATGGTAGGATCTTTCTCCAACAGACGTTTAAATATGTCTAACAAAAACAGATGATTCTTTGCTTCGATAAACCTGCCTATATGGCCGATGACCATACTGTTTCCCATGCCTTTTTCCATTTTGTATTTCTTCACTTCGGCTCCTCGATGCTTTAAAAATGCTTCATAGTTGATCACATTGGGAAAATAAGCATATTTTTCCATCTGCAGTACAGAACTCCCAAATAAATACCTTGCAGCACCTTTACTGCAAGCCAATAATTTAGTAGAAGAGCATAGAATGATAAAACGCATGAACGCTATATAAACTCTTCGCAAAAAAGTGCCGCTGTCATCCTCCGTCGTGTGGGCGTGGGCAATCCTTATTTTAATCCCCGCCAGAATGGCTGCAGCGTTGGCAATGCCGCAATGAAATAAGGTGTGGGAATGCACTGCCGCATATGGTCCATGTTTCTTCATGACATGATACAGTTCTTTCATGGATGTCGTTTTGGACAGGTGGAATACGTTGCCGCCAAGCTTCTTTATTTCTTGATCGTAATGTGCACTCTCTCTGCTGTAGGAAACAAAATCAAACTGGAGGTGCTCCCGGTTAATGTTCCGGTAAATATTCATCAGCATCGTTTCCGTCCCGGCACGGTTCATCGCCCCAACAACATGCAGGATTCTGGCAGGACGTGATTTATCCATTTCGTTACTCCTTTTGCTTTTGTTCTTTTTGCCATCTTGTAAATTCAATCACCTGCTGCACCTGATCTTTCTTCACCCCTGATTCCTTCAGTTCATGGACAAATTCCATCCATTCGCGATCAGACAGGACACTATTTTCCAAATCTGTATCAATTAATCGGCGTAAATCCACATCAAGGACATTCGCAAGTCTTTCAAGGATGGAAATGGAGGGGTTCCTGTTTTTATTTCGTTCGATATTGCTCAAATACGATTTCGATACCTTCGCGCGTTGTGCACATTCTGATAATGTTAACCCTTTCTTTTCACGGATGTTTTTTATATTTGTCCCCAGCATTTTCTATACCTCATGTTTTCCTAAGATCAAATAGCTTCGTTTACTCATGTCTCCTTCAATCATTTGCCTGATGCATGTAATGACTCGTATTTGCTGGTCGATTGTTAAGTTTGATCCGGAAGGCAGGCAAATCCCTGCTGCAAATAACGATTCAGCTACATGTTCGTTTGTACGGTGTGAATAGTAGGCAGCTCCTTTAAATAACGGCTGCAGATGGAGCGGTTTCCACACAGGGCGTGCTTCGATATTTTGCCTGTGCAATGCCTGTAGCAGCTGACTTACGGTGACCCTTGCTTCTGTTTCATTGATAAGCATGACGGACAGCCATCGGTTTGTTTTTGTGTCCTTCAGTTCCGGCATAAAGGTGATTCCGGGAACGTCCGACAGTGAGTGATAATAAATATCAAAAATACTTCTTCGTGCTGCAATTCTTTTTTCCAACACCTCAAGCTGTGCTCTGCCGACACTGGCCAACAGGTTGCTGATCCGGTAATTGTACCCTTTGACACTGTGCTGATAATGCGGTGCCGGGTCACGGGCCTGACTTGCCAGAAACCTCGCACGTTCCATTGCCGCTTCGTCATTTGATACAAGCATCCCTCCACCGGATGTTGTGATAATTTTATTTCCGTTAAAGGAGAAAATCCCAAACCTGCCAAATGAACCGGATGCCGCGCCCCTGTAAATCGTTCCCAATGACTCGGCTGCATCCTCAATCATCGGCACGTCATACTGATTGCACAGGGCGATAATTTCATCCATCTTTGCACTTTGTCCATACAAATTGACGACAATCACAGCTTTTGGCAATGTCCCTTTTTGCGCTGAATCCTGAAAAGCTTTTTTGAGTGCTCTTGGTGATATGTTCCAAGATGCCGGTTCGGAGTCAATGAAAACAGGTTCTGCCCCCTGATAGAGTATGGGGTTGGCACTTGCCACAAACGTCAATGTGGAGCAAAATACTTTATCCCCTTCCTTGACTCCCAGTAAATCCAGTGCCAGATGAATGGCTGCTGTTCCTGAACTGACGGCAACGGCGCTTTTAACCCCGGTGAAGGTCGCCATTTCTTTTTCAAAAGCATCTACATGGGGTCCCAGCGGGGCGATCCAGTTGGATGCAATTGCTTCCTTTATAGCCCTTTCTTCCTTTCCGCTCAAATGTGGCGGAGAAAGAAAAATCCTTGAATCTGTCAAAAAACCACCACCTTTTTTGGGGAGGGTGCCTGTCACCTCCCGGATTTTGTCGAAACATTTGATGGTGCCTGTCACCTCCCGAATAACTACTTAATTAATATTCTTTCAATAATCCTCGTTGGACTCCCAACTGCCTTGCTGTATGCCGGAATGGGTTCAATCACGGTGGATCCTGCACCTATAACCGACCAGCGTCCGATATGCTTTCCCGGTATGATCGTTGCAGCTGAGCCGACATGCACTCCTTCACCGGTACTAACATTTCCGGCCAATGTCGCATTCGGTGAAATATGGGTATAATCACCAATTACACAGTCATGCTCTACGACAGCAGCCGTATTGATAATACAATGCCTCCCGATGTCCGCTTTTGCGTTGACCACGGCATATGGCATAATGACGGTGCCGCTCCCTATCATGGCAGATGTACTGATCACTGCTGTAGGGTGAATCACCGATAAATAAAGGGAGGCAGGCAGGTTCAATTCATCTACTATTCTTTTCCGTATTTCATTATGGCCGATCGCCACCACAATTTTCGTATTACTCCGTAGCAGCTTCCATAAAAAAGAAATGGCCGCATGAATCACGCCATTTCGCTGAAAACCCTGGGTGTATTTATCATCCAATATGGCAATTACCTCACCGCTGCCTATCGTCTCAAGCATTTCCTGAATCACCCTGCTGTGTCCGCCGTCTCCCAGGATAATCACCTTCATTGCCGTACTTCTTCCGTGCCGCTGAATTTTTCTACCGTCACGGCGTGCTGTTGATTGATTCCTTCTCTTTTCACTACTTTAGCAATCGTTAAGAACAGTATTCTCAAATCCAGGGAGAGTCGTTGATTATTTACGTACCATGTATCCAGCTGAAATTTTTCTTCCCAGGTTATTGCATTCCTGCCATTGACCTGTGCCCAGCCTGTCACCCCTGGCTTTACCTTGTGACGGAGCGACTGCTGTTTATTGTAAAGCGGCAAATACTCGATCAAGAGTGGCCTCGGTCCGACTAAACTCATCTCGCCTTTCACCACATTGACCAGCTGCGGCAATTCATCCAGACTATATTTCCGAAGCTGCCTGCCGAGGGACGTTAAACGAATCTCATCGGAAAGCTCACCCTTTTCCATTGTGCGGAATTTATAAAGGGTGAATGGTTGTGCACCAAGCCCGGGCCGCCCCTGTTTAAACAATACAGGACTTCCCATACGAATTTTAATCACAGCTGCGACTAGTACCATGAGTGGAGACAGCAGGATGATTAGTGAGATTGAAATAACCAGATCCATGCACCGTTTCACTTTTACTCCCTCCCTTGTCGAGATTTTCAACTATTAAAAAACTCCACTGGCTCATGTCGTGGAGTTTTTTCCTTATACACCGTTAACGTTTTTCTGTCATAACCAGATGGGTTATTACGCTGCCAGCGCCAGGTATCTTTGCACATGGCTTCCGGCCCCCTTTCTGCCTGCCAGCCCAATTGGGACCCTGCTTTGGACGGGTCTGCATAACAGACGGCTACATCTCCCGGTCTTGGTTCAGTAAAACGAAAAGGGATCGTTTTATTGGCTGCATTTTCAAAAGCCATCACCATTTCCAAGACACTCAAGCCTTTTCCCGTACCAAGATTATAGGCATCCATCCCCTTCATCGCAGTTACTTTTTCCAATGCTTTCAAATGTCCTTTTGCCAAATCAACGACATGGATATAATCTCGAACCCCAGTTCCATCCCTCGTGTTATATTCCCTGCCGAATATGTGCAGCTCTTCCCTTTTCCCAACGGCCACCTGGGAAATGAACGGCATTAAATTATTCGGTATGCCATGCGGATCTTCGCCAATCAGGCCGCTTTCATGGGCCCCCACCGGGTTAAAATACCTTAAAGACGCGATGCTCCAGTCTGGATCTGCAAAAGCAATGTCTCCAAGTATCTGTTCGATCATCACCTTTGTCCTGCCGTATGGATTTGTCGATCCAAGTGGTGAATTCTCTGTGATCGGCACCTGATCCGTAGCACCGTAGACAGTGGCTGAGGAACTGAACACCAGGTTTTTCACCGTAAATTCCTGCATCACTTCACATAAAACCAGTGTCCCGTTGATATTGTTCCGGTAATACGAAAGCGGAACGGCAACCGACTCTCCCACTGCTTTTAACCCAGCAAAGTGGATCACCGCATCTATATCCTCATTTTCCAGAAATATCTCTCTTAGCTGTTTTTTATCCAACAAATCCGCATCATAGATTCTAAATGTTTTTCCCGTTATCTGCTGGACCCTGTTTAATGCTTCGGGTTTGCTGTTGGAAAAGTTATCTACCACGATGATGGTCTCCCCGTTATTCAGCAACTCCACACAGGTATGACTTCCGATATATCCGGCTCCTCCTGTAATCAAAATCGTCATGACCATCCCTCCTTTCTACCAATTTAGATACTCACTTTCATATATAATATGGAGTGTGATGACATTTTCGTAAAAATAGAACGCCAAATAACAAAACAGGATGGCGAGGTATACAAACTTCCTGTCTTTTTCCCGGAACACTATCGGCAGCCCGGAGATTAAAATTAGTTGATACAGCTGAAAATAGATCGATAACCTGGCAAAAATCCATTCTTGTGTAGCAACCACCATAAAAACACAGCTAATTAACGCCATATTGACGATAATGTCACTGTTCGGAAAGACGCTCCTCAGCTTTTCTCTCCCTAAATAAGCAACAAACAGCGGGGCCAACTCAACAGCTACCCGGAGAATATTGGCGCCTCCTTCGGCAAAGTCGTCATAATTTGCGTATTGGGTATCTTCAATGGCAGTAAATAAAATACTGGAAAATGTTTCATACCCGATAACGATAAGAACGACCATAATGATTAAGCCAAACGTTGCTTTGGACCACGCTTTAAACCTGACAAGAAAATAAACAGGCAATAGAATTAATGCACTTTGATGAAATAAAGAAGCGAAGGCAACTACCGCCGCATATTTAAAAAAATTCCCGTGAAGCAAAAAGCGAATAGCTGTAAATGCAATGGCTGCAGCAAGCATCTGTCTGATACCATTCATCGATATGAGAAACAACCCGCCGGTAATATAAACGTACAAACTGAGCTCAACCATCCTGGAATAATTGGATAAAACCAAAACAATTAAAACATTGGTAATAAGTGCAGCCGTAAAAATCATGATTTGCGGATCTTCGGAAACATAATTTTTTAACATCATCTGCAATGCGCCAAAGCCGATATCTTTCTCGGATAATACATATTCCCAGGTGAACGTATTATCAGCAAATATATTTTTGTAATTAAAGGTATCCCCAATATTGGAACGGAGGCCGGCAATAAGCACAAGGACCACCATCGAACCGAATATCAGCAGTTTATTGGGCTGGATCATTTGTGTCATTGCCATTCCGCCGGCATATACCGGCCGGGAAAAATACCTGGCGAAAAAGGCAAATGCAAAAACGAGCAGCAGATTGATCCATAGTAATGTCATAAGTTAATTAACCCTTTCAAGTCGCATCTGCTGTTTTGGACGTAATGTACAGAAACAGTATCGTTCCTATGGGCAATGCCAAGATAGTAAGCAGTTTATCCGGTGTCTCCAGCAGGAATCGCTTGTTTTTGCTGAGCATGCTTGAGGAAACATAGTGAATCGCCTGCCTGAATTTAAATAGCCTGTTTGCAAATGGCAGTTTCATTAATTCTTTCCGGTAAAAAGAAAAGCCCTGTGGATTCCTCCGATACTGCTTCAGCATATTTCTGGAAGAGCCGTCGGGGAGGTATTCGACATAGCATAAAATCTCATTCATGAGCAGCATTTCATAATCCTTATCCAGCATGTGATACTTATAGGCAAGACCAACATATTTTTCATCCGCAAAAGTAGGATAAGGATACTTTCTTGTTAATTTACTGCGGTAGACCAGTTTTTTATCCCCTTTGACGTCATGCTTGTTATAAAGATCAAACAGGGTAGTGGTTCGCAAATCCTGAGGGAATCTTGTCCCAATTACTTCATTTTTATTTGTTGCATCTAGTCCCATTATGCCGCTGACCTCGTCACTGCCATGCTTTTCCCAGAAGTTGAGAATTTTTTCCACCGCGTCGTCCGGCATAAAGTCATCGGAGTCAATACAAACATTCAATTCCGTTTCGATTATTCCATAAGCGGTATTATGCGCACCATGCATCCCTTGATTCCCCTGGTAATGATAGTGGATATCGATTTCCTTTTCTTTCTTCCATTCATTGACCATTTGCCTTGTATCATCCGTCGATCCATCATCAATAATTAACCATGTGAAATCTTTGCATGACTGGCGTTTCAGACTTTCATAGCACTGGATCAGACAATCGGCCCTGTTATAAGTTGGTGTAAAAACGGTCAGCTTTTTCATGTGAGCGGGTCCCCCATTCCCAAAGACAGGTAGGACGATTGTGCGAACTCCGCTGTTCTTCTTATGTCATATCCATGCGCCTGAAGCGCTTGTTCGTCTGTCCACCTTATGTTTCTTTCCTGGCTAAGATGATGAATTCGCTCGACCCAACTGTTGATACGGCCAAGCGAAAGCTGTTCCACCAAGCCAAGGCCCATATCAACTTCCTTGGTAATCCTGTTTGAAATCAAACAGGGAAGGCCCGCTCCCTGTGCTTCGATAAGAGAAACCGGCAGCCCTTCATGCAAGGAGGGGAACACAAACAAATCGAAAGCCTGCAGCAGTTTATGCGTGTCATCCCTGATGCCAAGCAGCTTTACTTTCTCCTCCAGATTCAATTCCATTATTTTTTCTTTGATCTCACCTTTCAGTGCACCATCTCCAACCAGTATCAGAACGGCCTTGGGAATTTGTTTCGATACGTTCCGGAATACATCTAGCAAATACAAATGATTTTTTTGTTTGTTAAACCTGCCGATATGCCCCAAAACGAATTGGTTTGGTCCCAGGTTTAATGTACGTCTCGTTTCCTCACGCACCTCCGTGGAAAACTGAAATTTGTCGGGCTCAATGCCATTTTTTAATATAAAGGCCTTTTTCGAATGATGTTTAAATAACCAGCTTGCTGCCCCCAGAGAGCAGGCATAAAAATGAGTAGCATTGGAAGGGATATGACTTCCTGCGTACCATTTAAAGGTTTTGGAAACAAAACCCCCTTCACTTCCAGTGTTATGGCTATGGGCGATCCGGACCGGAACTCCCGCTTTCTTTGCCGATTTGAGTACCAGCCCGCTCATGCGATCTAAATGGGAGTGAATGATTTTATAGGGATTTCTGTTTAAAAACTGGATGATTTCCCGGCTGAAACCAATTGGCCCGGCCTCTGTCACATATGGGATTCGGTGGATCTTTCCTCCCATCCGGGAAATTTCCTCATCAAAAGCACCCTCATTGCAGGTCAGGAAGTCAAATTGAATCTTCTCCCTGTTGATATTTCGGTAGAGATTCATAATCAGGGTTTCAGCACCGCCGCGATTCATGTTTACTACTACATGCAATATTCTTATTGGGCTGCCCATACCTCTTCCTCCTTTCCTGCCATACAGTCTTCGTAAATGTGCACCGTTTCCTGCAAAATCTTCGTTATGCTGTAATTTTCAATGATGGCTTTTCTTCCATTTAGCCCGAACTGGCTTCTTACATCTTCCCTTTTGGCCAGGGTGGTGATTTTTTGTGCAAACGCCTGTGGGTCAAAATTGGGCAAAACCCAACCTGTTTTGTTGTTATGAATCAGCTCCCGGTGTCCCCTGTTATTTACCGCCACAACAGGCAGTCCTGTGGCCATCGCCTCCATCACATTGACAGGAAGGCCTTCTCTGTGGCTTGACGCTACTGCTGCATCACAGATCGGTAAGATTTTTTCAATATCCTTACGAAAACCAAGAAATTCAACCATGTGATTGATGCTTAAACGTTCAGCCAGTTTTTTACAGTCTTCCATTAAAGCACCTTCTCCAGCTAGCAGCAATTTCACATGGGGGAGATCATCCTTCACTAAAGCCATTACTTGAATCAGAAACTGCTGGTTCTTATTTTTATTGAATTCGCCTGCGTAAAATAATAAAAAATCATCCGGCGCATAGCCAAATGACTTTTTTAATGCAGCTTTTTCATTGGGGGCAGCCGGTTTAAATTTTTCGGTATCCACCCCGACGCCATGTACCCATTCAATCTGATCGGCTTTGAACCGGTGCTTTCTTGCCAATTCGAAATCTTCCCTGTTGATCGTGATTAAATGGTCCGTATGCCGTGATAGATACTTTTCAATCGGGTAATAGATAAGCCAGTTGACGAAAGGCGCCCCTTTGCAAAAATGAAAACCATGGGCGGTATAAACAACCTTTGTTCCTTTCTTTCTCGCCTCCCTTGCGGCAAGCCGTGCCAAGACACCTCCCAAAGGGGTGTGGCAGTGAATGATTTCATAATTGTTTTGATTGATAATTTGCCTCAGTTGTTCATATGCCTGCATATTTGACCGATGAAAGGGAGAACGCTGAATGGCAATGTTATATTTGGTATTCGTGTATGGCAGATCAATCTCTCCGGCTGCCGCAACATCTACTTTCCATCCCTGTTCCTTAAACCACTTCATGCTGGGTAAATGAAACGCTTTAAAATGGTAGTCCACGGTAGCACAATACAACACTTTATTTCTCATTCTTAGTCCCTCCCCTCCTTTTTGTTAGGGTGTTTATTAAAATTTTGCTGCGGGCAGCCGAGCACCTTCCAGGCCGGTATTTTTCTCTTTCAGCCGGAAGTTCTCGCTCTCGGCCGGAAGTTCCCACTCTCGGCCGGGAGTTCCCGCTCTCGGCCGGAAGTTCCCGCTCTCGGCCGGAAGTTCTCGCTCTCGGCCGGAAGTTCCAGCTCTCGACCGGAAGTTCCCACTCTCGGCCGGAAGTTCCCGCTCTCGACCGGAAGTTCCCACTCTCGACCGGAAGTTTCCACTCTCGGCTGGGATTTTAAAAAGCACATCACCAGCGAAGGGTATTCCCGGAGCGGCAGCCTATGTCTCATTTTTAAGAGCCTTAAACCGACACCGCAACTTCCGGCTCCCAAGCCACTATTTCATCATTTGCCAGCCCTACTAATTGCTCCCTCAATGTAGCTGTGTCAATAGATTGATAGTTTGCTATAATTTCGTTGATCTCCTCGATGTAAAGCTCGGTCGTTTTACCTGCGTATATTTTGGGAAATACCTGATTGTCATGGACTTCATTTTCTTTCAAAAGCTCTTCAAACAGCTTTTCGCCAGGTCTGATCCCTGTATACACTATCTCAATATCTTCAAGAGAATTTCCGGATAATTTGATGAGGTTCTTGGCCAGGTCGACGATTCGAACCGGTTCTCCCATATCGAGAATAAATATTTCGCCGTCTTCTGCTAAAGAGCCTGCTTGAATGACGAGCCGGGAAGCCTCCGGAATTGTCATAAAATAGCGGACCATATCGGGATGGGTGACGGTAACCGGTCCACCCTTTTCAATTTGCTTTTTAAACAGCGGGATCACGCTTCCGGTACTTCCCAGCACATTGCCAAACCGGACAGCGGTAAATTTTGTCCTGCTTTTTCTATTCATATCCTGAACAATCATTTCCGCGAGCCGTTTGGAAGCGCCCATAACGCTGGTCGAATTTACCGCCTTATCGGTTGAAATCATAACGAAGCTCTCTACGTGATTACGGTGTGCCGCTATCGCCGTATTTCTCGTTCCAATGATATTATTCCTTACCGCTTCCTCTGGATTCCTTTCCATCATTGGCACATGCTTATGGGCCGCAGCATGATAAACAACGTCCGGTTTATACCGGCTCATGACTGTCATCATTTTTGCCGCATCCTGAATGTCTGCTATTTCGGGAATGATTTCTGTTTTGCTAGTTTTATATTTTTCCATCAGATCCATTTCTATGGCGTAAATATCATTTTCCGCATTCCCCAATAAAATTAGTTTACGCGGATGAAAAGAGGCTGCCTGACGTGAAATTTCCGAGCCAATTGACCCTCCCGCACCGGTTACCAGGATCACTTTATCTGTAATGTTTTCCGAGATGCTTTCCATATCCATTTGGACGGGATCTCTTCCCAATAAATCCTCGACCTGGACGTCACGAAATTCGTTGATCGATACCTTTCCGGTAATCAAATCTTCCAATAATGGAAGGATTTTCGTTTTTGCGCTCGTCTTGGCACATTCCCGAAAAATCGTGTTTAATTCTTTCTTGTTTAAGGAAGGGATGGAAATAATAATATGATCAATTTGCAGTTCATCCACTTTCCCAGCAATATCTTTGACTCCACCAACTACCGGCAGTCCATAGATGTCCAGCTGCAGTTTGCTTTTGTCATCATCAATAAAAGCAACAGGCAAAAGTTCGCTTTGTTTATTTCTCATCATTTGTCTGGCAACCATCGTCCCTGCAGAACCCGCCCCAATAATCAATGTCCGTATTTCGGTTGCGGATTTATTCATCACCGTATCCCGGTACACCCGCCAAACAAAACGCGATCCGCCAATGAAAAACAGATGCAGAAGCCAAACGACCGTGATAAATTTGAAATGAATTTCCTGAATAAATAGGAACTGAAGTATGGCCGCTGTCAGAATGGAAAAAGAAACGACCTTTAATATAATCAGTAATTCCTGAATGCTGGCATACTCCCATACCTTTTTGTACAGCTTGTATTTTATAGAGAACATATAATGACAACTGAGAATGGCAAGCGAGATGATCAGCAAAGGAACAGCAAATGCCTTCGTATCTATACTTAACAGAAATACACTTAATAAAATGGCACTTAACACAATCAGGGAATCTATAAAGATAAATAAAGAAAGCCGCTGCCTGTATGTCATCACCTCACCTCCTATTATTATTTGAATGCAAAAATAATATGTGTTCAAAAAGGAGGATAACAAGGACCAAGAAGTTCGAGGCGGTGCCGCTTTTGAGCAGACGATCTAGCACGCAGGAAAAGTGGTTTTCTTTTCCAAGGAACGAAGCGTATGCTTTTAAATACGTGAGTAGCGGAAAAGCAAGCCAACGAGCTTCCACAGGATGTGGTGATTTCTGCGTTGCCCACAGGACGTGGGCGAACTTAGCAGAAGTTCCCCTGTGATGTGTCATTGTTACCGGACTTTTGAACATCCTTAAAAATATATGTAGTGGGCATCTAACCCTCCCTCACATCACACTACCGACAACGAACGTGTCTAAGGTTCCATAAAAAACCCACAGCATGACCGAGTGTCTGCATTGATAATGGTAAGCATGACATCACCAGAATTATTTAATTCTTTATAAAGAACAATGTCAGTAAAAAAAATTGCCTATCTATCGTTGAAAATAACTCCCATCAGTTTTGCGTGAGCCAGCTTCAATATCCGTTTTGCTTCCATCAGTTTTGCCATGCCGGTTTTCCCGCAGGTAACTACCAGAATGACTCCTGAGCATTGATTGGCCAGCTCTCTTGTTTCTGTTGATTTCAATATGGTTGGTGAATCGATTAATACCATGTCATATGCTGGTGCGACTTCTTTTAACAGGTTTGTCATGTTGGCACTTCCGAGTAATTCAGTTGGATTCGCAACCTCCGTCCCGCTTGTCAGTACATCCAGCTGCTCGATGTCAGTTTTCGTCACCGCAGTTTCCAGAGGGGCGTAACCTTTTAATACATTTGCCAGGCCAATATCATTGGGAACGTAAAATGTACGGTGAATAATCGAACCTCTTAAATTGGCATCAATCAAAAGTACTTTTTCCTTTTGTGTTGCAATCGAGACCGCCAAATTGGTGATCATAGTAGATTTTCCTTCCCCGTCCTCCGGTGAAGTGACAAGAATAATGTTATTCTCTTTATCATTGGTTAAAAATCGTATATTTGTTCGAATCGTTCGGAATTGATCCGATATAATTGAATCAGGTTCACTATAAGTGAGAAGATGTGTTTTTTTACTGTTCGTTGTAGGCATTTTCATTAATCGCAACAGCTTCACCTCTTCTTTTGGATTTTTTCTTTCTTGATTCAACAAACGCATATTTCTTTTTATTCATATTGGAAACAATGCCGATGACCGGTACGCCCATGATTTCTTCCACTTCCCGTTCTTTTCGGATTTTGTCATCCATGGAATCCAGTAAAAACACCAGACCAACACCCAGAATGACTCCGGCGGCCAGTGCAATCACACTTAAGCTGATGGTTGGCGGGGCGTTAATTGGAAGCGGATTTTCCTTGGCTTCCGATAATAACTGAACGGCGTTATAGTCAAGAATGGATGCAATTTCACTTTTAAAGGAAGCAGCTGTGGCATTTGCAATATTTGCTGCCGTTTCAGGATCCTGATCGGTGACGGAAATCTGAATCACCTGGGATTCATCGAGTCTGGTAACCTCTATTTGTGCTTGCATGGCCTCCACTGGCCTTGTCAGCTGCAGTTCATTTTTTACGTTTTCCATAATGATCGGGTCTTCAATCATGACCATCAGGGTATTCATATCTTCCTCTTCGGAACCAAAAATCATTCTGGTCGAGGTCTCATACAGGGACGTGCTGTTTAGGGTGCTGTAATAATTGTAAATATAGCCCGCAGCCGTCATAAGGACTGTTACCAGGATAATGATCCAGAAACGGCGTTTTATTACCTCAAAATATTCCCGTAAATTAATCTCCTTGGGGTGTTCACTATTTATGTATGAGTCCTGTGCATTGTTTTTCATGTAGAACCACCTCATTCTGCTGGGATATAGGTCATTATATTCACATGCATTTGTTTTATTCTTTATAGAGAACGGTGAATTTAAAAAAATAAGACTGCCTGAAATGTCTTATTTCCTAGTTTAGTTCTTTATAAAGAACATGTCAATAGGTAATTTGCAAAAAAGAAGAATTTTTTCATTTTGCTTATAATGATGTTGTGATTTTGGGAAATCCATACACTTTACAACATATAAAAAAACTTGGCTTATCGCCAAGTTTTATGTATACTTAACTGCAAAAAAAAGAGGCCATCTTGCTCGCCTCTCATAATGCCAATCAAAGAATTTCATATTCCCCGATTTTTTTATATTTCTGCCAGCGCTCTTCCAGCAGATTATCTGCCGAAATACCGGTTAATTCCCCGAGGGATATCTCAATGGTCTGGTCGATATATTCCGCCTGCTGGTCGACATCCCGGTGTGCGCCGCCCATCGGTTCGGGAATGATTCGGTCAATCACCCCGAGCTGTTTTAAGTCATAGGCGGTGATTTTCATCGTTTCGGCAGCTTTTTGTGCCTGGCCGGAATCTTTCCAAAGCAGCGCTGCCGCCCCTTCCGGTGAAATAACAGAATAGGTGGAGTTCTCCAGCATGTGAATACGGTCGCCGACTCCGAGTGCGAGTGCTCCGCCGCTGCCGCCTTCGCCAATGACGATGCAAATAACCGGCACCTTGAGCCCAGCCATTTCCATCAGATTGCGGGCAATTGCTTCACTCTGCCCGCGCTCCTCAGCTGCTTTTCCAGGATAAGCTCCCTTCGTATCAATGAAACAGATAATCGGCCGGTTAAATTTTTCCGCCTGTTTCATATGCCTTAGTGCTTTTCGGTAGCCTTCGGGATGCGGCATGCCAAAGTTTCTTCTGATATTTTCTTTGGTATCCTTGCCGCGCTGGTGGCCGATGACCGTCACAGGAGTGTCTTTATAATAGGCAATTCCCGCCACGATCGCTTCATCATCGCCATACAGCCGGTCGCCGTGAAACTCTAAAAAGCCAGTAAACAGTTTTTCAATATAATCAAGTGTTGTCGGCCTTTCTTGATGGCGGGCCATCTGCACCCGGTTCCAGGGGCGGAGATTGCCGTAAATATCTTTCTCCAGCACAGCGAGCTTTTTTTCCAGTGTCGTGATCTCTTCCGTTAAATCAATCTCGCTGTCGTCGGTAAACTTTTTCAGTTCCGTGATTTTTTCCTTCAGGTTGACGATCGGCTTTTCAAAGTCCAATACCTGTTTCATGCTTTTTCGCCGCCCTTCTGATGCATTTCAAGCAAGGCAGACAGAAGATTTTTCAACTCATGGCGATGAACCACCTGATCCAACTGGCCATGCTTCAGCAGAAATTCTGCGGTCTGGAAATCCTCCGGCAGTTTCTCCCGGATGGTCTGTTCAATAATCCTTCTCCCGGCAAATCCAATCAGTGCACCCGGCTCGGCAAAATTATAATCACCAAGGGAAGCAAAGCTGGCAGACACCCCGCCTGTTGTCGGGTGAGTCATTACCGAAATCATCAAGCCGCCGGCATCGGAAAAGCGCTGGATCGCAACAGAGGTTTTGGTCATTTGCATCAGACTTAACACCCCTTCCTGCATCCTTGCCCCGCCTGACGCGGTAAAGATAATAAAAGGCAGTGATTCGTCCTTGGCATTCTCGATGGCCCTGGCGATTTTTTCTCCAATCGCGGAGCCCATGCTGCCCATCCGGAAGCTGGCGTCCATGACAGCAAATGCCGTCTGACTGCCGTCAATTGCTCCTTTTCCTGTGACTACCCCTTCATTCAGTCCGGTTTTCTCCCGGTCTTTCGCTATTTTCTCTTCATACTCGGGAAAATCAAGGGGATTGCTGGACGTCAGCTGCTTGTCCCATTCCTGAAAGGTGCCTTCATCAAACAAACTTTCAATCCGCTGCCCTGCATTCAGCTGGTGATGATGACCGCAATTTGGGCATACATTTAAATTCTTTCTCATTTCTTTTCGGTAATAAATTTTATGACATCCAGCGCATTTTTGCATTAACCCTTGCGGCACGTCTTGCTTTGCCTGTTCACTGGGCATGGATGCGTACTTTTTCTTCTTGGCAAAAAAATCTTTAAGCAAGGTAATGTTCCCCCTTTTTCCACAAACCTTGGACCGCTTGGAAAGAAATGCTTAAGTACTTGGCGATCCCGCTTTTCCATAAGGTTGTCCTCTGACATAATACCACTTGCTGGATGAAAATACTGTCAAAACCCGTCGATTTAAATGATTATTTTTTGCATTTGTAATGACCTTGTTTTTCATACAGCTCTTCAATACCCAGGTACTCCCCTGAAGTATACAATTTTAGCAGTTCCCGGTAAAAGGCCTCTTCATAATACAGGCTGCCGACCGCTCCGGAAAATTCCTCCATCAGCTGCCAGACTTTGGCCAGGAGCAAGTTATCAATTCGATAAAATAATAAATGAAAAAATGCAGTATGACGCTGCTCCGGACTTCCGGCCTTTTCCCTGATTATCGCGCTTAGTTCATCAATGTCAGCACACGCGATACCACTGCTTGCTAATTTTGCCGCTTCTTTTTCGAGTATTTTCTTTGCCAGGATCAAGTCCTGCCTAGTATGGTTCTCCCGCAAAATAAAGGAGGCCAGCAATTCCACGGTGTGAAATTGCCGGTACGTGCTAAGGAAAGTTCCTTCTCCCTGCCGTGTTTCAATCAGGCCTAGCAATTCCATGGCCCTGAGCGCTTCCCTGACGGAAGACCTCCCTTTCTGGAGCGTATCAGCAAGCTCTCGTTCTGACGGAAGCTTATCCCCGGACGTGAGTCCATTCTTTTCGATGAATAGGCGAATCTCCTGCAGGACACCTTGATATACTTTTTGCTTCGGTGTGATGGACACAGCCGAGGGTCACTCCTTTACCGTCTTAATTATCTATCCGCGTGAGTTTCCTGGTTTTCTCGGCAACTTCTTCCGGGTCCACCTGAATTCTGGCAACCCCGGATTCCATTGCTGCATTTGCCACACTGGACGCTACAATCGGAGCCACCCGTGGATCAAACGGCGCGGGAATCACGTAATCATCGTGCAGTTCCTCTTCGGTAATCAGGGAAGCAATCGCATACGCTGCCGCTACCTTCATCTTTTCATTGATCCTGGTTGCCCGTACGTCCAGCGCTCCGCGGAAAATTCCCGGAAAAGCCAGCACGTTATTGACCTGGTTGGGATAATCGGACCGGCCTGTGCCGATCACTTTCGCTCCTGCTTCTTTGGCGTCTTCCGGCATGATTTCCGGATTCGGGTTAGCCATAGCAAAGATGATCGGATCGTCGTTCATCATTTCGACCATTTCTTTGGTCAGCGCCCCGGCTACCGAAACACCCAAAAATACATCCGCCCCGTCAAGCATGTCCTCCAGTGATCCTTCTTTTTTGGCATTGTTTGTGTACTTGGCTACACTTTCCTTCACATCATTCATGCCATAAGGACGACCGTCATAAATTGCTCCTTTGGAATCACACATGATCATTTCCCTTACACCGAAGCTGTATAATAATTTGGTAATAGCAATTCCCGCAGCACCGGCTCCGTTTAAAACAACGCGGATATCGGAGAACGATTTGCCCACCAGTTTCATGGCATTGATCAGTCCGGCCACCGTCACAATTGCCGTACCATGCTGATCATCATGAAAAATCGGGATGTTGCTTTCCTTTTTCAAGCGTTCTTCAATGATGAAACAATCCGGTGCGGCAATATCTTCCAAATTAATCCCGCCAAATGTCGGCTCCATCAATTTGACAGTGCGGACAATTTCATCGACATCATATGTATCCAGACAGATTGGAAAAGAGTCCACCCCGGCAAAACTTTTAAACAGAACGGATTTTCCTTCCATGACAGGGAGTGCTGCCTCCGCACCAATATTGCCAAGCCCGAGTACGGCTGAACCATTGCTGACAACTGCTACCATATTTCCTTTCATGGTATAATCGTAGACTGTTTCTTTGCGGTCATAGATTTCCTTGCAGGGTTCTGCTACTCCCGGAGAATAGGCGAGACTTAACTCCTCCGCATTGGTGACAGGCACTTTGGACTCGGTTGTCAGCTTCCCCTGGTTTACTTTATGCATCTCTAGTGCTTCATCTCTCAAGGTTGCCATTTTTATCGCTCCTTTTTTAACAGTAAGATACGGGTGTGGATTCAAGGTGTCCATGGTGGTCAGACCACCCTTTAATTCTTTCATTATAACAAATGGAGGCCGTCTGTAAAGCAGACCCACTCACTTTTGCAGAACGACATTCTCTTTTTCAAAATAGCTTTTTAGTGATTGCATGCAGGCATGATTCGGTTCGACAAAATAGTTATTCGCTAACTTGTAGGCCTTTTTCGTCTCCTGATCAAAAATAATTACAGGGGTGCTCCCTGGATGTGCTGCAGCAATACCCTTTAGTTCTTCAAGGGCATCTTCATGGCTTTCATTAGACAATCGAATGAACAGGCGCGGCTGGGGCTCTTTTTCCAGTGAGTTTTCTTCCAATGGTTGGATAGTTGCCAGCTGCCACTGCACCTTCCCGTTCCGCGATTCAATTTTTCCGCTTACGAGTACCAACATTTCTTCTTCTAGCCAGCGATTTGTCTCACGGTACAACTCTGGAAACATGACTGCTTCCATCTCCCCGGTCTCATCACCGATGGTGAGAAAGGCCATCGCGTCCCCCCGCTTCGTACGGATGGTTTTGATTGTCTGAATCACTGCAGCTGACTTTACGTGCCGCTTGCCGACTAATTTGGCGGCCTCGGTCAGGGTAATCAGCCCGTTTTCCCTGAGCCGCCGGCGCATTTCTTTTAATGGATGGCTGGAAATGTAGACACCGAGCAATTCCTTTTCATCTGCCAGCTTTCTCATCAGGCCGAGATCTTCCATTTCCACATAACTTGCTTCCAGGTCGATCTGCTCCTGAAAAAGGCTGGATTGTTCATTGAATTCCCGGAACAATTCGCCCTGCTCAATTGCCCCGTCAACAGAGGCAAGCAGGCTGGCGCGATTGCTGTAAACCTCATCAAACGTTCCCGCCATAATCAGAGTTTCCAGTGAAGATCGGTTCACCACACTCAGCGGGACACGCAGACAGAAATCAAACAAATCTTTAAATGGTCCGTTTTTACGGACACGGATAATTTCCCTGATCACCTGCCCGCCAATGCCTTTGATGGCCAAAAGCCCCATGCGGATCGTGCTTCCTTCCACTGAAAACCGGCCAAAACTTTTGTTGATGGATGGCGACCTCAACGGGATGTCCATCTCTTTGATTTCTTTGATATATGCGGCCACTTTTTCCTGCTGGTTAGCGATGGAACTCATCAGTGCAGCGAAAAAGTTTGCCGGATAATGGGCCTTCAGATAACTGAGCTGATAGGATATCATGCTGTAGGCAACCGCATGGCTCCGGTTAAAACCGTAATTGGAAAACCTTACTATCCAGTCAAAAATCTCCTCAGCGACTGCTTCCCTGTAGCCATTTTCCCGGCAGCCCTGGATAAACGCTTCTTTCTGTTCATCCATTTCGGCCTGCTTTTTCTTGCTCGTAGCACGGCGGAGAATGTCTGCCTGCCCCAGCGAAAACCCGGCAATCTGGTGGGCAATTTGCATGATTTGCTCCTGATAGACCAGGACGCCGTAAGTACGGGCCAGAATCGGTTCAAGGTCCGGATGCGGATAAGTCACCTTTTCCTTGCCAAACTTCCGCTGGATATAGGTAGGGATGAATTCCATCGGCCCCGGCCGGTACAGGGCATTGACCGCAATAATATCCTCAAAAGATGTCGGTTTCAGGCCTGTCAGGACCTGCTTCATCCCTTGAGATTCCAATTGAAAGATGCCATTGGTTTTTCCAGTCTGCAAAAGGGCAAAAGTGTCCGAGTCATTTTCCGGGATGTCCGTCAGTTCCAGTTGCTCTCTGCCGGAAAAATTGATCGACTTCAGAATGTTCTCCATTAGGGTCAGGTTGCGAAGGCCGAGAAAATCCATCTTCAATAGGCCAATTTCCTCCAGCTCATTCATTGGGTACTGTGTCAGACTGGTCTGATTGGCCCCGACGGTTAATGGCACCACCTCAGTCAGCGGCTGCTCGCTGATCACGACACCTGCTGCGTGGGTGGAAATGTGGCGCGGAATGCCTTCCAAGCGGGCGGCCACGGAAAACAGGCCCTTCAGCTTGTCCGATTGCTTAATATACTCCGTTAGATCCTTGGATTGTCTGACAATCTGTCCAATGCTTTTTCCTGACTGCGGCGGGATCTGCCGGATAATAAAATTCACATCCCGCTGATCGATTTCCATCATTTTGCTTAATTCACGAATCAGTGAGCGGGCGGCGAATGTGCCAAATGTAATAATTTGCGCCACATGCTCTTTCCCGTATTTTTCTCGGACATATTCGATGACCTCGTCCCTTCTGGCATCGGAGAAATCAATGTCAATGTCCGGCATCGTCAGCCGCTCGGGGTTCAGAAACCTCTCAAACAGCAGGTCGTATTTGAGTGGGTCAACATCCGTGATACCAAGTACATAGGCCACCAGTGAACCCGCAGCAGAGCCTCTTCCCGGTCCCACCAGGATATTGTTTGCTTTTGCATAATCAATAAAGTCAGCCACAATTAAAAAATAGGCACTGAACTGCATCGACTGGATGACATGGAGCTCGTAGTCCAGCCGTTCTGCAATGGTATCGGTGATCTCACGGTACTTCGTTTTCACCAGTTCCCGGCAGCGTTTTTCCAGATAATCATGAGCACTGATCGCTTCCGGAACCGGAAAAGATGGCAGCATCCGCTGGTCAAATTGAAATTCCACATTACATTTATCGCGGATCGACTCAGTTTCTGAAAGCACCTCCGTCCAAAAAGAGAACTGCCGCTCCATCTCCCCAGGCGAGCGCAGATGGTAATCGGGCCGCTGCAAAGCCTCATCCTTTACATCGCGGCTACCCTGTTTCATCGCTTGCAGCCAGGAGTAAGCCTCCTTGTCCTTTTCATCCAGATAGCGGACCTCTTGCACGGCTGCAGCAGGAATTTGATAATTTTCCTGGAAAGCTTTCAGTGAATAATGGAGCCTCTGGGTTTGCTCCTGTTCATCCTGGGAGACACCGAGGTAAAAATTTCCCTCCGCAAATGCGGATGTCCATTTATGTAAATAAGCTGCTGTTTGGTCATGTGTCTCTGTCAGCAAGAGACGGGCAAGTGCCGGGTCGGAAGCTGGGAGCAGGCAAATAAGTCCTGTTGCATGCTGCTTCAGCTCCTCCAGACTGATACCTGGTGCCTGCTTTTGCTGAATGGCTGTGGTGATATGGATCAGGGAGTGGTAGCCTTCGTTATTTTTGGCAAGCAGCACACAATCTGCACGGTACTCATCTTCCAGAATAACGGCAGTACTCATCCCGATGACTGGCTTGATTCCAGCTGCCATACAGGCTTTATAAAACGGGATGGCACCATAAAGTACCTGTTCATCGGCCAGTGCCAGCGCATCCAGTTTCAGTTCTTTAGCCTGCTTGATTAATTTCGGTATGGTAATAGTGCTGTTCATCAGACTGTAGCCGCTTTTCACTTGTAAAGGTATGTATGCCATTTGCTCCCGCCCTCCATTCTTCTTTTATTATAGCAACTTTAGCTGTGTGATGCCCATACATACGATGCTTCAGAGAAATATTTTCATAACTCACTCCTTGTCCTCATACGATGTATAGAACAAGCCTCTGGAAGGGGTGCAGCTATGGAAGAACGTTTCTTTGCCTCATTCATTCATTGTTATTTTATTGCATTTGGGGTAATTATCGGCGGATCGATTATCGGAAGCATTGGCGAGTTTGCTACAGGCAATGCACCCTTGACATCGATCGGCCGGATTGCCAAAAACCTGCGCATCTGGGCAATTGTTGCGGCGATCGGCGGCACATTTGATGCGATTTCCAATTTTGAACGCGGCATACTCGACGGGTCCACGATGGATTTATTTAAACAGATTCTCCTGATTTTATCTGCAATGGGCGGGGTAAAGACTGCCATCATGCTGCTTGAATGGCTGATCCAGGAGGATATCGGCTGATGCATGTCCCTCCCTACCATAAAAAAAGAACGTGGCAGCGGTTTTTGGCTGGAGCGGTTATTGGAGCGATTCTCTCGTATTGGATTTTCATTTACATGTACGGCTCCATGTATGAGCAGCTCCTGGAGCAGAATCTGGAGCTGGAATCCCGGGTGATGGAGCTGGAAAATCAGAATGCGGCACTCTTGGAGGATAATGAAAATCTGGATGACCGAACAGCGGAACCAGTAACCGTGGAGGCAGTGGAAATCACGATCACCAACGGAGAAGAACTAAGCCTGGACCGGCTGATTGTTCATCAGCTGGAGGAAATGCTGAGGGAAGAGCTTTCCCATCTTATCGGCGAGGATTTGTCACTTATTGCTGGAAGTGACCGGCTGCTGGTATCCACTATTGAAAATAAAGGATTTTCCATCGATCAGTTCACGTATTATTTCACCGTCACCAAACTGATTATGTCTCAGACCATTTTTCTTGAAGTGGAAGCAGAGCAGGGCAGTTAATGTGACCATTTATTGAAAAATCATGCAAAGCAGTGGCAATTGTCAACACTTTTTTATATAATGAAGTTAGAAAAGCGTATCTTTTCTGGAGATGTCTGAAAATGGTTGCATATTTCGGACTGCATCCCGCAGGCTAACGTCCTATTTGGCGTGTGCCTGGTTTTTTAATGAAAGGAGATGGGTAGACGTGATTATCACCCAGCGGCGTTTGCGCGACGAAAAAATCGCCCAGCTGAAACAAGGACACTCGGCATATGCCGAATCACATGAGCTCATTCGCTTAATGAAACGGAACATCGAGAGAGAAGATCTGCATGTTCATTACGACATCGGACGGACCGGATGCTGGTTCATTCCATTAACAGATAAAATAAGCAGTTAGATTGGTGCTGATTACCACCCATTTGCAGGGCGGAAATCAGCTTTTTTTATTGTTTTGGTGCTTTTTTCGTGACCTCCCGCTGAAGTTTTCGCTCTCCCGCCGAAGTTTCCACTCTCCCGCTGAAGTTTCCACTCTCCCGCCGAAGTTTCCACTCTCCCGCTGAAGTCTTCGCTCTCCCGCTGAAGTCTTCGCTCTCCCGCCGAAGTTTCCACTCTCCCGCTGAAGTTTCCACTCTCCCGCCGAAGTTTTCGCTCTCCCGCTGAAGTCTTCGCCTTCCCGCTGAAGTCTTCGCTCCATAAACCACCAGCAGATTAGATATAGATAATGTGCTTAAACAGCCATTCTTTTAACCTTTGCAGACTTTTTCCAGATCGGCCGTAAGTGCTTCGGCTTCCTCCCAAGTATAGACAGTGGCACCAGACGCCATCGGATGACCCCCGCCATTGTAATTTGCCGCGACTCCATTAATGACCGGACCTTTGGAACGAAGCCGCACCCGGATCTGGTCGTCCTCCTCCACAAAAAAGACCCATGCCTTGATTCCCTCAATATCGCCGAGCACACCGACTAGCTGGCTTGTTTCCGAAGCCGAAAGCTGGTGTTTTTCGAGAATGTCCTTCGTCAGGTTAATCACACTCAGGCCCGATTCCGTGAGGGTAAAATGCTGCAGGATATAGCCTTTCAGCCTTGCCAAGCGGTGGTTGATTCGGTAAAGTCCGTCATACAGTTCCGGGCGGTCAAACTTGTGGTTGACCAAATCGGCCGTATACTTTAGCGTCTTCGCGGTCGTACTTGGAAAAAGAAAACGTCCTGTGTCTCCAACAATTCCGGCGTACAATAGCCTTGCCGCCTGATCATTCATTTTCAGCCCTTCTTCTTTGCCATGAAGGAAAAGCTCATAAATCATTTCACTCGTTGAACTGGCTTCAGTGCTGACCCATTGCAGGTCTGCATAAGCATCTACATCCGGATGATGGTCAATTTTTATGAGTTTCTTCCCAAGCTTGTACCGTTCGTCGGAAATCCGCGCCTCATTTGCCGTATCACAGACAATTACCAGTGCATTTTCGTATACCTCGTCGCCGATCTGATCCATCTCCGTAAGAAACTTCAGAGAATCCTCTTCCTCCCCGACGGCATAAACCTGTTTCTCGGGAAATGTTTGCTGGATGATTGCATTCAGTCCTGACTGGGAACCAAGTGCATCAGGATCCGGCCGCACGTGGCGGTGGATAATAATTGTATCGTATACTTTGATGTCTGCAATAATTTGGCTGATGGTCATGTTTTTAACTCCTTCAATCGTTTTTTTGGTAGCTTGTACCAGGAAAAAAAGGTACAATATATGTATCGTTTTAAAGTAGGAGAGATAGAATGGTTATTTTCCCGATTATTATTGTTGTTTCTGCTGTTTTATGGGTTTATTATAAAGTTCAGATTCTGAGAGAAAGAGATGGGCTCGTCCAAGCCTATTTTAATGCAAGATCACGTATTTGTCTGGGAAGCGTTGTATTTTTTTTCGCAATCAACCAGTATCTATTTTACCAGACAAGACTTTCGCTGTTTATCGGCATTGTCTTCCTCCTGCTTGGCGGAATGCAGCTCGTGCGCGGCTTCCGGGAGGTAAAACACTACAAGCGCGAATGGCAGCGTGTGAGAGCCGATTAATTGGATAGATGAAAAAGCTGACACATGATGGGGTCAGCTTTTTTTGTCTAGCTACAGCACTCAGCGACTAGTGGACTTCCCTCACCTTCGTACGATAAGTCAACATCGGCTCGAAGTTAAAGGAAGGCCGGCTAAGTACGGCCTTTGCGGCCAACGCCGGCATACCCCTTTTGCAGAGGCATGTTTCCTTTATCTCCTTCGAAAGAATGATCAGCTAAAACCGCCGCTTTGCGCGGCAACGCTGATCCACCCCGCATGTCGGGGCGCAGCCCATACGTCGCTAAACGGGCGCTTCCGCATTTCTGGTTCACCGGTGGATTAGCTGGGCCATAATCAGCCCCCTGCCGGCAACTTTGCGATCATGGAGCACTTCGATATCAATCTTGGCGTACATCCGGCCGGCCTCCAGCAGCTCTGGGCGGATCGTCAGCTGACTGTCCAGCTGCACCGGCTTCATGAAATAGACCGTGACATTCTCCACGACCATATCGGCTTTTTTCTCATGGGCAAGCAGCCGTCTGCTCGCTTCCGTAATCAGCACGGTAAATACGCCATTGGAAAGGGTCCCAAGCTGGTTGGTCATTTGCGGGGTCACTTCGGCATGATAGACTCCTTCTTCCTCATCCGACGCCTGCAGATTGGCACTGATTGTATCATCAATCGTTTCTCCAATTTGCGGCTGGCGCTGGATTTGCTGCAAGGCCTTCAGCACATCCTGCCGGGAAATAACTCCCTTCAGCTTGTTCGACGGATCAACCACCGGAACGAGCTCAATGCCTTCCCAGACCATTAAATGTGCAGCAGACGCCAGAGATGTTTTTTCCTGGACGACAGCCGGATTGCGAACCATCACCCGGTCAATCACCACATCGCTTTCCTTGCCTATAATATCCTTCGCTGTCACCATGCCGATTACCCGGCCGCGGTCATCCACGACCGGAAAACGCGCATGGGTGGACGTCTGATTCAATTCATACCAATCCTGCACCGTATCCTTGGCATGCAAATAATACGCATCTTCAAACCGTGTGAGAATATCGCCGGCAAACACGATCTCTTTTTTGATCAGCTGATCGTAAATCGCCCGGTTAATCATGGCGGCCACCGTAAACGAATCATAACTGGAAGAAATGATCGGCAGCTGCTTTTCATCGGCAAGCTGTTTGATTTGCTCATCGGTATCAAACCCGCCGGTGATTAAAACAGCCGCTCCTTCCTTAAGTGCCAGCTCGTGGGCCTTCACGCGGTTTCCGACAATTAAAAGCGAATCGGCCTCAGTATAGCGCAGCATCGCATCCAGTTCCATCGCGCCAATCACGAATTTGTTCAGCGTTTTATAAAGCCCTTCCCTGCCGCCCAATACTTGTCCATCCACAATATTGACGACCTCAGCAAACGTAAGCCGGTCAAAATTCTCTTTTTGTTTCCGTTCAATCCGGATCGTGCCCACTCGTTCAATGGTACTGACAATCCCGAGATTTTCCGCTTCTTTGATTGCCCGGTATGCCGTCCCGTCACTCACATGCAATTCTTTGGCAATTTGCCTGACTGAAATTTTGTTTCCAACAGGCAATGAATGAATATGCTTGATAATCTGCTCATGCTTCGTTGCCAAAGTGCCCACCAACTTTCAACTGTATTACTCCGTATTTAATTTTTATTATACAGTTGAATAGCGATTAACTCAATGATTAGCGGGCTGTCTCCGCCTTAATTCTTTCTGTTCCATTACCGGCGGGCGCATCATCTGTAATAGTGTAGCCAGATTGGATCCAAATACAAGCAAGAAAAACCCCAGCCAGCCGCCCCAGAAGATCAGCTCGATTGTCGTGGTTGCTGAAGGTATCGCCGGCCAGGCAAAATAAAGCAGAAAACCGGCGAGCAGCAGGCGCAGTATTGTATAGTGCCGCATAAAAAATCCCCCCCTCTTATTAAAGTTTATGAGCGGGGAGTTGATTTATCACCTTCTATTCCAGATAAAAGGTTCTTAGTGTAACAGTGGCAAAGGCGTCTGATTCTGTTTGCTGAACATCCAGGGTATCGATGAGCATCAATCGCTCGCTTGCTGTGATACTTTCTAAGAAGCGATTGATGTCTGAGAGATTACCTGCTGAAGCATCCATGGTGTAGCTGGTTGTCTCAAGACTTGTACTTTCTTCCTCTTCTTTCTCTGCCGCTTCGAGTTCCATTGCCCCAAGGTACTCAATTGTCACTCCCGCCGATTCGGCCAGCTGCTCCAGATTAATCAGCACGGTTTCCGGAGATTTGGTCGCCGGCACCTTTAGCTGGGCTTCGGTGAGTTCTGTCTCCTCAGATGCGTCTGCACCTTCCATTGCCATTTCTGCCTGTTGTTCCAGCTGGGAAATTTGCTCCTCGGCAGTAGTCACTTCGGCGATAAGCGGAGAAAGAAGAGAATAATAGCAAATTGCGTAAATGATTATGAGTGAAGCAACCGTGCCTAGGGCAAGATGGATATAGTTTTTTTTAGTCCAGCGCATTTTCATTTGTACCAAGCACCTCTCTCAGAATTTCCCGGTCGATCCCTACGTGAATCGTTGCCTGGTACGCATTTTCCATCATGCTGACACTGTCCAGATTCACGTAAGCAGCATACGGATACTGCTGAAGGTCGGCAATATAATCAGCCGTTTCCTGGAGGCTGGCAAAGGCTCCATTGATCACCAGCGAATTCTCTTCGGTAAAATGATAGCCAAGCAGCTGCCCCTGTGCAGAAAATAGGCTGAGGATTTCCTGATACAGCGGAATCGTTGGCACGGCCTCCCGCTGAACTTCTGCCATCCCCTGCTGAAGGCGCTCAAGCTGGCGGGCATCAGCATACTGAACCTGCTGCTCTTCCAATACTGCCTCTACTTGGGCACGTTCTTCACCAAGTGCAGCCAGTCTATCCTCGAAGTGATTTTGTTGCATGATTAAGAGGATTACGACTGCTGCAAGCAATACAGCGAAAACCAGCCCCCAAACAAGAACAGGCAGGAATTTTTTCGGTTTTTTCTCAAGCAGGTTGATCTCTGTGTTCATCTAAACCGGACTCCTTCTATGTATCCTGCTTCAGCGCCAGTCCGAGGACATCGAGGTATTTTGCCGACAGCTCTTCATTGGCAAATTGATGCACCGGCAAGTTGAACCGCTCCTTCAGCCTTTCACCGGCCGCCCCGATAAGCGGTGCGTCACCGGAGAGGACAAGCTGGGTAATGGAGGCCTCTCCTTTGGTAATGGAAAATTGATAAAAGTCAATGATCCGGCCGATCTCGGTCAGGTACTCATTCATTGCATGAAATGCTGCTGTCTCGTCTGCGGCTTCTCCCGTCTCCATCTTCATTTGGCGGGTGAAAATTGCTTTGTCACGCTGAAAAACGGTCAGCACAAGTGCGTCTTGATTCCAGTTGATCAGCAGAACATGCTTCTCACCCTTATCAGCCATCCGGTAGTAATAACGGTACACGGATAAGGACGTCAGATCTGCCGCAGCAGGTTTCAAGCCAGCTTCCGTGAACACTTTTTCAAATGCGGTCAGCTTGTCTTTCGGATAGGCATACAACAGCACATCACGCTGATCGCCGCCCCCCTCGAGCATTTCAATGGCAATAGACGGATTAGCAAACGGCAGGTAAATACTGCTGCCGAGGTGGGTATGGACATAGCTCAGCGCTTCTTCTTTGGCGAGGGCGGCAGGCACCTGAAGCTGGCGCATCACTACCGTATCATCCGGTACGGCAAAGTAAAGCTTTTTCCGCTTCCATTTATGTTTATTCACCAACTGGCGTACAACCGCTGTAAGTGCCTGCTGATTAACGATTTGGCCATCTCTGATCGTGTCTTCCGGTAATTGCACTTCCCCGTGGGATTGCAGTCCGCCGACAGAAGGATTTTTATTAAACGTATACCTTAATACACGACTGGTCAGCACGATATTCACTCTGCCCTGTTTGATCAAACCCATGATTTTACACCTGCTTATATGTAGAAGTTAAGGTACAAGCGAATCAGCTCGCCCCCGTAAAAATAACTGATCAGCGCTGCCACGACAATATAAGGACCAAATGGGACCGGCTGCTTGCGGTCGATCACCTTGCCGACAAGCAGCACCAGCCCGACGATCGCTCCTATCGTACAGGAAAGGAAAAAAGTAAGCAGCAGCTTTTCCGTCCCGAGCACAATGCCCAGCACGCCGAACAATTTCATGTCCCCTGCGCCCATTCCCCCGCGGCTGACGAGGATAATCAGGGCAACCACCGCAATGCCAATCAGTCCCCCGGCAATCGGCGACCACCACGGTTCAAGCGGCACGATGATCCGCATCCCGATCATTAGCGGCAGAAAAAATAATAGTACCTTATTCGGAATGAGCATGTACGCGATATCAGACACAAATATAATCATCAGCATGGAAACAAGGAGCAATGCGGTCAGCAATTCCCAGTCCAGGCCGAAATTTATATAGCTGATAGCGAATAATCCTCCGGTGAACAGTTCTACTGCCGGGTAGATGAAGGAAATCCTTCGTTTGCAGTGCCGGCATTTTCCGCCTTGCAAGAGGAATGAGATTAGTGGGATGTTTTCATACCAGGACAGTTGAGTATGACAGTGCGGGCAGGCAGACCGGTCATTGGCGAAGGGTATGTTTTGTGGCAGGCGCAGCCCAACTACATTGAAGAAAGAGCCAAAAATAAGCCCTAGCAGAAAGAATATGAAAATGATTGCGATGTCCATGCTGTTGTCTCCTTGTTCGAGTCTAGCAAACTATGTATGGAAAGAAAACGCCCGGCAGGTAATTTTGCCTGGGCGCTTAATATAATCTATTGATTTTCATCCGTTGAGACTTCTTCCCAGCTTTCTGTATACGCAAAAATTCCATCTTCATTTTTCGTTACCGAACCAGCATATACCTGATTGTCGTCTGCAGGATTACTAGGGATTTCTTCTAAATAGCCAGTGGAATGTAATTCAGCCACTGTCATCCCATCTTCATCATCAGTAAATTCTCCGCTCACATCTGCCAGTCTTGCTGCATTCTCAATCAGCTCTATATTCGCCTCATCGGCATCATCTTCCGCACCTGCAATAACATTCCCAATCGCTGGTACAGCAATCGCCACAATAATCCCCAAAATAGCAATCACCGCAAGCAATTCCACCAGTGTAAACCCTTTTTGCTGCTTCCAGAACTTCTGCATCTTCTTCAACAAAAAATCGCCGCCTCTCTTAATAATAGTATTAATACTAGTCGGCCGGTTGCACTACTCGCTCCAGACCATTCAAGTGCCCACCTACAAATGGCCTATCCTCGCATCCTACTTTAGTCCTAATTCTATTATAAACTAGCAACTGGCAAAAATCTACAACTTTACTAAAAATTTTCAAACATGGAAAACATAGGCAAGGCTACCGCGGCAATAATTCCTCCCACGATCACTGTCAGTACAATAATCATCAATGGTTCAATCAATACTTTAATTCGATTGGATAATTGCTCGACTTCTTCCTCGTAAAATTCTGCCGCTTTGGCCAGCATTTGATCGAGCGTTCCGGTTTTTTCGCCAATATCCACCATTTGCACGACCAGCGGAGGGAATGTTTTATCTTCCCTTAGTGGAGTTGCCATTGACTCCCCGGTTTCAAGTGCTTTTCTCGCTCTTGCCAAACCTGCCTCGATCACACGGTTTCCTGCCACTCTTTCCGTAATTTCCACCGCCTGCAGAATGGGCACGGAACTGTTGACCAGAGTGCTCAGGGTTTGCGTCATGCGAACGAGCGTCCCTTTATGAACCAGAACTCCTAAAAAAGGAATATTCAGTTTCAGCCGGTCAACTTGATAAACAAACCCATCATAGCGCTTGAGATAACGAAAGCAAAGCCAGCCCAGCAAAAACAGCGCAATAATGGTCCACCAGTAAGCAACAGCCCAGTCACTGAGCGTCAGAACGAACTGAGTGAATGCAGGAATTTCCTCGCCCATCGACGCAAACATGTTAACGAACTGCGGCACGACGAACGTCAGCAGAAAGATGCTCAGGGCTATGGTTATGATCCCGACAATGGTCGGATAAAGCAAAGCGGAGATCACCTTTTGCCGATTGCGGTGCGATTTCTCGTAATAGGATGCCATTTTTTCTAAAATCTCATCCAGCCGACCGCTTGCCTCTCCAGCGACGATCATATTAATCAGAAGCGGCGGAAAAATCTTGGGATGGCGCTCCGCAGCAGCTGACAGGGCCTGTCCCTGGTCCAACTGCTTGTCCACATCGGCAAGTACATTTTCCAGCACTCGGCTCTCTGTTTGCTCCATCATCGTTTTCGTCGCCTCGGAAATCGGCACACCAGCGTGAATTAGCGTGGAATACTGGCGCAGGAACAACACAAAATCTTTGATATTCACCTTTTTATGTATCACGATTTCCTGATTCCATGATTTTGTTTCACCGAGCTCCACAATCACCAGCCCTTCACTTTCCAGCTGAAAAAGGGCCTCCCTTTTGCTTGCCGCGTCGATCTTCCCTTTTTTCCTTTGGCCGGAGAGCGTTTTTCCGCTGTAATCAAATTCCATGCTGGAAACTCCTTTCCGGCATGTAAGGGGAAGCGGCATCATAGGAAATCTGTCCCTGCTGCAGTAAGCGAAGTAAGTCCATCTCCAATGTGTGCATCCCCTGCTCTTTCGATGTCTGCAGCACATTCTGGATTTGATGAAGTTTCTTATTTCGGATCAGATTTTTTATCGCAGCGGTATTAATCAACACTTCTGTGGCCGCCCGCCTATCCAGATTATCCTTGGTAACCAAAAGACGCTGCGAGATGACCGCCTTTAAAATCGTGGCCAGTTGCAGGCGCATCTGATTCTGCTGACCGGGCGGGAAAACATCAATGATCCGCTCTATTGTCGAGACAGCGTCAGTCGTATGCAGTGTACCCAGCACAAGATGTCCTGTTTCTGCAGCGGTAATCGCGGTGGAAATGGTCTCCAGATCACGCATTTCCCCTACTAAAATGATGTCCGGGTCCTGACGCAGGCCGGCACGGAGTCCATTTACGAAGCTGTTGGTATCAAACCCGACCTCGCGCTGGTCAATGATCGAACGTTGATGGGTATGCACATACTCAATTGGGTCCTCCAGCGTAATAATATGCTTTTCCATCGTCTGATTGATATGCTGAATCATTGCGGCTAAGGTGGTGCTTTTTCCGCTGCCGGTCGGCCCTGTCACCAGCACAAGCCCTTGGGGATAATGCCCAATTTCCCGAACCGCCGCCGGAAGAAACAGTTCATCCAGGGAAGGAATGCTTGTCGGCACAATCCGGATTGCAAGAGACAGCTCCCCTCGCTGGAAATACGCATTTATCCGAAAACGCGACACCCCGTGTATGCCATAGGAAAAATCCAGCTCCCGCGTCTGTTTGAGCGCCTCAAGCAGTTCGCCTGTCAAGATATCGTGGATAATCTCCCTGGTGACTGCCGGCTTGATCACCGCTTCCTTCTGCTCGATCAATTTTCCGTTAATCCGAAAAATTGGCGGCTTGCCAATCGTTAAATGGACATCAGAGGCGCGTTGTTCAAAGGCGGCTCTCAGCCACTCATCCAATTGCTCGTTCATACGTTTTCCCCCTAGAAACTGATCGATACTTGCATGACTTCCTCCATCGTTGTCTGACCGGCTTTTATTTTTTCCAGTCCGTCCTGGATTAAAAAGGCCATCCCCTGCTCCCTGGCATAGCTTTTAATATCGGCCATCGACTGGTGGTTTAGCAACATCTGTTTAATTGCGTCATCCACCACAAGCACTTCCTGCACCGCAATCCTGCCGCGGTACCCCTGTTGGTGGCAGGCACTGCAACCTTTGCCGTAATACATCCGCTCAACCGGGACGCCATTTTTGCGGAAAATTTCCCTTTCCATTTCCGTCGGCTCGCGCTCGCTCTTGCAGTCTCGGCAAATTTTCCGCACAAGCCGCTGGGCAACAATTCCCGATAACGATGAAACGGCAAGATACGGCTCGATTCCCATATCAAACAAGCGTGGAATCGCATCAATCGCACTGTTGGTATGCAGTGTGCTAAACACAAGGTGGCCGGTCAGCGAGGCACGGATGGCGATCTCGGCCGTCTCCTGATCACGGATTTCCCCAACCATAATGATATTCGGATCCTGGCGCAAGATTGAGCGCAAACCTGTCGCGAAATCCAGATCGATCGCGTTGTTCACTTGCATTTGATTAATTCCGTTGAGCTGGTATTCCACCGGATCCTCCACCGTAACGATATTCACATCATCCGAATTCAACTGCTGGAGCGATGTATAGAGTGTCGATGTTTTTCCGGAACCGGTCGGGCCTGTCAGCAGAATCAGGCCGGACGCCTGACTGATCAGCTGCTCATATTTCCGCAAATTTTCTTGGGAAAAATTCATCTCAGTCAACTGCAAAAGTGCATTACTTAAGTCAAGTATCCGCACAACGATTTTTTCACCATGGACCGTCGGCAGACAGGATATCCGCAGATCAACCGGCGTGGAGCCAACAGCTGTTTTGATTCTTCCGTCCTGTGGCAGGCGTTTTTGCGTGATGTTTAGGTCTGCCAAAATTTTAATCCGGGCGATCAGAGAATGCTGCAGCTGCTTGGGGACTACTTTCCCTGTCTGCAGCCGGCCATCGATCCGGTAGCGCACATGCACATTGTTCTCCTGCGGGTCAATATGGATGTCGCTGGCCTTGAGCTGCACCCCTGTCTGCAGCAGTTCATCCAGAAGACGGACAGCCGGCGCACCGGTGTCATTTGTTACATCTTCTATCGGCATATCCGCTTCACCTTTAAAGTAATGCTGGTTAATTGCGTACAAAATATCGTCCTTGGCAGCAATCACCGGCGAAATATTAAACCCTGTCGCCATTTCAAGATCATCGATGATGTAATAGTCCATCGGATCTTTCATCGCTATATGTAAGGAGTTGTCATGAATTTTCAGAGGTATGATCAAATTTTGCTGAGCCATTTCCTTTGGGACAAATTCCAGTGCACGCTTGTCGATGGCATAGCGATACAGCGAAACGTGAGGGATACCCAGCTGAAATTCCAGCACTTCAATCAGCTGCCGTTCCGTGATAAACCCATGCTCAAGGAGGGCGTCCCCAAGCTTTTGATCGTTCTTTTTGCTTTTCAGTGCTTCCTGAATCTGTTCATCTGTCACCAAACCCGCATCCTGAAGCAGGTCTCCCAGACGTTTGCGTGTGATCATTGTCCTTCACCGCCTTCTGTCAAAATAATTTCACTCTCTTCGGTTACATCCCGTTCAAGCGCGCTACCTGTGCTTTCGAAGGTGATTGTCATTGGGCCCCCACTAGTCAGGTTCAGTTGAATATTGGAAATGGCAAATGACCTTTCCTCACCAAGGTCTACCTCATGTGGCTCTAGTTTTTTTTCCAGATATTCTGCTAAGTCATCGCCTGTTCCATTGTAGGAAGCAGCAGCACCTTCAGCCTTACTGCGGAAAAAATCAATCCCCATATCGGCAATTAACTCCGCATCCAACTGCTCCTCCATTATCGCGACCTGTCTTGTCGTATTGGTGACCTGGAAAAACAGCGTCAAAACAAACAGCATCAATAGTGTCATGAGCATCAGCGTCAGCACAAGCGCGCTACCAGTTTGGTTATTCTGCCGTTTCATTGGCATCACCTTTAATATATGTATAGGATTCACTGACAGGGTCGCCATCTTCGGATAAAATTTGGATGTGTGCCCGTACCAGTTGGAGTGTTTTCTCCTCATCTGTCTGGCACAGTGAGACTGCAGGATGATAAGCTTCGCCATTTATTTCATAGGAAGTAAGCGTGTCTCCGTTGACTGAAAGAGGCTCTCCTTCACAATCCGGAAACTCGTCCAAATTTCCCAGGATTTCCTCATTGTTTTTCACATCTTCAACAGCTTGTCCCAACAGATTACTTGCCGAAAGTTCCGTGTCCGCGTTTTGTGTCCAACTGATTATTTGCGGAAAAATTGGTGAAAAAACAGCGATAACCATCCCCAAAATCGCGATAGATGCTATAATTTCTATAAGGGTAAATCCGCTGCTGTCTTTTAATCTATTAATTTTAGCATTCAAGAGCATTCACACCTTGTTTTCCGCGAGCTTTAGCGATATTCTAAAAAGGAACGAACTAAGACTTTTGACGCAGTTATTGTCAGAAATTCAATTTTTCAGTGACTTTTATCCTATTATAGCATTTTTTGGATGTGAAAAGTATGCGATTTGCAAAATTCAACAATGAAAAAGGTGTAACCCTTGTCGAATTACTGGCAGCACTGGGGCTCTTCGCGGTTGTGATTGCCTTAGCTTCCTCGGTAATTATCCAGCTGGTGCAGACGGAAGATTGGACAAGCGGGCGTGTGGAGTTGACCCAGGATACGAATGTGCTGGTGAGTGAGTTGCGAAATACCTATCAAAGGATGAGTGAAACAGCGGAAACGGAGACAGTTAATCTTCCCTATCAGGAATCCGATCGTTTGGAATTGGTAGGGGTAGTGATTGACGGAGGCGAAACTCTTGTAAGCGGAAACGGGCTTATTGAAGGTGTACCTGTTATGGAAAATTTACCGATTCAGTTGACAACAGAGCATAGTTCAGGGGAAACATTGACTATTGAAAGTGTTTGGACGAATAAGCAATCGTATGAAGTAAGTGTCATCATTGACAGCGGTGGATCTGGAGAAGATATTGTAAATCCTAACCCTGAAGATTATGAACCAGCCGGGGATGAATGTGATTATTATTCTAATATTTTTTTTGAGAGAAGCAAGGAATTCGGAGATTGGGAAAAGTGTCAGGAAATAATGGTGCATGGTCATTCTGCTTGGTTCTGGAACAATCTTACGCTCAATAATGTTATTTTTCACGCAGAGAAAGATTTATTTATTGATGGGAGTACGATCTTGTATAATGAATCGAATTTAATTGCAGGCAATAATGTTAGATTAAGTGGCCATGCAAACATTCACAGTAACAGCAGGGTCACAGTCGGTAGCCACCTGGTTGCCGAAGACGTGTTGAGGTTGGATAGCAACGCAGTTTTTTCTGTTGGTGCAAGTGCACAATTTTATGCTCAGTTGGAGGCATACAGTAACAGTAGGATTACAGTAGATGGCTACTTTTTTGCCGAAGATCAACTGACATTACATGGGAACGCAACTCTTACTATAGGTGAAAATGCCAGTTTTAATGGAGATGTAGAAATTCAAAGCAATGCCAGTATCACTATAACAGGAGACGCCATTTTCAACAGACCAGTAAGTTTACAAAATAATGCTGGCCTGATAATACAGGGAGATGCACATTTTGCCGATGATATTGGATTTGACTGGAGCAACGCTGAAATATGTGTTGAAGGAGAAGTAACCTATGGAGATGGTGTCATACCCGACATAGACATCATAGAAAACGCAGCCAGCTGCGACTAAACCAAAACCCGCGGATCCTCTCCGCGGGCTGTCATTTACAGTTCCATCTCTTCCCCAATTTTCATCGCTCTTCCCTGCCCAGTCCGGACGCTCTCCGCAAATGCTTCGCCGTCCTGTTCAATGAGCGGGAAGGTGTCGTAATGCACCGGCACGACATATTTTGCGTCAATCCAGTCGGATGCAACCAGCGCATCTTCTGGTCCCATTGTGAAGTTATCGCCAATTGGCACAAACGCCACATCAATTTCATTCATTTCCCCAATTAATCGTAAATCAGAAAACAAGCCGGTGTCCCCAACATGATAAATCGTCCGTTCATTTACTGTCAGCAGGATTCCAGCAGGCATACCTGTATAAACAGTGCTGCCATCTTCCTCCGTATAAGCGGAGCCATGGAACGCCTGGGTAAATTTAACCTGGCCGAAGTCGAAATCATGCTTGCCGCCAATATGCATCGGATGGGTGTTCAGCCCTTTTGTTGCCAAATAATTAGCCAGTTCATTCGGTGCCACGACCAGTGCATCGTTACGTTTTGCTATTTCCACCGTGTCCCCCACGTGGTCGTTATGGCCGTGTGTCAAGAGAATCACATCTGCCTCCACCGATCCGGCATCCAGATCACATGCATCATTCTCGGAAATATAGGGATCAATTAGAATATTATGCTCATCTGTTGCTACTTTCACTACTGCGTGTCCATGATAGGATACTTTCACATTAACCTCTCCTTATAATAGGTAATTTCTAAAACGCATCATATGGACTATACCCGGTGCCACTTGAAATTATTCATCTTTTTCCCGCTCATATCCAGAAATATTTTCCGTTTTTTCTGTTATAATGGAAACAGTTTATTACATAAGGTGGGATTTTGAAATGACAAACAGACTGGACGCATTATTGGAAGAAATGAAAAAAGATGGTCTGGATGGGATGCTGATCACATCCCCTGCAAATGTATATTATACAAGCAATCATTACAGCGATCCGCATGAGCGGGTGCTCGCCGTCTACATCAACACCGAACACGATCCATATTTAATCATACCGGCCATGGAAGCAGAAGACGCCAAGCAAGCCGGATGGCGCTATGAGATGATCCCCTACCAGGATCATGAGAACCCTTGGGAACTGTTTGCCGGAATGCTGAAGAAGAACGACAGCATCCCCAAAGCGCTGGGTGTGGAGCATAATCATCTTACACTTGACCGATTCCAGCAGGTGAAAAACATTTTGCCTGACACACAAATCCGGGATGCGCAGGAAATACTGGCAAATCTCCGTGTAATCAAAAACAAAAAAGAGTATGCCCTGCTGAAACAGGCAGCAACACTCGCCGATTTCGGGATCGAGACAGGAATCAAGGCAATCAGAGAAGGCGTCAGTGAACTTGAGGTTGTCGCTGCTATCGAGTTTGAACTGAAAAAGCAAGGCGTGCAGCAGATGTCCTTTTCAACGATGGCCATCTCCGGTACGAAAACTGCCTCGCCACACGGCACCCCAACTGGGAAAAAGATAGAATCAGGGGATCTGGTACTATTCGATCTTGGGGTAATTTTCGAAGGCTATTGCTCGGATATTACTCGTACGGTTGCTTTTCAGTCAATCACCGATCAACAGCGGAACATCTATGAAACTGTGCTGACTGCAGAGCAAAAAGCAATTCAAGCAGCTCAGACCGGAACTGCAGTCGGTCAGGTCGATCAGGCAGCGCGCCAGCATATTGAACAAGCGGGATACGGAAAGTATTTTACCCACCGTGTCGGCCACGGATTGGGCATTGAAACACATGAGTACCCTTCCATGCACGGAAAAAACGACCTTCCATTAAAAGAAGGCATGTGCTTTACGATTGAGCCGGGGATTTATGTGCCGAATACTGGCGGCGTGCGCATTGAAGACATGATTTTCATGACCGACAAAGGACCGGAAACCCTGACAGAATCACCGAAGGAATTGCGTGTTGTTGAATAGAAATGTATCCGTGTAAAACAGTTCAGTTTTAGAGTACAAATTATTATTTGTGCTCTTTGATTGGATTGGCGGGTTAAATTGGAATTAATGTTGCATAGATTAAATAGAGGGCGGGTATTTATACCGAAAAAATGTAACTGCTTTCACGGTTCGCTCAAAGGGGGAGGTTTTTTGAAGAAATATTTGCTTCTTGTTGTGTTGTTTGTGTTAGCAGGCTGCGGGCAAGCATACATTAACACGGCGGAAATTAGTGGAGAAATTGATGAATACTTAGGTGTGACTCCTTATTTACCTGAATTGGATTACCCTATCGGCCATGCCCACATTGAATATAATACCACGTTTGAGGACGGGGAACCCGCTAGAGGGGAACCGTGGAAGGCTACCATTGAATATAAAGTTTCCCAAGATGAACAAGTAGATGATCAATTCAGAGAAGCATGGGAAGATGAAGTCCCGGATCGTGAAATTATCTATGGCGAATTATATATGGACCAATCGGCTGTTTTATTGAGTGTTTATAAGGACGAGGCCGGTACTTTACAGAACGCTGAGGTTATTGAAATCGTTGGGCATGAAGTTCAATACCAGCATATACAAAGAGGGACTGAGGCAGTCATCATGCTCATAAATTTCGAGGATATTGGATATGAAATTCAATATCTTGTTGAAGAGGAAGATATCGAAGAAGAAGCCAAAGCGTTTGCGGAAGAGATAATAAATAACCATTGAGTTATCAAAATCTGGTTTGACAAAAAAAGTGAGGAACTTTATGGATAAAGTATTAGATAAGATAGTTAATTCAATAAAAAGTACAGACAAAAAAGTAATTATTGGTATTTCGGGACATGGCGCTTCTGGAAAGACAACATTTGCAAACAACCTTTTAGAACTCTTAGGGAATAGGGATACAAATTATCTTAATACTGACCCTTACATCATTGGATCGAACTTAAGGAAGCACGCAATAATAGATTATGAATATAAAAGTGAAAATCATCAATATAAAATGACAGCTTGCCACCCTGCTGCGCATAATGTCTCCGCTTTAGAAAGAGATATAAATATGCTAAGGGATGGTATAGATTTTTATACGATAGGTACTCATTATAGAGAAAGCATTTTACTCTCCTCCGCAAACAAAGTGAATATTGTAGAAGGTATGAGTGTCGCATTTATAAATCCGGATTTATTTGATCTAAAGGTATACTTTTATACCGATGGTGAAACCGAATTGATGAGGAGGAGTAGCCGAGATATTTCTGAAAGAGGAACAGATTTAAATTACTTAAGAAAATCTCATGAAGAGCGAAGAATTCAATATGATTTATTCATGCATCCTTATCACCGGAATTTTGATGTTGTGATCAAAAATTCTAATGAAGGATATACCCTGGAAAAAAGCGATTCTCTAATGGAATAAGAACGCGAAAGCAAGACAATAACAACCAAATTGGAGGGGAAAATGGAAAACAATCACCCGAAACATATCATTGCTGTATCTGCTTATGTCACGAATGAGAATGGCGAAGCACTAATGGTTAAGACTCATCAACGTTCAGATACGTGGGAATCACCAGGAGGACAGGTGGAGGAAGGTGAACCTTTAGATAAAGCTGTATGCAGAGAGGTTTTTGAGGAAACAGGTATTGTTATTAAGCCAGTTGGAATTACGGGAGTTTACTATAACACCTCAATCAACCTCTTATCAGTTGTTTTTAAAGCCGAATATAAAGGCGGTGAGTTAAAAATACAGCCAGAAGAAATTAAAGAAGCCAAATTTGTCTCTTTAAATGAAGATAATATTGGAGCATACATAACTCGCCCACATATGCAATCACGTACGATTGATGCAATGAATGCGAAAAACTGCATTCCTTATGAAAGCTGGGAAGTTAGGCCGTATCAGCTTTTGGGGAGATTGGACAATCAGTAAAAAGCTTTGGTAAAACCAACTCAAGTTCTTTAGAAATAAAGTTGTTTACTTTGAAATAAAGTTCTATACTGAAAACGATTGCCACTGTGCCGCAAACGGGCCATATTGTTGAATAACTGCTACTTTAAAAACAAAAACAGGAGATGACTAGAGTGGATGATATATTAAGCGACAAACAATTTAAAGTAGGAAAAAGTTTACAGAAGATCAGATAGGTTTTAGGGACATGATTGGAGGGGTCTTTATGGATTATAATTTCAGTGAAATGTCGCAAGAGCAGGCAGAAAATATTGCTTCAAATTGGCACTATGAAGGTAAATATTCTTTTTATGATGTTGAGGCCGATGAAGAAGATTTAGTTGAATTTTTGGATCCAAAAAAACGGGAGGACTCTCATTACATTGTTAAAGAAGGCGAAGAAGAAATTGGGTTCTTTAGTTTTAATGATAAGGGGGACGCAATTGATATTGGGTTGGGAATGAAACCTGAATTGACTGGAAGGGGTCTTGGATTGGGCTTTTTTAAAGCTGGACTCAGATTTGTGCTATCCAACTATAACCCTAAGGAAATAACGCTATCAGTTGCCACTTTTAACGATAGGGCTATACAGGTCTATAAAAAAGCAGGATTTGAATCTGTTGAGACTTTTATGCAAGATACAAACGGCAGTAGTTTTGAGTTTTTGAAAATGAAGTATGAATGCGCAAAGTAAACAGCTATAGTATGTTATAGATTCTTCCCTTAAAAGGCGCGATGATTGAATAAAAGTAAAGAACGATTTTCATTATCTGCCTGAACATGAAAAGTAAACATTTTTTTTGAAACAGCCGCATTTTTCAACGGAGAAATTTGGCTTCTAATCTTAAAAATTAAATAGCTTTATTTTCACTTAGCAACTCAAATTTACAAAAAACGGAGATTAAGTTAAATGTATTGGAAATTAAGGATTCCCCTGCTACTGGGGGTTATAGGAGTTATATCAGGCCTCGTACAAAAGTACTCAAATCTTTTTCTTATGAATACACCTTATTTCATTAGAAGTGCTATCTTTATCGGCTTAATTGGTATCATATTTACTATTTTAGAGAAAACAAATGTGAATGAAAAAAAGGTTCACTTTACGATTGGTGCCGGGCTAATTCTATTTGGCATTATTTTTGATTATCTAATGGCATAGTGTTCTTGAAATAAGGAACGGAGCATCAAATCACTTTGATGCTCCGTTCTATTTAAATCACCGCTCCAGCAATCTAAAAGCCTCATCAAACTCCAGCCCATGTGCCTCCGCAACTGCCTCATAAGTAACAAAGCCGTCCAGTGTGTTCACACCTTTCCGCAATGCCTGATTATCAAGACACGCCTTCTTATACCCTTTATTCGCAAGCTGCAATGCGTATGGCACTGTCACATTGGTCAGTCCTATTGTAGAGGTCCGCGGAACAGCCCCAGGCATATTGGCAACAGAGTAGTGCAGAACGCCGTGTTTGGTATATGTCGGGTTGTCATGGGTGGTGATCCGGTCGCTTGTTTCCAGGATTCCACCTTGATCAATCGCCACATCCACAATGACCGATCCTTCCTGCATGTTCTTTACCATTTCCTCAGTAACCAGTTTCGGCGCTTTTGCTCCCGGGATCAGCACAGCGCCAATCACCAGATCCGATTCGGTGATTTCCATCTCAATATTCATTGGATTGGAGATCATCGTATTAATCGAGGAGCCAAAGATGTCATCCAGCTGACGTAGACGTTCCGGGTTCAAATCAAGAATGGTAACATTTGCCCCTAGGCCGACAGCGATTTTGGCTGCATTGGTTCCAACCGTTCCGCCCCCAATTATCGTCACTTTACCACGTTTCACACCAGGAATTCCGGCAAGCAGGACACCTGCACCGCCTTTTGGTTTTTCCAGGAATTGCGCACCGATTTGGGCAGCCATTCTTCCAGCAACTTCACTCATTGGTGTCAACAGCGGCAGGGAGCGATTTTCCAGCTGAACGGTTTCATAAGCAATGCCGACCACTTTTTTATCAATTAAAGCTTTGGTAACTTCCGGCTCGGCTGCGAGGTGTAAATAAGTAAATAAAATAAGTCCTTCATAAAAATAATCGAATTCCTCTTGTTCAGGCTCTTTTACCTTCATAACCATTTCCTGTTTCCAGGCTTCGGCAGCTGTAGAGACAATCACCGCACCGGCCTGTTCATATTGTTCATCCGTAAACCCTGATCCAAGTCCGGCTTCTGTCTCAATAAACACTTCATGCCCGGCATCTTTTAATGTGGAAACCCCTGATGGCGCCATTGCGACTCTGTTTTCGTTGTTTTTTAGTTCTCTTGGTACACCTATTTTCATTTGTCTGCCTCCTGCCCATTAACTTTTTCTGTAAGCATTTTCATTGTACCAAAAACCTGCTGGAAAAACATCCCTGCTCTAAGCATAGCAAAAAGTCCCTGTATATGTAAGCTGGTAATTGACCCATTTTGTGAAGAATGGGTCAATTACCTTCCAGATTATTTTTTCTGGTTATTATAATGATGAATTCCTTTGTTGTTGTCAAGCTGATCAATGACTCCGCTCTGGTAGCTTTCATTCAGCTGATTTTGAACGGCAGCAACGCCGGTTTCATCTTGAAAGAACTTCTCTGGAGTGTGTCTGCCTTTCTTTTTGGCCATTTAATCACCTCCACGCATAGTATGTCCGATTTCTGTCGAAACATGATTTCCCATAATTGCTGATTATATTGCCTTCAAAAAGGGTATATAATGAATAAAAGGGGGAGATAAACCATGGAATATCATAATATTGTTGTCGCTGTGGATGGTTCGGAGGCTGCCGAAAAAGCGTTTCAGAAATCACTCGATATCGCCAAACGCAACCATGCACGAATGATTCTTGCCCATGTGGTGGATGCGCGCACTTTTGCGACAGCCGAAGCCTATGACCGCACGCTTGCCGAGCGATCGGACACATATGCGAAAAAACTGCTGAACGATTACACCGACCGGGCGAAAGCAGCCGGATTAACTGACCTGCTGCAAAGCGTCGAGTACGGCTCCCCGAAAGTAAAAATTGCCAAAGACATCGCCCAGGATTTCAAAGCAGATCTGATCATCTGCGGCGCCACCGGAATGAGTGCCGTTGAGCGGTTTCTGATTGGAAGTGTATCGGAAAGCATCACCCGCTATGCAGAATGTGATGTGCTGGTTGTACGTTAATTTAAGCAATGAAAAAACTTGGCTCAGTAAGACAGGCCAAGTTTTTTGTATGTTTTTTCACTGAAATACTGTTATTTGATTGATGACGTTTCAAACCACACAGCAGCGGAGGAAATACACGTAGACTCCTGGTCGGCTAAGGTCGGTCACGTCCTGTGACCAACGCCGACACTTGAACGTCCTGTTCGGCGCGGGAAAAAAAGCCTGGGTGAGACCCCGCCGCGCGACAGCGCAAGGGGGCTCGCCAGCTTCCCGCGGAAAGCGAAGTGTATTTCCACAGCGGGGTTATTAAACACTTGCCGAGGCTACTTTTTACTATATTTATTTTTTCCGCCTAATCCCAATAACACGACCGGCTTCTTTCGGTTTTTCATCCACAGTGTGATGTTTGGCAAGCCCTTCTACCTCTTCAAAAACTTCTTCCGGGAAGGCTGCTGCTTTTCCGGACGCCTGATCAACACCCATTAGCATCTGTTCACTTGTCGCCGCCCGTTTGCCATTTTCGCCGAACAGCTCATAAAACACATGTACACGTTTGGCATCATAATCAATGAGCTGCATACGGATATCGAATTTTTCACCCAGTTTCATTTCATCGAGATAGCAAATGTGACTTTCCATTGTATAGATTGTGTACTTGTTCCGTTCACGAAAATCATCAGTAATACCGATCTGTTTCATGAGACGATCAACGCCCCAGCTGAATGCACGTACATATTCAGCATCGTTCATGTGACCATTATAGTCGATCCATTCTTCAGGCACCTCATGCTGAAGAATAAATTTTGATTCACCCACTTCAAATCCTCCCTTGCCCTGAAAATTTTATATTAAAATGCGTGGTTACCGGACTTTTTGAACATCCTCTTAAAGTCTGCCTGACAGATTCGCGCCAGGCCAATACTTTTCCACCAGCTGCTGGAGTTCGATTAAAAACTGGTCGCGGCGGTCTTCCAGTTTTTCCATTGGCACATCACCGGTCTGTTTTTCTGTACCGCTCACGACTTTTTCCGCGAGTTCATCCGTTAATTCTGGAGCTTCCAATTTCGTCCACGGCAATTTCAATGCAGGGCCAAATTGTTCAAGGAGATGACGCATGCCTTGTTTGCCGCCGCCCATGTGCAAAGTCATGAACGGTCCCATCAGTGCCCAGCGAAGTCCCGGACCGTATATGATCGAGGCATCGACTTCTTCCGTAGTTGCTACACCATCATTGACAATGTGCAATGATTCCCGCCAGATTGCTTCCATCAGGCGGTCGGCGATATGGCCTTCGATCTCCTGACGAACAACAAGCGGCTTCATTCCCAGACCATCATAAAAATTCTTTGCCTTTTCAATATAAGAAGACGCCGTTTTTTTACCGCCAACGAGTTCTACAAGCGGTACAAGATATACCGGGTTGAACGGGTGAGCTACTATCACGCGCTCCGGATGATGCTGGCAGTCTGCCTGCAGGGTACTCGGCAGTATACCTGATGTGCTTGAAGCAATAATCGTCTCATTTGGAGCGTATTGATCAATTTCAGCAATAACGCTTCGTTTTAATCCTTCCCGCTCCGGAACGTTTTCCTGAACAAAATCTGCTTGCTCAAGAGCTTTTTGCAAATCTTGTTCAAAGAAGAGATTATCTTGTGAGGCACCCTCAGCCACCCCCATTTCTTCCATCTTCGGCCATGCCCGCTGAACAGCTTCACGGGCGCGAGGTTCTGCTTCCGGGTCCGGGTCTGAAGCAACAACGCGGTATCCGTTGGCTAAAAATCGGGTAATCCACCCGTTCCCGATGACACCTGTCCCGACAACGGTAATCTGTTTGATCGATTCATCTGGTGTTGTCATGCTAGCCTTCCTTTCCATTTGGGTTAAGCAGGTTTAATTCCTGGCGTGCCTCCGCCGGTGTCATGATATCTGACCCAAGGCTGTGCACGATACCTGCTGCTTTATCAACGAGCTGTTCATTTGTCGCCGGCTGCCCTTTTTTCAAATAAAGGTTATCTTCCAAGCCTACACGGATGTTGCCGCCTTGAAGAAGAGATTCAGCCACGATCGGCATCTGCATTCGGCCGATTCCGAAAGCTGCCCATCTGCCGTTTTCCGGAATGCGGCTTTTCATATAGGACAACGTTTCAGCATCTGCTGCCGCTCCCCAAGGGATACCAAGGCAGAACTGGAACAGCGGGTCACCATCAATCAGACCTTCTTCAACCAATTGATTGGCAAAACGAATATGCCCTGTGTCGAAACATTCCAGCTCAGGCTTCACACCGCTTTCCTGCACAAGTTTGGCTTGCCTGCGCAGCCAATCAGTTGGACTGACATAAAGCATATTGCCAAAGTTAGTGCTTCCGCAATCAAGTGTACACATTTCCGGCAACAGCTTCCCGACCGGCTCATGACGTTGTTCAGGTGTTTGCATGTCGGTTCCTTCACCGCCCCGTGTCGGGTCATCATCACTTGGCACCCAGTCACCGCCGCCGCCTGACGTGATATTGATAATCACATCTGTTTCAGACTCGCGGATACGCTCCACAACCTCCTGAAACAAATTGACGTCATGACTCAGCCTGCCTGTTTCCGGATCACGCACATGAATGTGGGCGATTGTCGCACCAGCTTTGGCCGCTTTGATCGCTGAATCTGCAATCTCTTTAGGGGTTACCGGGACGTTCGGATTTTTGCCTGTTGTGTCACCTGCTCCTGTTAGGGCACATGACATAATCACTTTTTTATTCATGCTATCTCCTCCTCATTCGATTTTCATCAGCTATTTTAATGACGTTTTTCATACCGAAACCGGCTGAATAGATGTTATTTCTTAGGCACATGCTTGAAAATTTCGCCGCTCTCAAAAAAATCGTTTACCCGGCGGATCCAGTCATAGTATTCGCTCCACTCGTGGAGTTCAGCCAGCAGTTCATTAATAGTCTGTTCATTTTCTTTCGTCAAATCCTGCTGCTGCAGTTCATCGATTTGTTTCTTTACCCGCTCTTCAAAATTTCGGCTGCGATTGATCGCCCGCTTCCATGTGGATGTAAACAGCGAGATAAATGTCTGGTAATAATCTCCTTCAACCTGGTACAAGTCTTTCCTGATACCTTTTTTAAAGACACGTTCAGCAATATTCATATCAATCATTTCACGGACAATCTGGCTCATTCGTGTTTTGCTCATTCCTGTTTCAGCTGCCAGTTCATCCAGTGTCATGGGCTCCCTGTTCATGTAAATGATCCCAAGTACACGCCCTACGCTTGTTGGCGCACCAAAGGCATTCATATTATCTGTGATTTTTTCAACAAATTGCGTTTCGACATCTTCAATTTTTTCATTTCGATTTGCCATGTCTATCACCCTTTTTTGGCATGTTAAGATCAACTTACCACAATGTCATCAATCTAACCATGATCAGCTTCAAAAAATGAGTGATCAGGATGCCTTGCCTGGCTGCAGTCTGCGTTCAATCCAGCCCATGACCAGATCGGCAATAATCGCCATTAAAGCTGTCGGGATGGCACCTGCCAAAATAATAGCTGTCCCATCGGTTGCATTGGTTCCGGTCACGATAATAGCACCAAGCCCGCCAGCACCAATAAAAGCGCCGATGGCTACAATGCCAATGCCGATAACAAGTGCTGTCCGGAGCCCTGCCATAATCACACTGACAGAAAGCGGCAGCTCGACCATACGCAGCAGCTGAAATTTAGTCATTCCGGAAGCATGTCCCGCCTCAATGACCGTCTTATCCACATTTTTCATGCCTACATACGTGTTTTGTGTAATCGGCAAAATCGAATAGAGCATAAGTGTCACAATAACCGTGTTCGCTCCAAGACCCATGACAATCATGATGACAGCCATGGCACCTAATGCCGGAATGGTTTGAATGATACTTCCCGCAGCAAGAACCCAGCTGCTAAGTTTACCGTATTTGGCGATCAGGATTCCGAGTGGGATCGATATAATTGCCGCAAATAAGACACCATAGGCTGCCATCAGAAAATGTCTGAAAAATTCTGTCCAGATATAGCCGCTATTCACACTGACATAATTAACAAATTCCTGTATGGTTTCCATATCAATTCCCTCCCTCGGTTTTCTCAAAGTAATTATTCGCCTTCAGGAATTGTTCGGCAACTTTTCGCGGGTTGATTAATTCAACGTCTGCCATGTAATTCAACTCCTGCATTTGCTCTGTGGAAATCTGGTTATGGAGACGTTTCGTGATCTCTTTAATTTCCGGATATTTTTTCAAAACTTCATTGTTAATGACCGGTGATGCGTCATATGGCGGGAAGAATTGCTTATCATCTTCCAGCACTTTCAAATCAAATTCTTTAATCCGTCCGTCTGTCGAATAAGCCAGGACAACATCCATATTACCGGTTGCTGCCGCCTGGTAGACGAGACCAAGGTTCATCGGAAAAACTTCGCCAAAATCGAAATACGTCTCCTGGAATGCCTCATAACCGTCGCCTTCCCGATTGATCCAGGCATTATTAACGCCGAAGTGAAGTTCATCAGCGAAAGGCTCCAGATCTGATATTGTTTCAATATTATTCTCTTCAGCAAATTCCTGCGTTACAGCAAGAGAATAACTGTTCTCAAATCCGTACGTTTCCGCCCATGTTTGATTAAACCGCTCCTGAAATTCGTGTTTCACCGTTTCCAGTGCTTCATCCGGATCCTTAATCGGCTCCATATTAAGGGCACCGGCAATATCTGTTCCGGTATAACGGGTGCTTGATATGCCAATATCCCCCCGCAGCATTCCTTGATGCTGGACAATTGATGAGCCAAGTTTTGTCACAAGTTCGGTTTCTGCATCTGTTTCCCGTTCAATCAAGATGGACAGCATCTGTGCGATGATTTCCGATTCTGATTGTGTGAGCGAGCCGATTTTAATCGTATCGTTTGATGTGCCCGCAAGTCCCGGCAATGAACAACCGGTAAGCATCACAAAAAGGAGCAATACCATACTATATTTATATACCGTTTTTTTCACCATTTTCACCTCCAACACACTATGTCGCCTCATAGGAATCTTTCAATCCATCGGGTGTGAGTTTATTTTCCAGTACTGCAAGCAAACGGTCCGCAATAACAGCCATAATCGTTGCCGGAATCGTTCCAGCCAGGATTAAGGACGGCTGATACAAATTCAATCCATCAAAAATAAAATCACCAAGACCGCCACCGCCGATGAACGCCGCAAGCGCTGCCCATCCGATCAGGTACACGGTTGACAGACGGATACCGGCCATAATCACCGGGAGGGACAGTGGCAGTTCCATTTTAATAATTGATTGCCAATTGCTCATGCCCATCCCTTTGCCTGCTTCAACGACACCTTTGTCCACATCGCGGACCCCAATGTACGTGTTACGTAAAATCGGAAGTAAGGAATAGAAAAACAAAGCCGTAATCGCTGGGAGTTTTCCGACACCCATGATCGGGATGAAAAAAGCCAGGATCGCCAGGCTTGGTATAGTTTGTAAAACACCGATAAATGGGATGAATCGACCAGCGAATTTCGGAACCCTTGACAGCAGGACACCAAGTGGTACTGCAACAGTCACGCCCATCAGAATAGCTGTTAGTGAAATATAAAAGTGCTCCCATGTCTTAAACAAGAGGTCGCTCCCATGTTCTGCAAAAAATTCCATCAATGTCATCCACCTCCTACTCTACTGCGACGGATTCTGTTTCATCCAGTTCCATACCGTCGCCCCAAATCGTGTCATAAACCAAATTGGCAAGCGTCGCCCGTGTCACAATGCCTGTCAGTTTTTGCCGCTCATCCACAACAGGCACATAAGTTGCCCCGCGGCGAAGGATTTTATGGACCGTGTCACGCAATAAGCTGTTCTGGAAAACGGAAAAAATCTCGCTTTCCAACACGTCTTCAACGTCATTGGCTTTTTTATAGTTCAGATTGATGGTCTCAATATCAATAAACCCTTTTAAAACATTATCCGAATCAACAACAAGCAGCGAATCAACACGCTTGTCCCGCATTGTGGAAATGGCGGATTTTAATGTTGTACCGGTTTTTACTGTGACCGGTGAACTGTTCATAATCTGCCCAACGGTTGTCACATCCGGACGTCCTTGAATGAGACGGTCTTTTCCAAGGAACTCTTCCACAAATTCGTTCGCAGGATTTCGGAGGATTTCCTCGGGAGTATCCGCCTGAACAACTTCCCCATCACGCATGATCACCACGCGATCCGCAAGTTTTAGTGCCTCATCCATGTCGTGTGTCACAAAGACAATCGTTTTACCAAGCTCTTTTTGCAGTTTTTTAAATTCCTCCTGCAGGGAATCTCTCGTAATTGGGTCAAGTGCACCAAATGGCTCGTCCATCAAAATCAATGGCGGATTTGCGGCAAGTGCTCGCAGTACACCGATACGCTGCTGTTGTCCCCCGCTTAGTTCATGCGGATATTTATCAAGATAGTCTTCAGGCAGGTTAACCAGTTTCAGCAGTTCACGCGCCCGTTCATTCTTCTTTTCCTTTGACCAGTTCAGCAATGTGCCGACAAGCACGATATTTTCTTTAATCGTCATATGCGGCATTAAGCCAATTTGCTGGATAACATAGCCAATCGACCGGCGCAGTTCAACCGGATCCTGTTCCTGAATTTTTTTTCCATTAATGAGAATCGATCCTTCCGTAACGCTAATCAGCCGGTTGACCATTTTCATTGTTGTCGTCTTACCACACCCGCTTGGTCCGATAAAACAAACAAACTCACCTTTTTCTATTTTTAGATTAAGATTTCTGACGGCAGGTTTTCCGCCACCATATCGCTTTGTAACATTATTAAATTCTAACAATGCATAACACCTCCATAATTACTTCACGTGCTAAAAACACCTTTTCAAGTATAGGGGAATGACTGATTGAAGCAAACAAGCATTTAAGTCCATACACTTTTAAAAATGTGTGCAATTTAAATTGTATAAAGTTCATAAAGAATTTATCGTAAAATATCTCCCGATTGCGTTAAATTTCAACCCTGTCTGACTCTTGAATTCTGAAATACTGCATGGGCAGATGCCAAAAAGACCGGGCAAAAGTACGGCCCGGTCCTGTTCTTTCTATCTTCTTCAGAGAAAATCCGATGATCTGCATTCCTGTCCATGTATACATTTAGAATATTCCGGATATACCTCGAAGAATTCTATAATTTCTTGAAACACGAAAAAACTTGGCCCAGTCAGACAGGCCAAGTTTTTATATAATTATTGTAAGTTGTCATTTGATATTAAACACACAAATCAGCGGAGGAAATACCCTGAGACTCCTGCGGGAAGAAAAGCCTCGGTGAGACTACGCAGTGCGTCAGCACAAGGAGGCTCACCAGCTTCCCGCGGAAAGCGAAGGGTATTTCCGGAGCGGGAGGTCGAGCTACATTATTAAAATGACAACCGCACCGTATCCCGGGCAATCATAACCTCTTCATTCGTCGGAATCACAATCACCTTCACCGGCGAATGCGGGTAGTTAACAAACTGTTCCTTCCCACGCACATTATTCAATGCCGGATCCCAGTAAATTCCCATAAACTCCAGTCCATTTAATACTTTTTCTCTAATACCCACACTGTTTTCTCCAACACCTGCCGTGAAAATAATCGCATCCACACCAGACATTCTCGCTGAATAGGAGCCGATGTATTTGTGGATCCGGCCGGCAAAGACATCCAGTGCCAGCTCAGCCCGCTCATTTTCTTCCGCCTGCTCTTCAATATCGCGCAAGTCGCTGGAAAAACCGGACAATGCCAGCATGCCGCTCTCTTTATTCAGTACCTGGAGCACTTCATCAGCGGTTTTTCCGGTTTTTTCCATAATATATGGAATCAATGCCGGATCAATATTCCCGGAGCGTGTGCCCATTGTAACTCCGGCAAGCGGCGTGAAGCCCATGGAGGTGTCCAGGGATTTGCCGTCCTTGATCGCAGCAATGCTTGCCCCATTCCCTAAATGACAGGAAATCAGGCGCAATTTATTCAATGGCACATCCATTAGCTCAGACGCTCTCTCCGATACATATTTATGTGAAGTGCCATGGAAGCCATATTTGCGGATGCCATATTCCTCATAATACTCATATGGCAGGCTGTACAGATAAGAAGATTCCGGCATTGTCTGATGGAAGGCTGTATCAAACACGGCAACCATTGGCACGTTCGGCAAAATTTCCTGGAACGCGCGGATGCCGGTCAGGTTCGCCGGGTTATGCAATGGGGCAAGTTCGGATACTTGATCAATTGTCTCGACAACCTCTTCCGTGATTTTTACTGAATCACTGAAATGCTCCCCGCCATGCACCACGCGATGGCCGACTGCATCAATTTCATCAAAGGAATTGATCACACCGGAAGATTCCAGTTTGCTCAGCAGGAGTTTTACCGCCTTTTCATGGTCGGCGATATCTTCCACGATTTTATCCTTATCGCCTTCAGTTTCCATTGTAAAGACAGAATCATTCAGCCCGATCCGTTCGATCAATCCTTTTGCTGTTACCGTCTCGTCCGGCATCTGAATGAGCTGGAATTTCAGTGAGGAACTCCCAGCATTTATTGCTAAAATGTTGCGCATGATGTGTCAACTCCCTAACTTGTTAATCATTATGTTTTGCCTTATAATCGGCAAACCAGCTGTTCATCTGTGCCATGATGTCCTGCATCGCATGGGCATTCTTGAAAGATGGCATCTGGACGAGCAGCGGCTGTTTTGGCGCACTTGTCGCCTCGCCCTGCTTCTGCAGGATCAGCAGGCTTTTCCTGTTTTTATCCGATTTAAAGGCACTTTCCGGCAGCTGCAGCACACCGACAATATGGGCATTTTCCTGCAAATAGCGATGCAGCTTGTCTGACTGGTCACTGTTAAACAGGGATTCGGGGATTACCAGCACTAAGTATCCACCGGCTGCCGTATAATTCAGACTCTGCTCCAGCAGCAAGTGATGGGCATAAGAATGACCCTCATCTGCTTTTAGCGCAAAATCACTGGCGCGCAGATCGTCCGGGTAATAGCCCACCGGCAAATCAGCGACGATCAGGTCGACTGGGTCAAGCAGAAATGGCCGCAGACTGTCCTGATGGAAAAATTCAACCGGCTTCTGCTGCAGATTGGCATTAAGCACAGCCAGCTTAATCAAGGTCGCATCCACTTCGCCGGCATAAGCCTCTGTCGGCTGCTTCAGCTGCCCCAATACGGTTGTGATCAAATTTCCCGTTCCGCTGACAGGATCAAATACCCGCAAGCTCTCTTTCCCCTGTGTGAGCTTTTCCGCCAGATATCCAGCCAGCAATGCCACCGTGTCTGGAGTCATTAAATGCTGCTGCTGTGTCGATCCCTGCATTCCTTTTAATATAGCTAACTGCACCGCTTTTCGGATATCATCTGTTTTGAGCTCAAAAGAATCGATATCCTTTAAAGTATTCCCCAGTTTTTGCGATAGAATATCATCTGCTTCTGCGGGCACCTCCCGATGAAATAGCATGTCCATCGTATATGCCAAACTGTCCAGATATGGCAGATCTTCATGCTGCTGAATGAGATTCGTCGTCTGATCGAGCCATTCAAACAGCCGCTCCACTTGATTTGCACCTTCCACAATACCCCTCCGTTCTCCGTCTAAAGCGTCTCTATTGTATCAGATTGGCTTAATGGATGAAAAAATAATGGGTTTCCCTTCCAAATATTGCTTTCCCGACAGCAAAAATCTCCCCCGTATAAAGACGGGAGAGAAATTCCTTATCATCCGGGCATGCTGCTGCTTCTCATGAACGGCATTGCCTTTATGGAACTAATCTATTATGAAGCATTGTTCTTCGGTCTGTCCACTGATACGAATTTATCGCTGGGACAGCGTTCGATTTCACACCAATTAAATATCATAGTTAGACTGAAATTTAATTTTCTTGGACTCCTTTGAACCAGAGTTTGATCCCGGGTCCCCCGAACCTGAATCCGAGCCTGAGCCCCCTGAGCCAGAGCCCGAACCAGACCCAGAGCCCTTACCCTGCTGGGATTGTGCAGAATCTTTTATCATTTGTTCCACTTTTTCAACGACTTGGGGAGCAAATTCCAGCATTTTCTCGTAAATATGGGTATGCTGATCAAGATGCACCATTTTAATGCCCTGTTTGCTGATGATCAAAAAGGCGACTGGCGTAATCGAGACACCGCCACCGCTGCCGCCGCCAAATGGCAGGGAACCGCCGCCGCTTGAATCCCCCTGGCTATCCTTTGCCTGAAATTCACTCCCGCCTGCTGCGAAACCGAATCCGAGCTTGGAAACCGGGATGATCACACAGCCATCTGGAGACTCAACCGGGTCCCCGATGATCGTATTGACTTCTACCATGTCTTTCAGGTTTTCCATCGCTGTTGTCATTAACCCTTGAATCGGATGTTCACTCATACAGATCCTCCTTGCTTTTGATACTTTTGCTTTTTCTGTAAGTGTCTAAATCAAATGATGCCTGTCACCCGTGTCCCGGCGCTCCGCTGACTGGCTGCTGCAGTTTGCGTTGGGAGCGTATCATTTTAAGGAATGCGTGTATAGCTTTTCCCAATCGGACAGACACCATACAGTTTAATGAAGAAGCAACATATCGCCTCTGAAAATCCGGCTCGACCCGAATCACCGGCGTACACTCAAGATTTCCCCTAATTATTCCAAGAATCATGCCCTTTCCTGCCCAAACCGCCCCGGTCACCGTCCCCGTGCTAGCCGCGTCTCCCGTGCCGCCCTCCGTTTTCCACTCGAGACGATGTATGTATACGATCCGCAGTATAAAATCGGCCATTTTTTTCATCTCCCTTACTGTCTGCAGGCCTTGCTTGAGCTTATTCGGTAATTCGGAAAAATCAAGCTGCCAACCTTCCTCTTCCTCCTGCATATCGATTTCCTTTTTCATTAAATGGATACCAAGCAAAGAAACAGCAATAAAAAGTTTCTGTTCCCCACCGGTGTATGTATAATCACAGGTAATATACAGACGGGCAAATAATAATAAAATCACTGCCGCGGTAAGGATTATGGCGATTATTATCCAAGCCATTTTTTCATCCCCTTTTTCTCATAATAAGAAGTATAAAATTTGGGCGCTATTAATATCCTTTTCAGCTAGGGCTACGTCCGGCCCCAGCGCCCAGCAACTAGCAAATCTTTTCGGTGGGGCGAGCATTTAGCGCAGCCCCAAACTTCACACTCCTCCACTACGATAAGTCAACATCGGCTCGTTAAGTAAAGAAAGGCCGACTAAGTTCGGCCTTTGCGGCCAACGTCGGCATATCCCTTTTGCAGGGGCATGTTTCCTTTATCTCATTGCGGAGAGAGGAGGTTCGATTAAAACCGCCGCTATGCGCGGCAACATCGAACCACCTGGCATGGCCAGGCGCAGTTTGTACGTTGCTAAACGGGCGCTTCCGCCTTTGTTCATATTCTGCTGCAAGCCGTCCGTTTTAACCGGATATTTTTGGGAATGATTTCAATAAGGTGGTAAAATGTAAATACCATAACTAATGGAGGTAACAGAATGACAGAGCGAAACAACATCTTTTTTTACAATCAGGAAGCCGCCCAGCAAAAGCTGAAGCCGGTGATTGATTTAGCAAAGGAAAACGATTTTACGATTGTGGACAATCCCAAGGACGCAAATATTATTGTCAGCATCGGCGGAGACGGCGCTTTTCTGCAGGCCGTGAGAAAAACAGGATTCCGCCAGGATTGCCTGTATGCCGGCATTACGCATTCTGACCAGGCGGGTCTGTACTGTGATTTTAATCTGGACAACTATAATGAAATGCTTTATTCCCTGCAGCATGAAGAAAAGGAAGTGCGGCGCTTTCCGGTGATTAATGTTCAGATCAACGGCGAGAATGAATACAAATGCTTGAATGAAGTTAGTGTGCGCTCGGCTATCATTAAATCGATTGCCATTGATGTGCATATCGATGACCTGCATTTTGAAACGTTTCGCGGGGATGGCCTGATTATCGCAACACCGACAGGTTCAACCGGCTACAACAAATCGACCAATGGTGCAGTGATTGACCCGATGATTCCGAGCGTTCAGGTTTCTGAGCTTGCTTCCCTGAACAATAATCGCTACCGGACGCTTGGTTCCTCGTTTGTGTTAGGCAAAGAGCGCACCCTGAATCTGAATATTGTCCAGGATGGCAACGACTACCCGATTATCGGTCTTGACAACGAAGCTTATCCGGTCCAGAACATTAAACAGGTAACAGTAACACTGAGCGATGATGTCGTTAAAACGGTTAAACTGAAAAATAATTCCTACTGGGATCGTGTGAAACGAACCTTTCTATAGAACGCAAAAAATTACGGGCAATTCCTGAATCAGGAATTGCCCGTTAGCCATTAGATGATTAAGTTTTAGAATTGTTGTCCGCCAAATTGCTGTTCAGCAGTTTGAACCAGACGTTTAGTAATTTCTCCGCCAACAGAACCATTGGCACGGGAAGTGGTATCTGCACCAAGTGACACACCAAATTCTTGAGCAATCTCCGTTTTCATTTGGTCTAAAGCTTGTTGAACACCAGGCACTACTAATTGATTCGAGTTGTTATTTGCCATGTTAGTTCACCTCCTTGGTACACTTAGAATGTGTGAAAAGGAGACAAACCATGCAACCAATTTACTGGAAGTTGTTGTTAGTTTGCCAAGATTTTTCCGTTGTAAAGAAAACCCGTTTTGTCGCCAATCTTATAGCGTGTGCGCCTTACAATAACTCATCAAACGCCGAAGCAGCCTTCTGTTCATCTGTCATCTTCACGGTCTCTGTTCCTTCCACAGCTTCTGCAATCAGCTCGGAAAAGTCCTTTTTTGCCTCAAAGGCATTTACTTTGTCCCGCCTTGGCCTTGTTTTAGGAGACTTCGGCACAAAGATCGTGCAGCAGTCTTCATACGGCAGGATTGATGTTTCATAGATCCCGATTTGCTCGGAAATCTCGATAATCTCCTGTTTATCCATCGTAACCAGCGGGCGGATAATCGGATAATTCGTCACTTCATTAATCGTATTCATGCTCTCCATCGTCTGGCTTGCCACCTGACCGAGATTTTCTCCTGTCGTCATAGAGAGGATCGATTTATCCCGGCAAATCTGTTCACTGACGCGCAGCATTATCCGCCGCATAATCGTCATCGCATAGCTGTCCGGCATTTCGCGGAAAATTTCCTGCTGCAGCTTGGTGAATGGGACAATATGGACCTTAATGGAACGGCCATATGCCGTCAGCTGCTGCGCCAGATCCAGTACTTTCTGTTTGGCGCGCTCACTGGTAAACGGCGGGGAATGGAAATGGACGGCCTCCAGCTGCACGCCGCGCTTCATGGCAAGATAGCCGGCAACCGGGCTGTCTATCCCGCCGGATAAAAGCAAGAGCGATTTGCCTGATGTGCCGACGGGAAGTCCGCCAAGCCCCGGGATCACCGTGGACGTAATATAAGTAGCTTCCAGTCGGATCTCCACGTTAATTTCCAGATCTGGCCGGTGCACATCCACCGTATAGCTCTCGGTATTGGAAAGCAAATGGCCGCCAAGCACCTGGTTCATCTCCTGGGAACGCACAGGAAAATCCTTGGCAATCCGTTTGACCGACACTTTAAATGTGCGGACATTTTCCCCGTTTTGTAATGCATAAAGAGCTGCATCTTTAATTGCTTCGACTTCATTCTCGACTTTTACTGCCAGACTGAGACTTTGAATACCGAAAACATTTTTGCACGTTTCGATAATTGGCTCCGGATCGTGGCCATTCAGCAAAACAAACATCCTCCCTTGAGTGCGTGTGACTTTGGCTTCCGGAAACCTTCCTTTTAATTTTTGCTGGATATTTTCCTGCAGCTGAATGATAAATTTCTTGCGGTTCTTTCCTTTTAATGCCATTTCTCCGTAACGAATTAATAAATGATCAAATTCCATATCTATCTACCTCATGACTTCCTTGAATTGTTGAATTGCCTCTGAGAGGGCTTGTATAAATGTTTCCAGTTCAGCCTGCGTGTTTTCGTAAGACAGGCTGACACGCAGTCCTGATGTGCTCCGACTGCTTTCAAACCCGCACGCTGCTAGCACCTTGCTTTCATCCTTCTGTTTCGACGAGCAGGCGGATTTAGTGGAAATGAAAATCTCCTTTTCCCCAAGCATATGAATGATTACTTCCGGTTTCACGCCAGGCACGGAAAAATTGATAATATGCGGTGCGGCATCGGCAGGTGAATTGATCTCCACCCCGGGCAATTTCGCTAATTCGCTGCGCAAATAATCCTGCATGCCTTGGAGCCTTTTGGCCTGATCTGTCTCTTTTTGCTTTATAAGTCTCAGCGCCTTGGCCATCGCCACCGCTCCGGCAAGGTTTTCCGTACCGGATCTGAGCGCCCGCTCCTGCTCCCCGCCGTGCATTAGTGGGAATAATCTCGTGCGTTTATCGACATACAAGATCCCAGTCCCTTTCATTCCATGGATTTTATGCCCGGAATACGTGCATAAATCAATCCCGCTGTTTTTAAGCGTTAGGGGCATTTTTCCCAGACCCTGCACATCATCGACATGGAAAAACAGCTTCGGATGCTGTTTGGCAATGTTGCCGACTTCCCTGATCGGCATGACAGAGCCGATTTCATTATTCACATGCATTAAGGTAATCAAAATTGTGTCAGGCCGGATGGCACGCTTGACATTGGCAGCCGATACCGTCCCATTTTCATCAACCGGCAAATAGGTAATGTTAAACCCTAACTTTTCGAGACTTTGGCATGCTTCATAAACGGCAGGATGTTCCACCTCGGAGGTGATGATATGTCTGCCCCTGTCCTGATGCTCAAGCGCAATTCCTTTTATCGCCATATTGTTGCCCTCGGTTCCGCCAGAAGTAAAAACGATCTCTGCCGGTTCTACCTTCAGTGAATCGGCGACCTGCTTTCTGGCAGCATGCAAAAGCTGCTCTGCTTTTCCGCCGAACTGATGGATGGAAGAAGGATTGGCAAAAAACTCCCGAGCTACCTGTTCAAAACTGGCAAGCACCTCGGGATCGGGCTGTGTTGTTGCACTGTTATCCAAATAAATCATATTGCGAAACTCCTTTTACACATAGAGAGAGGCTGACCTGGGGCAATTGATATCCAATAGCATTCGCCCAATGACAGCCTTTCATCCGTATATCTATTATTAACTTTTCGGTTGATTGTGCTTACTTAATCTAACCGCGACAATTAACTTTTTACCAATGTCTGGTTTTCTTCAATTCGTTTCAATGCTCCTGGTTCGACTTCCTCTACCGCTTTTGCCGCATTTTCCAGCGCCAGCTCATATTCGAAAGAGCGGAATAACCGCTCGGCCTCGGCCAGTTTTCCGGCAAGCAGCGGATATTGGCTGCGGTATCTGTTGGCATATTGAATGACTTGTTCTGTCAAAAATGCCTGTTCCAGCATCAGGTCTGTCTGTTCAAAGACTTGGTCAACTGCCTGCTGTGCTTCATTCAGCTGCTGCTGCACCTCCACCATGTCCAATGGCTGTTTCTCCAGCGCGCGAAGAACCCGCTCATTGCGGTCAGAGGCACTCTCCATCAGATTCCAGATATGACCTGGCACGCCAGGCAAATTACTTTTCTTCAGCTTTTTGCTGATCGTATACAGCTGATGGCGCATTTCCACCAATTTTTCTTTGGCTTCCAGCTCGTCCTTACGCAGATTGTGGATTCGCTGCCTGAATTCATCATGCTCTTTCTGCAGTTCCGCAATCCGCTCAAAACCCTGCTCGACATTTCCGCGCATTTCCGAATGGGAAGCGCTCTGTTCCTCCAGATACTGCTGCAGTTCATCCAGCTGCTTTCTCAAAGCGGTAATTGTTTTTTCCAGGGATAAATACTTTTCCATATCGCCGTCTTCCACATGATACGCTTTTCTTAATTGCTCGACCTCTTCTTTGGTAGTAAGGAAGGTGGTGGTCAGTTCGTTCAGCGATGCTTCGTAACTAGGGATCTTGGATTCCAGGTAGTTCTTTGCGATGGCTTCTTTTTCTAAAAGATCATACATTTCCTTGATCCGTTCTTCGATATCTGCAATCATTTCTTCCACTTCGGCTGTCTCGCCTTTTTCCATGGACAGGGCCGTTGTCTCCAAACGTGCCTGGTAGTTGTGGATTTCCTTTTCAAAATTCAGGTGGCCGACATGGTAGCCGTCCTCTTTCATCTCCTGCAGCCCGGTAAGCAGGTTGTCCAAATCCTGCGGCAGCTCGTATTTGCATTTCTTGTACAGGTCAGGGAATTTCTCAATCTGCGCCTCCTGCTCAAGAAGCTCACCCCTAAGCTGTTCAACAAGCTCTCTCGCCTGGGAATAATCTCCAGCTTGACTCCGCTCATGATACTGGGCAAGCAACTCTTCCAGCCGGTCGATTTCTGCTTCAAAATGCACATCCGATTTGCCAAACTGATAGCGGTTTTGCGAAATTTTTTTGCGCAAAATTTTAATGCTTGGCTCCAGCGCCTCGATTTCTTTCCGGCTCGTTTTCTCCGAGTCCATCAAGTCATCCACTTCCTGGAGCATTTCCTCAATGCGTTTTTCGATGGAACGCAAAATGCTGTCCGTTTCTGCGAGTGTCTTCTTCGCTTTAGGAAATCGGTAGCGGTCAGCCGCCTCTTCCGCATCAAATAAATGCTCTTCAATATCGGGAAGCTCTTTGGTCACGATCGTTTCCCAGCGTTCCTTCCATGCTTCGAATTTTTGCTGGGTTTCACCGGATAAGTTGAGACTTTTGATCCGACTAAGCTGGGATGCAATATTCCGATCCATTATATCCATTTTCCAGGCCTCGTATTTGTCCACACTGTCATATACCCGCTTGCGTAGAATAAGGCCGACGATAATAAGTACGATGATTACAAGAATAATTCCGATGAAATATGCCATGTCTACCTATGCCCCCTCACGATACCTGAGAAAAGCGCCGTTCCCGCTTCACGTCTGGAACGATACGCTTCTATAAGAAGTTGTGTCAACAACTTAAAAACCGATTTAATAATATAGTCTCTATGATACCATGTTACAGGCATTTTTGGCTAAAAAAATACAAAAAAATTGATAATCCGTCATTCTTTTTGCTTAAGTTTTTTACTGAAACTGGATTTTTTTCTGGTTTTCCCTCGTCGTCTAGATAGATATAAACGGAAATGCTGCTGATAACTTTCTCTGCGGGTATGGCCACGTCCAGCTCCAGCGACCAGCGACTAGTGGACTTCCTTCACCTCCGTACGATAAGTCAACATCGGCTCGAAGTTTAAGGAAAGTCGGCTAAGTTCGGCCTTTGCGGCCAACGCCGGCACACCCCTTTTGCAGGGGCGTGTTTCCTTTATCTCCTCCGGCTCAGTCCAGCCCATACGTCGCTAAACGGTCGCTTCCGCTTTTGTTCTGCAAAATAATAAAATCGAGCCATTGGTGAATGGACCGAGCGTATTTTTTGGCAAAAATCTGGTGGGAGTAGTCGCCGATCACCTGCTCCTTCCATTCGTTTTGCAGCATATATGGGGTCATCAGCATGCCCTTCAGCTGCATCAGCAGAAACTGCCGGTCCGGGTCTTTGCGCTTCTGTTCCTCAAGCGCGGCAAAGAAAGTGTTACTGATATAGAAATTTTCTTTTGCCAGGTAAGTGACGGCCATTTCCCGTACAAACACCGAATCCAACGACAGTTCGCGGTGCACAAAACAGGAGAATTGATGGCGGCTTTGTTTATACTGTATAATAGACGAAATTAAATCTTTGATCTTTTCCAAGGCAGGCAGAGACTCGTCCTGCTCCAGTGTTTCTTCGATGGTTTGCAGGTAGGCCTCATAGTATTGGGTGACCGCATATTCGAGAAGTCCCTGCTTGCTTTTGAAGTAATAGCTGATCAGGGAAACATTGACAGAAGCTTTGTCGGCAATATCCCGGACAGACGTGCCGCTGAACCCTTTTTGAAAAAACAAGGACGATGCAGCGTCAATCACTTTTTGTCTGGAAGGATTCTTTTTCATCATAATCAACTCCTTATATCACCAATACGACAAGAGAGGCAGCTTATCCTGCAAGTTTCGCTCGACAATTAACACACCTTTGTCGAAGGGGCGCGGGTTAGGTTCTTACTTTATTATGAAAGGAAAATGTATATGTTTCAAGCAACTGCGTATTCCGGAACGAAAGCCGATGGATATCAACTATTATTAAAGCAGCTCGATGCACTGATGGAAGATGAAACAGATGAGATCGTGATTCTTTCCAATGCCTCAGCCTTGCTGAATCAGTTTTTAGATGAAGTAAACTGGGTAGGATTTTATCTGTGGAAAAATGATGAACTGCTTTTAGGACCATTTCAGGGTCTGCCTGCCTGTGTGCATATTGCGTACGGAAAAGGTGTATGCGGCGCGGCTGTGAAAGAACAAAAAACCCAGCGTGTCGCCGATGTCCATCAGTTCCCAGGCCACATTGCCTGCGATGCAGCAAGCAGATCAGAAATCGTTTTACCGATGAACGTGAACGGCTCGATCTATGGTGTACTTGATATCGACAGTCCAGTGACAGACCGGTTTGATGAGACGGATCAGGTTCATTTGGAGCAGTTTGTGCGGAAGTTGGAAGGGTTGTTGAGTTAGGAGATGGCGCGAGTGAGTGCTCGGCCTCTCACGGACAAATTTTGTTCCGATGAGCACCTAAATGTCTAGTAGGGACCTCCTACTAGACAACTCTCGTCGCGATCAGCGTTCAAATGTCTAATAGAGACCTCCTACTGGACAAAAGTCACGCCGATCACCCCTCAGTTGTCCAGTAGACTGACGTTTCCACCTCCCCGGCAAGCCATATACTACAAATCACTTAAAGCCTCCAATTCAATTCACCCTTGACTTCTCCCCGCCAAACCTATATACTATTCTTTGTGTAAAATAATAAGGTAGCCTAAGTGAACGACCGCTTGCACCCATTTTGTTCCTTAATTCTCACAAAAGAGATAAGGTGTATCGTGTAACTCTCTGCTGCTGGAGCGATGGTACATGAAAACATAATGGACAACGGAACGGACACGCTCATTTATTTTATGCAAATAAAATAAAAAGGAGGAAATGTCTATGGCACGCTATACTGGATCAGTATGGAAAAAATCACGCCGTCTTGGCATTTCATTAACCGGCACTGGCAAGGAATTGGATAAACGTCCTTACGCTCCTGGTCAGCACGGCCCAAACCAGCGCAGAAAAGTATCTGAATACGGACTGCAGCTGCAAGAAAAACAAAAGCTTCGTTTCATGTACGGATTGAACGAACGTCAATTCCGCACATTATTCGATAAAGCTGGCAAAATGAAAGGGATCCATGGTGAAAACTTCATGACTCTTCTAGAGTCTCGCCTTGACAACCTTGTTTACCGCTTTGGCCTTGCCCGCACTCGCAGACAAGCACGCCAGCTGGTAAACCACGGTCATGTAACCGTTGATGGCGGTCGTGTGGATATCCCATCTTACACTGCTAAACCAGGCCAAGTTATCGGATTGCGCGAAAAATCCAAAAACCTGGACATCGTGAAAGAAGCAGTAGAAGTGAACAACTTCGTACCTGAGTACCTGACTTTCGACGAAGATCAAAAAGAAGGTACTTACAGCCGCTATCCGGAACGTTCCGAGCTTCCAGCGGAAATCAATGAAGCACTGATCGTTGAGTTCTACTCTCGTTAAGGCAATTGCTTCGTAGAATTGTATTTACCCCCCTAATCCTTGTTATATAAGGGATTAGGGGGGGGTTTTTTTGTTATTCACTTGTTGGTAAAGTAATGCAAAATAAACGAATCATTTCACCAAAAACGAGGTAATTCATAAGATATGCCCTCTTCTTTCTTATTCAATGACTAAAATATAGTTTTACAATTGGCAGATGCCATAGGGTACAAATTGTATAATACTTTACAGGTAAGGAATCCGTTTTGATCAATCTTATTTCAAAACGGTTTTTTTAAATTACCTTAAAATGTAAATCCACACGATGCTTTTGAAATTTGCAGTAAATAACCTTTCTCACCCTCCTTTATGACACTCTTTTTTCCAGCAAAAAAATAATCTCTTTAAACAAAAGGAGGTTTCTTTATCATTTGTCATGACAGTACATATGATGTGATAGGAGGTATCCTATATGCCTAATCAAAACAAACGAAAATCTAATGTTAACTCATACACGACAGCTGATTTATTAAGCGATCGTAATTTAGAAATCATCGCTGCTGCATTACTTGTTACCGGGAAACTTAGAATCGATTATGTTTCGATTTATCGGGATGAGCCAGCGATTGATGTACTCCTTACGGGAGCATTTCTGCAACCGAATTCTAAAAACAAAAATATGGATCAAATGGCTAAATTTCTAAAAGAAAACGGCAATATGACAGTTGATGACATTATAGGAGCGATTAATCAGCGTTTAAATGAATAAGCAAGGAAGGAGAGGTTTTAAATGTTAGGGGAATTTGATGGATTAACTTTTAATCATGGAGTTGTATTTGTTGTACTAATTGCTTTGCTTATATTCGGAACTGTTGCTGGTGGAAACGTTATTCAGGATCCAAGTCAACCACAGCAAACATTGTAATAATAAAGAAAAACAACTCACCAGGCAGAATTTGAAACCACACTAATTAAAAATACATGCGCGACGGGAATTATCATAATCAGGATGCCATAATTTAAGAATCACTGAATGATTGAGTCCTCCCCACCTTAAGTTTCATACATTGAAAATAGAACCCCTCCAATCTTTGGCAATCAAGGGTTTGAGGGTTTTTATGTGTAATCAAGAAAAGCATTATCATGTTCAGACACTGTAATTGTTCCGGTTGTCTGAGGGATGCTCATAAGTTGATTGAAGTCTGTATCATCTTCAAATAGCTTCCGTATCTGATCTTCACCTTAAATAAATTAGTTTTCCGGATTCTTCTAGCTTACGTTTATATTATTAAGTGTCTTCTGTACCATCTGCTTGGACCAAATACAGTGAAAAGAACTACGACTAATCCAGTGATTGTTACGCCTAATTTGGAATAATCCCTCACACCTCCTCTTAGCCTTTTTTATTCTCGGCTTTGCAAATATTCCTGTTCTTCTTCCGGACTTAAAATTCCTGTTGCTCGGCCAACCGTGCCACCCTGCATCTCCCATATAACGTTATGATCTTCGTCTACTCTTGAAAAATCGCCAGCCTTCCAGCGTTCTAAAATATCCTTGTAAACATCTAAATCAGTTAGTTCTCTCTTATTATCTTCCAGTCCCAACCCGTCTAACAGCCATTGAATACGGCTATCCGTAATCTCATAGAATCCCCATTTTTCACTTGCATCCACTTTTTGATGACTCATGCCATGGATATATTCCCGATAATCAATGTCTGTTAATTCCTCCTGGGATTTACTTAGACCGAATGGATTCAACCCCTGTTCAGCAAATTCTTCTAAATCTTCCTCAGTAACCGTTCCACCGCTATTTTCTCTTGCTGCTTCCACAGTTTCATCCTCGTCCCCCTGTGTATCTGAACCAGCAGTATATATATAAAGGCCAATTGCCACTACTGTAATTGAAGCTATAATCCATATAATTCTTCTCATTTTGGCCATCCTCTTTTTTTATATTTTTAAATCATCTAACATTTTAACAATTGATTTTAAAAATATCAATGATGGGATGGCTGTGCAAATTCTCTTCTGGCCATACCTCGTCTCTAAAAATCTCATTTATTTGATCAGACTTGCCAAAAACCTTTACAATGAATCGATTATTATTCTCCCGTAGATAAAAGATATTTTTTGGTGATGCCATCGAACTCTCCAATCAAAACAGGTTACTGCTCATTCGTACTATATATAATTGCTCCCTCTGGCAATTTTGTGGCCATCCCTTTTTTAATGGTTTCCAGTTTCTGTTTTTTGTAAATGTTTTCTCCTCTATCCACTCAACTCCATGTATATAACTGTTTCATCAGCCAGTTCTATCAGGTCTGCATCAGGATTAAGATCCAGAACTTGATCTCTTGTCAGCTTTCCGCCGTAATTATCAGAGCAGCCGACTAAAAGTAAAAGAAATAAAAGGGAAATTGGTGTTTTAAAATCACTTTTGAACTCCCCCAATGGCGTAAAACATTCTAAATACCTCTTATTAAGTAATGCGGCTCCTTATTGTCAGTCTACCGCCTACGAAACCCTCTAATCGAATCCCCAATAATATAAGAAAGACGTATCCTGCTCAGCCAGGAGTCCAGCTCGCTTGCATCATTTGATTTATTATGAGGCAAATAAAGCAAGCCATCCGCCTTCGTAAACCCGATGCTCTCCTTCCCCCACGCCTCTCTGACAATCAGCGGCCATTCGGCATCCGTCATTTTTGCCGCAGATTTCTTCACTATTAGATCCAATGCTCGCCGACTCACGCCGCAAGAGCCTGCAGCAATATCCACTTCCTCCCCGAATTCTTCAGAAAACATCCTATTTGTCATGCGTTCTGTTTCTCTCCACTCCAGAGGATGAGTGGAAAATGCCTTTTCTGTCCTTCCGATAATCAAATAATCGTTTGCCATGATTTGTTTTTGAATCTGTGGAAATTCTTCAGGGTGATGTAACGCCCAGGTGATTAATCGGTCTAAATCACAATAATGGTAAAAAGCGTATTTGTATGGTTGAACCAGACGTAAGATATTTCTTCTTGCGTTCGCTGCCCCGTTCTTCCCGACAGTAAACACAGAAAATCCTGCCTGCTTCAGTAATTCCCCGATATCAGCTGGAGTCTGGTCACTGATGGCAACATACTTATGTTTGTAATAATTTCTGAGGATAGAAACTGACTTCTTTAATGGCTGCCGGATCAGTCCATCTTTATCATGAATGATAGTAAGCAGTGCAATGTCGCTGTTCAATTAACCTCTCCCCTGCGTTGGACTTGTTTTATTAATAAGATGTTATAATCATCGTCTTTCCGATATTTATTCACCCATAAATTTTAGATTTTTTTACTATCCCATCATATTCTACTATTAAAACGGAATACTGCTGATTAGTATTGTATATAAAATCCCTCACAAATTAAGCATAATTTTAACCTCACTTGTTTAGTTTTTTATAATAATAGACTGAAGTACTTATTAATCCTAAGATAAAAATAATAAGGATCAATAAAAATTCCATCTCCCCCTTAATTACTTTTGGTCCAAAAACCAGTAGATAAGCCACAAACAATGCAATATTAAAATACAATAATAATTTATAAAGTTTCATGTAATTTCCTTTCGATGTTTTTATTCAACCTATAAGCTTACACATCAGCTGCTGATCGCTCATTTGCATGTACTCCTTGTCTCGGCTTCGTCCCCTATTTCCTAAACCAAGCCAAACCACCACCAAGCAAAAGAATCGAGCTTACAGCAAGCACACTCATCCCCAGCCAAGGCTGAATGTCGCTATTATTCAAAACCGTCGCTAATTCACCATTCGCTATTTTGCCAGCATTCAAATACGTAAATGGAAGATAGTGGGCAATCTCTCCAACACTTGTCGCCAGGAAATACCCTCCTGCTGCAACAAAAACAGTCAGAATAAAAGTGGTCACCGTATTCCGTGTAAAAAGAGAAAAGACCAGGGAGAGCACCAACAAGAACAGGAGAGAGGCTAACACCAAAAGCCCTGTCTCGACCAGATAGCTGCCCATCGTTATAAAATGAAATCCGCCTTCCAGACTGGTCAGCCCGTCATAATTGTCCACCTCCGCAATTTCCGTCGCATCATAATGCAATACTGGAAATGCCCAATCGCCAAACCGGTCACCTGCCGTTCCGAGTAACACCATACATGCCATCAGACCAATTGTGATTCCCAGTGCCGCCGTGATCGAGACAGCAGCTTTTCCTGTAAACATGCGGCCTTTGGAAATCGGCTGGGTTTTCAGGAAATCAAGGGTACGCTTTTTGCCTGTCTCCGCAGCAAACCCAAACCCAAAGAGAAACACAAGCAGACCCAAAGGAACAAGGTAAATAAACAGGTCAAAAAAGGTATATAGATAGAATAGCCCGGTGGTATCGATCTTCTGGGTCTCCCGCTTCCATTCCATTTCATCAAGCCGGTTGGGAAATGACTCATAAATGGTATACATATACTCAGACGGCAGAACAGGCTCCAGATTCCTCTCTGCCAGGATTTCTTTTTCTGCAATGCTCGTATTAAAAGTGAAGGTGGTCACCGAGGGTTGAAAGATCTGATCTTCAAATTGGATTTCTCCCTTCCACAACCGATTTTGATAAATCCAATAATCGTAATACGTCTTCCAATTCTCCTCGTGATAGGCAGCTAACATTTCTTTCGTTCGCATGAGATATGAATGGCTGTACTTAAGGCTCTGTTCGACCGCAGGCGCCGTCGTTTGAGCCCTCTCTAACTGCATTTCTTCCATTCGATCAAGCGTTTGCTTCTTCTCCAGCTGTTGAATCACTTTTTTTGCTTCTTGTAATCTTTCCTCATCCGTAGGGATTATGGTATCTTCATGAACATTTATCGTTCCATTGATTCGTTGTAAAAATTCCTGTTCTCTCTCATTACTTTGGAAAAAAATAAGAACATACCCGCCAACAACCATCAGCACAAATATCACAAGCAACTGTTTCACCAACCCCTGCCGCCATAATTTCCGCCATTCAAATAACAGCATCGCCTTTAAAGGAGTAGGCTGCTTGATTGTCTTTCCTTTATGATATGGAGACACTTTGTGCGCTTCCATTTGGAGAGAGATCTGCTTTTTCTGAATCCAATAACATAAAATAAGTATAAGGAATGTATAGACAAAAAGCAGCCCCGCAAATACAAAATGTCCCTCCGGTTGTTCAATCCGCTCCGTAAAGGAGAAATAATAAAAAGGATTCCATACCGCCTGCAGATTTCCTATTTGACCAGTTAGTAAATTTCCGCAGAGAAGCACAAGCAATGTCAAGATCAAGGTACTGAATCTGTTTCTAAAAAGCAGGCTAATGAGCAGTGCAAGACTGAACGCAAAACTGGCACTCCCGATGAAGAGAAAGAGCAGTTTCCCTATATATTCCAGGATGGTGATAAATTCAAATCCGTCTTCCAAGATAACCAATTGTGGGTAGGCAAAACTTCCAATATCCTCCCCATAAGCCAGCGGAAGAACAAAACTAGCTGTCAGAAAAATACTAAGGAAAAACAATGTGGAAGCCATCATACTTGCATATTTACCTAGTACTACAGACCATTTCTTAAATGGCTGGGTATACAGGGTGCTAATTGTGCGTTGATCAAATTCCTCACTCAATGTGCCGCCTAGTAGAAAAACAAGCAGAAGCACACCGTTAAAACTCATCAGCGCACTGGCAGCGATCTTCATAAAGTTAGCAGATTGAAGCGAATAATTTGCGTCCTCATAAGGTAATTGCTGCATAATCAGAATCGCATTTTTCTCTAAGCGCTGGGACAGTTCCTCGCCCTCAAACGATGGAAAATCGCCGCCTGATTCCAAATGGGTTTGGACTGTATCCAAAAACTGATACTCCAATTTGGGAACCCGACCCCACTGATCGTTTTGCAAGGCATTCTGCAAATCATGAAAAGAAGCACTCATTTCCTGTACATTGGCAAATTGCGCTTGAAGGATTTCATCATCCGGATTATCATTTGCTTGCTCACGAAGTTCATTTTCCAGAGACAACACATGTTGAGCGTGAGGAGTGACCATGAACTGTTCCGCATTATTGCCTATCTCGCTCTGCATCCAGACATTCCGAAAAAACATCCCGCTTACAAACAGCAAAACCAGTAAGGAGAGGATGACAAACTGTTTTTTTCTCCAATTCTTTTTAAATTCAAACTTGAAAAGCTGCATGTGGGTCATCCTTATCGGCAAAGATCTTTCGATAGCGTTGTTCGGATCCTGTCTTCCTCTGTTCAATCCCAAGTATTTCAATATCATGCGCCTGCAGAATCTCTAATACGTTATGTAATAGACGGTCTTTATCCGGAAATTTTAATTGGTGATTCTCGATGGTGATAGGCATTTGATGTTTTTCTAATGTCTTCATTGCCAATGATGGCTGATCAACCGTGATAAAATAGTGAACCAGTTCAAATAATGAGAGTTCTTCTTTTATAAGACGGCCATTCTTTAAAAATAAGATATTCGAAGTTACACGATCAATCTCCCCCAGATTATGGGAAGATAATAGAATGGCAGTTCCCTCTTTTTCCAGCTGTAATAAAAGCTCACGAATTCGGATAGCACTTGTTGGATCCAAACCGTTTAGTGGCTCATCCAAAATCAGCAATTTTGGGCGATTAATCACCGCCATAGCCAGCAGCAGGTGCTGTTTCATACCCAAAGAATAATTCTTCACACGTTTATTCAAATAGGGAGCGTTTCCAATTCGTTGCGCTGTCTCTTCAATTCTTGTCTTCGGCAGTGCTTGTGCATCCGCAATAAATTGCAGATGGTCATAGCCGGTTAAGTAATCATATAATACCGAGGTGTCCTGCATAAATGATATCTCTTTAAAAATAGTTGGATCTGTGTTGTTCTTGCCTAAAATGGTAACCCCCCCGTGATCGGCATGAAGCAGGTTGGTGATGATATTCAATAACGTGGATTTTCCTGAGCCGTTTGGACCTATAAGGGCTAGGATTTGTGGTTTATGTATCTCAAAGGATATAGTTTCTAATACGCGTTCTTTTTTGTAGGATTTTTGGATGTCTTCTACTTTCAATATCACTTCTTAACCACCTTTCATAGACAGGGCATAATTCAATGGAACTAAGAATGCTAAATTCTTAGTTCACTCTATTATGATCATATTACACTTACTTCAAATTTTAAATATGCATCTCGGCATAATATAAAGAGGATGCTTTAGGGAATGAATAGTTTGCTGAACCTTAAAATGTTTTAAAGAGGCATTCCATGCCTTAAAATTTATCAAGGTTTTAGATGACGTTACTTCTACGTTTTGGATATAACCCTTCCTCCCGTTTTTTTATCTGTTGGATTATCAGCAAGTCATCAAAATTATGAAAGAGGTCGAAGTGATTCTGAAAAATATCATTTGTTTTACATGAAAGGGAGGACCATAACATACTTGCAACAACTTATAAAAGACAGATGACCTTCCTTTATCAGAAAGATATATGGAGAATGCCATAACGATATTTTTTTCACTTAAAGGTAAATGGGGGTATTTTAAAAAAGCGGAAAATGACTTAGCTAAACTTCGGGAATACAAAGAAGCAGAAGTCTAAGTAATTTTTTATTTTGTAATGTAAAAGCAGTTGCAGCACAAGACTGCATCCGTTCCCTTCCATTTAGCGCAGGAATTTAATCAAATTGCGGACCATTTTAACACTGAACTTTTATGGATTGATGGGATCAGCTAGAAGATCAAATATCGTCCCTGTGCTCTTTTTCGGAGCTTATTCGCGGCAAGGTAACCCACTATCCCTTTTTCTACAATTGAATCGGTCGACTTCTTCACAAAGTATGAACAATTAAATTGCTTAAATTGACATTGCTTAACAATCGCGATCGTTTTCTGTAAGGTCGTTACCACATTAACATTTCTACATTTGTGAAATACCACTTGCAAGTAAACTGAATAAGAAACTTATTGTTGTTAACCCAGCAATAGGCATTGCAAAAGCTTTGTTATTTCTAAATTCATTAACTGCCGCAAATACCCCAATCAAGCACAAAACCCACCATACAGGGACAAATATTAAATCTGCAACGTTCACAGGTAATAACGAATAAGCACCTGTGAGGAAAAGTAACCAATTCAATGCCAATAATCCTAGAATGCCATATGATATTTTATGGGGGGTTGGTCTCTTATCATTTTTTTTAATAATAAAGTAGCTTGGAATAACTAATATTAAAAGTGCAATCATCCCTACAACTACTCCAAATATAAATGTAAAAGTCATACCACCGCTCCTCCGATTTCGATAATCCATTCACAAAAGTAATTCCGGTTAAAAGCATTTCTTGTTTTTGTACATAATACTCTTTATCAATTATAATATCATTATTTTTTAACTCTTATTGTATATTGTATATATTTTAACTACCTTCTACAGCTTTTAAAAAGAGAATTGGATGATCTTATATATTTCAACCCCTTTCAATTGTAATATCTTAATTGCACCTTAACTATAACAACCTCATCTAAGTTTTTAAATATGCATCTTTGCCTAAAAAATCTGGAAAAGCATTTATATTGTAAAAATCATTTTTCAGTATGGAAAACTCCTAATTGTCACCAAACTGAGCCTCCAATGTCAATTTTCTATGAGACCACTTCTTAGTGGTAGCTTGAATGAGTCGAGGGAACCACTAAGTAATCGCTCATGTTATGCTTTTAATGCGAAAATACTGCTGAATCAAGGCTAAAACATACTTGTCCACTCTATAGTAACGTTGGCCCAAAATTATGTCACAAGTTGCACTATCTCATGTGTTTATTTATTCATCATTTCGGCTTCTTATCAGCTCTCCTAATAAAAATCAAAGTAACAACCATTAACACAATAACGGCTACACCTAACACAGACAACTTAATTGGCAGAAAAGGTCCATTTATCGGTGGATCAAATAAAAAGACATGTGGCCAAGGCATATAATCTCCCTGTGTTATTACTTCTAAAACGGTATAGATCATAATAATCGTTAAAGAAATTTCAACATTTTTAATGAGAACGATCAGCGAAGTACCCAGAAGCATATAGAATAAAGTCAGAATAATAAAGTGCAATACATTTATCCCTGTAAGTATGGATGCATCATATTTGATAATTAATATGCTGCATAACACAGCTAACCCTATTACATGCAAAAAGAAGTATCTGAAAAAATCAACCGGAAATCTTTTGGAATAATAGGGTACCAGCGTTTCTTGGGCACCCTCTTCATACATTTCACTTAATCGGTAAAGTATCCACCAGCATGAAAACGGGATGAACAATCCCTGTATGACAACGATGTTATTGTATCTATCATCTACTATTCCCGGCGCTAGGACAATGATAGACAGAGAAAAAGCAAACATAACTACCGGCACAAAAAAGATGACACCCATTGTCTTCATATCGAAACGAAATGAAAGGAAGATGTTTTCGATAAAATGTTTCATTCATCTTCCCCCTTGACCACCGCCAGATAGCCATCAATTAATCTCGGAGGCACTGATTTAGCCTCTTTTTCTTCATGATTGGAAAACACACGCACACTGATTTTTGTTTCTTCTTCGGTTATTTGGACGACTTCTTTATGGTTCATAATCTCATCAAGTTCTTCAACCGTGGCATCATATTCCCAAACATATCCTGCAGCTTGAGCTTTCAGTTCAGCTGGTGTACCTTCAAAGAGTACCTTGCCCTTTTTCAAAACACCTACCTTGGTACTTAGAAACTCAATATCCTCAACAATATGGGACGAAATGATAATCGTATGATTAGCGCCTAAATTCTTTAGTAAGTTGCGAAACCGGATTCGTTCTTCTATGTCTAAGCCAGCCGTGGGTTCATCAAAAACCAATATAGATGGCTTTCCGATTAATAATTGGGCAATCCCAACCCTTTTTCGCATCCCGCCTGATAACTCGATCATTTTCTTATTTTGATGTCCTTGAAGATTGACTTCATTGATTACTTGATTTACAGTGTCTCTTCTCTCCCTTTTATCCATAACCCCCTTAAGCATAGCAATATGATCTAATGCCTCTTCTGCGGAAATATTGGGATAAACCATAAAGTCCTGTGGCAGATAACCAATTCGTTTATTTTGCTTAACATATTTCCCCTTCACATAATCCTCTCCATAAATTGTAAGACCACCGCTGTCAAGAGAAATAAGGCTTGAAATAATTTTCATCAGCGTAGTTTTTCCGGCTCCATTTGGCCCAATTAAACCATATATGCCTTCCATATTTAAGGAAACGTCTGTTAATATGGGGTGCTTTTTCATTTGTTTATTGATGTTAGAAAGCTGTATCATGATTCTTCCCCCCTGAAGTCATAAAGTAATTCCAATGCCTTTTGCCAGCTATCTGAAACATGGTGCATTTCTTTATACCATAAAATCAAAAAATCTCTTTGCCGTTCATTCTCCAACCGGTGATATTCTTCATAGAATGTATTGATTGATTCTTCATTTGGCAAAAAAGCTGGCCGTGTTTCTGCAAATGGTGCATAACCAGGGGCATCGAAATCCAAGTAGGCCTTAATATATGCCGCTAGTAATCTATTGAAAGCCATAATTTGCTCGTATTCATCAATTTCACGGTTATCATAATTCCAAAGTAATGCCTGTAAATAGATCTCCGGAATATCTCCCACAGCTGAGCTTATATTTAACATTGTTCCGTGATTAATAAGCAGATGGTCACTGCTTATGTAAGCATTGCTCCCTAAGTTTGGTGAAAGTAGTATAATTTCATTGGGCAGTTCCACATCCGTAATATCGAACATATCTACTAATACATTATGAACATCAATTAGTACGCTCTCATATGCCGGCCAATCATCGGAGATATCAGACCAGGAATTCGGATAAACAACAACGCGATCATCAAAATTCTTTCTGGCTGTCATTCCCCCAATTACCGATATTCCTCCCGATACCTGTTCACTGTATGAATTTTCACCTATCTGTTCAACATTCGTATAGATAGGTAAACCGCCTTCATAAATCAAATTGTATTCGATATCTTTCTTCGTTTGCGTGGATAAGGTAAAGATGTCCCCACCAAAAATGTCATAGTGTTTATATTGCGGGTGGCTGGATTTCACTGGCACCCAGCTTAGGTAGTTAGGGAGAAATAAATAGTCTTCAGAAACCGGAATTTTTGCAGAATCCTGCATGATATATTCAAAAGTTAACTCAGCTTGCTCAGCCCCTGAGGCCCATTCTACCAAGACAAAATCACCTTCTTGTGTAAATTTAAGCGGTCCGTTTTCTTTACTCGTTATCTTTTCCACTGCAAACTGGTGATAAAGGGTAAAGGTGAGTTGATTACTTTGAACATTGCTTAACGTCACGGTTGTTTTCGCATGTGTCTGGTCTGTATTTTTTAATTGGATATCATATTGTTCTATTGAATACTGCAAATTACCCACAAGAACTTCCTGCTCATAATCTTCATAATAGCTGTCTTCTTTATTCATAGCAGCATAGCTAAAAATCGGCTCCGTATACTTGGTAATTTGAGGAAGCAGCAACGCATTGATGGAAATTAAACATACTACCCCAATGAATATCATACTTTTTTCTCTTATTGTTCGTGTCGATTTTATGAGTACAAGAAAAATTAAAGCGAGAGACAAAAAGATCCAAAAAATTATCTTGAGATAAGAAGATATGGATAAATCATACCCAACGAGTTCCTTGTAATTAATTAATGGACTGATATAAAAGATTACCCTCGCATCTGATGGAGGAATTTGCCGAAAGTATTGGGAGAATAACTCTGTATTCACGGGTCCGATTGCAAACCAGCAAATTAAAATAAATACAAAACTGGTTTTATTTTTTCCGAATACCAATGCAGTAAGTGTCCCTAATAATAGTGCAAATACAAAAGGGAGGTACCAATACACAAAAACATAGGAAGCTGTTTGAATATAAAAGCTGGAAAGTGGTATACCGGAAAAGAAAAAATACATATAAATGAAGACAAGCTGCACGCTGATAAAAACAAAGAGAAATAATAGATGATTACATAAAATAGCTGCTATTTTTAAGAGCGTAACACGAAAGGTGCCGACAAATAAATTGCCCACACCAAATCTGAATTCATCGGAAAACAGCTTATAAAAGAAAATCATAAATAATAACATCATTGCCTGGACAATCAGCATCATTTCTCCTGTGAAACTCCCATAATTCATATAATCGAATTCTTCGTTTATATTGATTAAAAACCTGATTATAAGCATAATAATCATGAATAGCATAGACCCCACATAAAATGGGCTTTTAAGCATTTGTCTGAAATAAAATAAAAAAATATCAGAAAACATAAGAACACCCCCACTCTTTTTTACAATATATGAATTTTTCCGATCTATATTTCATTATTACAAGAAAGCATTAATCAAGCTGTCTAATCTTTTTATTCGTCAAACCAAGCAATGAAACGATTATTATAATCAGTCCTGCTAAGCTCATAGATAATGTCGTCCCTAGATTTTCAATTAAATATCCAAACAGACTGTAGCCAACCGGCAGTAAAGCTAACCCGCCAAACATCTGGAAACTCGTTATCCGCCCAAGCACTTTTTCATCCAATAGTTCCTGCACCGCGCTATCCCAAATGATGACAAATGCCGTTAAGCTAAATCCAATAATCGCCAGCAAAAGCAGGGCCAGGGTCAAAAATGGAGTTAACGACAAAAGCAGCACACAAACTCCCGATAAAGCCATAAATGCGTAATACAAGATGCCGCGGTGCGAGATTCGTTCCAGGCGCCCGATTAGTGCGGCACATGACAAGGCACCAATCGCCAAAGCGGCCAGAAACCAACCGTAAGTCTCCACCCCGCTAAAGGACATCTCTGCAAACACAGGCAAAATGATGACGTCAAAGGAAGCAATCCCGATATTGGATAATGAACCGAGTAATATACTTGCACCAAGCCAGGCGCGCTCCCGAATCGCATTCCAGCCGTTTTTGAAATCTTTCCAGAAAGACGTCGGAGTGTTTTGCTCACTTATCCTTTTTTCTGATTGCAGCGTGATGAATGAAACAAATAATGCAGACAGCAGAAATGTAACCGTATTGATGCTATAGGCAGCGTATAACCCAATAGAGGCTACCAGGGTTCCACCGATAACAGGACCAACCATTTCGCTCACTTCCTGTGAAATGGATCGCAGCGAATTAGCAGATATAAGCTGATTTTTCCTTACTATTCGAGGAATAATTCCACGAACCGCCGGGCGGTAAAACGTACTAAGCAACCCCATTAGACCTGTTAATATGTAAATATGAGGCAATACCAGCATATCACTGAGTAAAAGCAAAGTGATTCCAAGTACGGCTGCTCCGCGAATAACATCACAAATGATTAGAACTTTCCGTTTCGACCAGCGATCAACATATACTCCGCTGATCAGCAAGAAAATAATCTGCGGAATAATAAAGAATGAATGGGCTAACCCCAGTTCTACGGCCCCTCCTCCAACGTGGAAAATCAAAAAAGGAAGACAGGTGTAGTAGATTGCCAACCCAAAGAAAGATATGCTTTGCCCTGACCACAACAGCGCAAAGGGTTTGTTATGCAAGACATTTAATGTTTTGGGTTTATTTGCGATAATATCCCCTCTTCCTGATGAGCATGGCAAAATTTATTAGACTTACTCCCCCTTCATCTCTGTCACGATGAAATAAATTCCGCTACCAATCAGAATGACACTTATGATAATTGGAATCATCCCAATATCTATCAGTGCCGTGCCAAATTTTCCCGCATCTGTACGCCAGCTTGTCAAGGTTGTAGAGTAAATTGCAGATCCGATAAACGTCATGCCAAACAAGATGATACTCGTCAAAGAAGCAGCAATTCCTATGATGAATTTTTTCAAATTGGAGCCCCACTTTCACGAACAATAAAATTGTTGTATAATTCTTACATGCGCTTTAATAATAACAAACATATCTCAATTTTTAAATATGCATCTTGACATAATTTAAGGGGGTATTAAATTGGAAACAGTTGGGGGGAAAATACTTTATTACCGGAAAAAACGCGGGTTTACGAGAAGTGACCTGGTAGAAGGCATTTGTAATGAATCCACCTTGTTTCGCATCGAGAAGGGATTAGGAAATAAAACCCCGAACATGTTTATTATTGAGCAGTTATGCCAAAAACTTGCCATCCCCATGCCTATGTTATTTAATGAGTCCAAAAACGAGAAACAGCAATCCATAGATTCTATAAAACAAAAGTGTCGAATGAATGTTTATGATAAAGCATATAACAAACTTAAACACAACCTCAACATTCTAAATTCCTTAGTAGAGGAAACCGAATCCGACTATTATTATCACCGTTTATTTATCACTTGGCATGAAGCCATCCTTCTTAAACATAATAAGCAGCCAAGGATTTGCTTTTAAAGTCACTTCCTGCCGCACTGGTGCTCGAAACAGAAATAGCAATGGCGAACTCTTTGGGTCTAATTTACGATACGCTAGAAGAGCAAAACCGCGCTTTGAAAACCTTTCATCAGGCATTTGAAGCAGTAAATTCAATCAGGACACTAAACGATCAAACTTTATTTGTCCGTACTTGCTATAACTATGCTTATTGCTTGTTTTATAATAAGGAATATCAACGGGTAATAGATGTAATGAAAAAAGTGGAAGCTTTTAGTCAAACAAACCATCTATCCTACATGGGAGGTCGTTCCTGTCATATACTTGCTATGACTTATAAAACAACTGGCAATCTCAAACTGGCGAAACAATACATGGAAAAAGCAATCTCTATATTTTCACTTAAAAAGAACAAAGAGTACCTTGAAAAAGCGGAAAAAGACCTAAATAGAATTCGTTCGGAAATGGATTAACAAAGCAAAACGGATGAACCCCAAGGGCTGCATCCGTTTTTTAACCCTATTCATAACTAACCAAAAATACTCCTTCTTCTCGCGCCGAATGGCAGTGAACTGATCCTCAATCCTTCCTTCTTGCCACGACTATGCTAAGATGCATATTTATAAATTTAGAAATTTGTAATATGATCTAAGTAATTGGGAAAAACCATTTTCCAGAGGCTTTTGTTTTGCCTTATTTGAAAGTTATAATAAATATATAGACCATAATAGGGGGATATTATGCAAAAAATTATTATTTCCAGCCTGTTAGTATTGATGTTTTTCTCTCTAACTGCCTGTAGTAAAAGTGAGGAAGATGATTTTGCACGTTACTACCCTGACCTGCTGCCAAATGCAGCGACGGAATATCGATTATATGCCGTTGGTAATGAAATTACACGGGAACAATTGCAGGAAGAGGATATTGACATTGCTGAAATTAGCTATAGGTCTTCAATTGAGACAGTCAATCAGGAATATCCTCGTTTGGAACTGGAAGAATCTCCAGCGTATCTTTTGTTTGATATCAACGGACTCGTTCACAAAACCTATGATTATGAAAAATTGATTAACTATTTGAAAGAGCATCCTGAGCCAGAACTTAATTAAACTAAGCTCAAGGAATGTAAAAGCGGATGTGCCCCACAAGGCTGCATCCGCTCCCTCCTACTTATAACTAACCAAAAAATACTTCTTCTTCCCGCGACGAATCACCGTGAATTGATCCTCAATCCGGTCCGCAACCCCAACTGCATAATCCAGCTCCTGCGTGCGTTCGCCATTAATGTAAATCGCTCCGTTTTTAATGTCTTCCCGTGCCTGTCGCTTGGAGGACGAAATATCTGCATCGACAAGCAGATCAATCAGCCCCAACTCCGTTTTTTCCGCATGGAAGGTTGGTACGTCTTTGAATCCCTGCTTTACCTCTTCCGCATTCAGACTCTTCAGGTCCCCGCTGAACAAGGAGGAGGTGATTCTCTGCGCCTGCTCAAGTGCTTCCTGGCTGTGAATTTCCTTGGTCATCTCTTCTGCCAGACGTTTTTGCGCTACACGTTTTTCCGGCTGGGTGCGCACTTCCTCTTCCAGCTGCTCCATTTCCTCCTCAGACAGGAAGGTGAAGTAGTGGAGGAATTTGATCACATCGCGGTCGTCGGTATTGATCCAGAACTGGTAAAATTCGTATGGCGATGTTTTCTCCGGATCGAGCCAGATCGCGCCTCCGGCTGTTTTTCCAAATTTGGTGCCATCTGCTTTGGTGATCAGTGGTACGGTTAAGCCAAAGACATTTATTTCCTGGTCCTCGTGCTCTCTGGAGCGGCGGATCAGTTCCATCCCAGCGGTGATGTTGCCCCATTGGTCACTTCCACCGATCTGCAGGGTACAGTTTTCTTCTTCATACAATTTCAAGTAGTCGAGTGACTGCAAAATCATGTAGCTGAATTCTGTGAACGTGATGCCCTGCTCGATTCGTGCCGACACCGACTCTTTAGCAAGCATGTAATTGATGCCGAAATGCTTGCCGGCATCACGGAGAAAGTCAATGATCGTCATCTTCGCCAGCCAGTCATGATTGTTGCGCGACTGTACGGGATTTTCTCCTTTGTCAAAATCAAGCAGCCGGCCAATTTGCTTTCTGATTTTCTCGCTGTATTCCTGAACGACTTTTTCTTCATTCAGCGACCGCTCGCTCGTGCGGCCACTCGGATCACCAATCATACCGGTACCGCCGCCGACCAAGGCAATCGGTTTATGCCCGGCTTTCTGGAATCTTTTTAGCATCGTGATCGGAACCAGATGTCCGATATGCAGACTGTCCGCCGTCGGGTCGAAGCCAGCATACAGTGTCACCTGATTTTCTGTCAGATGTTTCTCCAGCCCCTCCCGATCCGTCGTTTGATGAATCAAGCCACGTTTTTCCAAATCCTGTAAAATATCCATGTTTTCCTCACTCCATCCTAATATTATTCTAACTCGAAGAATGTCAGCAATCCGTCTGAAACAACAAAAAAACCCGCCCCTCTGAAAAAAGGGACGAGTTCTTAAGCACGCGGTACCACCCTTGTTGCACCCGCTGGATGCCACTTGGGATTGTTAACGATGTCTCCACCGTTTCTTTTCAGACGGCATTCTTGAGCCAATCTGAATAGAACATACTCCGGACTTGTAATTCGCCTGCAAATATATGCTGCCTCGCACCTGCCGCCAGCTCTCTGTCAAAGTGATTTGCACTGCTACTTGCTTCCATCTTCGCATCATTTTTTTATTATTACTTATACTTAACATATCTGAAGCAAAAAAGCAACAGCCTGTTCCAATCCTTCCTACAAATTGACAAGCGATTATGGTATACTTAGATTGCTATATTAGGAGGTTTATAGATGGATTTTAAAGAAAAGCTACATAAATATATGCAAAAATTCAAAGAGATTTGGTCGACCGGGAAGATTCAGCGTTCCTCCCGAATCACCTATGATGTCACCTGGAATGTGATTCTGTTTTTCCTGGTGGTCGGCTTTATCGGCACGTTGTTTGTCGGTGGACTCGGCGCGGGGTATTTTGCCTCCCTTGTTCAGGACCAGCCGATTCGCAGCCACGCGGAGATGCAGGAGGATATTTACAATTACAGCGAGACATCGAGCTTGTATTTTGCGGGAGAAGAATATTTTGGCGATGTGCGCTCCGACCTTTACAGGGAAGAGACGTCACTCGAAAATGTTTCCGATACGCTGATCAATGCAGTGATCGCTACAGAAGATGAATATTTTGAAGTGCATGAAGGGATTGTTCCTAAAGCGATTTTCCGTGCGCTGGTGCAGGAAGTAACCAATGCACCGATTCAGACCGGCGGGAGCACGCTGACCCAGCAGCTGGTCAAAAACCAGATTTTGACCAATGAAGTGTCGTTTGAGCGGAAAGCCAAGGAGATGCTGATTGCCCTTCGTCTTGAGCGGTTCTTTGAGAAAGACGAGATTCTGGAAGCATATTTAAACATTGTGCCATATGGACGGGATGCTTCCGGCCGCAACATAGCCGGTATTCAGACAGCGGCACAAGGGATTTTTGGCATTGATGCTTCGGAAGTCAATCTCCCGCAGGCCGCTTATCTGGCGGGACTGCCGCAGAGCCCATCTGCCTACACTCCATTTGCCAACTCCGGCGGGTTAAAAGAAGAAGAGGGACTGCAGCCGGGATTGAACCGGATGGAGCAGGTATTGGAGCGGATGCTCGATTCCGAGTATATTACGCAGGAAGAATACGATCAGGCAATGAATTATGATATTGTCAGTGATTTTACCGAGGATTTTGAATCACCGATAGAAACCTACCCGCATCTGACCTATGAACTGCAGGACCGGGCAACCGAAATTCTAATGGAAATTATCGCTGAAGAAGACGGCTACACGATGGAAGATCTGGAGGCCGATGAGGAACTGTATGCGGAATACTGGACCCTTGCCGAGCGCGATTTGCGCAATAAGGGCTATCAAATCCATTCGACAATTAATAAAGAGATTTATGACCGTATGCGTGATGTGACGCAGAACTATGAGAATTATTTGCCCGACTGGACAGGGAGTATAGAAAGACCCAATGGGGAAATCGTCGAGAGAATGCAGGCGCAAACCGGTAGTATTCTGATTGAAAACTCCAGTGGCAGGATCATCAGCTTTGTCGGCGGACGTAATTTCAATGAAGGAGATCAGGTGAATTACGTTACTTCGCCTCGTTCGCCGGGGAGTACGATAAAACCTCTTCTTGTGTATGCTCCTGCTATGGAAGAAGGAGTTGCTCAGCCAGGAACGCCTATAGCGGATGTGGACCTGCCAATCGGGAATTATGATGAATTAAACAACTACAGCGGGCGGTTTTACGGACTTGTTCCGGCACGAACAGCATTGAAGTATTCGTACAATAACTCTACAGTGCGACTTTACAACAAAATCATTGACGGCAACCCAGCGAAGAACTATTTGGAAAGAATGGGAATCACGACACTCCGAGATGAGGAACACGCGTATCTTTCCCTGGGCATAGGGGCAACACACCGCGGGGTGACTGTTGAGGAAAATACCAATGCCTTCAGCACATTGGGTAATAATGGTAAATTTGCTGATGCCTACATGGTCGCTAAAATAACCAATAATGACGGTGAAGTAATTTACGAGCATGAAGCGGAAACGAATGATGTATTTTCACCGCAAACGAATTACTTAACGATTGATATGATGCGTGATGTGATGACTGAAGGAACAGGTACCTATGCCGCTTCCCGATTAGCACACAGCGGGGTGGATTGGGCCGGCAAATCGGGTACCTCAGAGAACTGGGAAGATGTCTGGTTTGTGGGTACTAACCCAAATGTGACACTTGGGACATGGATGGGCTATGAGATTCAGGAATCCTTATACGTTGAATCCTCTCCGCAGTGGCACAGCCAAAGTGTGCAGGGAATGTGGGCGGAGTTGGTAAACGCGGCAACAGACCTGAATCCGGAATTAATGGCCCCACAGGAGAATTTCGAGCGACCGGATGGTATTGTGGAACGAAGCTATTGTGCGATTTCCGGAAAATTGCCATCTGACCTTTGTGCAGAAGCAGGACTGATTCAATCCGATCTGTTTAACGCGGAATTTGTACCGACGGAAGAGGACGACAGCCTGGTCCGCGGCGGCAGCTATGTTACGGTGAACGGACGGTCTGTGATGGCGGGACCGAATACGCCTGGAGAATTTATCCAGGGGGATGGACTCACCTTCAGTCCTGAATTTATCGAGGAAAACGGATTTGGTGCATTGGGAAGTATTACTGAACTGTACCCAAGCACCAACCGGGCAGCCTGGGAGCAGATCGGTGCACCGAGCGGCAGCAGCAGCGGAAGTGTCGAGAATGACGGCAGCGCGCCGAGTGCCCCTGGTGGTGTCAGCAGCTCCGGCGGGACATTGAACTGGAGCGCTTCCGGCAGCAATGATGTGGTTGGCTACCGGATTTACCGTGCCTCTTCTCCGGGAGGAAGCTTCAGCCAGGTTGGCAGCACAACCTCGACCAGTTACTCAATTGGAGGCGACGGCGTTTACCACGTCCGGGCCGTTGATTATTTCGGAATGGAATCTGGTGCCTCCAATGAAGCGGTTGTTGGTTCACCGTCTTCTGGAGGCGGCGGAGATAATTCTGATTCGGGATCGGATGGAGATTCCGGTGATGGAGACGGTGACGGCGGCAACAGTAACGATGAGGGCGAAGATAGTGGTAGTGATAGCGAATCTGGTGGAGACAGTGAAGGAACTGGCGGCGATGACTCCAGTGGTAGTGAAGGTGATGCTAATAACGGATCCGACGGTGGTAGCAACGGAGAAGGTGGCTCCAGTGGCAGCAGTGGCGATGGCAACGGATCCGACGGCGACGGATCTAACAGCAATGGTGAAGCTGGTGAAGACGGCGATGAGAACACCGAATCAGACGACCAATAAGCATACCATTTAAACACCAATACCAAAAAAGGGACCTCTCTCCTGCAAAGGAGCCAGAGATCCCTTTTTTATTTTCCCGCCGAACATTGAATTACTAAAAATCTCATGCCTTTTCCTGTATAATAAAAGAAAGGCACAACTTTCAGACAGGTGGTGAAAGAGTGAAGCACACGAAAACGCATTATTCGCAAACGCGGGAGACGGCACATGGTGAAATAACCATTGAGGGTCCGCTGGATGCCGAAACCCTGAAAAATTATGAGTTTCACGAGCAGCTGACAGCATTCCGCCCGGCGAAGAAGCAGTTTGAGGCGATCATTGGTATTGCTGCTGACTTTCCGGAAGGCAGGATTATTGTTGCGAGAACGGCAGATACGATTATTGGCTATGTCACGTACCTGCATCCCGACCCGCTGGAAAGATGGTCCACCTTCAACATGGAGGAACTTATGGAGCTTGGTGCGATTGAAGTGATTCCTGACTATCGCGGCAGCGGGATTGCATCCGGTCTGCTGAAGGTTTCCATGATGGATGATTATATGGAAAACTATATTACAATTTCCACGGAGTATTACTGGCATTGGGATCTTGACGAAACTAGACTGAGTATTTGGGATTACCGCAAAGTCATGGAGAAAATGATGGTCGCGGGCGGTCTCACCCCTGCTCCAACCGATGACCCGGAAATCATCTCCCACCCGGCCAATTGTTTGATGGTGCGGATTGGGTCGAAGGTAAGTGAAGCGTCCATTCAGCAATTTGATAAACTCAGGTTCCTGCAGCGTCATGAATACCGCAGCATGAGGGAGGGATTTTAATGCTGGTAGAAGAAATAATGAAGCGGGAAGTGATCCATTTACAGGCAGATGCTACCATTGCAGAAGCATTGCAACTACTGGAGAGACATCATATCAGACACATTCCGATTGTCGATGAGTCACTGGCAGTCACCGGCATTGTTTCCGACAGAGATCTGCGTGATGCCAGCCCTTCTGTTTTCAATTTGGAAGATAGCGAGCATGAGCTGAATCATCCGCTTGATTCAATCATGTCCCAGCCGGTCGTCACCGTACACCCACTAGATTTCGTCGAAGAAATTGCCCGGATTTTCTATGAACAGGAATTCGCGGCACTTCCTGTCGTGCAAAACAACCAGCTAGTTGGCATCGTCACCGAAAAGGACATGCTTCACACGCTGATCCAGTTAACCGGTACCAATGTACAAAGCTCGCATATAGAGGTAAAAGTCCCCCACCGCCCGGGGATTCTGCCAGAGGTTGCCTCTTTGTTTGGAAAGCGCAACGTCAATATCGTTTCCGTATTGATTTACCCGTTTAAGGATGATCCGAATTTTAAAATACTCGTTTTCCGGATTCAGACAATGAACCCGCTCCCCCTCCTGGAAGATTTGCGGGAAGCAGGGTATGAGCTGATGTGGCCAAATACACTTCCGGAGGGCAACCAATGACTGGAAAAGCTGCATTTGTCTATTCTGATGAGCTATTAAACTATCACTTTCACCCGGATCATCCTTTTAATCAAAAACGGGTGCTTTTGACCAAGGAATTGCTGGAGGCGGCGGGACAGCTGAATGAAGATGACCTGATCACTCCCCGCGTGGCCACAGACCGGGAGCTGGCATTGTTTCATGACACAGCCTATATGGAAGCATTGAAAAAAGCGAGCAATGGCCTTCTTAGTGAAAACAAAGGACTGGAATTTGGAATAGGCACAGAGGATACACCTATTTTTCCGGGGATGCATGAAGCGGCAGCCGCTTTAACGGGGGCAAGTCTGACAGCTGTGGATGCTGTTCTCCAGGGAAAAGTGAAGCATGCATTCAATTCGGGCGGCGGGCTGCATCACGGGCTCAAACGAAAAGCAGCGGGATTTTGCATTTACAATGATGGCGCAGTCGCAATTAAATACATCAGAGAAAAATATAATGCCAGAGTTCTCTATGTGGATACTGATGCGCACCATGGTGATGGCGTGCAGTGGGCGTTCTATGACGATCCGAATGTCTGCACCTTTTCTATTCACGAAACCGGAAGATATCTGTTCCCCGGCACCGGCAATGTCTCGGAACGCGGGATTAAAGACGGACATGGTTATGCCTTTAATCTTCCAATTGACGCTTTTACGGAGGACGAGTCGTTTCTCCAATTGTATGAATCGGCTTTCCGGGAGATCGCTGCGTATTTCCAGCCGGATGTGATCGTCACACAAAATGGCGCAGATGCACACTGTTATGATCCGCTCACCCATTTATGCGCCACGACCATTATCTATGAAAAAATTCCGAAGTTGGCACATACGCTTGCCCATCAATATTGTGACGGCAAATGGATTGCCCTTGGCGGCGGTGGGTATGATATTTGGCGTGTCGTGCCACGGGCATGGGCGCAAGTATGGAATGTAATGAAGACCGGCGAGGCTTTAACTGGTGAGCTGCCGGCATCCTGGCTGGAGAAATGGCAGCAAGAAGCTCCGCGTCCCTTGCCTGCTCAGTGGCAGGACGGTTCGGATATCGTGCCGGACATTCCGCGGAAACAGGATATTACTGAAAAAAATGCCTTGATGCTGGAACAGCTGCTGAAATATACAAAACTGCCGAACAGTGACAAAAGGAGTTGACATTCAGCTGTCAACTCCTTTCTTCTGGGCTTTTAGAGATATCTTCCATAATCACAATCTCCACTCGCCGGTTCCTGCTCATATTTTCCGCACTTGTATTGGACTCCAGCGGTTCTGTTTCCCCATAGCCGACAATGCGAAAGCGCTGCTCAGGCAATTCATTTTCTTCAATCAGGTAACGTACCACACTGCCTGCCCTGGCGCCGGACAGCTCCCAATTGGAAGGATAGCGGAAACTCGACATCGGCCGGCTGTCTGTATGTCCTTCCACCCGCACATCATTTGGAATGTCCCCCAAAAGCGTGCCGATCCTGTTTAAGAATTCCTCCGCGGATGGTAAAATTACCGCTTCACCGGAATTAAATAGAATACTATCCTGCAGCACCAGCACCACACCCTGTTCTGTTCTGGATGCTGAGACCACATTGTTTAAATTATTTTCATTCAAATATTGTTCCACATTGCTCATCAGCGCCCCGAGTGTATCCTCCTCTTCTGCCGTCTCATCCCTGTCGTTTCGTTCCGGCAAATCGGTCGGTGTCTCAAACTGATTGGATGTCTCCCCGCTTTCCTCATGGCTCGTGTTTTCTGTCGGATTCTCCATTGGCACCGGAGACGGGTAAAAATCAAATATCATCCGGTTGCGGAAGGACTCGGACACTGCCTCAAACTTCACTTCATCAATCTGCGACATCGAAAACAGCAGAATGAAAAAAACGAGGATCAGTGTCACCATATCCGAATATGTAACCATCCATTTGGGTGCACCTTTGTCCTGTGCCTTTTTCATCACTCTACGCCTCATGGACGGTCTCCTCCACGAAACCTTCTTCTTCTTTTTCCGCTTCCTGCTGCTGCTTCATTTTTGTCTCATTGGACAGGAAGGCACCCAGCTTTTCTTCCAGAATTCTCGGATTCTGTCCGGACTGCACGCCAATAATTCCTTCGATGATAATTTGTTTGATAAAAATCTCTTCTTCGGTTTTTGCAGCCAGTTTACTTGCCATCGGGGTAAAAACCAGATTGGCAAGCACGGTCCCGTACAAGGTGGTAAGTAAAGCAACAGCCATGTTTGGCCCGAGTGTCGCCGGATCCTCCAGACTGTTGAGCATCAGCACCAGCCCCACAAGCGTTCCAATCATACCCCATGCAGGCGCATACTCTCCCGCCTTTTCAATAAGCGAACGGCCTTTATAATGGCGTTCTTCCATCGCGGTAATTTCCGCATTCATAATGTCGTTAATAACGTCAGGTTCAATTCCATCAACCGCAAGCAGGATGCCTTTTTCAATGAAAGGGTCTTTAACATCCTCCAGCTCATTTTCCAAAGCCAAAAGTCCTTCTCTCCGGGCGCGCTCCGACAAGCGGATAAACAGCCGAATCAAGTCAGGCAGCCGCTGCTCACTCTGGTTGAATGCTTCCCGTATCACTCTGTTTGCCATTCTAATCTGCCCGGTATTGAAACTGATCAGCATGGAAGCCACAAGTCCGCCGATTACAATAAAGATCGAGGCAATATCCAAGAAGGATGTGACCCCTTCTGTACCGCCATTTGATAAAATTGCCAGCATGATCATAATAAATCCAAGTGTTATGCCGATAGGAGTTAATATATCCCGTTTTCTCATATGCCCTCTCCCCAATTTCTTAAGTGAAAAATGTGCCAACTGGATGTCTCACGTGAGACATCCGGTTAAAGCACATTTGCTTCACTCTTTATATCGGCATATTTTTTATTTCGTTGAGCTTCTTTTTTCAATTCGATGCGGCAAAACAACTTTTTTCTCTTCCACTTCTTCTTTGTTCATGTATTTTGTAAGCAAACGCATGGCAACTGCTCCAATATCGTACATTGGCTGAACCACAGTGGTCAATGTCGGACGGACCATTGTCGAAAGCCGAGTATTATCAAAACCGACGACTTCCAAATCTTCCGGAACCTGATATCCCTTGTCCTGCGTCCCATGAATCACTCCAAGTGCCATTTCATCCGAAGCAGCAAAAACTGCTGTCGGTTTCTCTGTCAGCTCATGCAGCTGCTCTGCCGCCTGTTTGCCGAAATCATAAGAATACTCACTGGAGGTCACAATGTAGTCCTCATTCAGGGTGATATCCGCATTCGCTAATGCCCGCTTGTAGCCTTCATATTTCTGTTTGTTAATATTGGAATCCTCATCACCGGAAACAAACGCCGGTTGGGCATGCCCTTTCTCAAGCAGAAAAGTGGTCGCTTCATAGGCTGCTGCTTCATAGTCGATATTCACAGACGGAATTTGGCCGCTCTCCTCATATGTTGCCGCCAGCACCACCGGTACAGACGAGCTGGTGAATTGCTGCACATGTTCTTCGGTAATATTGCCTCCCATGAATACAATCCCATCCACCTGTTTCTCCAGCATTGTGTTGATCAGCTGCAGCTCCTTGTCTTTATTTTGATCGGAGTTGCTCAAGATCATATTGTATTTATACATGGTGGCAATATCTTCAATTCCCCTCGCCAGTTCCGCAAAAAAGATACTGGAAATATCCGGAATCACTGCACCCACGGTTGTCGTTTTCTTGCTGGCCAGCCCTCTTGCCACGGCGTTCGGACGGTATCCCAGATTTTCAATGGTATCCAGTACTTTTCTTCTTGTAGTTGGTTTCACATTCGGATTGCCGTTGACCACCCTGGAAACGGTCGCCATCGACACATTCGCCTCTCTTGCAACATCATATATTGTTATCGTCATCTTGCTTACCTCCTGAAAAATCGATCTTCATTTCCTATATCATACTCTACCAGAAATAAAATTACAAAGAAAACCAAGGCCAGAGTGGGCTTGAAGGTATTGTTTCACCAATTTGTCGAATTATTTTTGGTTCCGGCGGGTGTTGCTGGATATAATTTCACTTTGGAGCAGCCGAAATTCCAGTAGGGCGTTTCTCAATATAAAAAAAAGCGCGACTGGAGGCCCGAAATGATGGATAGAACGTCTTTCAACTTCAAAAGTGCACGGCTGGACTCCTGAAATGATCGATAGAACGCCTCTCTACATCAAAAGTGCACGGCTGGACTCACAAAACGATCGATAGAACGCCTCTTTACATCAAATATGCACAGCTGGACTCACGAGATGCCAAGAAAAGTCCAGTAGACCAATTTTCCAGCAAAATCATCTGCCACAAATACCACCTTTTCATAACTATAATCGATTATAACTACAAAGAGGAGGCATTTTATAAAAAGATTTTAATAAAAATCAGAAAGACCGGCCCGCCATGAGGGGGGCCGGCCTATTAAAGCAGTCATCTATTTCAGTCGATCTGCCATCCGAGTCAATTCATCCATAAACGTATTAAAGGTCGGGATATCCATTTGCTGTGCAGAATCGGACAAGGCCACAGCAGGATCCGGGTGAACTTCTGCCATGATTCCATCTGCTCCAATTGCCAGTGCCGCTTTGGCCGCCGGCAGCAGAAGATCGCGTCTGCCGGTGGAATGGGTCACATCGACCATCACCGGAAGATGGGTTTCCTGTTTCAAAATCGGCACTGCCGAAATATCCAGTGTGTTTCTTGTCGCTTTCTCGTACGTCCGGATGCCGCGCTCACATAGAATAATATTTCCATTTCCGCGGGAAATAATGTATTCTGCAGCATTAATAAATTCTGAGATAGTCGCAGACAGCCCGCGTTTGAGCAATACTGGTTTATCCACCTCGCCGGCCGCTTTCAGTAATTCAAAGTTCTGCATGTTTCTTGCACCGATCTGAATGACATCGACATAATCAAGGGCTTCTTCAATGTGTGCCGGGTTAATGATTTCACTGACGACTGCCAGATTCTGTTCGTCTGCTGCCTTTTTCAGTATTTCCAGACCTTCCACACCAAGCCCCTGGAAATCATATGGAGATGTTCTTGGCTTGAACGCTCCCCCACGGAATAGCGTGACACCATTGTTTTTCACCGCTTCAGCAACTTGAGAAACCTGCTCATAGCTCTCGACGGAACATGGCCCCATTACAAATTGTGGTGTGCCATTGCCTATTTTGACTCCCTTAATATCAATCACGGTGTCATCAGGCTTCTTCTTGCGGGACACAAGCAGCGCTTTCCGATTGTCATCGAATTGCAATTCCAGGCTTGCTTTGAAAATTTCTTTAAAAATATGCTCAACCGTTGAGTTTTCAAACGGGCCGTCATTTTGGGCGGTAACCTGATTTAACATATCCCGCTCCCGAACAGGATCAAACCGCTCGATACCTTGTCTTGTTTTGATGTCACCAATTTTTTGCACGATCTTTGCCCGCCGGTTAACGGCTTCCAATAGTTCCAGATTCACATCATCCAGCTGGCTTCTAAGCTGTTCTAATTCATTTTGACTCATATTCCCCTGCCTCCTGTTAGTTTATTTATATATGATAGAAAATGATTAGGAACCATTATAGCGGAAAAGTAGCCATTTGTCATTCCCATATATTTGAAAACGTCCTCTAATTTCTCCCCAACAACAAAAAAGCAGGCGTACTGCCTGCTTTTTCCCACTTACTTATTTTGTTGTGGTTGTAGTTTCTGTTTCTGCTTGCTGATTATTTTTTTCCACTTCTTCTGCTGCTTCCTCAATTGCGTCTGCAACTTCTTCCGCAGCCTCAAGCGCTTCATCTTCCTTGGCGCGTCTTTGCTGCAGTTTACCCTTTACAGAATTGGTCAATTCTTTTGTTTTGAAAGAAGCTGATTTGGACAATTGTGCAGTAGAGTCCATTGCTTTTCGTCTCAGCTCAGAACCAGTGGTGTACGCTTTGTCTCTCCAATCCGAACCTTTTTCCTGTGCAGTGTCTTTCCAGTCAGAGGCACGGTTTTTCACCTGGTAAGCACCTTGGTTAATGTCGCCACGCAGCTCTTTCCCTGATTTCGGTGCCAATACCAATGCCACAGTGGCACCAACGATTCCTCCGATTAATGATCCAATAACAAAATCCTTTGTGTTGATACTGTTGTTGCTGTTGTTGTTATTTTGATTCTCTCCCATGATTTGTTCCTCCTTTTAAAATGTCTACTTATTCTTTCTCTTGTTCATGAAATCCATAAAAGTGGCTCCCCACTTAACTGCCTGTGCAGCACGGTCATCGGTTTTTGCCGATGTGCGGTTGATGCTCTTGGAGAGCTGCTGCAGTGAAGCATTGAAGTCCTTAAGCGTTTGCCCCATCCCCTTTGCACCGTCAAACAGCCCATTCAGTTTATTGGATTTCTCATTAAAATCATCAGCCAGCTTGTTGGTTTTGGTTAGCAACTGTGTCGTTTCTGTGGTGACACCCTGCATTTGTTTTTCAAGTCCCTGCAGTGTATCGGACACATCATTTAATGTGTTTTTTGCTGCTTTTAAAGTAACCACTAAATAAATTACGAGTACGACGAAAGCCAGTGCAGCAATTGCTGCGGCAATGTACAGCAACACTTCCATTTCCCTTACCACTCCTTTGCTATGTATATTGTTGCATTTCCTGATGGCTGTAAAGGGATATTCATATTAAGTTATACCCGTTACAAAGACGGCTAAACATCAGGAGGGTATGAACAGGTTATCCTTTATTATACACCCTGCTGTTTATTATTTCGACAATTTCGCAGGAAATCCTTTATTTTTTTTGAGAAAATATCACTAGCGTTGCATAAATATCGTTGGAACATTCGGTGAAATAGATCCCAATATTTTTTGCCAAAAAATCAAAGTCCAGTCAAAGGTGGCTTTGTCCATTTTTTGAAAATTATATACA
>NZ_NIXK01000007.1 GCF_002763455.1 Lentibacillus sediminis
TCTCTCGGGCGGAAGTTTTCTCTCTCGGGCGGAAGTTTTCTCTCTCGGGCGGAAGTTTTCTCTCTCGGGCGGAAGTTTTCTCTCTCGGGCGGAAGTTTTCTCTCTCGGGCGGAAGTTTCTGCTTTGCAGCAGAAACTTCCGCCAATCCCCAAAAAAACTGCAGCCCGCACAAACGGACTGCAGCTTTTTCCATATTCACTTAACATCTTCCCCAATAATCTTCACTTCACGCTCGAGCCGGACGCCAAATTTTTCATTGACGGTTGCCTGAACAAAACGAATCAGATCAATATATTCTTTGGCTGTTGCATCTTGTTTGTTTACAATAAAGCCGGCATGTTTCAGGGACACCTGGGCACCGCCGATTTGCTTGCCCTGTAGGTCACTGTCTTGAATCAATTTTCCTGCAAAGTAGCCGGGCGGGCGCTTGAAAACACTGCCGCAGGAGGGATATTCCAACGGTTGTTTTGATTCCCGCTTTTCTGTCAGGTCATCCATGATCGCTTTGATCTCCTCATAGCTTTCCTGCTTCAAGTCAAAGGTTGCCTCCAGGACAATATATCCTTTGTCTGGAATGTTGCTTGTGCGGTAATCCAGATCCAGTTCATCGGCCATCAGGGTAAGCAGCCGGCCGTCGCGGTCCACCACTTTAGCGCTTGTTAATACGTCTTTGATCTCCCCGCCGTATGCGCCTGCGTTCATAAACAGCGCCCCGCCTACCGAACCGGGGATCCCACAGGCAAACTCCAACCCGCTCAAGTTTTGCGCCAGCGCTTCCCGCGACACATCAATAATCCTTGCGCCACTCCCGGCAACGATCGTCGTGTCCGTTGTTTCGATGGAAGTCAGCCGCTGCAGATTCATGACGATCCCGCGAATCCCGCCATCTTTCACGATCAGGTTGGAGCCATTTCCCAGCAGGGTGAAAGCAATGTCTTCCCTGTTGGCGAACTTGACGATTTCCTGCACCTCTTCATAAGTCTCCGGCTTCACCAGAAAGTCTGCCTCGCCGCCGAGATGGGTGTACGTATGATTTTTCAGCGGTTCATCCGCCATCACATTTTCCTCCGCTGTGAGGGCGGTTAATTGATGATATATCGAATGTGCCACATTACCAGTCCTTTTAATTCTGTTCTGTCATCATCTCAGATGACCATCTTGTATATTGTAAGTTATTGGTTCCTGTCTTGCCACAAAAATGAATAAATTAACTGATCGACCTTCCTGCTTTCATGCAGCATGCTGTGACCGAGCGCTCTGTCCTGGATGATCTCTTGCTCGAGCTGATCTTCCGGCACTATCGACTCCAGGGCAAGCACACTTTCCGGAACGGCAACCGTGTCTCCGGTGCTTCCAATATTAAAAACCTCCAGCTGCTTGGGAACCGAATTTTCGTGTATGATCTGCAGTGCCACGGAATTCGGCTTTAAATCTTTAGCCGCGGGATCGTGATGAATGTGAAAATACTCCGGACTGAAAATCCCGGCAAACGGACTGCCAATTGCGATCAGCTTATTTACCTCCGGATAAGCTCTCCCCTGATAATCCTGAACGTATTTCAAGGCAACGATTCCGCCCATCGAGTGGCCAACAAGGTTAATCGCATCCATAAAATAATGTTTTTTCATATGACTGACTGCCTTTGCCAGCCAATCCGCAGTTTCTGCAAAACTTGCCCGATTATCTTCAAAAATCACCTGGACAAACGTCGGCACCTCTCTCCCCTTGCTGAGGTTGTAATCACGAATTTTGCCTTCCTCCGATATATAATAGACCAAGCCCTTATTGCCCCAGTGATAATCTTCCTCAAAACGCTCCAGCATCGACCCAAATGAATTCTCCGTCCCTTTATAACCATGGACAAATACCGTCGGCGCGCCCTGATAGATCTCTGAGCGAGTCTGGCTGGGCACATTAAAGACAACAGCAAACCCCAAAAGCACCACGGAAAACGATGTGATCACCAGGATGTATTTTCTCTTCACCGAACTCCCTCATTTCGTGCATCATTCCATTGTTACATTATAGCATTTTTTGCTGGTTTCTGTGGTAAATTCCCGGTAAATTTTTGGGTGGGCTTTTTCTAAAAGATCTGGTGCTGCGGTTACTAAACCCTATGTTGTTTTTATCGCAAAATCTAATAAACTCCGACATAAGTGCTCGTTGATCTCCGCTACGGGCGGTCGTGCACCTTAGGGAACGGCTTCAGCCTCCTCGGAAGAAAACCACTTCCTGCGGGTTCTTCAGGCTCGTTCTTTTTCCGCAAGAGTCGGCTGCCCACAGCGAAGATCAACCATCTACAGAGTGGATAACTGTTGTTTGATTTAAACAAGCACCACACAGTTAGCGGAGGAAATACCCGTAGACTCCTGCGGGATGATAAGCATAGGTGAGACCCCTAAAGACGAGACAGCACGAGGAGGCTCACCAGCTCCCGCGGAAAGCGAAGGGTATTTCCGCAGCGGCAGCCCAGGTCAGATTTTTCAGCCTTAAACCAGATCTCCAATCCGATGAAAAACAGGTTTTCTGTCATCAAACGTTGCAATGTACCGGAATCCAAGCGACTGCAGGAGTGCATAGGATTCCTTGACTTGATAGCCGACATCAGCTGCCTTATGAGCGTCCGATCCAACAGTGATCACCTCACCGCAGCAATCCCGGTACAGCCGGAGAATATCCTCACTCGGCATGCCGCTTTCCATTCCATAGCGCACCCCTGAGGTATTCAGCTCGATCCCTTTGCCATCCGGAATAATCTCCCGGAAGATTTCCCGGATAATTTCATGAAAACCCCGCCCGCTGCTGTCTGCCGCATACCGTTTCACCAAGTCGATGTGACCGAGGATATCGAAATTTTTGTATTGATGGATACAGGCAAGCAGCTCTTCATAATACTGCTGATAAGCAGCTTCAACCGACTGTTCGCGGAAAAAATCTCCCGAATGCAAGTCTTTACCGGCCGTGGTGTGCATCGAGCAAATGACAAAATCAAATGTCTCTTTCTTCAGCAATTCGTCCATACGCATTAAAAGATGGGGCTGGATGCCGATCTCCACGCCTTTTTTCACGGAAATTTCCCCTTGGTATTGTGCCTTCAAAGCGGATATTTTTTTATCATAACCCGTATGATCCAGGGTAAATTCAATCGACGGGTCTGGGTAGTCATCGTCAATATGCTCAGTAAAGCAAATCTCTTTCAAGCCCCGCCGATATGCCTGCTCAATCGTATTCTCCATTGGTGTGTTGCAATCAGCCGAAAAATCACTGTGAATATGGTAATCAAACATTATGGTCTCTCCTTTATTAAATTCATTCATCTCCATCAAGCTTAAAAAACTTGACTTTTTCCCCTATAGTTACTAGAATACTATATAACTTTACTTAGATAAAGCGATAAAGTAATAAAGTTTTTGAGAGGAGATCTTTTTCTATGCAGCCATATGTCTCAGGCAGCAGCAAAGATGCAAGTGCAAGAGATTTTCAGATTAAGGAAACTCTGACAGCGACATTAAAAAATCGCTTTGCCACTTATGGCTATCAGCAAATCGGCACATCGGCGTTTGAATATTATGATCTATACTCCTCCATTGCCGGCACGGTTAACAAGGATGAAATGCTGAAGGTGATTGATTCTTCCGGCAAGGTGCTCGTGCTAAGACCGGACATGACCATTCCGATTGCCAGGATGGTTTCCTCCCGCCAGGCGGCAACAGCAGGCGAACGGTTATTTTATGTGCAAAATGTCTTTCGCCAGACAGATGGGGAACTGGGGAGCAAGGAAAGCACACAGGCCGGGGTGGAGTATTTTGGCGAAAATACAGCGGAAAACAATGCAGAAATTATTATGTTGGCGGTTCATACTTTAAGAGATTTGGAGTTTGCCAATTTTAAAATCGAAATTGGGCATGCGGGATTTTTCAAGGAACTGATTAAACAGGCGAAGCTTTCACGAGTGGAAATCGAGCAGTTGCAGGCAATGATTCAATCAAAGAACACAACGGACATTGAAACATTTCTTGCCGGCTTTGAGCTTGAGGAAGAACTCAAAATTGCCATCAAGAAACTGCCGCATCTGCACGGGAATCCGGCATATGTCATCCCTCAGGCGGAAGAAATCGTCCGCAATGACGCCATGCAGGAACTTCTGCAAAATCTTCGGGATGTATATGAGGTGCTAGAGGCTTACGAAGTCGAGGATGCGGCTGTCTTTAATCTTGGCTTGATCAACAATATGAATTATTACACCGGGGTTATTTTTCAGGGGTTTGTCGAAAATTTCGGCAAGCCGGTGATGATGGGCGGCAGGTATGACAATCTCGGGGAGCAGTTTGGCAGCCCGCTTCCCGCCATCGGTTTTGCGTTTGATATTGACGATCTGCTTCAGGCCCGCAAGCAGCAGAAGCTAAGTGTGCCGGAGCCTGGCGCGCCAGATTTCGTAATTGAATATACGGCGGAAAAGCAGCGCGATGCCTTTCGTCTTGCCTATCAGCTGCGGGAGAAAGGTTTGACTGTGCTTACTTTTCCGGCTGGCAGCAGCGGGGGCTCCGTTGCCGCAAAGCGGATCAAGTTATCACAGGATGGAATCGCCTGCTCTCCCCTGCTTGATGAGTGGGCGGATGAGGATAAGGAAACGCTGGCACAGCTGTTTCCAGAAGAAAAGGGGGACGAATAAGTGGAACCATTGACACTGGCGCTGGCAAAAGGAAGAACGACCTCGGCGAGCCTGTCCGTTTTCGAAAAAGCGGGGATCGATTTTCCCGACTTTCATGCAGACAGCAGAAAGCTTATCTTTTTTGACACATCTGGCAAGATTAAGCTGATATTTGTTAAAGCGGTCGATGTGCCCACCTATGTGGAAAAAGGCGCTGCAGACATCGGCATTGTCGGCAAAGATAATATTCTCGAAGCTCAGGCCGATATTTATGAAATGCTCGATCTGAAACTGGGCAAATGCAAGGTTGCCGTTGCCGGTAGTGCGGAAACAGATCGGCTTTCCAATCAGTCCTTAACGGTCGCCTCAAAATACCCGGCCATCGCAAAAAACCATTTTCAGAAAAAAGGGCAGTCCGTAGAGACGATCAAATTGAACGGTTCCGTGGAGCTGGCACCGCTGATTGGGCTTGCTGACGTGATCGTCGATATTGTGGAAACAGGGACAACATTAAAAGAGAACGGCCTGAGCATTATCGAAGAGATCGAGGAGATTAGCACAAGACTGATTGTCAATAAGGCGAGCTTTGCGACCAAATCAGAGGTCATTCATCCACTGATTCAGCAATTGCAAGGCGCTTTGGAGGAGGCGAAGGCATGAGGGTATTGACATCCAGAGAATTTCGGGAAGAACAGCAGACGAACCAAACGGCCGGGAAATCCGGCAATGAGGAGCTCGACAGCAAGGTCCTCGAGATCCTTCGCCGGGTGCGGACATCCGGTGACCGCACGCTGTATGAATTGACGGAGCAATTTGACGGCGCGGCTCTGAATGAACTTACCGTCTCTCCAGAGGAACTTACCGAAGCAATGAGCCAGGTCAGCCAGGAATTTTTAACCGCTCTGAGACAGGCAAAAGAAAATATCACCACCTTTCACCAAGCGCAGACAGAGCAGTCCTGGTATGTTCGGCAGACTGGAGGAATTACTCTAGGCCAGCAGGTGACACCACTGGATAAAGTGGGGGTCTACATTCCCGGCGGCAAAGCAGCCTACCCTTCCTCAGTACTGATGAATGTCATCCCGGCCCGCCTGGCAGGGGTTGGGGAAATTGCCATCACCACCCCGCCGCAGCAGGATGGCAGCATCAATCCCTATGTCCTCGCTGCAGCAAAAGAAGCCGGCGCAGACCGGGTGTATAAAATCGGCGGCGCCCAGGCGATTGCCGCATTGACTTATGGAACAGAAACAGTAGGCAAAGTTGACAAAATTGTCGGGCCGGGAAATGCCTTTGTCGCCCGTGCCAAAAAATGGGTGTACGGTGATGTAGCGATTGACATGATTGCAGGACCGAGCGAAATCTGCGTCGTGGCCGATGAAACGGCGCCAGTCCGCTATGTTGCCGCAGACCTGCTTTCCCAGGCGGAGCATGATGAATCGGCGAGAGCCATCTGTGTGACAGCAAGTGCTGAGTTAGCCGAAAAAATCGCCGCCGAGGTGCAGAAACAAAATGAAACCCTCGAGCGGAAAGCTATCATTCAACAATCACTGAAGCAGCACGGGCAAATCATTGTCGCAGAGGATTTGGCTGATGCTTGCGAGATCGTCAATCAAATTGCCCCGGAGCATCTGCAATTGATGATTCGCCAGCCGGAAGCGTATGCGGCACATATACGCCATGCCGGAGCGATTTTTCTGGGTAACTATTCGCCAGAGCCGCTCGGCGATTATTTTGCCGGGCCGAACCACACGTTGCCGACAAGCGCAACGGCTCGGTTCGCTTCCCCGCTCGGCGTCTATGATTTCGTGAAAAAGTCGAGCATTATTCAGTACTCCAGGGAAGCGCTGCTGCAAGCTGGAGAAGCGATCCAAACCCTGGCAGTGACGGAAGGATTAACTGCCCATGCCAATGCCATCAAAGTCAGAGAGGATGATACCGATGCGGAAGGAAAACATTAGCAGGAAAACGAGCGAAACAGAAATCGATTTGGATTTGTCGATTGATGGAACGGGCGAGAGTTCCATCCAGACAGGAGTAGGATTTTTCGACCACATGCTGATATTAATGACCAAGCACGGTTTGTTTGATCTTCAGGTTTCCTGCAAGGGAGATCTTGAGGTAGATCAGCATCATTCCGTGGAGGATATCGGCATTGCTTTGGGGCAGGCATTCCGCAGTGCTTTAGGAACGAAAGCTGGGATTACCCGCTATGCAAGTGTCACCTCGCCGATGGATGAGGCGCTGTCCACGATAAATTTGGACATCAGCGGTCGTCCGTATCTTGTATATCATGTCGAGGGGCTGAAGGATAAGGTCGGAAATTTTGATACCGAATTGGTTGAGGAATTTTTCCAGGCCTTTGCCAGCAATGCTCAGGTGACACTTCATATTAATCTGGCATATGGCAAAAACACCCATCACATTATTGAATCGATTTTCAAAGGTTTTGGCCGTGCGCTTGATGAGGCCAGCCGGATCAATGAACGGATTGAAGGGGTTCCTTCTACTAAAGGAGTTTTATAGAGATTTAGTTGGGGTGGTAGATGTGCGATTCGGTGTGTTGGTCGCGCGATTTGAGGTGTGTGCCGCGCGACTTGAGGTGCTTGACGCGCGATTTGAGCCGTCGGTCGCTCGATTTGAAGTGTGCGCCGCGCGATATCGGTGCGAGGTCGCTAGAATTTGGGGTGGGTCGCTCGATTTGAGGGTGTACTCGCTCGAATTGGATGGCTGGTCGCGCGATTTGAAGGTGTGCTCGCTCGATTCTAAGGCGAGGTCGCTCGATTTTAGCGTCTCCTCGCTTGAATTCAAAATGCCCACCCGAAATTACAGAAAAGGAGTTTTCAACTATGATTGCAATCATCGATTACGGGGCCGGCAACATTAAAAGCCTGCAATTTGCTTTAACAAGGCAGAATCTTGACTCGCAGTTGACTGCCGATCCGGAGACGATCCGAAAGAGTGATGCGGTAATTCTGCCAGGAGTCGGTGCCTTTAAAGATGCCATGGATTCTCTGAACTCACTTGGGCTCACGACAGTAATTAAAGAAGCAGCAAAAACCGGCAAGCCAATTCTCGGCATCTGCCTTGGCATGCAGCTATTTTACGACACGAGCGAAGAAGACGGCAGATGGCAGGGTCTCGGCTTACTTGAAGGAAAAGTCGGGCGCATCAGCAATACGGTGAAGGTGCCGCATATGGGCTGGAATACCTTGAGACAGCATGCCCCCTCCCCACTGCTTGAAGACATCACAGACAACACTTATGTCTATTTTGTGCATTCCTATGCGGTGAAAGACTATCAGGAAGAGACGCTGATCTCAAGCACCGAATACGGCGGAATCGTGCCGGCCATCGTGCAGAAAGACAACATCATCGGCATGCAGTTTCATCCGGAGAAAAGCGGTTCCGCCGGACTAAAGCTTTTGCAAAACTTCAGGAGGATGATTTCATGATTCTGTTTCCAGCAATCGATATTAAAGATGGAAAATGTGTGCGCCTCACCCAAGGAGATTACAATAAAGAAAAAATATACAGCGATGACCCCGCAGAAGTTGCCAGGAAATGGGAAGATCTGGAGGCTTCCTATCTCCATCTGGTGGATTTAGATGGGGCGAAATCAGGGAAATCAGCCAATGACAGTGCCATTAAAACAATCGCCAACAAATCCAGCCTGCCGGTCCAAGTGGGCGGCGGCATCCGCTCCATGTCCGTCATCGAGGATTATCTTACAGCAGGAATTGCCCGAGTCATTATCGGGACAGCCGCGATCTCAGACAAATCATTCTTGCGAGAAGCCCTCAAACAGTACGGAGGAAAAATTGCCGTGTCAATTGATGCCAGAGGCGGATATGTTGCCACAGATGGATGGACAGAAACGAGCACGACAAAAGCTGTTAATCTGATCCAAGAACTGGAAACCCTCGGTGTCGAGACGATTATTTATACCGATATCTTAAAAGACGGCATGCTGCAAGGTCCAAATTTTGCAGAGTTGGAGGCTGTCAATCAATCTACCACCATGAACGTGATTGCTTCTGGCGGCGTCACCTCTCTGGAAAATATCCAGCGGCTCAAACAAATGGGCCTCTATGGCGCGATTATCGGAAAAGCCCTTTACGACGGTACGCTCGATTTCACAGCTGCAAAGGAGGTGGCACAAGATGCTCGCTAAACGAATTATCCCTTGTCTCGATGTCGATAAAGGCCGCGTCGTCAAAGGGAAAAAATTTAAGGACATCAAAGACGTCGCAGACCCGGTGGAACTGGCGAAGCGCTACAATCAGGAGGGCGCTGACGAGCTTGTTTTCTACGATATTACAGCTTCCAATGAGTCGCGGAACATCTTTCTGGATGTGGTGGAAAACGTGGCAGCGGAAATTGCCATCCCCTTTACCGTAGGCGGTGGCATCCGCACGGTGGAAGACATTCACCGTGTCCTGCGCGCCGGGGCGGATAAAGTCTCGATAAACAGTGCCGCCGTCGAGAAGCCGGAACTCCTCCGCGATGCGGCACGGAAATTCGGGGCGCAATGCATTGTGCTATCCATTGATGCCAAGCAATCCGCTGCCGGTGCCTGGGAGGTTTACACCAAAGGCGGGAGGAATAACACCGGAATGGATGCGGTCGTCTGGGCAAAACAGGGGGAAGCACTTGGAGCGGGAGAAATTGTTGTTAACGCCATTGATACGGACGGAGAAAAAACCGGCTATAACCTGGAATTGACCAAAGCAATTGCCAATGCCGTCAACATCCCTATTGTTGCCAGCGGCGGTGCCGGTGAAGCTGCGCATTTTTCCGATGTACTGAAGGACTCAGCAGACGCAGCGTTGGCAGCCTCTGTGTTCCACTACGGCGAAATCCCGCTGCCCGACCTAAAAAAATACCTGCAAGCAAATGACATTGTTGTAAGGAGTGAGCGCACATGGAAGTAACCATCGACCAGCTTGTTTTTGATGAACACGGGCTGATACCAGCAGTCGTTCAGAATGCTGCGTCCGGGGAAGTCTTAACTTTGGCCTACATGAACGAAACTTCCCTTTGGAAAACCATCCAGACAAAAGAGACCTGGTTTTTCAGCCGCAAACGAAAAGAGCTCTGGCATAAGGGAGAAACCTCCGGCAACACCCAGGAGGTCCAGAAGATCAGCTATGACTGTGATGCAGACGCGCTGCTCGTTCAGGTGCAGCCGAACGGTCCCGCCTGCCACACTGGCGAGACATCCTGTTTTCATAACCTGCTTTACCAGCAGGAGGATGTGGTACTGGATGTGATCTCTGTCATTACGGAAAAAATAAAAGAGCGCCGCCAACAGCCTGTGGACGGCTCCTACACCACGTATCTGTTCCGTGAAGGAATCGATAAGGTATTGAAAAAAGTCGGTGAAGAAGCAAGTGAAGTGATTATCGGAGCCAAAAACAGCAGTAGACAAGAAGTCACTTGGGAAATTTCCGATTTGGTCTATCATACGCTCGTGCTTATGGAAATGCTTGATGTTTCGGTGAATGATATCAAGCAGGAACTGGCAAAACGACATGTGCAAAAGGAAGTCAAGGATGATGAGTAAATTTTGGAGCACCGCAGTCCAGCGTACCGAACCGTATGTGCCCGGCGAGCAGCTGAACGAGCCTGATATTCTGAAACTGAATACCAATGAAAATCCCTATCCTCCCTCTTCAAAAGTGCTCGATGCAATCCGAGAAGAACTGGGAAACCATTTAAACCGCTACCCCTCTCCAACCGCTGAGGCGTTAAAAGCAGAAATAGCGGCTTATCACGGACTCGATAAAGAGCAGGTTTTTCTGGGAAATGGTTCGGATGAAATTCTTGCTTTTTCCTTCATGGCATTTTTTGAACCAGGGAAAACTATTCGCTTCCCGGCCGTTTCCTACAGTTTTTATCCGGTATATGCCAAGCTTTTTGACATCCCTTATGAGGAAGTGGAGCTAAATGAAGATTTCTCGATTTCCTCGGCGGATTTCTTTCAATCGGAAGGCGGGGTGATTTTCCCCAACCCTAATGCGCCGACGAGTATTTATCTGGGGCTTGATAAGGTAAGGGCGATTGCCGAGAACAATCCGGATCAAGTAGTAATTGTCGATGAGGCCTATGTGGATTTTGCTGAAAACTCTGCGGTTTCACTAATTGATGACTTTGATAACCTGCTGATTGTCCAGACGATGTCGAAATCCCGCTCCCTGGCCGGATTGCGGATCGGCTTTGCCATGGGGCATCCGGCGCTGATTGAAGGACTGACACGGATCAAGGACTCCTTCAATTCCTATACACTCGACCGCCTGGCAATCGCTGGAGCAATCGCAGCAATAAGGGATAGAGATTATTTTGCCGAGACGGTGGCAAAAATTATCCGGACACGGGAATCGACGAGCAAAGCACTCGGGGACCGCGGCTTTCATGTCCTCCCCTCCCAGGCCAATTTTCTGCTGGTGAGCCATCCAGAATGGACGGCGGAAAGTTTGTACAGCAGTCTTAAAGAGGCCGGGGTGCTCGTCCGGTATTTTGCCAAACCAAAAATCAGCAATCACCTCCGCATCACGATCGGTTCGGAGGAGGATATGCAATTGTTTGTTGTGAAGTTAGATAATATACTGTCCCAGTAAAAAACGAAGGCTCCTCACCACTTGTCATGGTGAAAGCCTTCGTTTTGATTTAGATAAGCATTTTCACGTCCGCATTTTCTTTTAATTCAACTACACGGTCGGCCAGCAGCTGCTGGGTTTTATTCATGGTCAGCTGTTCCCGGATCAGATCTTCCATTTGTCCCAGTTCGCCAACCTCACTTCCTTGTTCCTGCAGCTGGTCATAGAATTCCTGCACTTCTTCATCGGTTACTTCCACTTCAAATTCGGAATCCATGTATTTGGATGTGGTCAAATCATCGGTCAGCTGCGCCTTGAACTGTTCCTCGGTCAGACGTAATTGTTCCAACACTGCCGTCAGTTCTTCCCCCGTTTGCTCCTTGATCAAATCGAGTTGGGACTGCACTTCTTCATCCGTAACCTCAATGCCTTTTTCCGCAGCATCCTGCAAAATCAGTTCCTCTTCAACCAGCAGATTAAGCGTCAATTCCCTGACTTGCTGGAGATCGCTGACATCCTGTCCACTCTGCGACAGCTGTGTTTTCACCTGCAAGTAAACCGGATTATATTTTTCTCCGGTAATTTCCGTATCATTGACCGCAGCAACAGATGTATCTTCGGCCACTTCTTCCTCTTCACTGATTTCCACCGGTTCCTGCGCCTGTTGCGCTGGCTCGGTTGGGGCCGCCTCTTCCTCCGAGCTCTCATTCCCGCATGCGGCCAGCACCATGGCCAGTCCCGCTGTCAGCAGAAGCATAAGAAATTTTTTCATCTATGTGTACCCTCGATTCCTTGTTGACGTTTCTCTTTATTCAAACATATTATGGCAGTCTTTTTCAAGTTTTGGTATCACGGTATAATGTCTATAGTCCCCGGCAACACAGGCTTCAACAAGCTATATTTCATTTGCACAACAATCCTCCAGCGAACCCTTCAATTCTGCCACAAAAAACATAGCTAAACAGAAACCCTCAGGGAGGTCCCCATTTAGCCATGGATAAACGTTATTCTTTGACTTCACAGCCCTCATCGGTGCAATATGTCGTCTCACTTTTCGTTGAGGACGGAAAAGGTGTAAGCGCCGGCCGTTCATTTTCTTCTTTCCAAACGGTATCCAACACTTCACGGAATGCTTCTTCCGGCTGGGCACCAGATACGGCATATTTTTCGTTAAAAACGAAAAACGGCACACCCTGTACACCTATCTGCCGGGCCTGTTCTTCATCACTGCGGACATGCAGGGCATAGTCATCGACTTTGAGCAATTCGGTGACTTTATCCGGATCCAGGCCAACTTCCTCAGCAAGAGCAATTAATGTCGCATGATCACTGATCAGCTTCGATTCCGTGAAATAGGCATGAAGCAGACGCTCGGTCATCTCTTCTCCCTTGCCCTGTTCCACTGCGTATTGCGCCACACGATGCGCATCAAATGTGTTTGTATGCTGCATAGTATCAAAATTATATGTCAGGCCAACTTCTGCAGCCTGTTTTCCAACACTCTCATTCATTTGTTTCGCCTGTTCAGCCGGCATGCCTTTTTTCTCTGCCAGGTACTCATGCATGTTCAATCCCGGATTCTCTTCAGCATTCGGATCAAGTTCATAACTTTTATATTCCAACGTTACATTGTCTTTGTGCGGAAAATCCTGCAATGCATTTTCCAATCGCCGTTTCCCCATATAGCAAAACGGGCAAACGAAATCAGACCAAATTTCAATTTTCAACAATTTAACCCCCGTTTCTGCTAAATATTGTAGCATAATTGCCTGGTTACATTAAGCGATCTGCCTAAGGGGGTGCTTCGAATGGAAATGAAAATGACTGCTCACCTGGGACGAGCAGTCATTTTAATTATTGTTTTCATACGTTTTTGTTTCCTGAACAGAACCATCCTGCTTGAAAATCGTTACAGACGTTCCTTTATTTTCTGCGACCTCTTTTGCCCGGCTGATCGCATCCTGCTTGTTATCAAAAACCTCACTCGGCTTTTTCGCACCGCTTGATTGCACGGCCCAGCCATCATCGTGGGCAACAACCTGTTCTCCTTCTTCCAGACGTTCCGGGTTATTCTCATATTTCTTACCTTCCTCGGAACGCTTGGCTGGCTTGCCTTCCTCTTCATATTCCTTTAGTTCATCCTGGCTGGCATTTTCCCGCCATTCCTTGGCCTGCTCAATCGCAATCGGGATTGCGCGTCCTTCTTCATACCCTTCATCCACCATGGAATTGGCAATATCAATTGCTTTCTTTTTCGTTGTATCATTTAAATTTTTCATCGATGATGGATAATCGTTCATCGTCCAAGGCATCTGTGATTCCTCCTTCAGTGTTTGCTGTGTGTGTTTATATTGTACCCTGGTGTTGGCGGTTCGAAACTTACAGCAAAGTAAAGGGTTCCGTTACAGGATGGTTGATATCCTCGCTCCACGGTCGATTTCCGCTCAATAGTGATTATCTTTTCAAGCTGTCCAACAAGCTATACCCAAAAACAATCCCGGCTATTGTTTGGATCATTGGGCCCCCAATCATAATTATATATGGTATTCTGATGAACCCTTCACCTAAAGGAATAAATGGTAGAATGTACATGGATAGTATACAAAGAGCCGGCAGCCCAACGGCAACAAATTTCACCCAATCAAATGTCCACGGTACATTCTGTTTAATTTCGATAATCAATTTCGGCAATCTCAGCAAGAGTCCAATCAAAATAGGAAATATTGCTGTAAATAATACGAAAGGCAGCATATCAAAATACATACGGGATTGTTCCTCTAACCAAACTTGATACCTGACCCCGAAATAAATAACAACTCCTATAATGACTGTCCATCCGAAATAATACAGAAACCTTTTCATCTAATCTCCCCTATAGGTTTTGCTTACTTATATATACGGATAATTCTTTATTGTGTTTCAATTTTTCGCAAATTAATTACAACGTAAAAAAACGCAGGGGATTCTATCTTGAATACCCCTGCGCTTTCGTTTATTTGTCGGCTTCAGCTGTTATCATCCATCAAAGACCGCCCCATAATACTTACCCGCCTCGTGTTTTTCAATTCTTCGAGGTTTTTGGCACCGATGCCGAACATGGCCATCTTCAGTTCCAGTTCGATCTGGTCCATGACCTTCACAACAGCTTCCGCGGATTCCGTGGCAGCCTGAAGCAGCTGGCGGGCAAACCCGACCACATCGGCTCCGATCGTCAGGGCTTTTGCTGCGTCCACCCCTGTTTTCATGCCGCCACTTGCGACCAGCGGCACGTCAGGCAGACGGCCCCTTACAGACACAAGACATTCCTTGGTCGGCAGCCCCCAATTGTTGAAGGCCTCCGCCGCGGCCCGTTTGAGCGGATCCTGGGACCTGAGTTTTTCTACCTGACTCCAGGATGTCCCGCCTGCACCAGCTACATCGATATAGGAGATGCCGGCATTATATAATTTTTCAGCAACCTCTCCATCAATGCCGAAACCGACTTCTTTGGCACCAACTGGAACATCGAGGGAACTTGTGACTTGTTCGATTTTTGGCAGCAAGTTCTCAAAATTCAGGTCTCCGCCGTCCTGCACCGCTTCCTGCAGGGTGTTGAAATGCAACACAAGCGAATCCGCTTCTGTCATCTCGACAATACGGCGTGCCTCATCTGCGCCATATCCGTAATTAAGCTGCACCACACCCAAATTGGCAATTAATGGAACCGTTGGCGCCTGCTTCCGGATAAGGAAAGAATCCTCATGTGCACTGCTCTCCAGCAAAGCTCTTGTCGAACCAAGTGCCACCGCCCATCTTTTCTCTTCAGCTGCCAGCGCCAAATTCTGGTTGATCGTTGTTGCAAGCTCCGAACCGCCTGTCATGGAACTCACTAAAAATGGAGCATTTAATTGTTTATTTAAAAAGGATGTACACAATTCAATATCAGCAAAGTTAATCTCCGGCAGGGCATTGTGCAGAAACGAAATTCCTTCCAGCCCGGTTGTTTTGTTCACACCTTCAACATTCTCGGACAAACAAAGCCGAATATGCTCTGTTTTCCGCTGGTTAATCCCTTCAGCCATTTCCACGCGCCTCCTTCTTTGTCCATACTATAACAGGAACGCTGCTGATACCAATGTTTTGTTGTTTGTGCGTAGGGATAATCAGACACTACTATATTTGGGCACAATTTTTATGAAAGACTCTAAATTCTGTTAATTATAGTACCATTGCCTCACACCATTTGTTATACTAGATATAGTGTAATAAGGCATTATTATTATGTTATAAAATGGGTTTGTAGGTGATAACTGATTATAAGTTGTTATGAGAATGGGGGTTATCGTATGTTTAGTTTTGAAACCTTTAAAGACAAACGCTATTGGATGCTTTTACCACCATTTATAATTATCTTGGTGTTACTCTATATTTTCACTCATGGGAATCTTACCACTTTCATGATTTTATCACTCATAAATATAGCCATTTTTTGGACAACATATCACCTTTGGAAATTTTTAAGTAATAAAGAGAATAAAGATAATACGAATAACGGTCGCAACCTGTAGTTCGCTTGGTCCTTTGACGGGCGCGGTTGTTAAGTAACACAGGTAGAAAATAGTCAAATTTTTTTAAACCAACAGTAAAAAGGGCGATACATATTGTACATGTACAATATGTATCGCCCTTTAATCGTTGCGTTGCTGACATATCTGTATAAACAGAAATAACCACCCTTAGCCTGCTAAACTTTTGGTGGTTATTTCTATATTCCCATGAGTTACCCCTTTGAAGGGCTATTGCACTTGGGCTGAATGGTGTTGACAGTACCGTACGTTCAGTATTTATTATTTTATTACTTTCTATATATAGTATACCCCAATTTGGATAAATGTAGAACATTGTAGTTATTTTCTATATAGATGTAGATATAGAATCATCTCGGCACCGAATATCTACAATAGTATATACATGATACAAAATCCGCTGCAAGCCTACTTGTCTGATATGAGAATACATGTTATAAATAAGTATTCAGAAAAAACGGAGGAATAATAGTGAAACAACAGGCAAGGGACTTTGCAGAAAAGGCGCATCATGGACAAACCAGGAAAAACTCCGATTCTCCCTACATTACCCACCCCATCCGTGTAGCAGAACGGCTGGAGCAAGCCGGTTTCAGTGATGAGCTGGTCTGTGCGGGCTATTTGCATGATGTGGTGGAAGATACGCCATATGAAATAGAAGATATTGAAGAGTCTTTTGGCAAACGGGCCGCTGAGTTGGTGGCCGCCCATACGGAGGACAAATCAAAATCGTGGCGGGAACGGAAACAGCATACCATCGATACGGTGAAGCACGCGGAAAAGGAAGTTAAATACCTGATTGTCGCGGATAAACTCGACAATCTCCTGGCAATGGAAAAAGATTTGGCGATGCAGGGAAGCAAAATATGGGAGAACTTCAACGCCGGGTACGTGGACCAGAAATGGTACAACCAGTCGATTGCGGCCAATATGGCTAACGGCCTGACAGCAGAGGAGACGCCATATTACTTTCAAGAATTTGCGGAGACAGTAAAGCGCGTGTTCACATAAGAAAACACCTTCAAACGATATATATCGCATGAAGGTGTTTTCTTTTATCACCGCTTCCTTACCTGAAAATTTTCCTGAAGTACTGCCCAATTTTGCGGGAATGGATTGCCGAGCACCCAGTAGAAGGCACCACGAAGGTCATACACTTTGACTGTATCATATTTCGCCTGCATGCTGCGTGCGTCCTCAAACCAGACTTCGTGCGCTTGACCGGTCTCATCGGTATAACGGAAAAATGGCGACTGGTAGGTTTCATGATATTGAATTTCTGCCCCATACGTTCTGGCGAGCTGAACGGCTTCCTGCGGACTCACGGTTCTCGCAGTTGTGCCCTCTTGCCACGGAATTCTCCAGTCTCTTCCATAAAGCGGAATGCCCATAAGGATTTTGTCGCGCGGAATGACAGTGACCGCGTAATCCAGCACCTGACGCACCTCATTTATTGGGGCGATTGCCCACGGTTCCCCGCCGGCCCATCCCCATTCATAGGTCATCAGGAAGACAAAATCAACAATCTCCCCATGAGCCTCATAATCATGCGCTTCATAAAGCAATCCTTGCTGATCGGCACTAATCTTCGGGGCAAGCGCAGTGGAGACTAGATAGCCTTCCGGACGCAAACGGGCTACGACTCTGCGCAGAAAGTTGTTATAGTTTTCCCGATCTTCCGGGTAAATATATTCAAAGTCAAAATTTACCCCGCCATAATTTTTCTCCCGCATCACTTCCAGCAAATTGCTGATCAAGGTCTCTTGCAATTCCGGATTCCGCAAAAGGTTGGCAATCACATCCGAATCAAAATTGCCGCCGACAAAATTGGTCATCACTAAGAGCGGAACCGTTGCTGTGGCTCTGGCAGCTTCCAGAACGGCGGTGTCCTGCAGGTTGGTCAGTGTGCCGTCGGGATTGAAGCTGTAAGTAAATGGGCTGAGATAGGTAAAATACTTGCCAAGTGCCAGCACCTCCTGCGCGCCCTGCTGATCCATCTGTGTTGTGTAGGCATTGACTTCAATAACCGGCTTGGCAGCCGTCGGGATACGCAGTGTCTGGCCTGGATAAATTAGCGAAGGATTGACCATGTTATTCAGCTGTATAAGCTGGCCGGTACTCACACCATACCTCCCGGCGATCTGCCATAGTGTCTCTCCCGGCTGAATGATATGGGAAAAATAAGGCATTTCCAGCATTTGCCCCACGAAAATCAAGTTAGGGTTTGTGATGTTATTTACTCTGGCTAAATCTTCCACTGTTACACCATACCTCTGAGCAACCAACCATAAGTTATCTCCCGGCTCCACGACATATTCGCTGGCAGGGTCCGGAATAACCAGCGATTGCCCGACAACAAGCGCAGCAGGATCATCTAATCCATTTAACAATGCGATCTGGCTCACCGTTGTTCCATAACGCCGGGCGATGGCCCATAAGACATCGCCCCGTTCCACTACATGAATTTGCATCATCATTCTCCCCTGTTTTTGGTATCTACATAGCAGGATATTCATAGGCAGGCTGTCTTGTTATTCGGCGGACGGGGAGGCTTGAGAAAATTAAAAGCCAGATACCATGAGAACGATATCTGGCTGTTTCTCTCTTATTCATTTGACTGGACATATGACGTGTTCACCCATCATTCCAGACAATCTCCCCTTGCTCGAGATGATGGTCAATTTTCACATCAAAATCATGCTTCCTGTAGAAGTGCTTCAGCCGGCTGACATGGTCAAAATCGCGTTTGACGATGTCTCCGGTAATATACTGCACATTCTCTTCACGGGCCAGCTCTTTTAAATGCCCGAGCAACACAGAACCATATCCTTTGTTCTCTTCACCTTTGATGTCAGCAATATGAATCGTATGCTGATCTTTGTATTCGGCCTGGATGGCGGAGTCCCAATCACCGCGATACGGTTTGGTACAGTCATGCAGCATCACCTGAAAACTGCTCTTGTTGCGGTCGGCAAAAATGATCACCCATCGCTTATCCTTTGCCTGATCAATGCTGATGACTTCGGATTTTTTGGCAATTTCCTTCATGTTCACCTGCATACGGAACATCTGAATCTCCAATTCATCCAATTCCTGTTTTATTTCATTTTTATTTTTATTGGTTTCCATGAATGCGGAATAAACCATGTTCATCACCTGAAAAATATATTTTTACACACAGTTTGCCATTGTACTAGAGGATGCCTGACCATTTCAAGGGATAGAAAATAATTTTTCCCAAAAAACATTTCATACTTTTGTCCTATTTGCCGATATAAGAGAAAACCGTTTTCTAAAAGAATCTTGTTTTTTTACAATATCTATAAACGGCGAGCACCTCCTGCCGCTGCGGAAATCAACGAGCACTTTGTAACAGAAATTTTCTCAACGATAGCTTAGGTCACAGTTTCCATCAACTGCGACATAATTAAGCAAAAAAACAAACGAATAGAGCTTAAGAAAAAGAGATATGGATTTGGGGGATAGCGATGAACAGATTGAATAAATGGAGAAAAGCACTTAAAGGCAAACGATTCAGCTGGCGAAACCTGCCGATTGGATTTAAGTATTTATCTGTATTTTTTTTAACAGCCATCCTGTTTCTGGTCGCAAGCAGCGTGGTCTTTGTGCAGCTGCAGTCGGTAATCGATGATGTGGAAGCGATTGATCAGGATAGCGCAAGAGCCAACAATATGTCACAGATGGCTGCACTGATTCAGGCAAAAGATGTGCAAAGTGCTGATTATCTGCTGACAGGGAATCCTAGTTTTATTGAGGAATTCACGCAATACCAGGAAGAGATTACCGCTCTGGTGGAAGAAATAGAGCCGACGCTGGCCACCACAGAGCAGCAGGAACTGTTTGAGCAAATTTTAACGAACAATGGCATTATTGACGATTCATTTCTGAACCGGATGGTAGAATCGATGGAAAATGATCAGCAGGAGATGGCGAACTCACTGAGGAATTATTCCTCCCGGTTGCGCGGAGAAACGATTGAACTCGTTGACGAATTGATCGCAGTTGTCCAGGCTGATCAGCGTTCCTCTGTAGAAGCAGCGATGGGAAAAACAAATACCAGCACACTGATCCTGGCAATTTCCAATATTGTCGTCATCATACTTGGTGTGCTGCTGATGATGCTGGTCAGCCGACGGATTTCTTCCAGCTTGGGGAAAATTGTCCATATAACATCTGAGGTGGCCGGTGGAAACCTGCAGGTAAAATCAATGGACAAAGACGGCGAAGATGAAATTGGTCAATTGGCCCTGTCCATCAATAAAATGAAGGATAACATTTATGGCATTTTATCCAAGGTTTCATTAGCCTCGAGTTCTGTGCAGTCGAAAAGCGAAGAGCTGACACAATCAGCAAATGAGGTCAAGGAAGGCAGTGAACAGATTGCCAGCACCATGGAGGAAATCTCTTCCGGTGCGGAAATGCAAGCCAACAGTGCATCTAATTTATCAGAGAATATGAATGACTTTGTAGAAAAAGTCCGGCAGTCCGAGCAAAACGGCCAGGAGATTGCCTCAAGCTCCGAAGCGGTGCTCGCCGTAACAACAGAGGGCACGGAATTGATGGAGCAGTCTGTTGTCCAGATGAAACGAATTGATTCCATTGTTACCGAAGCGGTCAATAAAGTGGAAGGGCTGGATAAACAGTCCAATGAAATAACCAAACTGGTACGTGTGATCAAGGATATAGCCGATCAGACGAACCTGCTTTCCCTGAATGCAGCGATCGAGGCGGCAAGAGCCGGCGAGCATGGCAGAGGATTTGCAGTTGTTGCAGATGAGGTTAAGAAGCTTTCCGAGCAAGTCGCATCTTCTGTGGGGGAAATCACGACAATTGTCAACAGCATCCAGTCGGAAACCGGCCATGTCGTTGACTCCTTAAACGACGGCTATAAAGAAGTTCGGGAAGGTACGGCGCAAATCGAGAAAACGGGGCAGAGCTTTGAAACGATCAACAGCTCCGTGATCGATATGGTAAATAAAATCACTTCAATCTCAGCGAACTTGAAAGACATCACCAATAACAGTGTAGATATGAACCATATCATTGAAGAAATTGCCTCCGTTTCTGAGGAATCCGCCGCCGGTGTGGAGCAGGCAGCTGCTTCGGCCCAGCAGACGTCCAGTTCGATGGAGGAAGTTTCGCATAACGCGGATGAACTGGCCAAGCTTGCTGATGAATTGCAGACGGAGTTGCGGGCGTTTAAGTTTTAGGCTGTTTTCTAAAAGAATGGGACTGCGATTACTCGTCCCACCGGAAAGCGTTTGTCGTTTTTATCAAAATATGTTTTAAATGTGACTTAACCTACCGCTACGGAAATACATTCCGCTTTCCGCGGGCGGCCGGTGATCCCCCTTGTGCTGTCTCGTCTTTAGGGGTCTCACCTGTGCCTATCCTCCCGCTGGAGTCTCCATGTATTTCCTCCGCTGATGAGTGTTTTTAAAACTTTACATCAGTTATTTACAGCTTGTTTAGATCACCAAAACAGCAGTTACCCACTCTGTAGATGGTTGATCTTCGCTGTGGGCAGCCGACTCCTGCGGGAACAGCACGAGGCTGAAGCCGTGCCCGCGGAAAGCGGCTGCTCGCAGCGGAAATCAACGAGCACTTTTGTAGCTTGTATTCGGCATCGGTCGGCATTAATTTAGGCCACAGTTTCCATCAACCCCAAAATAAAAAAGCTAAGAGAACCATTAAAACAGCTGTCTCCTCGAGGGAAGACAGCTGTTTTATTAATCGCTCCTCCCGGGGTATAGAAAACACCCCTTCGTATGATCATTCACCATGCCGGTTGCCTGCATAAAAGCATATAAAATGGTGGGACCGACGAATTTAAAGCCGCGTTTTTTCATATCTTTACTCATTCGCGCAGATTCCTCCGTCCAGGCAGGCACCTGCTCATGTGTCTCCCAATGATTGACAATCGGCTCTCCATCAACAAATTGCCAGGCATAGCGGTCAAAGCTGCCGAATTCCTCCTGCACCTGCAGGAAGACTTGAGCATTGCTGATGACGGAGCGGATTTTCAGCTGGTTGCGAATGATGCCCTCATTTTGCAGCAGTTCGCTGACTTTGTCCTCCCCATATTTGCTGACAATCTGAGGGGCAAAACCATCAAAGGCTTCCCGGTAATGTTCCCTTCTTCTAAGTATCGTGATCCAGCTTAAGCCTGCCTGCGCGCCTTCCAGGGAAAGCATTTCAAACAGATGCTGATCGTCATGGACGGGCCTGCCCCATTCTTGATCATGATAAGCAATATAAACTGGATCATCCGTCACCCAGGCGCAGCGCTGTTTTTCCCCACTCATTCTGCTTTCGTCTCGACTTCGTTCTCTTCATAGGAAATCCAGTCACTGAAACTGCCCGGATACAGTTTGACATTACTGTACCCCGCCGCCTTCAATGCCAGGACATTCGGGCAAGCGGAAATGCCTGAGCCGCAGGAGACGATAATTTCCTCATCTTTAGGCAATGTGCTGAAGTGCTCCTCTAGCTCTTCTTTCCTTTTCCAGGAGCCGTTCTTCTGCAAGACATCTTTCCAGAAAAAGTTTTTCGCACCGGGAATATGACCAGCCTTGCCATAAAGTGGTTCCGTTTTGCCCAGATACCTGTCACTGGCGCGGGAATCAAGCAGTATAGCTGTTCGCTTCTCCAGCTTTTCTTTCACTTCTTCCATTTCTGCAATTTGCCCTTCCTGGGTCGCGGGGTGAAAATCCTTAGCCGTGAGCGTTGGAATTTCTGCCGTTACGTCCTCTCCTTCGCTCACCCAGCGATCATAGCCGCCGTCCAAAACATATACCCTCTGATGGCCCAAATGATCGAGCAGCCACCACAGTCTGGAGGCGAACATTTCATTGGCCTGATCATAAACCACGACCGTCGTGTCGCGGTCGATTCCAATATTGCCAAGCTTACTTGCCAACAGTTCAATATCTGGCAGTGGATGCTTGCCGCCATGCTTTTCCGCCCGTCCGGATAAATCTTTTTCCAAATCCATATACACCGCGCCGGGGAGGTGACTTTGCAAATACTGCTTCCTGCCTGCATCCGGGTCGGTGAGATCAAACCGTACATCCACGATGACTGTATTGGCCTGCTTATTTTCCAGCCGGTTCTTCAACCGATGTACACTTATCAAATAAGACATTTTTCGTTATCCCTCCAAAAGTTTGCTCATATAATATTCATCTACAAATCTTCCATCCATCCGCAATGCGTCTTTTTTGGCACCTTCTATGGTAAATCCTGCTTTTTCATACAAATCTATTGCTCGTGTGTTTTCTGTTATTACTGTTAATTCTAACCGATGAAGCTCTATATTCATAGCCCACTTCTCCAATTTTTCGAAAAATCTTGTACCTAGACCTTTGCCTTGGTGTGCTGCTGTGACACCGATGACGACGGAGGCCGTGTGGGCTGATTTCCTGGAGGATCCGCCAATTGCGAATAGGTAACCGGCCAGTTGGCCATCTGTTTCGGCGAGCAATATAATCGAGTTTTCCTGTTCGGTTAGCGCCCTAATCCTCTTTTCCATATTTTCTGCTGAAATTTCCCGCTCCCCTGCCTCGTAAAGCATATAGGGGCTCTCCCGCTCCACTTGCTGCATCACTTTTACCAACTGGCGGGCATCTTCCGGGAGTGCATGTCTGATCATATTGCCTGCCTCCTTTTTTGTTAAGTATGGTAGAATAATCTTATAAAAGCAAAAAAATAGATGAGGAGATTAGCGAATGAAAGAGGATATCATCCGGCGTTTTACTGCCTATGCAAAAGTCGATACACAATCAGAGGAAACTTCCACAGCGATACCAACAACACCCGGGCAAATGGAGCTGGCAAATCTGCTAGTTGAGGAGCTGAAAGAAATTGGACTGGAGGATGCCGCGTCTGACGAAAATGGCTATGTGATGGCGACGCTTCCTGCCAATACCGAAAAAAATGTACCGACGATCGGCTTTATGGCCCACCTTGATACGGCGACCGACTTTACAGGGAAAAACGTCCGCCCGCAGCGGATGGAGAACTTTGACGGAAATGACATCGTGCTGAACGAGGAATTAGATGTCGTTTTGTCTGCGAAGGATTTCCCGGAATTACCCGGCTATAAAGGGCATACATTGATTACTACCGATGGCACCACCCTGCTTGGGGCCGACAATAAAGCGGGAATTGCCGAGATTATGACGGCGATGGATTATCTCGTGCGGCACCCCGAAATCAAGCATGGCAGAGTTCGTGTGGCATTCACACCCGATGAGGAGATTGGGCGTGGACCGCACAACTTTGACGTGGAGCGGTTTGACGCAACCTATGCCTACACCGTCGATGGCGGCCCGCTTGGTGAACTGCAGTATGAGAGTTTTAACGCAGCTGCTGCCAGAGTGACCTTCCACGGCAACAGTGTGCATCCTGGAACCGCGAAGGACAAAATGGTCAATGCCGGAAAAATGGCCGCTGCTTTTATCGGGAAATTTCCAGAGAACGAATCACCGGAGCATACCGAAAAATACGAGGGGTTCTATCATCTTATCAGTGTTGAGGGCAATGTTGAACAGACCGTGGCTACGTATATCATCCGTGATTTTGACAAAGAAAATTTTGAGTCTCGGAAAGCACGATTGAAACAGTTTGCCGAAGAAATAAGAGATGAATACGGGAAAGAAAGCGTCACGGTCGAGATGCAGGATCAGTACTACAATATGCGTGAAAAGATTGAGCCAGTGATGGAAATTGTTGATATTGCCCAGGAAGCGATGAAGCATTTGGATATCGAAGCAGTCATCAAGCCGGTACGCGGCGGGACAGACGGCTCCCAGCTTTCCTATAAAGGGCTGCCGACACCGAATTTGTTTACCGGCGGAGAGAATTTCCATGGCAAGTTTGAGTATATTTCCGTGGATAATATGGAGAAAGCGACGAATGTGATTGTGGAGATTTGCAGGCTGCTTGAAGAGAAACAGGGATAATAAACAGCGCCGGGTTTTTTAGGATCCGGCTTTTTACTTCAACTTTTTTGATCACCCCGGAAAACTATGATTGCCCCGATTAGCTAATCTATGAGAAAATATAAGTCAGTTTGTCTATCATATATGCAATAGGAGAAAAATGCTATGTCTATAAAGAACTTATCTATTATTCTCGCAATGGCTGCGATGCTTACCACCCTGGCAGCCTGCGCGCTGGAAGAGACTGGGGACCCTCAGGCGGAACCGGAGCCAGCAGAATCTACTGCTCCAGCTGAAGCGGAAAAACCAGAGCCTGAACCTGAGACGGATCCGGTCCAAGTCCCTGAAGCTGGCTTGCAAAAATTGGATCAGGGTGAGGATGTGAAAATGCTTCAGCGGGCATTAAATGAAATCGGTTATTCGATTCCGGAAAACGGTATGTATGATGAGATCACTACATGGGCCGTGACGGACTTTCAGCTGCAGCAGGAAAATCTGGCCGCACTCGGCGTATTTAACGAAGAAACAAGGACAGCGATGGAATCTGTCTTTTCAGCCGGTGAGGCAGTCGAAGCCGGAGCCGGATTGCCGCAGGACGTACCAGCGAGCGGTGAAGGAGACGACACCCGGATGCTAATGAATCCTTATGATCAGCTGGCTTTGGTAAACAAGCAGCAGGCATTGCCGGCGAATTATACCCCGCAGGATATGGTTGTGCCAGATATAGCTTTTCCGTTCACCGAGGATTTGCCGAAAAAGCAAATGCGCGCGACAGCAGCTGCCGCTTTGGAGGAGCTATTTGCCGCAGCAGAAGAAGCCGGGCTCGATCTATTTGCCCAATCCGGCTACCGTTCCTATGACCGGCAAGATTACCTATTTGCTTCCTATTCTGAACAGCACGGTGAAAAAGCAGCCAATAAGTTCAGTGCGCGTCCCGGGGAAAGTGAACACCAAACCGGGCTGACCATGGATGTTACCTCGCCGGAAGTGAATTTTCAATTGACAACGGATTTTGCTAAAACGGATGAAGGCAAATGGCTTACTGACCACGCAGCGGATTTCGGCTTTATCATCCGCTATCCAAAAGGCTCAGAAGACATCACGGGATATCAGTATGAGCCATGGCATTTGCGCTATGTCGGAGAAAAAGCGGCCCAGGCGATAGCCGAGGAAGGTATTACACTGGAGGAGTATTTGGGTGAAGTGGAATAATTGTGGGATAACCTGTTCATGGGAGCAGGTTTTTTTGTGGCGAGATCTCTGGAATTTGAACATCGAGGGGCAGGAACTTCCGCCGTGAGTGAGAACTTCAACCCAAGAGCGAGAACTTCAACCCCAGAGCGGGAACTTCAACCCCAGAGCGAGAACTTCAACCCAAGAGTGAGAACTTCAACCCCAGAGCGGGAACTTCCGCCCGAGGTCGTTCGGCGGGTAATGAGAGTGGTTGTATCGGGGAGTTCAGTGGGGGAGCATGTCGTGAATCAGCGGAATGGGCATGGGATTCATGGAAACCGGCTATATCTCAGGGGAACCCCGCTGAATTCAGAGTTTCTCCTTAGAGACAAGCATCCCGAACTGAGCAAGACAATCAAGAATTAGAAAAACCGCTCACCACATCCCGGGCATAAACCCCATCAATTCGCCGGTCCAACGCACGGATCCGCTCCAATGCCGTTTGATCATCGATCGTTTTATAATGATGATTGCCGCCAGCCTCTTCGTCCGCCTCGTCTGCAAGCGCAACAACCTGCTGCAATGGTTTGAGCTGCAATTCTCCTGCCGGCAAATAAGAATCTGTGTGCAGTAAAACCGCGACTGCTATCTCTTTGGCGGCATGCCGGTCTTCTCCCACTCGGATCAGCAGCTTATGCGCACGGCTTGCTCCCTTGATCGCATGGATATCATTTTCCCGGTAGAGATCATAATCCCATTCCCCGTCACGATACCATGTATAGTGCCCAACATCATGAAGGAGGGCAGCTTTGGTCGCATAGTCCGGATTGACATCAAACCGCTTGGCAAAAATATAAGCAAATTCCGCCACCGCGACGGCATGGGCCACACCAGATCGCTTCAAGTATTTTTGTGTAATTGGATGGGTGAAAACTTCTTCCAATGTTACCTTACTCATTCTAATCGCCTCCCTTTCCAAAAATATTTTTACGACTATAACATGATTAGGCATCGATTGCAATTGTTCTTTCCCTTTTTTGCCTCTGACAAATCTAGCTTTTTCTGGAAAGGAACACCAGCGTCAGAGCAACAATCAGCATAATCGCAGCACTGGAGGTAAACGGGAGGCCAAACAGCTCAGCGGCCGCTCCGGAAATCGCAGAACCAGCCACCGATCCCAGGGAAAAGAAGGCATAAAAGATACCATACGCTTTCCCACGATCCACTTTTGATGAGACATCGGAAACAATTTGATTCATCGATGGGAACACCAGTGCAAATCCGATCCCATATATCACCATCAGCACGACACTCAACCATAGCACCTCAATGAAATTAAGCAGAAGATGCACAGAACCGATAATCGTAAGCCCTGTAATGACCAAGTGAATGGGCCGGAATTTTTCATACATCCGGTTGGCCGGGGTTAAAAATATTATAATCGCAACGATGCCAAATGTGCTCAAAAGCATTCCAGTCGTTGCCGAATCAAGGCCAATCTCACTGACTTTCAGCGGCAGAGCAAATGCCAGTGTACCATTGCTGATCATCAGTCCAAAAGCGGCCAGCGATGCCTGCAAAAGCAGCGGATGTTTCATTAGTGGAATGATGTGACGAAAAGCAATCCCTTTCCTGTTCACGGGGGCGAACGATTCCTCGACAAACAGGACAATTAGCACCGAACTTATCAGGAATAGCACAGCAACCAGTATGAAAACATAATCAATCTGCGCCCTGGCTGCCATGATACCGCCAACTGCCGGACCGATAATCGCCGCGATGCCAATTGCTGCACCGGTGATGGCCATCGGTTTCCCCCTGGCTCCCTTTTTCGTCCGGTCACCGACATAGGCAAATGCCGCGGGAATCAACACCCCGCCGGCGATTCCGTGAAAAAATCGGATGAAAAATAGCTGTTCTCCCGTCTGGGCAAATGGATAAAGGAATAAAATAACCGCTCCGGAAAGCATCCCCCAGAGGAGAATCTTCTTGCGGCCAAACCGGTCAATCCAATGGCCCCCAATAATATTGGCTGCCATATTGGTAAGCGAATAAACCGCCACAATCGCACCTGCCAGGAACTCTGATGCGCCGAGTTCCAAGGCATATGGCGTAATAATCGGCAGCTGAATAAAGGTATCTAAAAATGAAACGACAATAACAAAATATAATATCCGTGTCATGCAAGCGAACCTCTTTCTCTCTAATTAAAATGGTTTGAGAATCATCAGGACAATGATCACAATAAATATCGTGTTTTCTATTCGTTCATAAAAAAACAGCCTGCGGGCCAGGGTGTAATATGCCTCCGGGATCTTTTCCCCTTCCGTTTCCCTTAACAAGCGTTTAATAGGCCGCGACCTTGGTGACATAACGAACGGTCCGCCAGCCAGTGCCAGCAAAAATAAAAACAGGCTTGTCCCATACCAGCCCTGGCTGAACAGATGGGGCTGAAGAAAACCCATCCACAAGCCCGTGATTAAAAGCAGCGTGCCCCCGACCATGACCGGAATATGCAGCTGATGGCGAATCTGGTAGGCATGCCTTAACTCCGTCATGGTGCCGGCATTTTTTACTACATGAATCATCATAAACCCCGGACCCATCCCTAGGATCGCTGATATGATATGAGTGAAAACTAAAAATTCGTGTAGACCCATGATATGCCTCCTTCATCTTAATCATACTCTTTTTTCGGCTGATTTGCTGTGATGTTGCGCACAGTATGGGGGAAGGAGGGTTATGGGGTTGCTCGGTTTAGGGTCGAAGGTGCGCGACTTAGGTGATGTTCGCGCGATTTGAGGTGCGGGACGCGCGATTCGGCGTGATCTTCGCGCGACTTGAGGTGCGGGGATCGCGATTTCTTTTATACGTATATTTTGCTATTTTGATTTATTTACAAAAGATTTCGGTACATCTGCTTTAAATAACAATGGCTGATCTGTGGAAGGATGCTTAAATGCTAAAACTTTTGCATGCAATCCAAGTCTGCCGATCGCTTTTTTCTTTGCCCCATACTTTTTATCGCCGACAACGGGGTGGCCAAGATCCTGCATATGCACGCGAATTTGGTTCTTCCGGCCCGTTTCCAGCTGTACTTCCAATAGAGAAAATTCCTTATTGGTTTGGATGCTTTTATAATGGGTAATCGCATGCAGGCCGTCATTTTTTGTCTGACTTGAATACATCAGGTGAGTTTTGCTTTCCTTCAGCCAGGAAGATATATACCCTTGTGTTTTTGTTACTTCACCTTCTACAAGCGCAACGTAAGTACGCTCCTTGACCATACTCTTCCAATTATTTTGCAGGATGCGCTTTATCTTCTCGCTTTTGGCAAACACCATGACACCGGAAGTATCTTTATCCAGCCGATGCACCACAAAAATTCTGTTCGCAGGGTTTTCCAGCCGGACATACTCCATTAATTGATGATGAGCGGTTTGATTCTTCTCCTTTTCGGTTGCAATGGAAAGCAAACCTGCATCCTTATTGATTACAATGATATCGGCATCCTCAAAGAGAATGGACATGCCGATTAGCGCATTTTCTTTTATAGCTGATTTATTTTTTAATATCGTAACGGTTTGACCTGGATGGAGAGAATAGTTATGTTTTGTTTCAATATGGTCGTCAATGGTTACCTGTCCGCGCGTCAGGATCGATTTTACCGAATTACGGCTGCGGTTCCTCATCATTTCCAATAGAAAGGGCAGCAGTTCTGTTTGTTCTTTCACTATATAAATCAATGAGTGTTCTTGTTTCTTATTGGCTCTTTGTTGCTTTTTAGACATGAATTGCTCTCCTCTAATGTAAAAATAATACGTATCGTTCCTTTAACCGATATAATGGAACCTAAATCCTCGTCCTTCACATCGATATCTACTGGAATTGGTTCATTAAGATAATTCTGCATCATCTTCAAGTAGGTTGCAACTTGTTCGAAATGGGGGCTGAATTGTCCTTTGCTTGATAAGATATTGCTCTCCATCTTATAATACCATGAAGTCATCACGTTTAACTGACTAACCCTCATGTGGGTTCTATAAAAAAGAGATGCACTTAGGCATGCACCTCTTCTCCTTCATAAAACATCATTATTATTCTGCTGTGCTTCCTGAATCTGCTGGCGGGTGTCGTGTAGCTGTTCATAAGCCTGCTGAAATTGCGGGTTTTCTGTTGCCTTTGTTCCTGCCTGCTGGGCCATCTGTAATTGCTGTTCTGCCAGCTGCAGCTGCTGTTCAGCCTGATCCAGCAGTTTGGCATCTGACCCTTGAGCCTGACGGGCAAACTCCTGAGCATCGTGTAATTGCTTGCTGGCTTGCTGCAATTGCTGATGCAAACTCTCCTGTGCCATATATGTCGCCTCCGTGAACTTTATTGTGAAAAACTCCATATATAGCGTTCCCTCCGCCTTTCGCACTATACATCAGGCTGCCGCCGTAAAAAGCGCCAAAGCCCTATTCATACGAAATCTTCATATCACCCGGTTTGATCCAGCCTTTTTTCCTAAGCCACTCGGACAATGCCAGGCTGATAATCGCCGGTGCAATAATATGCAAAATCAAAATGCTCCACAGCACACCAAATGAAAACCCCATAGTTTCAAGGGTCATAATTTGACCGACAAAGCCGGCTGTCCCCATACCCGCGCCCTCCGCATTGCTTGTCATTTCAAGCCAGACTGTTCCAAACGGGGCCAGCACTGCCCCGGCAATGGTTGGCGGCAGAAGGATGATCGGCTTTTTGATAATATTGGCCACTTGGAGCATGGAAGTACCAATCCCCTGGGCCAAAAATCCGCCAAATCCATTATCACGGTAACTGGAGACGGCAAAACCCACCATCTGTGCCGCACAGCCGATGGTCGCTGCTCCTGCTGCGAGCCCATCCAGGGAAAGCATGATGGCAATAGCCGCGGAAGAAATCGGTGCCGTCAGCGCCAGCCCCATCAGCACAGCGACCAGCACGCCCATAATGAATGGCTGCTGTTCGGTGGACCAGTTAATCACATCACCGAAACCGATCATAAATGAGTTAATCGGCGGACCGATGAAGCTTCCAGCCGCAAAGCCTGCCGCGATGGTAACAAACGGGGTGATTATAATATCCACCCGGGTCGTTTGACTCACCATTTTGCCGATTTCCGTTGCCAGAAGTGCCGATATGTAACTTCCGGCCGGTCCACCAAGCTCTGCCCCGAACGCCCCGGCAAATAAGGCGGAAAACAGTACGAGCGGCGGCGCTTTAAGTCCATAGGCAATGGCCACCCCAATAGCACCGCCCATCACCTTGCTGTCCATGGCAAACGCTCCCATTTCAACCATGAATGATAATACCGATACCTGCTCCCCGATTGTTTTAATAATAAGTCCCATAATTAACGAAGAAAAAAGGCCCAGAGCCATGTAGCTTAATGCCGTGATCGTGTACTCTCTTATCGAAAGAGATACCCCTTTCCTTTCTAGAAACGCTTTCATTATGTATTCCCACCCCTTTTGTGAATAATTTCACATAATATAGATGAACTCTTCGCTTCTGAAGAGAATCCCCTCATTCATTATTACGTTAATCATTTCACAAATCAACCCCTTTTTTTGCATTTTGTTAAATTTATTTTTTAGAAAACTTGGCTTTTCGCCAAGCCTTTATGGCGAAAGCCTTAGTTGCGCTTATGCAGGATAAGAAAGTATATACTTTCTTATCTGCCAAGAAAAAGAAAAAGACCTATTCCTTTATCCATTTTTTGATGATATTATCCAGCTTTACTTTTTCAGCTTCTTTCATAAGATATTCTTTATCCATTATATTTCCGTCGTCTTTATGAATCCTGAACATTCGTCTTGCCCATCCATAATCATCGGACCATACAAGTTTCATTGGATGAGAGACGTTAGCTGATTCCAACCTGTGAATAATGATATCCTCTATACCAATGACGTTGATGTATTTACCATTTGCCAAATACTTTCTCAAGACGGGTCATAAAAAATTCTCCTATCCCCAATTGATTTAAATTTCCCTTGAGCTTTAGCATTTTCGATGGTTCCCTCAGTAATCTTATCCAATAGTTCCTGTTTTTCCTTCGTTCTTTCCTTCGTTCTTTCCTTTGTGCTGAACCTCTCATTATTGCTTTGTTCCATCCTAATTTCTTTGTTTATTTCCCTTTTATATTTCTCGATATTTTTATTGATGTCGTCTAAATTTATTTGTCTCATAAGGACCACCTTTTTCATTAATGTGACATTATATAACTTATTGTATGCCTTTTTTTGACAATCGTAAATATCACTGAAAGCCTCTTCTCCCCAGCCAAAGTTGCTTTTCTTCCACGCATTCGTTACAATCTAATTGAAAACAATTATCAGTTGCTACAGTGAAAGGGGCAGAACTACATGTTATCCACTGAACAGCGTACGAGTTTAGCCAGCCTGATCCGCGACCGTCGTGCGGTGAAAAAGGGCTATAATAATAAAGAAGTAACAGAAAAAGTTATCCGCGGCTTGTTAAATGACGCGATATGGGCGCCGACACACGGCATGCGGCAACCATGGCGATTCATCTTTGTCGGAGCAGACAAGCTTCCAGGGTTCGCCAGCAAAGTCGCTGCTACCTATCCGGAAGAGAAACAGCAAAATCGCGAAGACTACCTCAAAGAACCAAATGCCATCCTTGTTGTGGTGATGGAAGAGCCGGAACTTCAGAAGCAATGGGATGAAAACTATGGCGCCACCGCGGCGATGCTTCAAAACTTCTGGCTGCTTGCCTGGGAAAAGCAGCTTGGCGTGGTCTGGAAAACGAACCCGCATATTTACGATGTGCAAGTGAAAAAGATTCTGCAGGTGGGCAACGCTGAGAAAATCGTCGGTTTTATGCACCTCGGTTATTTTGATGAAAAACCTGCGAAAAAAGACCGTATCGAGCTTGCTGATAAATTCACCACGTATGAAGGCTGAAAAACACACCGCATGCGCACGGCATGCGGTGTGTTTTTTGCCTTAATCTTCCCATACTGTACTCTTCAGTTGGTTGTCCTGTTCATGCCGCTCAATCCCCATGTCGATCAGGCGGTTAATCAGTTCCTTGTATGGCACCCCGCTGATTTCCCACAGTTTGGGATACATGCTGATTTTGGTGAAGCCAGGCAAGGTGTTGACTTCATTCACGTAAATTTCCCCTTGCTCGGTTAGGAAGAAATCGACGCGCGCCAGGCCTTCACATTCCAGTGCCTGGAACGCAGCAACCGCCGCTTCTTGCAGGCGTTTTGCTTCGTCCTCCGTCAAGTCAGCAGGGATTGCCAGGTCGGCACCTTTTTCATCAATGTATTTTGATTCATATGAATAAAATTCCGTTTGCGGCAGAACTTCTCCTAACTGTGAGGCTTGTGGATCCTCATTGCCAAGAACAGCACATTCGATTTCCCGACCAATTAGGCTTTCCTCAACAATCAGTTTATGATCATACTGGAATGCCGCGGCGATTCCTGCATCAAATTCTTCTTTTGTCGAAACTTTGCTTACCCCGACAGAGGAGCCTTGGTTGGCTGGTTTGATAAACATCGGCGTACCCAATTCCGCAGCCGCTTTTTCAAAATCAATCGCGCTTTTCTGCGAGCGCTTGAAGGCAAGCCCTTTGGCAACCCGGATGCCCGCAGCCGTGAGCAGCCGTTTGGCAATATCTTTGTCCATGCAAATGGAAGAACTCAGCACACTCGGACCGACAAAAGGCAGATTGGCTATACGCAGCATTCCCTGCAGGCTTCCGTCCTCACCCAGCGTCCCATGCACAATCGGAAACACGACGTCCAGTTGTGCGAGCTGATGAGCGTTTGCTGCATGGATCAGCTGCTTGTCGGACTCACCAGGAATAAGCGCAATATTGTCGTTTGACTTATTTAATTGGATCAGCTTGGGATTTTCTTCATTTAATAAATAGGTAGACTGATCATTCAGGTGCCATCTTCCCTCTTTGTCAATCCCAATCAGCACCGGTTCATATTTATCTGTATCAATTGCATCCACAATATTTTTGGCGGATTGCAGCGAGACTTCATGCTCTGCGGATTTCCCGCCGAAAATAATTCCTACTCTCTTCTTTGCCATCTTAGAGACACCCTTCCTAAATACGTATACACTTAAAATAGCACAAAACGGCTTGTATTTAGAAGCAAAATTACGCAGCAGGGGCCCCTCAGCAAACAGGAACTATTTTCCCCGTTTTCGCTTCATCTCCTCATAGTCTTCTTTGCTGATCTCCCCTTTTTCCATGCGTTCTTTCATTATTTCCAGGGAATCCCGACGCGCAGGGTTTCCTTTTCCGGCGCGAAAACGAAACAGAATGACAGCCATCACAATCAGGACAATAATTGTCAGTACAATTCTTACTTCCATTGGCATCTTTTTCACCTCTTCTTTACGATTTCCTGATTGGTCTGGGTTTAAGCCTATTTCGGAAAAATTTTGCTCAACCTCTTGACTTTTTCTCCGACCTCCCTTAACATAAGATTCAATAATTAAATTTAGATAAGCAATGACGAAGATTAGTAATCTACTCAGACACTTTAGAGAGCTGGTGGCCGGTGCGAACCAGTGTGGCGGATTAGATGAATGGACTTCCGAGCTTCCAAACCGAACCGTTATCTAGTAGGCTTTGGCGATCTCGTCCCATCGTTACCCGGGACAAACAGGAAGTGCGCTTCTTGTTGCCGAAGTGAACTGATTGTCAGTTAATAAAGGTGGTACCACGGTCCCTCGTCCTTTGCGGATGGGGGATTTTTGTATTTTCTGGAAAAAATTTTATACAGACAAAATCGTTAAGCAAGAGGAGTAGGCACAGCAAAAACATCAAAGAGAGCCGGTGATGGTGGGATACCGGTATGCGGCGCTGTGCTGAATGGACTTGCAAGAGGTTTCCTGAACCCCTCTTTTATGGGGCAAGTATGGAAATCCGGTGTTCCGCCGTTATACGGATAGGATATCGGACGCTCGGAAATAGAGCGCTCCCGTATCTGATTAAGATGAAAAGGAGTTTTCTTTTCAATTGAGGTGGCAACGCGGTCACAATCGTCCTCTATATTCGCATTAATAATGCGGGTATAGGGGATTTTTTTATTTTACAGCACATGGAGACGGACAGGAGGAATGAGCAAATGAAAGCAGCGCAAAATCAAGCCAGCCCTTATAAACACAGTAAGCATAATGCCGACATTTTCACACCGGTTGAGCTGTTTACACGGCTTTCCGGGAAAAAGAAATGCCTGCTGGAAAGTTCCTTCAAGCATGAGAAAAAAGGCAGGTACTCCTATATTGCTGCTGATCCTTACCGGGAATTTAAAGGAAACGGCAATATTACAACAGAGGTAAATCACTCAACAGGCACCGAGACCACTGTACAGCAGCATGTGCTTGCTTATTTACAAGAACAGCTGCCGAAGCTGGAAGCGGATCTCCCCCTCCCTTTTTATGGTGGAGCGGTTGGGTATATCAGCTATGATGTGATCCGGCAATTTGAAGATATTGGCGGGGAACTGCCGGATGAGCTTGATATGCCGGACGCTCACTTGATGATTTATAGAGATGTCATCGTGTTCGACCATGCTAAGGAGATGCTCCATTTGATCTGCATGAACCCGGACGACGAGGAAGAAGCAGTGCTGGAGGCACGACTGCAGCAGCTGGAGAGAGTTTTGCACGGAAAATCGGAGAAGATGCAGGAGACATCTGGGAGCGTCCACTTCCAGCCGGAAATCACCGAAGAACAATTCAAGCACAAAGTAGAAACGGCCAAAGCACATATCCGGCAAGGGGATATTTTCCAAGTTGTGTTATCCCAGCGCATGACCGCGGCGTTCGAAGGGAATCCGTTTACCTTTTACCGAAAGCTGCGCAAAGCCAACCCTTCTCCTTATATGTTTTACATTGATTTTGCTGAATATGTAGTGCTTGGGGCGTCTCCGGAAAGTCTGGTGGAAACGCAGGGAAAAGAGGTGGTGACCAACCCGATTGCCGGAACCAGGCCGCGCGGGAGAACAGCAGAAGAGGATGCAGCACTGGCTAAAGAATTGCTGACGGATGAGAAAGAGATAGCAGAACACCGGATGCTCGTGGATTTAAGCAGGAACGACCTGGGCCGTGTCTGTGAAATTGGCAGCATCCACCTCCCTGTCTATATGAACATCGAAAAATACCAGCATGTCATGCATATTGTCTCTGAAACAGCAGGTGTGCTGCGGGAGGATGTGACAGGAATCGATGCACTGAAGGCGTGTCTCCCGGCGGGCACAGTATCGGGAGCCCCAAAAATCCGCGCCATGCAGATTATTAATGACCTGGAGGAGAAAAAACGTGGCGTATATGCCGGGGGAGTCGGGTTTATCAATTTCCGACATGATGTAACGATAGCGCTGGCGATCCGCTCCCTTGTCATCAAAGAAAAGCGCGCCTATCTTCAGACCGGCGCAGGAATAGTCTATGATTCTGTGCCGGAAGCGGAGTACCGGGAAACGCTGAACAAAGCAAAAGCACTCATGGAGGTGAACGCCGTTGATTTTGCTGATTGATAACTATGACTCTTTCACCTATAACATTTATCAATATGCTGCTGCCTTAAACGAGGAGATTGACGTGGTCCGGAATGATCGGATTACCCTTGAGGAAATCGAAGCATTTGGACCTGATGCAATCATCCTTTCTCCAGGTCCCGGGCTGCCAGCTCAAGCGGGTATTTGCATCGAGTTGGTCAAAACGTTTTATGAGAAAATACCGCTCCTGGGCATCTGTCTCGGTCAGCAGGCAATCGCTGAAGCGCTCGGAGGCAGGCTCATCCCTGCAAAAGTATTGAAACATGGAAAAACATCACTTATTACGCATAATGGAACTGGTCTATTCAGCTATCTGCCACAGCCGCTTGAGGTGATGCGCTACCATTCGTACGTAGTGGATCCGCAGTCCCTGCCCACACAGCTGGAAAACGCAGCGACCTCCTTAGAGGATAACGAATTGATGGCTATTCAGCATACCCGCTTACCAGTATATGGTGTCCAGTTCCATCCGGAGTCGATTGGCACTGCGACAGGCATGCACATCTTAGAAAATTTCATCCAGAGTATCAAAAAAAGAAAGGAGCAGGGTTATGAAACAATATCTTGAAAAACTCATCCATAGAGAAAACCTATCAGTGGAAGAAATGAGGGCAGCAGCCGGACAGTGTTTTTCCGACACTATTACCGATACGGAAATCTCGGCATTTTTAACCGCATTAAGCTCAAAAGGGGAAACGGCGGAGGAGATTGCTGGGATGGTAGAAGCTGTCCGCTCCCAGTCTTCTTTTCGCGCAACAACCATCACTAGCGCCATGGATAACTGCGGTACTGGCGGCGATCAGTCCTACAGTTTTAATATCAGCACAACCTCTGCCTTTGTGATAGCCGGAGCGGGCATTCCTGTTGCAAAACATGGCAACAGGAGCATTTCCAGCAAAACAGGAAGTGCCGACGTGCTCGAGCATTTAGGCATTTCCCTGTCGTTCACACAGCAGCAAGTCGAGGAAGCGCTAAAAGAGAATAACATCGCCTTTTTATTCGCTCCCCATGTGCATGCGGCCTTAAAGCCGTTCACGAAAGTACGCAAAGAGCTGGGACTGCCGACCATCTTTAATGCTATTGGCCCGCTGACGAATCCGGTAGAGCTTGACTCCCAGCTGCTCGGTGTTTACCGAAGCGACATGGTAGGAATGCTCGCGGAAGCCTTGAAAAAATTAGGCAGGCGACGCGCCGTCGTCGTGCACGGGGCAGGTGGCATGGATGAAGCCTCCCTTGCCGGAGAGAATCAGCTTGCCATACTGGATCAGGGGGAGATCACCTACCTGTCGATTCACCCGGAAGATGTTGGTCTGCCAGCCTATTCGAATGAGCAGATTCGGGGCGGGGATGCCGAAGCGAATGCAGCGATTTTGCAAAATGTATTAAGCGGCAGCGAAGGGCCTTACACCGATACCGTCCTGCTCAATGCGGGACTCGGCATTTTTGCTACAGGTGCAGCAGAAACGATCACCGATGGCATTGCAAGGGCAAGAGAAAGCATTGCTTCCGATGCAGCCAATGAACGCCTAGAGCAGTTAATCAGCTACAGTAAAAAAATTCCAAGCGAGGTGTAACAAATGACCATACTTGATACTATTTTAGCCGAAAAACAAAAAGAAGTGGCCGAACTTCAGGGGCAGCGTTTTACAGCTGTACCGGGAAAAACCGTACCTTCTTTTAAAGAAACAGTCCTGAAGGCAAACAAAATGCCGATCATCGCGGAGATCAAACGCGCCTCCCCATCGAAGGGTGCGATCGATATGGCAGTCGATCCGGCAACACAGGCAAAAATCTATGAATCAGCCGGGGCATCGGCGATTTCCGTCCTGACCGATAAGGCGTTTTTCCAGGGGTCGATGGAAGATTTGCAGGCAGTGAGAGAAGCGGTCGATCTGCCAATACTATGCAAAGATTTCATCATTGACCCGATGCAACTGCAGCGGACAAAAGCAGCAGGGGCTCAGGTTGCTCTCCTGATTGCTGCGGCATTATCTGATGAACAGCTACGGGATCTGTATGAAGAAGCTGTCTCTTTGGAGCTGGAAGTAATTTGTGAGGTACACAACGAAGAAGAATTGGAACGCGTCCTTGAATTAAACCCGGAGATTATTGGAATCAACAACCGGGATCTGAAAACTTTCCAGGTGGATTTAATGACAACCAATAAACTGGCTACCATCGCCCTTGAGACCAATCAAGATACGATCATTGTCAGTGAAAGCGGGATAAAGCAGCGAAGCGATGTCGTACGTGTGCAGGAAGCTGGGGCAAATGCCGTGCTTATCGGTGAAACATTGATGCGCTCACCGGACCTGCCTGCGACTTTCAACGAATTACAGGTGGCTTTTCCTGTGAAAGGAGCGGAATAATCTATGCTCGTTAAAATTTGCGGAATCACAACCAGGGAGGCAGCTAAAGCGGCCTCAGAAGCCGGAGCGGATTTTATCGGCTTTGTATTTGCACCAAGCAAGCGGCAAATCACACCGGAAAAGGCTGCCACCATCGCTGCTTCCCTTCCTTCTTCTGTACGGAAGGTTGGCGTATTTGTCAATGAGGATCTTGAACAAATGATAGAAACTGCGGAACAGGTCGGCTTGGACGTCCTTCAGTTACACGGGGATGAGCCGGCAGAAATGATTGAACAGCTGCCATATCCGACCATCAAAGCATTCCCGGCAGATCCGGCAAAACTGGCCGACCTGCCTGACTACCCAAGCGATTTCTACCTGGTTGACAGTCCGTTTGGAAAGAACCGCGGCGGAAACGGCACGACGTTCGACTGGCAGATGCTGAACAGTCTGCAGCTCGACAAACAGAAACTAATTCTCGCCGGCGGACTGAACCCGGAGAATATCCAAGAGGCGATCAACCAGGCGAACCCTGCCTGTGTTGACGTTTCCAGCGGCGTGGAAACCAATGGAGAAAAAGATCACGAGAAAATCAGGCGGTTTATCGATCAAGCAAAGCACACGAACACCAAAATGAAAGGATGAGACAATTGACCACATATACCATGCCTGACAGCACAGGAAGATATGGCAGTTTTGGCGGCCGGTTTGTTCCGGAATTGCTGATGCCTGCCGTAATTGAATTGGAAAAAGCCTATGAGGAAGCTATACAGGATCCGGCGTTTATCCAGGAATTGGATGAACTGCTGAAGCAATATGTCGGCCGCGAGACCCCGCTTTATTATGCTGAGGGTTTATCGAAAAAATTTGGCGGCCCGGACATCTACCTCAAACGGGAGGATCTGAATCATACCGGTGCGCACAAAATCAACAACACCATCGGCCAGGCACTTTTAACAAAAAGGATGGGCAAGAAAAAGGTTGTTGCAGAAACAGGCGCCGGCCAGCATGGGGTAGCCACTGCTACGGTTTGTGCCCTAATGGATCTGGAATGTGTCGTATTCATGGGTGAAGAGGATATCCGCCGGCAGAAGCTGAATGTATTTCGCATGGAACTACTTGGCGCTGAGGTCCGCAGTGTTTCCCAAGGAAGCGGGACATTAAAGGATGCTGTCAATGAAGCACTGCGCTACTGGGTGAGCCATGTCAATGACACCCACTACATCATCGGTTCGGTTGTCGGCCCGCATCCGTTTCCAAAAATGGTGCGCGATTTTCAGTCGGTGATTGGTGAGGAAACAAAACGGCAGGCACTGGAGCAAAGCGGAAAACTCCCGGATGCTGTGGTTGCCTGTGTGGGCGGCGGCAGCAATGCGATGGGAATGTTTTATCCATTTATCCAGGAAGAATCGGTACGCTTGTATGGCGTGGAAGCTGGCGGAGCTGGAGTGGAAACCGGCCAGCATGCTGCCACCCTTTCAAGCGGAAATATTGGCGTGCTTCACGGTGCTTTAAGTCATCTGCTGCAGGATAGTGACGGACAAATCCAGGAGGCATTCTCCATCTCGGCCGGACTGGATTATCCCGGCGTGGGTCCAGAGCACAGCCATCTGAAGGATAACGGGCGCGTCACCTACCAATCGATTACGGATGAGGAAGCACTGAAAGCCTTCCAGCTTTTATCAAAAACAGAGGGCATCATCCCTGCGCTGGAGAGCGCACATGCTGTGGCCTATGCAGGAAAACTGGCGGCGAAAATGAACAAGGACGAGTCACTGGTTATTTGTTTGTCCGGCCGCGGCGACAAAGATGTGGAGCAAGTAAAAGACCGACTGGAGGGGAACTAAGATGGGAAAAGAGCGAATCAACCAGGCATTTCGGGAAAAACAGCAAGCAGGAGAAAACTTGTTTGTTCCCTATATCATGGCAGGAGATGGAGGACTGGAACAGCTGGAAGAACGGATCAGCTTTTTGCAGGAATGCGGGGCAGCGGCGATTGAACTGGGCATCCCGTTTTCCGACCCGGTTGCTGACGGGCCGACGATACAGGAAGCAGGCATCCGTTCACGGGAAAACGGCACCACCTTGGCCGGTGTGCTGAAAAGACTGCAGAAGTTCAGCGAAACACGGACGATCCCGGTGATTTTAATGACCTATTTTAATCCGATTTTAAATTATGGTCCGGAAAAGTTTGCGGCGGATTGCCGGGATGCAGGAGTGGACGGTGTGATTATCCCGGATTTGCCGATGGAAGAAGAGACGATCTTGGCGCAGCCGCTCACCCAGCGCGAAATCGCGTTTATCCGACTCGCAGCAATGACAAGCACACCGGACCGCCTGAAGAAACTCGCTAAAGCGTCAGAGGGCTTCTTATATGCAGTCTCTGTCACCGGCACGACCGGCGCCCGTACCACCCATGATGACGAGGTGAAGGCATACTTGCAGACACTGAAAGAAAACAGTCCGGTGCCTGTACTGGCAGGATTTGGTGTGTCCACTGCCGAGCAGGCCCGGGAACTCAGCAGCCACTCAGACGGCGTAATTGTCGGGAGCCGGATCGTGGATCTGCTGCACCGCGGGGAAACAGAAACCGTCAAAGCGTTAATCAAAGATAGTTTGCAAGCCAAAGTTGGAAGCTAAAAAAAGGCACGTATCGGCTCTCCCCTCCGATACGTGCCTTTTGCTTATTTACAAACAAGCTCAATAAACATTTTACCAATATTAATCATTGCCCGCTCATCCACTTGGAATTTTGGGTGATGGTGCGGATAGGCTTCTCCGCTTTCCGCGATTTTCCCGCCAATGGTAAAATAAACGCCCGGCAATGACTGCTGGTAAAAAGCGAAGTCCTCGCTTCCCATCATTGGCTCGGTTCGGTTTACTTTTTCCTCTCCGAACAGTGCAGCTGCCTTTTTATCAACTTTCTTTGTTTCTTCTGGATCATTCCAGATCGACGGGCAGTCCTGCACATACTCCAATTCCACTTCCGCCCCAGCAGCTTCACAGGTGGAACGGACAATTTGCTCCATCGCCTGCTGAATCACGGCTCGGGAATGAGCATCATACGTACGGACCGTTCCTTTAATCACCGCTTTATCCGGGATAACATTGGTCGCTCCCCCGCTCACAAAGGAGCCAACAGTGACAGCAGCAGCGCTTTGCGGGCTCACCCGCCGGCTGACAATCTGCTGCAGGTTGACGACAAGCTGGCTGCCGGTTACCAGCGGATCTACCGTCAGATGCGGTTCAGAGCCATGCCCGCCTTTTCCATGGATCGTGATAAAAAAGTCATCCTGTGCCGAGGAAAAATAACCGGGCCTGACCTTAGCGGTGCCAAGTTCTTCTCCGGCCATCACATGCGCACCATAAATCACATCCGCTCCTCCCAGGCAGCCGTCCTCGATCATCGACTTGGCCCCGCCAGGAGTTGCTTCCTCTGCAAATTGATGGACAAATAAAACTGTGCCCGGCACCTCGTCGCGTCTCTCACTGAGAACTTTGGCCACACCCAAAAGCGTCGCCGTATGCAAATCATGACCACAGGCATGCATCACACCAGGGATGCGTGAAGCATAATCCACTTCATTTTCCTCCTGAATCGGCAGAGCGTCAAAGTCCGCACGCAATGCCACGGTCCGCCCAGGTTTGCCGCCTTCCAATCTGCCAACGACTCCTCTGCCGCCAATGCCTGTTTCCACCTCAATGCCCAATTCACGCAAAAATGCAGCGATTTTTTCCGGTGTTTTCACTTCCTGATGCGACAGTTCCGGATACATATGAAGATCTCTGCGGAAGTCCACCATTTCCGGATAAATTTCCTCCAGTCTGTCAAAAAGATGTTTTGTCATATCGGATTCCTCCTACCAAATAAACATATGGGCTATTGTCACGAATACAGCCCCCATTGCGTACCAGATCAGAATCAACGGCCATACCCATTTTAACCATTTAATCCAGGAAATCTTAGCAAGGGCGAGAGCCGCCATCAGAACACCTGCCGTCGGGGTTAAAATATTCGAGATGCCGTCACCGAATTGAAAGGCCAGCACAGCCGTCTGTCTGTGCACACCCAGCAGATCGGCGAGCGGTGCCATGATCGGCATACTCAGTGCTGCCTGTCCGCTTCCCGATGGGACAAGGAAGTTCAGCATACTCTGTGTGGCAAACATCCCAAGTGCTGCCATGCTTGACGGCAAGCCCGCTACAACCGAAGAAATCCCGTATAGAATTGTATCAATCGTATTGGTGTCCTGCAGTACCACTAAGATGCCGTAAGCAAAACCGACAACTAGGGCTCCGAGAACAAGATCCTCACAGCCTTTCAGGAAGGACTCGGCCATCTCATTTAATCGCATTTTCGCAATCAGGCCGATGACAATCCCCATCAAGAAAAATAGCCCGGCAATCTCTTGCATGTACCATCCTTCTAATGTTACTCCCAGTGCGAGTCCAACAATCGTAAGCAGCAGCACAACGATGATCAACCCCTGCCGCTTAGTCATCGAAGGCTGATCCGCTAAATCCAGCTTGTCTGTTCGTTTCTGATCATCCTCATAAACAATACTTTTCGTCGGATCTTTTTTGATTTTCCGTGCATACAGCATCACATACAAAATGCTGACAGCGAGAAAGATAACGAAAAAGACCATACGGACACCCATACCGGAAAATGTCGGCAAGCCGGCAATACCATGAGCCACCCCCACCGTAAACGGGTTCATGAATGCTGCGGTGAACCCCGCATACACACCGACAAGGACCATTGCAGTTCCTACCAGCGAGTCAAAACCAACCATCAGCGCGATCGGCACGAGAATTAAAATGAATGGGATCGTCTCCTCCGCCATCCCAAAGGTCGCCCCGCCAAGAGCAAAGGCTGTCATTGTGATGGGAATAAGCAGTAACTCCCGGCCTGCCAGAATTCTCGAAAGCGAGCCAAACGCTCCCTGCAAGGCATTGGTTGCGTTTAATATGCCAAACGCTCCGCCAACAATAAAGATAAAGAAGATAATTGCCGCTCCGTCCACCATACCGGCGTGAATCGACTGAAACAGCTCAAAAAAGCCAAGTGGGTTTTTTTCCACTTCTGTATATGTACCATCAACTACGGTCTCTGTTCCTGCTTCATTGACTTCCCGCTCATACTCTCCTGCAGGAATAAAATAGGTGAAAATTGCCGCTGCAATTATAATTCCAAACAGGATGACAAACACATGAGGGAATTCGAACTTTTTCTTTTTTTGTTTATTTTCATTAGCTGCCATGATAAATCCTCCCTCTAAATAGGAGTCAATTATATCGGAAATTCAGTGTGAGCGCAATTTGCTTTTTCATTGAATAGTATGCGACAGAGTAGAAATAGCTTTAGCAGAAAAAATATGAATAAAACCTCTGTGAACGATCCGACAACTTAGTCAACATACTAAAAATGACTCCAGTATGGGCTGGAGTCATTTTTAGCTTTGCTGCCGATAAGCCAGGCTTTCTAACGTTCCAGGCTCTCGTTTCGGTGATGAAGAGGAAACAGCTTCCTCTCCTGTTATCCGTTCAAAGAAAGGAGTAATAACAATGGTGGAAAAGTTGAATGGCGGGTGTTGGCTGACCCACCATTCAGGTAAAAAATCATGGCATGGGTTGCTTTTGTTTATTGCCCTTTGGTTTTCGTGTTGACTCCAGCTTGATTAATCTAACTTACCTCCTAAAATTTTTTAAAAAGAAGTCTTCTTCTCTTTCAACAATTCGTCTTGAAAACTTCCTTACACTACGGTATATGCTGAGGGGTTTTATATTGAATAGATTCCTGTACCTGTACAAGCGCACATTTATTGATAACAGTGGGTTTGCTGCCAATTAATAGGCAATAGACCGAATAGGTTTCTCTTTTAATCAACATTCAACAAGCTTATATCAATATATAGCATAAGTATGCAGCATATTGGCACACAAGGGGCGGCGAATCTCTTAATACTTCTGCACATTTTTGCCAGCAAATCGGGACAACTTGCTCATTTTCTATAAAAATAGACAAGTAACCACCCACGAAAACAGGAATCTCATACATTACTAAAGAAAGACAAAGAACTAAGGAGGAGTGATGCTATGAGTAATAAGAAGCGAAATTATAACAAAAGCTGCCATGATAAAGGCTGCCATGACAAAGACCGCCATGACAAAGAATGCGTATGCGACGTGGTGAAACGTATCGCTACAGCACAGGATGAACAGGAAGACAATTACTGTTCCACGAGCTGCAACCAGTCGATCCAGCAATTGAAAGGCGTCGGGAACGCTTTTGGGGGCCCCCGAAACAACACCATTCCATTTATTCTATATTGTCACGGAAGCTGTGACCCGTTTATTGGCAGTGGGGTCTTTCAGGCACCAAAAGGCAAGAAAGGAAGTTTTTTCGGAAGTGTGGAAACACCGATCTTCCGGGTAAAGAAGTTTGCGGGTGACAGTGATTGCTGCGCGAGGCTGGAATTGCTGCTGCCGGTGACAAAAAAATGCGGCGTCTACATGCCAAAAATAAATAAGACGGATACCATTTCCGCCTTTTTCCCGGAGGATGACCCTGTGTGTGATTTTCAGGCAACAGGCATATGTCTGACGGCCGATTTATCTGACTTTATTGGGATAACCTGCCTCAATCCAATTCGCCCGCTTCCTTCAGAAGATTTCTATTATGATATGGATGACGATGACTACCATCATCACGATTAATTTTCAGGTGCACGATTTATTGAAAATATGGAAGATGGCCGTGTTTGAAGACTCGGCCGTTTTTCATGCCTCTGTATCTGCTCGACTTCGGATGATTTCCTCACTCTAATGTTGATATCCGGGATTGTCTTTTTCCGATTTAAGTTTGAAATATCAGCCACCGATAACATGCATTCCAATGCTCCAAATGCTAGGCGTACACTAAACGCCCGTTGTTCTTGCATGGTTGGTTGCATCGTCTTGGCATAGTCTTCTTCCAATTTCCACCATGGGATGATACCGGCGAGGATCACCCGGTAACTGTTTTCATTTCATTTACCGCCAAATGGCAGAAAAAGCCTTCAGGCAAAATAAGTTGGTTTTCCGTGAATTTATACAGGTCAGTTGCCTCCAAGGGCAGGGTTTTTTTAAAGAATTTATATAAATAGGTGTTTGCTTTCAGACAATCACCCTTACCCTTTTTACCCTTTAGAATAAGATATTTTAAACACAAGTAGGAGGAATGACTGTGAAAGTGATGACCATATTAGGAACACGTCCTGAAATTATACGTTTAAGCCTTATTATACAGAAACTAAACAAGTATACTGATGACCATATTCTAGTGCATACTGGCCAAAATTCTACCTCCTCATTAAGTGATGTATTCTTCAAGCAATTAAAGATTAGAACCCCTGATTATGTATTGTCAAACCATCAACAATCTTTAGGAGAACAATTATCCACGATGTATAAAAGTCTTGAAAGTATTTTCTTAAAAGAAAAACCTGATAAAGTTCTGATACTAGGAGATACGAATAGTGGGTTAAGTGCAGTCTTAGCGGAACGAATGGGGATTCCTGTTTTCCATATGGAAGCTGGAAACAGATGTTTTGACCTTGAAGTACCGGAAGAAAAAAACCGACGTATTATTGATGCCATTTCAAGTTTTAATTTGCCCTACACCCCTCAAAGTAAAGAGAATTTAATAAATGAAGGCATCCCTAGGAATCGAATTATTGTATCCGGAAATCCGATATATGAGATTTTGGACCATTTTAAAAATGAAATTGAAAAAAGTGATATATTAGAAAAATTTTCATTAACAAAAGGTCAATACTTTTTAGTTACATCACATCGAGCAGAAAATGTTGATCATGAAGATCGTTTGCTGGAAATTATGGAGGGGATTAATATTCTTGCTGAAACATACAAAAGGAGAATTATATGCAGCATTCATCCCCGTACTAAGTCAAGGATCGAAAGCAGTTCAAAATTAAAGGTTCATCCATTAGTAGAATTTTATGAGCCGCTTGGGTTCTTTGATTTTGTGAAACTGGAGAAAAACTCTTTTTGTGTACTAACAGATAGTGGGACAGTACAGGAAGAATGTTGTTTGTTTCATATTCCTACTGTAACCATTCGCAAAACAACTGAAAGACCAGAAACGATTGAGTGTGGGAGTAATATGTTATCGGGCATCAATGCAAATCAAATTGTAAATTCAGTTAAGGTAATGACAAATCAACCAAAAACTTGGTCTATTCCGGAAGGATATAATCACAAAAATGTTTCAGACAAAGTCATTAAAATAATATTGGGAGGTATAAAAGTTGTTTAGTAATCAAACTATTCTAGTGACGGGTGGTACAGGTTCTTGGGGCTATGAATTGGTTAGGCAGCTATTAAAAGAAAATCCAAAAGAGATTCGCATTTTTACAAGAAATGAATCGAACCAATTTACCATGAAACAGGAATTTAGCAGCCATCCAAAAGTACATTTTATTATTGGCGACATTAAAGAAAAGGATGCATTAATCGAAGCATGTCACGACGTTGATTTTATTTTTCATTTGGCAGCGCTAAAGCATGTCCCAGTGTGTGAAGATCAGCCAATTGAAGCATTAAAAACTAACGTTGTAGGAACACAGAATGTGATAGATGCAGCTATAGCCTGTAATGTTCATAAAGTGGTGCATATTTCCACAGACAAAGCTGCTGATCCTACAAATTTCTACGGTCTATCAAAGGCGATGGGCGAGAGATTAATTATACATGCTAATACTCTTAAAACTAATACAAGATTCGTATGTATTCGTGGTGGCAATGTTCTAGGTACAAATGGAAGTGTCATACATGTGTTTAAAAGGCAAATTCAAAAAAAACAAAAGGTTGGAATTACCGACCCAAATATGACGCGTTTCTTTTTAACTATTCAGGATGCTATTAAATTATTGTTTAAGGCAACTTTTGAAAGTTTAGGCGGAGAGATTTTTGTGATGAAGATGCCTGCGTGTAAGATTGCTGATCTTGCCCACGTTTTAGTAGATGCTTCTAATAAAGAAAATGTGGAGATTGAAATACTTGGTATTAGACCCGGAGAAAAAATTAACGAATTACTTCTAACTAAACATGAAAGCCAAACAACGATTGCTTATGATGAGGAATATTATGTTATTCTGCCGACCATTCACATTCCAGGATTAAAGGAGCATTATTCTAATTATAAACCTATAAATTTAGAAAGCTATCATTCCGGCACAGGCTTAATGAATCGGAATGAGATTAAAACGATGCTCATGAAAGGCGGGTTTATCTAAATGAAATTATTGATCCTAGGTGGAAAAGGGATGGCTGGACATGTAATGAAGTCATATTTCATCCAAAAACAAGAATATGATGTATTTTATACATCAAGGGATTCACGGGATGCTAATAGTCTTTATATGGATGTTACGGATGTGAATAGAGTTGAAGAAATAATTGAGTCGGTAAAGCCTGATATAGTTATTAATTGTATTGGTATTTTAAATGATCATGCCACTAACAATCCCTTAGTGGCTTTACAGTTAAACAGCTTATTACCACATCAACTATCAAAGTTAACTGAACGCTACGGTGGGAAATTAATCCAAATTAGTACAGATTGCGTTTTTTTGGGAAATAAAGGTGACTATACTGAAGATGATATACCGGATGGAAATTCTGTATATGCACGGTCTAAACAATTAGGGGAAATTATTAGCAACAAACATTTGACCGTTCGTACTTCAATTATAGGTCCTGAGCTAAAAGATAAGGGCATAGGATTGTTTTACTGGTTCATGAAACAAGCAGGAGAAATTAAGGGGTATGAAAAAGTGCTATGGAACGGTATAACAACACTTGAATTAGCTAAGGCAACCGAAGAAATGATCAAAAATAACGTCACAGGCTTATATCATTTAGGTTCACAAACTAAAATTTCAAAATATGCTTTACTAAAATTAATACAAGAGGTTTTTGGAAAAGATGATGTGAAGATCATACAGGACCACACTATAGAACTTGATCGTACCATTAAAAGCACAAGAACCGATTATAGCTATGAGATACCTTCTTATTATGAGATGTTGGCAGCATTAAGAGATTGGATGATATCCAATGACACAATCTCCTAAATTATTAATTACTGGGGCAAGCGGATTTACAGGTCAACATGCATGTAACTATTTTTTGAAAGCTGGATTTGATGTGATAGGCGTTACAAGAAAAAACAATCTTTCCGATAATGAGATTAAAATAGAGTCTTGTGATCTTACTAATAAAGATGAAGTAATAAAGCTAGTAAAAAAAACTAAACCTCAATATCTTCTGCATTTGGCAGGTCAAAACCACGTTGGACATTCATGGATTGATCCGATTTCATCTTTGGAAGCAAATAGTATGTCTACTGCTTATTTACTTGAGGCTATCCGCCAAGAAAAATTAGCTTGTAAAATTATTATTGTCGGATCAGCTCTCCAATTTGACCTAGCTGACCTATCCACTCTTACCCATCCTTATAGTATAAGTAAAACACTTCAGGTGGTAATCGCACAATCGTGGGCCTATTTATACGACATGCATATTGTCATCGCTAAGCCCTCGAATTTAATAGGCCCAGGTTTCTCAAATGGTGTTTGTTCTATCTTTGCCAAAAAAATCATCGATATGGAGGGAAATAACGCGGAAAAGATTCTTGAAGTAAATAACCTAAATGCTCGGCGACATTTTGTAGATGTAAGGGATGTAATAAGTGCCTATGAAATTCTTTTAACAAAAGGGAAAACGGGGGAAATTTACGATATCGCTTCCAGTCACAGTTATTCATTAGAAGAAGTTATAAAAAGATTTAGGACCCTGACACCTGTTGACTTTGAGGTGAAAACCTCAATTAGTGATAAGGCAGAAGGAAAGATAGAAACTCCACTTAATAAGGTCCTGGAATTAGGCTGGAAACAAACCATTCCAATGGAATCCTCTTTAAAGGACATCCTTGAATTTTATAGACAAATACCCGGACAGAGTAAGAAAAATAAGTATTGAAAAGTGGTGAGCTTAAATGAAAGATGTAGGGATTGTTATGCCTGTTTACAAGCAAGATCCTGTTTACTTAGAGTCGGCATTAAGATCGATTCTGCAACAGAGCTTCAAAAACTATTATTTTGTGATCGTTTCGGATGGCGCTCCACCGGAAACGGTTACTGTTATCAAAAATGTAACGAAGGGGGATGAGAGAGTACACCTTATTCTTAAAGAGAAAAATAAGGGAGTAGCAAAAACATTAAATGTAGGCTTTGATTATTTGATGAAAATTAAAGAAATTAAATATCTAACATGGGTTTCTAGTGATAATATTTATTTCCCTAACTTTGTAGAAAAATTTAGAGAAGCGTTGATGCAAGGACCAGAGGAACTCGGATTGGTTTACAGCTCTTTTCGACACATCGATGAACATGGCAATCATATTTTAAATAATGATTTGTTAGCCTTTAGAAAATTTCAAGAAAAACCAAAAGAAAAACTTTTAGATTTTTGTTATATTGGAGCATCTTTCATGTATAAGAAGCAATACGCGGCTATGATCAGCGGCTATCGTATGGAGCCGGTAGAGGATTACGAATATTGGCTTCGGTTAACAGAATATTGCGAGATACAATATATCCCAGTTGAACTTATGGAATACCGAGCCGTATCTCAACACAGCATTTCAGCTCAGTTACAAAGTTCAATAGAACAGCATCGACGTTGGCGGTATACATTTAACTTAGCCAGACAGCAAGCACGTAACAGACGAGGAATTCCTTTCGAAACAACAATCATCCTTCCTATTCAACAATTCTCTGACAAAGTTGTTACTCAATATGAGAACATTCTTGAACAGTCATATAGTAATTATAAGCTATTAATTCTAGATCTTTCTACACATGAAAATGCATCTAGCGTACTAAAAGAAATTTCAGATCCTCGGGTTGCTTTTTTCAAATATCCCAATGCAGGTCTTGAAAAGGCACTTAAATATGGAATTGAAGCAGCTGATACACCATATACATTATTGTATGGTTACGACTATTTTCCAAAGGCATTGGATTCTCTCTCTAACTTAGTAGAAGTACACGATAAACTTTCATGCGAAATTGAGTACGATAATGTAGTATCTACCTTTTTTTTGAATGGGTTAACCCCTCTCCCAAAACAAAAAGTTTTTCAAACAAATGCTGGACCTATTAGCTATAATACATTTTTAGAACAGCTAAAACCAAATTTTTGTAACCTTTATCGGTCTAAGATGTTAAAAAAGCTTATTAGTAAAGGCTAATCTGTACCCTTTGTAAAGAACAATTTAAAAATGTCTAGGAAACTTTCTGAAGATGATTCCTGTATTGAGCAGGGGTCATCTTACTTTAAATTCCATTGGTATCTGTAATGGTTATAATAAATCATATATTGTTTGATTTCCTTCTTTAACTCATCTAATGCGGAACATTTATAGAAGATTCATCTTTAAATGACCAAAAAAGGATTCAAAAAAGTGACGTTAGGTTCTTTATCGATACAGGAGCAAGTTAACATTTTTTCTTCAGCTAACTTTATAATCTCTGCCCATGGTGTTAATTACTAACCTCGCCTCCTTTTGTGACCCAACTATTCCATTTTCGAATCTAACTATTACACTTTCGGTTCCATATCCTTACACTTTTCATTCCGAAAACGATGGTTTTAGTTTTGATCATCTAACCAACATTTAATGGATTCTGTAATGGTAAAGGTTGTTTCTTTAACTTCACCCATCAACATGCTTATAACCCCCCCAAGTGTGATTTCCTCCTGATAAGGATTGTGTTTAATTGCCGGGCGAAGCACAAGAGTAAATAGCATGGCAGTGTGCGGTAAATTCCTTGGCAATCAGTGGTAAAAAACATGGCAATGGGGGTAAAGTCTCGCGGCAGTAATCAATGATTGGATAAATTGCGTAAATTTTAAAGTTGAATGTGTTTGTTTATTATCAAAATTTATAATAATTTTTATATAAATTTTTCCTTAAAAGTACAGACAAACATCTACTCTAAAAAGGAAAAAATACATAAAATAATAAAAACTAGGAGGGAATCCGCTTTGGAACACAATATGTTTCTTACGTTTAAAGGTAATTGCTGTGTAAATACTAAAGATCAATTATTTATCAGATTAAAGAATACTTTTACCATTGAATTTTGGGCGAAACCAGAAGGTACTCACGGTGTTGAACAAGAAAAGAGGAGAGGTAATTCAGGAGCTACAAATCAGAGGTTTGTAATTGTACCAGTTTATGGTGCATATGGAGACGGGAACTCTGAACGAGCTGGCATTGGAGTATCTGTCGGGACAAATGGTGTTTCCGTATATGAACATGCAACAAATCATTTTACTACGACGTTAGTATTGGAAACGTCGTTAAGTGATTGGACACATATAGCAATTGTTTATACGAATAAAACTCCGATGTTATATATAAATGGAAAATTCGCCAAAAGAGGGTTAACTAGTTCGAAGAAAACTGTGGTCCCATCAGGAGTTCTCGGAGGAATGATTCCTCATGGATTCTATATTGGAAGTCTTAGAGAAGTTAAGATTTGGAGTACAGCTAGGACAAAACATGAAATAAACCAAAATATGAACAACGAACTTACTGGCAACGAAACAGGTCTATTTGCTTACTGGAAATTGAATGAAGGACTTGGATTAGTGGCCAAAGATGCTACCATAAATGCAAACCATGGTACGATCAAAGGTGCAAAATGGAGAGTTCCTCAAAGTGTAAATCAACATCTAAATAATGAAATGAATATCTTGTTTACATTCTTTGTTCCTAGTGGAGGGGTTGAAACATTAAATAGACAACGTTATTATGCATTAAATAAAAAGGGAATCAACTGTCATTTTTTATATACACAAGAAGGAACAGGTCTTCAAAATAAAATTGATACTTCTATTTTTGTTACAAACAACGATGATGAAATAAAAAATATTATTCTAAATGGGAACTATGAAGCGATTGTGGTTGGATCTGATCTTCTTCTCCTGCAAAAAATTAAAAAGTTTGGATATCAAGGATCCTTAATTTATGAAATTCAAGGTTTAGGTTTTAACAAGGATTATGCGGATCACTATTTGAAAAGTCATGCTTCTGTTATAAACAATTATTGTGATGCTATTTTGTATCCCAAAACACCTCACCTTATTCAAACATTTGAAAACAACTTTCCTCTCAAAGAAAAGTTTTGCTTTGACAACTGTTTTAATTCAGAAGAGTTTAGATACCAGATTCAGCCCAAAAATGATAAACCAATAATTGGTTGGGTAGGGAGAATCGAGGAGAACAAAAATTGGAACGACTTTCTCTTGATTGGAGCAGAATTAATTAAAGAAAATCCTACAATTCAACTATGGATGTTTGAAGATAATACTATAGGAAAAAAATCAGAGCGGATTGCTTTCGAACAAAAAATCACTGAGCTAAATTTAAAAAATAATCTTACTGTCTATGCAAATCAACCACACTCCAAAATGGCTGATTACTTTTCTATCATTGGAGATTCTGGAGGTTTTCTATGTTCAACTTCTAAGGTAGAAGGGTTTGGATATGCTGTTCTTGAAGCAATGATATGTAGATGTCCGGTCCTATCAACCGATTCAGATGGTGTACGCAGTTTCATAAAGCATGACATAACAGGGAAATTTTTCGAATCAGGAAATATAAATGCAGCTGTAAAAGAGGCGCAAGAGTTAATGTCAAAGAGTGGATTAAGAGAGGAAATAAGGTTAAAAGGTGTAAAGCATATTGAAGAAAATTTCTCTCCAGATAAATATACTAAAAACTTTATAAATATGATTCTTTCCTTAAGAAATAAAAGTTAAAAAATATTTTTTTGCAATCATGCATATCAATATCTCGGACTTTTTTTCCTCAAGAAGCTCAATTGATTACGGACAACCAAATGTACCATCTCTGACATTTTATTTACCACGAAATGACAATAAATGCACCAGCAAGTGACAAACAGTTTACCACCTTCTATATATTAATGAGCATGCCCACAAGCGTGACATCATTTATATAGGAGGTTTTTAGACTGGATAAAGGCTTGATCATAAAACTCGCCAGTGGTGCTTATATCCATGATAGTCACAATATCATATTGAAGGGGCCGACTGGATCAGGTAAATCGGTCTTAGCAAGTGCATTTGGAGTAGCTGCCTGCCGCCAATTCTATAAAGTGAAATACATCCGTTTACCAGAGTTACTGGATGAACTGTCACTCGCAAAATTGGCTGCAGACGGCAGCTACCGAAAAGGCATCAAAAAATATACAAAGGGTGATTTACTCCTCCTTGATGAATGGTTACTGACAGATTTATCAACAGACGAGGCAGCCATTCTTCTGGAGATCACGGAGAATCGCCATAAGGCAGCTTCGACGATTTTCTGTTCCCAAATCGATCCCAGCGGATGGCATTTAAAATTAGGAAATGAGACCATTGCGGAAGCCGTTTTAGATCGTATAATCCACGACTCCTATCAAATCCAGATAGATGGGGATGTTTCTATGCGAGAGCGCCACGGATTGGGGGAAGTAAAATGATCCCAGTAGAAGTGGAAAACCGTATAGCTAAATACTTCTTTCAAATGTATTTACCTGATGAAGTGTTGCTTCAAATTGAAGACAGACTATTACCCACCTGCATATGATCTGAAGAAGAAGATTTGGATCATAATGAACTCGTTCGTTGGGCAATTAAGGTTATTGATGAGCAATTATTTTGGGATAAGAGCTTATTTGACGCTTTCGAGTAAATGAAAGTCTTATTTGTATATGGGGTTAAACTCAATGTTTGCGAGGGCTGTAACGATGTTCATAATGTCGCCTATTGTTGTACAAATTAACGCTTAATAATACATCTTTTAACATATACCTGGATCCGTGACAAAGAATTCCCAATGGTAAACTTCTCTATTAAAGTATGACTCCTGCCCTATGATTCGCAACAAGTTATAAGGGGGTAAAGCCAATATTTTTGTTGGAATATTGGCTTCCCCCCCCTAAGCAACTAATCCGAAATTTAAAACTAAATCGTTGGTCGAAAATTTACCAGAAGGTAAACGTTCCAGGTCTAATTCCGTTTTGATTTTGTTATGAAATTGTTCTATGGTTCCATGATTATTAAATACTGGAGTATTTTTTTAAATTATTCATGAATAATTATAGTAATTTTAGGTCAGTTTGATTATAACCATACTTTTCAAAATCTTCCTTAAATAATTCTCTAACTAAATCTAATGTTTCATGATCATAGAAATCCCTATATTGTGGTAAGGTTTTATTTAATGATTCCAAAGATATCTTAACCTCTGCGAATGTCCCCTTCCCCATATCTTTCATTCTCTGTGTTACATGATGTGGCGACTTAACGAAATTTTCAACAGGAGGATGTAATAGGTTATATTTATTTTCAATAGCTTTAATACCAGTACTGAAATGTTCTAATTGTATATAATTTTGAATAATCAATTCTTCTTCTTCAATGTACTGCTGGGCAATGTGTGCATCAATTACGCCTTTTTTTACTCCAATATCCTTAATTCGATATAAAAATTGTTTGAACGATAAGCCGTTATTGATATCTGGGGCTACGCTATTCATCAATTGTTCAGTAGCTATCGTAGCAAAAAATGAACTGACTGCTCTTTTATAAGGATTTCGAACAAGTTTATAACTATCTTTTTTGTCATTCAAAAGTTGCTCTGCTATTTTAATCCCGTGATTTTCTTGTTTCTCATATACTTCCATTCTATAAAAATGAATCCAAGGGTTATAATCAATTGCTTTTTGAAGTAATCCTATTTGGAAGTAATACCACTTGATAAGTGAAGTACAACCACTCTTTGGACTCCAAAAAAATATTATCGGAAACTCCTTTTTATATAATGGCAAGGTCAGCGTTATTAATTTTTTAATAAGAACTTCTCGTTCTGTTTTAGGCATTGACATCTCTTCACCTCTGTTTTTTTATTATTACTATACGTATTTCGCAAGGAAAAGTGAACAATCCATATATTCGGAAAGGTTTCTAGAAAGAGATTCCATCTCTTCGTGAAGTAAATCGACACCAGTTTGGGCTTCGTAGGATACAAGACGACTACGATTCATATGGTCTTCAAGATCGATTCTTTTGTATAAATAATCCTTTTTCACTCTCCCGTTTTCACGCTTTTTGTTCATACGACAAGGAAGGAGGCCGAAGACCATAATGGTGGCCAAACAAAACAGCTTCTCTATTCTATCTGTTTTCAACTATAAACCACGGATTACGGAGGCATGACTTATTATATGTTAACTGCTGTTTCCCTTTTACCGTATATACATATCCTCCTGCCTGTTCCACAATAGCATGACCGGCCGCAGTGTCCCATTCCATGGTTGGTGCAAACCTTGGATAGTAATCACAAGCTCCTTCTGCCACTAAACAAAGTTTTAATGAACTCCCAGATGACATCATTTCTACTCGAGGATGTTTCTCTACTAATTGTTCAATAAAGGCTTCTGTTTTCTGTGACATATGGGAGCGACTTGCGATAACTTTTACAACATCTTCATTCTTTGAACATGGTAAAACTGTACCTTGTTCCATAATGTCTTTATCGTCATCTAACCGACATTGTTTTGTATGCTCAATTTTAAAGGAACCAACACCAACTTTTGCTACATATAACGTGTCTAGTACCGGGGCATAAATGACACCCAAAACGGGTTTTTGATCCTCAATCAATGCAATGTTAACGGTAAACTCACCATTACGTTTGATAAACTCTTTTGTGCCATCCAGAGGGTCAACCAGCCAGAATGTGTTCCAACTTTTGCGTTCACTATAAGGGATATCAGACCCTTCCTCACTTAAAACTGGGATGTTTCTATAATACTTTTGTAACTGTGCAGCAATTTTCTGGTGTGATCGTTTATCCGCCATAGTTAAGGGAGAACAGTCATTTTTATATTCAATATTAAAGTCATATCGATCATAAATCCTTAGGATTTCGTGACCCGCATCTATAGCAATCTTTACGATGAGTCCTAAACTAATATCAGTAACGTTTTTATAAATCATAACGTTAGATACCCATTCTGTTCTAGAAATCCAATAACTCGCTTCACCGAATCTTGTAATGACAACTGATCCGTTTCCACTATCAATTCCGGATCATTTGGTGACTCGTAAGGAGCATCAATTCCAGTAAAATTTTCGATCTTTCCGCATCTTGCCATTCTGTATAAACCTTTTGGATCTCTGTTTTCAACCTCTTCCAAACTGCATTTCACATAAACCTCTATAAATTCATATTTATCAAGCAGCGCTCTTACTTGTTGACGTTCTTTTTGATACGGCGAAATGAAAGCAGTTAACGTTATGATTCCGGCATCAACAAATAATTTTGTCACTTCACCTATCCGGCGAATGTTTTCCTGCCGATCTTCCGGAGTAAAGCCCAATCCAGCGTTCAAGCCATGACGAACGTTATCGCCATCCAATAAATAGGTGTGAATGTTCCGGTTTCTCAGTTCGCGTTCAACTTCTACAGCCAACGTCGATTTTCCCGATCCTGACAAACCAGTAAACCAAAGAACAGCACTTGTATGTTTGTTTAAAATTCTTCGGTCATTTTTATTTACTTCTCCTTCATGCCAAATGATGTTTTCATTTTTCTTCTTATTTTCCATCATATTTAGGTGAACCTCCCATCGTTTTTTATACCCAAACCAGCGAAACGATTGTCACAGTGATAACCATCACAATCAGACTTAATGGAAACCCTACCTTAAAATAATCCGTAAACCTATAACCTCCTGGTCCATACACGATCATGTTCGTTTGATAACCAATCGGTGTTAAAAAACTTGCTGAAGCCGCAATTACAACAACCATTGCCATACCCATGGGATGAACACCTATTTGACTTCCCACAGCCATTGCAATCGGGTACATAATAACCGCCGCCGCATTGTTTGTGATCATTTCTGTAAAGATATTGGTCAAAAAATAAATAACAACTAAAACGGCCACAACTCCAAACGGCTGCGTAAACGTCACCAAGCCATTTGCAATGTAGTTTGCTAATCCTGTTTTGGTTATAGCTACCCCTATACCAAAAGCTGATGCTATTAGAAGCAAAACATCGAAATGAATCGAATTCTTGGCTTCTTGGACTGTAATAATTTTGAAAAACAATAAAATCAAGACTTCCACAGCCATAGCTTTAAATATTGTGAGTGCCTGGAAAACAACAAGGACTAACATGATTACAAAGCTTGCAAGTGTGAACCAACCCTTTTTCAGTTCATTGTTTGATACAAAGGGATTTTCAAGTGGTGTGACAACGAAGAAATCATGAAAATGACTTTGGCGACTTTCAAAGTCTGAACCCGCCAGCAACAGCAGCGTGTCTCCAGGCTTTAATATAATATTTCCGACTTTCCCTTTGATGAGCTCTTGATGTCGATGGACCGCAATCACCGCTGCATCGAATTTACTGCGGAAATTTGTGTTCTTGATTGGTTTTCCTAATAAGCTTGAATGACTTGAAACCACAGCCTCGATCACGCGACTATTCTTATCGATTAACGTCTCCACTGGTACATTTGCATTCGGATTCAAATCTAAGCCTTTCTTCCCTTGTAATTCTGCAATAGTGGAAACATCACCAGTAAAAATAAGTTTATCTTCTTGATGAATAACAGTGGTTGATTTTACAGGCGTGACTTTCTCATTGTTCCGTAAAATTTCAATAAGGAAAAGCCCTTTTAACTTGCGCAACCCTGCTTCTTCAACTGTTTTTCCTATATGGTGAAAATGCGAAGAAACCCCTAATTCCGCCAAGTATTTTTTTGATTGCGACGTAACATCACCGGAAACTAACGAATAGGAAGGCAATATCTTATAACCTATGGTTGTAAGATATATGAGACCAATGATCGTAACCGGAATACCCACTATGGCTAGCTGAAAAAATGAAAATCCATGATAACCGTCTTTAATCATCATACCGTGAACGATTAAATTGGTGGAAGTTCCTACTAGCGTCATCATACCGCCAATGATGGTGGCATATGATAATGGTATAAGGAATTTGGATGGCGGAACTTTGTGATCCTCGCACCATTTTCGAACAAACGGTGTGAAAGTAGCTACAATGGGGGTATTATTTAAGAAAGCGGATAGTGATGATACGGGTACCAAAATTTTTAACAATGCGTTTCTAGGACTTCGATGGTTATTCGTTAGCATGTTAATTGATCTTGAAAACAAATGACTTTTTTGAATAGCACCCGCCACAATAAATAGTAATGCAACGGTCAGCATTCCCTGGTTCGAGAATCCTATAAGGGCATCTTCTGGTGTTATGATCCCCGTGATTAGCAAAATGACGAGCGAAGCAAACACCACTAGATCTGGGCGTGCTATCTCAAATATTAACCCCACTAGCATAGTAATTCCCAACAATAAAACAAACCACATTTCCCACGTCATGTTACTTCACCCTTTCCAGCGCATACCTTTCACAAGTATCTCGGCCACTTCTGGGCGAGTAAATTGTGGGGGAGGGCATTTGCCATTCCGCAGCAATTCACGAACCTTAGTACCGCTAAGGATAAATCGTTCATCATTTGTATGTGGGCACGTCTTCATCGAAGCCATTTGGTCACATTTTTTACAATAAAAGCTGTGTTCAAATTTGAAGATGTGCATACCTAATTCTTCTTCATACCAACTGATGAGTTCTTGCGCTTCATATGTTCCATAATAATCGCCAACTCCTGCATGATCACGCCCCACAATAAAGTGTGTACATCCATAGTTTTTACGAACAATTGCGTGTAAAATAGCTTCACGAGGGCCGGCATAGCGCATTGATGCTGGGTAGATTGCAAGCTTGACACGACTTTCAGGATAATAATGCTTTAACAGTACTTGATAGCTTTCCATTCGGATATCTGCTGGAATATCATCCTTTTTAGTTTTCCCGACCAACGGATGAAGAAGCAAGCCATCGACACTTTCTAAGGCCAGTTTTTGGATATATTCATGTGCGCGATGTACAGGATTACGAGTTTGGAATCCAACAATAGTCTGCCATCCAAGTTCAGAGAACATCGCCCGGGTTTCCTTAGGGGTCATATAGAAATTCTCAAACGTTTGATGGTTTGGGCGGTTCACCATGACAATTGGCCCGGCTAAATATACATCACCACTCTCTATCAAACGCTTAACACCCGGATGCTTTTCATCGGTTGTACCATAAACGCATTGTGCTTCCATTTGCTTATCGGGCGTATACTTCGCTTCTAGAGTTAATACACCATAAGTTATGCCATCTTCGCCTTTTAGAGCAACCCTATCTCTAATGTCTACTAGATCTGCATCTTCCTTAGAAACCTGAAGAGTAATTGGAATACTCCATATTGTCCCATCAGAAAGCCGCAAATTCTTAACAACACTTTGATAGTCTTCCTCACCCATGAACCCTGTAAGGGGACTGAATCCACCAATACCAATTAACTCAATGTCGGATATTGTCCATTTGGATACCGTCATTTCTTTATTAATATCACTAGTATCACTTTCACTTTTCCTTCTGATTTGTAGTATTCCTCCATGGGGTTTAATATTCGTCACAAAACTTTCCTCCAATACCTTTTCAATTTGTGAAAATAAGTGACCAACTCTAATTGTTAGTAAACTATGCGATCATTATACGATTTGAATAATGCAATTAACTATTTTAACTTAAAAATGCGCGATCTAACTACACCGCCCAAGTATTGCTCAAAGTAAAATTTTGCAGTATCTAAAGGGACAATCATCAAGATTACTACAGGATGAATTTTCAGAGCTCAAAAAGAAATATTGGAGGCCACATTTGTGGGAGAGGGGATTCTTTTACGCCGAAGTTGGTACAATAACAGAGATAATAAGAAATTATATAACAAATCAATTCAATGAAGGTGGAGACGAAAACTCAGGATTAAGAGTGAATTTACTCACATTTTGAGTTTGCTTAAGCTAATAAATTTGAGCAGAAACTTTGGTTTTTCTTATTTTTTGAATAAGAAAAAAAAGTTTTTTGCCATGTCTTTTTTTGACAATATTTATTTCCCTTGGAATTTCACGCTCATATTTTTTACTGCCCATTCCTTGATGAACGCGATACTTGACTAATGGTTCGTTAAAATAATGAAAGTCATAGAATGGAAGAATTCGCAGCCACATATCATAATCTTGTGCATACTTCAAACCTTCATCAAAATAGCCAACTACTTTAAACACCGACATCTCCACCATAACGGTACAGCCGTTAATAATACATCCACCTAACATATATTCAAGGAAACTCTTTTTATTTGAGATACCAATACCAGCAGGCAGACTTATCACTTTATCTTCACCATTAATGAGATAATAATTACCATAACTTATAGATGCCTTTGAGCTTTTCATAAATGCCAGTTGTTTTTTAATTTTATCTGGTTCATATAAATCATCGGAACTTAACCAAGAGAAATAATTCCCTGTTGCACTTTTTATACCTGTGTTTAATGCACTTGCCGTCCCGCCATTCCCCTTTTCGATATAAATAATTTTATCTAAAAAGGGCTTTATTTTCTCCGAATGGGACGTTGAACCATCGTTAACCACAACGATCTCCTTATTTTCATAAGTCTGATCCAACGCGCTTTTGATTGCCCTACCTACATATGGATCATTATAAAACGGAATAATGATAGATACTTTATCCATTGAACGCCACTCCTTTTAACCGTTGTGTGCCTCTCTTCTATCAATTTGCGGGCTATTAAATTTCACCGTTTACTACATTGGATTAATAGGATCTAGGCACGTAATACCAAGGAAGTGGTCTAAATTAACTGTCAAACAAATGCCAGTACCTATAAAGTTTCGTCTGCTCGACGTTTAAATACCCCACTCCCTATAAATGGTTCACAGGTTCCACTACAATGTAGAATAAATGGAATAGTCGTATTTTGGTGACCAAATCTATTTCCTCGTAATTCTTGAATTGAACGCTCACAGCTAGTCAAACAATCTTCAGCTGCCACTTCATTCTGTGCCTCAATAATTTTTCTTACTACGCCACATACGCAATTATCAGAGGTGTGTTTCGGTTTACTTACTTCTTAAGATCCCCGTTTTTTTCTTTCTCTATTTATATATGTAAGTCCTTTATAAGGACCTGTATAGGAGTCCCAACCATTCAAAAAATGAGTAAAATGCATAATTAGCTTCAAGTGCATATACATATATGGACACCGTGATAAAGCAACAATTCAACCTATCAATATATGCAAATACTAATTAAAAAAAGTTTGTGAATAAGGTCAAGGGGCTAACAATAAGGCTTTATGGGCATGCATTCCCACTTTTCCAAACAAGTCATGCAACGCATTTTATGCAGTTTATGCATCTGAAGCAATTTTGAAAATCCAATCTGAAATAAAGTGAAATTTTACATTTAAGGAAAACAACAAATTGTAGAATTACCTCCTGCAAAAGGCAAGATTATTTAGCAATGGAACTGTCTTACTGTCTTATAGGTATGAAATCGTTTTTTATTCATAATTATGTAATACAAGAAATCTTTAAGGAACGGAGGAATTAATGTTGAAAGATATAACTGTCATTCTTGTTGATTATTCTGATCAGGCAATGATGTATAAGGCTTTAATCTCTTTAAAAAAAATTAGTTCCAGATTAAAACACATTATGGTTTTCAAGGAACCAAAAATGACTTTAAATGAGGACCATGGATATGATTGGTTTGACCAGGTTGAATTTATTAATACCAGTATTAATGACCCAGGGCAAATACTAAATGATACCATCGATAAGCTAGATACCCCTTATGTATTATTTCTTAATGGTACGGACTACCTTTCGCCAACTATAAGTGTTGATGATCTTCATCTTCCCCACCAAAAATCAGTTTTAGGAACCTTATACCATAATCGAAATATTGTTATCCACCGTCCATTGTTAGTTTCTACTTCTTTATTGAAAGAGGAAAAGTTTCTGTCAATCTTCCAACTGCCACTCAAGGATGCTCTTTTTCCCGCTTGGCTTTCAAATGTAGAAGCCTCCCGCCAACTAATGAAAGATGACTTAGTGAAACAATCAAATAAAAATAGTTCCACAAGCATCATTGAAAGGGAAAAAATAATACAGAAATACCAACTAAAAAAAATCAAAACGAAACACCCTACGATTTCCATTTTGATTTCAAATTATAATATGGGAAAGTATGTAGAAGCTGCCGTTGCTTCCTGCCTCCTGCAAAGTGAGCAAAGTGAACAGTTACTAATCATCGATGATGGTTCCACGGATAACTCTTATCAACAACTTCGACGATGGGATGATAAAAAGAGGGTTAAATTATTTAATAAAAAGAATGAGGGAAAGGCAAAGGCTTTAAATGAATTGTTACCTCATGTTACATCTGAATTTATATTAGAGCTTGATGCTGATGATTGGCTTGATCCTGATGCTGTTTCTGTTATTAAAAAGAATTTATCAGATCTTCCAAAAGAAGTTGCCGTATTGTATGGTAATCTTAGAAAGTGGAAACAATTAACCGAAGATGTTCTTTTTAAGGGGATTTCTAAAGGTGTTTCCATCAACGGAACAGCTGACTTACTATCTTATCGTTTTCCTCTTGGACCACGAGTATACCGAACATCAACTTTAAAAGAAGAAGGTGGGTTTCCGGTAATTGAGTTTGAAAATGGAAGGCTTTATGAAGACGTAAGTGTGTTAAACCGATTAATAAAAAACAATCAATTTTGTTATCGCGATTTTACTGTATATAATGTACGGGAACATAATGAGAGCATCACAAGAAATAATTATTTAAAGTGGGAGGAATTTTTTAAAACGCTAAATACTGATTAAAGGGATCCCTGAGGAAAACAAGGACTGTTAGATGTACTTAACGAGACAGAGCCATGATGTCATTTATAGCGATACCAGGACATTTTTTCCTTCCGCGTCTTTCCTCACACCCCATTTTGGGGCTTGAGAAACTTCACCACGTAATTCACCTAAAGAAGCGCCAAGCTGGGCTTCTTTTTTTTCGTAAAGAGGCAGTTTGGCTTTTTTTCCGCTTGTTCTTTCTGCCATTGATCGCGCTCTTCTTTCGATTTGCGCCCGCGCTTTTTGGTTCAGGCTTTAGCTTTTCTTCTTTGGATGGTGCTTGATAACATGCTTCGAAGGGGTGACCTCGGCAGGCACTATCTCATCCTTGAAGAACAACTCCATCTTGTTCTTGCTCTAATACGTCAGACACTGTAAATTCATTGCCATCCAAGAATAGGAAGCTTAGGAAGGGATGCTGTCTAAAACAAGAAACAAGTCTTTGATCGTTAGAATCTGTTTCACATATCTCACAAATTAAAACAAAATTTGAGTTAATTAGTTTGGTCATACTTCCGACCGATCTAGGCGTTGGTATGTAGACAAAGTTTGAAAATCTGACGTTTAAGCAGGACAATTATATCATTTTATCAAATCTAGGTGAGTCTCTATTTAGGCATCTATAGCATGTGGTAATAGTCTAAAATATAGTGATAATCCCCGTTAAATCAACTTTGATCACCAGTTTTTCTGTTATGCGAACATTAATTTTTCCTATCCTATTAATAAATAGGTGTTTGCTTTCGGACAATCACCCTTACTCTTTTACCCCCTTAGAATAAGATAAATTAGACCCAAATAAGGAGGAATAGAAAATATGTCGAAGTCATATGCAACGAGGTCATATAAAAATGCAAAGAATAGTTGCCACGGTAGACCCGCTACGATGGATAAATGTGGATCTAAATGTGACAAAAAGTGCAATGGTAAGTGCCACAACGATAAGTGCGATCATTCCCATTTCGATTGCCCCCCACATGCCCCTAGAACAAGGAGGGAGCTATTGTGCAGTTTAGTCGGTGAACAAGTTACGGTTACTACGCCCTTTGCTCCGATCACTGGAACACTCATTGCTGTTAGATGCGACTATATCGTTATTATCGAAGGTACCGGAGAACAGGTACTGGTCCGTATCGACAGTGTTGTACTTGTCAATCCATTACCAGGAGGAGGAATTTAGATGTTTGAAGAAACTTTTGTCGCTGAACTTTTAACGCGTGTGGGTTCAAGAATTGAGGTAGCAACAGATGAACAATTTATAGAGGGAGTTTTATCAAATGTTACAGAAGACTTCCTGGTTATCAACGTCGTTAATGGCTACTATGGATTAAATGATAGAATTTACGTCGCAGTAGACTTTATTAATTTTGTTCGCTTCCCCGTTTCTGCAGCAGTATAAATTACGTTTTGTTCCTACAATTGAGCAAAATAGAATGAAATACTCTGGTTATTGAATGAAGCCACTGAAAAAGTCCAATCATTTTAACTATCAACCCATTTTTCATCCAAATCGGGAGAAAGATGGGTTGATTTCTTGTACAATAAAAGTAATGCAAATGAAGGATTGGATGATTGAACGTCAACTGTCGATGAATCTGAGTAACTATACAGGATTATTACGATGCCATTTTTCCAGAAAATCATTTACTAAGAAACATCAACGAACTTGTTGATTTTACCTTTATCTATGATCAGTCAAAAGATAAGTATTCCATGATAACGGGCGAAACGCCGTGCACCCGATCCGTATGTTTAAATACCTCCATTTAAAAACAATTTATAATTTATCAGATGCAGATCTAGTGGAACGTGCACGTGTTGACATATCTTTTAAGTACTTTCTGGAGATGCTTTGATTTGGTGGGGGTGCTCATAATCAATGTATCTCAGGTTGCACTGGCGCTGCTTGCTGTTTGGCATGCATGTAGAGTATAATACTTTATGCGTTTAAAAATTAAACATATCGACATTTTGGGAAAAGTAAAACGATTTTATTATAATAAAACAACCCGATTAGTAAACAACATTATTGTGAAGGAAAGAACTTTACTGTCACTCAACCGTTACTATTATCATGGCATTCTTTCCTTTGTATTTCTTTATATATATGAAAAGGGTTTATATAAGGGGAACATTTTATGAAAAAGCAGCAGCCAAAAAATGAAGATCAGGCACAAACAAAAAAAAGAATACTGAAAACAGCGCAGCAGTTGTTCATGGAAAAAGGCTACCGAGCAGTGACTACCAGAGAAATTGCTGCAAAGTGCGGCATTACCCAACCTGCCCTCTATTACCATTATCCCGACAAGCAATCACTGTATATCGCAATGCTGGAAGCTTTTGTTAAAAACATACAGGCTAAAATAGAGTCCATATCTGAAGAAACAATTCCTGAACGCTTGGAAGCCATGCTGAATGTTTTATCAAAGGAGCATCCCACAAGCATCATGATGATGATTCATGACATTTTTGTTGAATTCAAAGAGGAGAACCGCCGTCACATTTATATGTTATGGAAAAAAACGTATTTAGAACCATTTGTCCATGTTTTTGAAGAGATGAAAGAAGACGGGCAACTAAGGGATGCTATTTCCCCGGAAGAAGCAGCGCGTTTTTGTCTGCTTACAATGGGACAAACTATGTCAACATGGGGAAATAACCCTGAATCTTTATCCGGTCAATATGCCCTGCTTGTCGATTTGATTTTGCATGGGACGAAGAAGTCTTGATAAAGTTATTTCTATACATAAAGCTTATCAATTGATAAGCTTTATACCTCCATGTTATAAATGAATTAACACTTATCAATTGATAAGTGCTTTGTGATTATGGCGATATACATTTGGGTAAAGGGGTATGTAATATGGATACATTTCTTTACTTATTCTATTCAGCCGCCTACATTGCTTTATTTATTTGGAGTTTAAACGCTTCACCAAAAGCTCACTTGCGGTCATTAAATTCATTCCTTTATTTAGTTCTGGCTGGCTTAATTTTTGATAACACAGTGGTTGCAGCTGGAAAGTTTATCGGAGAAGGGTCGTTTTTAGAAGCGCTAAACCAACTGCGTTACTGGATTCATGCAATGATCACCCCTACATTAGTGCTTTTTTCACTTGGTATTTTAAGAACTGCTGGATTAAGAGGAATAAACAATACGTTTTCTTTTTATATTGCAGTGGTATTTACAAGTACACTAATAATTCTTGAAATGGTTACCGAAGTTTTCGGGCTTGAGTTAAAGGCTTCATGGGAGTATGGAGTGTTACGATACATACCAGTCGAGACTTCTGGCGGACCGCCCTTGATGATACTGTTAGTTACTTTAGTACTTATTATTTCTGGAATTATTTTGTGGAAGTACACGAACTGGCCATGGATGTTTATCGGGGCTCTCATCATGACACTAGGCAGCGCTGTTCCGATTCCTATAAATAGTTCTGCGATAACAAATGGATTTGAGCTTCTATTAGCAATATCATTAGTCATGACGAAGATACACCAGGAAAAGAGTGAAAATGCCCCATGAGTTTGGCGGGCATGGAATCCTTTCCTTCACCCTTTACAACTTGAAGTTATGAGAAGAATCACGAGGAGTAATAGATGATTTTTTCCCTTGTATTGATCATAACCGTTGGCGCAGTCGTGAAATGAAAGTTTAAGGTGAGATAAACATGCAGATTATCGAATTCCCTGCCATATGGACGACCATTATTGATATTATCGCTTGGGTTTTTTTCCATGTAGCAATATCGTTCTTCACATTAAAAATGCCTGATCGCTATTTTGAAAATAATTCGTTTCCATACAAAATCAATAATTGGGAGCAGGATGGCCGATTTTGGAAAAATACTTTTCTCGTGCCTAAATGGAAATCCCTCGTGCCTGATGGTGCCAAACTATTTAGAAAGGGGTTTCAGAAAAGCAAATTACATAGACAAGATGATGCTTTCATAAAGATGTTTATTCTTGAATCACGAAGAGCTGAATTGACCCATTGGCTTTGTATACCACCTGCAATTTTCTTTTTTCTGTGGAACCCGCCATGGGCAGGTTGGGTAATGATTGCCTATGCACTTTTTGCTAACTTGCCGATTATTGTGCTGCAACGCTACAACCGAGCACGTTTAGAAAGAGTTTTAAGGAGAAGGCTTACATGATGAAAAATTAACTTACAATGTAATGGAGTTGGGAGAATGTTCTTAGCCTGGAAAGAAATTAAATATAATAAGCTGCGTTATATACTGATCACCGGAGTACTGGTACTTGTATCGTATCTTGTGTTCTTTTTATCCGGTCTGGCAAATGGATTGGAACAATTAAACCGGGAAGCAGTCGATAAATGGGACGCGGATGGCATTATCCTGACAGAGGAATCGGATGTAAATCTCCCCAGGTCGACGATGAACATCGATGATTTTAATGGTGATGAGGTAGAAGCTCATGCAGCGCTGGGCCAATTGAATGCAATTGCCAGTGTCGGAGAGCTCCAATCCAATGTTTCGATTTTCGGCATCAAAGAAGATGAATTTATTATGCCAGAGGTGACAGAAGGAGAGCCTTTTGACGCTGAAGGAGAAGTAGTTGCAGATGATACGTTGAAGGAAGAAGGATTTGGAATTGGAGATGAGTTGGAAATATCCGCATCCGATGAAATATTAACCATTACAGGATTTACAGACAATGCCAGATTCAATGCAGCTCCTGTGTTATACACTGATATGAATACATTGCAGCAGATTCGTTTCGGGGAAGCAGCAGAATCGAATGAGGGACAGATTAATGGCTTTGTCGTTCGTGATGACAGTATTGCAGATGTTTCGACGGGTGACGACCTCCAGATGGTGGCAACTTCGACTTTTATCGAAAACTTGCCTGGCTATACGGCACAGAACCTGACTTTAACATTTATGATTTATTTCCTGTTTATTATTTCAGCGGTCATCCTGGCCATCTTCCTTTACGTGTTGACCATACAAAAAATAAGCATGTTCGGGGTCATGAAAGCTCAAGGGATTTCCAGCAAGTACTTGGCGAATTCTGTTGTTGCCCAGACGTTTATGTTGGCGCTTGCCGGTGTCATCATTGGCTTTCTTCTGACCATCCTGACCGGTTTATTCCTTCCGCCAGCTGTACCTGTTGGGTTTAATTATCTCATGATGCTGCTGTATGGGATGGTATTGGTTGGGGTATCTGTACTTGGGGCATTGTTTTCAGTAAGAACGATTATGAAAATAGATCCACTAAGAGCGATAGGAGGTTAAAATGATGCCAGCACTCGAAATGCGCCAGGTGAATAAAGTGTTCGGAAGCGGGCACACGATGGTAGAAGCTTTAAAAACGACGGATTTTACCGCGGAAAATGGAGAATTAATTGTCGTGATTGGACCATCTGGCTCCGGGAAAAGTACATTCTTAACAGTAGCCGGAGGGTTGCAAACGCCGAGTAATGGAGAAGTAACCATAAACGGGAATAACATCACACGGCTCAAGGAAAAGAAACGGTCCCTTGTCCGTTTGAATGAAATAGGGTTCGTGCTTCAGACATCGAATCTGGTGCCATTTTTGACGGTGGATGAACAAATGCAATTGCTGGATAAAGTCAAACAGCAGAACCTCCCAAAAGAGGGACTGCAGGATTTATATCAATCACTGGGCATCGAACAACTAAGAAATAAGTATCCTTCTGAACTTTCCGGCGGTGAACGGCAGCGTGTCGCCATAGCGAAAGGGCTGTACAGTGATCCTAGTATCCTTTTGGCAGATGAGCCGACTGCATCACTTGATACCGACCGGGCCTTCGAAGTGATGAAAATTCTTCAGGATTTGACCAAAAAAAGGAATAAAACAACGATTGTGGTAACACATGACACAAGGCTGCTTGATTACTGTGATAAGGTTTATCAAATCACGGATGGCGAAATCCAACTGCAGCAGTCAAAAGTAACTGAATGATATAGTCTAAGAACAAATCCAATGTAATTCACACCTGCGCCACCCCACAGAAGTTGAGAAGCTTCATAATTGGTAGAGCCGCCAACTTCTGGGGTTCAGGCGCATATGCAGGGTCAAAAATGGGATATCAGAGGTCAAGAATTTGGCAAACCTTCCAGCGTCAGTTCAATATCAAATAAATCTCCAAAATCAAACCGTTAAAATTCATGAGAAGAACTCCCTAGAGATCCAGACCTTTAATCTCTTGAATATCACCCTCAGGTGGCTGTGATGCATCTTCTTCATAGAATTGAATGGCCAAGTCCGACAACGTACCATCTTCACGCATTTCATTCAATGTCTGGTTGATTTCCTCCGTCAGACTGTCCGCACCTTTAGGGATGACGATAGCATTTTCTGTTGGACGAAAACGCAAATCTGGATGCAGATGAATATCAAACTCAGGAAACTCGGCAATCCCAAATTTCTGTAGATAATAATCATTGATTACAACGTCTGTGCGCCCATTATGTACATCGCGCAGATAGGCTTCATTGGGGGCATTTCCATAGGTTACCACTTCGGCGCCATAATGTTCGGCGATCTGACTGTAGACCGTGGTCGCACCGCCACCTGCTTTCTTACCTTCCAAATCTTCCAAGGACTCAATGCCTGAATTATCTTCTTCCCGAACCACCATCGTAGTGTACGAGTATTTGTAAGGCTCACTGAAGTTAAAGGCTTCGGAACGATCCTCTGTAGGTTCAATATCATTGATTGCTACATCAATTCTCCCACTCTGAACAGCTGGAAGCATGCTGTCTATACCCATAATTTCAAAAGAGATGTCCAGTCCAAGCCGATTCGCTACCTCTCGAATCACCTCCACATTATGACCAGTCAGGTTGTCCAGATTCCCTTCCTCCCCCTCATAATACGATGCAGGGAATAGTGTACCAGAAGTCCCTACAACAAGCTTACCTGCTTCCTGAATTTCTGCCCACTTCCCGTCATCTGTACTACTATTTTCATCGCCATTTGTTTCTTCACTGCCGGAGTTCCCACATGCAGCTAAAAAAAATGAAGAAACTAGCAAAACAAGGAATAACTTAACACTTCTCAATCCTATACACCCCTTCGCGGAAAACTGTTATATTAAATATACAAAATTTATTGTAACAGTTATTCCTCTACTTGGCAAAATAGGCGTTCTGTTTTTTTAACACATAAGGTTATCTTTTAATCGGTCGGACAATACACTGCCATTTAGAAACCTTGGGAATCTTGCTAAAGGAGTTCCTCTAAAATGGGTGATTTTAGGGCATTCACTCTTTAGTATGGATGTCGATAATCGGTGTTAGTTAATACGCAATTCCCACACGAGTTTGGATAAAATCTTTATTATGGCATTGTGAATAGGCAAAAGCAGCCGTATCCCCCACCGAGATCCGTTTTCCGCCTGCAGGAAGTACATTTCTTTCAACACGGTAATTTCCTTCTGCTTCCCCATCCGGCAAATAAGTTGGGCAAACAACGGTCCATTCTAAATTGGAATCCTTCAAATATTGATAGGCAGCTAAGTGGTCTTTAGCAGATTTCGTCGTTCTTCGTTTTGATTCGCCTGATTCAAAACGAAACATGCCGTCTTGTGTGCGACTGTTTAGAATCCCGGCTGTACCGATCGTAATAATCCTTGAAAGTTTATGCTTTTCCATTGCCTGAAGAATAAACGGTATACTTCGTGAAAGTGTATTGTTTTTGTCTGTACCTAATGCACTAATCACGATGTCCGCAGATGCCATGGCATGTGAAATATCATTTTGATTTAAAACGTTTCCTTGAAAGACAGTTAAATTTGGAGAGTTAAGATTTAATTTTTCTGGAGTGCGAGCAAAGGCGATTACACTATGTTGGTCGCCCAATGCCCTTTGTACGGTCATTTGCCCAACTCTGCCGGTAGCGCCTAGTACGAGAATGTTCATTTTGTGTTTCGTCCCCTGTCTCTAATAATTAAGTGCCAGTTGTCCAAACAGCTCATCCAATTTATTGCGTCTGAAAGAGAAAATATCTTGCAGCTTTTTTTCAATGTTTAATTTGTGAGCCGTTCTTCCTAACCAGGAAAATGGCAGCGCATAGTGGACAATATCCGTCATTTCTATTCCTCTTCCTGTTTCTTTAAAAATATGTTGATGGTTCCAAAAACGATAAGGGTCAAACCGCTGTTCATCCACAAAGACCTCATATTCTTCAGGTGAGTAATTTCCGTCACTCAATTGACTGAGATCGCCAGTATCGGTTGCAAACGCTAAGTTGCGATCATTCAAGGATACATCTTTTCCGGCAAGAAACCAGTAACTTGAAACTTCATCCACGATGGCGTTATGTCTGCCAATTTGCTTGCATCTGAAAAGAAATGCCAAGCTCTTCTAACGATATCGGAAGTTGTTGGGTTGATTGTAAGACATATATTTTCATCGCTTTGTCCCCTCAACTTGTTCATTAATATCAGTATATAAAATGATGCACTATTAAACAAGAAAGGGGGTTCCCCTCCATACTCGCTGGAAGTGAATAATTCCTGTATGAAAGAAGAGAAAGTGGGCAACATGGTTATCGTATTAAGCATTTTTAAAGGAGCAGAAGGAGTTAATGAAATATACAACGGCACTTTTAACTAAATTCATCATGCATATCGCAGTATTATGGTTTGTATTATCCGTATCTTTTGGATTGTCTTTTCGTGATGTATTATCAATAAGTTTGATCATAACAATTATTATGTTTTCCATGGACGTGTTTGTACTCCCAAAAGTTGAAAGTACAGTGGCCTTAATAATGGATGCAGCATTTACTTTCATTGGAATCTGTTTATTGGGGGAGAGTGTTACTTTAATAGAAATAGCTGCGTTTATTTCAACGGTCTTCATAACGACTGGAGAGTTGTTTTTCCACCGTTACCTTCGTTTTGTTTATCGTTATCAATATCGTTTTTGATTAGATACAGTCAGGGGACCAGAGGCAGTATCTTGTGAACTGGCCAAGTATTACATGGCTCTCGGTCTAGCCTTTCCTGGATTCGAGATAAATGAGTTTGTTCATTACGTCCATCAAAGTGCTACGCTACAAGTCAGTGCCCCTTACCCGTCCACTTTCGTGTCTAACTTGAACTATGAACGCTGTCGTGCTTATGTTTACCAAGCGGGGAGAGCTTCATGCTGATCAACAATCCTTCCCGGTTTGACAGTTCGGTTAAATAGTCTGTCAAGGCACGCTTCTGCCATTGGTCGACAGACTTACGGTGATAATCAATCGCGTGCGAAGCGAGAAAACCGGCAGCAAGGGTTAACAAGTTCACTACTATCACCGTCGTAAGCATGGACAGGTTATCGATGGTCTGTATTGAAATCATGGCACTTGCAGTCACCGCTGCTATGTAAAGAACACCGGCAATAGCATTCATGAGAATAGAACCTGAAAGCGCGAATAAAATCAAAAGAACTTCACCGAAATAAAAGAGCTGACTCGATAACCCTCCCGAGAAAAACATCGCCCCTGACCACCACACGAAGCTGCCAACCAAATAATAACATAAGCCATTTGTTTTGCTATATTGAAGTGCACTTTTGATGAACCAGATGCCCATCACGACGTAGATGCCCCAGAGAATCATGACACTTAACGAAAAATCTACAAGGTAGTAGCTGTCCAATATGAGCAAGAGACCAAATAGGGTATAAATGGTATATAACAGAACCACCTGTTTACGGGTCTCGAACAATTTAAGCATATAAGAAATTCCAGGAGCTTTAAGTTTAAGTTTTGATATCATCATTTAATGTAATACGCTCAACTGGATTTTCCTGAGGCTTTGCAAAATAGTACCCTTGGAATAATTCATATCCTATATCAGTCAAAAAAGTCAGGTCTTCCGGTCGTTCGATCCCCTCGGCTAACGGACGTGAGCCAATATTTCTTGCCATTTCCAACACCGATTTTGCAACAGATTGTTTTTCCGGGTCGGTACTGACACCGTCAACGTATTCACGTGCTAATTTGACATAATGTGGCTTCAAATCATTTAACTTTTTTAGATCATTTACCCCGGTACCGACATCATCAAGCGCGTATTTAAAACCATGCGCCTGATAATAGCGCAAGATTGATTTCAAGTGTTCAATATCTTTGACTTCGTCTGTCTCAACCACTTCAAAGACGATTTGCTCCGGCTTCATATTCAATTGTTTAATTAATTTGAATGTAGTCGCAAGGCAATGTTCAGGCACATAAATCGCCGTTGGAATGAAGTTGATAAAAATAAGCTTATCGGTGGCAGGTTGCGCATTTTTCACGGATTCAAGACGACAGACCCTGTCAAGCGCAAACAACCGGTTGCGGACTCTGGCAGCTTCAAACATTTTAAAAGGAGGAATAAGAGTCCCTGTTTCATCTATCCCCCTTGATAGCAGTTCATGTCCAATGACCTCGACATTTTGATTTTTAACCGTCACAATCGGCTGATAATGTGTTTTTATAGCCCGCTGCTTAATCAAATCGTCAATCCAACTGGCCTGCTTCTCCAATTGGAATGTGGCGATGGGTCTCATATCTTCCATATCCTTCTGTGGTTCCGTTCGCTTCGAACCAACAGCCAATACCTTTTCGGCATCCATATGCGCTTCCAAATAATCCAGTAAATCAAAGAATACGGTTTCTTCCGCCCAGTAAAGCTTGTCCTCCACAACTGTCCACTGATCCTCCGGGAAAGACCTGAAGTACTTCTCCAACTGTCCTATAGATTGTTCATCTTTAAAATAAATAGAATACCCCCGGTGCTGCGGCATACAGATGTCACATCCATTTCGCATAAAACCCCTCCTTCATTAACCATATTATCGGCAATTTAAACTGGTTCTTTAGTTGTGGTTCGAAAGTTATAGTTTTAAAGGAGGGAACCACAACACCTCATAGTAAGATAGCTAAACCGGTTAGGACAGGTTTCCCTAAATATAAAAACTGCAGCGAAACTGGAGGATGCGTAGCACAATTAATAGGAAGAAAGTTTGGGAGAAATGGAGTAGTATCCATTATGATATGCGCTTAAGTCTTCGGAATTCGTGCTTACAAACATATTCCCTTTTCTCGAAGGTTTTCGATGCATTCCTGTAGATATTTCTCATCATGCTCAGGGTAAATCGGATGGTCAGGATGATCATTTGTTTTATTAAAATCCTGTTCAAGGAAGGGCGGACAAGATTTTCCCCGGTAATAGGGTTCTTCCCATTGTGCGTCAGGACAGTATCCTCTTCGTTTCATTTCATTCATCACTTTTATATGGTACAAATAGAGCATATATGGTGAATGATGGAAGACATAATTAACCGTCGCATGCTGTTTACCCCAGCCATTCCCTCGCAGTGCACAGCATTCGCGGTGCTGCCCCAACAACTGTTGACGTGGTAATTTGGTAAGAAGTTGTTCATGCCACAATCGCATTATTTTTCCTCCATCTCATTACTTGGACTGATCCCCTGCCATAACAGGCCCACAATCTCTTCAGCCAATTTGTCTGTATCGGAAAATATCTTTTCCTCCACATTGCCCATCCTCAATAAAGATAAATAGGCATGAACGGCAAAAACTGGTTGGTCACCACGTATTTCCCCCCGTTCCATAGCGTCGGCAAAAGCATATTCCAACGCTTGATGCATATCCATTTTTGCCTGCTGTATTCTTTGTTGCTGGTCAGGAGTTAATGCATTATTCATTCCTTTTGTTGATCCATTGGTGTTCACATCAGTGGTAGCTTTTAAATGTGCTTTTGTAATGTTTACAAGTCGTTCTTTTAAGGGGAGTTTCTCTTTCAACATGCTGTTCATCTTTTCACGAATGCGAATCATCATCTGTACTATTGCTTCGGTATACAACTCCGCTTTACTGGCATAGTAATAATAAATAGTCGCTTTAGTTACATTACACGCTTTTGCGACGTCATCAACAGAAATATTTGGGTACCCTTTTTCCACGAAAAGACGAGAAGCTGTCTGAACAATAAGTTCTTCTGTTGGCTTTGTTTGGTCGCTTGTACGGGGTCTTCCCAGCGGACGTTGATTTCTCTTTTTCAAATTGCTCGCTCCTTATGGTTACTAATAAGAAATTACATCATATTATACGCCTTCATAATTAATTAACCAATACATGTAACCATATTCTTATGTCGAAATAGAATTTGGAACAATTTCGAAAAGATCCCTAAACCTAGAGGGAAATTAAAAAAATGGAGGAGGGTTGCAAATATAGTGTTGTGGTGTTGTGCTCAACATCAAAAATCTGTTGGCTAATTCTCCTTGTTCCATGAAAAAGCGAAGAGGAGAAGAACCTGACATCGTTTCCTGCCATGCGGGGAGATGAGGTTAAACTTTTGCTCTTCTCCTTATTGATTGAGACTTAGTTTTTTTCATTCTCACTTACATGGTAAATTCGGTGATATGGCTTGCCCTTCAACACGCCTTCTTCCTGATCAATTCCGTTTTTCGTTCCACGATGCTTGTGGGCATGGGAATAAGCTGTGGAGTTTTGCCAGTTTCTGAATGAGTTCTTCGAATCCCACTGAAAAAGGATGACATAGGTGTTGCCGTTCATTAGTCTCATTACCCGAATAGCTCTAAACCCAATTTCATTTTCTATTTTTCTCGGTCTATTCAAAAACCTTTCTTCAAATTTCATGTGACCCTCAAGTTTTACAGTTACGTAGTTTAAGACCACAAACCCATTTGATTCAAGAGCGCCAGATCTGTCAATAATTTGGTAGCTTTCGTTGCCTATTGTACAACTTTGCTCTTCTTCCTGAAGAGATAGTAATTCCGTGTCGTTTAATTCTTTAAGAAGTATTTTGATAATATCCACCTCTATTCCTTTTACTATTGTATTGATCTATTAATTTAGTGCATTTATTTACTGCGGAAGGAAAATCAGATGATCTCCACACCATGCAAGTGAATAAGGATGATACCGCTGCCCTTGTTCATTTAACGAGACTGGAATTTCATTAAAACCTCTTCCCCTCTGAAGTGACCATAAACGGCATGGTAACAAATAATCTATTTGGTAATGGAAAGTTTGTTTTTCCAATTCGGCTAAAGCCCGGGAAGGATTTCCCAAAATCATCGCATTCAAATCCTGCCTTTCCACTGAAGTAAATATCTTTTTGAAATAGCCCGCAACGTGAAACAACGCATTAGAAAGCTCAGGCAATTCTGCACTGGGTACCGAATGGGACATGCTGTCGATTTCCTTTAGGCGCGCATGAGCAGTAACTAAATCACGTTTTTCCGGACGAAAAAGCTCCCGAATTTCACGATACTGTTGTTGGCTGCATGCTAACACAAAATATTTATTTGCTGCCCAAACAGATTCTGCAGCTCTTAAAATTATTTTTTCATTTTGGAGCTTCTTACACATACTGAACACTGCCTTTCAAGGATTGCGACATCAATTCAGCTATTTTTTGCATTTTTTATCATAAAACATATTCTGGTATATTATTATTATATATACTGGTTAGTTAGTTTTCAACAGAAAGAAATTTTGACGACAATACATCCAGAGAAGGATGACTATGGTGACATACTCTTTGAAGCATAAACCAACTATGCATAAAAACAAGTGCGTTATGCAAATGTTAGATTAGACAATTGTTATATTTTGGTATACCATTGTTCTAAATAAAATTATACTCAATGGTATAGTTTTTATTTAGTTTGTGATTTGCCAACAAATGGATAAACTAACAAAAAACAGGAGCATTCCTTATGAAAAAGAAAGTAATTGTTATAGGCTCTGGTGTTGCCGGAATGGCGAGTGCCATCCGGCTGCAGCAGGCAGGCTATCAAGTAGAAATTTATGAGAAAGAATCGATGCCGGGAGGGAAAATGCATCGTATCGAACAAGACGGCTATACGTTTGACCTTGGGCCGACAATTGTCATGATGCCAGAATTATACAGGGAAGTGTTTGAAATTTCCGGACGCAACCCTGATGATTATATTCCAATGGACAAGCTTAACCCGATGTACCGTGTTTATTTTGGTGATGATGCAGAAAATCCTTACGACATTTCTTCGGATTTAACCGCACTCACAAAAACAATTGAACAAATTAGTGAAGAAGATGCCAATGGATTCTTTGATTACCTTCAGGAAATTTATAAACGATTCACGGTAGCCAAAAAGTATTTCATTCAGCGTCCCTTCCGTGATCCAAAAGATTTTTATAACCCTTTCATGTTAAAACAAGCCATGAAACTAAAAACACTGGACAGCGCCGACCAATTCCTTGGAAAATACATAAAAAATGAACGGTTAAAGCAGATGATTAGTTTTCAAACCTTATATATCGGTGTCTCCCCTTATAACGGACCATCACTCTACACGATGATCCCAATGATTGAATTTCTTTATGGTGTATGGTTCATCAAAGGTGGGATGTATACAATGGTGACTGCGATGGAGCGATTGTTCCAGGAGCTCGGCGGCAAGATTTATTACAACATGAACGTTGAAGAGATACGTATCCAAGATGGTACGGCAAAAGGTATTCTGGTAAATGACAAAGAAGTGGACGCTGATTTTGTCGTATGCAATTCCGATTTCCCTTTTGCCATGAAACATCTCGTGAAAAATGAGAAGGCCAAGGGAAAATACACGGACAAAAAAATAGACAGCATGAAATACTCCTGCTCTTGTTTTTTGATGTATTTAGGGATGGATCGCAAATACGATGAGATCGACCACGTTCACAATTTTGTTTTTAATGAGGATCTGGAAAAAAATCTGCATGATATCTTTGCCGGAAACAAGCTGGAAAGTGCATCATTCTATGTACACATCGCTTCTAAAATGGATCCTTCCCTCGCACCGGAAGGAAAAGATGGTATTTATATCCTGATGCCTGTTTCCGAACTATCGACAGCCAAATACACGTGGGATGAGGATACGATTCAATATTATCGCAGTTATATCTTAAACTCTCTAAAAAGAATCGAGGGGTTTGAGAATATAGAACAGGAAATTGTAACAGAAACCTATATGACACCGAAAGATTTTGAGTCTAAGTTCAATGCGTACAATGGTGCCTGTTTCGGGTTGCAGCCAACGCTTACACAAAGCAACCATATGCGACCACAAAGCAAAGCAATGCACTGTGACAATTTGTATTTCACCGGAAGCAGTACCCACCCTGGAGCCGGAGTCCCAATCGTATTGCTGTCAGCGAAAATCGCTGCGCAGGAATTAATGCATGATGATAAGGAGATCTTATTTGACTATCAATAACTCAGGAGGAAATCGTTATGGATGCCAAGCAAATGCAAGCGGACTTTTATTATTGTGAACAGATAATAAAAAGCAGATCCAAAAGCTTTTATTATGCTTTTTCACAACTCCCTTCTGAAAAAGCAAACGCCGTCTATGCTATTTATGCGTTTTGCAGAACTGCTGATGACTGCGCGGATGGAAATCATTTGCAGACGGAAAAGCAACAGGCTCTGGCACAATTAAAAAGAGAACTGATTTTATTCGAAGAGCAAAATGAAGTGGATAAACCATTATGGCGTGCGCTAAGACAAGTATTCTCTGACTACGACATGGATATCCAACTATTTTATGACCAACTTACCGGTCAGTCGATGGACATCAACTTTATCACACCGAAAACGATGCATGACTTGGAAGAATACAGTTATTATGTAGCTGGATCTGTCGGTTTGATGCTGCTCCCTATCATCGCTTCGGAAAACCATACTGAACTGCACGCTGCAGCAATCGACCTTGGTGTTGCTATGCAAATAACAAATATACTGCGGGATGTGGGTGAAGATTTTCACCAAAAACAGCGAACATATCTCCCTGAAGATGAATTGAGTCATTTTCAATACACGGTAAATGATTTAGTAAACGGTGTCGTTAATGTGCAGTTTATTAAACTGTGGGAAAAGTTGGCGAAACGTGCGGAGTTATTATATGCCCAGTTTTTACATAACGTTAACCAGTTTGACCAAGACAGCCGCCTGCCTGTTTCTCTGTCTGCTCAAGTCTACAGAAGTATACTGGGTGCTGTGCGGGACAATGGATATGACTGTTTAAACAAGCGGAATTATGTGACCAGGAAAAAAATGACGGAAATCAGCGCTGCTATTAAGAAAAGTTCTTAGAATTTTTGGAAGGGTGTTGTGTGAATTAATGAATAATAAAAGCGTATTGATCATTGGCGGCGGATTGGGCGGACTATCTGCAGCCATTTCCTTAGCGCAAAGCGGGTATGATGTCTCTCTATATGAGAAAAACAACCACTTGGGCGGTAAACTCAACCGGTTGGAGCAGGATGGTTTTGGTTTCGATCTTGGCCCATCCATTTTGACGATGCCAAAAACGTTTGAGCGATTGTTTGCCGCAAGCGGAAAAGACATGATGGATTACGTCCCAACTGTCAGGCTGGGGCATCAATGGCGTTCCTTTTTTCCAGATGGCAATGTCATTGATTTGTATGAGGATGTAAATGAAATGCAGGAGAAAAATTCCTCCCTGAAAAAAAGGGATATACGCCAATATAAGAAACTGCTTGCGTACTCTAAAAAACTCTATGGTATGACAGAGAAGAGCTATTTTAAGGGAGCCGATAACACAAAAGACCTTATTCAATATCACAGTCCGTTCAGTGCCCTGAAAAACTTCGATCTGTTTTCAACGGTGCATCAGGCCATTGATAAGCGGATCAGCAATAAACAATTTAAGGACATGCTTTCTTATTTCATCAAGTATGTCGGTTCTTCTCCTTACGATGCGCCAGCTGTCTTAAATATGATGATATATATGCAACATGACCAGGGTGTGTGGTATGTACCTGGTGGCATGCATCATCTTGCCAATGGACTGGTGATGCTGGCTAAGGAAACCGGCGTGACCATTCATACGGAAAAAAATATTACGCAGCTTCAAAAAGAGAAAGGAAAAATTACCGGGGCACTTTTGGAGGACGGTACAAAACTGACGGCAGATTACTATATTTCCAACATGGAAGTGATTCCCGCTTACGAGCATTTGCTCCAGGAAAAGAAGCATTACGTCAAGAAACTAAAAAAGAAATTTGAACCTGCAAGCTCCGGACTTGTGATGCACCTGGGTGTAAAGAAAACGTATCCGCAGCTCGGTCACCACAATTTCTTTTTTGCAAAAAACATGAAGAAGCAAATGAATAAAATATTTCACCGCCATGAACTGCCGGATGATCCGGTCATTTATCTGGTGAATGTGAATAAAACAGATCCAACACAAGCGCCCGAAGGATATGAGAATCTGAAAGTGCTGCCCCATATCCCATACATTCAGGATAAACCTTTCACGAAGGAGGACTATGACCGCTTTGCAGAGAAGGTACTGATCAAATTGGAGAAGATGGGTCTAGATCAGTTACGGGAAAATATTGTAACAAAAGATATATGGACACCGGAAGATATCCAACAAGTCTATGGTTCAGACCGCGGTGCAATCTATGGCACGCTATCCGACCGGAAGAAAAATAAAGGGTTTAAACATCCGAAACAGAGCGACCGTTATGATAACCTCTATTTCGTCGGAGGAACGGTAAACCCAGGTGGCGGGATGCCAATGGTCACACTGAGCGGCCAGCATGTAAGCGATAAAATTGTTCAGCGAGATAACCCAATGACTGATGAGGAGCGTTATCGTGAGTTCTTAAATAAGTGAGATGAGCGAAATCAATAGTCAAACGGATGGAGGGATGGTATATGAGAAAGAAGGTACTTGTAATTGGTGCAGGTGTTGCGGGGCTTGCCAGTGCCATAAGACTGCAGCACGCCGGTTATCAGGTAGAAGTATATGAAAAAGAATCCACACCTGGCGGGAAAATGAACCAAATTGAAATGGACGGTTATAAATTTGACCTCGGACCAAGCATCGTTATGATGCCGGAAATATATCGGGAAGTATTTGAACTTTGCGGACGTGACCCTGACGACTATATTCCCATGCAAAAATTGGACCCGATGTACAGGGTTTACTTTGGTGATATTCCCGATCACCCTTTCGACATCTCTTCAGACCTTACCGAATTGACAAAAACGATTGAGTCCATCAGTGAAGCAGACACAGAAGGTTTTTTTCGCTATCTCCAGGAAATTTACAAGCACTATACGTTTGCCAAGCACGACATTTTGCAGCGCCCATTTCGTAAACCCAGTGACTTCTTTAACCCTTCCATGTTAAAGAAGGCAAGAAAACTGAACCTATTCGATACTGCAGACCAATTTATCGGCAAATATATCAAAAACGAACGATTAAGGCAGATTATCAGCTTTCAAACATTATATATTGGGATTTCCCCACTTAAAGGGCCTTCTTTTTATACAATGATCCCCATGATGCAATTTTTGTACGGGGTCTGGTTTATAAAAGGCGGCATGTATACCATGGCTTCGTCGATGGAAAAGCTCTTCAAAGAACTTGGTGGTGAAATCTTCTATGATAAGAACGTGCAGGAAATTTGCATAGAAAATCAGAACGCAACGGGAATTAGAGTAAATAACCACAAAGTCACTGGCGACTTTGTGGTCTGTAACGCCGACTTCCCGTATGCAATAAAAAACCTGATAACCGACAGAAAAGTCAAAGGGAAATTTACCGACAAAAAGATTGACAGCATGAAGTACTCCTGTTCTTGTTTCATGTTATATCTTGGCATGAACAAGAAATATGAGGCGATCGAACATGTTCATAATTTTATTTTCAATGAGAAACTGGAAAAGAACCTGAAGGACATTTTTGCAGGGAAAAAGCTTGAGCATGCATCTTTTTACGTCTATATCGCATCCAAACTTGACCCATCCCTGGCCCCCAAAGAAAAAGATGGCCTTTATATACTGATGCCAGTATCCAATATCGCTACGGCGGATTATGAATGGAACCAGCAAACGATTGACTATTACCGCAGTTACATTCTGGACACACTAAAGAAAATACCTGGATTTGAGAATCTGGATCAAGAGATTATTACGGAAACATGTATAACACCATTGGATTTCGAGTCTAAATTCAACGCATACAATGGTGCCGGTTTCGGTTTACAGCCCACACTTAATCAAAGCAACCACTTGAGACCGCAAAGTAAGGCACCAAACTGTTCCAATCTGTATTTTAACGGGAGCAGTACACATCCAGGAGCCGGCGTGCCGATTGTTCTTCTCTCAGCGAGAATTGCCGCCCAGGAACTGATGCATGACGACAAAGGGATTTTATTTGACTATACAGACGTGTGAAGCCATGGATTGAAACGGGTTTAAAGGAGGAAAACAGATGACCATCTACGTTGTAATTAATCTTATCATTGGTGCTGTTGCAATTCTTGTCGGCTTCCTTACGTTCTGGTCTTTACCTATACCTGCATCTCGGGATAAAAATGCCCGTTTCCCGTTCCTATCCATCATCATTCCCGCAAGAAATGAAGAGAGCCGGATTTCTCCGTTACTGCAATCATTGCAGGAACAGCACTTTAAAGCATTTGAAATTCTCGTTGTTGACGATCAATCAACAGATAATACCGCAACTGTCGTAGAATCTTTTGGGGCGAAGGTTCTGAAGAATAACAGTGAAGAAGCCGAAGCTGGAAAGTCAATGGCCTGTTGGCGTGGTGCACAGCATGCGAAAGGTGAATGGCTGCTGTTTTTGGATGCAGATACACAGTTCACCAATGCCGGCAGTCTGGAAGATTTACTATTCTTTTTTAAGCAAAAAGGTGCTAGAGGAATTCTATCGCTCCAGCCCTTTCATACAGTGCGCAACCTCTATGAAAACCTTTCGGCAATCTTTAACATTATTGTAATTGTCGGAATGAATATATTCACAATTTGGGGACGTCGGTTTAAAACCGCCGGCTCGTTCGGACCATGTATTCTTTGCAACAGAGAGGACTATTTTTCTTCTGGAGGGCATAAAAAAATCCAGGAAGCCATTATGGACGACTTGGAACTGGGACAGGCATTCCTTAAAAATAACTTACCGGTTTATTGTATGGGCGGAAAAGGTGTCATATCTTTCCGTATGTACCCGGAAGGAATGAAAACTCTTATCGAAGGCTTGTGCAAAAGCTTTGCCGTTGGATCAAAATCAACTCATCCTGCAGTTATGCTGATGTCCATCATTTGGATATCCGGCAGTTTCGTTAGTGCCGCAGCGCTGATTTTTTCCATTACAGCATTGGATTCGATGGCAATCTTACTCTCTGGCTTGGTGTATCTCCTGTATGCCTTTCAAACGTTGTTTTTTGCTCGGAGGTGCGGTAATTTCAGATGGATTATATTCTTATTTCATCCGCTCTTATTTTTATTTTTCACGGGGATACATGTATATTCCCTGTACCGGACAAATGTACTGCATTCCGTTAAGTGGAAAGGTCGCAAAATTGATGTTTAGGTTAGTTACCCGGATCAAAGTTGCGCTGCAAAGTGTTATCTGCAGCTCATTAATTTATTCATCATCGACCTGAGCTACTGTCCTTTTTGCTAGCTCTTAAACGAAAGCTATCTAACGAAATTTATTCTTTAGGTGCAAGTAACTCGAGAACGATGGATTATTATGGAATTTCTATATGTTATGAAATGGACTACTCAATTCCTATCAGTAAAAAAATCCTGATGTTGTATTATATGAGAAAGGGTGATAGTTATGTTAAGTGAAACTTTTCAAACAGATTTTATGTTTAAAGCGATGAACCAAAACCTTGCTATTATTCAATTTGGAACAGACCGGCGCATAAGTTATGTCAATCAGATTTTTGCAGAAACGATGAAATACCATAATGCCAATGAGATGATTGGATTACACCATAAACATTTATGCTTTGACAACTTTGTTCATCATGCTGATTATGAATTGTTTTGGAACGATTTATTGAGAGGCCGCAGTTTCCAGGATAAAATTGAGAGAAAAGATGCTTATGGTAATCGAGTATGGCTGGAGGCTACCTATATGCCAGTTTACGAAGAAGATAGAATCATTGGGGTGTTGAAGGTAGCTACTAATATTACACAGCGGCAAAACAATATAAAAAATGTTGTGGACAGCCTGCAAGAGACGTCTAACACACTAAACCTCCGAGCAGAAGAAGGCATCAAGCAGCATGAGGATATCAACAAAAAAGTCGACCAGATTGCTGCCGTTGCGGAAAATAATACACAGGTGCTGGCTGGCTTGAAATCACAGGCCGATGACATCCAGGGGGTTGTCGAAACCATACGTGATATTGCAGCACAGACAAATTTACTTGCATTAAATGCAGCCATTGAAGCAGCAAGAGCAGGAGAGCATGGGCGGGGGTTTGATGTTGTAGCTAAAGAAATTCGCAAGCTCTCCACGAAAGTAGAAGAATCCATAGGCGAAGTACGAACGAAAACAGAGAATATTACCAAAGAGATTTCCAATATCACCAAGGGAGCAAAGCAAATTCAAGAGGACGTAAAAGAAGGCGTTCAGCAAATTCAAACCGCTTCCAATGGCTACCAGGATGTTGTGGTTGCAGCAGAGTCTCTTGGGGAGGAAGCGGATAAATTAACGGAGATTATTTAAAATCTGCTTGAAGAAAGCTGTGTCTCTTCGTTCTTGCAATCATTGCAAGAACATAATTTCTAAGGCTACTGTTAAAAAGATCCTTTCTATCCTACAGTTTTTCCTTCGTCCATGTAGAGCTGTCGCAAAACCTTTAATGCGACAGCTTCTTATTCCTGAATTCCTGAATTCCTGAATGCAGATGAAATCAAGTGAAATATTCAATTTTAGCCTCTGGAAAATAATTGTTGATATAGCCACCGATTGTATCTTTTATATCTTCCTGTTCCTGATTTGTATAGACATATTTGCCACTCCCGTACCTTCCCCATTTCCATTTTCGCTTTGATTCATCAAGTTCGAGCTTGGTCATTGGATAATTCTTTTGAATGACACGTTTGGCAGGCTTTGTAAACCGATGTTGAATCATCTCAAAAGTTAAATCCTTTTTTACGGATGCTGGGAGCTTCTCTGTCAGTTTTTTTAGCATCTCATCATAGCCTTCTTTCCAGCCGTCATGCAAGTAAATTGAAGCAATAATAAATCCCAGTGGATAACCCGGCCTTGGCTATTTTGACTGCTGCCTCAATTCTGTCGTGTAGTCGAGATCTCCCTGGTTCAAAGTATTTTATAATATAATTGTCGTTTATACTGAAACGGAAACGTGTTCTGCCATTATGCTTGGCATCAAGATAGTACGTTTCATACAAAAATAGAGCTAGCTGGTTTGGGTCTTCCAGGTCCTGAACAACAGCTGCTTCCTGTACATTCGCCACCTCCTGTGCATGGGGGTTTCGTATTATAACGTAGACAACTTGTCCTGGATGAATCTCTTCCACCTGGCCTTTCGATTTCATTTAGCGCAAAATGTTTATTCACGATGGTCGACCTGTGGTAACGGTTTTTTAGCCGGCCCCTCGATAACCTCTCCAGTATAGGAAAATCTCGATCCATGGCACGGACAATCCCATGTACGGTCACCTGAGTTCCATGTGACTTCACAGCCCATATGGGTGCATGTGGTATCCACCATGTGAAGTTTATTCTCTTTGTCTTTATATACCCCTGTGCGTTTACCGTTGATGCGGGTTACGGTTGCATCATCAGCAGCAAGTTCCTTTGGATTATTCCCCGTGTATTCCAGTTTCCCTTTAATCATGTGCTTTGCAACATCAGCATTTGACTTCGCAAACTTTCTAAGACTTGGGTCGGCCGGAAATCTTGATGGCGAATATAAATCTTCATAAGGGTTTTCCTTATTTGTAATTCTGTCACTCAATATTTTTGCAGCGATCGTTCCGTTTGTCATTCCCCATTTACGAAAACCAGTCGCTGCCAGAACATTTTCTTCTTTTTTGGTGACAGGCCCAATATACGGCACTTTGTCTAATGTCGTTAAATCCTGTGCGGACCAGCGATAGGCAATTTCATTGATGCCAATCTGTTTTTCGGCAAATTCCTTTAGTGCATTATAATGTTCAATCGTGGATTTTCCCTGGCCGGTTTTATGATTTTCTCCGCCAACCAGCCATAACTCCTCCCCATTTAGGTTTGTATTTCTTATCGATCTTGTCGAAGATTCTGCATTAATGTACATGCCACCAGGAAATTTTTCAGCCGATTTTATGGCAATAACATAAGACCGCTCCGCATACATTCGGCTAAAAAAGAAACTTTGTTTGTCATAAAAAGGGAAGTGACTAGCCGCAATGACGTAATCACAGGTGATACGATGGCCGTCTTTTGTAACAATTGCAGGATGTTTATTGTATTCAACATCCACAGCTGTTGTTTGTTCGAAAAATTGGGCACCTTCATTCACACTGGTTTCCGTAAGTGCCTTCAAATATTTTAATGGGTGAAATTGGGCCTGATTTTTCATGATTAGCGCTGATTTGACTGGCATATTGAGAGGGATGTTGTCCGTCAATTCACTATCAATTTCAAGCTGATCATAGGCTTTCTTCTCATTCTCCATACTGCTGAGATAAGACGCGGCATTCGTGTAAATATACGCATCTTCTTCCTGATAATCACAATCGATTTGGTGATCGTTCACTGTCTGTTCAATGAAAGCTTTTGCTTCGTCCGCTGCCTGATAGTATTGGGAGGCCTTTTCTATTCCGAAATGCTGGATTAACTCATCATAAATAAGACCATGCTGTGCTGTTATCTTTGCGGTGGTATGCCCAGTCGTTCCATTCAAAATCACACCTGCATCAATCAGTACAACGTTCAAATTTTGTTTTGCCAACAGGTATGCTGCGGTAATACCGGTGATGCCACCACCGACAATTCCAACATCTGCTGTTATAGATTCTTCTAATTTTGGAAAGGTTGGAAGGTTTACGGAAGCCCGCCAATAGGGCTCAGGGTACTGTGGCATTTCATGATGATTCATATGTAATAGCTCCTTTTTGTACATAGAGATTTTACTATTATTGTTTTTTTAAGTGAAAATATGCGTGTTTACCCTCGTTAGTTCATTTTCTCTTGATTTGTCCTTTCAATTAAATAAATCTTATCTACCACCCATTTAATGATAATTGGCAACAAGATATATATAGGAAAAGAGTAGATATGCTCCCATGTATATGGTTCGTAAATATTCATGTAAATGGCTAGCGGTTCCAGCACAAATGCAAAGATAAGAGCTGTCACCGCGGAGGCAAGAATGAACCTGTTCCATGCAGGAAAACACTGATATAAGAGCATGTAAACGATAGAAATGATCATGTTGATAAAAATAATTCGAGAGCCCCACGGTAATACCATTGCCGGATAGTCCCACAACACAAGCTCTGCCCCAAAAACATCGAGAAACATCACAATTCCCAATGTAATAACCCCATACAAGGTAATACCTCGGAGCATTTTCCGATCCACTATTCTCAACCATAGCAAGCCAATCAGCAGCATAGATATAAGCAGAAACCACCACTGGAAGGAAAAAACTACTTCTTGCAGCCAGTACTCGCCCCTTAATTCACTTAGTTTTTGTTGCGCCTCTTTGATATCTACTAACTGAACGGCGATATAATCCATGATAATCTCCTTATGGTCTTGCTTTCTCATTATGTTATTTTTACAAGTACGTTAAGAAAATATACTTCTCATATTTTTCATCTCCGCCATAAAACACAAAACCTGTCAAACAATTGGTTATCACGGAGTTTTTTCGTATTATAGACGAACTAAACGAAATGCAAAAAGGCCGTGTCTAGCAGTTTTCCTGCTGCAAACACGACCTTTACCTTTCTTTGTTCTCCAGGATCGCTCATCAATTAGGGAGATCCCTTTTTCTTTTTAGGATCCAATTCGCGTTCACTTTGCGAAGCATCCTGGGATTTATCCTTTTTCTTTTCCTCTCTCATTTCAATCTTCATATCCTCAAGCGGCGGCTCATCGTTCAGCTGCTGTTCTTTAAAATCGCTTAAGCTTGTTTCTTTATCTCCGTCACGGACTTTTTTCTTTTCTTCCGGTGATTTCTGTTTATTTTCGGTCATGGGTATTCACCTCAATTTCCTTTTTAGAACTATATCCGTATTCGCAGGTTGTTAAACATGCTGTTGCCGCGTGCTTCATGGATATACGACGGTGAATTCCTCGCAGACAACTAGCATATCTTCATTGAAGTCCTTGTCTGTTTCCGCCAATTCATTTTTGAAAAAGCGAATATGTTCCCTCCGCCAGTAATCCAGGCTTTTATCGCCTTCCCCTTCTTTAGCGGCAAATTCAGGGCTAACTTCCTTAAAGGGCAGCACGCGAACATCGATCGTTTCCGTTACCACTTTTGCCTCGCCCTCCCAATCGGTTATCACGTTGTATTCTCCGATTTCTGGCAGAGGATCCCCATCCAGTTCATACATCGCATGTAAGGAGGCGGTTGCCGTTTTTTCGCCGGCTATTACCAAATCAGCGAGTTCCCGTGCCATATCAGGGTCCGCGCCAAATGGCCAGGCTGTGTAAGTTTTGCCTGTCCGCTCCTTCTCGGGCAATTTCGCTAAATAATTCTTCCACATAGTTTCTGCTTTCATTATGCATTCCTCCCCCCAAGTTATATTTCCCGCCGCATCGCCTTCAGCACGTCAATCTGCGTCGCTCGCTTAGCCGGTCGTACACCAGAAAGAATGGTCACGATCAGACAGATCCCCACTGCTATAAAAATCAGCATTGGCGGAATAGCGGAAAACTGCAGTCCTTCCGGCAATTCCTCGCCAAAGGATGCTTCAATAATAGCAGGAAGACCGAGGTTCACACCAAAACTAACAATATAGGCGGTCACTGTGCCAATGACTGCTCCGGCGATTCCAATCAAACTGCTTTCCAGTAAAAACACCCGCTTAATCGTTTTGGGGTTTGCCCCGATTGCTTTCATGATCCCAATATCCGGGGCACGTTCCGTCACTGCCATGGTCATCGTATTATAAATACCGATTGAAGCGATCACAATGGCAATCGTTCCTATCAGAATCAAGCCAGCCTTGGCGATCGTAAACAGTACATTAATCTGATTCATTTCGCTTACCACCGAGTAGGTGGCATAATTCTTCTCGTCTAATTGCTCGGTTATTCCCTCAACGGCTTGCAGATTTTGGGCGTAAACTTTTACCTCGCTAATCGTGTCATCTGCTTCCATGCCCTCACCAATAACCGGAGATCCTTTTGGCGTGCCGGTAAATGCCGCAATCTCGTCAAGCAGGTCAGTGGTCATATATACTTTCCGATCCTGCATCCACTCCCGTGTCGGCTCTTGGAGAATTCCTGTTACCTCAACGGGGATGGTGGTCGTTTCCTCCTCGCCATCTATCTGCTTGGTTACTTTCATATCAATGGTTTTCCCTAAAAGGCTGCCCTCGTATTGGTATTCCTCTTTCACCATACCTTGTTCATCATAAACCTCTTGCTCATTTGCATCCGTGGGAATAAGCGCTTGGGAAAAATGTGGCCCAATAAGCACTTCATTCGGCTCCTCGGGAAACTCTCCTTCCGCAAGTTCCATCCCTGAGGCTATTTCAGAAGGAAAATGGGCGGATACAGCCCCAGTCTGACCTTCATGCTGATCAACCAAAAAAACCGGTACTTGCCCGAGATGATTTCTCCTTGTAACTGCTTTAACCCCATCGATCTCTTCTATATTCTGTACGTGCTCCATGGTCAGTGGCTGAAATCCTTCTTCTGGCTTCCCTTTTCCATGAATATCAATTTCGGTAACAGCTTGCTGTTCCAAGGTATCCTCTACGACAGTTTGCTGAAGACCGAACCCAACAGAGGCCAGCACGATGAGAAACGCGCACCCCATTGCCGTGGCGATCACTGTCATCAGTGTGCGGATCTTATGTTTTTTTAAGTTTTGAATGACAAATTGAAGCTGATCTTTTCGCTTCATACCGACGCACCTGCCTCGACTAAACTGCCATCCTTAATGATAATCGTCCGGTCGCCAATCCTGGCAACCTCTTCATCATGGGTAATAATCATAAACGTAATACCTATTTCCTTATTGAGCTGCCGGATCAATGCAAGCAGCTCGGCTTCTGTATCGCTGTCCAGGCTCCCAGTTGGTTCGTCCGCCATAATCAGCGGCGGGTTCAGCACCATGGCTCTTGCTATGCTGACCCGCTGCTGCTGGCCACCCGATAGTTCGCTTGGATAATGTTCCTGATACGCTTTTAACCCAACCTTTTCCATCATCTCTCCTGCCAGCTGCCTGCGATTCTTAGCACTCATTCCCGAAAGCGTCAAAGGCAGTTCCACATTCTGAAATGCTGTCATCGCAGGGAGCAGCTGGAAATTTTGAAAAATGAACCCCATCTTATTTAAACGAAGGTCGGCAAATGCTGCTTCGGAAAAATCCGACACATGATTTCCGTCGATCCATATGTCTCCCTTTGTTGGACGGATAAAACCGCTGATTAAATTCAGCAGGGTGGATTTCCCCGAACCGCTCTTCCCTACAACGGTCACTATTTCTCCTTTATCTACTTGCAGGGAAATATCTTTTAATACTGATAGTGTTGTTCGCTGATTTTTCTTTCCCAGGACAAAGTCGTGGGAAAGCCCGTTTACTTGAATCATTTTCGTCCCTCGCTTATTGAATTGCCATTTGGTAAAATTCAACCGTATAATCCGGCAGCTCTTCTTGGTTCTGCTCCGTTGCGATGGTTCCTTCGTATACTAACTCGCCTGTTGCAGCATCAATAGCCAGAATAGCAGCCTGGTTTGCTTTATTATGATAAGGGGTTGCAAGATAAATATGATCCTCTGTTACCCGCATCATATGGGATCTCATCTCTTCTCCGGCTACTGGAAGTTCGACAGGCGTTTGAAAGGCAATTTCTCCTGTATCGATCTCCAAGGCTACCAGTTCAGTACCACTTTCTGCTTCTGCAAGGAAATAAACATTGGATCCAATGACTGAGGTATCCTGGATGTTCCCTTGAAGGCTGTCAGGCACTTCAAGTTTTGCCTGTTCACCGGTTTTCAGATTATAGGTGATGAATTCCGTGCCAGAAGGTTCTATATGAATTTCGCCATTTTCCTGTGGTACTTCCATCCGTTTTGTCTGCTGGAAAACAAGATAATCAGACGGACCATGGAGCATTGTAAGAGAATCGATATTTTCGGTTTCCGACTGTTCCTCTGTTTCCATACCGATCAGCGTATCTTCCACCAGCTTTTCCTGCCCGATGTCAATAGTGTAAACATGGTATTCAGAAGGCCCTTCAATGTGGTTTTGCGTAGCTACCTTCAATTCTCCATTTGTAACTCTCACATCTTCCACATACATATATACATAGTTCTCCGGAATATCTATCGTCAAGCCGCTCGTCTCTCCGCTGTCTTTTTGCATCACTTCAATAGAGAGTTCTATTTTGCCAATGGTGAAATTCGCTGGGTTGTCTGTTGTCGCATGAACCAGCATTGAACTGCTCTCATAATACTGATTAGCATCCTCCACTTTCCCACGCATGAAATTCCGATGTTCGTTTTGCAGATTTGCAATATAAGGATCCGTGTAAAAAGCGCGCTGGTTGTAGCTGGGCAACTCTTCCGAATAAAGCGTGCCCTCCGCTGTGATTTGCAGATTGTCCATATGCGCGACATTCCTTTGTGCGACAAAATGACCGCGCAGCAGCAGATCTTCTGCCAATTCACTATCCCCACCATTTTCCTGCAGGATAAATTCAGGCTTGCCGCTACCTGCAATTGCGGATTGAATATAATAGGTTCCCATAATCACGAATACCATGGCTGGTATTAAAATTAACTTCCAGTAACGCATACTTTTCTCCCCTTTTCTTTATACAGTCACTTTCCGGTTTAATAAGTAATGGCTCAGCCAAATTGATGTGCCAGTTACGAGAATGCCAAGTGTTAGCATCGCAAGAAACACTTCCATCGGATAAAGATAATTCATCCCGAGGATAAGCTGAATGATCAGCGGCAGCAGAAAAACAGTCACAGCTAATGCAGCGTAGACCGCGCCGAGTAGAATTCCCTTCCAGCGATAGCTTCGTTCAAATAAAATGGCCGTAAACAGAATGAAAACCATCATAAACCCAATACCGTAATTAGACAAAAATCCGGTGAAACTTTCCGGTATCAGCACTTGCAGGAAACCGGTCCGATTACCCATTTCTGCAATACTCATATCGGTTCGAAGCACGTCAGGGACGATCGTTTGCAATAACGCCTGCTCAGCAATCAGCAGGACCAGCTGCAGCGAAACCAGCCCAAGCACCATCAGGAAAACGGCCGAAGCTTTTGCGAGCAGGATATTCAGACGCGCCGTCGGAAGCATAAGCAGCCGGTAAACGAAAGTGTTTTTTCCAAACCAGTCGCGGTACCAGATAAGGAAACAATAAAAAATCAAAGCGGCAATGCAAAGTGCAATCGGCCCTAGGAACCATAAGGTCAGCATAAAATCAGACATCATCAATGTTCCGTTTTGCGCGGCAAATTGTTCCATTGTGGTCATCGATTCATTAGCCCGGCCAACAAAATTATTCGAATGAACAATAATGCCAGCAATCTGGGAGATAATCGTAATCGCGATTAGAACCAGATACACTTTAATAAACCGGCCCAGTTCAAAGTTTACTAATTTCAAGTAATGCTTCATTTTTTATAGACCTCCCTCAGCACATCGACCACCGATTTTCCTTCTTCTGCCCGCATGACTTCTGTCCGGAAATCTTTTAAAACGTTGCCGTTGTCGAGTAGAATGACTTTATCGATTAAATGCTCAATGTCGTTAATTTCGTGCGTAGTAATGATCACACCACGGTCTTCCACCAAATGACTGGTGAATACTTCGGCGATTTGCTCGCGGCTGAAAATATCAATGCCGGAAAACGGCTCATCCATCAGCAGATAGTCTACGTCCAGCGCCAAACCAAGCAAGAGATTGACCTTTGCGGCATTCCCTTTGGAAAGATCGGAAATCCGGTCCTCTTCATTTAAACGGAAAAATTCCAGCAGCTCGCTTGCCCGCTCATCGTTCCAGCTTTGATAAAAATCACGCATAAACTGGATGGCATCAGCAACCTTCATTCGCGGCAGCATCGTGACGGCATCAGGAATAAAGGTGATTTTCTCATAACTGTTTTTGTTGATTCTTTCTCCATCAATCAGGATTTGTCCGCTGTTAAGTGGTGTGAGATTCATGATGGCATTCAGCACCGTTGTCTTCCCTACCCCATTAATGCCGATCAGACAAGTGATTTCACCCTTTTTCGCGTCAAAACTGACCCCTTCCAGCACTTTCTTCCGGCCAAAACGTTTTTTGATCTCTTTTACTTCAATCATGCGATCCCCCCTCGCCTGCTTCTTTTTCTTTGTATTTCTTCTGAATCAGCTCGACCACTTCATCAAGTGGTGCGTTAATGGATTGAACGGATGTTATAAAATTCTCCACAGCTTCCAGCATCAGTTCCTCCCTGACTGCTCCGAGGATTTTTTCATCCCTGGTGATTTTGCTTGGCAAATTCCGTTCGGTATAGATCAATCCCTCTTCCTCCATTTCCTTATAAGCCCGCTGTGCCGTATTCGGATTTATTTTCAGCCTGCCTGCCAGTTCCCTGCGCGATGGAACCTCCTGCCCTGGCTCCATCAGCCCTGCGGCGATCTGCTGTTTAAAATGCTGAATGACCTGCACATAAACCGGGTCGCGATTATTAAACTTCACTTTCATAAGCAGCAGCTCCTAAATTTCTAAGTTCATCTTAGATGTAACTGTATTAATCGGTTAATACGCTAATGACAAAAAAACATGTGTATTAACCGGGTAATACGCTTCTTTGTGTATTATAGGCTTAATACAGTGTGAAGTCAAGCTGTTTTTTTAAAAATATTATTTCTACAAAATACGGGGTTTCTATCCGATAATCCGCTAAAATATTTCCCGGGAAATACATTCCGACAGATTACGTACAAGGACTCCCTAGAAAGGTTTAGTATGATAAAATAAACAAAAGAAACCTTAACAAAGGAGCAGGAAACAGATCTATGAAACTGGTATCTTGGAATGTCAACGGGCTGCGCGCCTGTGTGCGAAAAGGATTTTTGGATTACTTTCATGAAGTGGATGCAGACATCTTCTGTCTTCAGGAGATAAAACTGCAAAAAGGGCAATTGGAGTTGGACTTGCCTGGTTATCATCAATACTGGAATTATGCCCAGAGAAAAGGCTATTCCGGCACGGCAGTATTTAGCAAAAAACAGCCGCTGTCCGTGAGATACGGCGTAGGAGATGACGATACAGAAGATGAGGGACGTATCCTCACCCTGGAATTCGACAGCTTTTACCTCGTCAATGTTTACACGCCCAATTCCAAGCGGGATTTGACACGGCTCGATTACCGGCTGGAATGGGAGGACAAGCTGTACAGTTATTTGCAGCGATTGGATGCAGAAAAGCCAGTTGTTTACTGCGGCGATTTGAATGTTGCTCACAAGGAAATCGATCTGAAAAATGACAAGACCAATCATGGCAACTCCGGATTCACCATGGAAGAACGCGGCAAGATGTCCCGCCTGCTGGGTTCGGGATTTACGGACAGCTTAAGGTATTTCTACCCGGATACCGATGGCCTTTATTCCTGGTGGTCGTACATGAAAACGATCCGGGAGCGCAATGTTGGGTGGCGGATTGATTATTTTATTGTTTCTAAAAGACTGACGGATTATTTGGTTGATGCGCAGGTTCATCAAGAGATACTGGGAAGCGATCATTGTCCGGTGATGCTGAAGATGAACGAACCTATTGAAGAACAGATAGCAAATCTGTCTTAACAACTGGAGGAATGAAAATGAATGGATACAGCAAACTCTTACTCCGTATTTCCGCAATTTTTGCCTTGATCGGGGCATTTATCGGCTCCCATATGGCTGGTGCCGGCGGGCCTGAGCTGCGAACCGTCCACGCTCATATTTTGGCTGTTGGCTGGCTTTCCCTGTTTGCCTGGGCGGTCTATTATAAAGTGTTCACCCCGGCAAACAAAACGCTAGCTGCTCTACACGTTTACTCGGCAATAATTGGCTCCATCGGACTGACGAGCGGCATGTGGCTGTACTACACCCGCCCGTTTGGCATAGGGGGTGGCTTTACTACGGTGTTTTTTATTGTTGGTGGTACGATTATGCTGATCAGCTTTGCCATCTTTTTGGTGCTGACGTTTTTGAAGACGGAGGATGAGGTATAATTCACAGAAAACTTTTCAAGTTAAACGGATAATATAGAATGATATTCAGGAGACCCAGGCAGGCATGTTTAAAAGGACGGGAACCGGGTAAACACATTCACATATCTGTCACAATGGGAGGAATGTCATATCTATGATTCATTTGAAAAAAATCATTCAACACCATTACATTGCCTCTCGCGGTTCCTTAGTACTGCCTATTGAGCAAACCAGCATTCACTCGGCAGTGCCGAATGAAAATGGAATATTCTTTTGTCGTTCAGGCCGGTTGAACAGCTTGAATTTTGTAGAAGAGGCTATTGAGAATGGCGCTATTTGCGTAATTTCAAATGAAATGGACGTGTTGGAAAAAAGAAAGGTTCATCCTGACACTGCATTCATTGTTGTAAACCAACTGGAAACAGTGATAACAGAGGTACTGCACCATTTATATAAAAACGAGATGGAACAAATGTCGTTTATCGGTGTTACAGGAACGAATGGAAAAACGACCGTAACACATCTCATCTCTTCTTTGTTAAACAGTTTTTATCACAAGTCTGGTTTTGTCGGCACGGAGGGTGTTCTGGATCACCAAATGGAAGATGTAGACTATCATAAGACTACACCTACTACGCCGGAAGCTCCGGAATTGGCAAATATAATTCGTTATTTTCATGAAAAAAACTATCAGACCATGGCCTTTGAAGCCACTTCTGTTGCGCTGGATCAGAAAAGAGTTGGTTTTTTCCCGGTACATATCGGTGTTTTTACCAATTTCAGCAAAGATCATATGGACTATCACGGCAGTATGGAGCATTACCTGAAGAGCAAAATGATGCTTGCAGAGTCGGCTGAAGCATTGGTATATTCGCTGGATGAGCCAGCTTTTCAGCCCCTTTCCAAATGGCAGAAACCTGCATTGACATTTAGCCTGAGAAATCCACAGGCCAATCTGTATGCAACGCAGATCCTGTTTGGTGAGAAAGGCACCAGCTTTACGCTCCATTATCATGAAAAGAGGTATCGAATCCGTACTTCTTTTATAGGTGAACACAATGTTTACAATATCTTAAGTGCCTGTGCTGTCCTGCTGTTGATGGGTTATAAAATGAAAGCGATCGCCCGTAAGCTATCTTCCATTTCACCTTTGCATAATCGTTTTCAGATTATTTATGTAAGAGAACGCCGGTTTATTCTTGATTTTGCCCACACACCGGTTGCAGTGGAAAAGGCCATGCAAGCAGCGCGATTACTCACCCCCTCTCGGCTTATTGCCATGGTAAATGGGATCGGCTTAAGGGGACTTGAAAAAGCAAAGTTGATGAGCGAATCAATTGATACTTCCGCTGACTTCGTTGTCATGGGCGCAGAGCAAGTCGGATTCGTTGATCCCAAGAAAGTCATTACCGCGATGCGCAAGGGGCTTGATCCTGCTATCGGCTCAAACAAAATGGATACCGCTGAAAGCAGGAAAGAAGCAATTCGCAAGTGCATTCAATACTCCGCACCGGGAGATACCATTCTTTTGACAGGAATCAATGAACCGCAGCATGAGCAAGGTGAACTTGTTCCGCATGATGACCTTGAAGAAATAGAGAACATTTTAGCCAGCAGTCCGTATAGTAAAATAGTATGATTTATCATATTCTAAGTTGTTTACTCCAGCCGGGGCTTCCCGGCTTTTTTGCTGCGGAAGCAACACTGACCGTAATCCATTACTTCCCTGTATTTCAACGTCACGGAAAGTCATCTCCTCGCAAAAGTGGTGTTTCAGGTCTCAGTATGTCTCATCCCAGAAATCACTTTCATGCACTATAACCACTTTTTGGCCTTCTTTTCTTCGTTTAATCGTTTTTTCCACTTTTCGGCCGTAGCAAGCGAATGCCCAGCAAGGATTACCGTCCCCACCCACAATAAGGTATTCAGTCTTTTTAGTGACGTTATTATTAAACCGGCCGCCTTTTTCCTCAATAATTTTTGCGATTTCATTCCGTGTAGCTTTGGTGGATGTACCTGTAAAGCAAAAGGTCTTATCCGCGAATGATATCTCTGGATTGACTGCACAAATACCATCAATTGAATATTTTTGTTGTAATGCTTTAATTTCGGGTTCATTGATATTGCAGGACATATTTATATCAATAAAGCTACCGAAAAACCCAGTGAGCTGTTGTTTTTCATTTTCACTTATGAAGCCGTCTTTGTACACTTCCAAAAGCAGACTGTCAATTTCATCAAATGGGTAAGTACCTTTTAAGGTCTCATTTTCGTCCATCCAGTCTGATAGCTGGTGAATTTCTGATTCTGAGAGCTCGCTATCTGCCAGCATTCCGTGCAAAATGCCTTCCAGCTGCTGAATGGAAGAAGTGACTAAGTTATAGAAGTCTTCAAAGTCGTCACCATTCACTACTTTGTTGCATAGCCACAATATATCCTGAATTTCTTCTTGTGATAAATGATCATCTTCTAATGCTTCATCCAATGTAGGAATTATTTCTTTGAAAGGTGACTTTTTCTTCAGATGCCGATGCAAATTACACCAATTTGTAATTTCAGCTAGTTCAGTATTACTAACCATTCCATCAAATTCAACACCTTTAATGATGCCAATTAGTGCGTTAATCGCCTTATGTACTTCTGATTTTGAAGTAAACATTCGATACTGTTCTACTTCCTTAAAATCCTTACTCATTTTGCAATTCCTCCTTTATAAATTAAAAGCACACCAAAAAATCCTGGTGTGTTAATCATGATGTCCTTTCTTTGCTTTTTCTGTGATGAATTCAAGGTAGCTTTCGAGTTCCCAATTTTTTAGGATCAATTTCCTCCCACTTTCCCCATATCGAGAAAACCTGATGGCCAATGTGGTAATTCTTTAATAGCAGATTGATTTTATTATGTCGTTTTAATCATCTGAAAATATTATAATTTATATGACTTATACTGACAACCTTTTAAAATAGTTTTTTTCATAAAACTAAAAAAATAAGTGAGGGGAATAATTTATATTCCTGACAAAACAGTAGCCTTTACGTTCCCGTGGTTTCTTGCATAAGCTACAGTAAAAGCTGAACAATTCAGCTAAGACAGGAGGTGTGCTACATGGGATACCAGAAACAAGGTGAAGGATTTGCGCTGATTGTCGTGCTGTTTATTCTCTTAATTATCATTGGAGCAAGCTGGAATGGCGGCGGTGGGTACAGCTAATTCCAGAATATTTGGCAGGGTCAGAACCTTGACCCTGTACATCAATTCAAACGTGAGAAAGGAGCCGTTTTGTCATGGCTACCCAGGAAAGACATAAACAGACTGCCAAGAAGCAATCTTTTTTGAACGAAAAGGAACTGGACGCGATCCATCACTGGCTCCCCTATACGCATAGATACGTTTTTGAACACCCCCGGTGGATGGCCGAAACTGCAGAAGAAGTCCTGAATCTGGACCACCCGGTGCTCGGATATGGTTCCTATCGCATTGTATTTGACCTTGGCAACGGTCATGTTCTCAAAGTGGTCACACGCAAAGGCGGTTTTATTTCCAACGATGCCGAAGTAGACATTTATCATCGTTCACCAGTGCATTTGCGAAAACACCTTTGCTCTGTGAAAGAGTATGGGGATGGCTGGCTGATTATGAAAAAAATGACGGAAGCCCCTGAGCCGCCTGTACGAGAAGAGCTTGGTAATGTGGTGAAACAGTTTCAGAAGGAAAGCATTTTCCCCAAGGATTTGAAAAGGGAGAACCTTGCCGTAACCAGCAAGGAAAAGATTGTATTTATCGATTATGGCCATTTTTACAGAAGAAGGGAGAGGTTTTGGATTTAGCCTGCTCTCCCTAAATTCTGTTATTTATTCTGACGTGAAAAATAGTCAAGAATCCCCAAGGCACTCACCTGCATATCGAGATTTAACATCACATAAGCCTCATGGTCATCTGGAATGCCATTCTCCCGTAGTTCTTCTTTTATGTGCTCCAGTAAACGGTTCGCCAGTTCATCGAATCTTTTGCCTTCCTCAACAGCTTTCCTGCCCTCTTCCACAAACACCTTCAGCCATATGGAAACTTTCTCAAGAGCATCCGCAGGGTTGACTGTCATCCCAAAATGGCCAAAGTAGATACGGTCAAGATCCATAGCGGCAAAACGATCAATCGATGCCTGCATTGCCTCCGGGTCAAAATGATTTGGGGAGGTGGTAGGAAGAAACAGATCGATTCCCTCTTCAATCAGCTGCTCATAGCGAATCCCCGCTGTATCCCCTGTAAACATCCCGTTGCTGATGGGATCATATATGCTGAAATGATGTTTGGCATGGCCAGGTGTATCTAAAAATTTCAACGAGCAAGAAGGCCCAATTTCCAGTATGTCCCCCTGCCCTTTTACCAGCAGTCGCTCCTCTGGCACCGGCAGGACGGGGTCAAATAAATCCGAAAAACTCTCTCCATAGATAGCACGTGCCCCCGCAGCCAATTTTCTTGGGTCAGCCAGATGCCGCTCCCCGCGCGGATGCACAACAACCTGTGCATTGGGGCATTCTTTTGCCAATAGGCCCGCACCGCCTGCATGGTCGAGGTGTACATGTGTTACAATGATGTATCGAACCTGATCAAGCGTATATCCAAGCTGTTCGAGTCCCTGCTTCACAAATTTCACAGAGGGACTCGGCCCTGTTTCCACAATAGTCAATGCTTCCTCCGCTATGACATAACTTCCCGTCCGCTGCGGCATTTCCAAATCAAACCCATCCAGCAAGTGAATCCTGGCATCTAATGGAATTGGCTCTTTTCCTCTCATTTGCTGCCTCTCCTTTTTGTTCTTTTACTTCATAATAGCATACTTTTTGAAAATGTCAGAAACAAAAGCGGATAGGCTGTTCACGGTTAAATTTTTACAGGTATATGGTGGCCGGTTTGGCCTAAAATAATCAAGAACCAATAAAAGGAGGTTATTGAATTGGACAACCAACAACAGCAGCAATTTCAAGGTTCTGCCCAAATGCCTGCCCAGCAAAGTCACGGCGGTCATGAACTATTTGACGCACATGAAGCAATCGGCGGCCTTGTTGGCGGAATGGAACAATATATGCTCTATGCGGATCATATCCAGGATCCGGAACTGAAAACCATGCACCAGCAGCATAATGACTATATCACGCAGCTGTATAACACACTTGTTGAGACACTGCAGACCGGCCAGGAGCCGACTGTGGAGACCTACACTTACAATATGACACAGACCAATGATGTCACGTACGGTATGCAGCCATCACCGCCAAAAACACCTGCCCAGTCCGTCAATGAGATTAATGACCAATGCGTTTCCAGCTATATGATGGGAGTATTGAAACAATCAGCATCATCTTTCACCATGTCAGCATTGGAAGCGACCAACCCGGTCATGCGTCGAGTGTTTGCCGACAGCATCCCGAATCTAATCGAGATGGCCTATGAGGTATTTTTGTATCAAAATAAACATCAATACTATCAAGTGCCGCAACTGAAACAACAGGATATGCAGGCATATATCAACAGTTTTGCCCCGGTTCCGGGAACGATGCCGCACTAAGCGGGTTGTTTAAAAGGGTGGCCCACATGAGCGGGTCACCCTTTTTCTAATCAAGCAGGCGGTTATTTTCATCGACATTCATCACTCTTGCTTCTGTTTCCTTGCTGCTGTGGAGCCCGTCGCCATGGCAGACGCTGCATTGGTACTGCCAGCCTTCATCATCAGACAGGATGCCAGCTCCCTCACAGGCGCGGCAAATATTATCACGTTTTGGCAATGTGTTGACCTCCCTTTTTGCTCGTAGTATCTGCATGTTTGCTTTTTTATATGACAAATTTTCCGGTAGTATGGTTGTGCGATTTACACATACTAAGGAAGAGATTTATCAAGAAAGGGGTGGAATCAATGGGAAGAGATGAGCATCGTCATAAGAAAAACAGTGTGATGGCACAGACGCCGAAGAACCAATTGCGGGACGGCGAGGATGTGGAATATGCTGAGGAGTTTGCTGACCATGCGGACAGAGAGGCTCAAGCGAGAAGTCGGGCTGCTGATGCGCGGGCGAAGCGGAAGTAATGTGGGTGTCTGGGGGTTGTGTTGGTTGCTCAATTTGATGTGCGGGTCGCGCGACTTGATGTGTGGGGTGCGCGACTTGATGTGTGGCCCGCGCGATTTGAGGCGGTGGACGCGCGACTTGAGGCTTTACTCGCGCGATTTGGCATGCGGTCGCCCGACTTCGGTTGCGGGTCGCCCGACCTTGGTGATTGCTCGCCCGATTTGAAAAAAACTCGCTCGATTCAGGGTTGCACTCGCCAGATTTAAAGTAAAGTCGCTCGGTTTCAGACTCAACCTTCTTGACCCCACAACACCACACCGCCCCTTAGTTGCAACCCTCCACCCAACTTCGCTACAATTGGAGCAAAGGGATAAAGTGAGGAATCCATGATGAGCGATAAAAATGTAGATGATTATATTACAGAAGGAATTTATGGCAAAAGGCGGCCCAAAGAAGCAGAGCGCGAACAGTTTCTTGGGACACTAAGGGAGCGGATCGTCCTTGCTCTAACAAAGGGCCAGGTCATGTCCGACAAGGGACTGGCGAAATTGGAAGAGGCGATGCAGCAGCACCGTGATGCCAAATTGCTGATTAATGGGGATGTTGGCTACCGGTTTCTGAAAGAGGAAAAACAGCTGGCCGACAAATACAATATTTCCTATACGACCATCAGCAATGAAGAAAAGCCTACCGACATCGGTGCCGTTCTCGCCTATGACTACGCCGTTGATCAAGAGGAAATTTTTATTAACGAAGAAGAGCCTGCTGAGGAACAACAAGATACCAGCAACGATAAAAACGACTCCTTTTTATCAAAAATCAAAAATTGGTTCAGCTAATGAAAACCGGTCAAGCATATCAGCAGCTTGACCGGTTTTTTATTATGGCTTTTTCTTCCTTGGTCCATATTCAGCATGCGCACTTTTAAAGAAAGAAACACCCATCAGTATAATGACAATGGAAAACGGCAGTGCCGCGATGATCAGCATATTCTGCAGACCTTGTGTCCCGCCAAAATAAACGATGATCGCCGCTACGGCAGCCTGGGTAATTCCCCATATAATCTTCACGGAGTTTCTCGGATTCAGCATACCGTTGGTGGTGAGCATCCCCAATACGAACGTCGCCGAGTCAGCCGATGTGATAAAGAATATCGCCACAACAAAAATGGTAATGATCGACATCAATGTGCCGAGCGGATATTCCGCCAATACGCCAAAGGTCGATGTTTCCAGGGAAAGCTGGGAGATCTGGGCAATTCCGTTTTGCTCCAGGTTCAACGCCGATACACCGAACACGGCGAAGAAAATAAAACATACCAGTGACGGGACAAAAAGTACGCCCAGCATAAATTCTTTAACTGTCCGGCCCTTGGAAATCCTCGCGATGAAGATACCGACAAACGGTGCCCAGGAAATCCACCAGGCCCAGTAAAAGATCGTCCAGCTGTCGATCCATTGCCGGTTGCCTTCATCAAGCGGAGCCAGACGCAGACTCATATCAAAGAATTCGGTAATATAGCTGCCTAGTGTGTGCGTGAACATATTTAAAATATATAGCGTCGGCCCTACAATGAACAGCATCAATAAGAGCACTCCAGCGAGGCCCATATTAATATTACTCAAATATTTAATGCCTCGTCCAATCCCCGACCAAGCCGACCCGATAAACAAGAACGTCGCGACAACGAGAACAATCAGCTGAACAGTAAACGAGTTCGGAATATCATACAGGAACGAAAGCCCCCCGGCAATCTGGCCGGAACCGAATCCAAGCGTTGCCGCAACTCCGACAATCGTGGCAAAAACAGCGAGAATATCAATTAATTTCCCAGGGGTTCCTGCCATGCTCTTCTCCCCAAATATAGGAACGAGGGTCGCACTGATCAGCCCTGGAGCATCTTTGTGAAATTTGAAATAGGCCAGCACCAATGCTACAACGCCATATACCGCCCACGCATGAATCCCCCAGTGGAAGAAGGAATACTGCAGAGCTTCTTTGATAGCTGTATCTGAGCCCGGTTCAGCAGTAGGCGTACTGGTAAACGCATGGGAGATCGGTTCGGCTGTTGTCCAAAACACAAGCCCCATGCCCATTCCGGCGCTGAACAGCATGGCAAACCAGGAAAGCAGACTGAATTCTGGCTTGTCATGTTCTTTTCCTAATTTCACCTTGCCATAGCGGGAAAATATCAGATAAATACAAAACGCCAAAAATAGGACAACAATTAATAAGTAAAACCAGCCAAAACTAACGGAAATATAGGATGTCACGGAAGCTGTGAATTCTTCCAATTGCACAGGGGCAACGGATCCCCAAATTACAACAGCTAAACAAATTGCGAGAGAATACCAAAATACACTCGTTACGCTCTTCACATTTTCACCTCTTATGTATTTCTATTATCTGTTCTTTATAGTAACACACTTTCTCGAAAGTACTAACAATTATCCCGCGAAATTTCGCATTTTCTGTCAGGAACATAGGAATAATAGAAAATGGAGGTGTTAACGATGAATCAAGCCTATTGCTGTCCCAATTGCAAGACCAACCGCTCCCGCTTCAACCGGATCGAGCAAGTGTCGACCCCTGTCAAACTGGACGCACAGACAGGCGAGGTGCTGGAGACCTATGCCGACGGTACAGCTGAAGTCTTTCATACGGTATATAAAGGTCCCAAATACCGGGTACAGTGCGGTTCGTGCGGATTGATTGAGGATGAAACAACGTTTATAAAGTTTGGAGAGTATATGCAGAAATAACTTTTAGAGGCATCACTTGGAGACAGGTGGTGCTTCTTATGATGCATGATTAAAGCTTCAATGAACCACTGCAAGCAATAACCCACTATTCGTATCAGCATCCCAATCGATATACGCTCATGTCTCTGTTAAAATGGAAACATACCATTTGGAGGGATTACATGAGACTTAAGCATAAAAAAGTCATTGCCCTGGTCGAGGAGGACTTTGAGGATCTGGAGCTTTGGTATCCGGTTCTTCGCCTCAGGGAAGAAGGCGCACAAGTCGACCTGGCCGGCAAAGAAGCGAATAAAGCCTATACTGGAAAATATGGGGTACCCGCAGAATCATCCTATGCATTTGCGGACATTCAAGCGGCCGATTATGATGCCATCCTGGTCCCTGGCGGCTGGGCGCCGGATAAACTAAGGCGCTATCCTGAAGTACTGAAGATGGTGCAGGAAATGGACGAGGCGAAAAAGCCAATCGGGGAAATTTGTCACGCAGGCTGGGTGCTGATTTCTGCCGATATTCTGCGCGGCAGGAAAGTCACCAGCACACCTGGCATCAAAGATGATATGACCAATGCCGGCGCTACATGGAGTGATGAAGCGGTAGTGGTTGACGGCCACATTGTTTCCAGCCGCCGCCCGCCGGATTTGCCGGAATATGTGAAAGTTTTTGCAGATGTGCTGGCGGGAGAAGCCAACACGCGGTAACTATGGAAAAGGGCCCCCTGCCGGCCAGATGAAGCAGGGGTCTTTTTCTATGGGTTCAACCCTGCCTGCCTTGCCCCGCAAAACAGGTTAGCTTTACATACGGTAAGCGATTTCATTATAATGGAGTTACTTAGTAAATGATTCGGGAGGGAATGCAATGACTCACGTGCAGGAAGGCACCCTTTTATGGGAACCGGATATTTCACGAAAACAAACGTCCAATATCTATGATTATATGAAATGGCTGAAGGAAAACAAACAGCTTTCCTTCGCTGATTACCAGTCACTTTGGGAGTGGTCGGTCGATGAGGTGGAAGCATTTTGGGAGTCACAGTGGGAATACTTTGATATTCAATCTGCTCAAGCCTATCAGACAGTGTTAAGCTCCCATGATATGCCGGGAGCACGCTGGTTTCCGGAAGCGACCATCAATTACGCGGAGCATGTTTTCCGCCACCGGCATCAGCAGCAGCCGGCCATCATCCATAAATCGGAAGCCCGAGACACCACCGAAGTCTCTTGGCAGCAGCTGTATGAGGACACGGCAGCGCTCACGTCTACGCTCCGTGAACTCGGTGTCGAAAAAGGAGACCGCATCGCTGCCTATGTCCCGAATATCTATGAATCTGTCGTGGCATTTTTAGCAACGGCTAGCCTTGGTGCTGTGTGGTCGAGTGCCTCACCGGACTTCGGCACACAGAGTGTAATTGACCGGTTTAAGCAAATTGAACCGAAAGTAATGATTACGGTGGACGGCTACCGTTATGGCGGGAAAGCTTTTGACCGCACATCAGTAGTGGAAAAGATTCAGGCAGAGCTGCCGACTGTGGAGGCAACGATAGGCATTTCCTATTTGAACAGCGAACCGGATTTCAGCGGGCTGAAAAATCTTTATCGCTGGGAAGATGTGGTGAAGGCACGGGATGGTCTTCAGCTGAAGTATACTCATGTCGCTTTTAATGATCCGCTCTGGGTGCTCTATTCCTCGGGGACAACTGGAAAACCCAAGCCAATCGTGCAAAGCCAGGGCGGGATTTTGCTCGAGCATCTGAAAGCCTCGACCTTCCACACCGATCTCGGGCCGGATGACCGTTTCTTCTGGTTTACCACCACAGGCTGGATGATGTGGAATTTCCTGGTCGGCGGTCTCCTGACAGGCAGTGCGATCATCCTGTATGACGGCAATCCCGCCTATCCGGATACGAGAGCGCTGTGGAAATTTGCCGAAGAAACCGGTATGACCGTGTTTGGCACGAGTGCCAGCTACATTACTGCCTGCATGAAGGACGAGATCGAGCCCAGGGAAGAATTTGATCTGGCACAGCTGAAATGCATCGGTTCCACCGGGTCGCCGTTGCCTCCGGAAGGTTTTCAGTGGTGCTATGAAAATGTAAAGGAAAATTTGTGGATTGCCTCTGTAAGCGGTGGCACCGACGTCTGCACGGCATTTTTACTCGGAGCTCCGGTGCTTCCAGTATATGCAGGAGAGCTGCAATGCCGTGGGCTTGGCGCCAAGGTGGAAAGCTTTGACGCTGTTGGCCAGCCAGTTATCGAAGAAGTCGGTGAGTTGGTGTTGACCGAACCGCTCCCTTCGATGCCAATCTATTTTTGGAATGATCCTGACGGCAGCCGCCTGCACGACAGCTATTTTGATGTCTTTCCAGGCATCTGGTGCCACGGCGATTATGTGAAAGTAACTGAAAAAGGCACAGCGGTGATTTACGGGAGGTCAGATGCCACGATCAACCGGGGCGGCATCCGCATCGGCACAAGCGAAATTTACCGGGCGGTTGACTATATCAAAGAAGTCGCCGACAGCCTGATTGTTGATGTCCCTGCCGCTGATGGCGACTCCCGCACCCCATTATTTGTGGTGATGAAGGATGGCCATGCGCTGACGGATGAGGTGAAACAGACGATCAAAAAAAAAATCCGCAGCGAATGCTCTCCAAGACATGTGCCGACCGGAATTTACGAAGTGCCGGAATTGCCGACAACGCTGAACGGGAAGAAGCTGGAGATACCCGTGAAGAAAATATTGATGGGAAAACCGGTGGAGAGTGTTGTTAATAAAGGCTCTCTCAGCAATGAGGCGTCGCTTGATCCGTTTGTGGCGTTTGCGGAGAATGAGCGGGAGAACGGCTAGACGTTAAGAAAACGAGCTTGCAATGGCAGGCTCGTTTTTTAAGTGTTTGATGCTGAATTGGTAGTGGAATTTCTATTTCTATCTAATTATTCTCATTCAGTTTGACCAAAAGTATAGGAAACCCTTATCTTAATTTGTTATTGTCCATATGGGAATTCGTTATATTGGAAGAATGATCCTTAAAAAAGATAAAATAAGCTAAATAAAGTAAGAATAATCCACCAATCCCCCCTAATATATGGTCCCAATAAAAATACAGTAAGGGTATAGGAATTAAATAAATAATTCCCCAAAAGATCCTTTGCTATTTAGGCATCATTATCATCATCCTTTGTTTTCCTTAAGTAAAAAAGAAACGTAAATGGAATTAAACCGCATATTAAAATTATTACTCCCGCGAGAAGGCCACCAATTGCAGTAAATCCTTCACTAAACGAGGTGAAAATGCCAACAATGATACTAATCAATGCTACTACAATAAGTGAAATGATTAGCTCTTTTTTTGCAGAGGTTTTATTATTCTCATGATCTACATTAACATTCATTGATAAAAATGCCCCTATAGTCATTGATACTATAAAAACAAACGACAATGGGTTTTCTCTCATTCCGTCCATCCCGGAAGTAATAAAGTCGTACCCTAATATGCCTACTATACCAAGGATTTGAACACCATATGCAATACGTAACTTTTGCAGATTTTTCAATGCGAGGCGTTCATCGGAGGTCATGGACAAAAATGCCAATAGAACTGTCGATGCTATAAACACAAGCCACAAAGGATTTTCTTTTATTCCATCCATTCCAATGATCACAAAGTCGTATCCTAGTATGGCCACTATTCCAAGTGTTTGAAGAGCATAGATGATACGTATGTTTTTCATATTTTTTATTATCAGGCGTTCATCATTAATTGGCTGCATCATCTTCATTTTCTGATCCTTCCCTTTCTACCCAAAAAACTTCATCTAACGTTTTGTTTACTGCATAACAAATGCTAAGGCATAATTTTAAAGTTGGGTTGTATTTCCCTTTTTCAATCAAACTAATTGTTTGCCGAGTAATGCCTACTTCCTCAGCTAATTGCTGTTGGGTTAAATTAACTTGGAAACGAGCTATTTTAAGATTGTTTTTCAAGGTTTTTGAACACCTCCTGGTTTTATTGTAACATATAAATTACATAATGTAATTTATATGTTACATAATTCAATTTATACATTACATTGACTGTAAAAAATAAACCATCCCGTGGAAGATGGCTTTTATTAAAACTATTAACCTCAGAACCCAATGAGTGACACTCCTAATTCCTAACAAATCCGCACATCCCCCGAAGCAACTTTCACCCGCACCCGATTCCTACCATCGCCCGCGATACCGGTTACTTTGCGCTTGGATAGCTTTTGCATCTTTAGTGGAAGATCCACATCCATTTCCCCGGACGCGATCATCGCATCAAGTTCCAGATTCAACTCCTTTTCGGCAAATACCAGCGTAACATCGCCGCTTGCAGCCACAAGATCCAGATCGGCAACACCGATATTGGTCAGATCGATATCGCCCGATGAAGCACGCGCGCTCAATTCGCCGACAAATCCATCCCAATCCAAATCTCCGGAAGAAATGGCTGCTTTCACCTGATCAGTCACACAGCGGTACGCCTGCACATCCCCGGAGGAAACTTTCATTTCAGCCGTTTTAGTCGTGATTTCTTCCAGCTGCACGTCCCCGGATGAAGCCATCAGAGAAAGCTCCTTTGTCTCGACATTATTCAAACAAATATCACCGGAACCCGTGCGCACATTCCAGTATTCTGCCACGTCTTTCGGCACCGTAATCAGCAGCCTGGACTGCGGATATATCCCAAACAACCACCGCTGCTCCTTTGGCCGTTTGGCTTGAATCAACGCTTTGTCCCCACTATGATCCACAACCAGTTCCGGCCCGTTTTTGCTTGTCAGCAGTGTCACATCCACTCTGGCAGCTTCATGTACCGTTATTTCCACATCCGAACTTGCAGCTTCTACTGTTATCTCGCGTAATTTTCCCGTATCAATAGTTTCCGTTTGTTCGATCGACTTTTCCTTAAACATGCCTCCACACCCTTTGAGTTGTTGTTAATTTTAGTGTACAGTGATTTCGGCAAAAGAAAAAACCGCCCCCCGGCTGATCTTTTCCTCAGCCTGAAGACGGATTTTCCAGTTAGTTTTGTGCGATTTGCTGTTTCTTCTGAGTAGCTAGACTGGCCAGGACATATGCCACAAATGACAGCACCACGGGCAGGACGACTGAATGCAGGCCAAATGGCTGCGGGAAGAAGCTGTCTGACAAAATATACAGACCTACCCCGGTAATCATCGAGGCAAGTGCCCCATATTTATTCCCTTTTTGCCAGTACAGCCCCATCACCACCGGCCAAATAAATGCTGCTTCGAGGCCACCGAATGCGAACAGATTTAGCCAGATAATTAAGTCAGGCGGGTCCAGTGCCAGCAAAAAGACAATAATCCCAAGTATGGCTGTGACGCCAATGCTGAGTCGCATCACCTGTTTATGTGAAGCTTCCGGTTTCACATAATTCAGGAAGACATCTTTGACCACGGTGGAGCTCACCAATAACAGCAGCGAATCGACTGTTGACATAATGGCTGCCATTGGCGCTGCCAGCACCACACCGGCCACCCATGCCGGCAGCACCTCCAGTGCAATCAGCGGCATGACACGGTCCCCTACTTCAATTCCCGGCAAAATGGGCCGGGCAAAAACACCGATTAAATGCATATTCAGCATAATAAACCCGACTAGAATCGTGCCGATAATGATCGCGCGGTGCATCGATTTGGAGCTTTTATAGGACATGGCTCGCACCGTAATCTGCGGCAGTGCCACGACACCAACACCGACCAGTATCCAAAAAGAGGACACATAGGCCGGACTCAGGGTTCCCTCTGCCCCAAATGGAGTAATCAGATTCGGGTTTTCCGCCGATAGATCGTTCATGATTTCCTGAACTCCGCCACCAGCAACAATCGTCGCGATCAAAAGGACCAGCGTTCCGACAAACATGATGCTTCCCTGAACGGCATCCGTCAGCGCAACCGCCCGGAAACCGCCGATCGTTACATACACCAGCACCGATAAGGCGAAAATAAACAGCGCCGATGTATAATTCATACCGGTCAAGGATTCTATTAATCTTGCGCCACCGATCCACTGTGCTGCCATGGCAGAAAACAAGAAAATAATAATACTGGCAGCAGCCAGGAGCACGACCCATTTGGAATCATAGCGGGCCTTCAAAAAATCCACCATGGTAACCGCTTTATATTTTCGTGTTACAATCGCAAATTTTTTCCCTAATATCATTAAAACAAAATAACCCGTGACTACCTGGGACATTGCGAGCAACACCCAGCCCAGCCCCTCGGTATACGCCGTTCCCGGTCCACCGATAAAACTGCTGGCGCTCCCGTAAGTGGCGGTCATTGTCATTGCCAGCACAAAGCCGCCCAGACTCCGCTCCCCAAGAAAATACTCATCGAGGAACGACTTCGAGGACTGCACACGCCGGCTTGCCAATATTCCTATCGCGAACATAACGACCAAAATTAAAATTAACGGAATGGTTGCCTGCCAGTTCATTTTTCTTCCCCTTCATCATCAAATGGAACTTCCACGAAAAATTTCTTTACTACGATCGTGACCAATACAGCCATCAGCACTGTCCCTGCTATACAGCTGTAAAAAAACCAGGCTGGAAATCCGAGAACATATGTATACTCTTCCGGATCCTTGCTCCCCAGCCCATAAGCAAAGGCAAACCACCAGATAAAGTTAAAAACAGCCAGCCCCACACCGATCAACGCTTCCCGGTTGGCGATCCGATAACGGTAATCCACCTTCTCCGGACGTTCATGCTTCATCGCGCTCTCCCCCTTTTGCCATATCAGTCTCATGACAACAATTGATGATAACTATGTAAAAACGACATATCCTATAACAATATAACGCAAATAAGTCCCCTTGTAAATGTAAGAAGATTATCAAAAATAGATTCAGCTATCGATGACTGAAACCTTGAAAAGTATGTTAAAAATACTAGATGAATCAGGAAAAAGCAGGCTGCCGAGTGTTCCCCGGCAGCCTGCTTAAATCTTTCTATTAATCCTGCAAATTAACTTTTAACACTTTATCCCTCACATCAACCATAACAAACGTTTCCGACTCACTTCCATTTGTCACCGTCAATGTCACGTCTTTTTCTTTCAACAGATCCACCTGCTTCTTGTTCAGCAGCAGCTTTCTCGGTTTCTTCTCATTGTACACATTGATCAGCACATGGGCACCCTGCTCTATAGCTCGCAGATCCCGTGTGTGAACAGTCGCAGTGCCATTATTTTTCTTCGGTTCAATTTCCGTCATCACCGGCTCTTCTTCACCCGGTTCATCACTCGTTTCGGTAATTCTTCCTTCCGCTTCATAAACAAGCGGGTTCGCTTCCGACGTGTTGAGGCTTTCCACAAAGTCCACCGTTGCATCAATATCGGCCGGCCCCATGACAGGATTTTCACCCAAATCTTTAATTGGACCATCCGATGTGCCCATGTAATTGTTAACCGTCAAGGTGTAGACTTCCTCCAGACCAATAGGCGTCCCATCCGGGAAGGTCACATCAACGACCTCATTTAGCTCCGGATTCCAGGTATAATGCAAACCGCTGATGCTGTAATCCGGCCCATAAATCGGGGAAAGCTGCTCATTGATAATCGCGTAAATATCCGCTCCGGTTACCTCCACCGTCATCAGTGTGTTACCGAATGGCTGAATATTGTACAGATCGCCCCAGGTAATTTCCCCTGCCAGCAGATCATCACGGATTCCGCCGCCATTCATCATCGCAAAATCACTGTCCATAGCCCAGTTCATGCCATCAGCAATCAGATTTCCCAGTCCGTGATCGCCATCATTTGTGTAATCGCCAGTCAAATCCTGTGCGTTGAAACCGACGACTTCATTCATAATTGGCGCAATCTGCTCAGAATAATGATCTAGAATGCCCTGCACTGCCGTATCCGACGTATAATCCTCCTGGCTGACAAATACAACCTCGGCTTCTTTTTCCACAATATCGCCGGTGCTCCGGTCAATTTCCAGATCAACATCGGCAAACGCTTTGCCATATTCCGATGCCTGAACGATTAACTTATTATCAACCTCCGCATCAACGACCTGGTGGTTATGTGCTGCAAAAATGACATCCACTGCGTCATTGACCGCGAGTGCCAGATCTGCCGCCGCGCCAGTTGCTGATTCTCCGGATTGATTGGCCGGCATGTGGGCCAGAACAACAATCGCCTCGACTCCCTGACTGGTAAGCTCACTCACCGCGCCATTGACAGCTTCTGCCTCATCAGTAAATTCAATATCTTGAATCCCTTCAGGCATCACCATATTTGCTGATTCCTTGGTGTTCACCCCGATAAAACCAATTTCCTCTCCATCCACTTCAGCCACATGAAAGGCAGGAAGAATTGTTTCCCCGCTGTCCTGATACACACAGTTGGCACAAAGCAATGGAAAATTCATGCCATCATAGTTCGGCGTCCCTTCCGGATGTTCGCCGCCTTCTACCATGCGCAGCAGCTCATCGGTCCCCTCATCAAACTCATGGTTTCCAACCGTGCCGACATCAAAGCCAATCTCTTCCATAATTTCCACGGTCGGCTCATCCTGCAGGAGTCCCGATACCGGAGAGCTTCCTCCTATCATATCCCCTGCATGCACTGTCAGGGTATTCGGGTTTTCTGCTTCCCGCTCTTTCAACGCAGCAGCCGTGTAATCCATCCGTCCATACATCTCAGAAATCCCATCTCCATCTGGATCGAGCTCATACTGCTGGTCAATTTTGCCATGCAGGTCATTCATGCCGAGAAGCTGCACTTCAAGGTTACCTTCTCCCGGAGTTTCCTCTTCTGCAGGGACAAATCCATATGATTCCGCCTCTTCCGCGCTGGTGAAAAAGATCCGTTTGTCAACAGGAACTTCCGCCCACTCATCGGGAACCACATATTCCATGGTATCTGAATTTCCGACATAGCGCAGGAAGCCTTTCTCATCATCATTCGCCCGGAAGGCAAATGGCAACTCCATCAACGGATTTTCTGGATTCCAGATTCCCAGTTCCGCATCTTTTGCTTCCCTAACCGCCTGCTGATACGCCGGATAGGCCTCCTCATCAATCGGGGCAAGGAAATAGGTAGATGCATACCCCTGTTTGACCATCTCCAGATTGACATTCAAGTCATCATCTTTGCGAATGACCTCTGCCAAAATTCGGCCATAATCATCGGTCGGCTCTTCCCCGACTTTCAAATAGATCTCATCCCCCGGCTGGAGCAGCTGGCTGATATAATCCGTCGCGGCATTACCGTGATACTGCTGATTCTCATTAATTTCATCTCTTGCCGGGTCATCATTGTGCGCCGTATAGGTTTCCGGTGTATCCATGTTCAGGAAACGCACACTTGTCTCTCCGAATAGTGGATCTTCCACTCGGATGGTATCGCCGTCGGTCACTCTTTCTACTGTTGTTTCATAGTATCCTGCAGCAGATGGAGGCTCCGGCTGTTCCTCGGCCAGCTGGATATCCGCCTGTTCGGTCGGAATCAGCTGGTAGTCATTATATTGACTCACAACCGCCGTAATATCATACCAATTGTTCTGTGCAACCTGGGAAATATCAAGGGCCTCCTCCATCACCCTTAACGTCGTGCCGTGAAAATCAGCGTCAACCAGCGAGACATTGTAGCCGCCGCCTGCCGGGCTTTCTGGAATGTTGTTAATAAAACCATTGACTTCCACAAGTTCGCCTTCATACTGTTCAGCTATCTCCGGATCCTCCAGCTCCTCGAGTGTGATTTGTTGCGCGACTGGCAGGTTTTGTCCGGTTTCCAGTATCTCTACTGATGACGGAATGACTTCCTTCAGGCCGTTATAGGAATCCAGCTCCCCGGCTACCTGCACCCGATCACCTTTTTCCAGATCAGGCAATTCTCCCTGTTCAAAAGCAAACAGATTAATGCCGCCGGTTTCATCCTGAATATATGTGGAAAATTGCGCGCCATTGCTGATTGCTTCGCTGTCCGCTGTGGCAATTCCTTCTACTGTAACAGCGCTGCCGTCACTCAGCTCGCGTGCCTCGGCAATATCATACTCACCGGTTGCAGGCGGTTCTTCAGGCTCTTCCGGTGGATCTGTTGGCGGCACTCCATCCATGGTATGGCTGCCAAGATATGCAAACGTATTACTGGCATATTCCGCCCACTCCGTTTCGATGTAGCTGGAGTTCGGCGCAGTCACCCCTGCCTGTCTGGTGAGCGTCACATCCTGTGCATAATCCGATGCTTCGCCAATCGTCCCGAGCACATCGATATTGCTGCCATCTTTCGCCAGAGCAAACGCATCGTCGCCGTTAAAATTAATCACAGCCCCGTTTTCCAGGTCGGCTTCTGCTAAAATTTCCTCGCCGGCCCGTGAATGTGCAATCACATACACTTCACCATGCTCCAGCACCCCGGATAATTCCAGCGTCCGGCTGGCTTCCGATGCTCCATTGCTGTAGAGGTGGATCTGATAATCAGCTAAATCCACTGCCGCTCCGGTTCCATTATAAATCTCTATTGCTTTGTTATAGGAACTTCCCTCCACATACTCGGAGATAAATAAATTTGTTGCTCTTGTACCATCTTCTGCCGATCCCTCCGCCGCAAAAACCGGTGTCACATTCATCATGACCAATGTGACAATCAGCAGCAAGTTCAGCATCTTCCCCTTGAATTGTTTCATGCTTCCCCTCCATCTTTTGGTATGTAATCTATGAGTCACTCATACTATTACACACTGTCTGCCTTTTTGCTATAAATTTTTTGTAAAGATAACACAAATCCGTTACTATATTACTAGGTTTTTAGCAAAATGGTTATAAAGCCCTATGAGAAGAAGAGATACCCGTATTAAGGAAAATTTGTGCTGACAGCTGGGTATCCTCGGAATCAAAAGTTTCCTCTTGAAAAACCATGCAAAAGGTTATATAATAAAAACCTAGCTGTTCTTCCATACTATTCACGGGGCATTAGCTCAGCTGGGAGAGTGCTTGCATGGCATGCAAGAGGTCAGCGGTTCGAGCCCGCTATGCTCCATCAATTTAAAGAAGCGTTGAACCCTTGCTGTGTAAGGGATTCAACGCTTCTTTCATTAGATACAGATTGTCAGCTTATTGAAGGTAACGGGCCAATTGGGGGAAAACTGGGGGAAATGGTTTTTTTATAACACATCACGCGAATTATTATGACGGTTACAACGTGTTTGTTTTACTTAGGTATTGATGTAACTTTATAAAAAGTTCGATCATAAACACCACCCAAATCCACATTTTACATTAAATAAAAAGTACCCATTTTGAAAAAAGATTAATCAAAATGGATACTTATTCAGCAGATATGAGATTATTTTTTATAAAAATTTTTTCATTTTCTGCTTTGTGTTGCTCAACAATCGCGCCCGATTCAGGAATAATTTTTTACGGACTATTTACAGACCTTCATATATTCTTCTTTCAAAATATTTTCCCATCTTACAGAGGCCCATTCTAATAAATTAAACGTTCTTTTCTCTATTGTTCTTATATCCCAATCGTTATAGTTCAATATTTCCTTTGTAGATAGCATTTCCGAATGGGCGTATTCTATTTTTTTATCATTAAAACCATTATTTTTAATTTTACTATTTAATTTTCGAGGCAATATCATCAAATTACCTAGTCTATTTGCATGAAATTCCTTTCTCTTTATTACCTTACCCTTCCAAGCTGCACTTTCATTTTGGGGATAAACATGCTCTATCGTTTCATTTGCAGATGCACTCCAGATAGATTCCCAAGTTCTAACTGGAAAATGGTAACCTTTATTTTTAGCTAGATATTCTTCATAATGATAGAAAAAATATCTTAACTCTTTTCCCCACGAATTGTAACAATCTTTTTCGTTTAACTCTTTTATCATTTGCTTCATAGAGAAATCTTCACTTATCTTTATAAACTCTTCCATTGCCTTTTTAAAGCGATAATTTTCATCTATAACCTTTTTCGTCAAGTCCTTTATACCCATAATAAAGTTTGACAACCTCGTATATTCTCCTACTTTGTATCTTGAATCTTTTTGGAATAGACCAAATATCCGGAATGTAACCCTTTCCCATTGATCTAATAGCATTTCTCTTTGAACTTCATCTATATGTTCTGAAAGTTTTATGGCAATTGCTGCAAGTCGGGCATGAGATATTTGTGAAACAGCTTCAATCCTTGGATTTGTAAAGATTTCTTTTAATTCTGTAGCAACATCTAATATCCATTTTGAAACATCAACTACTTTTTCGGGATTTCTTGTGCAAATGCTTTTGAAAAACTCAATTGCATCTTCCTCTTTTAAAGGCTTATTTTTTTTGTCTGGATGGAAAAGAGTAGCTGTAAATTTGACTATTTCCCCACCGTTAAGATTTGTTATACCAATTGCCTTATATATTTGTGACCAATATTTATGTAACCATTCAAGATTGCCATTAAAATTTGCACTTTTTCCCTTCAGCTTCTCAAATGCAATACCCATTAATATGCTTTTACATTTATCCAGCCAATCAACTTCTAAACCTCTACTATTTAGTACTTCAAAGACAGTATAAACCGCACCCTCATCATCAATAATATGTAATATAAAATACAGCTTACTTTTAAGTAAAATTAACAAATCTAATAAATTATATTTATTGTTCCATTCCTCTACGAAACTTTCGCATTCTTCAAATGCCTTTTTTAGGTTTTTTGTAGCATGTGTAGTTACCCTACTGCCAGAAGGATGTCTTCCATCTGTCAAATAATCTCTTAGCGCCAAAGAACTATCATGATTAGCTTGGATTAAAATTAATCTGTTGTCCTCATCTTTTACTAATATCTCATCAAGATTCATAATGGTTCTTCTATATTTGGGGTTGTTCAATTCAGTCAATTTCATATGTAGGGCTTTTAAAAGGATTATTAAGGTTGTTATCCTTTGTTGCCCATCAACTATATCAAGCACCCTATATATATCAGTTTCATATTCCTCAACTTTGTCCTTATCATGACACACTACCGTTGCCATGAAATGAGTTCTACCTTCTTTATAATCCTCATAATTGTAAAGTTTCTCTATATCATTAAATAGATCTTTCCTTTGTTTTGTAGTCCAACTATAAGCTCTTTGATATTCAGGAATTTCAAAAAGTCTCTTTTGAAGTAATTCATCAAAAGAATAAAACTTTGGATCTAATTGCATAATAATTCCCCTCCTAAAATTTTTCCAGGATAGCATCCCGTTGCTTTAAGAACTACATATTAAATAAAAAATCCACTTATTCAAATGATCCTTTTCCGCAGTATCAGACACCGATATTTATTCAAGATAGGCGCCCTTTTCGTTAATAAAAAATTATGTTTTTAACAGCCTTTCGTAGGTTAACAATGTTATTTGGATTTGTGTTGACCAATTATTCATTAATTCCATCTGTCTTCTTTTTAAGTCCTCAAACGGCTCTTCATTTAGTTCAACTTCATTAAATCTTTCGTCAAACACGTTCGTAGCTATTATTTTTCTGTACCCACCAAAACCTATATCATCGTTTAATAACCAGACTACTTTTTTATGTTCGCAAATAATATTCCACCTATGCACATTGGACAAGGCTCTAAAGAGGTATATATGGTGAATTTCTCACGGTTAATCTTCGCATTAAAAATCGCTTGGCCAGCATTTCGTATAGCATCGATTTCAGCATGTGCCATTGCGTCTTGTTGTGGATATACCCTGTTTCTCCCTTTGGCAATTAAATTATATTTTCTTCAACAATTACGGCACCTAATGGGTATGTATTTTCCATTAAAGCTAGTTCAGCCTCTTCCAATGTCTCAAAAAAACATCTATCCTTATCAATGTTCATTGTTTTACACTTTCTCGAATCGTTTTTTTACTGGATATTCTTTAAATTCAACAATAAAGAGCATTTCTCGTTCTTTAAGAAATTCGCCCTATCGTATAAAACAAGATTGTTCTAAAGTTTTTTAGATAGACAAATCCCATTCTTTATATGGTTTATAAAACAACTTCAAATTATCTGTAGCCAACTTTACGAACTTATATCCATAATAAACCCATGTTCCATTTTCAGTTAGATACCTAACCTCAACCAACACAAACTGAAATTATTTGAAGAGTTATAGCCTTATCCAGTCCCTTAACTCTTTAACTACTCTGTACGTTTTTGCTAATCCTGAATTTTCGTCTACATACTGTTCACCCAACAGAGTCGGCCTTGGTCTTCCCAAAAGTGATGTTTTTGTAAAGGTAATCCCTGTAATATAGCCATCATTTTGTAACTCACGAAGAAATTCGACGTAATCTTCCGGTTTAATATCAAACGTTTCATGAGTAGGTAGTTTACCTTTATCGAACTCTTTAATTACCGAATATCTCAATCTTCTCCTGCTAACTTCCATCAACTTTACGCCCCCTTATAATCACTACAATCCTAATAACTGTTTCGAACTTGCTATTAATAACCCTTTTATAACTTCAAAAGGCAATTCATTAAATTTGGTACCTTTCTTTTCCGCCTCTACTTTTGCAACTTTAACAGCTTGATCATTTTTTAAAACACTTAAAAACTCATGTCCATCCCATGTAAGGGAACTGTGTATCCACATTGGTGAGTTATCTGCATACTGAATTTTACTAACAGTATATCCTGCTTGGTCTAATATCTTTAAATGATACGCCACGACATCTCTATCTATATCTTCGGGTATCTTTAATTCCTTTCTGTCATCAACTTGATTTTCGATTAATAACATTAGACGCTTAATAATTTCCATATCCCGTTTCATAATAATCTCCCCCTTAACTCCCTATTATTTCTAATGGTAGCACAATTACAAATAAAGAAGAACCTTTTACATAGCAAATTACCATATAAAAGGTTCCTTTTTACATAAAATGATTATTTAAAATTATGTTGTCTAATCCTCAAGTTATTCAATTAAATGGCCCGATCGTAATGCGGTATAACTTGTATTACTTTTACCACAAGAAACCCTCTAGTCAAAACATATTCAAAGGGGAAAAACGGTACAACTTCTTTATAAACGGTCGAACTTTTTTCAAACGGTTAAACTTTATTTTAAACCCACATTTGAATGTAAAATTGGCAACAAAAAAAGCCTTGAAGTGATACACATACTTGTATCAAGTATGTGATCGATCAATCAACTTCAATGATTGTTAAAGAGTTCCATTATCTTTTCCTCATAATAATGAATATCAGCTGTCGTTTCCGCTTCAAGCATCTTTTCCTTGTATTCCTTATACAAGTCTCGATCAACTTCTGAGAAGGAATCATTCTTTGTGCTTACATTAATATCAGTTTCATCGAACAGCTCCATTATTTCATTAGAATATTTTTGAATTTCTTCCCTGGATGAAGATTCTTTTAGTAAATCATTCAATTCGTTATACTTTGCTTGTTGTTTAGGATCCAACATAAATCTTCTCACTCCTTTCCTTTAAGCTTAATTGCTAACACCTATTAACTAATTGGTTATCTGCCTTATGTTCTCTCCTATAAGTATTCAATTTGTTCCTCCACCTTGCGTATCGCCCAAATGAGGAAAGTCATACACCGTGAATTCTCTGCTTAACTCAAGCAATTGCTTTTTTATTAAATTATTGAAGGTGACATATACCACACCATCATGATAAACAATACCAGATAACCATGGAAACCATCCTATACCATCATCATCCTGTACTTTAATCCGTTTCTTTGTTAATTCATCCGCAATTTCAATAACTCGGCTATAATACCCTTTGCCTTTTATTCCTGCAGCAGCTGTAAATTCGTTCACTGTTAATTCAACATCAGGGAAATTTCCCGGATTATTTTCGATTTTGCTCGCAGCATAACGAATGATCTTCTTCTCCATTGCTGTAAGGTCCGTATCATAGATCGATTCGATTAAATCATTGGTTTGAATAACTTTTTTATCATTGGATCGCTTTTTTTGGCTCATTTCAATTCCCTCTCCAAGAAATCTAGTCAATGCTCTTCTAATTATTACATAGAATTTTAGACTTCGAAAAGAAATAGCTAATTTCAGAAATTGAATAATAAAATTAATCCCTAAACAGAACTTATGTTCTTTTCCTGTGTTACAATATAAATAACCTTTTCAGAAGAAGATAATAATAAAGTTTTGCTTTCTAGGTTTTGCAAAATAACCAACTAATCATATCTGTGGGTGAGCCCCCATCCAATTTCAGGATGGGGGTATCCAAAATTTCGATAGTAGGTAGCCATATTTGATGAGGGGGCACTTTCGTGACAAAATCTAAACCAATCGTTCGACCTAGTAAAGAGGAATATAAGCTACTTCATGATTATATTGTGCTTCCGTATGTATTGGCCGTGTTGGAAAGGGACAAGAAGCATCTGCAGGGTGTCTCTTTCAAATTTCCGCATCTGTATGAATACTGGCTTAATCAAAAAATGGAGACAGTTACAAAGGATTTAGCAAATACAAGAAGAGCAATGCGGCGGATCGGTATGTATGTTTATCAAGAAGATCAGACAGATAAAGGCTTAGAGCTAAAATATAAATACCACAAATATCACTATAATATGGGTTGGCTCTACTCTATCTTAAGGGCTAATGTAGAAAAAAAGATGAAGGAATACCTAGTCTAAACTTTATATCTACCCACGGCGCAGATTCATTTTTGACCATGGTTACTTTATGATATGAATATATTTCATTTTTGAACTATGACCTATTGAACTATTGACCTATTGAACTATGGATTTCACGGTTCAAAAAAGGTCGGGATAATTAAAATTATTCACTGGTTTCTTTCTTCTTTTCCTGGTTCTCCATCTCTTTATTTAATCTGAGGATCGTTCTCTTCAGAGCATTTTGATATTCCTTATTGGTTTCACTTTCTACAAGATTTTTTAAGAGTTCTTGTTCTTCCTTGTATAAGTCAGTCATTTGAATCCTCCTTTCACCCTATTTATGCTTTTATCAATCTTTAGATGTCAATCTCTGGTATTCAAGAATTAACTCATCAAGGTCCTGACTATGTTTCAATGTTCTTGCATTGCTCATACCAAAAATATTAGCTGTATCAAGCATTTCCTTTCTTTTCTCTTCAATTATTTGTGACAAACTATCTTTTACTTTGCTCACTGACTGGGTCATTATACTTACACCTTTTTCAAAATTTTATAGTTCTATAATACTAAATTTGAATATTGTCAACAAGTAAAGCTACCTTGCAATATTCTTGTTGACTGCATATATTAATATTGAGGTGATCTACATGGAAAGGGAAAACGAAAAGGCAAATGGTTCATCAAAAGACAGTGGCCTGATAAAATTTCGATCAATGGAAGAAATTAATGAAGAACAGCGAAACAAGAGAAAACAGCAATATGAACAACTGATAAAGCGAATAGAGGAAATATTAAAGGGTGAAAGTTAAGATGAGAGTGGGAACTTGGAGCAAAAAACTGATTGAAAACCACAACAAAAAGAAAAAACCTTCCTGGGACTAACAACTGGCCAATGGTCCGCAACCATCGCTATAGTGGTTAGTCTATTGGAAGGATCACACCTGTTTCTTTAACAGAAGATAATTTAACCTGTTTCTAAATTATACGAGAGATAGGTTGTGTTTGCAACTCCCACGATTTTTCCATCCATTACAAAATCTGGGTATATGCCATAGGTTGTATACTTACAAACCACTACACATTAGAAATTTAACACCTATAACTAGGCAGTTTTTATTAATGTGGTGATTTTTTAACTCTAATTTTTAATGTATTTTCATGCTCTAGCATTATCCTTTACTCTCCTAAATAAATTTTAGTGACGTCTTCGCGAGAATGTCCAATCAATTTACTTACTGCTAGACGTGCATCTTTTACTTGCATCCCCAAAGCAATAAAGCGATCATATTGCTCTTTAGCATAAGCATGCCTGAAGGAGTGCATAGTGATATGGACACCTGGAAGCCGATTGTTCGCTGGATCATGTACCTTGGATCGGTGGTAACGTATAAAGTCTTTTGTTCTTTGAATGACCGTATGAGCTTTCTCATCTCTTTTAACAAATAATTTATCACCCCTATTCACATGAGACATTGCTGCTTTTAAAACTTCTTTGGACTTTTCATGAAGTGGGATAGTACGAATTAGTCCCCCCTTCCCCTTAACGGTCAACTGGTTTTCTCTGAATGCTTTTTCAGCATCTGCACGATTTAACCTAACTATTTCATGCACTCTTAACCCTTGCTCACGTGCAAGTTGAATTATTTGAGCTATTTGAGGTTGATTTCGTTGGTTTGCTATATTTAGCAACGATTTGTATTCAAACTCAGTTGCGCGCCGGTTAATCCCACCAAATTGTCTTTTTTCTAATGAAAATCCTTCAAACTTTTTCCCCAATGTCTTATTGTCACTTAGAAAATATTTTGTATTCGGTATCTGGTCATGGTAATATCGGACGGCGGCTAGATCTTGCTTAATAGATGCTGCAGATTTTGCTTCGTTCTGCCTTTCCTGTACAAATGCCGCAAGATGCTTATCTTGTATGTTTTTTATGTTTTTTAAGTTGTAATTGTCAGCAATAAAACGGCAAAACTGGTCAAAGTGGTTGTAATATTGACGTTGCGAAGTTATAGAAATACCTTTTGCATGTTTTGCTATTTTATTGGTTTGTTTCATTAAATTCATATAAGTTCCTTTGTTGTTCACAAGTTCTGGATCACTAACTAAATGTTTTTTAAGTTCTTGGGGAGTTCTGATCCATCCACGCTTTCCACTCATTTAATCTTCACCTTTTTTTGTTTTTATTTTTATAAAAGAACATAGTTATCCCATTGGCAAATTGCTGTGTTTTTACGCAATTTTTATTACCCACCCTGATATCAGCGTTACAAACCCTTATTTACCAAGGATGGAGACTCTCCCTGTAGCCGCTGTCTATATGGTGATTTTGCAATCACCATATAGACAGCGGCTACAGTGTCAGCGTCCATTTAAATTTAAATTGTTAAGTATGAATGTGCACACTTCAAGCTTCGCTTGTTATCACCACAGGTGATAGGTGCAATACACTTAATCCAGTAATTACTGATGTTTTAGAAACGAAGTGTATTTGACGTTTTATTTCCTCACTGTCACGTCATATATTAAACAGTGTCAGTTTCTTAGATTTTGAACTTGTCTTACCAAGCCTATTTTTGGAACCGAACTGAATGTGTCCCAAGGATTCAGTAATAATTACTACCAGATTTTTCTTTCTCTCTAACAATCCAGTACCATGTCTACCATTTTCTCTCTTTCAGACTTCCATGGATTTTAATATATATAAACCCTGTTTTTGAGCAAGCAAAAAGCGAAGGTCCAGGGGAACACTTCGCTTACCCTTTAACTACATATGTAGTTTTTTATTTATTCTCTTACAATTCGCAGAGATTCTAAAAACACCTTGTAGTTTGATTCATCCCATACACTCTTAGAGCATGATTTATATCGAAACCAGAAGTTCCATACAAAAGGATCAATAATAGCTTCATCCAATAGCTTTTCACCACTAGTAAGATCTATTTTAATCTCTCCCTTGAGTACATCATAAGCCTAACCAACAGGACTAACCTCGATATAGGAATTTGTCTTATTGTACAGCTCTGGATGAGCCGTTACGTAACATCCAACCCGATACTGATAATCTCCTCGCATTTGGTAATTTTAATAGCATCTCTTATTCTCATGTTCTCCATCAATAAAAAACATCTTAGTACCTCCTTCCTTTTAGAAAATAAAAATGCAGCCCATCGGCTGATTTTTACATTCGTTCGAAAAAGGGCATATTATCCCATTTTTCTTCCCTACTGTAAAAATCAACCCAAAGGCTGCATTGTTTTTAAGACTTCACCTCGATCATTAAAAAATGATCGCCAAAAAACTTAAAATTAAATTTATACGAGTATAGTATATCAAACATATTAAAAAGTAGCCAGAGTTATCTTTTTTCCACGCAGAAGATTATTTGGAGTTACATTATAATATCGTAATACCAACCTCGTTAGTCCAATTATTTTCAACTGTTAGTTTTATGTATTCAACTAATTCTTTTCTATGTTCTTCACCTGCATACCATTCATAGTTATGAAAAAGCTCTGTGCTACTAATATGTCTATAGTGCTCTTCATTTCCTCCATATGCCTTAACAATCAGTAATTCAACTTGTACAATAGCTTCATTCAGCAAATAATGATTTTCATCAGCACCTAAAACCTCAGTAACTCGATTTAAATCAAGTTGCTTATAAACCAACTCATCCAATAAATTAAATAAAGGTTGAATTTGCTCATTACGATTGAAGTACATTTTTAGAGCATCACTAAAGATATTCCTATTATCCTCTTTCTTTTTTTGAACTTGCTGGAGTTTATCGACTAATGATTTTTCAATGTATACTGAAAGCTGTGTGTAACTATCTTCGAATTTACTCATTAAGAATTAGCCTCCTAAAAAGATTTTGCCTTTTCAGGGAAGTATACAATTTAAGCAGCAACCTTCCCATAAAAAAAGTTTATTTACTAAATAATACCATTAATCCTAGACAAGAGTGAACACTTTTCGAGGCTAAATTTTGGCTTAACATTTATCAATATATTTTATGTCCTCAGCAACTCAATTTTATCTCTGCTGTACAGATTAGCAAAAGTGAATCAAGTTCTTATCATAAGTTCCTTTTCCTGTATCCTTTTCTAAGCTCTACAGGTTAACGCCTCGTACTTTTCTTGTTACTGAATTATCGCCATAATAAAAAAGTAACTACCGCTAGTATAAGCAAATAACGGTGGTTACTTTTCTCAACCTTACTCAACATATTTATCTAAAGGCTTTTAATCAACTAGCTGAGCCAATTCTTTTCTAGTAAAATTATTTAAGATGTGTTCGGATGTTAAATGTTTCTCATAAAGGCTACTTATGAGTAAGCGTCTTAGATTTGATTTAACTCCGTATTTTAACTCATTTAATCCACTACGAAGTACACCCTCTAATTTAGTAGCTAATTCTATAATGTCTTCTGTACTAACTAAGTAAATACCTTCTGCAGCATGTTGTGATGTATCCTTGATCTTATATTTAGGGCATACCATAACAAGTGTAACCTTCTCTTCATTCTCCAAATTATATTTCTCTTTCACCCATTTCTTATGCACAAACACTTGTCTTATATCATCTAATGGAATATAGGCATCTTCATCTTCTATATTTGTCTTAGCTTCTAAAGATATCCATGTGTTATTAATGTTCCACACTCCGTCTGGTACTCCTTCTTCATTAGGAGGTTTTTCTGCATAAAAACCTAGTATAGTACCTAAAGATTTAAGTGCAGGTTCATAAAATTGAGCTTCTTTTTTTCGCAATCCATCTATTACCTTTGCCCATTCTTTGTCAAATTTTTTCTCCCTATCACCAAATGATTTTAAGTAATTACTCATTCGCTCAATTTGAAGCTCTAAATCCTCTGAATAAATCTCATCCTGAATTTCATCATTAAAACTTATATCCCTTTTGTCTAACCATACTTTATTATCAGATGCATTTAAGCTATTGGTTAGATATTTTCTAGTCTTGTCTTCATCACGTTGCAGTGTAGATACACATGCTATAAGATAATTCCACCATGCTCTATAACCTTTTAAGGTTTCATTTCTCCCTAGTTTTGTAAGTGTTTCATTAGCAGAAATGTGAGCTTTTGAATAATCTTCATTCCACAAGTTATAAATAAATTCAATCTCATGGTTAGTAGAATTATATAATTGGACAGCATTTTCATTCGAAGGATCCATTTGTTTTTCTTCCATCAGCTTACTTTCTTGTCTTTCAAGGTGATTTTCAACCCTTTTCCAATTTTCTGATCCGTTATTAAATTCTTCTATTGAAGTATGCCATGATTCAACATCTTTAATAAAATCAATCTGATTAAAACCAAGGTTCATTTCAGCGTGAACATCAGCAGGTAGCAGGTTTATAAATTCATCTTTATACAAGTAATAGCCAACGTATTTTCCGGTAAATAAAACTACCGAAGAGTCATTCTTACTTCTAGTGCATCTACCTAAACCTTGTATAATTCTTGTGGATAATTTACTATTTAATAGTTCCGTGGCGTTCAGTCGGTCTTGAAGAAACTTTTCTTCAATACTAATAGCAACAGGTAAGTCATGAATGATTTCTAACTTACATTCATCGCCTTTTAAATCTATTCCTTCATATCTACCTGTCAGAGCTAATATTGCATTATTTTCATCGGTAAATTTAGTTAAATCATCTTCAATATCACTATTCTCGAAAAGAGTAAATTCAGGTAATAAATTTTCTTTTTTCTCCTTTACTTTTCTCATGCTTTTTCTTGAAGGAGTCAATATGAGAGCTCTGTTGCTTTTAATAGCAGTTTCTTTTAATACTCTTTCCAATTCCTCTCCCTCAAAATGATCCTCAGGAAACATTATGAGTCTTCTGCCAGATACTTTATTTGAATGATTGGAAAATTTATTAATGTAATGAATATCCTGCACACCAAACATTCTTTCTAGTTCTCCAGATTTACCAATAGTAGCTGACATATATATTCTTTCTTGAGGATTAACAAATGCTTGATGTACTTTATTTGGTGGTATTATAGGTTTAATAACTATATTTGAGTGATTAACGAATATTTGGCATGAATGGAGACTGTTTCTGATTCTACTCCATGGATAATAAAGCTTGGTATCATCGGTGCGTGAATCTAACAAACTTCTAATAGAATCTGTTTTTTTGTACCATTGTGGAAAAGAAACAATATCTACTCCATCAGTCATAGGATCATATGTACCGTGTATTAGTTTGTCATACACATTAGGCGAAAGACTATCTCCTAATGTTGAAACAAGAGCTTCGAAAATATCACTATTTTCATGCCTATTAATATCAACTGACCAAAAATCATTTATTGCATACTCAGTTGCATGTGCATCATCAAAAATTATTAAATTTGAGTCATTAAACTTTGGATTAATATTGAAAATATGTCCATAAGTTGTTACACATATTGCTTCTGACCTTTGGTACTTACCCAAATCAATTTGTGAGAAATTATCTCCCTTTCCAGTTAAAAGGACAGAAGAAATACCATATAAATCAAGTAATTGGTGAGTTTGATTAGCTAACTGTCTAGTAGCACATGCATAAACTACCCTCCAGTTATTATTTATTCGATTGTATTCAGATATAAGTCCACCAACAAGAGTCTTACCATGTCCAGATGGCATTTCAATTGCAAAGTCCGTTTTATTATCTCTATTAAGTTCATATTCTTTTAATGATTCACCTTGTTCATGAGAAAGTCTTTCCAGCTTGCCTAACTTGTTAAATAAATCGATTGTATCATTATACTTACTCTCATCTTCATCAGGTATAAAAAACGGCACAGGATTTACCCCTTTCTTTTTAAATTTAAGAGTATTATAACATTATATGACTCTATAAATACATTTTCACCTATGCTGAATAAGCATATAGACCAATAGAGCTTGAACTTAAAAATTTCCTTAGTGATTTTTTGACTTATACTCTTTTATTTGATAAACCCATAGAGTCGGTGTTTGCTTATTCAATTCTTGCGCCCGTTCGTAAGAAACTTTAACATACTATAGCTGTTTACTTTACGCATTCATACTTCATTTTCAAAACTCAAAACGCTGCCATTTGTATGTTGCAAAAAGGTCTCAACAGATTCAAACCCTGCTTTTTCATAGACTTTTATAGGCTCTTTCATTAAAAGTGGCAACGGAAAGCGTTATTTCCTTAGGGTTATATTTGGATATCGCAAATCTGAGTCCAGCTTTAAAAAGCTCATACCAAGACCTTCTCAGTCAATTCAGGTTTCATTCCTAACCCAATATCAACTGACTCTTGTCATTAAAACTAAAGGACCCAATTTCTTCTTCGTCTTCTTTAACATGTAATGAGAGTCTCCCCGTTTTTTGAATCCAAAAATTCAACTAAATCTTCTTCATCTGCCTAAACATCATAAAAAGAATATTTACCATCATAGTGCCAATTTGAAGCAATATTTTCTGCTTGTTCTTGTGACATTTTACTATAATTATAATCCATAACAACCCCTCCAATTATATCCCTGAAACCAATCTGATCTTCTGCAATATGGTCCTTATATCCAGTTTAAGGCGTTAATACTTATTCTTGATCAGCACCCGTTTATGAAGGATTATTCCTTTTTTCTTTCCTTATAAAGCATCAAGGTGATATCCATAAACACCTTTGCTTTACCGGAACTTGGTATACCATACGGATGCACCAAATACCTATATTGCTTCATATCTTCTTTATCAAGCAAATCAGCTAAGTACCAGTATCTAAGATCTTGGTTTTTACTATGCATAGCAAACTCGGGATCGTCAAAAATAATTTCCCTTAGCTTATTTTCATCTTCTTTTTTATTGTCTTTTCGACGAATTTTCGCTCTTTTAACTTCAAAAGGGAATTTATTTTCAATTTCATCACTCGCATATTCTGCTGCTTCGATTCCTTTGTTTTCTATCCAAGGATAATACAATTCAATTCCTACAAGGCTGCCATTCTGAAGAACAAATAATATCAAACTCTTTGGCGAATCAAAATCTAATGTTTCTATTTGTTTATTATATCGACGAACCTCGTTTTTTAATTTTTTTTCATACTTATCATTATAATCATCTTCAGGAATTATATATTTTTCTGAACTATAGTAAGTATAATAGTAATAGACACATCCAAGATTAGAATTACTTACAAACTTCAGGAATTCCTCAATTTCCTCCATACCTAAAAAAATTCGATTAGATATATCTAGAACCTTTACTTCTACTGGAATTAACTTATATTCTCTAATCTTTTCTATAAGTTGTGGCTTTTTAATTATCTCCATACTACATCTCCTATAACCTGTCCATTGATTTATTATAGTGATAGGTAAGCTTTTGAAATTATCGCCAGCTTTTCCCCCACTTCACACCGTACGTGCGACTTTCATCGCATACGGCGTTCCAACTAATCCAATTCATTCAATGTTTTTATGTATATGCAAGGATGAAATGTAGAATCAGATAGCTTCGTTCAGACATTGCTCACGCAATTTATTGACCTTTTTGAGTTGCTTTTCATCTAACTTGAGTGCGCTTAAAAGCGCTTGTATCTTCTCTTGATTTCTCATATGAATAAGGCGGTGAACAGATTGATGCAGTATCATTAAATTCCCGTACGAATCATCCCTTGTGAGATGGTATGGCGTTTTATGATGACAATGCCAATCGTTCAATCCTAATTCAATTCCTGTGACTGCACATTTTCCATATTGTGCGATAAAACGGCTAATCCGATTATCGTTATATTCTATGGAACGGTTAGGAATAAATTGCTTCATCACATGAGTGAGCGTTTGCTTATTAATCGCTCGCAGATTTTGATGAATTTTATTTCTACCTTCAATGGTGTAATTACAGATAGTTTGAGAAAAATTAAGATTCACCTTACAGCGTTGTGCGTGGATTGGGACAAGAACCATTCCCTTTATTTTATAGAGTTTACACTCATATCCCTTATACCTTTTCTGTAAGGATTTGGTAAGATCCTGAAGCGTAGCTTCTTTTTTCATTTCATTTAAACGATTGTATAATGTTTTATGAAGACGATGGTTCAGCGTAATTAAGTCATCTGTAATACGTGACGCTGCAGAATAATAATTTTGGATTCCCATTATAACTGTATTAAAGCGCCAAACATTCTCAGGTGATTGGTGTTTTTGAATTACCTTTATTGCCTGCTTTAACTTTATCTGTGCATTTTTAAGTGCTTTCTTTGTCATATGTGAGCGAGCGACATACAGAGTCCTTGTATTCGTACTTTTCAAATGTGCTTTAAGACGGAAACCTAAAAACTCCGATGAGTTTTTCTTTAAATTGACTACTTTTGATTTTTCTTTACTAATTTCAAGGTGAAGCCTTGTTTTAAGAAAATCTTTTACTGCATAATACATCTTAATTGCTTGTGAACGAGTTCGACAAAGGATCTTAAAATCATCTGCATATCTTACGATATAGCAATGTTTTAAATTCGATTGTTTTAATGCATTATATCTACCGAGCTTCGTTTTATATGGCTTTTGAGTTTCAAAGCTTTCCCATTGATTACTAACCCACCAATCTAGTTCATTTAATACAATGTTAGATAGAATGGGAGATAAAATACCCCCTTGTGGTGTACCTTTCGTTGGGAAACCTTCTCCAATAATTTCAGCTTTTAAAAGTCGTGAGATAATAGAGAGTAGCGCCTTGTCACGAATGCCCAGTGACCACATTTGTTTTATTAATTTGGCGTGGTCCACATTGTCAAAGAATCCCTTGATGTCAACATCTACACAATGATATAAGCATGCACGATTGATGAGCGTCTCAAACCTAGCTTTCGCATGATGTGTATTGCGATTCGGTCTAAAACCATAACTATGTTTATAAAACTTAGCTTCACAAATCGGTTCAAGCACTTGTAGGATACACTGTTGGAACAACCTATCCCAAATAGTCGGAATCCCCAATGGACGTGTTTTTCCATTTGCCTTCGGAATGAATACCCGTCGAACAGCTTTTGGGGTATAGTGTTCAAACATTCGTTGTATCGTAGATACAACTTCTGACACAGAAAAATGCTTTATATCTTCAATTGTTAATCCATCATAACCAGCGGTTTTACTGCCAGTATTTCGTTTAATATTGCGGTAAGCTAATCGAATATTATCATCAGATTGCATCAAATCAATTAATCCATAAAAATTTTGACCATTAGCACTTTGAGCATATAAAGAATCAAAATGATATTGCATATCATAATACTCGTTGTGCCTCAGCTTCTTTCGTTTTAACAAGTCGGTAGCTCCTTTTGGAGCTGAACCTCTATTAGTCTTACAAGAACCTTATTAATCGTTGAAGAACTGTCTTGCATGGTTGAATGAATCTTTTATTAGTCTAGTGGCTATCCCTCCACGTTCGTTACACGCTTCAATGGTACTGTGCCACCACTTTCACTGATATGAAGAAGAGTTATACAGTCGCTAATCTCACAACTGTTTTCCTTTCCAACGTTTCATCAAGAGTAAGCTCTCCGCGTTATCAGCTTACAACGTTGAATTATGTCTATTATGGAACCGACTTAGGTGCTTCCTATGAGCCTGTTAGCGTTGCATGTGCCTATAACACAAGGTGGATTTTCATATTGCGGATTCTTACTCATCCACAGCTAACCCTACATTTGGTAGTAAATACATTTCTATATCATGCCAGTCTAGGCCCGTACATTCAGAAGTTCGTCAGCAATATACTTTCTTATTATATTTCACTGCATTCTCACCATATCTATTCAACCCAAGCATCATGATTTACACCACCCCATCGGGTAGGGTTTCGTCAGCCAAACTGTTACGGTAAATTCTCACGCCTATTGGCCGAGCTTATAACACACTATTTCTTACTAAACAGTGTGCTATTCGACGCAGGGAGAGCCTTTCAGAACGTTACCTCTTCATTCGACCCTTCGACATAATCCTTCAGTAAAAAGAACTAAACTGCCTGACCTTTACCGAATTTGTGTGACCACATTTCATTTAAGTCAGGAACGTTTCGCACCAACAATATGACCCGCTGGTCGAATATAGTTCTTATTGAAAATCGATCAAACTAGTACAACAAGTATAACATTTTATTACCACCTGTCATTTATTGGTACATTTACTTGGCCGTAATCAGCAGATAAAGCGACTGTAACGAAAATTAATAATTAAATATTCTATAACAGGACATAGCGGGGATATACCGTATTATAGTGGGTATAGAAATTCCATACTCCACCCATGAAATTTCCATAGGTGGGAAAACATCCATAAAACTGTGGATAAATCCACATATGGAAAAATTTCATACCCTTACCTATAGAAATTTCATTCTTTTCCTATGAATAATAATGTAACAAAATACTTAAAAGGTTACATTCATTTTGTTTGATCCATTGACTTTTAACTTAAATCAGGGTACATTAAGTTTAATTGAAAATATGTTACATTCAAAATGCTGTTTTTAAAGGGGTTGTAGGGATGGTAAGTAAGCCGAATAAAAAAGAAGAAATTAAAGATGTACAGCCTATCAGATCACTAGAAAAATTAAATGATATGAAATGGTCACTGAAAAAATGGTGCAGCGAACGTGATTACATAATGTTCCTATTAGGAATCAATACGGGCTTACGTGTCACCGACTTATTACAGCTAAAGGTTAGTGACATAAAAGGTAAAAAGAAGTTGATTGTTAAGGAAGGAAAAACAGAAAAGCCCCGGACTATTCACCTTAGTAACATATATGAAGAATTAAACAAATATATAAAGACATTGGGATGTGCAAAATGGCTTTTTCCTAGTCGTAAAGGGGACAAGCCGATAAGCAGAATACAAGCGTATAGACAGCTTAACAAAGCATCCGATATGGTCGATATGCCCGATGGCATTGGGACTCATACCATGCGTAAAACATTTGGTTACTGGCACTATAAACAGTTTAAAGATGTAGCCGAATTGCAGATGATCTTAAATCATTCTCACCCAAGAATTACACTTGACTATATAGGGATTACTGATGAACAGATAGAAAATAATATGAAAAGTTTTGTACTGTAGGAGGGGAGTTACTTGGATTGTCAGCTAAATATTAAAAACTACGAAGTATTAAAAAAGCATTTTGGCAATGTAGATGTTTATTACACAGATATGGAAGACCAAATTTTAGTATCAATCCCAGTATGGAATTTTAGCTACTTGTGGAACATGATAAAAAATGATAATGAAGCTAAGCAGGAGTGTTTAAAAGCATTATCTTTACCAATGTTAGAAGAGCATGCTATCGAGTTATCAAATCATATCTATCATTACATACAATGGGGACAATAAAATATCAAATATTAAGCTCATAATATTAGAGTTTTATCTTAAAATTTCTATGAGCGGGAAACCCTGTAGGTCTGGTATGCTCATATTGTGCAGCACCTTTTGCAGATTATATACTTGGTTAAATTAATAAACCAAAACAAACCACTGAAGGTTATTTTGCATAAGTTATTGGTCGATCCAACAGAATCAATGTTCAATAAATGGAAAAATATGTCCGCCGAAGAGAGAAGTGAAGCTATTAATATGATAAGATATATTCAAATTAAAAAAGGGGATGATTAGATGGGCTTGCGGGAAAAGTGGAAAGAAAATAAAAGGCAAATCAGGGAAGCTATGGAGAAAAGGGAAGAAGAACTAAATAATGAGCCAAAATACCTCGCAAAACAGGAACGAGAGAAAAAAATTCATGACATTTTGGCAAAATGGTCCGGGGATAGTGATACCAGTAAACTAGAAAGGCAGCTTTATGGCAATAAAAACTCTATATTGTATGCTGATAAAGAGGTTTTAAAAGAATATGAAAGCGTTTTAGGGTTCGTTGGTGCTGATTATGGCGATGTCCAAAACAAAAAAATATTCGGCGTACTAATTATAACAGATGACCGTTTGCTGTTCGCTCAAAAAGATAAAAAAAGCAGTTTTAAACAGTCCTGGAAGCACAATAAAATAAACGGAATAAAAGATGGTGTATTCCCGTTGAAGCCACATCAACTACAAATTGAAGTCGGAAAATCAAAGGTTATTTTTCATCGAATTAAAAAGAAGGATCAGTTCAATACCTTTATAAAGGTATTGCAGAATAAAATCGATAATCCAGAAGTTCCTAAGAAATCGAATAAGCCCACACAAAATAAATACAAGCTGCTAGAGCAAATTGCCAAACTTAAAGATGATGGCACCCTTACTGAGGACGAGTTTGCTGCAGAGAAAAAGAAAATATTAGAGGGGTGAAAATATGAACAAAATACCGGGTTTCCGGTCGAATACAACCTGGAAAAAAATCTTGGCTTGGTTTATTTACCTGTTTCTTGCCTTCTATATTTTATCGGAAGCAACCAGGCCATTCCCAGATAACATTTTATCCTTAGTAAACACAATCGCTGGCGTAGGTTTCATCGCCGCTATTGTTGCACTCATAAAAGGAAAGCTAGCGATATTAAGCATACCAAATCGACAAATTGCAAGCGCGGTGTTGTTTGTAACGATTTTGCTCTTAGGGTTTGTGCCAATGCCGAAAGATCAAGTGGCGAGTGACAATCAAACGAAATCTAGCAATATTGAAACCACCGAAGCAACCGCGAAGGTAGATAACGAAACAGACGATGAGCAAGAAGAAGAACAGGCTCAAAAAGAACAAGAACAGCGTGAAAAAGAAGAAGCTGCTACAAAGGCGGAGGAAGAACGCAAAGAGCGTGAGGAACAAGAACGCCAGGAAGCAGAAGAAAAAGCTGCTGCCGAGCAGAAAGCGAAGGATGAAGCTGTTGCTAAGGAAAAGGCCGAGCAGGAAGCGGAAGAAGCCGAACAGGAACAATACGGCGAAGTTGCTACCGTTACCAAAGTTATAGACGGCGACACGCTAGAAATCAACATGAATGGCACCACAGAGGATGTGCGACTATTGCTGATTGACACGCCGGAGACAGTGCACCCGAGTGAGCCGGTGCAGCCATTTGGGCCAGAGGCCTCCCAATTTGTGAAAGATACGTTGCAGGGTGAGGAAGTCCGGGTGCAGGTAGGTATTGAGGAAAGAGACAACTATGGCCGGCTGTTGGCCTACGTCTACCATGACGGCGAAACCATACAAGAAATGCTGCTGGAAGAGGGTTTAGCGAAAACAGCGTATTTATACAACGATCTGACCATGCTGGAAGAATTCCACGCGGCTCAGCAGCCGGCTATTGATGCAGGGATCGGGGTATGGTCGATTCCCGGTTATGCCGATCCGGTCGATGAAGGCGGATATAATTATCAGGAAGAACCAGATCCAGAACCTGAACCGGAGCCAGAGACAGAACCAGAGCCAGAGACGGAGACAGAAACGCCAGCCACCGATCTTCCGTTTGATCCGTTCGGCCCCGACAGAGACTGTGGAGACTTTAGTTCTCATTCGGTAGCGCAGGCATTCTTTGAAGCCGCTGGAGGTCCGGCCAGCGATCCGCACGATCTAAACCGAGACACGGACGGAATCGCGTGTGACAGTTTGCAATAATGTTGGGTGTGCGTGAGCAAAAACTAAAAGTGGGTGATAAGAATGAAGATAAAAAAGCCAAGATCCCCAATATCAAAGGCCAAATCTAACATGAAAAGAAAAGTAAAAAAATCCGTTACACCTGGCTACGGTAAAGGTGGAGCGACAGCTATAAGTGACCCGAAAAAATACATTAAGAAAAAAGCGTTAGGGAAACCACTTTCCAAAAAGAAGAAAAAAGGATTTCTTTCATTGTTTAAATAAGAGCTGCTACTTGCGAATAAGGATTGGGTGCACCTCTGTGCACCTTCTCTTTCAACCATAAACGGAACTTACATTCCGATAAGAGAGGGGTGTCATGTATTACAACTATATAGATCTTATAGGAACATCATTCGTAAATAAGAGCTATTTGCTATTAATCGTTGATTTTGGGGGTAGGTAGCAAACCTGCTCAAGTATACTAATACCCTTATATTATTGAACTCAGTACCCTAGTTACCCTAGTCCCCAGTAACATTCACTCCCACATGGTCTTAATCTAGGAACTCTTTTTTCCTAGTCTCCCCTAATTACCCTATCCCAGCATTATTAGGATCACTGTTTAGGGGTATTAGGGTAAACTAGGGCAAGTAGGTTGCCCTAGTTGAAAGCCTTGTCCCTATTGGGGTAAATTAGCATTAGGGTTATTAGGGTTACTTTTCTGGTGTGTTCATCAGCGTTGGATTGATGAGAATTATCTTTTTTCTACCTTGCAATCTGTTTTGATGAAATTTCTATCCTTTAAATGTTTAAGAATTTCATCTAGCGTAGATGATTTCTTGACTATTTTCTTCACCAGCTGTCATAATCATTATCTGTTAAATCGACTGAAATCACCACCCTTGAGCTTGTTGTTAAGTGAAAATAAAGATGTTTAATATTGTCGACCTAAAGCCGCATTATTCCGTTGAAAAATGCGGCTGTCTCAAGAAATAGTTGTTTACTTTATATATTCGTCTGGCTATTACATACGTAATTTGTGATTAAAAAGATGTTTACTTTTGCTCAACAATTGCGCCCGATCGTATTCTTGAATAGTCTTTTTGCTATTAGCTGGTATTGTTGAAATTCCTTTGAAAAAGTATATCAAGGTACGCTATTCTTAGTAACGTTCATTTATATTTTACCTTTCTCCTTAAGAAAAAGGTAAAATGTAATCCTAATATTTTTTTGTATATTTCTGAGGTTATCTTCACCTTTAATATTTATTTTAGAAAGAATTTCTTCTCTGTCACTATCGGTCATTCTTTTACCACTCTTCCGTTGATAAATCTTTAAGATATTTTTAGTAAATTCTTTTTTGTCCTCAAAATTCAAAGCGTTAAATCGATTTACTACATTGAATCTAGATCGTAATTCTGGTGGGATTTTCTCCTTGTAATTGTGTTTGTCTAAATTTGAGGTAAATATAATAATGTATCCATTTAGGTTGTGAACACGTCCCATTGCATCGTCAAATTTACCTTCCTCTAATAATTGAAGGAAAAAATTGTGGGCTGCAGGATCAGCCTTTTCAAATTCATCTACTAATAGCACCCCTGCATTGCTTTTATTTATCTTTTGTACAAGGTCACTTTCAGCTTCACTATTCACGTATCCAGGGGGGCTACCAATTAAGCTTGCTAGTGAATTTTCACTTTTGTAGTTAGCAAAGTTTATTTTCGCTAAGGGATTTTTTTGATCAAGAAAACTATGTAAAATACGTGCAATCTCAGTCTTACCTACTCCTGAAGGGCCAAGTAAAAATACCGACAAAATAGGTAAATCATTTACTTTTGTATTGAAGAACTTAAACATACTAATTTCTCTGTTGAGAATACCTTTGAACTTATGATGACCAACCAAATCTTTTTCAATGGTCTTAAAAAGGCTATTAAGTCTAGTTTTATTTAAATCAACTACTTTATTAATTGATTTGGAAAGTGGTTGTATTTTTTCAACCGTATCTAAGTCGTAACTTTTATTCATATTAATGAACTCACGGTACCTAAAGAACAGACCAAGCTCTTGAAGGACAATTTGATTGTACTTGGACTCTACCAAAAAACGAACCCCGTCACAGTTTTCTATAATCTGATAAAGCGCTTGCTCAACATTATATTTTATGGTTTCAAAATTCTTATTAGTAAGTGCGGCTATAGTACTGGTAAGGTCAATATCACATTGAAAGTCGACGTCTGATATTTCAAGACCAATACCGAATTTCGCTAAGCTAAAAACAGGGATTCCAGCTTCTTCTCTATTTTTTATGTAATATTGGTATTCATCTTTCTTGTAAACGTAAATAGTTTCTTCACTCACGATAAAGGTCCTTTCTGACTAAAATTCAAGCCTTTGGACAATTGCTAATAAATCTAAATATCTATACTTCGTGTTATTATCATCACTCTTCCCGGATTCATCTTCACTTGAGTCTTCTATTTCATCTTCAATATTTTTATCGTTTTGAGTCAAATAACCGAATGTGCTTTTTAACTCCTTTTTCCGCCTTTTTCCTTTGTAAATTCCTATAAGAGAAACATTTCCGATAAACAAATCGTCGATTGTGTAGTTATTTTCAAATTCATTCTGCACCTCAGAAGGGATTTTAAAAAGATATTGTTCATTATTTTTATTGGCAGTAATTAAATACGAATGATCCTCACCTACTGTTTTCATTAGTTCTCCTACTGATATATCTTCATGTTTAAAGCGATCCAAAACCCCTTGTTTAACTAGTTTCATTTGTCGTGTCTCTTCTTCATTAGATAGAAATAATTCAGTATCATCGATTAGGACTAATTGGCCTACATTGGCTTTATCTATGTCTTTATCGGATATTTTTATTGCAGAAATTAAACTTCTTAAAATAACAGCATTTGTAGTTTTGATTTCTACAGTTTTATTTAAACCAGTAGCCTTCGAAAATTCATAGCCTCCCTCGCCTTCAGCTGTAAATATAGTAGAAAGCATTGCTTTTAATCTAGCAGTTAGTTTAGTTGTATGTATGTTTTGCTCATTTTGATCTTCTTGAGTGGGAACTTTGTTATCAAGTAACATTGCTATTTCAAATACCTTGTCAAAATTGAGATAAAACACACTGAAGTGATCTAAATTAAATTTCATAATTGCCCCCTAAATTATAACAACATATTAATTAATCACTAGTTTATCGAATAGTCTTAGCCGGTATCGTATTACAGATTACTTGAAATTAAAATACATTCCACGAGGTTTTACGTTATAGCCTCCAAAAATGCATTTACTATTTTAGAATTCATCTATCTGGGTTATATTTTCAGGTGAAATACAAACTTCTTCATTTAAGAAAACCATAAAATTTTTATCAGGGTCCCAATAATTTGTCTTCTTAAATAGAACATACTCCACGGCCTTTAATACATACTCCGCAGGTTCATAAAAATTGATATCTTCAAAGTTTACTAGGAGTGTCAGTTTCATTGATTTAGCATTTTCTTTCCACTTTCCTATCAAACCAGGCATATGAATAAGTTTGCTAATATCCCATATAAATTCAGGGCATTCTCTAATATGTCTTACATTTGAATTATTTTCAGCATCTTCCTTAATCAAAAAACCGTTGATACATTTATCTGAGTTAAAACGATGAAAAAGCATCTCATCCTCGAAAACTTTTCCCTTAAAATGAATTAATGGTGGCGAACCTTCCTCATAATGAATTTTAACCCCAGAAGCAGTAAGGAAAGAAGACAAAATATCATTTTTAATTATAGATTGTAAATTTAGGATTCCATTCTGTCGAAAACTACTATCATCTATTCCAGAAGTAAGATGGAACATAAGAAATTTTTCAGGAAGAATCTGATCTTTACTTAAATTAAAAAAGTCTAAAACGTCTTCAATATAGAGATTATCATAATACCAGCATTTATCTTTATTAGTTACTCTGTACTTATTACTCTCAATAAACATATTTACAGTTTCTTCGTCAGTTCTAAGCAATTCCGATAAAGACTTTGAAGTTGTGTCAACTGTTGAACAATCTAGTACACGCAAATAACTTCCCCTCCCATCTGTTTATAAGTTTATCCTTGGTTGGCCAATCACTCAGTTAACTTTGTTGAATAGTCGTTTGGATCTCTATTAATTAATCCTTCATTTAATTGTAATTCTTTACTTGCTTCTTCAACACTTTTCATATGTTTATCCATATAAGCTTCTAATACTTGATAAGAAAAGCACTGAGCTTCAATAGTCAATTTTCGGGATACAGAGAAAGGAAGTTCCCCAAAACTATGTGCACTGATATTTCTAAGTTCAAAAAGTTCATAATAATAATCAAAATAACTTATGTTTTTTTTATAAAAGGCATCATTTGGTTCTAAGTTTATCAAAGACCGCCATCTTTCTTTAGCTCTTATAACTTTAGCTTTATCATCTTTTTTTCCCGGCTTTCCCAGTATTGCTTCCACAGCTCTACAGCTTTGTACCAATGCAGCTTCCATTTTGGGTATCATTTCCGCCTCTTCCCATAACATTGGTTCATGACTAGGGTGTTTTTTAGTTCCCGACCTACTTAGTTCACAAACAAAACAAAACCAGTGATGATCTACTGAGTTTTTAAATATACTCAATGCAGTATAAAATTTATCATCTCTTAAAAGCAATTCTATTAAAGGAATTATTTCTTTAAAAAAAGAAACCTTTTGAATTGAACCATTAAAGGTCCCTTCATATAAGTGATCACTTACTTTAAATTCACTCTCTTCGATTGTTTTTAGGCTATTAAAATAATAAATCCAGTGATACTTCATATTTGAAGCATGCTCAAAGGCGTAATAATAAGTTAAAGTTAGTTCTAATATGTAACCCATATTCTTCCAATAACTGATGTTTTTAATATCAGTTGAAACTTCTGATACTATTGATGAATAGTTATTTTTTGTATGAGTCCATATAAATATTTTTTCAAATTCTGACTTCAATAATGGAGTATAGTCACCCACGTTAAACCCTGTGCTATTATCTGTTTTAATTCCTGAGATGATAGCATGATGACAACTTTTATTCGGTATATCTTGAGGGTATTTTTCTAAGTATTGCCTCCTTTCTTCTTCCTTTTCCTGCAAATATTGTTCTATTATCTTTTTCAATTGCTCATTTCCATCATTCATTAAACTACTCCTATTAATTGTAGATTCATCAAATATACCATACCTTCGCAAAATCCTTGCTCCACAATCCCAGCTAATAAGAAGTCAACCCATAGGACTAAAAAAGTTTCTAAAAACATGATACAATAAATTTGCCACGACGAATAGCCTTCCTAATCGGAAGGTGAAATAGAACTATTGTTCGTGTCGTTTTATGTTTCTACAAATGCTTCTTTTCGTTTAAGCATGTAAAAAATCCAATGAATCAGTTTATTCATGCAGGCTCCCATCACGACTTTATGTGGTTTTCCTTCTTCTCGCTTGCTCTGATAATAAGCGATAAGTTTGGTGTTACGTGATTTGCGCAATCCACATAATACAGCGGTATATAAGGCTTGACGAAGCTTGCTTGATCCGCGTTTAGTCATACGGTTTTGCGTTGCTTTGAATTTGCCTGATTCATGAACCCTGGGATCAATCCCAGAAAATGCAGCTAATTTCTTCGGATGACAAAATCGTTCAATCTCACCGATTTCAGACAAAATTGTAGCGGCAATCTTGTCTCCAATACCCGGAATGGATTGAATTAGATTATAGTCATCCAATTTTTTTGCCTGATCATCTATCTCGTGTTTCAGGACGGAAAGGTGCTCTTGATATTCAAATAACAGTTTGATGTACATTTTCAGGCTAATAATCGGACTATGATAAAGCGTTTCTTGGAAAGGATCCATTAAAGCTGCTTCATGTAATCGTGTTGCCTTCTTAAATGCCCATGAATAGGATCTCGTATGGCAGTAAGATTTAATGGATTCCGCCAATTTTTCAATGCTTGCACTTAATACGAAGCCCGGTGTTGGGAAATCCAGAAGCATATGCAATGAAACATTGGAATAAATCGATCCAAATACGTTTTTATATTCGGGTAGAGGGGGAACATTTTTGTGGACGGGATCAATTCAAGTCCCACTGGCCCGTTCGTTCTCCTCCGGCTACCTCTATTAAACCATTAAAATGGTCAACCGGAAAAATAAATTCCGATTGACCTCATAATACGATATGGCCCGATCGTATTGCTGAATAACCATTTGCTAAAACAATATCACATTTCTCTCGAAAGCACCTTGATTCTTAAACAACTTTTTTATTATTTAACACTTGTTTGTGTCCGTGGTAGTGTCTTTTATGGCGGATTGAGAAAAACAGCCTTTATGGCTCCATCCGCATCACCAGCGTACCACGGACAATCACTTATAAGTCCCGCTGACGGCGCCCTGACACCTCCCAATGATCACTAAGAAGTGGCAGGGCAAGCAGCTCCGCTGTGGTTATGCATTCGTCCCTGAGAAAGTGGATCACCTTAGTCATAGGTAGGTTAATTTCTTGTCATTGATTAGTCTGAAAAATTCCGCAAGTGGAACACCCCAATGGCAATATTTACTCTTCTATAATTTCTTCCATTGATCGGCAACTTATAAGTTCACTGTTCTTAGATAAGGCGGTCTTATCGTTTTTTTCCATATAGATCACATCATCCTTAATATATGCAACCATTAAAAACCAGGAAGTAAATTTATTCCTCCCTGGTTTTATTATTTTTCTCATTCAGAATGTCCGTTATTTTTGCTAAGATCAATTCCTTTTTTCGACGACGCTCTTCACGATTTTTCTTGTTTATGTCCTCCTGAGCCTGGAATTTAACTAATCCCGATTCTTTTTCATTGAGTTGTGGCATCAGTAATTCTCTCCGCTCTAATATTGGTTATCAATGAATTAATTCAATTTTATTCTGTTACAAGTTCGGAAAAGTCCATTTCATCAGGTATCTCTTGCTTGTTGTTCAACCTAATGAAAATTTCCTTTTCGACTGCGCTTTCCACACCTGCATACAAGAGGACGCTGAATATTTCATTATGGCAGCTGTCGCATTTGTAAACAGGTGCGTTTAAAATAGTGAACTTTTTCCTCTTACTCTCTACATGATAGGATATGTTGTATGTTTGATATGTGACTGCCATTTTCAAGCCACATTCCCTGCACTCAAAGTGATTTTTCTCGGCTTGTCCTTGAACTGCTTTAATCATATTCATTCCTTCTTTCTCCTGCTTAATATTGGATAAGAAAGAAAAATCCGAGGAAGCTATAAAACTCAACCCCTTTAGACCTTTCCTCCATTATACCATGCTATTTGCAAAAGCAAACTCTTTCCTGAAAATCATCCGATCATTTATAAGCCATGCCTTTCCGGATTATAAGTAATGATTTAAGAGCCTAATCCCTATTGAGTTCAGTTAGTATTAGGGGTTTTAGGGTTATTTTTTTCTGTTGTGCTCATCAACATTGGATTAATAAGAATTATCTTTTTTCTGCCTTGCCAATCTATTTTGATGAAATTTCTATCCTCTAAATTTATAAGAATTTCATCTAGTCTGGATGATTTCTTGACCATTTTCTTCACCAGCTGCCATAACTCTTGATGATCAATTTTTGTTATTGATTCATTTGTCTTTTCCTTCTTCTTCTGGATAATGGTATTTATCTTTTTTAATACTTGTTTTGCATCAGTTTCAACACTATCTACACCCATTATCCCATGTGCCTTTTTGGCGTGTTCAACGAAATATTCCCTCAAGCCTTTCATATACTGAACGATGTCCACTTCTATAACAGTTGGTATATCGGAAAAGTTACTGGATGCATATTTAGCTATGTGGATTAGTGCAATTGTCCTAAGCATTTGACCCTCAAGTTTACCAATCCACCCTTGAAAAGCATCGGTATTATCTTCATCCTTTAACATTTCTTCAATCTCATAGCTGTTTGCCCTTCGCAAGTTGTTAGCTTCTTCTGACAAAGTCAAAATAACAGGATTATCGGTTTTTAATCGTAGTAACTTTTGAATACTAGATTCAAATTTTTCCCTAACATTACTTGAGACTGGATCAGGTTCTTTATTTCGAAATCCTAGCCAAGATCTGGGGAAAGAGTATAAAAATCTTTGTGTTAATCCCCTCTCTTGAAACTGTTCGGGAATATTTTTCACTACATCAGGTTGTAAAAACAATCCTATTGTAAGTGTTGGACTATATAGTTTGATAGGCTCTCTTCCGATTCTGTCAATAGCTACATCATCGACTGAATGCCCTTTTAAATAAATGTCAATGTTTGGTTTCCCACTACTAGAATATCTTCCTGCCATCATGTCAAATGCTTCTCCGCCTTCAGCTGACAATATAGCTATTTTTTCGTTGTTTTTTCGCATTAAATCCGCCAATACTTCTGGAGTCGCATCTGAAGTACTATATCTTGGCTTATGGATTATTTTTTCTGATTCAATCTCTTCTGTTACTGTATCAATTTCTTTCAATATCTCCTGCTTCTTTTCTTTTCCATATTTAGCTTGTAAATGTTCCTTCCTTTTTTCTAATGCTTTCTTCTTTCCCAGCTGCTTTGCGATTTCTATTTCTAATTCTTCGCCCTGTTTTTTTTCATACTCAATAATGGGATAAGTAAATTCTTTAAAGACACCACTTTTTCTATTTGCTGAAGGAAGAGCCAAAACAGTATAGGTATTAAGCGTTTCATGCCAATCTCCCCTCGGATTGATTTCAAACTGCTTTGCAAGAATAGTAGATAGCATGGCTATACTCGCCATCACGGAAACATCTACGGATGTCTGTGTAGATTCTGAAACACCTTTTATATAATCTCTTAACCACTCAGGAAAGATACTTACGTCAAACTCCGGTAGCTTATCTTCATCAAAACTGATTGGCTTTTCCCACTCTATCTGAGAAGGATCTTTCTTTTCTTCATTCATTAAAGCAAGTACATTATCCACTATTCCTTACCCCCTCGCCTTCTTAGTTCTTTTCCTGCTATTGAATTTATTACTTTTATTAGGCTCTCTTCTTCTAATGGTGGGGCTACCTTCGACTCATTCCATAACTTCATAAATTCAACTACTAATATAGGATCTACATACCTTCTAAATAAGTGACCTACTAAAGAAGTTGCTGCATTAGTTCGATTTCCTTCTTTTGTATTATTGAATAAACCCTCCCAATAAGTAGATGGCTTCACTGATGTTACATCCTTCTTCGGCTCTAAAACCATATTTAAAAGCCACTCCGGTGCCTCAGTGATCTGATTTTCAATTGGTCTGCTTGATAGCTCCCATTCGTATGTTTCCCCTGTATCTGGGTGAATGGAAGGCGGGGCCACAATATACCCGCCATCTCCTTTTATATCTATCCCAGGCTGTAGATCATTCCTACTTCTTACACCTTCCCGATATTTGAACAGATAATGGGACCCACCACTACCTGTGATGGCTTGTACTGTATCTGGAAAGACCTGGTAATGGTCTAATAATTCTTCTAAAGTTACATCCCCATTGTGTCTAGGATCTACATCAAGAGCGAAAAAACCACTCGCTGTCCCTGTTGCTATTCCAATATTTGCGTCGGGGTATTTTTTCCACCAATTAATGATTTGTTTTCCGTCCTTTGTAGCATCCTGGAAACCATGCTCTGTAATTGGTTTTTTTGATTTTGGAACTAGTGGGAATACTTCCCAGTCTAATTTACTTGCATATATCAAAGCAGATTTTAAATATCTGCTTTCTGTTATAGTGGTCAAAGTATCACTCCTTGTTTTCTGTGACATTTAAAGATAAAATAATAATTGTAAGTATATTTTTAAGCATTTGACTTAGGAATTGCCTTTCCTAAGTCTTTTTTTATTCTGCTGAATAATAATTTTCCTGCTCTATTTCGGATAACCATCGATCAATACTTTCTTTTTTGAACATTATTCTTCCACCTATTTTTATATTAGGAATTTGTTTTTTTCGTACCAATTTATAGATTAAGTCTTTGCTCACACCAAGATACCCTGCAGTTTCTTCTACCGTCATAGTCTTTCTTTCGATTGGCACATATTCAGACTTTTTCACTTCTTTTTTAGTTTGTAATGCTTCAGCTAAGTTCATTTTCGATCTTCCCCTTCTCTCGCGTTTTTAAGAAATAAATAGTCAAAAATTAAAGTGACTTCTCTTGTTCAGTAGATACCTGTCCTCCAGGATCATACTTGCTCCACACAATATTCATGTGCAAAATACTTGAAATTAGTTGTGGAATCATACTTCAATTAGGTTCTCAATGAAAAAGTCCAGTTCGTTTAAAACCCCCATTGTTAGAGCCGGATTATCAATTTCTCTTTGCTTCCTTTTGATCGCTTTTCTTAGCTCAATTGCTTGTTCTTTTAGTTCGTTCATTTGATTTCCCCCTATCTTTTTTTGTTTTTTGCTTCTAACCGGCACTCATTGCTCCAAATAGTTATTACTTTTACTATGATCATCTCTTCGCAATATTGATTGATATATCAATCAATATTGTAAAAAAATATAACCCCTTTTCAGTTAGTTCCTTTTAAAAAAACAACTGGGTTACAATCATTTCTTCCTGATAAATATGTGTTGACTTGTTCCATTCTTCTTAGAAACCACTACTAACTCCACCCTATTTGCACTATTGTGAGCTTGTCATATATTTGTCTACAACTATTGATTTCAGCTTTATTCACCTCTATTCTTTATCGTTTGTTTGACTTGCTATAGTTATTATAATTTTATTTGATTGATATGTCAATCATTTACAGAAAAACAATTGCCTTATCTATCAAATGCAAGTAAAATAGTATATAAAAAAGGATGGTGTGGTATGGAAATTGGGGTATATATTAGAAATGCCCGTAGCAAAAAAGGACTTTCTGCGAGAAAGCTAGCTGAAAAATCCGGAGTTTCACAAGCATACTTATCACAATTAGAAACAGGACAAAATAATAAACCAAGCGCTGAGATATTACAGAAGATATCTAAAGGTCTTGATATCAGTTACCTTGAATTAATGGATGAGGCGGGATATTTAACAAATCTTGATGAAATAGAAGAAGCAATAAAGGAAGATAGGGCATTTGATGAAACCCCTGTTACTGTCTATCTACCTAGATTTGTAACAAAGCTAGATGAAGACGGTATCTTAACCAGAAGTTCAGCTAAACCAGAGGATTTAAAAAAGCTTCTTTTTGACATTCATTCATTATTGAACATGGGTATTGATTTACATTATAAAGACAGACTTCTGACAAAAGAAGAGAAGAAAAAAATCTTAACTATGCTAGAAACCATATTAGAATAGAGGTGCATATAATGGCTGGATCTGTTGAAAAAAGAGGTAAAACAAGTTGGCGGCTTGAGATTCAACTTGGGGAAAAGAATGAAAAAGATAACTATAAACGCCTACGTAAAACCGTTCAAGCAAAGAACAAAACTGAAGCAAAGAAGTTACTTACTGCTTGGGAAAATGAAGTACTGTCAGGTGAATATATTGAGCCATCTAGAATGACATTCGGTTCATTTGTAGAAGAATGGCGCACTAAGTTCGCTGAAGGAAAATACAGTAATAACACGCTTGTATTGTACAATACTTTACTAGATGATCATATCCTACCTGTATTTATAAACAAACGGTTAGATTCAATCCTACCTATGCACATCACAGACTATTTAAAAAACCTTGAAACTACTCGATTAGATGGAAAAGAAGGCGGTTCATCTACATCAACAATACAGAAACATTATAACGTTTTAATGAGTATTTTTAAATTCGCAAAAAAGAATTACTTAATAAAAAACAACCCAGTTGAAAATGCAGAAAAACCAATTGTCCGATATGCAGAAGGGGAAGTTTATAATTCCAGCGAATTTAAAGAAATACACAGGCTACTTAATAAAGAACAAAATAGACAACTAGTACTAATGGTAAAGCTGGCACTAAATACCGGTATGCGTAAAGGGGAAATATTGGCTTTACAATGGAATGATGTGGACTTTGCGACTAATACTATTCGTATACGTCATTCTCTCAGCTACACTAAAAAAAATGGTTATATTTTAGATGGTACTAAGAATAAACAAGCAAGAAAGGTTGGTCCCCCAGCTAAACTGATGGCAGAATTAAAACAACATATTCTTCAAAAAATGCAAGACAAACTGGCTGCTGCTGAGTTATGGGATGAAACTTTTGGAGATCTGGTTTTTTCCACCCACGGCAAGAATGATAAAAATAAATATATATTATTCGGAAAGCCATTTCATCCAAATGTACCTTATAGATGGTGGAAAAGGTTTCTCAACCGTGTAAATAAAGAAAGAGAAAAAAATAATAAAGACAAACTTAAAATAATTAGCTTTCACGACCTAAGGCATACTGCGGCAACTGACCTAATTAATAAAGGGATTGAACCTTATTCTATTTCAGCACGATTAGGTCATTCTAGCACCAAAGTAACCACTAACATATATCTACACTATCTAGAAGAAGCCGATCAAAAAATTGCTAAAAAATTAGATGATGATTATATATAACACCAAATCACGGTGTTTTTTTCTTGGGGGAATTGGGGGAAATAATGGGGGAAAATTTCAACTAAAAATATAATAATTCATCAAATTAAACCAGTAGAAATTAAACACCTTAAAATAAAGCCTATTAAATCAACGTTTCAAAAAAGAACCCGGATCATTTTTTTGCTTCTTGATGCATGGCATGCAAGAGGTCAGCGGTTCGAGCCCGCTATGCTCCATCTAACGAAGAAAAAGGTTAGCCGACTGTACGCAGTCCGGCTAACCTTTTTACGTTTTTCGCAGGAAATTTAGTCTGAGAAGCTAGGATGTCGAGGTGTTTTTCCTGAGGGTAATCGCAGAACACATCACAAATGGTCAGTATCTTTCTTCCTGATACCTTCTTTCCAAATGCTGAAATAATCTTGTATGTTCATCTAATTTGGAATGAACATGTTTAAACTGACTTCTGGATTCCTTGGTGAAATTATCCAGCTTAGAGTGCACATCCTTAAACTGACCTCTGGTCTCCAAGATGAAATTATCCAGCTTTTCCATTGTTTGAGCCACAGTAACTGCGAGTTGTTCCTGCCCTTTTTCAAACGAATCTAATTTTCCTTCAGACCGGGCTTGTCCCTCCAGTAATTGATCCTGGGTTGCTGCGAATTGCTCCTGGTTTGCTGCAAATTGTTTCTGATTTTCTGCAAATTGTTTCTGGCCTTTTTCAAACGAATCTAATCTTTCTTCAGATCGGGCTTGCCCCTCCATTAACTGAGTCTGATTCGCTGAGAGTTGCTCCTGTCCTTTTTCTACAGAGTTTAGCCTTCCTTCAAATCGGACTTGCCCTTCCATTAATTGAGTCTGATTTGTTGAGAGTCGCTCCTGTCCTTTTTCTACAGAATTTAGCCTTCCTTCAAACCGAGCTTGCCCTTCCATTAATTTCGTTTGATTTGTTGAGAGTTGCTCCTGTTTTGCTGAAAGTTTCTCTATCTTCTCCAAAATCAAATCCAGTTTACCATCCATTCTATCACCTCCCTCAAATATTTGGTTCATTATAACACAAATCCCTCGACATGTTATCTATTAAACTGATCATATTTTCATTCTTCCTCCAATCGCTTAAGCAGACTGCAAACATACGCATCCAGCCGCTCCTCCATCATCCTATCTGTCAGCCCAGTCATCCCAAAAGCCGCCCATCCGGGGTAAACTTGCGGACGTTCACCGCAGAGAAAGTCCAATACTGCTGCAATGTCCCAGTATGGTGTATAGGAGAACGCCGCTCCTCTCTCCTCCCTGTAGGCTTCAAGAAACGCATCCGCCTGGTCCACTCCATACAATAGAGCCAGATTTACCCTGCAATGTCCCACGTCCACCCCTACTGGCCCTCTGCAGGCATTGACCCAATCAACCACACCGCTGACCCGGCCATTTTCCCAAAGCACATTCGCTGGATGAAAATCCCGGTGAATGAGACACGCTTCCTCCACTGGATCTGTAGCTTTTACATATTGAATCACCTGCTCCCAGACATCTGGGACCCTCGACCAAGCCGGCAACACCGGGTCCTTCAAATTGGAATAGGAAAAATATGCTCGCTCAAATTCCAGTGCTTCGACTCTATGTATAGCAGCCAGGGCTCTAGCCAGTTCTTTCAGCCAGCGACTTTGATTCTGTGGCGAAAGTTCCACGCGCCCATCCAGCTTCGTCATCAATACGACCGGCACACCGCATGCCCTGTCGTCTTCCTCATATGCGATCACTTCAGGTGACGGTACTCCTGCCTTTTCACCCATCCGCAGACTTTCCGCTTCATGCTCCGCCAGATCCGGCTCTTCCTCCAGCCATTCCTTGTTATCAAATTGCCGAACCACCACTTGCTGCTCCACTCCGCCAGACCGATAGCTGATCTGGTGCAGCGTCGAGGATGTACTGCCTTTTAACTGTTCTGCCTTCTGAATAACTGCCCCTTCTCCAAGCTGGTGTTCCACCCATTTATGCACTGCTTCTGTTAATTCCATCCGCCATCCTCCCCGCGAGATTCGTAATTTTTTTAAACCCATTATATACTAGAGAGAACAAAAGGTCAGCCGCTAAAGGCAGAAAGGGGCAACACCGATGACCCAACAAACAAGCGAAAAAGTCGATCAGTTTATTCAGGAGCAACCGGAACACCCCCGGCAATTAATGAACCGTCTTCGTAAAATCCTGCTGGAAAGCTCAGAAACAATCACAGAGGAAATTAAATGGAACATGCCCTGCTACTTGGAAAATGGCAATGTGTGCTATCTTCAGCCAGCGAAAGCTCATGTCAACCTGGGGTTCTATCATGGCGCGAGTCTCCAGGACCCGGACAGTCTGCTGCAAGGAACAGGCAAGACGATGCGCCATATTCGCATTAAGAACCCCAAAGATATCCAGCCGGAAAAGTTCACCGCCCTGATCCAGGAAGCCATCCGTCTAAATCAATAGATTGTCCTTCGCTGCTGCCTCATGTTTAGCCCAGCCATTTCACGGAAATACCCTTTTATAACTCAATAAAAAGGATGTGAAGGAATGAAGGCAGTAACATTTCAGGGCAAAGAAGCAATGGAAACGAAAAATGTTGAAGACCCCCAGCTTCAGGATCAGAGTGACATGATTGTGCGCATTACCGCAAGCGGCATTTGCGGTTCGGATCTTCACTTATATAAAGGTGGCATCATGCCAGAGCAAGATTATGTCGTAGGACATGAGCCCATGGGAATTGTGGAAGAAGTCGGTTCCAATGTAAAAAACCGCAAAAAAGGTGACCGTGTTGTGATTCCATTTAATGTCGGCTGCGGGGAATGTTTCTACTGCACACATCAGATGGAAAGTCAATGCGATAACTCCAACCCACACGGTGAAGTCGGCGGACTATTCGGGTTTGGCGAGCAAAACGGCAATCATCCCGGCGGTCAGGCGGAATATCTGCGTGTGCCTTATGCAGATTTTTCATCCTTCAAGGTTCCGGAGTCCAGCGAGTTGGATGATGAACAAGTTGTCTTGCTCTCTGACGTGATTCCTACTTCCTATTGGAGCGTGGAAAAAGCCGGCGTGAAGGAAGGTGACACCGTCATTGTGCTCGGTGCCGGACCAATTGGCTTAATGACCCAGAAATTCGCCTGGTTAAAAGGAGCGAAACGGGTTATCGCCGTCGACCATGTTGATTATCGCCTGCAGCATGCCAAGAAAACAAATAATGTCGAAACATACAGTTTTGCAGATAAAGAAGAAATCGGCAAACTGCTGCATGAAGAAACAAAAGGCGGTGCCGAAGTGGTCATTGATTGTGTCGGCATGGATGGAAACGTGCCTCCAAATACCGAGTTTGGCTCAGAATCGGACAACCAGTTTGGCACAATTAGCCCAATCATCACCGCATCCCAGGCAGTTCGCAAATTTGGCAACGTCCAATTAACCGGAGTGTACGGCACAGATGCAAACAACTTCCCGCTTGGCGATTTCTTTACGAGAAACGTCACCCTGAGCATGGGACAGGCTCCGGTCGTTCATATCATGCCAAAGCTGTATGAAATGGTGGAAAACAATGAATTCGACCCAACCGACGTTATTACACACCGCGTAAAACTGGAAGAGGCGGCACAAGCGTACGACACTTTTGACCGTAAAGATGAAGACAGCATCAAGTTTATTTTCAAGCCGTAACATTAACGCCGAACCCAACCAGGGATCTGAGCTATTTTCTGGAAGCAAGAATTATTTCAGAGGATGTGCGCCGTAATTCAGCGGAAACATTCCAGCTCGGGTACTCTCCAGAAGGTTTGTGACAAATCCATTTGCTTATGTTAAGATGCTAGTTAAGTAAACAAATAGGTTGGCAGATTCTTTTGCCAGCACAAATATTACTACTAGGGGTGCCCAAAGAAAGTGGGCTGAGAGGAAAGCCGATTTTAGCTTTCCGACTCTTATGAACCTGATCTGGATGATACCAGCGGAGGGAAGTAGTCAGGCAATACGTCTATTTATTTGTCGTATGTAAAGCCAGATCTCTCTTGCGGATCTGGCTTTTTTCATGCCCAAAACCCGCCCCTGTAATAGGAGGATACCATGAATCGAACACGTTTGATTACCACGATGGCTGTTTTTGTTGCCATTGGAACTGTTACCGCCCAATTACTATGGTTTCCCGCCGGAGTTGCGAGAGCCTATCCGGTGCAGCATGCCGTGAATGTCATGGCGGCTGTTCTGCTCGGACCCGGTCCCGCTGTCGGCATCGCGTTTATGATCGGCCTCTTACGCAATATGCTGGGGCTTGGTACCTTGTTAGCTTTTCCCGGCGGTATGGTTGGCGCATTGCTTGCCGGTTATTTGTACCGGCTGGTCGGCAAAACAGGCTGGGCCGCTGTCGGAGAAGTCATTGGCAGCGGTGTCATCGGCGCCCTCATCGCCGTGCCAATCGCTAATTTGCTAATGGGAGATGAAGCAGGCGCATTAGTTTTTATCCCGCCTTTTCTTATCAGCAGCATAGCCGGCGCCTTCATCGGCTGGTTCGTTGTATCTCGCGTCAAAAAAATCTACCGAAAAGGAGAAGATTAACATGAACTACCCAGCATGTGCCCTGACGATAGCTGGCACCGACCCCAGCGGCGGTGCCGGCATCCAGGCAGATTTAAAAACCTTTCAGGAATTAAAGTGTTATGGCATGTCCGTGATCACTTCCGTCGTTGCCCAAAACACGACTGGTGTACAGCAGGTTCACCATCTTCCGGCCGAGATGATAAAAGAACAGCTTGAATCCGTCAGCTCCGACATCCCTGTCCATGCATGGAAAACCGGCATGATCGCAAATAAGGAGATGATGCGGGTTATCGCTGAACATATTGCAAAGCTGGATGCCCCCTATGTGATGGACCCGGTGATGGTGGCGACAAGCGGTGATGCACTGATTGAACAGGAATCGAGGCATTTTTTAATTGAGCATTTGCTGCCGCACACGACACTTGTCACACCCAATATCCCGGAAGCCGCTTTTATCATCGGAGAAAAAATTGAAACCCTGGAGGATATGCAACAGGCTGCCTCGCAAATCGTCGATGTTTATGGAGCAGGCGCCGCTCTGGTTAAAGGAGGGCACCGGGAAGGAGAAGCAGTCGACTTTCTATATGACGGCAGTACCATGCATACATTTTCCGAAGCCAGGATCCAAACAAACAGCACGCATGGCACAGGCTGCACTTACTCTGCCGCCATCACCGCCTGCCTCAGCAAAGGGATGCCGCTGACTGAAGCAGTAAAACAGGCAAAAACATTTGTAACTTCTGCTATCCGGCATGCCTTCCCGCTCGGATCGGGAAATGGACCAACAAATCACTGGGCGCTGAGAGAACAGGGGGTACAACCATGAATCACACAATCATTCAGGAAGTCCGCTCACAGCAGCCGCTGATTCACCATATTACCAATCAAGTGGTGATGAACTTCTCGGCAAATGGGCTGCTTGCCTTTGGCGGTGCCCCGGTTATGGCAAAGGCGGAAGAGGAAGCAGCGCACATGGCAGGCCAGGCAGACGCCCTCCTCTTAAACATCGGCACCCTGACTCTCCCGGATATCGGTGCCATGATCGAAGCAGGAAAGGCGGCAAACCGGAACAACATCCCTGTGGTTTTTGACCCAGTCGGTGTAGCTGCCACTCCTTTTCGCGACCAGGCAGTTCAACAGATTCTCCAGGATGTCCGGCCCACCGTTATCAAAGGAAATGCCGGGGAGCTGGCTCATCTGGTGGATATTCCGTGGCAAACAAAAGGGGTGGAATCTGTCGGTGACGGGAACACCGAAGAGATTGCCGGCAAGGTTGCAGCGACTTATCAAACAACTGCCCTGTTAACAGGAAAAACTGATATCATCCATACGGGAGAAGCAATCTTTTATAATCTAAGCGGCCACCAGCTGTTAACTCGAATTACTGGTGCCGGCTGTCTGCTTGGTTCAGTGCTGGCTGCCTGCTTAACAACAGATCATCCGGTAAACGAACAGGCGCAAACTGCTGCAGCTTTTTATGGACTGGCTGCCGGACATGCCGCTTCCCGCCCTGAAGTCAGCGGAACCGGCACCTTTCTGCCGCGATTCCTTGATGCACTCGCTCTCGATCCCGGTGAATTGGAGGAAGTCAAATGACATCGATCCCCATCAGACAGATGCTGCGTAAATATTTCATTATGGGGAGCCAGGACTGCATTAGTGATCCTGTGGAAATTTTAGAAGCTGCCGCAAAAGCCGGAATCACAGCCTTTCAATTCCGGGAAAAGGGCCAAGGCTCCTTAAGTGGTGAAGCTAAGCTGGAATTAGGCAAACAGCTTCGGGAGATTTGTTTTCACTACGATATTCCCTTTTTTATTAATGATGATATTAAACTGGCTGAACCTTTGCAGGCAGATGGCATCCATATTGGACAAGACGATACTCCGGCAGCTGCTGTTCGCCGGCAATTCCCTGATAAACTTATCGGCCTTTCCCTGTCCAATCCCGATGAGGTCGACCAAAGTCCCCTCTCCTTGATCGATTATGCGGGAGCAGGCCCTGTATTTGCGACAGGCAGCAAAGCGGACGCAAAAACAGCGGTTGGCACGGAATGGATCACTTCCTTAAGAAAACAGTTTCCTGACCTGCCTATTGTCGGAATTGGCGGCATTACGCCAGCAAACGCTGCCTCGGTGCTGGAGGCAGGTGCAGGTGGTGTAGCTTTCATTTCTGCTGTCAGTCGAGCAATCAATATCCGGCAAGCTGTCCAGTCAATGGAGTAGCTTCATTCTAATAATCGAAAGACAGGAACAAAAAGTGGCATACATCTGCCACTTTTTTCGTGTTTCTTTCGATTATAGGGGTGAAACAAACTTTTTTTCGCGCGCATCTGTGTGCTTTTATCAGGGCATGTAATTCCGCAAACGCCCATTCTTGCAAAATGAATCGCCATCTGGCCTGTTTGCCCATAGGATAAAGGGAAGAAATTGAACAGGAGGCAAAAAAATGTATCAAAATCGACCACCTTTTTATGATGAAAGGCAATTTAATCTCCCTGAATTCATCTGGGGACAATTTTTCCCGGGAGGACAGCAGGGACCAGGACAGCCAGGATGGCCACAGCCGCCAGGCGGTGGCCAAACAGGTGGAGGACCCCCGACTGCCCCGCCACCAGCTTTTACTCCACAACAACCGCAGTTCCAGACATTTGCGGTTGATCCGGGCGCCATCCGAGGTTGCTTGTTCCGATTCACCTATATCTGGCTCAGGGGAGATTCATTCTGGTTTTTCCCGACCTTTGTCGGCCGTAACTCCATCGCAGGTTTCCGCTGGCGAGGTTTCCGTTGGGTTTATTTCGGTGTCGACCTGAACAGGGTAGAATCTTTTCAGTGTTATTAAGGCCAGATAACCAAGGCCAAGCATAGCCGTCACTTTACCGCCCTCCTTTCATAAAATGCAGCAAGGAGGGATAACCAATGCATCATACTGCTTTATTGTATTTGACGGCCGTTTTGGCAGGCTTTGCCCTCGTCCATCTTCCTGGTGTGTCTTTTATTGACGGAGGAATTGAGGAATTCTTTGACGTAGTTGGCGTCGTTGTTATTGTTATATTCTCAGTAGCGCTGATCCACCTGGGCTTCAAAACCCTTTTGCAGAACTGGAAGTAGCCGCGAATTGTTTCATAAAGAAGCTCTCCCTTCCAAGATAGAAGAGAGAGCTTTTTTAATATTACTTATCCACTTTCTTACGCATTTCCTTTTGCATTTGTCGCTGCCAAATCAAACCTTGATCGAGCGCCATTTTCTTCGCGATTTTTGGCGCATTCCACAATGGCGGCAATAACAAGAGCGATACCGGAACAGCGGTTATCACAATCGAGTTCTGTATTGCGGTAATGCTGCTTTCGCCAATGGTCAGAATTACCGTCGTTGTAGCACCGAAGATCATCGCCCAGAAAACGCGGAGCCAGCGTCTCGGATGATCGTGACCCTCCAAAGTCGCAGCCACGCTATATGACATGGTATCTACGGTCGTTGCCACAAATACAATCGACACCAGCAGGAAGCCGATACCGAATAATATGCCCATCGGCAGCTGGTCGGTGATCGCCATCACGGCAGCTTCCATTCCGTTTTCATTCAACGCATTCGAAATCGAGCCGGGGTTTTCCATTTCAAAATGAACACCGGTTCCGCCAACAACGGCAAACCAAAAATTATTTACTAATGGCGCAACAACTGATACAGCAATAACCAGCTCACGAATCGTCCTTCCACGGGAAATCCGGCTGATAAAGACAATCAGCATCGGTGCATAGCCGATAAACCAGCCCCAGAAGAAAATTGTCCATCCGGAGAGCCAAGCTTCATCCCCGCGGTACATCGTCATCTGGAAAAAGTTTTGCAGATGGTAACCAGTTCCGCCGACAAAGCCATCAATAATAAACATCGTTGGCCCGACCACCAGCACCACAGCTGCCAGGAATATCGTAAAGCTGACATTGTAGCGGCTCAGTAAAAGAATTCCTCTATCAACACCAGTTGCGGCAGAGATGGCCGCAACCATGCTAAGGACTAAAATCACGAGGATACTTACGGTGAGGGTGTTTGGCACATCAAATAAATGATTCAGCCCATAAGAGATCTGCAAGCCAAGGAAACCAAGTGGTCCCAGCGTCCCGGCAACCGTGGCAATAATCGAAAAGATATCCGCAGATGAGCCGAGTACATTATTTTTTCCGTAAATCTTTTCCCCGAAAATGGGATACAGCAGTCCGCGCGGCTTCAACGGAAATCCTTTGCTGTAATGAACATACATCATCACGACAACAGCAAGGGTACCAAGGATTGCCCATGCCAGGAAGCCCCAATGCATAAATGATGTTGCAAATGCTCCCATCACATTATTAAATTCTCCGCCACCTAATGCAGGAGGGGTTGTCATGTAGTGATACATCGGTTCGGATGCTGCCCAAAATACCCCGCCGCTTGCCAAAAGGGTAACCAAAATCATAGCAACCCAGCGGAAATAGCTGTACTTCGGTTTATCCTGATTACCTAATTTCACCCGGCCATACTTTGAAAAAGCCAGTCCCAGGCCAACGAAAAAGTTCGCAAGCAGCAAAATCTGCCAGTATGCTCCGAATAAATCAGAGGAATAGGCAAACAGGGTGCTCACCCAATTTCCCACTGCCTCATTGTTGATCAGCGAAAGAATAATAAATGCAATTAAAAACCCGCCACTTATCCAGAATACCGGCCAATCCAGTTTCTTCTTGTTTGAATCCACGTTTCTCCTCCTAATGTTTTTTAGGAGCAAGTGTCTATAATATCATCTTACGCCCGTCATTAAAGACCATTGGATGGCAAATGATTATTATATCGTGCTAAAAAATAACCAATGACAAAACCACCAGCTTGCTCAATTTTTTCTCCCATAGTCATTTATTATAGGAATTATTCCCTAGTCCGTCAAATTTTCATGAAAATTAGAGCAAGCCAGCTAGCCTTCATCCGGCATGCGCATGGGGTGTTTCAGCATTTTTTAATTTGTATTCAAAATGTTAGTCGTTTATGATTCCGTCGACTGTTTCTTCCACTTCCTGGCGGGACATTTTCTCCCGGCCGCTTTCCATCGCTTTTAATGTTTTATGCGCGAGTGCCAGCGGGATTTTGCAGAAAAGCAGGATGTTGCGGGTGTGGATGTCTGCTATGTATTGATCGGCCAGCCGCAGATTCCCTTCTGCATAGGCAAATAAGTCATTCCTCGTCCATCCGTCCGGCACGAATTTTACACCGCGCTCTTTGTCTTCGTCCTGATTGCGGAGAATATTGACCGCCTGCAGTCCGCGGCCATAGCCGATAGCCAGGTCCCTGTCCGTACTTGTCCCATCATACCACTGCCAAATATCGGAGAGCATCACGCCAACCAGACCGGCAACATAATATGTGTAATCATCCAAGTCGGCTTTGCTTTTGACATGCCAGTTGCGCTCCGTCCATTTTGCCATTCCACCGGCCATCTCACTGGTCGATGCCTTCACTTTTTCCACAATGCCTTCCGGGCAAAAATCGATCCAGTCACCAAGCCTCTTGGTCACTTCCGGCAAAAGAGGTTCATACTGGCTGATCAGCAGCTGATAGGCGTCACGGTCGAACGTTGGTCCAAGCAAAAGTTCACTGGTGGAGCGCAGCAAATATTGCTTTGTCTCATTATCGAGTTGTTCGTGATCCTCTATTTCGTCGATCGCCCGCATGCATAAATATGCGGAGCCGACCGTAAATTTCAGCGTTGGTTTAAGCAGCTTAATCGGGATATAAAACGTTCTGCTTGTTTCTTTCAGTACCTGCATCGCTTCTTTTTGCAGTTTCGCTTGATTCTTCACCATTTGTTACCCCTTCCGTAAAACCCACCTACTGTCACTATAACAAAAATTCCCGACGATTTCCTGTTATTCATCGCCGGGCGGTGTTATTGGCTGACTTGGCCGGGTCACCGCAGGAACCATTAGCCATCTTTCTCCCGGCAAAAAGCCAGAACCAATAGCCCCGCTCCCAGACCCACGGCACCGCCAACCTCCATGTTTCCGGATAATGAACCAATGCCAAACCCCAACGCCAGACTGCCGAAAAAAGAAACCCCCGCACCTGCAGCACTCATGATGACCGCTCCTCATTTTGTGTGATTTCTATTAGTTTATTAATGGCAGTCGAGTTTGGTTAATGGAATTTGAATGGGAGAATTTTTGTGCGGGAGCACAGGCTGGGGCGGCTGCTGCAGACCGCCCTTTTTGAAGCTGGTGCACTCCGTCTCACTACCGCTCTTCCGGAATCGACCAGTCGATCTCAAGGCGCCCCGCTTCTTTTAAAAAGGCGTTCGCTCGTGAAAATGGCCGGCTGCCGAAAAACCCCCTGCTGGCCGAAAATGGGCTGGGATGAGGCGACTTGATAATCAGATGGTGATCGGCTGTAATCAATTCCTCTTTCGCCTGCGCTTTCTTTCCCCATAAAATGAATACAACAGGATCATGCTTTGCATTGACTTGGCGAATGACTTCATTGGTAAAATGCTCCCAGCCTTTCCCCTGATGAGATCCCGGCTGTCCAGCTCTTACCGTCAGCACCGTATTTAACAGAAGCACGCCTCCCTCAGCCCAGCTTGTCAGACAGCCATGATTCGGAATCGCTATGTCGAGGTCATCATGAAGCTCTTTATAGATATTCTTCAGCGAAGGTGGCACAGACACCTCCGGCTTTACGGAAAAACTCAGCCCATGCGCCTGATCCGGTCCGTGATAGGGATCCTGCCCAAGGATAACTGCCTTTGTGTTTTCATAGGTTGTGTGGTGCAGTGCGTTGTAAATATCATCCATCTTCGGGTAAACCGTTTTTGTCTTATACTCTTTCTTTAGAAATGACCGCAGCTCCTGATAATAGTCTTTGTTAAATTCCGCTTCCATCCTTGGCTGCCAGTCATTAGTCAAAATTGTCATGTCCTCTCCCTCCTTGCTTATGGGATGTTGTTTGTCCATTCCGGTTGAAGTTTCCCCGCTCCGGTTGAAGTTCCTGCTCTCCCGCCGATGTTTGCGCTCTCCGGCCGAAGTTTGCGTTCTCCCGCTGAAGCTTCCGCTCTCCCGCCGAAGTTTGCGTTCTCCCGCTGAAGCTTCCGCTCTCCCGCCGATGTTTGCGCTCTCCCGCCGAAGTTCCTCCTTGCTTACATGGAAAAAGACAGCACAGCTGCTGCCTTTTTTATTCCCTGTTTATATTCGTTTTACACCAGTGAGCACAATATTGCTTGCCGGCATCGAAGGAACTTTCACCATGCTGTAACTCAATTCCTGTGCGGGCACCTGATAGTTCATCCGGTTCACCAGGAAATCGAGCGCAATCTTCATCACGCGGATGGTGATCCACTCTCCGGGACAGCGATGGCCCATCATATAATCCCCGCCACCCTGCGGCAGAAAACTAAACGGGCTTTCCTCCCAGTCGGCGAAACGTTCCGGGTTAAACTGCTCCGGGTTTTCCCACAACTTTGGGTCATGGTTGGTTCCGTAAAAATCAAGCAGTACGAGGGTGCCTTTCTTAAACGAAACCCCCTTCCAGTCAAAGCTCTCTTTCACCTTTGCCGCCTGAAATGGGAAGAACGGATAGTAACGGCGCACTTCCTGAACGAACATCTGCTGATGGCCTTCTTTTCCCGCCCGCAGCTCCTCCCGCTCCTCCGGATAATGTAAGACAGCCAGGGCAGTAAAACTGATATAAATGGAAATCGCCACAATCGGCCGAATGATGTTCAGGATCTCGACGGCTGCCGTGTGTGTATCCATCAGATTACCGTCCAGTTCCTCATGCCAGGCCATCGTAAAAAGGGCAGTATCCTCATCAGGAAACAGCTCGCCGCCCCGCACCTGCTCCACCAGCCCGCGAATCCAATCCTCTGACCGTTCGCGTGCTTTTCTGGCTTTAAAGTGCTTTGGACGAACGGTTGCGGGCCCCTCGAACATCGCACTGACATCAGCCGTCCGCTGCTTCAGCTCCGTGGCCCACAGCGGAACACCCGCCCACTCACAGGCCGCACGCATCAGCAGCAGTTTGGCTTCTTCATAAAGAACTGTCTGCTTCTGGCCTTCCCACGCATCCAGCGCAGTCACCCATTGACGCTCCACAATCTCATCCATTTTCTTGAGCCGATCCGGCGTCATCAGCGACATGAACATATCCTTGCGGTGACGGTGCGCCTCCCCGTCCAATGTCTGCACACTGTTCTTCCCAAGCAATGTTTTCTTGACCGGTCCTGGTGCGACCCCATGCCGCTTAAATTTTTCCGTATCATAAAAAAGCTCCGCTGCCTCTTCACCGCCCATGCAGATCGCTTTTTGCCCAAGCAAACGGGTCTCAAACACATCGGATTGAAAGCTGTGCCGCCGGTTGAAAATGTACAAATTTCCTTCCCTTAGTGCATCCAGGCTGTGATCGAGTCCTTTTTCCTTTGCGTGCTGAACTTTAGCTGACATACGTATTCCCCCTCCTGAAAGAAACATTTCCTTTTATTCTACCCTCTGTTAGCAGGGTTAAACAGGAAAGGGAATTGCACGCTCAGCTCGTCCGCTTCACAACCAGCACCTTCAAATAATTACTCGGCGGATAGTCCTTGCTCGTCTGAAAATCGGGCGGCAGGGAAAACTGCTCCAGAATGTGAAAAGATGCTCCTGCATCACGAAACCCCTTATCCACAAAACTTTTCAGCTTCTTCATCCCAAAGCTGGCATTATTCGTCGATATCACCAGCATTCCATTCGCAGTAACCGAGAGCGCATCCTCAATCAGTGCAGGGTAATCTTTGGCCGTGCTGAATGTGCGTTTTTTGGAGCGGGCAAAACTCGGCGGGTCCAATACCACCATGTCAAAGCTCAAGCCTTTCCTCCTGGCATATTTAAAGTAATCAAAGACATCCATCACGTGGATATCCTGCTGTTCAAAATCAATCCCATTGACACTGAACTGCTCAATTGTCTTGTTCTTGCTGCGTTTTGCCAGGTCCACACTTGTCGTCTTTTCCGCTCCGCCAAGTGCCGCTGCGACCGAAAAGGCGCCGGTATAGGAAAACGTGTTGAGCACATGTTTTCCTTTGGCATATTTATCCCGAATCGCTTTTCTGACCTCACGCTGGTCGAGGAAAATCCCTGTCATCGCCCCGTCATTCAAATACACCGCATAGTGGATGCCATTTTCCATGACAAGGAGCGGGAATTCGCCGCGTTCCCCTTTGACAAAATCATCATCCTCTATGTAGCTGCCTTTGGTGTCAAAGCGCTTTTTCTCATAAATTCCCCGGTAATCCCCCAGCTCATCCAGCACGCGGATTACCTGGTCCTTAAAGCGAAAAATCCCCTCACTATACCAGCTGATAAGGTAAAAGCCTGCATAATAATCGATCTGCAACCCGCCGATGCCGTCGCCTTCCCCATTGAAAATCCGGAACGCATCCGTGTTTTCGTCATGGTAAAAGCCCTGCCGCTTATTGATCGCAGCGAGAATTTTTTGCTTGAAAAAGAGGAAATCAATCTTTTCCCCTTCCTTATTGGTGAGCACCCAGCCAATCCCTTTATTCTGCATACCGCAATATCCCTTAGCAATAAAGGAACCCTGCTCATCCTGCAAATGGACAATGCTTCCCTCCTCGGCAGAATCCGCGCCCTGCGCGATGGTATCCCGGCGGATCAGCGGATAGCCTGCTTGGTACTGTTTGACGAAATTTGGCTTCACTTGCCATGTTATGACTTTTGCCATCGTATCATCCTATCTCATTTATTCTCGATTAACTCCAGATGAAACTCCCCAACTGCTCCCGCCTCGTATAAATTGGTGATCGAGGTGTAATAGCGATGAATCGTAGCAGGAAACTCCAGCTGCCGTCCCGGTATCTGTACGACAAAATCATTTTCATACAGCAGTGTGGTTACATCGTGAGAAGTTTCGTTTGTGACGGTGAAATCAAAGCTGATTTTAAGCTGTTTGCCTTGGTTTTCCTGTAAATTGCGCACGTGGAAAGTTCTATTATTAATCAGGACCTTTTCTTCCATTATTATCATCCTCCTGCATCCATAATATCATGCCCGGGCAGGGGAGTATTTCTTCCTGCTTATTCAGGACTCACAATCATATTAACATAGGTTCCCATATCGAGCTCCAGCTGTTCCGGCACTCGGACAAGGATAGTTGTCTCTACATGTAAAACATTTCCAGATCCCAGACCGCCAGATGGATTATAGGGATCCCGAGTGTCCTCGTTACCTGAGCCGCTGAACTGCCGATATGGCATTTCTAGACGAAATGACGTAAAATCCAGTTCGACAGTTTCCGGCTTGATAACCGTTAGCCGGCCTTCCTCCGATTGCACCCTTGGCTCTCTAATATGTTCGGTTATGCGCTCTCCATTTATAAAAATTGGCGTCTGATAAAATAGCACTTCCACTTCCTGAGAAAGCTCATCCGTACGCTTGACCATGATAGGAATGCCGTTAACATCGTTTCCAGGGGCAGTTATCTGCAGTTCCTCCTGCTCCAAGGGAAACGTCCATTGATTTCGCAAATAGTCCGGATTGATTTCATCCTTTCTGCCATCCGAAATAAGCTGATTAAGAGTAGGTTCAACTGTGTATTGGTTGCCCTCCGCACTTTCCGTGGCACGATCAATAGGAAGGAACAAAAACACCACTGGCGAAAGCACCAAAACGGCAAAATAACAAATGATTGCCCAAGCAGCTCCTTTACGGTAAAAATAAGTATATTTTCCTATCTTGCTAGCTGCGAAATAAATTAACACGAAGACAGTAAGAACAATTATAATTGGCATAAACGCCATCATGGTCTAACCTCCTTCCTTAATGAGATTAAAATAGAACAAAGAAACAACAGCCCCGTGGTAAGCAATGTTTTTAACAGAAATGGGAAAAAGGAGTGCTCAGCGAAGAAGAACAGTCTTATTTGTTCAAAAAATCTCTCTTGGTCTATCCCAAAGATAAATCCACCAACGAGGACAACGGGCACGACAACGATCAACCCGCGATGCAATTGCACAATCGACCCGATCAGGTATCCCACTCCGCCAAACAGCAGCAGATACAGAAATATTGCCGCCATTCCGCTGAATAATTCTCCGGCTCCTGCAGGCATTCCCGCACTTACAAAGTTTTCACTTGAGAAAAGATACGTCACTGTGCGCACCAGGAATCCTGACAATAACACCGTAACGGCACCTATGAGGCTCGCCGCCACCAGAAACAGGATGTTCGATAAATTGCTGCTCAGCCGCGAGGTGACGAAAACAAAATCGTCCTCTTTGTAAGCCCTTGTTGTAAGAAGGATCGAACTGATAAACATCCATACCATCGTAAGCATGAAAACAGTATCTGCCGAATAAAAATGGATGTTAATGCTGACATTACCTGACCCCATGCCCATCATACCCGAGTTACCGAAAAGAAACGCAAATAGCTGAACAATCACCATCGTTAAAAATATGCCGGAATACGCCTGTAATTTATAGATAAACTGGTTCCACACCAGACCGCCCAACCCCGGACTATTTAAAGACATCATCTATCGCTCCCCTCTGTTTATTTGTCAGGTAAATGCACACATCATTCGCTGAAACCGGCGAAACAGAAAGGCCTATTCGTTCTGCTGTTTCCAGGGAAATATCCTGATTACGAATAACAACATAGGCAGTATTTTTGTCTATCTCTTTTGAAAATAAGACACGTTTACCGTTCACCCATGGAGTCAAAATCTCCCTTCTACCTGTCAGTCCCACGGCATATTCCCTGAATTCATCGATCGGCGCATGCAGCAGCTGCCTCCCTTCATCGATAAGCAATATATCTTCCAGCACATCCTCCAGTTCCTCCAAATGGTGACTCGAAACGATAATTGTCCGCGGATGGGCGATGTAATCTTTCAACAAAGCCCGGTAAAAGTCGCTCCTTACTGCCGCATCCATCCCATTTGTCGGCTCATCAAACATCGTCAATCCGCAGCGGGAAGCCAGCCCGATAATCATATTAAACGTGCTTTTCTTCCCTTTGGACAGCCGCTGGTGAATTTGATCAGGTTGAAAGTTAAAATGTTGGAACAGGCGCATAGCCAGCTGCATATCCCAATTTGCATAAAACCGCTCTGCTGCAGTAAAAATTTCCGTTAACGTCAAGGCGGTAGGAAAATTTACCTGCTCATCGATCAGGATGGTATTGGCGGAGGCAAAAATATTATTAAATGGCCGCTCGGAAAATACTTTCACTTCACCGGCCGTCTCCCTCCAGAATCCGGCTAAAATTTTCATCAAGGTCGTTTTCCCCGCACCATTCCGGCCAATAAGACCTGTGATGGTATTTTCCTCGATATGGAAAGAAAGCCCATTAAATACGTGATGATGCCACCCCTGCTTTTTCACTAGATCTGTACACTCAATCGCCTTCATGATTCATCCCCCTTGTTAAGCTCACTATTCATCGCTCGCATCATCGTGATCAGTTCCTCTTCGCTCACATCCAACCGCTCCGCTTCCAACACCGTCTCCCGTAGCAAACCTTTTAATGTCTGGTTCTTTCGTTTGTCCGTAATGATGCTTTTTGCCTCTTTGGCAACAAATTTCCCCAGGCCCCGCTTGCTGTAGAGGATTTTTTCATCGGAAAGTTTGGTTAAACCCTTCGCTGCTGTTGCCGGGTTAATAGTAAACATCTCGGCAAGCTGATATTGAGAATAGACTTTTTCATCCGGCTGAAAATTTCCATTCAGAATCTCCGCCTCCAGCCACTCCGCAATTTGTATGTATATTGGTTTTCCCCCATCGGAATTCAGAATCAAGCTTGCCACCTCCTACAACTGAACCAGTGCATTAGTCGTGTAATGTAGTATACTACATATTTTAAGTGAGAGCAATATAAAAATGCCCCTGGAGTGGGACATTTTTGGATGCCGCTTGTTTGGTTATGGTGTGCGGTGTGGGACGGTGTGTTTTCGGCTCTTCAGTTGATGTGTGCTCTGCTCGGTCGGAAGTTCTCCCTCTGGACGGGAAGTTTTTTCTCTCGGACGGAAGTTTTCCCTCTCGGACGGAAGTTTTCCCTCTCGGACGGAAGTCCTCCCTCTCGGACGGAAGTTTTCCCTCTCGGACGGAAGTCCTCCCTCTCGGACGGAAGCTCTCTCCAGCTGAAGTCCCCGCCCCACTCAATCCACCCCAACCACCGTACTCCTCCTCTCCAGCATAACTACATCCCGCCAGGCGCCGTTTAATTTGCCGACGCGCTGGCGGACACCAATCTCACGGAAACCAGCACGCTTATGCAGTCGAATGCTGGTTTCATTTTCTGGAAAAATACCAGATTGCAGTGTCCAGAAACCATCTGCCTCACTTTCCTCAATTAACGCCTGCATCAGCCTCGTGCCCAGGCCTTTTCCCGCTGCAGAAGCACGGAGATAGATACTTAGTTCTGCCACCCCGGCATAAGCCGCTCTGCTGGATGTTGGAAGCAATGCTGCCCAGCCAAGAACCGCATCGCCTTCCCGCGCGACCAGCCGACACTCCGGCAAATATTTATTGTCCCATCCTCCCCATTCAGGAGCTTCCGTATCAAACGTGGCGTTTCCTGTATGTATCCCTTCTATGTAAATTTCGCGGATTTGCTCCCAGTCTGTACTTTTCATGTTTTCAATGATTATCCCGTTTTCCATTCGATCACCTTTTTCAGTAAAATATCTTCCATCATCTTACCATAATCCTTCCTGTCTGTTGCTTGCAATTTTTGGATAACACTTTTGATATAAATCACAAAACCCTTTACAATAGAAGAAATGCAACAGTGACACGAACCTGGAGGAAACCCTATGAAAATCTACGTCGATGCAGATGCCAGTCCTGTAAAAGCTGTCGTGACAGAGGTAGCACAAGAGAAAAAAATCCCTGTCGTGCTGGTGATGAGCTTTTCCCATTTTTCCCATGACGAAGAAACAAAAGGGGTGGAAACAGTGTATGTCGACAGTGGTGCGGATGCGGCGGATTACCGGATCATGCAGCTGGCGCGGAAAAACGACATCATTATTACACAGGATTATGGCCTCGCCTCGCTCGCGCTGGCCAAAGGATGCCTGGTGCTGCATCATAAAGGATTTGCCTATACCTCAAGCAACATCGATCAGCTGCTGGAATCTCGTTACGCCAGTGCCATGGCCCGGAAAAGCGGCAAGCGCACCAAGGGCCCAAAAGCATTTACCCAAGCGGACCGTGAGAAATTCAGAGAGCTGCTTCAGAAAACCATACAAAATCACAAGGAGGATATCCATGAAGATCACATCGATTGAGCCGACACCCAGCCCTCACTCCATGAAAATCAACTTGGACGAAAAACTTCCGGACGGCGAAACGCGCGATTACAAGCTGAAAGAGGACAACAGCAACAGTCCGGGATATGTGCAGAAACTGTTTGCCATCGAGGGCGTGAAGGGACTGTACCATGTGATTGATTTTATCGCATTGGAACGCCATCCGAAAAGCGCCTGGGAAGATATTTTACCCCAGGTGCGCGAGGTGCTGGGATCCGCTGAAGAGAAACCGGTGGACTTAACCGCACAAAAGACAGAGCCAGACGATGCATTTGGCGAGGTGAAGGTATTTATTCAGGAATTTCGCGGCATCCCAATGCAGGTGAAGTTGCAGGATGGAGACGAGGAGAAACGGTTTGGCCTGCCGGAGCGGTTTGCCGATGCGGCCATGCAAGCGTCCACCGCCTCGGAAAATATGCTGTTTGAACGAAAATGGGTGGAACAAAGCCCGCGATATGGGGATATGCAGGAAATGGGGAGTGACGTAGCGGAAGAGATTGATGCCAGTTACGATCCAGACAGGTTGAAAGAATTAGTCAACCAGGCGATCAGCGGCAGTCCAGCTCCAGAGTCCCTTTCCACCAAGAAAAGAGACCGCGTTACCGTAGAAATGCTGGACAGTCCGGAATGGAAAGAACGCTACGCAGCGCTCGACCGGATTATCGAGCCAACGCTCGAGGATTTGCCCGTACTGGATAAGGCATTGGACGATTCCAAAGCATCCGTCCGCCGCCTGTCCACCGCCTTTCTCGGAATGATTGAGGAGCCGGAAGTTCTCCCATATTTATACAAAGCCCTAAAAGACAAAGCAATCAATGTGCGGCGCACGGCAGGAGACTGTATTTCCGACCTCGGATTCAAGGAAGCCATGCCGGAAATGATCCGCACGCTGGACGATCCAAGCAGACTTGTCCGCTGGCGGGCCGCCATGTTTTTATACGAAACTGGCGACGAAACAGCCATCCCCGCCCTGACAAATGCAGCAGATGATCCGGAATTTGAAGTCCGCATGCAGGTGAAAATGGCCCTGGCCCGTATTGAAGGCGGGGAAGAAGCTCAAGGATCGATCTGGGCTCAAATGACGGAGGCCGCCAAGCAGAAGTAGTTTTAAAGAGCCAGTTCAGAGTGATTTGTTTTCTGGGCTGGTTTCTTCTATTTCCATTCTGTTCCCAAAAACGAAAAAATCAGCGCATCGTGTGACTGTTTATTTTGATAGAGGTACGCCCTTAACAACCCTTCTTTCATAAAACCTAAACGTTTTAATAGTTGTATTGATGACTCATTTTCCGGATAAGTTATCGCACCCATTCTGAATATCTCAAGATCTTCAAAAGAATAACGCAATACTTCTTTTACCGCTTCGGTCATAAACCCTTTTCTCCAATAGGAAGGATGCAGTTCAAAACCAATCTCCGCTTTTTCACTCCAGCTACTGAGGTTGTTCAACCCACTGTGCCAACAAAAGCATCTGTCTCTTTTAATACAAGCCCCCATCTTATGCCTCTCTTGCTCTCATAAGCGCTTTGGAAAGAATCTACTACTTTTGAAGCATCTTCTATATTTTTCAAGCTATCCATCCCGTAATATTTCGTTACTTCGTCTTTTGACATAATTTCAAAAAAACTTTGGGTATGCTCCTCTTTAACTTGAACTAATTTCAGCCGGTTTGTCTCCAGCTCCGGAAATGCCATGCAACTTCCTCCCCTTGGCATGTCATAAAATAATCCTACCCTTTATGTTCTCAATAATTTCGATCACACTTGCATTTTCGGTATCTATGTATTCTCCAAAATCGTTTTCCTTAAAGGCATCTAAACATTTGTCCGTCTGCTGAAAACACCAATTACCTTCTTCCTCTCCGCGATTCCTAAGTCTTTCGTAAATGGCCTCTTTACTTGCTGTTAAACAAAAATGGTAAGTATGTTTATCGATATTCTTGAATCCATTTACAATGTATTGGAAGTTATCTTGGTTTCGAATAGTCATTGGCACTATTAAGTTCATTCTATATTTCTCAATTAAGAAATCCGCGACATTAACAGTAAAAACTTTCCAAAGCTGTAAATCTTGAAAATCTCCTGTCTCAGCCTCACATCGCTTTATATTTTCAGGGATAATATTTCGTAACATAAAACCTATTTCTTCAGGATCATATATCATACTTTTGCTAACTTCCTTTAAGAGTTCATTAGCAACAGTGGTTTTCCCCACACCAAATGCTCCATTTATCATGATAATCATTTATTATTTCTCCATTTCATTAATGAGATTAATCATAAGCCACAGCAATATCAGCAATTTCCTTAATAACCGAGTGAACTCCTTCATCGTCTTTGACTACAAATAAATAGTCTGCTTCGCCCTCTGCCGGATCTATTACATCTTCTTTCAAAGAATCAGCCTGCTGCCGAGCAAGCACTTCTTCAAAATTAGAAGCAGCTCTAAATATATTGGTACTCCGGCTGCTTTTAGCAACCCGCTCCCGCAAAACATCATCCGGTGTATCAAAGTGAACGAGAACACGGACAAACTCTTCCTTACGAAACAACTCTTCAAGCAAATACAAACGGCCTTGTCGAGTTCGATTTGAGTTGCAGATTATTAAATGAAAATCCGTGTTCTTTTTAGCGTAATCAACAATCAGCTTTGAAAGGGCATGTTTAAGCGTATTAGGCCCCCATTTTGGCTGTAAGTTATTATAATAGGTGTTGATAAATTCAGCGTGATTATCCTGATCCATAACAAATGAGTTGTCCAGCGCTTTTTCTAACGCTCTTGCGAATGTTGTTTTCCCGCTGTGGGTTTTACCTACTGTGATGATTACCAGCCTTTTCATCTCTTCAACTCCATTATTAATTTTTAGAACTCAATAAGAAACGGCTGACGTTCTTCGTTCAAGCAATACTCAATCCTCTGCCTGAAATTCCCGACAGTAACCATATTTAATGCTTCATCTACAGGAAAAAAGCCGACTTCCAGACTTTCAGGACTTGTGGTCGGTTCTCCGCCTATCGGTTTTCCTACAAACAACGTGTTACAAATAGCGCCCTTTACATTCTGGAATATCCCGCAGAACTTTATGACCTCAATATCAATCCCTGATTCTTCTTTTGTCTCCCTCACAGCTGCATCCTTTATTGATTCCCCTTCTTCCACCTGACCTCCTGGCATTTCCCATCCTCGTCTCGGTCCCTTGATTAGTAAAATTTCTCCTTTATCATTTAAAACGATTGCTGCTGCAGAAACAATGTGCTTTGGAATTGTCATTTACATAACCCCCGGAAAACTCCTTAATTTATTATTAATTCTATAGGCTATCCTGAAATTCCTTCTTATTTATCAAAATGCCCCTCCCCATAGACAAATCCTCCCCCATTCTTTATAATGGCAATAACAACCAACGGAAGGGTGAACCATTCTAAAATGAAGTACTAATCCTGTTTTATAAGAAAACATTCAAATGAAGCACCGGAAAATTGGCAGGGATATCTGCGTGTTTTTGTGTGCCTTCAGATGAATCTTTCGGAACAGGGTTGGTATTAAAATGGTTAGATGGTGGGAGAATTTGCCTGAAGAAGGTATTTAGCCTTTTTCACCCGAAAAAAGCAGTTTCTTCCCATTCGCATCTGGCGCAGAGCGGAATTCTCTCCCACTTTGCCCGCTGCGTCCCAAGCCTCCTGTTCTGAAAAGGACCGGGAGGCTTTTTCTGTGCTTAAAAGCAAATGAAACGGGGGATGAACCATGATTTTACTCGAAGCGAACCAGTTGAAAATCTATGTGAAAGACCGGCTGCTGATCGATGCAGAACAGCTGCGGATTCAAGCGGGCGACCGGATCGGGCTCGGTGGGCGAAACGGCAGCGGAAAGACGACGCTCTTGGAAGTGCTTGCCGGTGTCAGGGAGCCAAGTGAAGGCATCGTCAGCTCCACAGCGACATGTGAGCTGCTCCCGCAATTGAAGGAAACCAACACGACGAAAAGCGGCGGGGAGGTTACCCAGGACTATATCAACCAATCCCTTGCCAAAAAGACGGATATCCTGCTTGCCGATGAGCCGACAACGAACCTGGACACCAGCCATATTGAAAAGCTGGAAAAACAGCTGCAGCGCTGGCAGGGTGCATTGGTGATCGTCTCGCATGACCGCGCATTTCTTGACGCACTTTGCACCACGATTTGGGAGATAGACGAAGGGAAAATCACAGCTTACAAAGGGAATTACACTGATTATACCAAGCAAAAAGAGCAGGAGATCCGCCAACAACAAGAAGCCTATGAGCAATACACCCAGAAGAAACGGCAACTGGAGCAGGCCCTGAAACTGAAAGAGCAAAAAGCACAGCGAGCCACCAAAAAGCCGAAGAAGGTGAGTTCCTCTGAGGCGAAAATCACCGGCGCCAAACCTTATTTTGCCAACAAACAAAAGAAACTAAGGCAATCGGCCAAAGCAATGGAAACACGGCTGGAGAAGCTGGAAAAAGTCGAGAAAGTAAAAGAAACAGCTCCGGTGAAAATGGCGTTCCCCGATCAGGAAACACTTCATGGCAAGGTGGTTTTACGAGCGGAAGACGCCGAGGGGAAAATTAATGAGCGGGTTCTATGGCACCCAACGACTTTTCACATTAAGGGAGGCGACCACCTGGCCATCATCGGCAATAACGGCAGCGGGAAAACGACACTGCTGAAAAAAATGATAAGCGAACAACCAGGCTTCACGCTCTCTCCTGCTGTGAAAATTGGTTATTTCAGCCAGAATCTCGACATTCTCGATCCGGTGCGGACCATCCTGGAAAATGTCAGTACCACTTCCAGCCAGAGTGAAACATTTATCCGCACCGTGCTGGCCAGGCTGCATCTTTTCCGTGAAGATGTTTATAAAGAAGTGAAGCTGCTCAGCGGTGGAGAGCGGGTTAAAGTGGGGTTAGCCAAGCTGTTTGTGAGCGACATCAATACGCTTATTCTCGATGAACCGACCAACTTCCTCGATATTGAGGCATTGGAAGCATTAGAGGAACTGCTGGCTGGTTATCCTGGAACCATCTTACTCGTATCCCACGACCGGCGTTTCATCGAGCATATTGCTGAGCGGGTTTTGGTTATTGAACAGCAGGAGATTGGTTTGTTTGAAGGATCGTATTCCGATTATAAACAAGCGGGGGCGCCGGAAGAACGGGATGTTGCGGAAGAAGAATTAATGGTTGTTGAAACCAGATTGTCTGAGGTGCTTGGGAAGCTCAGCATTGAGCCAACGGATGAGCTGGAGGAGGAATTTCAGGAGTTGTTGGCGAGGAAGAGGGATCTGAGAGGGTAAAGGGTTATGGATCAAAATTAACTGGGAGTGTTTTTCGCCCTTGGGTTGAAGTTCTTGCTCTCCGGTTGAAGTTCTCGCTCTCCGGTTGAAGTTTTTCAAAAGGTATCCTTTTGTTTACTAAAAATAAGCGTGGTACCCACTATCATGGATTAGTGAGATACCACGCTTATTTTTTAATTGACTGGAGTTTTGTCCCAGCCTCTTTTATAAAGGAATATAGAGGCAACAAAGCAAAGAGCAGCAAAAACCAATAAGAGATAAAAAAACACCTGTCCTCCTACTGTAAAGGAAATAGCTGTAGCGATACTTCCCAGTAATAAGACCACTCCAAGCAATATACTATAAACAGCTAAAAATCTTGGTTTTGTTCTGAAGAAATAGTATCCAACTAAAATCAACAGATATATCATACTCACCATCATTATAACAGGAAAAGTTGGGGAGAATTTAGCTGCATATATAAAGTAATCCAGACCAGAAATATCATTTGGCCCAGTCACTTCCCCATTTAACCATGTAGAAAATGGCGTTGAATATTCCCACTCCCATGAGTCTGTTAAAATATTACTCCCTTCATACCATGATGCCATCGTAGAAAGCAAAAAAATAACAATTACTATGCCAACCTGAGCCCAAAATAAAATCATCTCTTATTCATCCTTTTTAAAATAAGGTTTTTGCCTATTCCCTCGATCAGCCACACGCATCAACTTTCTTTGAAGATATTTCTATTTTAAAAGTGTAAGAAAATAACGTCAATACTTAACATAAATTTATATATGTAAGGAGTGGTATAATAAGAACATAGCCCGATTCAGCGACTTATCGTCACCACTCGTACGAAACAGCTTGAGACTACTGTGGAGAGCGTAGTCAAAGGATGAGAGGGGAAACAGCTGGAATTCATCCGCCGGCGAAGGGCGCAACAAAAAACAGAATCGACGGATGGGCGCGATCAGTAACAAGAGCTCGCGACCCACCTCGCACGAAACACTTCCGCCGATCATTTCCCTAACCTAACCAATTTCGGATACAATAGAAAACCCCCTCTCCAAGGAAAGGGGGATCACAGTAAAGGTTTAAGCAGGGCGGCAATCCTGATCTCTGGTAACTACAGATAACTGCAGCGCGTGGGGCACCTTTCCCACCTCAAAAACCTTTACTTTTAATTATTATGCTGTTAATGAATTTGTATTATTCTTCTGTAATAATATTGTACCCCAATTTTGTACTTTTGTAAACATACAATAACGTTTTGCTATCCCTGTCTACATTTTAAGTAAAAAAAGAAAACTCATAAATACGTTTTGATCTCAGTCTCTTTCTGATCTTTTGAGGTCCGTTATCGAGTTTAAAAAATGACCCGAGAAATAAACCAGTGCGGGGGTTTAACTTAATGGCAATCAATACATATTCATCGACCATTTTATATAGCTCGACACTATTTGGCTCTCTTGGATTTTGACCTGCGTAATCAGGATTAGAAATCATATATGGTATGTCTTGATAGTATAGCAGAAATTCATCCCAGTGCCCGCGCTTTTTAAATGTTTCCGTAAACCAGGTGCCATATGTACTTCATAAGAATTACATTGAATCCCATAGTACTTTATAATACATTCAGGAATAACACCAACTAATTGATATGTTACAGCATTTGGATCAATTATTATTTTTTTCATCTATAACAACCCTTTTTTGGTATGAATTATTATCATTTTACCTTAAGTAGGACAATTATCATATGCCAAAACTACCATTTTTCTTTTTTTGCAAATACATCTGCCAATCATTTCCCTCCCCCACCCACTTTCCGATACAATAGAAAAGCACCAAGAATGGAATGACCAAAACTAGGGAAATTAACAATAGGAATTACTGTCATCAAATGCTTTTATTCGTTTTACAAGGAAGTGATGCAAAATGGAAACAGCCTCAACAACCGCTATTCAATTCAATGATGTGAGTTTTTCCGCTGAAGGCGACCAAATCCTCCGCTCGATTAGCGGAGACTTCCCCGAGGGAAAAATCACCACATTAGTTGGTCCTTCCGGTGCCGGGAAAACAACGCTGATTAAATTATGCAATGGCCTCATTTCGCCGGACAGCGGCGAAATCCTCATTAAAGGGAAACCGATTCACGACTATGAGCCGACCGAACTGCGCCGCAAAGTCGGCCTGGCCCTGCAAAGCGCCACGATGACGAGTGGCACAGTAATGGACAATCTCAACATGCCCCGGCAGCTGCAAGGCGAGGAACTTCCCGAAGCAGAGGCAAAAGAGCTGCTCTACCACGTGGGACTGCAAGAAAGTTTTCTTCACCACCGCACAAAGGACTTATCAGGCGGGCAGCGGCAGAAAGTTTCGATTGCCCGGACACTCGTCAACCGGCCAAAGATTCTGCTGCTGGACGAGATCACGTCCTCGCTTGACCGCGTGTCTCAGCAGGATATCGAGACACTGATTGCGAAAATCAATCACAGTTACGGCACGACGATCATCTGGATCACCCACAACTTGCATCAGGCGCTCAACGTCGGGGATTTTACCTGGGTGATGATGGCCGGTGAGGTAGTGGAAACCGGCGAAAGCTCGCTGTTAAACGCTCCGAAAACAGAAAGGGTGCAGCGGTTTGTGAAGGGGGAAATCGAATGAGTTATCTCACGTTGTCCATCACTCTGATATTCGTTATCATCCCACTCGTGCTGTCGAAAACCCTGAATCTTGGACTGGAACGGGACACGATCGTGGCCACGGTGCGCTCGATTATCCAGCTGCTGATCGTCGGCTACTTGCTGCAATACGTATTCGCTGCCGACAACTTCATTTATATTGTGCTGATGATCCTCTTGATGATTGCTGCTGCGACACAGAATGCCCGGCGAAAAGGCGCATCGATTAAAGGTATCACCTGGAAGCTCGTGGTTACATTTATTTTTGTTGAAGTGCTCACCCAGGGAATTTTGCTCGGCCTGCAAATCACTCCGGCGACGCCCCAGTACATCATTCCAATCAGCGGCATGGTGATCGGCAACTCGATGGTGCTTGGCATTCTGTTTCTCAACCGCTTTACATCGGAAATCGAGACCCATCAGGATGAAACCGAGCTCGTCCTTTCTCTTGGCGGCACACCAAAGCAGGCGATTCATAATCAATTGATTGCTTCAATTAAAGCGAGTACGATCCCGACGATTGAAAGTCAGAAAACCATCGGACTCGTGCAACTGCCGGGTATGATGAGCGGGCAAATCATCGCCGGTGCCGACCCGGTGCAGGCCGTGCAATTTCAGCTGCTGATTTTGTTCCTGCTTCTTACCACTGCGGTCGTCACGAGCATTATGCTTGGATTTTTATCCTACCCGACCCTGTTCAATGACCGTATGCAGCTTTTGCGATTTGAAAAAGAAGATTAAAGTCGTTTATTTGGTGCCGCACACGGGAATTTTCTAAAATAGGAATATGGAATCCAACACGAGGAGGCACACAGCATGACAACAAAAACAAGAATTGGCAAAACAGATCTATACGTAAACCCGGTTGGCCTTGGCGCTAATGCCGTGGGCGGCCACAACCTTTATCCAAATACCGTAGATGAAGCTGGGCGCGAGCTGGTACGGGGAGCCATCCGTTCTGGCGTTTATTATATGGATACGGCGTTCAGTTATGGCTACGGCCGCTCCGAGGAACTGATCGGTGAAGTACTGAAAGAAACCGGTCAGCGCCAGGAGATCGTCATCGCAACAAAGGGAGCGCAGCGGTTCGTCGGGGAAGACACCGTTATCAACAACTCCCCTGATTTCCTGAAAAAAACCGTGGATGAAAGTCTCGCCCGGCTGCAAACCGATTATATTGACCTGTTTTACATTCACGCGCCGGATGAAAATACACCGAAATATGAAGCAGTCGGCGCGCTGAAGGAGTTAAAGGATGCCGGAAAAATCCGCGCGATTGGTGTCTCCAATCTGAGCATGGAGCAGTTAAAAGAGGCCAATCAGGACGGCTATGTCGATGTGTATCAGGGGCAATATAATCTGATCAATCGGGAAGCAGAGAACGATTATCTGCCATACACCGCCGAACAGCAGATTTCCTTTGTGCCTTTCTTCCCTTTCGCATCCGGACTGCTTGCCGGCAAATACACCAAAGACACCGAATTTCACGATTTCCGTTCCAACATGCCGCATCTCCAAGGGGAAGCTTTTGAAAAGAACCTGAAAAAAGTGGAACAACTGCGTGAAATTGCTGATGCTAAGCAGGCGGAGGTAGCACATGTAGTCCTTGCCTGGTATTTAACACGGGGTTCGATTGATACCGTCATTCCAGGCGCCAAACGGACGGAGCAGGTGCAAAACAATCTGAAAGCACTGGATGTTCAACTGACAGAGGCAGACATCCAACAAATCGGGGAAATTTTTTCTTAAATCGGAGCCGAGCGCCTGCTGATGAGCCGGTCGCTCGGCTGATTTATTGACATGATCCCGACAGCCCGATAACATTAATATAATTCAGAGTAAAATAATTCGGAGTAAATGGAGCGAAAGAGCGTATGAGCGAAAACTTATCCCTGAAATCCTTCGTTGTCTTAATGAAATCCGCGAAATACATGCAGGAAATCGTCAAAAAAGACATCAGCAGCCACGGCATGAAAATCTCGGATTTCGCCGTGCTGGAAGCCCTGTACCATAAGGGTCGGCAAACTATCCGGCAAATCTCCGAGGCTGTACTGATCAGCACCGGGTCGATCACCTATGTAATTGACAAGCTGGAAGCAAAGGGGCTGCTTGAGCGGAAACACTGCAGAGAGGACCGTCGCGTTGTCTATATTCACATAACCGATAAAGGCACACAGCTGATGGATGAAATCTTCCCCCAACATCAGCAGGTGATTGAGGAAATTTTCACAGATATCTCCGACACCGAAAAAGAACAGCTTATTGATCTATTGAAACAAGTTGGAAAACAGGAGGGCAAGGCAAAAGGTGAATAGAAAATGCTTTCCAGGGTTAGCAGACCGGTGAAGCCAGCCTTGTTCGGAAACTTTTTGCGCGAGTTGTCGTACGGGGCGCGCGACTCTGGACGATGTTCGCGCGATAGGACGTTGATGCCGCGCGATTTGTGGTGGTGTCGCGCGATTTGAAGCGGTGGCCGCGCGATTTTGTGGCGGTGCCGCGCGAATTGGGCCACTCCTCGCGCGACTTTAGATGACACTCGGCCGACTTGGAGTTTCGTTCGCCCGACTTGGAGTGGCGCTCACCCAACTTAACAGCCCCTCAACGAAAAAACTGTTCTGCCCCACAGGCAAAACGGTTTTTTCTAATTCCGAATAATAATATACACCAGGTAAACGATGTAGATAATTGCTAGTATCAACCCTTCCCGCTTGCCAATCTTGAAGTTGGTCCGGGAAAATACCATGAGCAACACAGTGAGCCCAATCATAATAAGGACATCAGTGAATACTACTCCGTTCACCGCAAGCGGACTGATTACCGAAGAGGCACCAAGGACGAACAGGATATTAAAGATATTGCTCCCAACAATGTTTCCCAGCGCAATCTCGCTTTCTTTCTTCAGTGCAGCGGAAATGGAAGTCACCAATTCCGGCAGCGATGTACCGACGGCAACAATCGTCAGCCCGACCAGCGTCTCACTCATCCCAAGGGAATAAGCGATTTCCGTTGCATTGTCCACGACCAGATCCCCGCCGAAAATAATCGCGGCTAGACCCAGCAGCGTAAAAAGTATGTTTTTCCCCCACTTCAAATCCTTAGAGCCAGTATCTTCTTCTGCGTTATTCCGGCTCCGCAAACCAATCTCGATCACATAATACATAAAAATCGACAGAAACAGCAGGAAAATCAACCCGTCACTGTGGGTCAACAGATTCTCGCCAACACCCTGCAGCATAATATCTCCCATCAGAACGAGCAGCACCACACTGGCAAGCAGGGTAAACGGAATCTCTTTCCTTATCGTCTCGTTTTCCACTTTCAATGGATACAAAAATGCAGCCACCCCGACGACCAGGGTAATGTTGAAGATGTTACTGCCGACCACATTTCCCAGTGAAACCTCCGCATTCCCTTCCAATGCGGCAATAATACTGACCGTAGCCTCAGGAGAACTGGTACCAAACGCTACGATTGTCAGCCCGATCAAGATGGGCGGAATACGCAAGAGCCTCGCAATATTCGAGGATCCATCCACGAAATAATCCGCTCCCTTGATAAGTAAAGCAAATCCAGCAATCAACAACACATATGCCATCATAACTTCTTCCTTTTCTGGTTAAAATTCCATACCTTATCCATACCCGAATTCTGGATGAATATTCCTCCAGATATATACGAGTCAAATGAGAGAAGGTTTCAAAATTGCTGGAATGAGGGAAACCGTGCCTCTATGGAGATACGGCTTTGTCATCGACCTATTTGGTTGTATTGTATATATCCTGCCATTCCGCTTGTTGATCCTTCCAGACGTGTTGCCTGTTCAGTAATTTAAAATACTCGACTCGAGTAACATGATAAAAAGCCAAGCTTACTGTAATTCCAATAATAACGACAATAAAGCCAACCATAAACCACAGGATAAAAAGGGCGAATAATCCCATCAGGGACCGTTTATGCCCTTTTGTCAATTGAAAACTCCGCCGGATGCTTCGGAACATCCCCACTTTTGGCTGTTCATAAAGAATATACATAGCCTGGGACAATCCCAAAAACATCCATACACAAAGAGCGAAAAGGAGCAAAACAGTCACAAACCCATAATCAATGAAAATGGCAGGTCCATTTATCATTAGGGACAAAATCAAGATCCCGCCGACAATCCCGATAAAATACATAAGTAATCCAATCACACCAGTAACAATAAACCCTTTATATAAAAGGCTCGGGTGTTTAAAACTGTACAAAAAAGGCCGGAAAAAGCGTTTCTCTTCGTTTGTGATACCATAAACATAATCAATAATAGCAAATACCAAAATACTATTAACAAAGGAACCTGGGATAATCCGAATAAAATCAGCGGTTGAGAAGGAAAAAAGACTTGCTGACAGTCCATCCTCTCCAAAATGTACCGACGACATATATACGTTCCCTAGAAAGAACATTCCAACATAACATAGAAGAATAAAAATGACTGAGCTAATCCAATTTCCCTTAAGAATTCTGAGTGCTGCTTTCTCTGCTGTTCGAACCATAGATCCTCCTTGGAAATTTTAGTAAACACCAGCTATCATAAACTCTTTGTATCTTATGTACCAACATAAAGACTGCCAAGGCTCTCTAGACAGTTATAACTATGCCGTAATTTTTCTTAATCCTTTTGTTTATTTTTCCATTTATTCCTTAATCAATTCTCTTAACATGGAGGTTTGCTCTGCTGATATTTCATATATTCTAGGATCACTATTGGAGTCTTTACCACGAATAAAATAACTTTTTTCACCTTCATTACTTAACTGCAAACCAATTACTCCTCTATCATTGCTTGCATATTTAAATTTTATGCTAAAGTTAGATGTAGGTACCACACTAATATCCTCTACCTGAACTCTATTAACATTGTATACAGCTTCTTCAAATTCTTCATTTAATGTTGTAACAATGCTTCCGCTATCAATTTCATAAATAGAAACGTCTTTCACACTTCTTCCTTCTATTATATTACTTGGTTTGTTTTGGCATCCTACCAAAACAATTAAAGGTATGATCATAAGTAAAATAATTTTGAGTTTCATTTGGATTCAGCCTCGCTAATCCATTTGTGAATTAATATCCTCTAACTTTAACTTAATAGAAATTCCGTATATATAACTCCCCTGCTAAAATAATAATGAGGATTATAAGCCCAATTATTAACGCAATCCCATTTACAATTAAAGAAACTATTCCTAATATATTTCCTTTATCCTTTATGCTTAAAACACCGAATACACATCCAAATAAAAGAATTAGCAATGACCAAAAAGAAGTGATATATACTATAATCCCTATCACTGCACATAACACTGATAAATATTTATACATCATGCCACTCTCCTAACATTTCACCTCAATTTCTTTAACCCTTGTAATCTATTTCCAATATTGGAAAGCTTTAATTCCAATTAGGAGTAATCATTCGAAGGTGTAAATGAAATCCGCTTTGACACCTTATTGCTAAGGATTATTTCATTATTTGAGGGGGCTCCCTGTTTATTTTATCTGTTATACAGAATACCAGTGATAGATTGGACGTACAATAGACATTCTAACAGTAATGCTTTTGAGTGTTTTAGTTTAGAGGAAAACCACTCTTAGTGAACCAGAAAACGCCACCAAAAAAGTAACCCAATTTAAGATTTTTTATGTTAGGATGGTAAAATCCGGTTACATTATTATCAAATAAATTATATACAAATCGAAAGGAGGACTTTTCATGATTGAACTTCTATGGGGGAACTCTATATTAACAGCAGGGCTGCTAGCGTATTGTCTCGGATTATTCCAAGTAAGTGTGTACATTATCAAAAAATATAAGGGCAATAGCATTTCAGATTTTCACATTTTCATAATAACGTATCAACGCACCCTTTTGATAACAGATAAAAAGTTAGCATCCACTTCTATACCTTGTAGTAGTAATAGGGATATTTCTTTGCATGGTAATTACCGGGCAAACTTTACCGGAGGATCCAACTTTGCACAGGCCATTGTCCTATCATTTAATGAGTTGAGTGGTGCTTCATCTTTATCGTTTCCGCTTTTCTGTTACAAAAAGAAGGGGGCAGTGTCCTTACACTGTGGAAAAAGGGTTCTTTACTGTGTTTATTAACCGGGGCTGTGTTTGGGGTATTATATTTAATGATATTGTTTTTCTATTAGCTCTTATTTCATTGTTAATTTGTGGATTAAACTTTTATTCAATAGTAATTAAAATTAACAAGGCCAAATCTTAGATGGCTTCAATTTTAATTAGTCCTATTTAACTGATTTGTACTATAGGATATTATGAATTTAGCATCAGGAATTTACTATCTAAATTTCTAGTTGCTCCAGCACTTCACCTTAGTATCCCTTCAAGTTCATTACGCGTTTCACTCACCCTCCAATATGCAACCAATTCGCTGCGAGTCCTCATCATATTTAGCATCTCGTTTATGTCATCACCCAACTGGGAATCATGCAAAACATAATTTCATCAATTTCGTCTACTACTTCCTCAATTGACCATGGAACATTACCGGCTAAGACCAGCGTTCCAGTCAGAGTTCCGTTTAACCTCCAATTGAAATATCGTATTCATATTCCGGATTAGCTAGCATTAAATAAAGAACTTTCATCTGTAAAAACAGAATCCGGTCTGCCATAAAAAACCCCTCTATTCAGTTATTCAGCTTTAATCTGTTACTAAATAAAGGGATTTTTATTTGTACTATATCAACCACATTAAAAAGTTTTATTGCAAATGGAACACAATAATATACCTAACGACTAACAACATTGTGATACAAATTAACGTTGTTTTAAAAAATTTATTATGTATTTTATAATCTAGAATCGCTTGAACGACTATTAACATAAAAAACAACCCAGCCAAACAATAAACAGTAGTATTACTGAGATTGAAAATAGCCGAAATAAACAAGACTGCAGGGCCGAACATTAATTTTGTAATAAAAATATATTCCTGTAATTTGGTATATAGTTCTCTCTTCATCCACCATTAAATACAACTCAAAGCTAAATCAACTACATTTAAGCATATTATTGCAAAAGGGACGCAATAATACTCATAAAGACTATCAATATTGCTGTTTCAATTAAATTTGCTTTCAAAAATTTATTATGTAATTTAAAATCTATAATCGCTTGTGCAACTATTAATATAAACAACAATCCACCCAAACAGTAAATAATGGTAATACTAGGGTTGAAAATAGCCCAAATAAGCAAAATTACAAGACCAAACAGAAATTTTGTAGTAAAAATATATTTCTGTAATTTTGTATATATATTACTTTCTTCCTCCAACATTAAAAACCCCTCCAAATATAAGCCAAATATATGGTAATATGAATTATGCATAAATACTTTGAAAATTATCTAATAATGTGTGACTGTCAAGGTTCGATCTCATTTCAATAGTTAATCAATAAATGAAAAAAATCCATTTCTGATGGAGTTGAAGCGCATAGAGAAATAAACGACAGAAAGGATTCTTCTATTGAAAATTTACCACAAATGACGTTAGATTTCAATTTTTGGTTTTGATTTTGGTTTTCGCAAATTCATTTATATTGTATACTTGCCTAATAGTATCTAGTGCTATATCTTGGAAAAAGACCGTTTTCTTACCAGTAACTTCTTTACCCTTTGATTTTTTTCTATACCTTTCCATCATGAATAGAGAAAAAGCGGTAATTCGGTAGCTGTTTCTCTATAAATCTCCTATTGTTATGCAAAGAAAAGACACGAACCAGTCAGATATGATTTTACTGCTGGTTCGTGCTTTTTATATGGGTAATAAGAAGTCTAGCTTCTTATTTAGAAGGAAAAACCTTACACATTCTCATTTGGGTCACATATATTTCTATTATCTTGTAATTTTAACGGCATCCGAATAATATACCTGTCCTGTATTATTATTCGTTGTTTTGTACATTATCTGTCCCAAATAATGTGCATGGTCGGTCCAGTGATCCCAATAATCACTATCCGGATCTACTAAGTGTTTATACTCACACACCTCATAGTCACCGGCTGGTCCAATAATCGATTCATCACTACCAATTGCATCATTTAAACTAAGACCAACAATAGTATAACCAATTACTTCAGTTGTTTTTTCATTATTTCTTACCCAAGGTATAGACCGCGCTAATCCTCGTGCCACAAAACCTTGGACCGAAGCAATCCCTAATAGGGCCAGAGCTATCCCAGCTACTGTGTCATTAAAAGCAGCTTCTCGTATTTCTTCAGCTTCTGCGTGACTAACATTTTGAGTCCAACAAGTAATTTCAGGAGGCTGATGCCCTGGAATTTGAGAAGTTCCATGAACCCCACCTACCATAGGTGGTTCAGGTGTTTGCTCATAAAAGGAATTCTCCACCTGTGTTTTAAAATCATCAAATACACTTAAAAGATTGGCAGGACAGTTTTTTCCACTCCAATAATTATGCGTTACCACATTAGATAAAGGAATACTGTAATCAGCCATCAGTTGTCGAACCAATGCAGCTGCATTGCGCCTGGTTTGTGCGAAGTTCCCATCTCTGTTCACACACAACTCAATGCCAATACTGTTATAATTACCTTCATAGTCTCCAGCATGATATCCTACTTCGTAAATTGGAAGATGCTGATAAATAATTTGTCCATCATCCACAGTATAATGCCATGATACTGCTCTATCAGTCGTCTTAACATACTGTGCATGCATAGCAGCATCTGCTCCAAAGTCTGTATTGGCAGTTTCATGAATAGTAATATGAGTCGGGAAACCTTTTTCCATCATTAAACCAACTCGGTTAGCTCTCGTTATAGGGATAAAATCTTGCCTAATAACAAGATCACCAATATTACCACCACCAACCAAGCCATCTGAACCGCCTGGATTACTAGGAGTACTGCCACCGCCGCTGTTATTTCCACTTAATCCAAGTGACGCTAATGTTTCTGGACCGGCAATACCATCTACCGTCAAACCATGGATGGTTTGATAACGACGCACTGCATCCTCTGTATCTGGACCAAACACACCGTCCACACCATTATTGGGAGCATTGATGTCCGGATAGAAATTATTATCTACCAGCGCTTGCTGCAATTCTCTTACAGCAGGACCGGAGTCTCCGCGGCTCAGTACGCCATCTCCATAACCACCGGACCCGCCTGTTTCTCCACTGAGACCGAGAGAGGCGAGTGTTTCTGGACCGGCAATACCATCTACCGTTAAACCATGAATCGTTTGATAGCGACGCACCGCATCCTCTGTATCTGGACCAAACACGCCATCTACCCCGTTATCCGGTGCATCAATATCCGGGTAGAAATTATTATCTACCAATGCTTGCTGGAGTTCCCGTACAGCTGGGCCTGAGTCTCCTCGGCTTAAGACGTTATCTCCATAGTCGCCAGAGCCGCCAGTTCCACCTCCCAAAGTAATGCCCAGAGAGGCTAGTGTTGCCGGACCTGCAATACCGTCGACAGTTAAGCCATGAATTGTTTGATAGCGACGAACAGCATCCTCTGTAGCCAGGCCAAATACTCCGTCTACGCCATTATCCGGCGAATCAATCTCGGGATAAAAATTATTATCTACTAATGCCTGCTGCAATCTCCGCACATCTTCACCGGTATCCCCTACAGTCAAATAACCCTTACTGCTGCCTCCAGTGGACGTATCATCCGTAAGCCCTAAAGAAGCGAAAGTCGCAGCACCTGCGATTCCATCCACGTACAATCCATGTACGGACTGATAACGGCGAACGGCATCTTCTGTAGCTGGGCCATAATACCCATCAATCCCATAATCGGGAGCATTAACATCCGGGTAAAAATTGTTAGCCACCAATGCTTCCTGCAGTTCTCTTACATTTTCTCCCTGCATATAAGGACTAGTTAAACGTAAAACTCTTCGTGCACTCATTCCTTCAGCTCCTTAATGTTTTGTAATGTCTTTCTACCTTCTAAAGAGGTATAACTCAGTTGAAAATCAACCGTGTTCCAAAATTTCCTGAATTTCTTCCTGTGTGCTTTATTATGCTTGCACCATTGTCATCCCTCCTTGTTTTGCCTTACACCCCCTAAAGAGGTATTCATGTGATAAAAATCAACCATAGAAAGAAAAAAATTCAAAGTTGATTTTTTCCGTATTCATCTCTCTTTAGGAAACAAGGGGGGAATAAATAATGGAACACGCTAATGATATTGCCATGCTGCTAGGTAACTTCGGCTTCCCTATTCTTGTTTCTGTCTATCTTCTTGTTCGATTTGAACAAAAGATTGGCGAGCTTACAGAGAAGGTTAATTCCATGGCAAGAATAGTAGAACAGAAAATGAATAACAGATAGGGGCCTACAAAGGTTAAAGCAAATTGCTTTAACCTTTTTTGTTTTGCAATAGAAATTAATTTTATAGATGCCTTTACAAATACTAGGATAGCCATTAAAATAGAATACACATTCCCGAATATGTGTTCTATAAAATTTGTAAGGAGGGTTCTACGATGGGGATTACCATGCATCAGAGTACAGCCATTTCAGACTACTTTGACTGCAGCTATCGTGTTTTGAATAATCCAGTTATCAGCCGCTTTTTATCCTCTAAAAAAAATGTGGCGCTAATATTGCAGGCAAAAGAGGAGGAGAGTATTGAATGCAAAAGAAAACTGGATCAAGCATTTAGAGATCATTTCTACAAAGTCAGAATAATCAACTACGTAGCCAATGTTATCCATTACTATACGATCGAAATTAAAAACAGGTATGAACGTTTTCATAAGCGGAATGTATCAATTTTAGACGAAGAAGCCTCATCCGATAATGAGGAAAGCATGCCACTGATGGACTTGCTTACGGAAAGCGACACTCACAAACCGGAGGAAGTATTGGAAACTTCTCTCATTGCATCTATCGAGGATGAAAACCTGCACGGCGCACTATCCACTCTGCCAGCCAAACAAATGAAAGTGTTAGAAATGATATATGTAGAAGGAAAAGAGAATAAGGAAGCAGCAAAGTACTTTGGACAAAGTGAACAGAATATCTCTAAGCTTCATAAGCGGGCGTTATTATCATTAAAGGAGCAATTATGGGGGCAGCCTAATGAAACACAGTGAGGACTTTTATCAGCAACTGTTGCAGCATTTCCAGCCAAAGATAAATAAGCGTATTTCTTCCATACCTGAAAAGTATCAGGAAGATGTGAAACAGGACTTGATGGAGAAGATTGTAAAATCGATTGATAACGTTGACTATGACGATGTGCCGGGATTGCATGAATTCGTAAAAGAAGAGAAAGAAAAGCTGGAGCAAGAAGATAAAGGCGAGTAGTGTAGAGATAAGAAAGATAACAAATTACTTCTGTAGCATAAACAACTCCCAACCAAATCGCAGCCAGTCAAATGGTACCAATCCAATATCTCATCTGATTAAAGCCTGATCTTTTTTTATTAGATCAGGCTCTTCTTTTATTAAAGGGGAGTTTTAAGACGGATTATGTTCATGGCAAAAACTTCTCTTAACGCATGAAGCTCTTAGATAACTGAAGCTTCAAACCTTTCCCAAGGGGAGTGTAAACTGAACTGTGTAAGTAAGAGAGCGTACGGCTCTTACTTCGCAGTTCAGTTTTTTATTGTTACAATTAAAATAATTCAAACGGGAGGTTATTCTATTGGCCAAGCCAAAACGAGATTCCAAATCTGTTGATCTAGCGAACCGAATCATTGAGGAATATCAACCGGAGTCTGTAGAAGACATGCAGAATGCCCTTAGGGATATTTTCGGACCGATGTTTGAAACGATGCTTAAGGGTGAAATGAATCACCATTTAGGTTATGAATCAAATGACAAAAATGAAAAGGATACAAAAAACAGACGAAACGGATACGGTAATAAAACAGTAAAGACCAGTTCAGGTGAAGTAGGTATTGAGGTGCCTCGAGATCGTGATGGCTCCTTTGATCCAAAACTCATACCAAAGCGCCAGAAGGACGTTTCTGCGATTGAAGATAAAGTGATATCCATGTACGCCCGTGGGATGTCCCAACGCGATATTTCTTCGACGGTGGAGGATATTTACGGTTTTTCGGTTTCCCATGAAATGATCTCTGACATTACGGACAGTATACTTCCGGAGTTGGAAGAATGGCAGACAAGACCGCTGAGTAACTGTTATCCATTTGTGTTTGTAGACTGCATGTACACAACGATCCGCAATCAATATGAGACGAAGAAATATGCCGTCTATACCATTCTTGGCTACACGTTAGAAGGCTCTAAGGACATTCTGGGATTATGGCTGAATGAAACGGAGAGTAAGCATAAATGGATGCAAATATTTGATGAAATCAAAGCGAGAGGGGTGGAAGACATTTTCTTTATCTCCATGGATGGCGTGAGTGGCTTAGAGGAAGGAGCACGTTCTATTTTCCCTGACGTGATCAACCAACGTTGTATCGTTCACTTGATTCGAAACTCCGTTAAATATGTACCAAGCAAGGATTACAAACCATTCACACAAGCGATAAGGAAAGTATATGCAGCACCAAGCCTTAAGGCTTGCCATAGTGCATTCGACTCCTTTAAGCAGCAATGGTCTGCCTATCCAGGAGCGATTGATGTTTGGACAAGAAACTTTCATCACGTCGAGCAGCTCTTCGACTACGGCAGTGCGATTCGTAAAATTATGTACACCACAAATGCGGTCGAGAGTATTCACTCCAGCTTTAGAAAGGTAACCAAAAAAGGGGCATTCCCCAACGAAAACGCCCTTTTAAAAGTATTATATTTACGTGTGACGGAACTTGAGAAAAAATGGGAAGGGGGCCATATCCAAAACTGGGCAATGGTTATGAACCAACTCCTCCTCCATGATACGCTTAAAAATAGGGTTTTAAAATATCTTGAGTAAATTTTAACTTACACACTTTATTTGACAAACCCTTCCCAAGTTATACAGCAAGAACGTCCTGATATTCCGGGTGCTTTTCCAAATAGCTTTTCGCAAAGGAGCATAAAGCAATGATCTTTTTATCTTCCTCCCTGGCTATATTTACTACTTGAGAGATAAGCTGGCCGGCAACCCCTTCCCCGCGTAATTCGTCCGATACATAGGTGTGTTCAATCACGAGGTTTTTTTCTTCCGATTGACTAAAGATGATCTCCGCTAAAGGGTTTGCCTCATCTTCTCCTGCGTAATATTTCCCTTTCCCTTGCTTAATCGTAACCATAATCAACTTCCCTTTCTTGATATTATTTCTATTCATCTTTACCCAATTGCGCGTATTCCTATTCACCGATATATTCTATAAAAAAACACGAATCCACACTAGGGCAGAACCCAGCTGAATTCGTGCTTCTCTTTTTAATAAAATTTTTATAACGAAACATTCACTGACGTTCCACTCCCTAATACTTCATCTGTCTCTGCGTTCTTTGGAATTGGTACTATATCAATCGTCATGTTGCTAATCTGTTCAGAAGGCGGGTGACTTTCATTCAGCATGTATACCAATGTAACATTTTTTGGTGTCGTGCTCGTATAATCACCGTTCGTCCTGCCACTGAACATATCATGTGCGATTAGCTGATGGCCATTTACGTTGATTGTCGTCCCCGCGAAATAGAACATAATGGGAAGCTCACTTGTGTTTTGCAATGTCGCATTCATTTTCAAAAACCGCACCTCATCGCCTGCAATCCCGGCTACATGCTCAGCTGTCACATCCCCGCTGACAAGGCTGACATTTTCAATCTGAATGTTTATAGGCCCGGCATTTACCGTGCCTGGAGTTGCAGCCTTTTCAATTGTAAAAACGCCTATATCGTTTTCCACTGTTTGACCGGGACTGCCATCGACCGCAAACTGTCCTTGTGAATAGCGGTTAAGGTTTTCTGTCGGCTCTTCGCTTTCTTTCTCAGAAGCTTTTGGTTCCGTATTTTTCTCTGGAACAGTTTTTTCTTCAGGCTTACTTTCCGGTTTTTCTTCCTCGACAGGTTCCTCTTTGGCAGGCTCATCGGTTTCCGGTTCGCTCACTGGTTCTTCCTCAACAGGAACTTCCGCCGGCTCGCTTGCTGGTCCTGTTTCCTCGACAGGCGCTTCTGCCGTTTCTTCCTCCGTCACTTCTTTTGACGTTTCTGCTGTATCTTGCTCAGCTTTATCTGCTTCCTTGGCTTTTTCCTCTTCTTCTTGCTCCTCAACGGTGATTTCCTCTTTTTCCCGTTCTTCCTTCTGGCTCACTTCTGTTTTTGCTGCGACAGCGCTTTCCTTTTCGGCGACTACTTCCTCTGTGCCCTGCTCGCTTGTCCCACAAGCCGACAATGCAATCACAGAAAAGAGAGCCCCCGCTGCTAACCATCTATACAATCTGCTTCCCCCTTATATCTTATCTATCTTTCTTTAAGAATAGCAGAGGCTTATTGAGAGAACAATAGAATTTCAGCTTTTTTTAGGGATTGGTTTGTGTGTAATATTTTGGTAATATGAATATGAAAATACATACAATAACACGAATTTTAATAGAACGCAGGGTGAGGAAACTGGGTGAAATTGTTTTACTCGTAATCGCTTATTTATTCGGGTGCATAAATGGGGCTTATTATATAGGAAGATTCCGGTCCAATCAGGACATTAGAGAGCATGGCAGTTCCAATGCCGGTGCGAGGAATGCAGGGAGAGTCTTCGGCCGGTCGGCGTTTGTTTACACGGTTGTTATCGATGCATTAAAAACGGTCCTTCCGCTTTTAGTCGCTATTCATTTTCTGGATGTTCCCACACTGCTGGCAGGAATGACTGCGATTGCTGTTTTACTTGGTCATCTTTGGCCGGTTCAGCTAAAGTTCCGGGGTGGCAAGGGCGTTGTGGTCTATCTGGCCACCGCTTTGGTTCTTGCGACCTTAACCTTACTGGCAGTCGGCATAACGGTGCTAATCGGGCGAATGATCAAACGAAATTTCAGCCTCATTGGTTTGATTGCTTTGGCAACGATTCCAGTAACACTGCTAATCTTGAAAGCGTTTCTCCTGGCAGGTATTTTCTTGATCATGCTCATCATTGTCTTATTGGCACACAGAGAGGGGAAGTAAGATGAATTATTCCACAACTTTTACATATAAAATTGCAGATAGTCAGGACGAGATGGATCAAATCTACCGTTTAAACTATGAAACGTTTGTCGAGGAGATTCCGCAGCATCAGACGAATGAGGAAGGAATGCTGATTGACCGGTTTCATGAAGAGAATATTTATGTAATCGCAAAACGGGGCGACGAGGTTGTTGGCATGATTGCTGTGAGGGGGAAAAGACCATTTTCTCTGGATCAGAAGCTTGATAATCTTGATGACTATTTGTCAGAGACGGACACCCCCTGTGAAATAAGACTGCTCTCGATTAAACCGGACTACCGGGGTGGACGGATTTTCTATGGGTTGTGTGAAAAGCTTGTTTCCCATTGTTTGGAAAAAGAATATACCGTTGCGCTGATTTCCGGAACACCAAGGCAGACAAAGCTGTATAGGCATGTTGGCTTTCAACCATTCGGTCCGCTTGTCGGAACAGAAGAAGCTCCTTATCAGCCAATGTACATCACAAAGCAGCAATTTGAAGCCTCCTCGAAGGTTTTCCAAAAGCTGATTCAGCGGGAAGAAAAAGCTTTTTGCCCCTATTTACTCCCAGGACCGGTGCCGATAAGCGGCGAGGTAAAGAAAGCTTGGCAGCAGCCAGCGATTTCCCACCGCTCCGCTGACTTTCATCACACGATGCAAGCTGCGAAGGATAAATTGTGTGCATTAACCAAAGCCAATCATGCTGAGATCGTTGTCGGAACCGGAACGCTGGCGAATGACATGGTCGCGGCACAGCTATCTACTTTCACAGGAAAAGGGTTAATTTTAACAAACGGGGAATTCGGCGAGCGTTTAATTGGTCATGCCAATCGCTTTGGCCTCAGGTTTGACCAACTGGAAAAACCATGGAATACACCGATCACCCTTGAGGAAGTGGATCATGTTTTAGCAGCCAATCCGGATATCACCTGGCTTTGGACCGTGCATTGTGAGACATCCACGGGGTATGTTTACCCATTACAGCAGTTAAAAGAAATTTCCCAGAAGCATCAGGTGCATATCTGTGTCGATGCAGCCAGCAGCGTTGGCGTGATTCCAATTGATTTATCGGATGTTTATTTAGCAACGACGGTCAGCGGCAAGGGGCTGGCTTCCTTTCCGGGACTTGCGATTGTCTTTCATGAGCAGGAAATTTCACCAAACAAGCACCTTCCCAGCAGCTTGGATGTCGGGGTATACCAGAAAACGGGCAGCGTTCCCTTCACTCATTCGTCCAATGGTTTATCTGCTTTGAAGACCGCCTTGGATAACCCCTGTTCTTTCAAAGGAGAACTGGCTGAATCGGTGTGTCAGGCTTTAGCTGATGCGGGGATGGATGTTTTAAGAGGAAAAGGTTATTCTCCCGGCGTTATTTCCGTCCAATTGCCGGCCCATGTATCATCGAGGGAATTTGGCGATCAATTGAAATCCTCTGGTGTATTTGTCAGCTATGAAAGTGACTATCTGGTAAAGAGAAACTGGTTCCAAGTTGCTTTGATGGGAGAACAGGAAAGGAAAAAAGTAATGAAGTCCATTCGTATCATTACGGAGCAATTTCAACAGATGGAGCAAGGAGCTGGCATCGGATGAGAAAACTGACCGCCTTTTTATCTGACCATATGATCCCTGCTGCCGCCCTGTTGTTATGGTTGAAAACTGTGATCGTTACGTTTATTGGATTTGATTTACCAGTTGGTTCCTGGTGGGGTGTGATGCTGGTCATTCTCGCCCCAATCGGAATCATCATGCTGTTTTTGGGCTGCAGTTTCTTTTTCGGGAAGCGGGTTCGTCCAATTGCAGTCTTCATTATCCTCGTGTTGTGCACAGGGCTTTTATACGGCAATTTACTTTATTACCGTTTCTATATAGACTTTGTTACGGTCTCTGTTCTTCTGCAATTTGATAATGTTGGCGGTCTCGGGGCCAGCACGGCGGAATTAATTTCCCCTTTTGATGTATTGCTTTTTATCGATGTCATTTTGCTTGGCTGGATTGCTTTTTCGGCTAAAAGGGGCAAGCGGACAGTGGCGAAACCAAACACGAGGAAATATGGGTTAACCAGTATCGCACTCATTGCTTTAACGATTGGCTTGGGATCTATTGCCAACCCACATGCCCTGCTCACCGGATATGACCGGGAGCAACAGGTCGCATCGTTCGGGCTGTTTAATTATCAGCTGCTTAATATGGCTCACAGTATAAAGTCGCCAATGGAGAAAGTAATGGCTGACCCATCAGACACACAAAAAGTGAGTCAGTATATGGAAGAGAGGGAGCCGGAGAACAGTAAAGTGTTTGGCCTGGCTGAGGGCAAAAATGTGGTCATGGTCAGTATGGAATCGACCCAGAATTTCGTCATTAATCAAACCGTCAACGGGGAAGAAATTACGCCATTTTTAAATGATTTGATTCATGAGAGCTTCTATTTCCCTAACATCTATGACCAGACGGCTCAGGGTAAAACATCGGATACGGAATTTATGGTTGATACCGGGCTATACCCGCTATCGAGTGGCTCGGTGTTTGTGCGCAGACCGGAAAATGAGTTCAACTCCCTCCCCCATATTTTGAACGAGGACTCCGGTTATACCGCAGCTTCGTTTCACGGGAATGACCGGGAGTTCTGGAACAGGGAGGAAATGTATCAGTCACTCGGCTATGAAGAATTTTTTTCAAAAGCTGATTATCATGTGACCGCAGAGAATTCCGTGAATTACGGCATCAAAGACATCCCTTTTTTTGAACAATCGATGGATAAACTTACTGGGCTGAACGAACCGTATATGGCCAAATTTATCACACTGACCAACCATTTCCCTTTCCTGCTGGAGGAAGAGGATCAACTGATTGAACCAGCTGACACCAGGGTTGGTGTGGTGGATCGATATGTGACGACAGTGCGCTACCAGGACGCGGCACTGAAGCGGTTTTTTGACATGGTAAAGGAAGCGGGCATGTATGAGGGTACGATCTTCGTGTTATATGGCGATCATTATGGAATCTCCGAGCAGTACGAAGCAGGTGTTCATGAGCTGCTTGAGCAGGAAGATACTCTGCTGAACCATATCAAACTGCAGCAGGTTCCCTTGATTATCCATATCCCAGGTCAGGAAGGCCGTATCATTAATACAGCGGGAGGACAAATCGACATCCAGGCGACACTGCTTCATTTGCTGGGCATATCCACTGATGACAGGGTGTCGTTCAGCCATGATTTGTTCACTCGAGATCCTGAAGAACCGGTAGTTTTCAGGGATGGAAGCATGATTACGGATGACTATATGTACTTTAATCATACTTGTTATGACAGAGATGCGGGAGAGACGGTAGAAAGCGAACATTGTGCGCCGTATCAGGAGAAAGCTAGGGAAGAACTGGAGATGTCGGATAAGATTATATTGGGGGATTTGTTAAGGTTTATGGAGTAGTCGTGCAAATTAAAGCCAGTCAACCCTTCGTTGACTGGCTTTAATTTATTTTAATTTCACATACTGCTTGGCAATATCTCGAAATAGCTCTATTTCCTGCTGAGAATGGAAATATCTTTTCGGCAAAACAATGACCTTGTTTCTGGAAACATAGAGGCGAAACATTTTCTTGTGTTCATAGGCTGAAAAAATATCAGACCAATTAATTTCAGTTGTGGAATTAATGGTTTTCTGATGAATTCTTTCTTCATTAATGGTGAAAGTCACTTCATTTTGCGCCTGCTTATCGCTTTCAAATTCCCTGCGCAGCCTCCGCTTCCTTAAGAGTATGCTGCCAAGCGTCGCAGGTCCGGCAAAAATAAATGCAATTGCTAAAGCGCCTGCTACGGTGAGGAGGTCAATAATTAGCAAACTCAAGTTTGTATTTTCATATAGATAAAGTGTAAGTATAAAGAATGAGTGGCTATACGATATTACGAGTAGAATGATCAGAAATACAAGCAACAAGTTGAGAACAGAGCTTAAGATGAAAAACCTCTTTAAATGATAGTAATTATTCCACTTGAATTCGTTGAATGTCAGTGTGCCGCTTAGGGTGATTTTGTTATGTTCACTGATGATGATGGCCTCCTGTTATAGACTTCATCGGCAATCATACTATGATTATTGGTGAGTTACAATAGATACTCTACAATCAAAAAAGCAAGCTTACATTTCTTTCCGAGATTTTCTATCAGATTATATTTGGGCAAGGCCATAGACAGGAAGGAGACACTTGAACAGATCACCTCCTTCCCCTTCTTTGATTCTAACTAAAAAGTTAGTTCTCCATAATAGTTACGAATAAAACAGTGACAACAAAAATAACGGCCATTCCTCCTAGTAACTTCACAAACCCTCTTTTCGTCATCTTCTTCTCTTCATCCACATCTTTCCGGATAAGCAGGTAGAGGCCAGCGTACCCGGCAATAAGCAAAATTATGGAAATGTACGGCTGCATCCAAATCCCCTTTCTCTAATAGATTCGGGCTAAAACCACCCAGGAAATAAATACAGTGCTAATCATTAAAGCAGTCAACATGTTTATGGCTGCCATTGCGGACAGATGGACCACATCAAATTGAATTAAACCTGTAAAAACCTGTGAGTAAATTAAGAACGCAAAGAAGGAGATAAACATTCCCTTTTGACGAATGAACTTCATCCTTTCGTCTTTTTGATTGGATTGGGGAAATAAGTAACTTAAACAGAAAGACATGACGGCCATAGCAAATATTATATAGATCTGCGGCACAGGAGCACTATTGGCCATAATCGCAACAACAGCATATAAGATCCCCATCAGCAAAAACAACACGCCCATTACAATAAACGCTAATCGATTGTACATAATCATCGCTCCTCGTTTTCTTCTAATAGGAAAATGTCTTCCACATATGCATCGAATATTTTTCCAATTTGCAAGGCAAGTGGAAGCGAAGGATTATACCTTCCCTTCTCAATTGAGATAATTGTTTGCCTGGAAACGCCCAGCTCTTTAGCTAATCGTTCTTGAGAGTAACTTTTACGATCACGAAATTCTTTAAGGTTATTTTTCAGTTGAGACACTTCCCTCATGAGTTACATTCATTATAAATGTCAAGCACACTTAACGTCAAGCATGCTTTGCATTTTACATAAAAAAAGAAACTGCAGTCGTTATCGCAGTTTCTTTCACCTAGAAATTATTGCAGCCGAATCAAATTCCCCGCTGGGTCTTCCACGAAATAATCCACTCCATCTTTGCTCACTTGATTTCCGGCCTGCTCCAATCTTGCAATGACCTCTTCTCTTTCAGCCACACTAGGAAACTTCAAACTGTACCAATTTAGCCCAGCACTGTTCTTGGCTGGGGCAGGCGCACCTTCTCCATTCCAAATATTCAACCCGAGATGGTGATGGTAGCTGGCGGTAGACATGAATAGCGCGCCAGGATAGTTAGTGGCGACTTGGAAGTTCAACGTCCGGTAAAATGTCTCCGTCTCGGGCAGGCTGGCAACATGCAGGTGGATATGTCCAATCACTGTATCGCTAGGCAGCCCGCTCCACTCCGCGTTGACTTCTTTAATCAGATCATCTGCATCAAGTGGTTCTGTGTTCATGAAAACCTGGTCACCCGACCATTTCCACTGCTCGGAGGAACGATCATGATATACCTCAATGCCATTGCCGTCCTCATCGTTCAAGTATAATGCCTCACTCACATGATGGTCAGATGCGCCTAACCGGACGCCTTTTTGAACGACATGCCGCAAGAAATTCGCCAAATCTGCGCGTGTCGGGAGCAGAATGGCAAAATGAAACAAGCCGGTCTTCCTCTCCTCTTTTGCCTGAATACCTTCAGGCTGTTCTAGCGTTAATAAGGGAGTTTTGCCATCGGCGGTCAGGATTGCCTTTCTGTCCGTTTGCTCCAAGACACGGAAACCGATAATATTTTGGTAAAACACCACGGATCTCTCCAGGTTTGTTACTTTCAAGCTGAGCTCATTTACGTAGGTTGCTGGGGGTTGAAAAAATTTCTCTTCCATTATATAGTCACCTTTCTCGTTTGTTTTATTGTAAAAAGAAACTTGGTTACTTTATGTAAGTATATTGGATGTGGGTGTGTTTGTCAATGTGGATCATTGGGTGAGCAGTTTTTTTAACTGTGCCTTGTGCGCCCGGCTCCAATTGGACAAGCTCTCAAGCCGTTTCCACTCAAAAAAGTTCTTCCCTTTCTCCTGGTTTTCTATTATACTTAATCTCGTGCTTCACGTGGTTCGAAACCATCCCACGCAAAAAAACTAAGGGAGAGATTTTATTATGAAAACACGTACGCTGGTGGTAAACAGTGTGTTGGCGGCACTGTATGTCGCTGTGTCCGCGGTTATCCAGCCAATTGGATTTTCCAGCATTCAATTCCGGATTCCGGAGATGTTCAACCATCTCGTGGTATTCAATAAGAAATTCTTTTTCGGGATCATCTTCGGGGTTTTCCTGACGAATTTATTATTCTCGCCGATGCGACTATATGATATCGTCTTCGGTGTGGGACATTCAGCCATTTCTTTAGGACTCATCATTTTGCTGGCAAAATACATCAAAAATATCTGGGTGTTGCTTGTCGCCAATACGATCATCTTTTCATTTAATATGTTTATCATTGCATTCGAATTGAAACTGGCATTAGGATTTCCATTTCTGTTGACTTGGCAGACCACAGCCATTGGCGAGCTGGTTGTCATGGCAATCGGGATCCCAATTATATTTGCATTGAATAAACAGGTGAAATTTAACCAGATGCTATAATAGAGAAATGTCACCATCGCTGTCTCGAGCGATGGTGACATTTCTTATTGATTGAAAAAATCAACCGTATTCTGCCAGGCGCTTGATCTTTTCCTTCGCTTCCGCAGCAAACTCCACGGATGCCTCATAGTATTTTTCTCCGTCCGGCAAAATGGAAAAATCGCCGATCTCAATCGTCAGTCTGGTGCCAGCTTCTTCCTGCTGGAGTTTGTACGTATAGGCAATATCCTCCGGTGCCGGGGTTACGTCCCAAGTTGAAACATAGAGTGAAATTTGTAACTCTCTTCCCTCGTCCGCCTTCGTGACTGTCGTTTTGCTTACTTCCCCATTCGGCAAGTCCCAGGCAACTTCGCTTCCCACAGTCATATCTTCTTCCGGGTAGTCCTCCGGCAGCTCGTCCCACTGATTAACATACTCGGGCTTCACCAGTACTCTCCATACATGGTCCGGCCGCGACTGGATAAATATTTCGTCACGAACTATCAATGATTGACTCATTCTATTTTGTTCCTCCATTCTATTTGGTTATAATAGAATGATACAACAATTACGGAAACAATGGAAAGGATGCGAGAGGAATGATCGTCAGGGAACGAGCGGATGCGTTCGTCATGATAGAGCAGGACGACCATGCCAAGGTGTCGGGAGAACTGATCAAACAATGGAATCATGATAACTTCCTTGGTTCAGAGTGGAGAAAATCGGTGGAATATGCTGTGGACCAGCATGATATTGGATGGAAGCCGTTTGACCAGCAGCCATTTTGGAATGATGAAGAACAGGCTCCCTACACATTTGCCAACTTCCCCACCCTGCCGAAAATTGTGCTCTATACATACGGCATCGACGTGGTGGAAAAGGAAGATCCCTATGCGGCACTTTTATGCAGTGAACATTACAAACGGTTTTTGCTGAACAATACGTCCGAGGAGGCACAGGCTTTTGTCCAACAGGAAGAGGCGCGCCAGCAGCGGCTTATCAGCAGTCTCGATGATTTCAACAAACGTTTGTTTAACTTTCATTATGCGATGGTTCAGCTTGGCGATAATCTTTCTTTATATTTATGTCTGAATGAACCTGGCGCGAAAAAAGAGGAAGAGCATCCCTTTTTCCGTGAAGGCATTCCTATTCCCACGGCAGTCGAAGAATTTAACCAGGAAAAAATCCAGCTTTGGTGGGAAGATGATCGGACGGTTATGGTTGAGGAGTACCCTCTTGATCGGCCTGTAACTGTCAAACTCCGGCAGAGGGTCGTTTCGAGAGCAGCTATTAGGGATGCGGGACTGATCAGCAGTTATGAAGAGGCTGAGGTAGAGGATGTGTTAGTGGAGATTCGAGGTGTGCGGGGGTGACTTGAGGTTTGGTCGCTCTATTTGGACGTTTACCCGCCCGAGTTGGAGGTGTGCTCGCCCGAGTTGTGTCGGTGACCGCCCGATTTGGCGGGAGGCTCGCCCGACTTGCGATGGTGGTCGCTCGATTTGAACTGTTACTCGCCCGTTTCCAGTTTCACTCGCCCGATCCGATGCCAGCTCACTCGATTTTAAGCACCTCCCCCACCGCAATCCCATACCAAGGAGGAAATCACTATGCCCAAAAAGCCTACCATCCAGCAGCCAAGGCTTCCTGACTACCTGCCTGAGGTATCATTTCATATAGCGGATGAGCCTTTCTTTAGCAATTGCTTAATCAAGGACTGCCTGATTACTGGGGAGGAGATTCAGCGTCTACGGCTGGAGCAGGTAAAGTTTCAGAACGTACAATTTGAGGAGGTTTCTTTCCAGGATATCGAGCTGACGGATGTTGTATTTGAACAATGCGACCTGTCCAATGCTGATTTCAGCGGCGGGATTATTCACCGTGTGGCATTTCGCCATTCAAAAATGCTGGGCATTGATCTGTCGGAAGCCACGCTGGGGAATGTTTTGTTTACCAGCTGTCTTGCCAATATGAGTTCCTTTGGGTTCTCCCGGATGAAGCAGGTTCAGTTTTCCTCCACGTCTCTGGAAAACAGTGATTTTTACGAATGCAAATTTAAAAATGTACAATTCACAGACTGTGATCTGAATGAAACGAATTTCGCCAACACTCCGCTGGCGGGCGTTGACCTGAGTGACAGTCGGTTCGAGCAACTGCAGGCCTCCGCCGACGATCTGGAAGGATGCATTGTTTCTTCTGAGCAAGCTATCGGTTTTGCCAGACTGCTTGGGCTGCGAATTAAAGAATGGGAGGAATAAACCATCATTCACCCGCTTGCAGCAAGTACCTTTTTTCCCTGCCCTCATATTCAACAATTAAAATGTCTGTTCTTCCCTTTGGAGCGAAAATCTCTGCACCAACCGGTAACTGGTTGGCCATCCCCTGTTGAATTTCCCCTGCTTTTTCCCCTTTTGTTAACTTTTCATCCTCTATCCAATCCGCTCCTGTTTTATATACACGGCCATTTAACTCAAAGTAGTCTGCATCAGGGTCCAATGTTAGCACTTGGTTTTTATCCAAAAGACCCCCTTCATTTTGCCCCGGTATACCTGAACACCCAACGAATAATAGGGACATCATAACCAGCAGAAAAACTGAGAAACGCATATTCACCTTGCTCCTTTGTTAAATATCCGTTCGATTGTCAGTCCCTCACTCTACCTCCAAACCAAACGTTTCCACCTGATCACCCCACTCCACCGTCACAGTCACTTCTGTGTCTTCCCTCGTGAACGCGCAGCCGCCGCACGAGCCGTCACCTCTCCACACCCCGTGTTCATTTAACGTTGCCCCGGTTCCACTGGAGCTGCCGACTGCTTCCCATTTATATTCAAATTGATCCACTGAATCTGCATCTCCCCTGTACTGCAGAAGATATTCTTCCTCCTGCCAATCCTCACCGTGATGGGTCACCTTCATTTCCGCAGACCAGTTTTCGCCTTCCCCTGAAAAATCAATGGTGTTTTGCCCGCAACCAGTCAAAATCACTACGATCAGCAAATAAAAAAGCAAAGATCTCTTACGCATCCGACTTCACCCCCTGTCATTTTCTAATATAATTTTTTAATTATTTTTATTTTACCATAAATATGTAGTGCCGGAACTTATTCCCCTGAAATTTTTATGGATTTCCGCTAATAAGCGGACGGATTTCACATCACTCACCCCCTCCCACCCCATAATTCCCTGATTATTTTTCCCAACAACGGGAAACGATAGATAATAAGAAGAGTGTGCCTGTGGGAAGATAACAGCGGCGCATACCAAAACTCATTAGAAAAGAGGGTAATCGATGGCGGAAGATCAATCCAAGAATCAAAGGAAGCAAGGAAAAAGCAAAGAAAAACTGACGAACAGGCAGGGGCATCCGGTCACGCAAAACCAAAACATACGAACCGTGGGAAACCGCGGACCGGGAACACTGGAGAACTACGATTACATTGAGAAAATCAGCCACTTTGACCGCGAGCGCGTGCCGGAGCGTGTGGTACATGGCCGCGGGGCCGGAGCGCATGGCTACTTTGAAGCCTATGGCACGGCTGGTGATGACCCGATCTCCAAGTATACCAGGGCAAAACTTTTTCAGGAAAAAGGCAAGCGGACACCTCTTTTTGTGCGTTTTTCTACAGTTATTCACGGGACGCATTCGCCGGAGACACTGCGTGACCCGCGCGGTTTTGCGGTGAAATTTTACACAGAAGACGGCAACTGGGACCTGGTCGGGAACAACCTGAAGATTTTCTTTATCCGGGATGCGATGAAGTTTCCGGATATGATCCATGCTTTTAAGCCAGACCCGGTAACGAACATCCAGGACAGCCAGCGCTTTTTTGATTTCTGTGCGAGCTCTCCGGAATCCTTCCATATGGTAACATTTGTATATTCGCCATGGGGCATCCCGGCGAATTACCGTATGATGCAGGGGTCCGGGGTAAATACGTACAAAATGGTCAACCAGGAGGGCGAGGCCGTACTGGTTAAATACCACTGGGAGCCGAAGCAGGGCATTAAGAACCTGACGCAAAAAGAAGCCAATGAGATCCAGAGCACCAACTTCAACCATGCGACAGAGGATCTCTATGAAGCAATTGAGCAGGGCGATTATCCGGAATGGGAGTTGTTCATCCAAGTCATGAGCGATGGGGAGCATCCGGAGCTTGACTTTGACCCGCTGGATGATACGAAATTATGGCCGGAGGATCAATTTCCGTGGCTGCCGGTAGGGAAAATGGTACTGGATAAAAATCCGGATGACTATTTCTCTGAAGTTGAACAATCCGCCTTTGGTACAGGGGTACTCGTGGACGGGCTGGACTTTTCCGATGATAAAATGCTGCAGGGGCGGACCTTCTCCTATTCTGATACGCAGCGTTATCGAGTCGGAGCCAATTACCTGCAGCTGCCGATCAACAAGGCGAAAACGAAGGTAAATACCAATCACGAAGGCGGCGGGATGCGTTATGAAACCGAGCGCACCTCGGAGAAAAATCCGAGCATCAATTACGAGCCTTCGATTCTCGGTGGCTATGAAGAAGCCGAGCAGAACGGCAAAGAATATACGCCGCATGTAGAAGGAAAATTGGTACAGGAATCCATTGACCGCAATGACAACACCAAACAGGCCGGCGAAACATTTCGGCAGTTTGAGGATTGGGAAAAGGATGAGCTGATTTCCAATCTGGTCGGCGATCTGTCCGAATGTGATCAGCGCATCCAGGATAAATGGACGGAACTCGCAGAATCGGCGGATGAGGAATACGGCCGCCGCCTCCGGGAAGGACTGTCCGAAGCGAAGAAAAGCATGGACAAGAACGAGACCGGACATCCTCTCGGAAATGAAGATGCTGAAAAAGCACCGGAACAAGCGGTAGAGAAAGGCCACGATGCGGATCCGTACTAGGAAATAGGAGGTACATCCCTCTTCATCTAAAAACCCTCGTTTTTGCATAACGAGGGTTTTTGTTGTGATCAGGTGGCAAAGAAGCCCGTGTTTTGAAGTTCACGTCCTCTCTGCCAACCGCTTGATCCGCTGTTTCGCCACATCAGCAAATTCGGCGGATGCGGCATAATATTTTTCGCCATCCGGCACATAGGCAAAGTCACCATGGCGCATTCGCAGCCGGGAATTATCCTCATGCATGAGGATTTCATATCCATATATGACCTCTTCCGTGGGCAAACCCTTCCAATCCGAGACATACAGGGACAGCTGCAATTCTTTTTGCGCCTCTGCCTTGATGACAGTATTCCTGGTAACGCGCCCGTCCGGAAAACGCCACACGACCTCCCGCCCGACATTCATCATGTCTTCCGGAAAATCTGCCGGCAGGTCATCCCATTCCCGGATAAATGCAGGCTTGGCCAGAACAGTCCATACCCTGGCAGGCGGTGCATGGATAATGATTTCGTCGGTAACGATCAAGGTGCTCATGATGTTATCCTCCATTGCGAATCGTTGTTATTCCTTCCTGTACCCGGTAAGAAGTAGTTTTTAACGAAATCCGGGATTCATACGATACCGAGAGCGGTACCCGCCGATATTCAAATGTCTCATGATCCCTCGCCCACGAAATTTTTTAACGAAATGGTTGATTTTTCCCCTGCCACTTCCACTTTATATAATAGGGACGAAAAAAATGCATAAAAAGAAGGCCATAACTCCATGGCCTTCTTTCCAATCTGTTCGATTATTTGGCGCCCATACCACCGTCTACACGGTATTGTGCACCCGTAATAAATTTACTCTCATCCGACGCGAGAAACAACACAAGATTGGCAATGTCGATTGCTTCACCGTAACGGGCCAATGGGATCTGGCTTTCTTGCTGCTGTTTTGCCTGTTCCGCGTTATCCGGGTTAAAGCCTTTTTCGAGTGAACGCATCATGCTTGAATCCACTGGCGATGGGTGGATGGAATTGACGCGAACTTGGGAGTCTGCCACTTCCAGCGCTGCAGATTTGGTCAGCCCGACAAGAGCGTGTTTGGAAGAAGTATACGGAGAAACTCCCGGTGATCCCATCAGGCCGGCGACAGAGGATGTGTTGATAATGCTGCCGCTTTGCTGCTCCGTCATTACAGGTATCACGTATTTTAATCCAAGGAAGGCGCCAAGCACGTTGACATTCAAGACTTTGCTGAAGTCATCAGCTGTCTGCTCCGCAATTGGGGCAACTTTCCCCTCAATTCCGGCATTATTGAAGAAAATATCGATGCTGCCAAACGCATCCTTGGTCTGCTTCACGTAGTTTTTGACATCCTCTTCATTTGTTACATTCGCCTGAATGGTGAGCACTTCACCGTATTGCTCCAGCTCAGACTTGGCATCATTTAGGGCGTCCTCATTCATATCGACAAGTGATACTTTTGCTCCCTCTTTGAGGAACACTTCTGCCGTTTTCTTGCCGATTACACCAGCTCCACCGGTAATCAGCGCTGCATTGCCTTCTAATCTTGCCATCTTATCATAACTCCTTTTCACCTGAAAAATAACCAAAGCAGGTCCATTGAATCAGGATATTATACCTGTCTGCTGTTATTCTTCCACAATGAAAGGGTTTCAAACATACTTTATCAAGCTTCCACCGCCGCATCCTTCACTTCCTGAGGGATCTCCACGGGCTCAACATTATTGATATTTTTATTTTCTGTCTTCACTTCTTGTTTAATCCGTACTTCTTCCGATTCTGTGCCCATGGACATGTCCAGATAAACATCCGTGGCAGTAACATGGTAGCTTTCCTTATCAAGCTGAATCTCATAATTCAACTCGTGAATTGTCATGTTCTCAAGGAGTTCACTGCCTTCCTCGCCCAAACCGCTCAGCAATTCCTGAGGCATCATTTCTTGGGTAAGCTCTTTGAACGCATCGCCATTCACCGACATGTTCAGCACAATCGCCTCTTCATTCTCACTCAGCTCCAGCTCATCGGTGTATTCTTCGAGCATACTCAATTGCTTGTTCGGGTCTTGCTCCATGCTGCCCGCCATATTCATCAATGCTTCCCCTTCAGCAGGCTTCATCCACTGATCGGAGGTTCCATTATAAATGTAGATTTCATCTTCAGCCATGTATAATTCCACATCCGTCTCGATTGGCATCTCTCCAAGCGTCATCGTTGTTGTGCCTGTTTGATGCATGGTAAGGGGATCCATCGTTGTTTTCGATTCCATCTTCGCTTCCATTGTCATGGCCGGAGCTTCTGTGTCTCCTCCGCCCTCAATTTCCGAAGTGGTCTCTATAATAACTTCGGCACTCTCCATCTCTTCAGCAGCAGCTACCGCATTCTGATACACTTCTTCTGCATCCAAGTCTCCTGTGCTTTCCACATCGCCACAAGCGGATAAACTTATTACCACGGCCAGCATAATTACCGGCATCAACCATTTTTTCATTGTTTGCCTCCTAGATTTTGTTGTTACCAGTAGTACGGAATGCTCCAGGAAAGGTTTCAATAAATTTCCAATCTATTTATCTATGGCTGAGCTTCCTCTCCATCAATAATCTCCGCCAAATCCAACTCCGTCTCCACAGTATCCTCCCCCGCCAAATAAAAAGAAAACAAAACAACATCCTGATGCTAATACAGCTTTTCTGATCATCCTAATTCCTCCAGACTTTTTATATTTTGTGCTCTCAACAAAAATGCATTTGGTTAATGTAATAAAAAGAAGCAAGCTTATATTTTGCGCTCGCTTCATAGGTGTCAGCGAGTATGCTAACTTTCATGTTAGGCACAATGCTATATATCAGTCTTTTCAGGATATACAGCTTTGATAAGCGAAGGGCACATAATCAATAAAGAGAGCGCCATCCACAGGCGCTCCCCTATATTACTCTGACCTCATTTCTCCCAATTTCTCCTTCGCCCACGTATAATTACCTTCAAAGCAATGTACGCGCTGCGACTCAATCCAATAGATTCTGTCAAACAGTTTATCGAGAAAATAGCGGTCATGCGAGACAGCCAGGATCGTTCCATCATAGTCTTCCAGTGCATCTTCCAGGATTTCGCGTGATTCGATGTCCAGGTGATTCGTCGGTTCATCGAGGATCAGCAGATTGATATCCTGATACATCAATTGGGCCAAACGTAGGCGCATCTTCTCTCCCCCGCTCAGCTGCGAGACTTTGCGGAAGACCATATGCCCATAAAACATAAACCGCGCCAGTACATGTCTCGCCTTCCCTTCTGTCACTTGCACTTCACTGCGGAACACTTCCAGCACCGTCTCCTCCTGAAAATCGGGGAAAATATGCTGGGACAAGTAGCCGATCTTCACATTGCTGCCAGCCTTTACTTCACCGGCATCGGGCTGTAATTGCTGAAGGATCAATTTAATCAGGGTGGATTTCCCTGTTCCATTTTCCCCTGCTATCGCGGTTCGCTGCTGGTAGCGGATATGCATATTCACGTCGCTAAACAGCGATCTGCCGCCAAACCTTTTCTCTACATCTCGCAGCATAACCACATCTTTGCCGCTCCGATTGGCAGCTTCCATTTCCAGGTTCATCTTCTTGCGATTCAGAACAGGACGATTCAGCTTTTCCATTCTTTCCAATGCCCGCTCCATGTTCCGCGCCCGCTTATGCAGCCCCTCATTCGGCGGATTGGCACGATTTGCCCAGTCCCTTAGTCGTTTGATCGCCTCTTTCATCTTTTTTATTTTCTTCTGCTGTTCTTCATAAGCCTGAAATTCCCTGAGGAGGCGTGCTTCTTTCTCTTTTACAAACCCGGAAAAGTCTGTATGATAACTGGTGATTTCCCCGTCTTCCAGATTGAGAATTTTGGTCACTGTTTCATCCAGAAAATAACGGTCATGTGAGACAACGACCACCGTTCCCTGGTAATGCTTGAGAAAGTCGCCCAGCCATTCCACGGCTTGCAAATCCAGGTGATTGGTCGGCTCATCCAAAACCAGAAAGTCAGGGTTTTGCAGGAGGACGAGCGCCAGTGCCGCCTTAGTTTTTTCTCCTCCGCTCAAGTGCATAAATGACTTCTCCAATAAACCGGTGATATTCAACCCGCTGGCAACCCGCTCAATACTGGACTCGATTTCATAGCCACCTCCTTGTGAGAAAGCCTCTTGCAGCTGGCCATAATTGGCAATCAATTTCTCCATCCTGCCCCCATTTGCGGGATCCGCCATCGCTGTTTCCACTTTTTTCATCTGTTCTTCGGTTTCCAGCAGCTGCGAAAAAGCCGTACGCAGCACCTTTCTTGTAGTATACTCTCCGGGAAAGTCAGGGATTTGTGCAAGATAGCCGATTCGCGTTCCTTTTTTCCAATGAATCTGCCCACTGTCCGGTTTTTCTTCTCCGGCCAGCAGCTGCAGCAAGGTGGTTTTCCCGCTTCCATTCCGTCCGATCAGGCCAACCCGGTCTCCCTCTTGAATTTCAAATGTCAGTTTTTCAAAAATGGACGTTCCTCCATACATTTTTCCTATCTGATTGACACTGCAGGCAATCATTTGTCATTCCTCCTGATGTGTATGTTTTGCTCCATCTGCCTGCAAGCCGAAAAATAGTCTTCTGAAAACACAAAAAAGCCATGAAGAAAAAACACTCCCCATGACTGCTGAAAGTAAAAAAAAGCGCAGGAAACGCTCTCTTCAAACCTTCTTTATATAATGTGGGCAAGAGATGTTTTCACCGTTTTCGGCTTGCTATTCAACTGCTAAAAAAGGACATACGTATCCCGTCAGCAGCTGAGACAGCAAATTTTGCACGGCAAAAATACAGGAATTCCATCCAATTTCCGTGCACGAAAACAGCTTGATTAAACATCTTTACCCACCTCCGTTTCGTTGTTTGATGTTTTAAGTGTAGCGCTTCCCGGCTAATTTTGCAACTTTAATCATGAACATTGTTAATCTCCGTCAGGACATAACAGCCGGGAAGGGCCCCTGCCTAACTATCTATCTTACTCGTCTTGATTTTCTGCAGTGAAATCACATACAGCACAGCAGTCAGCACGAGGACTGCCAAAATGCCCTGATACCAAACCCGCATATTCTGAATCAGAATGGTATCCTCCGGCATCACGTATTGAAACGGATTAAACCAGGCCACTCCGGCATATGGAAGCGCGCCAAACAGCGCATATCCCGCGGCCAGTGTCGCCAGCAAGACGAACAATGTCGCCAGGGTGTGCTTGAAAAACAGACTGTACAACAAATATAAAGCGATCACCAGCCCGATGGTTACAGACAGAACAAGCAATGCCTGGGCCATATATTCTGTTATTGTCATAAAAGCAATCGCGCCGTTCTGTTCCACCAGAAGCGGATAAGCAAATGTCCCGTCCTCCCCGAGCACCGCTCCAATGAGCAAAGCACCTGCCAGAATAACCCCTGTGGTCAGCAAGTATAAGAGCACTGAACTCCAGAATTTGCTTATCACGATATGTGTCTTTTTCAGCGGCTGCATGTACAGCATATTAATCGAACGGTTTTCAAACTCGCCGGACATGGATTCCCCGATGATCAGCAGCATGATAATAATGGCACCAAATGTCACATATAAATCGACCACCTGTTTCACGAAATTTGGCAAAGCCAGGCTGTATGTATCATGCTCCGGCCGGATATTCTCCTCCAGCAGATTCTCATTCAACGCAACCGACTGATCGATCTCCTTGTAGCTTAGGGGAAAATCTTCTCCCATGTCTTTATAATTCATGATCTCTGCAAACATGGCATTTTCCGTCACCAGCCTATTCTGCCAGTCATCCGAACCTACCGATTGCCGCAGATCATATAGAAGATCGACAATGCCGCCGCTGACAACCGACTTTTCCCTCGCTTCTTCATCTTCCGGATCCTGCAGCACCTCATACTGGTGCATTCGTGCTTTGTTTTGAGCCGTCGATAGAAGGGACTCTACCTCCTCCATCTCTTCCGTTTCAATATAAGATTGAAATATAACGTTGCGTCCAAAAAGAACGACGATACCAATGACTAAAAACAGCAGCAGATACAGGAACTTCTTGCTGAAAAACATCTTCCGTAATTCAAAGGGCAACAGCTTCATCAGCTAGGCGTCCCTTCAAATAATTCGCGGTATCGTTTCTCCGCTCCCACTTTTTCGTTTTCAATATTGGCAATCCCAACTCCGTGCTGGTTCATATTCTCAATAAAGGATCCCAACTCCATATCCGACTCGACAAAATGGATTTGGTTTTCCTCCGTGACAGAAAATGACAGACCTTCTTCTGTCAGAACCTCTTTTGCCTTGTCCACGTCATTGACCGTGACATAGTAATGCGTTGTGGCAATATGCTCGAGCGATTCCTTTAAGAGGGCTCCATCTTTCATGAAGTAAATTGTATTGGTCAGCCGGTCAATCTCATCCAGGTTATGGGAGGAAACAATCATGGTCGTCCCCTCTTCATACAATTCCAGCAAAATCCGTCTCATGGTGATCGCACTGGTCGGGTCCAAACCGGTGAGCGGTTCATCCAACAGCAGCAGTTTTGGCTTATTAATAATCACCATGGCCAACAGCAAATGCTGCTTCATCCCGAGCGAGTAGCTCCTCACCCTTTTCTTCATATAACTTTCCATCCCTACACGCTGGGCGACGGCATCGATTTCAGTCAAAGGAATCTTTTGCATCTTGCAGATAAATTTCAAATGATCGTATCCGGTCAGACTGCCATACAAAATCCGGTTATCCTGCAAATACGCCAGCTCGTAAAAAAGCGATGTATCGGTATGCTTTTTCCCGAGCAGCTCGACTGTCCCCTCATTAATGGAAATCAGGTTGGTCATGCAATTGAGGAGCGTTGTTTTCCCGGAGCCATTAGGACCCACCAAGGCAATAATCTGCGGCTTGTCGATCGTAATATCGATGCCCTTCAACACCATCTGCTTCTTGTATCGCTTCTTTAAATTCTCCACCTTTACAATCATGTTCTCACTCCTTTAAATATGACGAACAAAAATGGCAATAAAATGAAGTACTTCTCCATTTATCGTAACATGAAAAGTCAGAAAATAATAGATAGTAAAGTTGGGAAAATGAGTGGGTAAACTCTAGTAATATTGGCGAATTCGGATGGGAGTTTCTCAACTTTATATATTTATATACAGCAGAACTAGCTGGAGGAGTCTATCATTGCTCGTCTTTTTCCTGAACCAGCAATAAAAATAGGAAGCTCAGCCAAGTCCGCCTGAGGAAGAAGAAATGACGGATAACCTGACCCCTCCGAACATTCAAGTAAATGCCGGTTCCGGTCCTAATTCAAGCTCCTTTCAAGCTAAAGTTTATACCGCTTGCTGGATAACTGATGAGAATTCATGTGACGTTGAGCGCGATTCACTGAAAGAAATTCAGGATAGATTGTTAGGAATGTCACCTTTAAGAGCGGAACCAGAACAGGTTATTGATTTTTCTTTGTCAATGAGCGAGTACTTCGATAATGAGAACTTATTCGATCATAATGGTTATCAAATCACAAGGATGGGGACAGATGAAGAACATGAGCCAGAGGTAAGAGGTAAACGTTTCAATGTACCTGAAGAACCTGGCCGCCATTTTTATTCATTGAGTATAACGTGGGATAATGAAATTAAAGGAGAAGCCAAGTGTGCCTTTTCAGTTCTAGTATACGATGATGAAGAGGATTAACATTTTTTCTTATTAGAGGACACGAACTAATCCTGTAAATTCGCGTCCTATTTTTGTAACCACCACAAGCTATCATTTCTGCTATCAGGTGCTATTTATCTCAATGCACTTAAATACAGATCCAAAGAATCCTCCGCTTCTTTTGCGACCAGTTGAATAAAGTCGCCATAATCTTTCTGAGTATGCGCCCTCTCTAAAGCTTTATAATACTCAAGCCGATTTTCCACTTTGATGACAATCGGCGGAAATCCTGCTTTCATTAACTCCAGATTCATCAACAAACGTGACGTACGTCCATTTCCATCGACGAATGGGTGAATGCCGACAAAAATTGCATGTAACATGGCGCCGCGGGCAACAGGATGCATTTCTATCGTATTTTGTTCATACCAATTCACCAATTCTTCCATTTGTTCCTTAATTAAGTAAGGCGCTGGCGGGATATGTTCTGCACCCGAAATAAACACTTGCTGGTCACGATAGACACCCGCATAGTCATCGTTAATACCTTTTAATATGAGCCGATGCAGGTTCTTCACCTGCCATTCAGATAAAGGCTCCCTGTTTTGAACAATATCTTCAGCATAAGCTATAGCATCACGATGATTAATTACTTCCAGGTGTTCACGCATTGTTTTACCGCCAACTGTTATACCCTCAAGGACTACCTTTGTTTCATTCAAGGTTAATGTGTTACCTTCAATAGCATTTGAGTGGTATGTCCATTCAAGCAATAATTTTTCACGTAAACTTCTTAAAGTATATTCTGGTAAAGGCCGATTTTTATCCAGAAGAGCCTTCTTTTGATCAAGCTGTTCAAACATTTCTCACCACCTCCTAATAAACGGATGAAATTCTACTTGGTATATGTTGAATTATACCATAATTTTACACTGTTATTGACTACCCTTCCAAATCCCGCTTATTATAACCAATAAACCCTATGACAGCTATAATCATAGCAATAACAGTCAGAATGATCATCGTTGCCCAGTCCATTTCTTCCGTCGGGATAGTTGGAACATGTTCAAAAACAGATAGACTGACCATCCACTGCGGAAACTCAAGAATCCCATTAAGATAAAGTACGATAAATAAGTAGACGACATAAAACCAAACAAATCCAGTTGCTTTCGGCAACGTACCGACCAGCAAAACTGCTATGCCTACCACGACCCACATCGCAGGCAAATAGACGAGTGCTGAAGTGAAGATGGTACCAAATTCCAGCGCCTCATCCATCACAGCCAATCCAGCAGACCATAAGCCAATTGCTACGAGGGCTTGCATAACGATCGTCACGATAACTGCCAGAATGTAATAACTGCCAAGCACCTTTCCACGGGAAACAGCACGACTGTACAAGTTCTCCGTACGATTCCGATTTTCTTCTCCCTTTAATTTTAATACCGTCATCACAGCTGGAATCACGCTAATCAAAGCCATAATCGCCATCAGCAATCCAATAAACTGTTCGGTCATCGAACTTCCTGCATCCTCCGCTATAAAGGCCTGCATGACATCCATTTCTGCGTAATAGGTTTCCAAATCCCCCAGAATCGCACCAAACGAAGCACCTAAGGCAAAGACACCGATAGCCCACGCAATAATATTCGTGCCTCCCAGCCTCCAGCTAAGCCCAAATGGCGTTTTTAAAAAGGCAGAAGCATGTTTTTTGCCGCCTTTTGACGCAATAAATCCCGAACCTAAATCGCGAATGGTATTTAAGTAGAATGCCAGAATGGTGATGATAATCGCTGCTGCAATCTTTAATAGAATGGGCCACCAGTCATTCTCTACAAATACTTCCGTTCTTACCGTCCAGCCGAGTGGGGAAATAAGTGACAGCGTCTCATTGCTTACATCACCTATTGCCCGAACAAGATACGCTAGAATTAAAACGGCAAAGGACAGCATGGTAGCCCCTCTCGAAGTCTCTGCAACTTGGGCAAACAGAACGGTAAAACTTGAAAAAACAAAACCTGTTGACCCCAGGATAACTCCATATAGCAATGAGCCTTCTAAACCCATCTCTTCAATTCCCAATACAGCCAAACCAAATCCTGTTAGTACAGCTAAAAGAACATTCGTTAAAAAGAGCACAATCATTGCCGCACTTAAATAAGACAAGCGTCCCACAGAAAGTGCATGAATCATTTCCGTAAGACCTTCTTCTTCATCTGCACGAGTGGATCTTCCAGCAAGTAAAATACTCATGATCCCAACTGCAACAGCCGTAAAGAGCAGCATTTCATGAGCAAACACAGCCCCAATGGAATGGATATAATTCTCTATTTCGTGTAAAGGACCAAGCATTGCCACCATCGCAGGATTATCCATCGTCAAAGCAAAAGCCTGCTTAGATTGTTCATCCTTATAGATACTTGGGTAGGCCGAAGCAACAGCCAACGTTACGATCACCAACCCACCTAGCCAGGCAAAAATTTTGAATCGCTGTTGCCTGAGAAGTAGCTTGATTAATGTTCCAGTCCCTTTGAAATATCGTTCATACATTACAGCGCACCCCCAGAATCAGCGTGCCCTGCCCCTTGATAATGACGCATAAATAAATCCTCCAGGGTTGGAGGTGCGCTCTCCAATTTTAAGATACCAAATTGGCTGATATAACGAATGACCTCATCCAATTCTTCCGTATCTACTTGGAATTTAAGCTCGCCGTCATTCTCTTCCACATTATGGATTCCCTTTATTTCATTCAAATCTGGCATCGGTTCCTTCGTCTTTACAGTCAAATTGGTACGAGTTAAATGCCTCAGCTCACTTAATGTCCCTGTTTCTATGATTTCCCCTTGCCGAATGATCGCTACTTTATCACACAGTTTTTCAACTTCAGATAAGATGTGACTGGAAAGTAACACGCTTTTCCCTTCCCTTTTTGCATCCATCACACATTCCTGGAATACACTCTCCATCAACGGATCAAGCCCTGAAGTAGGTTCATCCAGAATATAGAGGTCTGATTCTGATGCAAATGCTGCAATAAGAGCTACCTTTTGCCTGTTCCCCTTTGAATACGTTCTGCATTTCTTCGTTGGATCAAAATTAAATTTCTCAATCAGCTCATCTCTTCTTTGTTCATTAACATTTCCATTCATTTTCATAAAGAGATCAATAACTTCCCCGCCAGTCAGATTTGGCCATAAATTCACATCCCCAGGAACATAAGCAATGCGCTTATGAATAGCCACTGCATCAGCCCAAACATCCTTGCCAAAAATCGTCGCTTCGCCTTCTGTTGCCTTTAACATCCCTAAGAGCACACGGATCGTCGTTGATTTCCCAGCACCATTTGGCCCAATAAAACCATATACCTCCCCTTTGTTCACTTCGATGTTCACACCATTCAATGCGGTGAATTTCCCGAACTTTTTTGTTAAATTGGTCGTTTCTAATATAGCCATATTTCATTCTCCTCTTTTTATGAAATATTTTAACCTATATAGTTCATAATATATATAAATAGATCATTTTGCAACAGTTTATGAACTATTATCATTGTCTTATTACAAAATTTACATTACACTAACATGGAGGTGAGCAATAATGGACGGATTTGAACGTCGCCGAGAGCAAAAAAAGTCAAATATACTTGAAGCTGCGTTAGCTTTATTTATGAAATATGGCATACAAAAAGTTTCCGTTGCAGAAATAGCAAAAGAAGCGAATGTTTCACAAGTGACGATCTATAATTATTATGGAAGTAAAGACCATCTAATCGACCAGGTTATAATTTTTTATATCGATAATGTATGGGAAGAATACGAGCATTTATTAAAAAGCAACATCCCTTTTCCGGACAAGATAAAACAGGTTATTTTTGAAAAAACAGATGCCGCAAATGAAATAAGTGGGGATTTTTTCAATCATTTTATGAAGGAATATACGGGTGGAAACACTTATTTAGAAAAGCTTTATGCTGAAAAAGTAATCCCGGAAATGATTAACCTGTTTGATGAGGGAAAGGAACAGGGATATATAAATCCATCAATTTCAAATGAAGCAATTTTGTTTTATATCCAGATGTTTACAGAATATATGAAACGAGATGATGTAGCGAAAGCAGTATTGCCGATGACGGAAGAGCTTACGAAGCTGTTCTTTTATGGAATTGTTGGAAAAACCGAATAGGGATATTTCAGTTTATTGGAAAATTTCCAGCTGTGTTGGTATACTTGCCTTAAGATGAAACTAACTGGCTTTAAAATATGCGGGAGGCGGTTGATTTGCAGAAATGTAGTGTTTGCGGCGCTCCATTTAAATGGAATAAAATCTTCAAATCAATTTGGTTAGGTTATGAACCTGTTCAATGTGAAAAATGTAATTCCAAATACAAGATAACCTTTACTTCGCGGCTCATATGTGTCTCTTTGATTATATTACCTATGTTGATTTTTGGATTTTATTTAACTCCACTATTGATTTCTAATAAATTGTATATAAATCTACTGTTACTGTTAATCATTCCCATTGTCTGTTCTTTATTTTCACCCTACTTAGTAAAGTATAAAAAAGTCGACACTTAGTGAAGTATGGGTGGAAAGGACCCGTTAGAGATTACTTCAGACTTTATATTGGTGCGACTGAATTCTAGCGGCGGGGCGAAATCGCGAGGAGCCAGGACTGAATCGCGCGTGTTTCGGTCCTAGTCGCGCGAATTCACGACCAAATCGCGCGTGGAATCATCCAAAACGCGCGAACCCCACATCAATTCGCGCATGCATCGCCTGTAATCACGCGCTGAAGACGTCAAATCGCGCAAGCACCGCCCCTGATCGCGCGGCACCCCAGCCAAATCGCGCGACCAGACCACACACAGCAAACTCTCACTACAACATCCCCTTCTCAATCTCCTTCATCCCATAAAAATACCCTTTCCGCGCCATCAGCTCCGAGTACGTCCCAGCTTCCACAACCGTTCCACGCTCCATAACAACAATCTGATCCATCTTCTCCAACCCTTGCAAACGATGGCTGATCAGCACCAGCGTATCCGCCTTCGCTTGCTCAAACAAACGCTCATAGATCGCCTTTTCCGTTACCGCGTCCACAGAAGAAGTTGGCTCATCCAGCAGCCAGAGCCGTCCGCCTTTCAGCATCGCCCTGGCGATGGCGAGGCGTTGTTTTTCGCCGCCGGAGAGGTTTTCTCCTTTTTCAAACACCGAATCACCCAAAGCAAAATGAGCGAGCTCGACCTGATCCAGCGCTGCCTCCATTTGTTCATCGGTCAGGTCGTTACCAGCCAGCTGCAGGTTTTCCCGAATTGTTCCATAAAAGAAGTGATTCTCCTGCAGCACAACATTGGCTGCCTGCCAGATACTCTGTGGCTGCAGCTTCCTCACAGACACACCACTCAAGTGAATCTCCCCCTCTGCAGCAGTACCCATTGACAATATCAGCTGCAGAACAGTGGATTTCCCGGAACCGCTTGGACCGACGATCGCCGTTTTCGTGCCGGGGGCAAGTTTCAAGTTAAGCTCTTTTACCGCTGCCCTGTCTTCCTCTGCAAAGCGAAACGTTACATCTTCCATTTCAATGGCTGGTGGCAATTCTTGTGAAAGTTTTTCTGTCCCTTCGACTTCACGATCCGCTCCATCCTCTTCTACCACGGAGAAAAGCCGGGAAGCAGCACGTCTTGTGTTTTGCATATGGATCGGGAAAACCGCCATGGGGCCGGCATCTTCAAACACAGTCAAGGAAATCATCAGCAGCATCGCCAGAAAAATACCCTCAAGCTGGCCGTCTGACACAAGATAAGCGCCCAATGCCAGGACAAACCATGTCACAATAAATGTCACAAAGGTATTGACAGACTGACTGAAAAGCTTCTGCACACCTTCCCGCTCCTGTTCAGCAACATAGTCATCGGATGATCGCAGCAAAGCCTCTTCCTTCTCTCCCAGCTGCCGGTAAATTTTCAAGTCGCGAAAGCCCTGGAACAACTCCGTCACATCTGTCGACAACGCCCCGCGGCCTTCCCGCACACGGCTGTCAATCCTGGCTTGCCTCAATGAAAACAAAGCCGGAACGACAAACACCGTCAACACGAGGCCCACGAGCAGCACCAGCGCAGTATATACCGAGAAAAACATCGTAAACAGAATCGTCGCCAAAAAGACCATCACCAGCACAATCGGCGGGTAAAAGACCCGAAGGAAATAATCCTGCAGGCTCTCGACGTCCCCGACAATACGGGCAAGCAAGTCACCACTCCGGTAGCGTTGAAAAATCCTTGGTGCGAGCGGTTCAAGCCGTTCAAAAAAGGAGACACGCAGATTGCTTAAAATCGTAAAGGTTGCCCGGTGAGAAAAATACCGCTCCCCATATCTGCTGAGCGCCCGGACAAAACCGAGCAGCTTCACCGTGGAGGTAAGTGCGATCAACGCATACAACGGAGGGACCAAGGCTGATTTTGAAATCAGGTAGCCACTTGCCGCAAACAGACCGACTGCCGCGATCCCGGCAATAAAACCGGCGAGAATGGACAAAAGAATATCTCTTTTTTCGGCCATCATTACCTTTGTAACTGCCGCCAATTCCTTCATGACACGTCGCCTCCCTTCTGCGTGCCCACCATTGCACGATAATCCGCAGTGCTTTCAAGAAGCTCTTCATGTGTTCCGCTAGCTTGGAGCTTCCCGTCGCTCAGTAAAAAGATTTGGTCAGCACCTCTGATCGTATGCAAACGGTGCGCCACCGTAATAATCGTAGCCGTTTTCCCAAGTTCCCGGATTGATTCCTGCAACATTCGCTCTGTCCCCAGATCAAGCCCTGTCGTCGGCTCGTCAAATAACACCACAGACGGTTGTTTGAGAAAAGCACGGGCCAGGGCAAGGCGCTGCTGTTCGCCTCCGGAAAGCCCTCTCCCTGCTTCACCAACCGGTGTGTCATACCCATGAGACAGTTCCCGGATCATGCTATCGAGTCCGGCTTTCTCCGCCGCTCGGGTGATCTCTTCCCGACTCACAGCAGAGCTCTTACCAATCGCGATGTTTTCCGCAATCGTCCCGGAGAAAATATACGGATGCTGGGAGATGTAGCTCAACTGGGCAAACCAGCCCACTTCCTTATAGGTCTGACGCGGACTGCCATTAACTAGCATTTCACCGCGGCCCGCTTCCACCAGCCCTGCAAGCAAATGAAGCAGCGTTGATTTTCCCGAGCCGCTATGGCCGACAATCGCTGCCTGGCTGTATGGCGGGATCTCCATCGTAAGCGGGCCAAGCTGAAACCGGTCCTCTCCATAGCTATAGCTTGCGTCCTTCATCCGAATTTCCGGGGGAGCAGAAGTTAACGACTGATCGCCCCAGTTAATTCCTTCCTCCGGCTCTTGCAGTTCTTCCTCCACTTTCTTCGCAGCCCCCATACTGCTCCGTCCATTGTGGAAAGCACTGCCCAACTCCTTCAGCGAGGTATAAAACTCCGGCACAAGCACCAGCACCAGGAACGCCGTAAAGAAAGAAATACTTTCATAGATAATCAGCTGAATCGCCAGCTCCAGGGCAATAATCCCAATACTGAGCATGGTCACGACTTCCAGCATAAACGACTGGGTAAATGCCACTTTGAGAATCTCCATCGTCGCATCGCGAAAGCCCAGACTGCTCGATTCAATTTTTTCCTTTTGCTGCCTGGCGCGCCCGAACAGCTTCAGCGTTACCAAACCTTGCAATGTATCAAGAAATGTTCCTGAAAAAGCACCCAGCTTCTCCAGCTGTTCCTCCGATTTTTTCTGTGTCTGCATGCCGATGATGATCATAAAGATGGGGAGGAACGGTGCAGTAATCAGCATAATGAGGCCAGAATTGACATGCTGTGTAAAGACCACAATCAGCACCACCAGCGGAAGAAATGAGGTTTTGACAAGCTGTGGCAGATACTCACTGAAATAGCTGTCCACCTCATCAACCGCATCCATCATCACACTCACCTTTTGCCCGGATTGCCCGCGCATTGATGCCTGGACCGGCTGGCTGGTAAACCGCTCCAGCAGCGAACGGCGGAGACCCCGCTTTGCCCGGGCCGCCATTCTCACCCCAGTCCGGCCACTTGTATATTGAAAAAAGACACGAGCCGCAAGCATCAAAAGCAGACCACCCAGCAGCGGGAGAACTTCGGCAAACGTTTCCCCTTGCAAAAACACGCCATCAACCGCTGCTACCAGAAAATAAGCCTGGCCAATGACCGCAGCACCTGCAAACACAGAAGAGAGAAGCAGCCAAAGCATGCTTCCCTTCTGTTCCCTCAGTCGATTCCGTAATTCATTCATCGCAATTCCTCCCAAAGCCTTGTGGAGATGCTTATTTTTTTCCTTTTACATAATCGGCATCAAACAGAAATAGCCGGAACACGAGGATCAAGGACGGGATCAAGAGTACCAGACCGCCGAGAAATGCTACTACCAAGGCTATTCCCATCGCCGGATTCGTCGCCCCCTCTTGAATCGTGATATACGGATCCAGAATGTATGGATAATGTCCGATTCCGTACGCGAAGAAGGCGAAAAAGAACTGCAGCATCACACTGACAAAGGCCAGTCCGTAATTTCGCTCGGAATAAAGCAGCCACATTGCGACCATAAAGAATCCGACCGACAATCCGAGCATCCACCACAGGTCCATCATGTTATTGAAATGACGCTCATTGTGCTGGCTCAGAAAAATAAATGCCGTGAGTGCCGCAATGATAGTCGGTGTGCTCCAAAACAGCGCATAGTTCCGAACCAGATTCAGTGCCGGCTGGTCATTTGCCCGGTTGGCATAAAACGTCAGGAAGGTCGCACTGATAAACAGGACAGACACCAGTGCCAGCGCTACAATACTCCAGGAAAGCGGGCTGGTGAACAGTTCCAGATACTGCAGGCGAACCGCGCCATTTTCCTCCACAATAAAGCCGCCTTCCGATAGGGTCAGTGCCACGGACAGCGACGCAGGAATCAGAAGCCCAGTCGCACCATACAAAAACAGATAGACCGTACTTTGTTTAGAACCGTAATTTTCAAATGCATAAAACGACCCGCGGATCGCCAGGAGCACAATGGCAAAGCTTGCCGGCACCAGCAATGCAGACCCGTAATAATAGGCCGTGTCCGGGAAGAAACCAACCACCCCGACAAAGAAGAAAACGAAAAATACATTGGTGATCTCCCACACTGGCGACAGATACCGGGAAATCAGCTGGCTGACAATGTGATCCTTTTTGGTGATTTTGGCATAAAAAGCAAAGAACCCGGCACCGAAGTCAATCGAAGCAACGATTAGGTACCCATATAGAAAAATCCACAGCACGGCAATTCCGATTAACTCATAGCTCATGAATGATCACCCTTTTCTATGCCTGGGTAGTGTTTTTCCAGTTCATCCTCTGCCGGATTGTTGCGGAACAGCTTCCTGAGAACCACAACACACGCTGTCCCCAGTACGATATATAAACCAAGAAACAAGAGCAGCATCCATCCGATATACGGCGAAGTGGTGGCTGCTTCTTCCACCGTCATGTAGCCGCGGATAATCCATGGCTGCCTCCCTTCCTCTGCATAAATCCAGCCAAACTCAATCGCCAGAAATGCCAGCGGACCACTCGCCACAATCAGCCACAGCAGCGGCCGATTATGCTCGTTCCATCGTTTGAACCAGGAAAAAACAAGGAACAGCAGCGAAATACCGACAAGGGCAAATCCGATCATTACCATTAAGTCAAACATATAATGCACCCAGAGCGGTGGCCAATATTCTTGTGGAGTTTCCTCAAGCCCTGTCACTTCGGCATTGAAATCACCATGAGCGAGGAAGCTGAGGAAATTCGGAATACGTATCTCCCCCCTCACTTCATGGGCATCATTCAGCCAGCCGAACAAAATCAGGTCTGCCCCTTCTTCTGTTTCAAAATGCCATTCCGCCGCAGCAAGTTTCTCCGGCTGATGCTCTGCCAAAAACTTCGCCGACACATCGCCGGCAAGTACGTTCAACGCACCAAACAGAAAGACCATTGTCATCATCAGCTTCAAGGATTTTTTATGATAATCGGAAGCCTTTTTCTTCAAAATCATGAACGCGGCAATTGCTGCGAGGAGCGCGGCAGCTGTTAAATACGCCGAACTCAGCACATGGAAAACCTTCGTTGGCGTGGCAGCATTCAGCATTGCTTCAATCGGATTGACCGCGACAAATTGACCATTTTCAACCTCGAAACCGTCCGGTGTGTTCATAAATCCGTTGACGGTTGTGATGAATACAGCGGACATCCCAGCTCCGAGTACAATCGGCAGCGACATCAGCCAGTGGGTAAACGGCTTAAACCGGTCCCATGTGTATAAATAAATACCCAAAAAGATAGCTTCAAAGAAAAACGCGAATACTTCCATAAAGAGCGGCAGGGCAATCACATTCCCGGCGACCTGCATGAAATTCGGCCATACCAGGGATAACTGCAGCCCGATTGCTGTTCCTGTTACCACACCAATGGCAACAGTAATGATAAATCCACGCGTCCAGCGCCTGGCCAGCATGGTATAATGCGGGTCCTTTTTTCGGATGCCAATGAATTCGGCAATCGATATCATTAACGGAACCCCTACCCCAATGGTCGCAAATATAATATGAAATCCGAGGGTCAATGCGGTTAGCAGTCTGCTCATCAGGACTGTATCTAATTCCACCTGAGTCAACCTCCCCTTTTTAAGAAGACTTGTATTATCTTTACACTTCACTATCCGAAAGTTCAATACTGAGCAAGCGGAAAATTGCTTAGGATGAATCAGCTATGTGTTTCCTTTCATAGTCTGACTTCCGGTGAGGATACTATGCAGTGTATATGTCTATTTTAGCATGATTTACGCCTTTAGGGATTGACAATACAATGACATTCCTCCTTTTTAGCTTATACCCTGACTATAGCTGTCCTACACCTCAGAGTTTTTTCTATAATCGAAAGAAGTGGGGAAAAGGTGGGATGGTTTTTTGAAGAAATCATGCCACCTATGGCTGTTTTTTGACGATTGCAGGAGTAGAGTAGGGGAATTAAGCAACTCCCCGGTTTGGGGCGGGGAGTAATGAAGTAGAAGATGGCTGATTCCGTACGAATATCACTTTGCCAAAGCCGGCTCTGTACCGCCATATTGTTTCCAGTTTTTCAGCCGGTAGTCCAGGATCAGGTTCCCGAATTGCACGAAGGCAGCAAGGAATGCGCCAATAGAAAAGCGGAACGGCCACCTGACGACAATTTGGGCATACACAATAAAAAGCAAATAAAGCAAAAATAAACCGCCGTGCACCGCGCCAACGATAGAGACCGCTTCGGGGATGTTCCACATATATTTTAGCGGCATAGCAATGAATACCAGAATGATTAGTGAGGCACCTTCTATGAGGCCCATCACTCGAAATTGTCCAAATGCGCGTTTTCCCATGGTTGTCCTCCTGTTTTGTTAATCCCTAATAGTATAAAATGATGCGTGGCATCATGTCCAGTGGTCGGAGCCCCATCCAAACGATTTTCGAAAATCTTCATACACTAAGAAAACATCTCCCCCGCTCCCCGAGAAAGATAAATTGATGACAGGATTCTTTTTGCTTATACTTAAGTTTATCGAAAGGAGAATCATCCGATGGAAATGAAGCTTCAATCCGAGGTATTTTCTGTTTTAAAAGATAAAATCCGGCTGATCGAAAATCAGGATCGCGCAATATACCTAGTGGGGCCGGTCCAGCTCCCTGTTAATTTATATGGAGAAACGGTTGTTTTCCAATGGTACTGCTGGCTGAATTATGACGAGGTCACAGAGGATTATGAAAAGATCATTGAAAAATTATCGTCTTCCAACCTGGCGGAATACCAGCAGTCCAGTGTACTCGTTTATGGTGATTTTGCCGAAGCAGAGGATGCACTGATCCGCATGCATTCCATTTGTCACACCGGGGATATTTTCGGCAGCAAACGCTGTGACTGCGGCTTTCAGCTCAAAGAATCACTGAAGAAAATCACTGAGCATGGAACAGGAGCGCTTTTTTACCTGGCCAATCATGAAGGCCGCGGCATTGGGCTGTTCAGTAAAGCAATGGCCTACCTGTTGCAGGAAAATGGCTACGATACGGTCGAAGCAAATGAACGACTTGGCTTCGTCAATGATTCGCGGAATTATGAAGATGCGATTCATGTACTAAGGACATTGCGCACCAAACCGGTGACACTGATCACCAATAATCCGAAAAAGCTGGAGGCTGTGGAAAAAGCTGGTTTGGCTGTGGCAGGGAGAACGCCGCTTTGGGGCGACATTTCTGAATACAACCGAAAGTACCTGCAGACAAAAGTCAACAAGTCGGGGCATCTCGAGGCAGGTGATTGCCTGAATGACTAGCCACGAATTTTACATGGACCTGGCACTGGCCAACGCACAGGCAATGAAAGGGCAGACAGACCCCAACCCGCTGGTAGGTGCTGTCATTGTGAACCACAACCGGATTGTCGGAGTGGGCAGCCACCTGAAAGCCGGGGAGCCGCATGCGGAAATCCACGCCCTGAGAATGGCCGGGGAACAGGCAAGAGGCGGCACGATCTATGTCACATTGGAACCTTGTTCGCACTATGGGCGGACAGGTCCTTGCGCCATGGCAATTGCTGAGGCAGGAATCCACCGGGTCGTGATCGCTACGCTTGATCCCAATCCGATTGTCGCAGGAAATGGCGTTCAAATATTGAAGGAAGCAGGCGTTGAGGTGATGATCGGCGTGCGCGAGGAAACAGCGCGGCGAATGAATGAGGTGTTCAATGCTTTTATTGTACGCAAAACGCCGTTTGTGACAGTAAAGGCCGGGATCACCCTCGACGGCAAAGTTGCTTCCCACACATTAAGCAGCAAATGGATTACCTCAGAAGAAGCAAGAAAGGATGTCCATCAGCTCCGGTCTGAGCACATGGGGATCCTTGTTGGCAGCAACACGGTTTTACAGGACGACCCGGCACTGACGGCAAGGATTCCCAATGGTCGGAATCCGCTCCGCATCGTCCTTGATTCATCGTTAAAAATACCGCTGGATGCACAGCTGGTCACTGATAAACAGGCAGATACCTGGATTTTTACAACTGCAGAGCATGATAAAGAGAAACGGCGTGCTCTGGAAACAGCCGGCGTATCGGTTTTTGAGACGAGTGGTTCCAGTGTTGTGGATCCTGATCAAGTGGTCCAGGTACTTGGGGAAAAAGGCATTTCTTCTGTTTTTATTGAGGGCGGGGGTAACGTGAATGCTTCCTTCTTGGAGCAAAGATTAGTCGACAAAGTGGTACTGTATATGGCACCAAAACTGATAGGTGGCCGGGATGCCCCCACCTTTCTTGAGGGAACAGGGATAGAATTGATGGAGGACGCTGTTGAGCTCGATGATACGGATATGGTGAAAATCGGGCCTGATTTTAAGTTTACTGGGTATCCGAGGCATGTGGATTAGATGGTTTCTTGGCAGCATAGGAATTTCTTTTTGTGAGAGGTTTATAGCCGGGGAAGCTGAAGTCGGACAGGAATCGCTGAACTTAACGGTCAAACCCGCTTTGCATCAAACAAAGCACGTTTTCCGCTGCAACTTTTCCCGCCACCCTGAATAAACTGCTACAAATGCCAAGAGTATGCAAAACTGCCTAATTTTTACCACGCGGGATAGAAACGTGACCTGTGATAAACCTAAAGAAAATGTTATACTAATAACAGGTGTTCACATAATCGCTGAATATCCTCGTGCAGAATAGAGAAAGCAAGGGAAGTGGAAGTATTGGAAGACAATATTGGACTTGTGCTGGAAGGCGGCGGCATGCGGGGCGCGTACACCGCGGGCGTGCTGGATTTCTTTCATGACAAGGGAATCCAGTTTCCACTGGTCACCTCGGCATCTTCAGCCGCCATTATTGGAAGTTCCTATATCGCCATGCAGCGCGGCCGTAATCATCAAATCTTAACCGAATTGGGAAAGAGACGCGACGCCATCTCGTTTATGCGTATGCTCAAGCAACGGGAACTGTTCAGCATGGACTTCATTTTTGATAAATTGCCAAATGAATTGATACCGCTCGATTTTGATGCGTTCAGTAAGTCCCCGGCCACTTTTTTCATCGGCACCACCGATTTAAAAAGCGGGCAGACCGTTTACCATCAGTCCTTTGAGACAAAGCAGGATTTACTGCAGCTGATTCGTGCCTCCTGTTCGCTGCCTGTTCTTGCCCCGAGCATTCCTTTTCAGGGAAATGAACTGATGGATGGCGGAATCGGCGAGGCAATTCCTTTGAAACCGTCCGTCGAAAGCGGCAATAAAAAACATGTCGTTGTCTTAACGCGAGACAAAGGGTATATTAAGAAACCGACAAGGCTCAATTGGCTGTTTAAACGTACATTTAAACAACATCCCCAATTTGCGGACCTGCTTAGGACCCGCCATGAGCTGTATAACAAAACGATGCTTGAGCTTCGGCAGTTGGAAAAAAAGGGTAAAGTTTTTATCATTCAGCCAGAGCATCCTTTAACCGCCAGCAGAATCGAGCGAAACGGCGATAAACTGCAGCAGCTCTACCTCCAAGGCTATCAGGATGCCGAAAAGAAACACACCGCACTTATACAATTTCTCGAACCCTCTAAAGAACCTTATCTGGAGGAAAATATCCCATCTTAATTGCAGGAGCAGCGTGTATGCTGCTTCTGTTTTTACGTAAAAAGCTGACCTCCGTATTAGGAAAGATCAGCTTTTCATGTTTATTAAGGGGTCCTGCAGATATCGTCTATTTTCCGTAATTACGGCCGGTACGATCAGGGGTCCTTTTTGATAATAAAAATGATGCACGTTTATAAGCGTTTTTTCGATGCACAAGTTAGAGGAACTAATTCTCCGTGCCAAACACCTCGGCTTTATCCGGCTTTTTAGCAATTATAGCACAAACCATGCCAATCAATGGGAAAATCAGCGTTGCCAAAAGCACCGGTGTATAACTGTTAAACAAATCAAACCCTACCCCGAACGGCAGTGGTCCCAGGGAAGAGCCAATGACAGTCATCGTAACCCCCACCCCATTTATGCTGCCAATATACTTTCTGCCAAAATAGTTTGGCCAAATTACATTAATACTGATCCGCTCCAGCCCGTTGGCAATTCCCCAAATGGTGCCAAACAGCACGGCCACCCAAAAACTGGTCGTGACCAAGAGCATCAAAAGTAAAATGATTTCGATGAAAAAGATCGCAAACAGCAAATAATTGGTTTGAATTTTATCGGTAATATACCCAGATACAAGCGACATCGGAATACCAACGACCGCCATCAAACTCAATACCATCGCGGCTGTTCCCGCTGACAGCTGATTGGAACCGAAAATCGATATAATGTGAAACGTGATGCCTGTATTAACCATGGCTGGAATTCCTACACATACAAGGATCGCCCAAAAAGCACGTGTTTTCCTCGCTTCCTCCAACGTCCAGTTCTGTTCTGCTGCCTGAACGGCTGCTCCCATTACCGGCTTGGTGTTCGAGGCTTTCTTTTGCTTTAGGCCGTCGGGAACAAGTCCCATATCCTCTGGTTTGTTACGTACAAAAAAGAGCGCAGCCGGGACAAAGATAATCAGCAGCAAAATGCCCCAGAACTGCCAGGCGAATTGCCAGCCCCAATTACTGATCAGCCAGATGTTAATAATCGGGAACAGCATCGCACTGGCAAAACTGCCCAATGTCTTGATGCTGATCGCCCGCCCCCTTTTTTCCACAAACCATTGCGCCACCAGAGTATTCGGGATCAGCGACATGCTTCCCTGACCCAGCAGCCGTACCAGAAAGAAACCAACAGCAAGCATCCAAATCGTCGAAACCATACTATTGAAGAAACAGGCCAGCGCAAACAGAGACCCCACTGCCACCATCATCGTCCGCTGTCCAAACCGGTCAATAAAACGCCCGACCAGCATCATCAAAAGCCCCGCAATCAGCGTCGCCCCTGAATAAATACTGGACACCTCCGTGCGTGACCAACCAAAATCATTTATGTATTGATCGATAAAAATTGAATTCGAATACGTTTGGCCAGGCCCTGAAAAGAAAACCCCAAGGCCGCCAATAAATACGATGACCCATCCGTAGTAAAACTTCTGAAAAACGCGATTTCCTTTCAAACATTCACCCCCATCATGTTGTTGAAGCGGAAAGCTGGCGTAGAAGATGTAGGGATTTTTTTAATGATTCTATAAATATACCATTGGTTGTGAGTACTGACAATGAAATGGCTTTCAAGGGCTGTCGTGCATGTGATGAGTGCATGAATGGGTTGCTTTCATCTGCTTTCGTGGATGAATGCACGGATGAGAAGTTTTCTTGCGCGTTCGTGTCCTCATACCCTTGATGAGGGCACGAATGAATGGTTTTCTTGCGCGTTCGTGGCTTCATACCCTTGATGAAGGCACGAATGAGTGGTTTTCTTGCGCGTTCGTGTCTTCATACCCTTGATGAGGGCACGAATGAGGTGTTTTCTTCGGCGTTCGTGATTTCATCGCGTCTTAAGCGTTCATGCCATCTACAAAAACACCCCTTCCCACGTATTCTCATCCGATTTTCCGAGCATACTAACCAAAAGCAGATATCTCATCGAAACAAGGAGGAAGATGATGATTAAACTAAAAAGCGAAATTGAGGGAAAGCGCGCGTATTTTGGACAGATGCAAAAGCTCTGCAAGCCGTGCGGGTACACACTATGCGGCAGTTGGGAATATGACGGCGGCTTCTATGACTCGCTGCTTTGGCGGGAAAATGGGGAGAGCATCTATGTAAGGATCCCTTTTCATGTCGTGGAGGGTGGACTCGATAGCCCAAATGCTCTGCTGGAATTCGGCATCCCTTTTGTGATCAAGCATGTCGTCCATATCGGGCTGGACCGAGATGAAGATTCCCTATTCTCTACTGGATCTGGATTAGTCAATCAATTTCAGGATCCGCTGGATAAAGACGGGCAAATTCATCGCAAGAACCAATGGGAAGAGGCTGGCGAGCAGTCGATTAACCAGGTGTTGAGTTACATATCGTGATGGAAAGAGAAGACTTTTGCCGGTGAGGTCTGGCAGAAGTCTTTCTTTTTTTATAGATGGCTGTGAACTTTGACTGCCACACTCATAACCCCTCGGATAAAATACGCCACCAGTCACAGACTAAGCATGGAGGTGATCCACATGCAAAATCAGCCCAAGAAAAAATCCCCTCTTCCAATGGAAGCTAATCAGAACGGGACTTTAGGCGTACAAGATGAAGTGAAGGCAAATCACCCTTTCCATGCGGAAGATAACACAGCTGGCAACTCGGTCGATCAGCACAAAAAGCTGGAGTCCGCCAATGAAGTTATTGCGAAAAAAGAGATTTCTCAGGTGTACAATAATTCTTAGAGCAGCAATAGAGCAGTCTCGACTGGGTTGCTCCTTTACGATTGGGTCGAAATATTAGTCATTGCCACTTCACCCCTGACCCAGCAAAATCTCCACATCAATCGTAATCTCCGGCAAATGTATATCTCGAAGCGTATTCTCATCCTGATGCCAGGACAACGGACTCATCTGTAAAAGTGCTGGTAAAAAAGATGGATCCACCTCGGCTTTATACGTCAGCCGCTGTTTCTCCACTTTCGCAAAGCTTTCCATAAACCGCTCCACCGTAAGCTCGTTGGTGTAGTGCTGTTTCTCTTCATCCTCATAAAATAAATTTCTTAGTTCCTGCAAATATCCCGCGTGAGGAAGAACTTTCACCACCATGCCATCCGGCTTGCAGATCTTCTTAAATTCCACGTAATTTGCTGGAGAAAAGATATTGAGCACTACATCAAATGCATCTGCGGCAAACGGATGTCGCGCCAAATCACCGACACACCAGATCATCTCTTTGTATTGTTTGGTAGCGGCCAACACACCGTCTTTTGCGATATCCATTCCTGCTGCTGCAATTTCCCCGTCGAAAAGCGAAGCGGCAGTCTGCTGGATGCGGGCCAAATGAGATCCTTCCCCACTCCCCATATCAAGCATTCTCACCAATTCATGCTCATGCTTTTCTTGAGTCACCCAGTCAGCGATTCGCTCATGAAGCGGCTGATAAATTCCTGCCTGTATCACTGTTCGCCGCGCGTCAAATAATGCTTTGTCATATTTGGAATTAGCCGGACTCGTCAGGAAGTTGACATACCCCTGCTTCGCGATATCAAATGTATGCCGCTTTTCACAAACCACACTTCCCTTGCCAGCCACCTGCATTGGACGTGAGCAAACGGGACAGCGAAAAATGGATTCAAACCTATGCATATATTCCGCAGCTATTTCTTTTTGCTTTTTCATTTTAATCACACCCTAAATAACTTCACTACATAATCCTGAAGCATTAATAATAACAGCCAGCCCCCTATTCCCAATCCAATGGACAACAGTAAAGCAAAACCATTCTTTAATGATAAACACACAATTAAAATCAAGACAGCTGTGGCCGGGAATCCCCACAGTACACCTAACGCAAACTGGCTTAATGTTCCTGACCCCTCTCCTTGCACATAAAGCCAAATAATGCTCAGTAAACTGACTAAGGGCAAGGCCGCTATAATTCCACCATAAGCAGGAAATCTCCTTGCAATTTCTGTTACAATGGCAATTACAGTTGCAGACACCAAGATTTTCATTACAACATACATTGCTTTGCACGCTCACTTACTAATTGGAATGCATCATGAACCTGCTCTTGTTCTTTTTTCGTCAAAGCAGCAAACAGTTTATCCAGCTTATTTTCATCAAGACTGGTATTTCTATAAACCACTTTCTTCCCTTCATCCGTTAATTGAAGTATGATTTTCCTTTCATCTTCTGTATCTCTGTTTTTAATTAATAGTCCTTTCTGGATAACCCGTTTAATATGTTCCGATGCGGTATTTTGCGAGACTTTTAAATAACTCGCAATATCATTTACTCCCACCTTGTCCCGCTTTTCCACGTGTTGCAAAATGCGGATTACTTGGTGAGTAATTTTTTCTTGATGAGGGTAGTGTAAATGATAATAAATATCGGTCCAATATATATTCATGTTTTTCCATTCTGATGACACAGAAACCCGCTCCTTTACATCGTTTAAAGCGAATATATCTTATTTCGCGATATAATATATCGCAAATATACCCTCTCCTGCAACAGAAAAGGATTAACCGCTATTTATTACGAAATAACCTTCAGTGGCTCTGCCACCGGCTTGGAAAATAATATCCCTGAAACAAATCATAAAATTAGGTTCCAGTTCCCCTCGCATTTCTATTTTATTATATCTGATTTCCGACATCATCCACGCATATCTGAAGCCGTGCTTCCGGTAGTACTCAAGAATCAGCTCGAGATGCTCGATATTCTCCACTTTACGTTAAGTGGGTATAGAAATCTCTTGGGTGAATGCGCTGGATCAGACCGATCGAAGAAGGGAAGCGTCGATCATTAGTAGTAAGTATGTAATCACAGTCTTCTTGAATTGCAGTTATCCAAACATGGAAGTCATCCTGATCGAAATGATAAAGTGGCTCCTCCATCTCTTGTGTCGAAGCAATTTGCTGTGCCATTTCATTATCACACCCGCTTAATTCTATTAAAACTTCTCCAATAGGACGATGCTCCCGTAGAATTGTTTCCACATTGTATCGACCAATCTTACTGTTAGCAGGCAAACCTTGGTAGTATTCCAGAATTGGATATACAAATTTATTTAAAAATGCTTCAATTTCCTGGTGATTATATTTCAACAAACTTTTTCCTCTCCCCAGCCCCTGTGAGGCATTTCTGACAAATTCAAACAAGCAGACAGTTGATACAACCGGGTGAAACAAATAAGGTTTCCGGGCTGCTTTTAGAATCTTGCGGTTGATGCCGTTCTTGCGTAAGGCTCCACACAAAACGGTTGTATCAATAAACACTACGGGAGGCCTCGGGGAATCAAAGATTAAATTCATCTACATCCCCCGCTTCCCGGTTCTTCTTATCTATTTGCTTTAATATTTCTTCAGCTTCCTTATCCTGTGCATCTGAAGTAATAAATTCACTACCGGGTATGCGCCAATGTCCGCCTTCCGTTTTATAAGCCCCGGTAAATTTGCCATTTTCACACATCCGGCGAATCGTCTGATCACTCAGCCCCAATTTCTTCGCGGTTTGGTTTGTCGTATAAAACCTCGTTTCTCGTTGCCCATACAGTACAGGACTTTCTCTTATTTGTTCATCAGTAATCGACCAGTTGGATTTTTTACTGGCAGCCAATAAGGAGGCCAGTATTTTTTTCTGCCACATCACTGGGTCCCCTTCTGCCAATTGGCTGATCAGTTCAACATATTCAATCAAATATTCATAAGCTCTTTCCCTTTCCTGCTTGGCAAAAGCCTGCTCCATTTTTTCTTCCGTCTCCCGGAGCAAGGCAAGATGCTTCAAGTCGGGAAAACGTAATGGCACGTTTGAAAATATGGGAGAGTCTATATGAAAGCGCTGGATAGTTTGCTCAATGGTAACTTTAAATATCGTTTTTGCTTTATCCTCATCAATCTGCGAAAGAATTTCTACACTTTCCCACATTTGAGCGCGTTCCTGCTTAGACATGTACATCACTTTCGCCACCTCCCTTTGATGTTTAAATTATATCACAAAAAGTCAACAAATCCAACAAAAACAACAATTTAATGATAACTAAAAGAGAGCCCTGCTATAGACTCTCTTCTCCTCAAATCGAATACGTCTAACACAAACCTATAAACTAAGCAATTTCATCAAATCAATTAACTGATCAGGCTGCTCTGTATCAACAGCTGCTTTATTTTTACCGACCTTGCCACACTTACCACATTGGTGGATAAGCTGATATCCTTTTTTGCTGCTGTAATCGATTCCAATCGGTTTCATCAACCCGCCGCACGCACTGGCGCGGTCACCGGGCTGCTGATCCATGTGCTTGGAATACAAGCAATATGGACAATGGTTGCGAAAACTTCCATTTGTTACTGGTTGAACATGCGAGGCGCATTGCCGACATTGAAACGGTGTATTTTCTGTTTTTCTGCTCACGTGCCACTCCTCCAAGATGAATTTATCTATCTTGGAGGCAGGGTTCCGTTTTGTTTTCCTGCAGATGCAGTTTCAGGCTTTTGCGGCGATTTTACTCATTCACCGCCAGGTTCTGCCCGGCGATTACTTCAAGTTCCTGCTTCACTTGAACTTGTTTCATCTCAAGATCCGGACCCCGATTGGTTTTATGTTAATGTGCCAACCACTGTAAGACGGAGCGGCTCCACCTTCCACTGGTACGTGCTCCTCCGCAATCACTGACAATGGCATCCGTCCCCTATCCGGCACGAGCGGTGAACAGTTTTTTAGTCAAACTTTTTCCTCCTGTTGCGTCTATGGCAGACGTATTCAACTATAGTATAACAGATATTGACTGAACAACGATCCGAAATTCAGAAAAATCCCTTCAATCTTTCACCGCCACCATCATCAAAAACATCGGTCGCCGGTATTCATCCTGCATTTCCGGATATTTCGCCATGGCCTCCGGAGTTGGCTCGGGTTCAGAAACCTCTGTCACGCGAAAACCTGCCCGAATTACTGTATTAAAATAGGTGGCAATCGAGCGATGGTATTTCTCCACATCCATTCCGAGAAACTGTGTCTGCCGCAGTCCTTCCTTCTGATAATCATCAACCGGCCAATAAAGCCGCTCCCCTTCCGCACTGTAATACCAGTCCTGAGCGGCACGTGCTGTGAAAATTGGATGTTCCACCGAGAGGACGAAACTGCCGCCTGGCATCAGATAACGATAGACTTTCTGGCAAATGCTTTGAAAATCCTCCACATAATGAAGCGCAAGCGAGCTGACCACCACATCAAATTCATCTGCCGGAAAATCAACCTCCTCCATCGCCAGCCGGTAGTATTCAATAGCCGAATCATCGGTCAATTCTCTGGCACGCGCCAGCATCTTTTCAGAAATATCCACCCCCACCACCGAGCGGGCCTGCTGCTGTCGCGCATAGCGGCAATGCCAGCCAAAGCCGCAGCCCAAGTCGAGCACAAGCTTGTCCTTAAGATTGGGAAACATTTTACGAAAGGCCGACCACTCTCCAGCTGCACTTAAGCCTTCCACGGATCGATTCATCTGACTGTATTGTTTGAAAAATTCAGGGTCATCATACTTGTTTTGTTTCAATGTTTAACCCTCCAATCAGTAGGATTATATCTCAAATTATGTCCTAATTTAACACAAATTTCGAAACTCCCTGTTATTGCAGAAACTATTTAATTTGTTTTTTCTCTTACAATAATTCTTTTGGCTGGTCATTGACATTTCGATTGTTCCCTCCTCTTATGCATCTATCATTCGTGTACGGTCACAATTACACCATCTATATTGTCTCCTGAAATCTCATAGTCAAGATCCTCCGGTATATTAATAGTCATGTTTTCGGAAAAAGGGTAATAAGTAACAGTAAATTTTTCACCTTCCACCTCAGCAGAAACCTCCTTTTCCTCTTTAAGATAATCCAAATACTCTTCTAAAGCAAAATTCTTTTCCTTCATAATCGCACTATGCGGTAAACCAACATATCGAATATGCCAAGGCTCGTATTCGATTCCTGTGATGTCAACTTTATTCGCTGGATAGCGTAAAATAAAACCGTATTTCCAGGCGTTTTTATCAATCCACTCTGCTTCAGGTGCGTTGTACATGGACATTTGGGTGGTGGACCCTACATCAACCGCCAACCCAAGATTGTGTTCACTATGACCTGCTGGCAAGGCATAGTCAGCTCCCTTTTCTTCGTAAAGCTCATTTTGTCTTTCAAAACTCCGAAAACCGCTGCTGATCAAAAAATTATTAACCCCATCTTCTCTGGCGGCATCAACCATCTTTGAAAACTTTTGCGCCATCACCTTTGACAAGTGAATAGTATCATCTAGTAACCCATATCCCTTCGTCAATTCTCTATGGTTAAATAAATTTATAATATCTGTTTTAACACTTTCTTTTCGAACGGGATACTCCCTGTTAACCAACAACAATTTTCCTTTATATATTTGTTTTTCTGTGATTTTAATCTTTTGAGTGTTTTCCGAGTCCCCCTCGATCAATTCACCTTCTTTTTGCTCTCCCTGATTTATTTTAATATCCCTTGGATCTTCGAAAAAAGGTGTGATATGATAAACGGCAAAACCCAGGGCCAATAGTAAAAAACAATAAAAAAACCACTTCTTCATTTTTTAGTTTCCTCCTTTTCCTGACTTATCTAAAGGATAGGAAAAACTTTTTAAAAAAAGAGTGGGGCAAACTTTAAATTTTTCTTAAATCCTAAGCCTGGATTTAAACATTGTCCATTTTATTTTTATCCTGAGGTAAACGAACTTCAAATATCGTACGTATTATGCTGCTGTCAGCAGTAATTGTTCCATTATGCTGTTCCACTATATTTTTTGCAATGAACAGGCCAAGACCTGTACCATCATCCTGATACGTTCTTGCTTTGTCATCGGTATAATACATATCAAAGATATATGGGAGATCATCCGAAGAAATGCTATTTCCATAATTGATAATTTGAACAACCACTTCCCCTGGATCATTAAATCCATTAATATCTACAAACTCACCATCGCCTCCATATCTATTTGCATTAATCAGAATATTTTCGAATACACGTGCCAATAACTCTCCATCACCCAAAATAGGTAAATCGGGAGTCATATTCATTCGAGCTTTTAGACTATTTTGCTCAAAGACAGGATATAATTCTTCTTTTAGTTGTTTTAACAGATCACTTAAATTAATATGCTTTTCTTCCACTGGCAGCATACCATAGTTCATCCTCGTAATTTCGAATAATTCATTAATAAGTCCTTCCAACCGCTGTGATTTGGTAAAGGCAATTTTTAAATAATGTCTGGTCTGTTCTCTCGTCAGATTTTCATCTTTTAAGATTAAATCTAAATAACCCAAAACAGAAGAAAGTGGTGTTCGCAAATCATGAGCCAGATTTACGACTAACTGATCTTTACTGCTTTCTGAAAAATCTCCTCTCTCTATTGCTTCTTTCAATTTTTCACTTGCTAAATTAATATCCTGTGCAATATCACTAAGTTCATCGTTTGATTGGATATGTACCCGGTGATTAAAGTCACCATGAGCAAGATTATGAATTCCGTTTGAAATCTCTTTAAAATATACCGAATAACGCTTCGTCAGTAAAAAGAAGAACAATATCGAAAGTGGGATAAATAGCAGTAAAAAAAAGTTGATTTCACCAATATTGCCTATGAATAATCGGAACTGAGCTAACGGATCCCCATAACTAACCATTGTTCGATAATAAAATTGAAGGCCCTTATAGATTAGAAATGTTATAACACCAGAGCAAAGCATGCTTAACCCAAATAACAGGACCATTTTTGTGCGAAAACTTCCAGCTATTTTACCCATAAAAGGCATACCCGACACCCCACACCGTTTTAATCCATTTATTCTTTTGTTTATCTTCTTTCAGTTTTTTCCGTATCGTACGAATGTGGACCATAACAGTATTACCACCTTCAAAGTATGCTTCTCCCCATACCTTCTGAAAAATGTTCTCGACACTATAAACTTTCTTTGGATGACTGGCTAATAAATACAGGATATCAAATTCCTTCGGCGTTAGTTCAATGTTTTCGCCATATACAGTAACGATACGTTGATCAGGAGAAATAACCAACCCTCCATATTCCAAGGTTGTTTCACTATCTGTTTCACGATGATTCAGCTTTATAAAGCGTCTCAATTGAGCATTTACACGAGCAACCAATTCAATAGGGATGAACGGTTTGGTTACATAATCATCTGCTCCGATCGCTAATCCATGTACCTTATCGAAATCAGATGTTTTGGCGCTCAAAAAAATAATGGGCATATTATGTTGTTCCCGAACATGACGGGCTACCTCATATCCATCCATTTTTGGCATCATAATATCCAAAATCAGCAACTCAATTGGCTGAGTCTTGATATAATGAATAGCTTCTTGACCATCAGCTACTTTTATCACACTAAAACCTTCTTTTTCCAAATGGATTGCAACAAGATCTGCAATCTCCTTCTCATCATCGGCTATTAAAATCGATATACGTTTCATATTCTACTCCCTATATTATGTATCTTTCATACATATTGTAGCTTTAAAATAAAGTTTGATCAAAATATCTAAAAGTGTGTGTCAAAAACGAGGATGAAAAGGACCGAGAAGTCCAGATCGCGGCATAGTTTTGACGGGCGGAGCATATGCTTTTAAATACGTGAGTAGCGGAAAAGCAAGCCAACGAAGAAATTCGATGTGTCATTTTCACCGGAGCTTTTTGAACATCCTCCAAAAGGTAAAAAAGCTGACATGGAAAATCCAACTTGCAGTATAACCTTATTTTACTATTATCATAAGAACCCCTTTAGACAAATTTCACCTAAAGGGGTTCAATGTTATTACAGTTACACATCCGTCATAATCCAACTATTCTTCCTCTGTCTCCTGTGTCTTGCTGTCAGGCTTTTCAACCTCATCTGTATACTGCTGAGATTCTTCTGCCAGCGACTCAACGTCCTCAGCCGCTTCCTCCGCCGAAGCCTCCTGATAATGGCCTACCTGCTCCTGCCCGGAATCAAAGCTATTGACCGTCCCGCGCGATACATAGCTTTCCAGCATTGCTTTCAAATCCATACCTGTCGCCTCTTTTAGGGATTCCTGAATACCGAGCATCGTCGAGGTCACACTGCCAGCTATTTTCGCCGAGCCGCCTCGGGAATTTTCTCCACCCATATCGATTACCTTCATATCTTTAATTTGTGAAATTGGCGCAGAGACTTTTTCCGCATAATCAGGCAGCACATTGAGCAGCATTTCCAAAACAGCCGCTTCGCCGTATTGCTCCATTGCCTTGGCCATGCGCTCTTTGGATTCGGCTTCGGCCAGACCGCGCTGGCGGATAACTTCTGCCTCGGACTCACCCTTGATCCGCTCATTTTCCGCTTCGGCCTGGGCCCTTCTGGTTGTTTCGTATGCCTCGGCATCAGCAATGGAGCGGCGCCGTTTGTTTTCCTCTTCTTCCAGTTCAACAGCGCGCTGCTTCTCAATATACTGGACTTGCAGCTCTTCTTCTTTCACCTGCTGGGCAAGACGATGGCGTTCCAATTCTCCTGCTTGGTCCGCTTTCGCTCTTGCCCGGTTCGTTTCTTCTTCAAATGCCGCTTCCTTAATGTCTTTATTTTTTCTCGATTCGGCAACCTCTGTGAGGCGTTGGATTTCTTCGTCCTTTGCCTCCTGATCATTTCTCGCATGATAAATCCGCGTTTCCCTGTCAGCATCGGACTCCGCCTTATTCGCCTTCTTCTGAACCTCCGCAATATGCGGCCGCCCAAGGGCATCAATGTAGCCATTCTCTTTATCGACATCTTCCACATCATTCAGGGCAAACGAAGTGATTTCAAAGCCCATGCCTTTTAAATCAGACTCGGCAATCCGCTTCACCTGTGTGTTGACTTCCTTGAAATCATTGTAAATCTTCTCAATCGGCAGGGACGCAATGATCGAGCGCAAATGCCCGTTCAGCACATCCTTCAGCTCCGATTCCCGTTCGCGCTGTTCTTTCCCCAGAAATTTCTCAGCAAAATTGGCCATAATCTCCAGCTCACTGCCAATACTGATAACAGCCGTACTTGCTACCCGAACCGGAATACCCTCTTTTGTATAAGCCTTCTCCGAGTTGACATTCAGCTGAAAAGAAGTCAGATCAATCGGCGTGGAAGTCTGAAACATGCGCAGACGATACCCGCCGCCGCGGATGATCTTCACCGAGCGGCCATTGTTATCCTCGAACACATTCTTTTCCTTCTGCGGATCGCCAAGCTTCGGCCCTGTAACCACCAGCGCCTCATTGGAGCTGGCCGTCTTATAGCGCATCCGGAAAATAATCAGCGTAACAATCCCGCCAAGGAGCACCACCGCTCCAACAACTCCAAGAATAATAAATAATAACGTTTCCTGCATAAGTAAAATTCCCCCTCTAATATTATCCATCCCATTCCACAATCACTATATGTAAAATAGGCGGTTATATATGTAATACCGATTGACTAAGCAAAAGGTTTCAGTATTTATGGAAATAATTGATTAGTTATTTTATATGAAAAACAGCCGCTCCTTGGTTCAATATCAAGGAGCAGCCGCCATCATCACTCCCCGGGAACCAGCAGCAATTCCATCCCTTCATCCGCTCCCATCCTGGTTTCATGATGATTCCCTTCCACCCAGTCATCCATCTGGTCATGGTACCAATCACTTTTAAAATGACCAGATTGCCCGGGAGCAACAATATGGTAACCCGTTTCCATATTGCTTGCATCAATGACAAATCGCCAGGACGCCCCATGATCGACTTCTCCGGTTTCCTGATCATAGCTGGCTGCCATCGGGGTGACACTGCTTCCCCCAACCGGAATCGGATCCTCATTGTTAAAGAAGTAAGCCAATACCGGATGAATGCCTGATAATGGATGGTAGAACTGTACCTGATGATAGTTGCCCCATTGCCAGGCTGTCAGTTCCTCTCCATACTCTTCAGCGAGATGATCCACAGTTTCGCTCAACGATGTTAGCAGCAATTCCTGCAATCCGCCTCTTTCTTCCACCCAAATTGATCCTTCCCCGCTGATCGCCTCACGTAAAAGTTGATCTGTCGTTTGCGCCCGACCGCTAAATAGCTCCATCACATCTGGGGGGATGCCAATTCCTCCCTGATACATTAATTTCTCAATCTCATCCATCCAGTGGTGGAAAATTAACGGTTGGGCCTTACCCACCGCATCCTGATAATCCCACTCTCCCAGTAACTCAAGTGCTTCTGCTTCTCCGTGAGCAAGTTCCACCCCCTGCAATGCTTCAATAAAAACAGGGACAAACTCCCGCGCCTGCAGATTCATCTGATCCATTTGCAATGCTTGCATATCCTCTATGGTCAAATCACTGCCAGCTTCCAGCACTTCCGCTATCCGTTCATATCGGTAAGGCTGTGCCCACACATTACTGATGTGATACGGGTAGTCCTCCCCGGCAATTTTATTATTCGCGGTGGCAATAAACCCTTTCTCCGGATTGACAACGGTTGGCAATTCATCAAACGGAATATATCCATCCCACTCATTTTCCGCTTCCCAGCCTTCAAGCGGCAGCAATGCATTATCACCATTTTCATAGATTGGGATTTTCCCGTTGGCCTTATAAGCAATGGTTCCATCCTTTGAAGCGAAGACAAAATTCTGTGCCGGGACGTGAAATTTTTCCAAGGCTTCTTCGAACTCATTCCAGTTGCCTGCTTTATTCATCTCTAAAATGGCTTCAAGCTCTGTCGTGGCCTCCAATGCCGTCCATCTTAAAGACATGACAGTACCCTGCCCGCTGTCCCCGGCGAATTCGGAAATCACCGGACCATGCCGGGTTTCTACTACCTGATAATCGATGGTCTCGCCGTCTTTTACGTGGATCGGTTCATCAATAATTTCGGCCTGCTCCCATTCTCCTTCAAACAAAAATTCCTCCGGGTTATCCGGATTGCGCTTTTCCAAATAGAGCTGCTGCACATCCGGACCGGTATTGGTCACACCCCATGCGATGTCCTGATTATGCCCCAAAATTATCCCAGGCACTCCGGCAAAAATAACCCCGCTCACCTGCACATCCGGCGCTTCCAGATCCATCTGCAGCCAGATGGAGGGCGTCGCCAGTCCCAAATGTGGATCATCTGCCAGCAGTGGCAGTCCTGATTCAGTTTTCTCCCCGCTGACCACCCAGTTATTGCTTCCATTAAACGAATGTGGAATCACCGCATGTTCAAAGCTGCTGGCCACATCCACCTCTTCCTCGCCGATGATGGTCGGTTTATTTTCCGGATAGCTCGGAAACAGCTCATACGCCTTTTCCTCGTCGTAGCGATTCAGCAGATAATAATTGAACGCCTGCCGCTCCCAATGCCCGCCAAGGTCAAATGCCATGTACTTCCCAATGGTAAGGGAATCAAGTGGCGTCCAATCTGCCGGCTCTGTTCCCATCAGGGTAAACTCAACCGGCAGACTGTCCGTTTCCTTCGCCTCTTGGATATAGGTATTCACCCCATCGGCAAAGGCCTGCAATACATCTTTACTTTCCTCTGAATACGTATCATAGGATTCCTCTGCCGCTCGCCGCAAACCGAGCGAGCGAAAATATTTATCCTGCTCCACCATTCCCTCGCCAACCACTTCACTCAATGTCCCCGACGCCTGTCTCCGGGAAAGCTCCATCTGAAACAACCGGTGCTGTGCCTGCACATAACCCTGAGCAACATATAGATCATGCTCATTTTCCGCTTTAATATGCGGAACCCCGTTCGCATCGGTCACCACCGTCACTTCATTTTCCAGTACCGGCAAAGTCAGCGTTCCCTCAAGTTCCGGCAGCGATTTGTTTATGTATGCGTTTCCAAGAAAAAGCAAAAAAAGTACCAGGAGAATGGTCGCCCCCAGACTGTATAACGCTATCTTCTTTTTGCTGATTTTCCTTCTCTTCCTTGTTTCTGGCATGGTTCTCTCTTCTATCACATCGACTCCCCCTTGAGAAAATAGTACCATTAGAGCGAGAGGAACTCAATCAGAATTTTCTTTTCAGTCGGTCTGCTAGCAAAGAAGAAATCAGAAATATATTAAAAGTCTAAAGGAATGTGTGATCGATTGTGATATAATGGGAGAATAATAGACTGGCTTCGCATGAGGGGTTGGGCACACTGTTTTACCTTCTGGGATTCTTCCCAAGGAGGAGGTGTTGTTCATGGAAACTAATGATGTATTGATGCTGATGATATCATTCGGCATGTTAATTGCATTTGTCGTTTCTGATCAAAACAAAAAATAACCCCTCATATGCTTAGGAAGGCTACTGAGGGATTATTGTCCTAATGTGCCTAGCCCCTCTTGATGGGGTTCGGTCTATTGCAACCGTTCCATGTTACCAGCATGGGACGGTTTTTACTATTTTATGGGTTTCTTCTGATAGTATACCATGTTTTTGTATGGAGTAACAAATGAAAATTTACTACTCCATGCAATGATGCTGATGATCGTTTTCGGCATGTTAATTGCATTTGTCGTTTCCAAGATAAACAAAAACTAACCTCTAAAACGCTTTCGCCAGCCAGCTTACTATGAGTATACCACGTTTTCAGAATTTGTAAACTTCAAAGTTGCAGAGTGCAGAATTCACCCCGAAGAGCTAAAACAAACCCAACTGCCTCGGCGCGAGCCCTTCATACTCAATTCCAAGCAGCTCCTGAAAATCCTTGGCATTCCCGGCTGCGTCCCCGCCAGAATTATTATTAAATAGCACAATAACATCTTTTGATGCTTCCGCCAGCTTAAGAACCCGCTCTTTCCACTCCAGCAACTCTTCCTTATTATACTTATACAAATAACGAACTTCCCGCCAATTGGTATCGGCGCTATTTGGTTTCGTCCATCCATGTACATTCCGGCCATGCATGCGAACCAGCGTCAAACTCTGATTCGTAGCTTCCGGCACGATCGGGACCGAGCCATCGCCCGCTTGCGGCTCATCGCAAATAGCATGAATCCATCCTTCCTCCTTCATGAAGGAAAGCGTGCTCTCGCGGAATTTGCTGCTGAACCAGGACTGATTCCTGAATTCCAGCGCTGCCGGGATATCACCTATCATTTTCTTGCAGTATCTTAAGTAATCCACATTCTCTTTCTTGCAATCAAACCATGGTGGAAATTGAAACAGCACCATCGCCAGTTTCCCCGCATCCTGATACGGTTTCAGCGACTCCTTGAATGCTGCAAACATCTCCTCTTTTGTCTCAAAAGAAATCTCGCCGCGCTGATGACCCGTCATTCCCTGATAGGCCTTTACGACAAAACGGAAATTCTCCGGCGTCTCCCTGACCCACTTGGCCGCATTGCGTACCGGCTGCACCGCATAAAAGGATGCGTCCACTTCCACCACAGGAAAATGACTGCCGTATTCTTCTAGCTTATCCCCCGCTTTGATTTGCGGAGGGTACAGGGAATAGTGATCCCCCCAGCCTGTTACTCCTATATAAATCATTAGGTACCTCCATAAACAAAACATTAATCCTTTGCGATCATATCCAGCCACTTAATATCTGCCTCCAGATGAAGCAAAGCCCCCTCTACCAGCATCCGCATGGTATCATTCCCGGATCGATTCATTTGCTGTTTCATCTGGGTGAGGTGGAGGACGTCCTTTATCATCGTTTGCTTTTGAGCTTGGATCATTTGCTGTTTATCTTCATAGTCAACATGGCTCGCACAAAGGTATTTAAAGTAAAATTCATCTTTGAGCAACGAACGCTCGACTGGCTCTTCCAACCAGGACCAAAGCGTTTCCACACCTTTTTCCGTAATCGTATATAGTTTTCGGTCCTTCTGGTCATTTCCCGGGGATTCAATCAGGTCATCCCTCTCCAGCCTGTCTAGTGTCGTGTATACCTGCCCGGCATTCAGCGGCCACATACTCTGGACAAGCTCGTCGAATCCGGTTTTCAGCTCATAACCATGTCTTGGTCTTTCATATAGCAATGCAAGTAGTGAGTGTTTTACTGACATAAAGATCCCCGCTTATTCATAGGATATCGCTTCCTTTATCGAAATACGTGATGCTGAATTGCCTGGCAGCCAGGAAGCAAGTAGTGTAAACAAAATTCCACCCGCAATTGCTATAAGTAAGCTATTCCAAGGAATGATAAAGCTTAGTAAACCCAGCGCATCAGCTGAAATGGAATTCAAATAAATAACTAAAATTCCATATAGCACCCCAACAATCACACCAGCAATACCGATAAATAAACCTTCCGCTATAATCATAAATTGGACTTGCCTTTTTGTAAAACCAATCGCCCGCATTGTCCCTATTTCTTTCACCCGTTCCATGGTATTCATAAATAATGTGTTGCTAGTACCAATGGCTGAAATGGCAATGATTAATAGTAACAGACCTTGCATCAATTCTTCCATTCCTGATACCCCGCTTGTATATTGTTCTTTGGTTAAAGTAATCGTATTTATCCTGTTAATTTCCAGGCCGAAAGTACTTTCCAAAGCCAATACCGCAGCAGAAATTGTATCCTCATCCACTACATCCAATGCAAGATGATAGTCATGTGGCCAATTGAGTTCATTTTTCACTACATTTTCCTCCGCGAAGGCAACATAACTTGTATTATGGGAGGTTTGGACACTCCCTTTCACAAAAAAGTTTTGCTCACCGGCTGGCGTATTCAGCGTCAGGATATCACCTGCACCGCCGCCCCATTCCATGAGCGCCCGTTCCCCAACATAAATATAAGGATGGTCACTGTTTCCTTCCGCTTCCTCTACAACTGCAAATGTCTCAGCACTGCTTATATCGGGAAAAGACATGATGGAAAACTCCCGCAGTTCCCCGGACTTTGTATGCCATGTTACATTGGGGATTTCTGTATACGGATTTACATTCTCCACACCTTCCAGACTCCTTACGACTTCCAGAGCCGTGTCCGTCCATGGTGTTTCTTTTTCAACAATGATATCCCCGCCAAAGGTTGCATCGATTTCATCCTCCATGCCTTCAGGTAATGATGTCAGTGCTGCACTCATAAACAAGGCCAGACTCACACCAATCGCGAGCATTGCTGCCGTATTTGCATTTCTTCTTTCAAATTGTTTGATGGAGCGAAGCGCTTGTTTTCCGGAAAAACGAAAGATGAATGTCAATACAGGGCGGACAATGATTTGCATACCTCTTACCCACAATGGGAATAATAACACAAGCCCGACGAATAAAAACAAAAATGCCCACACATTATCAATCAATCCAATTCCAGTAAAAACAACTCCCAGTATGATTCTCCATTTATTGAGTTTGTTAAAACTGCTTTGTGCTGCACTTGTGCCGAGCATCGCTTTTAAAATCGGCGTTTTCCCTGCTTTGTACATCGGCCATGCTGCTGCCAAAAATGGAAATAGGATTCCGACGATGATAGAGATGATTACCGGTCCCGTGATGATGACATCATAATCAATATTTTGGGTGACAATAGAGGAAACCAGCATTTCCTGGAAGTATAGCCCGAACCAAATTCCAAGACCCAAACCTACAACAGTTCCGATCACAGCCAGAAACCCAATTTCCTTCACAATAAGTCCCACGACATTTCCGCCTGTGTATCCGAGGCTTTTCATGATCCCGATTTCTCTTTTTCTCTCAATAATACTCGTATTGATCATATTAAAAGCGATAAATGAGCTGATGAAGATGGACAGTATGGCAATCAGGTCGAACACATAATAAAGTCCTTCCACATCATTATTTTGCTGACTATCCGCAACAATCGGCTGAACAAATAAATTCGAACCTTCCAATTCTGATTGATAAATTGCTAAAAGTTGATCCTCACCTGTGTCTTCATTTACTTTAAATCTTAAATTGGAAATCTGGTTTTCCATCCCTGTCGATTGTTGAAGTTTGTCTAAAGGAACCATTACTTGAATATCCTGAAACATTGCAGACTCTAACGTTTCGGGACTGTTTAACATGCTTCCTTCATGAACTATAGCTGTAATTTCTAAGCTTCCCATATCCTGAAAAGAAATTTGATCCCCTATTTCTTTTTCGAAAAGCGCTGCTGTATTTTCCGTTATAATGAGCCCTTCTTTTGTAACATCTCCCTCGCTTACAGATAATTTAATTAGATCATTATCAAAATCAGAAACCCCCGTGAACCGGACAGAGGATTGCATTGGATGATCTGTTTCCATCTCCGCAAAGCCTTTTTGGTTAAGTAGCGACACCTGCTCTTCCACTTCTTCATGCTCCTGCAGCCAAGCCAGGTCATTTTCAAAAAAAGTGCCATCATTACTTTGAACCCAAAAATCGGCATCGCCTGCATTTAACTGTTCCTGTTCATCAATTAAATTGGAAAAAGTAGACTTTGAAATGAGCATACTCGTCATTACAGCGACACCAAGAACAAGAGCAGCCAGCGTAAAAAAGAAACGTTTTTTATGACACGTAATATTACGCCATGAAACGAGAAAGGAATTCTGCATAGTCCTCATCCTCTCTTTGCACTTCCGTCTCTATAACGCCATCTTTAAACAACACAATCCGGTCCGCATGCCCTGCCGCAAACATATCATGTGTTACCATGACAATCGTCTGCCCCCTTTCCTGATGAAAAGAAGACAATAAATCCAAAATGTCACTGGAACGTTCTCTGTCCAGGTTTCCGGTTGGTTCATCTGCAAGCAGAATCGCCGGCTTATGGATCAGTGCACGCGCTATCGCCACACGCTGCTGCTGTCCGCCACTCAGTTCATGAGGAAATCGCTTTTCATAGTCTGTGAGAGCCACAGCCTTCAACAGTTCCTGAACCTCATCCGGATTTACTTTCTGCCGATCCGCATGCAGAGGAAACGTAATATTCTCATAGACAGTGAGTGTCGGCAGGAGCTGATAATTTTGAAAAACAAAACCTATATCTTTTCTTCTGATGATGGTTCGCTGTTTCTCTGATTTTGTTTGCAGCTCTTCCCCGTCCAGTTCTATCCGGCCAGTTGATGGAATATCCATCCCTCCGATCAATTGAAGGAGGGTGCTTTTCCCGGATCCGCTTGGCCCCATGATCGCCACAAATTCCCCCTCTTTAACGGAGAAATCAATCCCTTTCAAAACAGTAGTTACTTCTTTTCCATTTTTGAACTCTTTTGTCACATCAGCTACCTTAATCATGCCTTTTCACCCTTTCGATTTGCTGGAAACACGGTGTAGGACCAGGAGTAAAGAAAATCTATCACAAACACCAGCGCCCATAATTGCGATAATCCATACAATAATTCATTTGGATAAGGTGTTTCCGCCAAATTTTCCGTTCCTTCCATGCTCACCCACGATAAATCCGTAATGTATTGCATAAATTGCTCTGTACTATTTGAGGTGTACAGCCATATCCCCAGCTGAACTGCAGTGAAAATAGCCAAATGCAACATGGCACTTCGTCGATACTTTTTCGCTATGTATCCTGGGTCTTTTTGCTTGGACATTATTGCTATATCCTTGTCCGTGAGAAGCTTCACCCCGCGCCACTTTCCAATTTTGCTGCGCATCCAGCGATCCAGCTTTCGAAAGTCAGCAATACCAAATGTGCATGCATAAATCACAAAAATGGTAATAACTATCTGAAACGTGGAAATCTCCCCGGTTTCCTGGTAAATTAACATGGCCAGTAATGCCTCGAATACCAACAAAACTAGAAAAGCAAGAAGGAAAAATAAACTAAGCCGCTGTTTTCCAAAAAGATAGCGCACGATGCCAAAAAGGAAGAGAGAGATCACGGACAATACTTCCGCGAAAATAAACAATTCCCATTGATATTGGACGAGCAAATTGATCATTGGATGAACCTCACTTTTATATATACTCAGTAACTATTTACTAAGTATATATATACGCAGTATTTACGTCAATAATTACTTTAAAAAATTTTCTTAAATGAATGTGAAAAATTCCATAAAAAGAAAGCAGCCGTATTTTTCCTTTTAGAAAAATGCGGCTGCCAACCTATAAACTATTCATGTTTTACATAAACACCAGCCATCGCCCTCTCATACGTCTCATGCTTTATCCGCTTCACCTCATTGGACAACGAGGAAGCGCTGACTACCTTCTGGCCATTAATAACCAATGGATCGATCAGCCGCACCTTGCTTTTGCGGTGAAAGTCGTAGCCGTTTTGGTCTTCCTCTAATCGCACGTCTGGGTGCAGCCTTTTGAGAAAACGATGAGTTTCTGAGTCCTGTGATGATTTCAATTTACTAATCACTTCCTCATCTTCGCCAAGAAAATCGCTTCGATCAAGTACCTGCTTTTCCAGCGCATGTTTTAATGTCCTCGCCAGCATTTCATTGCCATAAATGTTCAGCGGATCCATAAACAAGCCAATAACCTCTTTATAATAGGTATTGGCAAACCATTCAGCAACTGTTACATGCTGAAGACAAATTTTCCCATCGACCACGATCAGATCCAGTAAAAACTGATGCGCATCCTCCAGCGAAATATGCCCATATACATACATATCCCGCAATGTGTAATCGATTCTGTCGGCACATAATTCAGGCGCTGGCCGCTCCAGCAATGTCCATCTTGCCTCATCATACAAAATAGTTTGGTAGTCATACCCGTGATTGTCCAGAACCCAAGGTATCTCCGAGTCTGCCACGACGGAACGGTATATTTCCTCATGATAATCCTCTTTTTGATTATCGAAAACATAATCAGCCACATGGGAAAAAGCGGTGTGGGAGACATCATGCAAGAGGCCCGCAATCTGCTCCTCCACCGTACCACCAAGCTTTCTGATTAGCAGGATGACGCCAATGGAATGGTCGAACCGGGTGACGTTCCACTTTTCATTAACGAGATAGCTGGCACCTCCCTGATGGATTCCCCGAAGCCTTTGCACAGGCTTGCTGCCGATTAATTCTTCCAGCACAGGCTCCACCTTAAATGCTCCGTAAATCGGATCTGAAATATGCAATGTATCCCTCCATTTTACATATGTAACCCTCTACTCCCAAAAACAAGCCTGCAGCCTATTGCCATCCAAATCAAAGAAATCAACGAATTTATTTACCCCGTCGTACTGAATTTCTCCGGTTTTGACCTCTTGCTTCTGCAACTGCCTGCAGGTTTTTTCTATATCTTTTGTGTAAAAAATTGGATAGACCTGACTCTGCCGAGGTTCCCCTGCTTGTTCCTTGTCTTTTTCAATTGTCAGCGGAACTGCGCTGTCCCCGATGTTAAGAATGCAGTGATCCTCTCCTCGAAAAGCTTCTTTAAACCCCAGCACGTTCTGATACCACCTGCTCGATTGTTCGATATCTGCAACCTTAAGACAGATCGTATCTATTCTCTCCACTATCGCCAATTCGATCACTCCTTTTCAGCCTACAGCTCGCCTCTCATCCCGTACAAATCATAACCACATGCCCATCCGGATCACTGATCGTAAAAAAAGCAAAATCCTCAAACCGTACAATTTCCGAATCAATGGAAAATCCCTGCTCTTTCACATACTGATAAGCCAGTTCAATGTCATCCGTATGGAAATTAAACAACGGATGGGAGGAAACCTTTTTTGGTTTGGAACTTCCCTCAGGCCCTGCATCAAGCGTCAGCCCGGTATGATCATTAATCTTCACATTATACACCGGCCTCCTCACATCCTGCGGGCTCACTTCCTGACCTAGCAACTCGGAATACCATGCAACCGACCGCTGCAAATCACTCACATGCACAAAAATGGTGTTAATTTGGTTTTTGATTGGACTGGTCAATACATACGCCTCCTTGGTGGTGTTGAAATTTTATATTTCCTTGCCAAAAATCTGTACTTTTATTATAGCAGATTACTAACTGAAGACAGCAGCCAATTGTTATTCAAGTAATCTCTGAACAAGCCTCGTTTCCCAGATACCAAAACCTATCAAAGCACCAAGCATATTAAGGATGAAATCATCTATGTCAAAAATTCCTCTTCTAGTAACCAATTGTATAGCTTCGATAAGGAATAACACGACAACCATTGTAATATTAAACGTGCTTTTTTTATTTATTTTGTTAATGAAAAACGGCAGATAAATACCCATTGGTAAAAACATTACTAAATTGCCAACAAGGTTTCTTAAAGGTATACCAAAATTCATACTGCCATCAAAAATTGCCTGCAAATATGTACTGATCGTTTTAAATGGCACAAAATTTGAAGAGTTTCTTATATATTCTAGCAGCGAAAGATCTGTCCATATATGACCTCTATTACTCCCCAAGAATAACAGCATTACCAAGGCTAATAAATATATGATGAAACTGACACCAAAAAGCACCTTTAATATTTTTCTCATTTTCTCTCCACCTGTTTTTACTCAATCTTTTACTCAACCAAATCCCGCATCTGATATCGCTCCGCCAAGCCAGATATTTTATAACAAAACTTCAGAATCCCATAACCTAAAACGGCACCTATCGTATTCAGCAGTACATCATCTATATCAAACTGACCGACCTGCCAGACGAATTGCAGGACTTCAATCGATAAACTGATCACCAATCCACTCCGCATGATATGCAGTAAGCGTTGATACCTTTTAAACAAGTGGGGCAGAAAAATTCCTAAAGGCAGGAAAATGAGCACATTCCCCAATGTGTTATGGAGGATGATGTCTGTGTTGTACCGATCCCACCCAGTCAGGTATCCAAACGTGTTTTGAAACGGAATGATATTTGTATTCATCTGCCAAACCTCTAAATCAAAGAAACTGTGTGAATCAGAGGGATAGAAAAAATAACGATTAAAAATCTGTTCATCAAATTGGTCTGTAAATATGTAATCTCTAATTCGTATGATGATGCGCTGACCAAGCAATTGAAATAAAATGACAGAGGAGTAAAGAGAGAAAAATACCCACGCCATACGATTCATTTCCCTGTAATAAGGAAATAGCGATGCCTGATAACCGCTCTTTAATTGTTTTTGCTCTCCAAAACCCTCCAAAGCCTTATCAGTTGCTTCCCTCTCCGTAAATCCTTGTTCCAAATACTCCTGTTTCAGCAGATTCAAATGATCTTTCATTTCATCTGCTATTTCCTTTTTATCCTTTTCGCTTCCGGTCAGTCCGTCTACGATTTGGCGGACATAGGATTCCATTTTTTGATCCATGCTGCTCCCTCCGAACATACCTTTATTAGATTGTTAATTTGATCCCATTCCTGAAGTTTTCTGCTGAGTTCCTTTTTGCCATCAAGCGTAATTCTGTAATACTTTCGTCTGCCACCCAGTTCCGAACTTCCCCAGTAGGACTCTAATAGATTCTTATTTTCCAGCCGTTTCAAAGCCGGGTAAAGGGTCCCCTCACTCATGCTGTACAGTTCTCTGCTGTTTTCCTTTAAGATCTTTACCATTTCATAACCGTACATATCCCTTTGGTTCATTAACGATAACAGCAGAATATCAATGCTGCCTTTCATGATCTCTTTATCCATTGGAAACCTCCACCTCAATAATTGAATATAGCTTATCACTATGTACATCGTATTACAAGGTATTTATGTTTTAAATAAAACTTCCCATCCAATTTTGACTATTCCAATACATTTTGGTAAAATTTGCTTAATCAATTGCTTGACCATGGGAAGGAGTGGCGGCCATCTGGCGTAAAGAATTCAAAACAGACCTCAAAGAACATGCGAATCACCTGTGGGTAGCAATCATTGCGTTCCTGGCGATTGGCACGTTTTTTCAACAGCCTGCCGGGTTTGTTGTGGCTGGTATATTCACCGCTTATTTCATCCTGAATCAACTGTACAATAAGTACCTCGGCAATAAATTAACCTTACATACGCCTGCCACCAAAATAAAAGCGTTTCCCGATGAAGAAGTCAAATTAACATTCCAACTGGAAAACCGATCGATCATACCCATTTTCAGCAGCAGGTTCGAGTTCCAAACTGCTCCCGTGTTAAGAGAACAGAAGTACCTGATAACAACCGGGAAAATTTGGAACCTGAGCCGTGTGCCACTAACATTAATGGGCAAAAGAAAAACCTTTATCGAATTTTCGGTGGTCGCCAAGCATCGCGGAACATCAAGACTGGATAAAATCGTTCTGGACCTGCCGCACCTTTTCAATTTTGATACGGTATTTTTAAAATATGCTCCAGCGGTTCGCGGTGAATTTCTTATCTTTCCGAGGCTCCTCCCTGTAAATGGAATAGAAACAATCGTCCATCCAGTACCGGGACAAAACCGGACAAACTTTTCGCCGTTTGAGGATATTCTGAGCACTCGCGGCACACGAGATTACCAATACAGCGATCCGTTCCACCATATCAACTGGAAGGCCTCAGCTAAGACCCAGCAGCTGCAGACCAATGTGTATGAGAAAGTCACTGATATGTCATTTATTTTGGTAGTGAATTTGGGGGAGAATCTGGACCGTCCAAAGGGAAATTCAGTGAAGATCTGGAGGCGTTCCTATCCTATACGGCATATCTCAGCCACTATCTGACGGAAAAAGGGCGTCCATTTGAATTATTTATTAATGTTCAGAAGACAGGAGGGGCACCCTATATCCATCTGCCGGAAGGGGTAGGCAAGGATCATCTTAGGTCTACGCTGGAGGTACTGGCACGTATTCAAAACCCTTCAATCCTGCCATTTCCCCACATGCTTTATTCACTCGGCAAGCAGGTTCACAAGCCTGCGACGATTATCATCATCGGGGAAATGCCAGCAAGCTCAGATAACATGATGAGGAAATGGAAAAGTGAGCAAAAGACTGTTTACCATGTGATGCATACAGATGAAGGTGCTGTCTTAAAGCGATGGGTGCAGGAGGCGGAGGCGATGGATTATGCTAATTAAACATCCAAAGGTCACGTTCACCTACTATTTTCTGAGTGAAGCTATTATCCTTTTTCTGCTGGCCATTCCTGTGTTCCATTTTTTCTATCAATGGATCCCCTATTGGAGTTATTTGGCGATTGTTGGGGCTGCCGGTTTGATATTTTCGCTGTTTACTAAAGTCACGGCCAACTATTCCTGGTATTTTTTATTTATTCCTTTTCTGTTTGTCCTGTTTTATATGGCTGGATTCCCTATGGAGGCAGGACTGGTCTTCACCTTGCTGCTGACATGGCGTTATATAAAGATACGCGGGGCGGATGACAGAGGAACAGAAAATAACTACCTTTTCTATACCATCCTGTTAGGCGCCCTTATGTCTCTTCTCATTCAGGATACGGAAATTTTTCTTTTGGTGATAGCCCAAGCACTTCTCTTGCTCACAGGGTATTATATCAGCCTTTTTGCGGTGATGGAAAAACAGGAACGAAAGAAGGCAAATTCCGCTATGTGGCTGGGCGCGGCTGGAATCTTTGCCGCTGCTTCCGCTATCTTTCTCTACTTTTTTGAAGAAGGACGCTATTTGATCACGATTATCTGGCAAGGATTCGCACAATTACTTGGAATGGTGTTAGGTGGACTTTTCTCTTTGTTGCCCTTTGACCAGCTGAAAGGACTGAACGGGACAGACGGGACGATGGAGCTGGAAGAGGGGGCCCCTCCTCCCGATCAGGATCAAATGGCCCAGCAAGTGAATACATTAAATGAAAGTTCCCCTCCATATGTAGCAATCGTGATAGCTGCTATTCTTTTGGGGATTATTGTCTTCCTCATCATACGAAAGTTCAAACAAACGTTTGATCAGGTAGACAAAAAGCAGGATACCGAGACTCCCCATGTGGATTTGGACAAAGAAAATGGAAAGAAACCATCCCTCGCCGGCAGACTCATGAAAAACTGGCGAAAGAAGCCCGATCATCCAGTACGCAGGAGTATTATGGAATTGGAACAACAGGCTGCCAGGCAAAATAAAGGCAGGCATCCATTTGAAACATTAGAAGATTGGATAAAGCGGATTCCATTGGAGCTGGATTCGGAAGTCTATCAAAAAGTCAGGTATGGGGATGAGGATGTGAGCGATCAGGAAGTGAGGGAGTTGGAGGTGCAGGTGCGCAGGGTTAGGGATGAATTAGCTTCTAGGCGCGGGGAGCGATGACCGGGGCTCCAGCTTTAGTGGGCAGGGATCCGATCGCGCTGAAGTTTTCTCTCTGATCACTGGTACAGCCTACTAGACATTTCAGACGTTTCGCCTAGCTGTTTTGTCTAGTAGCAGCCTTCTACTGGACATTTCTGGCGCTCCGGCTGACTGTTTTGTCGAGTAGCGCCCTTCTACTAGACATTTCGAACGCTCCGACTGGCTGTTTTGTCCAGTAGAGACGTTCTACTGGACATTTGGAGCGCTTCATCTAGTAGTTTTGTCCAATAGAGTCCTCCCCAAACCGCTGAAGCGATCGCCACATTACGGGTCTAAAAATACGCTATCTCAACTCCACTCATTTTATCGATTCCAAAAACTCCGAAACACTGGCAAAAATAGCATCCGGCTTAACAGTGAATTCACTAGTCTGAAATTCAGGCAGCCATTGCACGCCCGCTGTCCGGACATTAGACTGCTTACCTGCCTCGATATCCGCATCACTGTCGCCAAGATACATCGCTTCCTCGCTCGAAACGCCCAGAATCGTCAAAGCCTTCTTTATCCCCTCCGGATGCGGCTTTGGTTCCGTTACATCATCCCCCGTGAGCACCACATCAAAAGGAAGATCAATCCCAAGCGCCTCTAATGAAATATCCAGACTCCTTCTCGCCTTCCCAGTAACTATCCCTACTTGAAACCCTTTCTCCTTCAAGCCCGCAATCATATCAGCTATTTGTTTGTTCGGCTTCACAAACTCCTCGTGGTTTTCGGTGTAGCTTTTGTAAAACAATTCAATAGCCGCTGCTTTATCCTTATGACGAAGGTTCTCCCGAATAATCCCAGTCTCAGAAGGCCCGAACATCGCTTTCACTTCCTCATCGGAAAGCTCCCTTTTATCAAATGTCTTGAAAACTTGCTGAAACGCATGATAACAAATCGGCAGCGTATCCGCTAATGTCCCATCGAAATCGAAAATGATTGCTTTGATCATACATATACTCCTCCGTTATGCACTTTTCTTCTGTTGGATCATCCACTTCATTAATTCGTCTCTATCTATTAATCTGATTGTGTTTGAACTCGCCAGCTTAATAGCCTGAGAGGTGTAATAATTATTAGTAATCAACCAGCATTCATCCGCTTTATAATAACTTTTGGCAGATGATATCTCTTGAATGGCTCTTACACCAACTTTTTTCTTATAGCGCTTCGCCTGAACAACAATCTTTTTCCCTTGAAATGATAATACAAGATCTGCACCATAATCGCCTGTCGCTGGTGTGAGATTTGCCTTGTAACCCCTTGCTTTAAAAAGAACTTGAAGGTATCTTTCAAATGCAGCACCAGACATTTTGTCCACTTCTGGCATACCCGACTTTCTTAATCTGTATTCCCTATAGGCTCTTACCGCCAGTGCAAATAAGACTCCTCCTCCAAAGAAAATGAAAAGAGATACAGTTAATAAAGGCTCAGCAGTTAATATAGACCACAACAAGTCCGGCCCCATTAAAAGCCCCTCGAAAAAACCCATAAATTCCATATGTATGTCCCCTATCAAATTTTATTTTGCACCTCCCGCGCACTGGGTTGGGGATTTCGACCTTTTTGTTCTATCCCCCTTTTTATTTCGTCCATATGGTCTTTTCTTTAAAGTTCTTCTTGAGGGGCCACAATCGAATTACAAAGAGGCCCATAGACAAAACCGTACCTGCCAGAGTGGCGACCAAGAGCTTCTTCGGAAAAGATGTTTTTTTAATTTAAGAGTATAATAGCCTGACGCAAAAAATGAAAAACAATATAATCGTGGTTAACAAAATAAGGAAACTCAATAAATTTGCATATAGATTCATGTTTACTCCTTGTTTTAATTGCTCTATTCCAAGTACCATCCTCACCCTTTTGTAGCATACAGATAAGCATGGAAGAGCCCCAGTATTAAATACTCTTCTCCCATAAAATCTAGATCAAGTATATTTACAACAACTTGTTTATTACTAACATCTATTTTCCAATCGGCAATTAATCTTTCGCCAATATACATTTCAGCCGGCTTTGGATTTAGGGGATTAGTTGAACGCTCTTTATATATCAAACAATTGGTTTCCCTGTACTCAAACTCCACTTGTTTTGAACCAAAGCTAACATTCTTCATATCCTTCATAAGAATTTCATGTTTATTGTCGTCACTATCCAAGTATGACACGGCAATCTTACCCTTCATGAAGCCCAACGGTTTTGTGATAATCCGCACCAGTCCAGGATTATCCTTTAGTTCATATTTGAGAAATGAAGGTGAAAACTTACTATCACCGAATTCATCAATAAATTTTTTAATTATATTGTCGTAAGAACCACGAACAACGCCTATTTTTTCAGTACCGCGATAAATATCTAAGGGCTTTGTTGTATTACCATTTAAACTCGTGTCATAGAAGTATTGTACCAACTAGATCCCTCCAAGAGTTGCCAATCAGTTATGCTTCTTCGACTTAATAACAATAAAAGATTGATATGCTCCCCTTAAGGTAGACAGGTTAAAAAATAAAACTTGTTTATCTTAGGGGGATTTTTGTGTCTAAAAGAGCTTTTACTCCAGAATATAAGATGGAAGTCTTAAAGGTGTGGG
>NZ_NIXK01000008.1 GCF_002763455.1 Lentibacillus sediminis
GGAAGTTTTCTCTCTCGGGCGGAAGTTTTCTCTCTCGGGCGGAAGTTTTCTCTCTCGGGCGGAAGTTTTCTCTCTCGGGCGGAAGTTTTCTCTCTCGGGCGGAAGTTTCCGCCCGTCGTTCGACCCCCACGCCAAACACAAAAACCCTGCTGGCAAAACCAGCAGGGCTATCACATTCACTTATCCTCTTTTAACCGCAATTTCGCCTTCTTCCACATCAACCTGTACCGATTCAACTGTTTCTTCTTCCAGAACCAGGTCGGTCAGCTGATCTTCAATTTTGTCCTGGATCACCCGGCGCAATGGTCTTGCCCCAAACCGTTTGTCATATCCAAGACGGACCAGTTCGCGTTTCGCTGCTTCGGAAATGCTGATCTTAATGTCGTTTTCCTCGATGTTCTCTTGCAGATCTGCAAGCATGAGGTCTACGATTTCCATTAAGTTATCCTCTGACAGTTCATTGAAGTTGATGATCGCATCGAAACGGTTCAGGAATTCCGGCTTAAAGTAGTCACTCAGGTTTTCCAGTGTGGAAACAGATTCATGGGCGGCCTTGTTAAAGCCGACATTGACTGTTTTCACACCGGTTCCTGCATTGCTTGTCATGATAATCACGGTTTCCTTAAAGCTTACCGTGCGTCCATGGGAATCGGTCAGATGCCCGTCTTCCATAATTTGCAGAAACATATTCTGTACGTCCGGATGAGCTTTTTCAATCTCATCCAGCAAAATAATTGAATATGGGTTATGGCGGACTTTTTCCGTCAGCTGACCTGCTTCCTCATGACCGACATAGCCTGGAGGAGAACCGATAATTTTTGACACCGTGTGTTTTTCCATATATTCGCTCATGTCGAGACGAATCAACGAGTCACGTGAACCGAATAATTCCTCGGCAAGTGCTCTGGTCAATTCTGTTTTACCAACACCGGTCGGTCCGACAAACAGGAAGGAACCGATTGGACGATATTTGGATTTCAGTCCTGCGCGGCTGCGGCGGACGGCCTTAGCCACTTTGTTGACTGCCTCATTCTGACCGATTACTTTCGTGCCAAGCTGATCAGCCAGATTTTTCATTTTTTCCCGTTTATCTGTTTGTAGCTTCGTCACAGGAATGCCAGTTTTTTCTTCAACAATTAGTTGAATATCGGAAACATCGACATCAATTACCTGTTCCTCGTCTTTGGCTTTTTCCAGCTGTTTTTGCAGCTGAATTTCCTGATACCTCAAGTTGGCAGCACGTTCATATTCTTCCTGCTCAGCTGCTTCTTCTTTTTCCTTGATGATCTCTTCAAGACGCTGATTGATGGTACCAGAGTCTTTTTGCGCATTGGACAAATTCAGGCGGGAGCCGACTTCATCCATCAGATCAATTGCTTTGTCCGGGAGGAAGCGGTCTTGGATATAGCGGCTTGATAGTGTGACAAACGCCTGAATTGCTTCCTCGGAATAGCGCACTTCATGGAATTTTTCGTAACGGTCTTTAATGCCATTCAGAATCTGTACGGCCTCTTCAGCAGTCGGTTCTTTGACCATAATCGGCTGCAAACGGCGTTCCAGTGCAGAGTCTTTCTCAATCTGACGGTATTCCTTCAGTGTTGTTGCCCCGATTAATTGGAGTTCGCCGCGGGCTAGTGCAGGTTTTAAAATATTGCCTGCATCCATTTGCGAGCTTTCCGCTGTGCCGGCACCTACCAGCAGGTGGACCTCATCGACAAACAAAATGACCTCGTCACGCTGCTGCAGTTCCTGAATCAGCTGTTTCATCCGTTCTTCAAACTGACCGCGCATGCTTGTATTTGCTACAAGGGACGCCACATCCAGCACATAAACTTCTTTGTTGATCAGCTTGGCAGGGACATCGCCTTCTGTAATTTTGACGGAAAGTCCTTCCGCGATCGCTGTTTTACCAACACCTGGTTCACCAATCAGTACAGGGTTGTTTTTATTTCTTCTATTCAGTGTTTCAATAACACGTTTGATTTCATTTTCCCTGCCGATGACGGAATCAACTTTTCCTGATCTTGCATCATCAGTGACATTTTTGCCTAATTGATCCAGCAGGCCATTGCCGCGTTTTCCTTGTTTTTGCTTCGTTCTTGTTCCGGTTTGGCCGCTGCCTCCCTGGGCAAAGTTCTGAGAATATGCATCATGCGCATTTCCAAATGGAGAATTCGAGAAAAAGTCATTGGAATTCATCATTTTCCCCTGAATTTCACGGAAACAATCATTGCAGAGATGCACTTGTGTCTTTTGATTATTAATATTCATCGCCAAGTTAATATTCGCTTGGTTCTCACCACAATTTTGACAAAGCATGTGCTAATTCCTCCTTATATATTGGCTGATAATTAAATTTGACTTTGACTATCTTTGACCTATTAATTACATTATAATCTTCCTTTTGCTGTTTGACAAAAGATTTGTTTACAGCTTTCGGTTATTGATATATCAAGCTTGTTGTTGATTTGACTATTTTTGACCTTTGACTTTATTATACATTGACCTTCTTTGACTTTCAAGGACTTTGGTTAAATTTTTTTAGAGAAATTGAAAAGACAGACAAGCACACTGCCTGTCTGTCCATTCTCTTCTCTATTATTTTGCTGCCGGGTTGCTGCTGGCGCGGAGTTCCACCCGTCGAATCTTGCCTGATGTTGTTTTCGGCAGTTCATCGATAAACTCGATCTCGCGCGGATATTTATAAGGAGCAGTGAGCTTCTTGACATGATCCTGCAGCTCCTTCACAAGTTCATCCCTGTCTGACTTTACGTTTTCTTTCAAAACTACAAAAGCTTTGACGATGCTGCCTCTGACCTCATCCGGCGCAGCAACAACGGCACATTCCTGGACGTATGGGTGTCTTACCAGGGAATCTTCCACTTCAAACGGCCCAATAGTATAGCCGGAGCTGATGATAATATCATCACGGCGGCCTTCAAACCAGAAATAGCCGTCCTCATCCTTGGATGCCTGGTCCCCGGTAATATAGTAATCCCCGATCTGCGACATTTTTGTCCGCTCCGGATCTTTGTAATATTCGCGGAACAATGCCGGACAGTCCTGCTTCACCGCAATATCGCCGACCACATTTGGCGCGGCAGGGTTGCCATCTTCATCGATAATCTCCACATCATTTCCCGGTGTCGGCTTGCCCATCGATCCTGGCCTTACTTCCATTCCTTTGACAAATCCGAGCAGCAGCGTATTTTCCGTCTGACCATAGCCATCTCTTACAGTAAGATCAAAATGTCTGCGGAACGTATCGATCACTTCAACATTCAGCGGCTCACCTGCTGAAACGGCGTCGTGCAATGCTGGCAGCTGATAGTCCTCCAGGTTGTCCACTTTTGCCATCAGCCTGTATTCCGTCGGGGTGCAGCAGAGCACGTTAATTTGTTTATCCTGTAGTAGCTGCAGATATTTGGACGGGTTAAACTTGCCATCATAAATAAACCCGGTCGCTCCTGAGCCTAACACGGATAAAAATGGACTCCAGATCCACTTCTGCCAGCCTGGCCCGGCTGTCGCCCAAACTGTGTCCCCTTCCTCAATGCAGAGCCAGTTTTCCGGCGCTGTCTTCAGATGGGCAAACCCCCAGCCGTGTGTATGTACAACCCCTTTTGGATTGCCCGTTGTCCCTGAGGTATATGGCAAAAAGGCGATATCATCACGGGTTGTTGGTGCCATCGCTCTCTGCCCGTCCGCATCTTCTTTCAGTTCATCAAGAAACAACCAGTCTTCAGCAGGGCCGCCAACCGAAAATTTGACGAGCTGATCATATTCCCCGATATCTTTAAACTGTCCGGTGAAAGCTGCCTGACTGACAACTGCCTTGGCTTCCCCGTGACTGATTCGATATTGTAAATCTTTTGTCTTCAGCATTTCCGAGCTTGGTATGATAACAATCCCGCTTTTCAGTGCAGCAAGATATACTTCATACACTTCGATCGAACGTGGAATCATGACCAGGATTTTATCTCCTTTTTCCAGACCATTTTCCGCAAAAATATTTCCGATTCGGTTTACGTTTTTCATCAGTTCGGTGTAGGTTATCTCGCGTGTGTCTCCTGCTTCATTTTCATAGATCAGGGCTTTTCTGCTTCCCGTTCCTGCATATTTTTCCATTTCCATTACGATATTATAGTCATTTGGTGCAATCAGATCTTGTCTCTCCACTCCGTTCACTCCCCCTTGCTGATTTGTCCCTCTATTATAACAAAGGTTGTGAAATTTTTAAACGTTCCAATCCCTCGAAACCTGATCCCGATGTGAAAAATTGGAGTACATTCTACGTTCCTGTTTTCTGTTTACCTGACAATAAAGGAGGGTATTCATATTTAAAACAAGGAGGGATTCAGAGTGGAACCTAAATATAAGATATTCCATGATGATGATCAATTGAGTGAATCGATTGATAAACTTAGAAATGACGGCACACCGGATGACGATATTTATCTTCTTGCGCATGATAACGATCATGACAGGCGTGCCAGAAAGGAAACAGATGCTAATAAAATCGGTGTGAAGGTAACAGGAATAGGCACTGCTACGAAAAATATCTTTAGAGGTAAAGGGGACACTTTAAGATCAAAAATGGAGGAAATCGGGTTTGATAAATCGAAGGCAGAGCAATTGAAAGTAGAACTCGACAAGGGTAAATCGTTATTAGTGGTCACCAATCAAGATAAAGTTGAGTTTTAAAACATGAGCTTGCGGAGGAACGATTGTTTTTCTGCAAGCTCTTTAGGCATTGAAATCCTTACGGTTGAAGCATGCCTTTTCGACGTCTACGTTTTCACAAGACTTTTGAACACCTTCTAAAAATAAAACAGACGGGACATCCATCTGTCCCGTCTTCCATTACTGCTCTCGCCACAAACTAATAACCATATATCACTTTCGGCAGTTTATCCCGCAGCACTAAGTCATCCAGGCTCTTAAAGGAGTAACCCTGATCTTTCAATTCACTGATCATCTGCTCCAACCCCTTAGCATTATCCTCAGACACCGTATGAAGCAGGACAATAGCCCCTGGGTGGATTTGTTTCATTACCTCGTCAAATGCGTACTCCCAGCCTTTTTGCTTGTTGGTTTCCCAGTCCACAAATGCAAGGGACCAGAAAATGTGAATATAACCGAGCTCGTTGGCCCATTCCAATGTCTGTTCATTAAACATTCCTCGCGGCGGCCTCAAATATTTCAATTCTTCCTGGTCCGACACTTCTGCCACAGCATCTTCCAGTGTTTCCAATTCCTTTTTCATCGATTTCTTGGAAATCACGGAGAAATCCGGGTGATGATAGGAATGGTTGCCAATAATGTGTCCTTCCTCCACCATACGCTGGACAAGCTCCGGTTCACTTTCCACGTATTGGCCAGTGACAAAAAACGTTGCCGGCACATCGGTTTTTTCCAGCACATCCAATATGCTGTCGGTATAACCTTGCTCATAGCCATTGTCAAAGGTAAGATAGATGTTTTTCTCCCCGGAAAGATCGGCATAATAGGCGTTGTACTTATTCAGCATTTGCTGATAGCTGCCTATCTCGGGAACTTCATGTTCGGTGTTTTTCTTAAAACCCCATCCATATCCGTCGGCAACCACTGCAGTAGTCCCAACAGAAAAGACAAGAAAAATGATGAATGGTGCCACAATTAATTTGCGCATAATAACCCACCCTGTTTTTTCTTACCTTTTCCTGTTGGTGTGTGATTTATTCAAGTTGCAGAGGATGTTCAAATACGCGCGGTGCGTCTTCTGGGAGGTGTGCTACTAAAAACTCGGTTCTTTACAACATTCCGGGCGCTCTTCCCGCCAGTTTTGTTGGAGAGAACGACTCTCTAATGCATTTCAACCACTCTGCTTGATACTTTTGCACGAGAGAAAGCTTCTCTAATGCATTTCGGGCGCTCACCCTGCCAGTTTTGACGGAGAGAACGACTCTGTCCGCATGTACCTCTACTTACAGCACAAGCGCGGCAACCCATCCAAAAATAAACAGGGGAATATTATAGTGTATAAAGGTCGGCACCACGGTATCCCAAATGTGGTGGTGCTTGCCATCTGCATTTAAGCCGGAAGTCGGTCCAAGCGTACTGTCAGAAGCTGGTGAACCTGCATCGCCTAAACCTCCAGCCGTACCAATTAATGCCGCGGTTGCTAGCGGCGAGAATCCGGCACCTACACAGATTGGCACAAACAGCGCAGCCACGATCGGTATCGTGCCAAAAGATGAACCAATCCCCAGGGTTACAATTAATCCGACAAGCAACAAGACGAACGCAATCAGTGGCTGATTATCTCCCAGGATTCCGGAAGACATTTCAACCAGCGCCTCAATTGAACCTGTCTCTTGAAGCACCTGAGCATAACCTGAAGCGATCAGCATAACAAAGGCAATTGTCCCCATCATCCCGATTCCCTCTGAGACGACTTGATCTCCACGGTTAAACGGAACAGCCAGAAAAACAAACATTAATACCAGCCCGGTTAAAGCACCAGCAATTAAGTTTCCAGTAATGATTTGTACAACCAAAGCCCCGGCAATCGCAATAAGTGTAAAGAGATGGGTCCGGTTAAACTTCACTTCTTTTAATTCTACTTGCTGTTCTGGTGCGACCGTGCCGCCAGCACCTGAAACAGCATCCCTGTCTCCACGGTAGCTGAAGAAAACAGCGATCAGCAAGCCAACGACCATCCCAAGTCCCGGAATCAGCATAGACAAGGCAGTCTCCTGAACAGATAACTCCACTCCGCTGGCTGCCATACTTTCCACCATTGTCTGATGGAAAATAAGCCCAAATCCTGCAGGAATCATCAAATAAGGTGCTTTCAAACCAAAAGTCAGTGCAGCTGCTACTCCGCGGCGGTCGATGCGCATGTTGTCAAATACCTTGAGCATCGGAGGAATTAATATAGGAATAAAAGCAATATGCACAGGAACCACATTTTGCGACAAAGACGCCGCTCCCGCAATAACCAGGACCATCATGGTTTTCTTTCCGGTAAGCACCCTGATCAGAAAATTGACCAATATGCCGGTTATGCCTGTGTAGCTGATCGCTACAGCAAACGCGCCAAGCAAAATATAGCTTAAAGCTGTGCTCGCCTGTCCCCCCATTCCGCTTACGAGCATTTCTATGGATTCAATTAAACCTAATCCTGTCATCATTCCAGCAGTCAAAGCAGCAGCTATAATAGCAATAATTACATTTACACGCAATAAACTGAGGATGGTCATGACAAGAACCGATACAATCACAGCCCATTCCATGGATGTTTCCCCTCTCTATCAATCAGCAGTTATTTTTTCTTTAATACTTCATCATGATAAAGCATTAAAGCTAAAAAATCAACCCCCTCTTAAAGAGGAAAAAACTGGATGCTGGTTAGCAATTGTGCTAACGGCAGCCACTTTATCCAGGTGGTTTTCTAAAATTGTTGTTCTTTACAACCTCAATAAAATGCAACGTAAATTAGTGTGGGCTATGATCGCCGCTGCGGAAATACCCTTCGCTTTCCGCGGGCGCTGGTGAGCCTCCTCGTGCTGCCGCACTGCGGGGTCTCACCTATGCTTACCATCCCGCAGGAGTCTACGGGTATTTCCTCCGCTAACTGTGTGATGCTTGATTAAATTAAACGTCAGCTAACCGCTTTGTTGATGATTGATTGGAGCGGAGGGCATCCAACTCCTGCGGGAAAGCACGAGTCTGAAGACCCCGCAGCGGCGGTTTTCCGCGAGGAGGCTGAAGCCGTGCCCGCGGAAAGCGGATGCCCGCAGCGGTGGGGGGGGCGTCACAGTTTCCTTCAACTCCGAAATTAATAACCAGCAAAACTTACGAAAGGACCCGTTATTTAAACCAGCCTTTCTCCTTAAAACGGGAGATCGCTTCAATCCGGTTGCTTACATCAAGCTTATCGAGAATGACGGACACATAATTTCGTACAGTGCCATTCGTGATAAACAGCTCTTTGGCAATCTCTTTCGTGGTTTTTCCATCAGCGATCAGCTTGATTACCTCCTGTTCCCTTGCTGTCAGAGGATTTTCGTCGTCATATGCCATGTCAACAAGCTCTGGCGCATAGACCTTTCTGCCACTGACAATGGTGCGAATCGCACTTGCCAACTCATCACTTGGACTGTCTTTGAGCAAATAACCGCTCACATCCGCTTTTCGGGCACGTTCAAAATACCCTTGGCGTGCAAAGGTGGTTAATACCACTACCTTACATGGATGATCCTTTAATTCTTCCGCTGCGTCCAGTCCGCTTTTTAACGGCATCTCAATATCCATAATACAAATATCAGGCTCATGCTGCTTCACCAAAGCCAGCGCCTCTTCGCCATTTCTCGCTTTGGCAATGACCTTCATATCTTCTTCTAAATCAAGCAATGCTCCCAATGCCCCGAGCAGCATCCCCTGATCTTCGGCAATTACAATACGAATCACGGTCTCTCCCCCCGTTCCGTTTGCTGGATAACCCGCGGCACTTTTATGATAAGCGTGGTGCCGCCAGAAGATTCCATTTCAAGGCTCCCATTGACAAATTCCAGTCTTTCCTTCATACCCTGAAGTCCGTTTTTCTTAAATTGAAGAGGATCCCCAGCTATTCCAACTCCATCGTCTGTCACCTTCATCATCACTTCGGTAGGACGGGGCGCAATAGACACATGGCAGTTGGACGCCTGACTATGCTTGACGACATTCGTCACCGCCTCTTTCAGGCACATACTAAGCACATTTTCTATCAGCAGCGGAGTATCGTCCAGCGTTGCATCTCCTTCAAATTGAAAACCAACATCGGCCGCTTTCAGGATTTCCTGGACACGATACAATTCATCTTTCAATTTTGTGCCCTTCATATCTGAAATCAGCTCACGCACTTCATTCAATGCTGTTCTTGCCGTCTGGTTAATGTCATTCATTTCCGCTTTCGCCGTATCGGGATCAGCGGTAATTATTTTTTTCGCCAAATCACTTTTTAATCCGATCAGTGAGAGCTTTTGTCCCAGTGTATCATGCAGATCACGAGCAATCCGCTCCCGTTCTTCCACAAGTCCCAGCCGCGCTATTTTTTTATTTGCTTCCCGCAATTGTTCTTCCAGTCTCTCCCGTTTGTTGCGATTATACAAGGTGAACGGCAGCAAACTGACTCCAATCACAGCAATAGCAATAAATGGAAGCTGGGTGTAAAAGAAATCGCTTTGTGTAAAAAATGCAGCGGCAACCGCACCAAGAGTCGTCACCAGATTAACGACATACAAGGTGATAAACCCGCCTTTATGCTGAATGTTTCCGATATAGAAGGCGAGAAACAGCGCAAAATAGACATATCCCCAAAACACTGTCATCAGCACACTGATTATCATATTGATACTGACTGATAAATACACGGTCCATGTGCGTTCCCGCGAAAGGAAAGAAACCCTGTATGTAATAAAAAACAACAAAATCATGCAAATCCCAAAAACAACTTCCCAAAGGCTAGAGGAACGAAACACGAAATAAAACGGCAGGATACAAAAAATCGTCCATGCAAATGCGCCAATCCCCGTGTTTTTCGGGAAAATATGATACCAATTCTGCAAATGGGTCCCTCCTTCCTTAATAAGAGTATATACCAAAAAAAGAGTCCCTCCAATATATCATGGAGAGACGCAAAGTTAACAGTTTTATTTTTCCTGAAGAGTCGAAGTACGTGTGCCTAATTGTGCACGGTTGCTGCTTTCTTTTAAACGATCCTTGATCTCCCGGAAACTGACAAAGCTCTTGTTTGCTTCATCATAAAGCCGGAAGCGAATCGATTTCAAGCTGGAAGCAAGCGTGATCGTCGTCGCCTTCTGCAGCGGCGGTGTCGATTCATGCGCTTTTTCCAGATTATAATTCGGAACCCGGGGACTCAGGTGATGAACATGATGGTAGCCAATGCTCCCTGTTACCCATTCGAGCACTTTTGGAAGCTTATAATAGGAACTGCCATCAACAGCAGCTTTTACAAAATCCCACTCGGATTCATGTTCAAAGTAGGAATCTTCAAATTGATGCTGCACATAAAACAGCCAAATTCCAAGTGAACCTGCCACAAAAAGAATCGGAAGCTGGATCAGAAGGAACGCCTGCCAGCCAATTGCCCAAATCAAACCTGCATAAATTGCCACAATCGAGAAATTAATCAGGTATGTGTTCATTCGTTCTTTTCGTTTTGCGCCTTTTCGATTAAAGCGATTGGAAATCAGAAACAGATAGATCGGACCTAAACCAAACATGACGAACGGATTCCGATAAAGGCGATAGGATAGTCTGCCCCAGAAGGAAGCTTCTACATATTCATCGACGGTCATGACCCAAACATCTCCCGTGCCGCGTTTATCTAAATTGCTGCTTGTAGCATGGTGAATCGCATGGCTTCTTTTCCATTTGTCATAAGCAAAATGGGTGAAAATCCCGGTTATTGTGCCGACTACCCGATTTGCCTTGCTGCCTTTGAAAAAAGACCCATGGGTACAATCATGGAAAATGATAAAGAGTCGAACAACAAACCCGCCTGCGATTACAGCGAGGCCCATTCCAAGCCACACGGATATGGATAAACTCTGGTATGCCAGGAACCATAGCAGCAGAAATGGGATAATGGTATTTATTAACTGGACGATACTAGCTTTTGTATCCGAATTTGCAAAGGGCATCACACTTTTTCTTAATTGCGCTTGTTTTTGTTTGCTCATAATTGCCTCCCGCTGATTAATGTAAATTCAACTAACTATAACTGTACTACAAACGTTATCTACGTTTTAAGACACAACTGTCAATTAGTGAGTATGACAAATGTCATGTTTTTGCCGTGTGGATTCTTTACACATGCAAAAAACGAGCCAGATTGCTCAGCTCGTTTTCCATCTTGTTTCTATTTAGGTGAAACGGCAGAGCCGGCAAACCCTTTATTTTAAATTAAATGAAAAGGAGATATGATCCTGAATTGGGATCCATGCGCCGATTCCCTGTTTGGTCACATTTTTAATGACAATGGATTTGCCTGATCCCTTTAATTGAATATATACCTCGCCAAAGGTTACTTCTCCTTTTTCACTAACGGCCGGGGCATAGGCCTTTAGTGTTGCTTGTTTTTTGGCTGGTACATTATAAGAGTTCTCTTTTTTTGTGCCTTTTCCGATTACCGTCTGATAGGAAAGCGGGAGTTCCGTCTTATCCTTAGAGGTCAAGAGCATCATTGTCTTTACTTGATCCGGATTGGCAATTTTGCTGGTCAGTGCTCCTGTGACTTCTTCCTCCGCTTCTTGGGAATAGCTCATTTCGTGATTAGAGTCCCCACCCAGGTTGTTCAGTTCATTGGTGTTGATCTGCCGGTATTCCCAGTTGATATTTGTTTCACTCGACTGGTAATTCAGCGGCCATCGACCAAGGTAAATCATCCCGCGGTAGCCGATGGCGATCGGGGAGGGATTCAAGTCCGTTTCATTCAGCATTTTGATCAATTCCGGATTTTCAATCGCAGTGTCCAGGTCCTCCGTGAGTTCTTTGGTCAGCTCGCTCGGCTCCACTACTTCCTGATCCTCACTCGAATTGGGAAACGTGTTTTCCTTGGAAATGTTCAGCACGTGGCTGGGAACTTCATACTCACCCTTAGTGTCTTTCTCTTCTTCACTGAAAGCCTGGGACGGAAAAAGAAAAGCAAAAACAAATGCAAGGAGTGCCAGTGCAAATTTGCTTTTAGTCATTTTTACATTCCTTTCCTTTTTCCTTTAGTTTTTTCGGAAAGGCAAATATTATACCAGTTTTTTTCGGGCAGACTAAGGTGCTGCGAGTGAATCTTCCTATCGGCTCAGTTCGATGGTATCCAGTCTTTCCTTGATTGTGATACTGTCTTCTACAGAGCGGATCATGGAGCAATTTTTTCTAGCGGTTGCGATGCTTTTTTCCAGGCGGTCAGGGTTTAAGTGGTAGCCTTTGATCGTAAAATTAAGGGTGATGCTGTCAATTCGGTTGGCTTCTTCGGGGTTACGCACCACATCTGCGTGAATCAGCAAGTCATCCACTTGCACCCGTTGTTTCTCCAAAATTTTCCTGAGCACCGAACCACAGCAGCCTGCGATGGAAGCCACCATTAACTGAAAAGGCCGGAACCCGTAGTCTTCATTTCCCGATACGCAAAGGTCACCATAATGCAAACTCGTCTGAATGCCATTTTTCTTTAAGTGGAAATCCATAGCTGTACCCTCCATTTCTGCTGTTCTTAATATATTTCCTTATTTGCCCGATTGATAACCATTTTTTCTGATTCAGCTTGGTTGACCTTCTTTAGCAAATTGATTAGATTGGAAGCAGATGTCTTTCTTCTGAGTTTGTGGCTTCATACGCTTGATGAGTGCACGAATGAAAGATTTTCTTTGGCGTTCGTGTTTTCATACGCTTGACGAGTGCACTAAAAAGAATTTTTTCAGGATTGGATGAACAACATGGTTTCGGCAAAAACAAGATTTTGGATATTAATTGCACTTGTAACGATTTCCGGTTTTTCTCAGGGGATGCTGCTGCCGCTTTTGGCAATTATTTTAGAGCAAAATGATGTCCCGTCATCGGTCAACGGCCTTCACGCAACAGGACTTTATATTGGCGTGCTTCTTGCTTCCCCATTTATGGAAAAGGCGATGCGACGCTTTGGTTTCAAGCCGATCATTGCCACGGGCGGTGTACTTGTTTTTCTTTCCCTTGTTCTGTTTCCGTTTTGGGAGGCGCTGTGGTTCTGGTTTATTTTGCGCATGACCGTGGGCATCGGGGATCAGATGCTGCATTTCGGCACACAGACATGGATCACAACAACGGCGGCAAAGGAAACAAGAGGGAAAAGCATTGCATATTATGGAATGTTTTTCGGTCTTGGTTTCACCCTCGGCCCGTTGATGACACGGCTGCTGTCTGTCCATGAAGCATTGCCTTTTCTTTTGTCGGCTCTATTAAGCATGCTTGTCTGGTCCTCCCTTCTGTTCGTCCGCAATCAAATGCCGGAGCAGGATTTCCAGACAAAGACGGCCGCTACTTCCCTCGGCAGATTCGTGCAAACGGGTAAAATTGCCTGGGTCGCATTGCTGCCGGGTTTTGGCTATGGATTTCTGGAGGCTGCATTGCATAGTATTTTTCCCATATATGGTCTTAGGATCGGGCATGAAGTTGGCATTCTATCTCTCATCATTCCCTGTTTTGCGGCGGGAAGTCTTATCACCCAGCTGCCACTTGGAATCCTAAGTGACCGAGTAGGGCGAAGAACGGTGCTGCTTGCAGTCATGACAGCAGGAACCGCCTGCTTTTTGCTCGCCGCATTTTTGGAAACATCTGTCGTTGCTTTGTTTATCCTGTTTACCTTGGCGGGCATGTTTGTCGGATCCCTTTTCTCATTGGGAATCTCTTATATGACAGATCTGCTGCCCTCAAATCTCCTGCCGGCAGGGAATCTCATGGTTGGCATTATGTTCAGCATCGGCAGTATCAGCGGCCCGCTGCTGGGAGGTTTCTACGTCCAGCTCCTGCCTGGAGTTTCCTTCTTTTATTTAATTGCCGCGGTTCTTCTCGTGATGACAGGAGCGCTTTATTTTCATAGAGGCAGCAGGGTTTCTATTTAATAGAAAAAGACACTCTTGTGGAAGTGTCTTTTTCAATGGTGTTTTCTATAAAAAAGAGTGTTTTTAGTTGCTGTTTGGTTTAAACAAACACCACTCAGTTAGCGGAGGAAATACCCGTAGACTCCTGCGGGAGGAAAGGCCTAGGTGAGACCCCGAAGTGCGACAGCACAAGGGGGCTCACCAGTCTCCCTAAGGTGCGCGAAGGGTATTTCCGCAGCGGTGGCCTATACAATCTTTCAACTTTCAAATAAACCGGCTATACCGCTTCTCCAAACGATCCTGCATAAAACCAATAAGGATACAGATCGGCCAGTAAATAAATGCAACCAGGACATACATGGTCATCGCATCAAATTCCCTGCCTGCGACAATCTGTGTCTTCTGAAATAATTCTGGCACCGTGATCACCGCCGCCAACGACGTCGCCTTGACAATATCCATGAACACATTGGTCAATGGGGGAATGGCAATTCTTGTGGCTTGTGGTAAAATAATCTTCCGCAATGTCGACCAATAGCTCATATTCAGGGCCCTTGCCGACTCCCACTGGCCCTGATCAATGCTGTTTAAGGCCGAGCGGTCAATTTCCGCAATATAGGCCGCGCTGTTCAGCCCAAAACCCAATGATGCCGCGACCACCGCCGAAAATTCTATCCCGACAACAGGCAGTCCAAAATACAAAATGAACAAAAAGACAAGCATTGGCGTGCCCCGCATAAACGAGATATAGATCCGGGCTGGCCAGCGAAGTGCCATCGTTTTTGATCCTCTTGCCAAGGCAAGAAACAGACCAAGCACCAAGCCCATTGCCATGCCAATAATTGATACCAGGAGGGTCATCGGCAAGCCTTCCAGCACAAATGGCAAGCTTTCCAGAGCCAGTTCTATATCAAATAAACCGCCAAAATCGAACCCGTTAAAATTCATAAGATAACTCCTTACAGATCCAAGCCTTCAATCTCTTGAATATCGCCCTCTGGTGGCTGTGATGCATCTTCTTCATAGAATTGGATGGCCAGATCCGACAACGTTCCATCTTCGCGCATTTCATTCAATGCCTGGTTGATTTCCTCCGTCAGTTTGTCTGCACCTTTAGGAATAACAACCCCTTGTTCTGTTGGATGGAATTTCAAATCTGGATGCAAATGGATATCAAACTGAGGAAATCCTGCTACTCCAAATTTTGTTAAATAATAATCATTGATCACGACGTCCGTTCTGCCGTTATGCACATCACGTAAATATGCCTCATTCGGTGCATTGCCATATGTAACAACTTCTGCACCATAGTGTTCAGCAATTTGACTGAAGATCGTAGTAGCTCCCCCTCCAGCTTTTTTCCCTTCCAAATCTTCCAATGTTTCTATACCGGAATTATCATCCTCGCGAACAGCCATCGTGGTATAGGAATATTTGTAAGGCTCACTGAAATTAAATTCTTCCATTCTTTTGTCCGTAATCTCAATATCATTCGCTGCTACATCTATTCTTCCGCTTTGTACAGCTGTCAGCATGCTGTCAATTCCCATTACCTCAAAAGAGACATCCAAACCCAAACGATTTGCTACCTCTCTCATTACTTCCACATCAAAACCAGTTAATTGATCTTCACTTTCTTCCTCACCATCATAAAAAGAAGCTGCGATCAGCGTACCAGAAGTCCCAACAACAAGCTCACCGGATTCCTGGACCTCCGCCCACTTTCCATCATCTGTACTACTATTCTCATTGCCATTTGTTCCTTCACCGCCGGAACCCCCACAAGCAACTAAAACAGCAGAAAAAACTAGCAAAATAAGGAATAACTTAACACTTTTCAATCCAATACACCCCTTTGTAAAAATCTGTTATATTAAATATATAAAAATCATTATAACAGTTATCCCTTTATTTAGCAAAATGGGTGCTTTGTTTCTTTAACACATAAAAATAGCCAGCGTTCATCGCCGGCCAATCTTCTTATTATTCCGAATCACTGCGTTAATAATGCCTCCGGTCAGGATAATGATCCCGGAAATGTAAAACCAGATCATCAGTATGATAACGGCACCGAGACTGCCGTATGTTGCCGTATAATTGCTCATATTATTGACATAAAAGGAAAACCCGAGTGACACCAGCTGCCAGCTTACCGTCGCAAAAAGCGCCCCCCACATGGCATTCTGGAAATAAACTTTCAAATTCGGAGCCAACTTGTAAAGTGCCAGAAATACGATAAAAAATATCACGGAGGAGACGAGATAGCGCAATGTTTCCCAAATCTCCAGGAAAGCCGCGGACCAGCCAAACCAGGAAAAGGCATACTCTCCGATCACCCGCCCGAACACCGGCAAGAGTAAGGCAACTAAAATAACGATAACCATCGCAACCGTCAGCACCATGGCAATCAGCCGCGACACAATAAACGACCGATCCTCATTCACTCTATACGCCTTATTCAATGTTCGCGTCAGTGCATTAATCGCATTGGAAGCCGCCCACAACGTACCGATAATCCCGATGGACAAAAGGCCGCCATGCTGCTCATTTACCAGCGCATCGATATTTGTGTTAATCAATTCCATAATCTGCGGTGGCGCATAATCTGCAAGGATGCCAATCACCTGCTGATCCCCGATCGGGAAATAACCGACAAGAGTCAGCAAAAATAATAAAAAAGGGAATAGTGACAAGAGAAAAAAGTACGCCAGCTGTGCAGCCATCCCAAATAGTTCCTCATCCATCATACGGTAAAATACCTGCACACCTATACTTATTACTTTTTCCATGCACGCTTCCCCCGATCCCGGTTGCTATTCGATATGTTTTGTTTCGTTTTTGCTGGTAAACCGATCCAACTGATTCTCCACCTGTTCCAAAGCATTAATCACATTGGCAGCACCGCTTGGGAAGTTTTCATTCAGCTTGCCTAATGCCAATATTGCTTTGCGCACTACTTCTGATGGGTTTTTCACCACATAAGCAGAACCTGATTTCGTATCATTCCATTTGGTTTTCGTGTACATTCTTGTCTCTCTGTCCAACAGCATCAAGATCCCGCCAACGGCAGCACCTGCTGTCATGCCCAATAATAATTTTCGTTTGCCCATTTCTGTTCTCTCCTTTACAGGTATATTCTGTTTTGTTTCTCCTTATTCGTATGTATGGTCAAGGTATTCACCTTCGACCATAAAAGCTTCCTCTCTATTATAATCATCGTTTTACAATTTAAGCAAAAATATGACATGTTTTTCCTCTTATATCCTTCAGTTAAAAGTTGCCTTAAAACAAACTAAGATCCCACTGATTAGCGATATGCCTCAGCAATTTAATTCCGGCAATGCTGTTTCCTTTTGGTTCAAGGGCAGGCCCATACACGCCGATGCCGCAGCCTTCAATAAATGGCAGTTCCTCATCCCGTACTCTTGGCGGGGCAAGCGCAATAATACCGCCGGAGACACCGCTCTTTGCCGGTACCCCGACATAGGCCGCGAATTTTCCGGAAGCATCATACATGCCGCATGTCAGCATCAGCGCCTTGGCAAGCCGGGCAATCTGCCGGGGGATGATTTCTTCTCTGGTGTCCGGGTCTTCTCCGTCGTTTGCCAAAATCATCCCCATTCTAGCCAGATCCTCTACCGTAATTTCAATCGAGCATTGTTTGAAATACGTCTCCAGTGTGATATTCAGGTCTGATTCCAGGTAACCGACCTCCAATAAATAATAGCCAATCGCCCGGTTGCGCATGGAAGAATCCCGCTCTGATTCATAGACATCGACATTAATGGCCGGACGATAGCCGAGCATATTTTCCATAAGCACGAAAAGTTTTTCCAGTTTTTGATCAGAGGTTTTCCCTTCAAGCATCGAGGTCACTGTAATTGCACCAGCGTTTACAAACGGATTGAATGGTTTATCCAGTTTCCTTGTTTCCAGGTGCATAATCGAGTTAAATGCCTCACCCGTCGGCTCCACATCCACGCGGTTGAGCACATAGGAAACACCTCTGTCCATACAGGCCGCAACAAAACTGAACACCTTGGAGATGCTTTGAAATGTGAACGGGATTTCCGTATCCCCTGATTTGATTGTCATTCCGTTTTTGCCTATGATCGTAATGCCCAGATGATCCTGATTTGCTTCTTTGAGGATGGGAATGTAGGATGCGACTTCCCCGTCACCCGTTTGCTTCCGGTAGAAAGCAACCCAATCATCGACGTAATCCTGCAGCCATTCCTTTGTCGTCTCTGTACTCCAGTTGGTTATTCCCTGCACCATCTCACTCACCTCCGTGGAATTGATATGTAAAATCTAAAGTTAATTCATTTTATACCATTCCCTAAATGGCAAAAGAAAATCATGGAAAATAGCGGAGCAATAGTTTTATTTCACTTCCTGTTGCACAGTGGAGACGTTTATTCTTATATCTTCTCTTTTCATTTCCGGCTGCAATCTTTCCTAAATAACAGCCTGGATTTCTTCAGCCAGTTCCCCGGTTTTTTTCAGCTTGTATTCTTCCGGGTAAATAGGGTCCAAATGAATTCCTCGGCTGTCTGTTCGTGTCCCGTCTGCACTCGTTTTTTTGCCAGCCGCAGCTTAGCGAGCATTCCAATAACAAGCATCCCCGCATATATGTATATTCCAACAGTGCGGATCATGTTATCCCCTCCGTCGTCTCCCTTTTATTATACAACGGCGAGCGGGAGGTTCAAGTTAAGGGTCGTGCGCTGGTCCTTGAAAATTTTCCCCTCCACTGCTACCAAAGTACAGAAACATTTAGTATAATGAACTCAGATTAATAGAAAAAGAAAGAAGGGATAAAAACATGGTATATAAACCTCGCACGAAACCCGCTGAATTACTCCTCTATGAAATCCTCGACACGAGAACGACGCTTCCATCCAAGGAAAAACAGCAATATCTGAATTTGAAGAAAGGTTATGAAGGGGAATGCATTTTTGATTTCCTGCTGGAAAAACTGCAATATGACTGTTTGCTGTTAAATGACCTGTTGCTTACTGTGAAAGGTACAACCTTCCAAATCGATTCAGTGTTAATCACCGCAGAGATGATTTATTTATTCGAAGTAAAAAATTATGAAGGAGATTTTTACTACGAGGGGGATACCTTCTTCAAGAAACCCCGTCAAGAATGGACTGACCCTTTAATTCAGCTGTCCAGAAGTGAATCTTTATTACGGCAGTTGCTCCATCAGCTCGGTTTTGTCTTTCCAATTAACGCTAACGTTGTTTTTATCAACAAAGAATTCACTCTGTATCAAGCGCCCCTCGACCAGCCTATTATTTTTCCAACTCAGCTCAAACGCTATCTGAATAAACTTAATTCCACCTCCAGCAAACTGACCAGAAAACATAAACTGTTAGCGGATAAACTGGTGGCCCTGCACATTCAGAACTCTCCATACACCAAGCTGCCATCCTATGATTATGATCAGCTTCATAAGGGAATTACTTGTGCGAACTGCGGGTCGTTTGAGGTTCATGTTAAGAGCAGGAATTGTGTCTGTGAAAAATGCGGACAGGGTGAGCTGGTTGCTGATGCTGTGATGCGGAGTGTAGGTGAATTCAGGGTGCTGTTTCCGGAGAGAAAGGTTACTACGAGTGGGGTTCATGAGTGGTGTGGTATTGTGGAATCAAGGAAACGGATTAATAGAATACTGGAGCATTATTTTAAGAAGGTCGGACAGAATCGTTGGATTTATTTTGAGTAAACTGTAGGGTCTCGTGGACATTTCGAGTGCTCATTGGGCTGTTTTTGTCCTCGAGAATGGACCTCGTGGACATTTCGAGCGATCATTTGGCTGCTTTTGTCCTCGAGAATGGACCTCGTGGACATTTCGAGCGGTCATTTGGCTGCTTTTGTCCTCGAGAATGGGTCTCGTGGACATTTCGAGTGCTCATCCGGCTGTCTTTGTCCACGAGAAGTGCTTTCTACAACATTTCGAGCGCTCTTCCTCCTACTTTTGTCGTTAAGAAACTCAAAAGCTAACCGCAACTGAGACAATTTCATAATTCCATAAAAAAAAAGAGACAAGCAGCGCTCGTCTCTCATCTCAAAATCTATTTATTTTCCAATAAACTGTTGGGTCCAGTGGTTGCCATCTTCAACATAACCAACGCCGATATGAGTGAAATTTTCATTAAGGATATTGGCGCGGTGGCCTTCACTGTTCATCCAGCCATTAACAACCTGTTCCGGTGTGGTCTGTCCTTTGGCGATGTTTTCACCAGCAGTTCTGTAATCCACACCAAAGCTTTGCATCATATCGAATGGAGAACCATAAGTTGGACTGTTATGGGCAAAGTAATTATTTGCTGCCATATCACGGGATTTTTCCCGGGCAACTTTACTCAGCTCTTCGTCTACTTTCAATGGGCTCAAGCCATGCTTCGCTCTTTCCGCATTGGTCAGCTCTACTACTTGCTGTTCAAATTCGTTCAGCTGCTGAGACTGTTCCTGATTTTGCTGCTCTTGTTGCTGCCCTGCAGGCTGCTGTGGTGCTGGAGCTTGAGGCTGCTCTTTTGGCTGCTCCTGAGTTTGCTCCGGTTGTTTTTGTTCAGCTGGCTGTTCTGGTTGCTGCTCTTTTGCCGGCTGTTCTTCTTTTGCAGGCTGCTCTGGCTGTTTCTCTTTAGCTGGCTGTTCCTGCTTAGGTTCTTCTTTTGATTCTTGCTTATTTACTTCTTCTTTCTTTGTATCCTGCTTTTGTTCAGCTTGGGCTGTATTCCAATCCCAATTGAATGAAAAGTTGTTCCAGACTTTGTCAACAAATTCTTTCGCTTTCTCACCTGACAGGCTGACCGATTCCCCATTCACAGAATAATAGACATTATATGATGTCTTTATATTTGTTTCTGGCTTTTCAGCAGCAGATGCTGAGGAAACTCCAGTGAATACCAATGCTGCGGATAAAGCCGTGACGGCAGTTATCTTTTTGAACATTTCGCGTTCCACTCCTTTGGTTGTTTTTTCTTGCACAATCATCATAGCACGGACTTTTCTGTAATATTTCTGGCAGGCCTTTCCAGCAAGCGAAAAAGACTCGGCCATAGCGGCAGACCCCTCTATTTTTAAGCAAACGATCAACAAAGCAAAATGCCAGAAATGGAGATTTTTATCGTGACTGGCAAAAACTTCATGAAATTTAGTGTTGACACCCTCGAAAACTCTCTCGTTTTGTTACATTTGGGCGGAAAATGTAATGAAATTGTTACTTGCCAACCCCCAGGGAGATGGCGTAGTTTTAATAGTAGAAACTCAAGGAAAATGCCGGTATTAACAGAATTTGTCACCTTTATTATCACCCCCGGAAAACAGAAAAAATGGTAGAATAATATAAGTAGAAATCTGTCATCATTGGAGGAGCAATCAAATGGCTATGTTATCAAATACGGAAATCGGAATCGATTTAGGTACGGCAAATATATTGATCTACTCGAAGTCAAAAGGAATTGTCTTAAATGAACCGTCTGTTGTAGCGATTGATATTAATACAAAAAAAGTGGTAGCTGTCGGTCTGGAAGCAAAAGAAATGGTTGGGAAAACCCCGCAAAATATCGTCCCAATTCGCCCGCTGAAAGATGGAGTAATTGCAGATTATGACGTTACCGCGCAAATGCTAAAGGAATTTTTGAAAAAGGTGAGCAAGAAAATTGGCATGTCGATGCGCAAACCGACCGTTGTGGTCTGCACCCCATCAGGAAGCACATCAGTAGAACGCCGGGCGATTCATAATGCGGTCACAAGCTATGGAGCAAAGCAGGTTCATTTAATTGAAGAACCGATAGCTGCTGCGATTGGTGCAGACCTTCCAGTCGATGAACCGGTGGCCAATGTGATTGTTGATATTGGCGGCGGCACCTCGGAAGTCGGCATCATCTCATTCGGCGGCGTGGTATCTGTCAACTCCGTCCGCATTGGCGGAGATAAAATGGACGAGGAAATCATCACGCATATCCGCAAAAACTACAATATCCTGATCGGGGAGCGCACAGCGGAGAATATTAAAATGGAAATCGGCAACGCCCTGCCTGATCACAAAGAAGAAACCATGGAAATCCGCGGCCGCGACATGGTGAGCGGACTGCCGAAAACAGTCACCATCACCTCCACAGAGATTCATAATGCGCTAAGCGAGTCCCTGCAGCAGATACTCGAGACAATTCGCTCCACACTGGAAAATTGCCCCCCGGAACTGAGCGGCGACATCGTGGATCACGGAATTGTGCTGACAGGCGGTGGCGCCCTGTTAAAAGGGATGAAGGAATGGCTTTCCAATGAAATCATTGTGCCTGTACATCTTGCCCCAAATCCGCTGGAATCTGTTGCGGTCGGCACCGGGCAGGCACTGAAAATGATCACCAAACTGCAAAAAGCAGCGAAATAACTTTCTAAGGCTAACACATCCAATCACACATGGTTGGGTGTGTTTTCTTTGCTTCTCCGCCTTCCCCCGCTATATCTGTTACAATGTACTAAACCGTAAAAAGGAAGAGGTGCAAACATGCAAAACACCAGAGACGAAGCCCTTCGTCTGGACAAACAAGATGAACTGAGAACGTTTCAGCAGGAATTTTATAAAAAAACAGGCACAATCTATTTCGACGGGAATTCCTTAGGCCTGCTCTCCAAACCGGCTGAACGTGCGGTAAAAGAGATTATGGAGTCCTGGAAAACTTTTGCGATTGATGGCTGGTCTGACGGGGAATATCCTTGGTATTACTTGTCGGAGCAGCTCGGCGATATGTCGGCCGGTTTAATTGGCGCAAATCCGGAAGAGGTTATCGTCACCGGATCGACCACGGCCAACCTCCATCAGCTGACAGCGAGCTTTTTCCGGCCTGAGGGAAAGAAAACCAAGATTCTTGCTGATGAGCTGAACTTTCCATCTGATATTTATGCGTTGAAGAGTCACCTGCGTCTGCATGGTCTTGATCCGGAAGAGCATCTTGTGCGTGTGAAAAGCAGTGACGGCAACACATTAAAAACAGAAGCAATTGTTGAGGCGATGACCGAGGACATCGCTTTGATTGTCCTCCCCGGTGTGCTTTACCGAAGCGGACAGATTCTGGATATGGAAAGATTGACGAAAGAGGCTCATGCACGGGGTATTCCGATCGGCTTTGATCTATGCCACTCCATCGGTTCGATTCCCCATCAGCTTTCCGATTGGGGTGTGGACTTTGCTTTTTGGTGCACCTATAAGCATTTAAATGGCGGGCCTGGCAGCACGGGCGGACTTTATGTGAATGAAAAGCATTTCCGCAGGGAACCTGGCCTAGCCGGCTGGTTCAGCTCCTCCAAGACGAAACAGTTTGATATGGAACATACCCTCGAGCCGGCAGCAGATGCGGGTGCTTATCAGGTCGGCACACCGAATTTATTGAGCATGGCTCCACTGATCGGTTCACTGGAAATGTTCCAGCAAGCCAGCATCGAAAAAGTGCGCAGGAAATCGCTCGCCCTCACCGACTATTTGATGAAGCTGGTGGAAGCAGAATTGCCGGATGAAGGTTTTACAATTGCCAACCCGCGAGAGAGGTTAGAACGTGGCGGTCATGTTTTTCTGGAGCATCAGGAGGCCGCACGAATTTGCAAAGCATTAAAAGCGGAAGGTGTCGTTCCAGATTTCCGCAATCCAAACGGCATTCGCCTCGCACCTGTCGCCTTGTACAATACATTTGAAGAGGTCTGGCAATGTGTACAGGTTTTGAAAGTGATCATGAAGGAAAAACGATATAAAAACTATGAAAACAAACGAGGAGTGATCGCATAATGGCCGACTGGATTGATATTTCCCAGCCGCTGACCAATGATATGGCGCATTTTCCGGGTGACACGCCATTTTCTTTTAAGCTTACCTATACCAAAGAGCAGACAGGGTCGGTTAATATCGGGCAAATGACCGCAAGCCTGCATAATGGCACCCATATTGACGCGCCCTATCATTATGATTCCAATGGAAAAACCGTTGATCAGCTCGATCTGGACCGCTATATCGGAAAAACAGCCGTTCTGGATGTCAGCCAGACGGACACCATTACAGCAGCTGTCCTCAGCGAGTTGGAATGGGAACAAACAGAGCGTGTTTTGATCCGCACATCCCTGCCGAATGATCCTGCTCGTTTTCCGGAGACGATGCCGTTTCTGGATCCGGACGTTGCACCTTATTTGCAGGAACGAGGCGTGAAACTACTCGGAGTAGATATGCCGTCTGTTGATGCAGCGGACAGCAAAGATCTTGCCACCCATCATGCTTTGTATAAGCATGGAATTAACATCTTGGAAAATCTCATGCTGGACCACGTGGAGCCCGATGTCTATCAGCTGATTGCTTTGCCGCTGGCGATTCACGGTGCTGATGGAAGCCCGGTGCGCGCTGTGCTGCGTCCCCTAACAGATGAGGAGGGAAGCTGATGACGGACGATACATTCAACTCGGAGCAAGGCATACATACCGATTTTAAGGAAAGAATGACGTATGGCGACTATCTGCAGCTGGATGCACTTTTGTCCAGTCAGAAAAGGCTGTCCGGCCATCATGATGAAATGCTGTTCATTATTATCCATCATGTCAGCGAATTGTGGCTGAAACTGATGATCCACGAGATACAGGGGGCTATCAACGCAATCAAGCAGCATGATCTGGGCTCCTCTTTTAAAATGCTTGCCCGTGTCTCCCGGGTCCAGACGCAGATCATTCATGCATGGGATGTGCTGTCCACCTTGACACCAGCCGAATATATGGAATTTCGCGATCGTCTGGGCAATGCATCTGGCTTTCAGTCCTATCAGTATCGCCTCGTGGAATTCGTGCTCGGCTATAAAACACCGTTCATCCTGGATATTTATGAAAAAGAACCGGAAATTCAGGGAATACTACAACAGGCATATCATCAGCCCGGGCTCTATGATGTAGCCATCCAGGCAGTGGCCAAAGAAGGCTTTCCAATTAATAAGGACGTGCTGGAGCGCGATTTTTCTGAGACATATCAAAAGGATGGCAGTGTGGAGGATGCGTGGCTAGAGATATACAAAAATGTTGATAAATACTGGGACCTGTACGAGCTTGGTGAAAAGCTCGTCGATGTGGAAGACGGCTTCCAGCAGTGGCGTTTCCGGCATATGAAAACCGTTGAGCGCATTATTGGGCATAAGACAGGCACCGGCGGCTCTTCAGGTGTGGGTTATTTGAAGAAAGTGCTGGAGCATTACTTTTTTCCTGAGCTATGGGAGATTCGGACGAGGTTGTGAAGGGGTTGAATTGGGCGCTTTGGCGGGGGGTTGTTGGAGAGAACGACTCTCTACATCATTTCGAGTACTCTTTCATCCAAGTTTGCACGAGAGGACGCTTCTCTACGACATTTCGAGCTCTTCGGGGAGCTGTTTTGACTAATAGACACACCCTACGCGGAAAAATCCTAGATTTTCCCGCTATATCATGATGCTCAGACAGAAAGGAAATCACGTATGAACAATAAGACCGATCAATGGACAACAAAACTTGGCTTTATCCTATCTTCGGCCGGAGCGGCTATTGGGCTTGGGGCAATTTGGAAATTCCCCTATATGACCGGCACCAATGGAGGCGGGGCTTTCTTTCTCGTTTTTATCGCCTTCACCCTGGTGATTGGCCTTCCTATTCTACTATCGGAATTTATCATCGGTCGGGGTTCCAATAAAGAAGCAGTAAGTTCCTATCAGTCACTGGCTCCGGGAACACCCTGGGCATTTATCGGCCACCTGGGAGTAGCTGGCGCATTTCTGTTAATGTCTTTCTACAGTGTGGTCGGCGGCTGGGTGCTGATTTACAGTCTCCTTTCCCTGGTCGGGATGGTGATTCAGGACGGGACGAACTATGAGCAGCTGTTTGCACAGATTACCGGATCACCGGCAATTTCCATTCTTGGGCTGGCTGCTTTTATGGCGATTAACATTTCAGTGGTTTCACTTGGTATTAAAAATGGAATTGAAAAATCAAGCAAGATTTTGATGCCATTGCTATTTGTCTTTTTTATTATCCTGGTTATACGTGCATTGACGTTCGAAGGAGCAATGGAAGGCCTGCGCTTCTTTCTCCGGCCGGATTTCTCCCAGTTATCCTGGGAAAGTATTCTTTATGCACTCGGTCAATCCTTCTTTGCACTGGCGGTAGGTATTTCTGTAATGGTCACATACAGCTCGTACTTAGGCAAAGATGTGAGTCTGCCAATGTCGGCAGGATCGGTATCGATCATGAATATCTTCGTGTCTCTCCTTGCCGGACTGGCCGTTTTTCCAGTGGTGTTTGCTGTTGGGCTGGAGCCGACAGAAGGACCAGGATTATTATTTATGGTGCTCCCAGAAGCATTTGCGCAAATGCTGTTTGGCGAAGTTTTTCTCAGTTTATTCTTGCTGTTGTTTCTCTTTGCCGTGCTCACTTCCTCTTTCAGCATGCTGGAAATAATCACGTCCGCATTTACGGCAAAAAGTGAGCGCTCGAGGAAAAAAGTGGCTGCAGTAGCCGGCCTGATTGTCTTTTTGGCTGGAATTCCGGCTGCTTTATCATCGAGTACCCTGTCAGATTTTCTGATCTCCGGTATGACCATATTCGATGCAACAGACTTTCTCGTCAGCAATATCATCCTGCCTGTGGGATGTTTGCTAATCGCCTTATTTATCGGATATAAAATGGATAAAATACTTGTGAAACAGGAGTTCATCTCGAGCACGACTTGGGCTGCCGGGTTTTACGGCACCTGGTATCAGCTGATGCGCTGGGTGGTTCCTGTAACAATCATCGTCGTCTTCCTGGGCTCAATTGGACTATTTTAACGGAGGAGTGAATCGAATTGGCACAGAAAATTGTTATTGTAGGCGGGGTCGGCGGCGGAGCAACCGTTGCCGCGCAAATCCGCAGAAATGATAAACAATCAGAAATCATCATGTTTGAAAAAGGTGAGTATATCTCGTTTGCCAATTGCGGCATGCCTTATTATATTGGCGGGACGATCGAGGAGCGCGACAATCTGCTGTATCCTCCAGAGAAATTTAGCAGCAAATATGATGTCGAAGTGAGGAGAAATTCCCAAGTACTCTCCATTGACCGCCACCAAAAGCAAATTCAATACCGAACCGACTCTGCTGTCATGGACGAGAGCTATGATAAGCTGATTCTTTCTCCCGGTGCTACCCCGGTCGTGCCTGATATGACTGGCAAGAACGAAGCATGTGTTTTCACCTTGAGAGCGATCAATCATATGGATCAGATTGAGCAGTTTATCCGGGAAAATCAGCCAAAAACCGCCGCGGTGATCGGTGCGGGATTTATCGGGATGGAGATGGCGGCCAACCTGCAACTCCGCGGATTGGATTGCACCATCGTCGACCGCTCGGACCAAGTAATGAAAGCAGTGGACAAGGACATGGCTGCGGAGATTCAGGAACATCTTCAGGACAAAGGTGTGAAAGTGATCCTGAACGACAAGTTAACCGGCTACAGTGAAGGCGGAAAAACGATCCACCTGGGAAGCGGCAATACATTGCAGGCGGATATGACCATTATGTCCGTCGGCGTCCGCCCAAACACCTGGCTTGCGGAAGAGGCAGGCCTTGACCTCGGCAGCACCGGCGGGATTGCTGTGAATGATTTTATGCAGACGAGTGACCCGGATATTTACGCAATCGGCGATGCAGCGGAAACGAAAGACTTTCTGACAAAAAAGCCGCGACATATTCCGCTTGCCTGGCCCGCACACCGTCAGGCCTATTTCACGGCGAGTCACTTGATGGGCCGTGATGTGCCGAACCCTGGGCAGATCGGCACCGCTATACTCAAACTGTTTGATCTTACCATTGGATCGACAGGGCATAACAGCTATACGCTGAATGAGATGGGATACGCATTTAAAGAAGCTGTGCTGGAAACCCGCTCCCATGCGCCCTACTATCCCGGCGCAGAGAAGCTGTGGCTGAAAATATTATTCGATCCGAAAAAAGGCATTATTTATGGCGCGCAAACCGTCGGGTATGAGGGTGCAGATAAACGGCTCGCCGTTCTTGCCACTGCGATGAAAGGCGGTCTTAGTGTTACCGATTTGCCAGATTTGGAGCTGGCCTATGCTCCGCCTTATTCCAGTTCTAAAGATCCGGTGAATGCGATCGGTTATAAGGCGAGTGAGATGCTGGAATAGTGGGCTGCTGGTTCTCGGCTTGAAGTTCTGCCTCTGGAGTTGAAGTTCTCTCTCCGGTTGAAGTTTCCTCTCTCCGGTTGAAGTTTCCGCTCTCGACCGGAAGCCCTCGCCTCGGGTTGAACTCCAACGACTTAACCTCCCGCCCGCTCTCCCGCCAAAACCAAAAAACTCCCATCTGCCCCTGGCAGGTGGGAGTTTATTATTCCAGCTCTTTACAAATCTTCTTCAAACCGATAAACGAGTTCGAAATTGTTCTCATCCAGCAACTCGGCAACATGTACGCGCACCCCGTGTCCAAAGACAACTTCATCTTCGGTCATGGCCACGATCATGGCTTTTGTTCCCTGTCTGACATCAATATAGATATCGCCAACCACTGGTTTCAGTGAGTCATCTTTTTCTGACAGGTACGAAATGGATTCGTCTTCGATTTGCTGTGCTTCCGGAACCAGGTTTTTGTCAAAATAGGCAATTTCCTGGCTGGCTTCCGTTTTGCCCGGCACCATCACGACATATTCATGATGTTTAACCCCGTTATCCCGGGTAGTGGTTACATTTCCGTCCTCGACGCTCTCTACTTTCTCGATTTCGTTTAATGAATAGTGATCGAGAAAATCCGGGGCGGGTTTTACGATTAAGATGTAATCTCCCTCTTCAGGCTTTCTGTCTTTGTCAATCGTATACCGCTTGCCGTAAAAAATGAACGTGTCATTATGTTTTGGGCGGTACAGCGTGATTTCACTGGCTTTGGTCAAAACCTGCTGCATGTCTTTCAACCGATACAGGTGGATCGACTTTTTGAAAACCGGTTTGACAGAATACACCTTGTGCAATTCATTCTTGAAAAAAACAAATTGCCCCTTCCTCACTTGATACAATTTCATGAGAGCAACCTCCTTATTTCCTTGTGCTTTAATTATAACGATATTTTACAAAAAGGGAAGCATTTACCTAAATTCCCTTGCTTTCTTCCCATTAAACCAGATTGTTGAACTATCGTACATTGGCATCCATATGTACGAAAGGCAGCTCGGTATCTACCCAGCCGAGCAGGCGTTTAACGGAAGTGTTCTTCCCTTCAAGCCATTCGTTAAAATCAAAAATGACTGGATCGCGGTCACCTCCAAGGACAAACCATGCCTTTCCCTGCTTCGGAAAGTAAGCGGATGTATGAATTGTTCCGGCCCACTGCTTATACTTATCGGAAAATACGCCGCGTCCTGTGTCGTTCAGCATGCGAAATGCCTGATAGCCGTCCATCTCCGGATGACGATTTGCTTCAAGGGCCTGCATCCGTTTATAAGAATCCTCCAAATGATGGCGATTTTCATCAGCGAGAATTTCAAAATGATTGGTGCAGACATTGGACTGGCGCACCTCGGCTCCCCTTGGTGTGGCCTCCACAATGAACGTCTCGCCCTCTTTATCAAGCACTGTATAGCTGAAGGAATGGCGGTGAGGGATTTCTCTAAGCAGGTCAACTGCCTCCTGCACATCCGCACAAGTCTCCAAAACAATCCGGCCAATCATATTACAGATGAATCCGTCACCGGGTTTCTTGCGGTGAATAAAGTTATAGCCCATCGCAAGCCCCTTCTCATTCATACCGTCCATCCGTCCGGTAATCCGCTGCGACGGCCCGATTACTGCATAGCCGCCATCATCAGGCTGATAAATCGTATAACGCCCTTCATAGGTCTTCGGATGGTAATCATAATTGCGGATCAGATAATCGCTGCCGGTAAAAATCGAGCATCCACTCTTTTTGTATTCCAGCCGGTAGCCGCCAAATTCCTGCAGTACCTCCTCCATCGTCCAGTTGAGGGCCTCCTGGAAACCTTTGAGCTCCTCCCAGATCCTTGGTGCAAACATCCCGAAGACCTCTTTTGCTTCTTTTACATTGAGGTCAAAGCGCGGACGCCTGATTTTCCACTGTTTCTGCCGGTTCTCCAGGGTAAAGGAATCCTGCAGCAGCTCCCCCTGCATTTTGCCAAATTCATAATGACTGCCGCGAAATTGAATGATATCACTATATATTTGCTTCATGCCCTCATCCCCAATATCTATTGTCTACATACAGTCTAAAGGATATAACCATTTTTGGGAATAATCGCGCTCAGATTCTTCGCTTCGTCCTTTTTATTCGCAGGAAAAGCCTCGTCGCCCACAGGGCCACAAACACGACTGCCACATCAATCAGAAATAGATAGGTCAGATTCATGCCTTTATGCATTCTCAACAGATCCAACAAATCTGACAATCCGCCAAGGACGTATGCAAATATAGCAGATACAATAACAGCGTACAAATAAAAGTTTTTTCCTTTATTCGTGCAATGCTGATAAAGCAGCATGAACGTTACGGGAAAGAGCACCGCTGTCACGGTGATCCCGATAGGAAACAGGTGACTGATACCATGTGGGTGGGTCAAGAAATTTTGCGCAGACAAAATCGTATCTGTATTTAGCCACAGCATATGAGCAGAGTAGCCAAAAAAAGAGATTTCAAAAATCCGCTCCCGGTCAATGACAAAGAATAATAACACCAAAGGCAGCACAACGCTTGCAAGGTTGAACCAAAAATACCAGGTTTCCGGTCCTGCAAAGTTGCTCCAATACTCGGAATAAAGACTTGCGAGCCTATCTTTCGTCTCGTAAATTTCATTATACAACTGGGTTCGGTTCATTGGATTAACCACCTAGATAAAGATCTCGGATATATTTTGATCTTCTGCTGAATTATTATTCAGGGATTACATTCCTTTTTGGAAACTTAGTGAAATGGAGGAATTACCATCACCAAAGAAAAAAACCGCCTGCTTCAGGCGGTTGCTTCATGATTTTTCATTTTCCAACTCTTCAACAATGAGGGAAAGTTCTTCCCATCTTTCCATCTTGGATTCCAGCTCTTCTTCTAATCTTTCCTGTTCGGTAAATAGCTTCTGTACCTGCTCGGAATTACTGCCTGCCTCTACGATCCCACTCTTCATCTCTTCAATCTTTTCCTCAAGTGACATGATCTCATCTTCAATGCTATCCCACTCTTTTTGCTCCATATAGGAAAGCTTCTTTTTCTGTTTTTTCGGCTGGCTCGCCGGTTTTTTTGGCTTTGGCTTGGAAACTTCCGCACCCGGCGTCCCGTTTTTTTCCAGATACTCGCTGTAGTTTCCGGTGAATTGCTCTGTCTTCCCCTCGCCGGTAAAAACAAGCAGCTGGCGGGCAACACGGTCCAGGAAATACCGGTCATGGGAGACGCTAATCACCACTCCCGGGAACTGATCGAGATATTCCTCCAGCACACTCAGGGTCTGGGTGTCGAGGTCATTGGTCGGCTCATCTAGAAAGAGCACATTTGGTTCGCGCATCAAAACTTTCAGCAAGTATAGCCTGCGCTTCTCTCCGCCAGACAGTTTGCTGATATAGTTCCATTGCTCCGACCGGGAAAATAAAAACCGTTCCAGCATCTGTTCTGCTGTAATGACCGACCCGTCCTTGGCATGAATCACTTCAGCCACTTCTTTAATGTAATCGATCATCCGCATGCTGCCGTCCAGTTCCTCTTCGCCCTGGGTATAGTAGCCAATTTTTACCGTTTGGCCGACCTCTATCTCTCCCTTATCAGGTTTCGTCCTTCCTGCCATAATGTTTAAGAGTGTTGATTTCCCGGCGCCATTCGGTCCAATAATGCCGATCCGGTCACCAGGGTTAATCAGCTTGCTGAACGCATCCAGCAGTTTATGCCCGCCATAGGATTTTTCTACATCTTTCAGCTCCATCACTTTTTTCCCGAGCCGGGTGGAGCCTGTTTGAAAGGCGACGCTTTCCTTTTTGGTATCGAATTGTTTCTGCTTCATTTCCTCCACACGTTCCGATCTTGCCTTCTGTTTCGTGCCCCTCGCTTTTACACCACGCCTCAGCCAGGCAAGTTCTCGCCGTAAAGTATTCTGATGCTTCCATTCTTCGCTTCGTTCCTGTTCTTCGCGTTCTGCTTTTTTCTCTAAAAACACTTCATAATTTCCTTCATAGATATATAAATTTCCTTTATCCAATTCAAAAACCCGATTCGTTACCCGGTTGAGAAAATAGCGATCATGCGTTACGAGCAGCAGTGAACCCTTATAGGAATGGAGGTATTTTTCCAGCCATTCGACTGTCTGGTTATCAAGGTGGTTGGTCGGCTCATCTAAAATCAAGAGATCTGCTGGCTGGATGAGTGCTTTTGCGATAGCCACCCGTTTCCGCTGACCGCCTGACAGTTCAGCAGGCAGCTTATCAAAATCCGTGATCCCAAGTCTTGTCAGGATGGTTTTGGCAGCAGCATTGGTCTCCCACGCCGCGTGTCGGTCCATCTTTTGCTGAGCTTTAAGCAGCTGCTCCTGGACTGCCTCATTGGCAGGGTCTTTCTCAAGAAGATCAAGAGTCTGCTCATATTCCCGCATAACACGCATGATATCAGCTTCTCCGTAATAAATTTGCTCGATGACGGTTAAATCGGACGTGAGCTGCGGATCCTGCGCCAGGTATTCAACCCGGTAGTCCTTCGCATGCTTGATTTCGCCCTTTTCCGGAGTATCAAGTCCGGCAATGACCTTCAGCAGGCTGGATTTACCTGTGCCGTTTACCCCGATCAGCCCGATCCGTTCCTGCTTTGTTATTGTAAAGCTGATATCTTGAAACAATACTTTATCCCCGTAAGACTTATGTAGATGTTCGGTAGTTAGCATGATGGATCTTCCTCACTTTTCCGTTCTATTTCTCAGCCATGCCATTATGATAATAACCAGCAAAAACAGCAGCCAGGAGGTAACGAGGTAAAAAATCACTCTGCTTCCCTCATTCATATCGGAATAAAAGAAAGCCATCCCCAGCCAGACGACTGCAATGATTGCCAGCTGTGTCAAAAGTAGTTTGATTGTTCTCTCCTCCGATGCATGGACTTCTATCCTTTATGTTATCTTATCAGAGGCTGTTTTGCTAGAAAAAGAAAAGGAAACCAGCCAGCCCGCCGGTTTCCTGTTATTCCATTTTCTCCAGTTCTTCCACCATCATCTCATAGGTCATGGCACCATAGGACCTGTACTGAATCCGCCCGCTTTCATCAATCATAAAAGACGCCGGGATGGGTTTGATCCGATAAAGCGTACTCACTTCCGCTTCTTTATCCATTAAGATGGGAAAGGTCAGATCATATGCACTGACAAAATCGGCCGCGTTCTTTGGATTGGTCTCCGTGTCCGTCAGATTCACCGCCAATACCGTCACATCATGCTCTTCGTAAAACTGCTGCATAGCGGGCATTTCTGCTCGGCACGGCGGGCACCATGTTGCCCAGAAATTGAGCATCACCCGCTCCCCCCGGTAGTCAGAGAGTTTGACGGTCTCCCCCTCCAATGTGGTTATTTCAAAATCGGGAGCAACATCGCCAACTTGTACGCCTACTTCTTCAGAATTAGCAACAGCCATGGTTTCCTGAGCAGCCGGGGGACGCTCTGCATTATTTTCATAGGAGGCGATGCCACCCGGCGGCGGGGAGTAATCATAGACTACCCATGCCAGCATTCCAACCAGCGCAAAATACAAGATTATTTTTTTCAACATGATATCCTCCGTAAAACTAGTGTCATTCGTAGTATTGTATTCCTTTGTCCCATCGTCTATTCATAGAGATGAAGGGATTCCGTTTACCCACAAAACTGCTATAATAGCGATAACAAGATGGGAGGAGCGGTTCAAATGTCTCTTTTAAAAGGGAAATCCAATTGCATTACAGATGTAGATAGAGTAAAGGTCGGGCATGTCACACTTTATGAAAAAATCGACACGGAGACGACCGTTTGCACAGGGGTGACAGCCATTTTGCCCCATGAAGGTAATTTATTTCAATCGAAAACACGTACAGCGAGTGCGGTGCTGAATGGCTATGGCAAAACGACCGGCCTTGTGCAGGTGGATGAGCTGGGGCTGTTGGAGTCGCCGATCATGCTGACCAATACGTTCAGTGTCGGGGCAGTCTGGCAGGGCACGTTACAGTACATGACCGATCAGAATGAAGATATTGGGGATACTGCAAGCACCATCAATCTTGTCGTTGGCGAATGCAATGACAGCTATTTAAACAGCATCCGGCACCAGGCCGTTAAGCCGATACATGCTATCGAGGCGATTAAAAATGCAAAGGCGGACCCTGTGGAAGAAGGTGCTGTTGGAGCCGGAAAAGGAATGGTCTGTTTTGAATATAAAGGGGGCATTGGCACATCGTCACGCCAGGTCTCAGACAAGAAGAACAATTTTACCGTCGGCTGCCTGGTGCTGAGCAATTTCGGAAAACGGGAGGATGCGCTGTTCTCAGATTGGGCTGAGAATCGTTTGGAAACGCCGGATGGCTCGATCATGATGGTGATTGCCACCGACGCTCCACTATATGACAGGCAGCTAAAACGGCTGGCTAAACGCTGCGGAGCAGGTCTCGGGAGGGTTGGCAGTCACATGGATAACGGCAGCGGTGATATTGCGATTGCTTTTTCCACTGCCAATCGTGTTTCACATAATACGGATTCTGCGATGGAAGGCATCACAACTATTCGGGATGATAATCCGCTGATGAGCCAATTATTCCGGGCGGTTGTGGAGACGACAGAAGAAGCGATCCTCAACTCGCTGAGGAAAGCGGAGACAACGGAAGGACGCAAAGGGCGTGTGGTGGAGAAAGCGCCTTTGTGAGGACTGCCGCTGCTGGCGTCAGTCCTTCAAAGTTTTCATAGCTTTTTTCATCGCATCAAGCGAATACGTTTCCGGGAGTGACAGAAAGGGAACCTCATTGGTCTTCCGATTTAAAGCCTTCAAGTCGATGTCCGCCGGTTCCAGACCATCAAACTCCCACCCAAGTTTCGTAATTTTAATGCTATCATTCATTTGTCCGATGATCGGCCGCAAGCTGGTGGGAGCATAATCGACTGAGTCGCATTGCTGCATGTAAATGTCTACATCCCTTTCGTCAAATTCGTCTGCCAGCAAGTTTTCGCGAATACCCTCCGTAATCAGCGCATCAAAGTTCATAAAATCTTTTTTCACCAAACTGCCTAAAAAGAAATTGTATCTTGACTGATTATTCATGACGATTACATAATTCTTTCGCTTATACAAAAACAAATGCGCATGCCAGGAGAACAGCGGAGATATTTCATCCAGCCCATCTGCCTGTGTCTCTACCTTCAGTTTGTCTTTTAGTTTTTTCGTCACTTGGATTGCTAACATGGAAACGTCCTCCTTTTAAAAATCAAGCCTGCTTCTCAGCACCATCTTCAGGCAGCGATGATGCGGCCTCCCAACTCATGACTTCTTTGTTTATTTTCACAGAAATCCATACGAATCCAGCAAATATCAGAGCGCTGAAGATCCATCCGCTAATATTCATGTAAATAATCATCTGCCCATACCCATCCGCGCCATACACCTGAAGCAGCCATGCCTTCAGTGAATTCTGAAACACGCCGCGAAATACAAATAATCCTGTCAGCAACTGAAAACCCGAAAAAAGTCCTTTTGTGGAGAATAACGCTTTGCTGTCCTCCCTGGCATGTCCCAGCAAATACGCCCAGTCCACAGCAAAATAAAGTGCCAGCGGTTTCAAAATCAGTATTGACAACAGATGAATTCCCGCAAAACCATAGCCCAAATAAACCTGGTTCCACAGCATGGATTCTGCCGAGGACGACAATAGATTTACCATCGTAGTGATAAGAAGCGAGCCGATAATAAAAATCCCGGCGATATTAAATTGCTTTTCAACGATGAAACGGTAAATCGTATAAATAAACCCGGGCACAGTGGAGAGCAAAATAGCAAGATAATCTCCTAGCGGCTCCCTGGCGTAATTCCAGATTAAAAACGGGATGGCGGCATAACAAATCAAGTCCAGCAGCATCAGTTTTTTATTCATGGACTTTGTCCGCCTTGTTGTTATAGTAGTATCCCCCTGCTTTTTCTATAAAACGGAGAATCTCAGGGTCAAATTGATAAAAACCAACCTCCCTTTTTCTTTATAAACATTCAAAGCTTTTCGGGATAACTCTCTATCCCCTTGAAACATGCTATCCACGTTCTCCATCCATCTCCTTGCCAGATCCTGTGCTTCCGGAGAAGATGGTGGTTTCTCGATATGCAACCATATATCGTTAACCAGCTTAACCCATTTATCTACTTCTTCATGGTCCTTGCCAACTTTCGGCAACTTACTTATTGCTTCCTGCTCTTCTTTTGTAAGATTTTTCTCCCTGTACTTTCGTATTTGCTGAGACAATTTCGGATGCAAAAAAGTATCAAAAATAGCCTCCCAGTTCATTTGCTCTTCTGATTCTATTTCTATTAACTGAAGGATGCCGCGAATTCTATCTTCGGCGCTTCTTAACTTCTCCTCTGGATCATTTCCAATCGCATTTGCAGAAATTCTTTAGAGGTTTTCTTCTGGAAGTTGGTCAGAATGTCGTGAATGGTATCCAGCTCAAAACCCATATCTTTCAGCGTCATGATCTGATGAAGTTTTTCCACTGCATTTTCATCGTAATACCGATGTCCGCCATCCCCTGTCTTTGATGGTTTCAAAATACCGATTTGGTCGTAATACCTCAGGGTGCGGACTGTCGTATTGCTTAATTTAGCGAGTTTTCCGATTGCGTACACTTCGAACCCCCGTGGCTTGTGTTAAAAACATTATAACGGATGACGCCACGTAAGATTCAATCTTTTTTCAAGAATTTTTATAAAAATTTTTTTAATCTTCATCTTTTACATCAATATCTTCAGGGATTGGATCGTTTAAGTATTCCTGGATCATTTTTCGGTATTTCTCCACTTGCTCCAGGTGGGTTTGGAATTGTTCTTTATTGATGAGGTATTGGGTGCCGTCATGGATGGTGCGGATGCGGCCCTGCAGAACCAGTTGCCTGATGGCCTGTTCATCTGTGGATAGATATTCTGCTGTTTCGGGGATGGTGAGGTACATGGCTGTGAACTCCTTTTTTTGCTGATTCGGCGGGAGTTTAGTCCATTTGATTATTATTCTACCTATCAGCCAATTTTTTACAACAATATACTTAACGAACAAATTTTCGTGTGCTATAATTAACTTGGTAGCCGAATTGTTTCGGGGTGGGAGATTGCTCTTCCTTTTTTTCTCTACGTCAGAGAAAGAAGGAGGTGATCGACATGGAGTTTCTTACAGATGTGTTAACTGCGGCAATGAAAGCAATCATAAATCAACTGGTTGCTCTCGTTTTCAAAACCGTTCGCAGTAAAAAGTCCAATAAGAAAACCACCCCACAACGCTCTCACAAAGGCGGGGGTGGCTCTTCTAAAAAGTAGGGCAGCCTCTCGCTTCGAGCGATAAGGTTACCAAGAAGGCGATGTGTTGTAGCACATCGTCTTCTTTCATTCTACCCTTATTATAGCATATTCATCCGAAATTTCAATATACAAAATCACAAATAAAGAAATCCTGATCCTCCACCTATTTCTGCTCGATCAGCACATCATGAAATCCCGGGTTTTTTTCCATTTTCCCTTTGGCGTAAGGACACAATGGAAGCACCTTTTTGTTCTTCTCGCGTGCATACTTTACAACTTCTTTCAGCAATTCTCCGCCCATTCCTTTGCCCCGGAGATCGCCCGATACAAAGGTGTGATCCACGACGATTTTCCCTCCGCCGTTTTCCACAAAGGTAATTTCCGCCAGCGGATCTTTAATATCCTCACCGACATAAAATTTATTGGCCCCTCTATTAATAGCCGTCATTGCAAAGCCTCCATATATGTGTAGTTTCGAGAAATTCATAAAAGATAATTAGTACTTTATGTCTATTATACTCTTTTATTTCGATTATGGAAATACCTCTTTCAGCTTGACAGCGTTATCATTTTTAAAAAATTGTAAATCCCATTCACTATAAGCCTATATCGGCTTTATCGTTCCCTATTCAAAAAATACATTGCGGAAAGCAAACTCTCTTGGTGCTGAAAACATCCGTCTGATTCTCTCCCGTTTGTTTCAACCCCGGGTGTATAGGGCACTTCCAGCTTTAATTCACCCGAATAAATCCAGCTGAATAATTCCGCATCACTAAAGTCTCTGAATGGTTTCGGCCGGGAAGAAAGAATTTTCATCGCAAACATCTGTTCAACAGGTGGAGTAAGCAGGTGCAGATTTTCGAAACGATGAAATTCCTCCATGTCTTCTTTTTTCACATATTGCAGCGGCTCGCTTATATCCTGGTTTATCCAGTCCGGATCCAGTTCATACACTTCTGCCATTCCGTTTAGTATATGATCAAGCTGCGGGTAATATTGAATATAGCATCAATATCCTTGGTGGCCGGTCTTGCATTAAAGCAGGCCAGCACAATGGTTTCATCATAAATGTTCATCAACACCACCATTTTGTCTCGCCAATTTTACCATCCAACACTTCCATCAATCACGGAAAAGCTCATTTGTTATTTTCCCCAAATCCTCCCGCTCCCCATATATCGTTATCTCTCTTTTATACCAAACCGAACACTGGAAAAATATAGTGTCATCGGCCTCTTTTTAGGGGACAATATACATAGCGCGACAATACAATGATAACGGAGGATGATCAAATGGTATTTTCCGACAGCAAAATGGAAACATGGAAAGAAAAATTTCCTTTATTCAATAAGATAATCAATCTACATCCAGTCATCTGGCAAAATCCCAACCTCATCACAGCGAAAGACTTTGATCAACTGCCATTAACGAAAGAAAATATGGAGGAAGCGGACCGTCTATGGGATAGGTTTGCCCCATTCTTGGCTAAAGCATTTCCCGAAACAAGTGCAACAAATGGGATTATTGAGTCCGAATTACGCAAATTAACAAATATGAAGCAATTAATGGATGATGCGGGCCATGAAACATTAGGGGAACTATACTTAAAATGCGACAATGACCTGCCGATTGCTGGCTCCATTAAAGCAAGAGGCGGCTTCTTTGAGGTGCTTCATCATGCAGAGACCTTGGCGATAAAAGAAGGGCTTGTGCAAAAAGGTGATGATTATGAAGTCTTTGCAAGTGATAAGTTCAAATCCTTCTTTCAGCAGTTCTCCATCGGCGTTGGTTCCACCGGCAATTTGGGACTAAGTATCGGAATCATGGGGGCAAAGCTGGGTTTTAATGTTTCTGTCTACATGTCAGCAGACGCAAAACAATGGAAAAAGGATTTGCTGCGCAAGAAAGGTGCAACCGTACATGAATTTACGGGAGATTTCGGTGTAGCCATTGATGAAGGAAGAAAGCAAACCATTGCTGATCCTAAAGGATATTTTGTGGATGATGAAGATTCGAAGTTGTTGTATTTGGGCTATAGTGTAGCTGCCCTTCGCCTGAAAAAGCAATTGGAAGAAAAAAATATTTCCGTAGATGCGGAACGTCCGTTATTCGTTTACTTACCATGTGGAGTTGGTGGATCTCCAGGTGGTATCACGTTCGGGTTGAAACAGCTATTCGGTGACCATGTTCATTGCTTTTTTGTGGAACCTGTCAACTCCCCTTCCGTCTTGCTGGGCTTAATGACAGGTGAGATGGATCAACTGAGTGTGCAGGATGTCGGTGTCGACAATGTAACCGAGGCCGACGGATTAGCAGTTGGCAGGCCGTCGAGTTTCGCCACGCCCATCAGTGATAAATTAGTAAGTGGAATATATACGATTGAGGATCATACATTGTTCGAATTGCTTACTATGCTTGCTGATTCCGAGAATATCTTCCTGGAGCCTTCAGCAACTGCAGGGCTTGTGGGGCCAGGTCGGATTTTACAAACGGATTATGTGCAGAAGCATAATTTAAAGGCGGAAAATATTACGCATATTGCTTGGGCTACAGGGGGAGCTCTTGTACCTGAAGGGGATATGGAGTTGTTTTATGGGAGAGGGAAGGAGTTTCTTGAGTCTTGGAAAAAATAATTGGGAGCAGACATATGTAACGAGAGACTTGATTGAAAGGTCTCCTGTTTTTATTTTGGCGAAAGTAAGTAAACAAACACTTTAATTCTTTCTGTTTCTCTCCCCTATAAGCTTAATGTAATGGTATCATAAATATATATAATATTTAGAAATCCCATCACAATAAGAGGTGAACTGCCATGATTAAATATGCCTTTCCCGTTATCTTAATGCTGCTTATTTTCCTGACCTAGATATTGAACCATTTATATTTGAGATAACTGCAGAATAAGAAAAGAAAAACTCTTTTACTAAATCCCCACTTGAACTCTGGTGGGGATTCTCATTTCAGTCTCATATTCCTGTTCGTTTTTCCATTCTTTAATTGATTTCGCTATTTAAGAAATAATACTTCACCACCCAAGTATGTGCACTTATGCAGATGCTTTTTTGTACGCTTTCTTCCTCCCCTTAAATATGCACTCTAATTCATCCCACCTAGACGTATTTTTTCCTTTCTTCACAAAAAAACACTTGACCAATCAAAATCACACTGTTATGGTTATATACATAACTATATAACCATAGCCCATAACACACTAAAAGAATAGTAGGGATAACATGAAAGGACCTTTTGATCAGGATAAACCGATATATATCCAAGTCAGAGAACGAATTGAAGATCAAATACTTAATCATCAGCTAAAAGAAGGGGACCAGGCCCCTTCAACAAATCAACTCGTACAATTTTATAAAATCAACCATGTTACGGTCTCAAATGGCGTGAACCCATTAGTTGATGAAGGAATTCTTTATAAAAAGAGAGGGATTGGGATGTTTGTTGCAGAGGGAGCGAGAGAGAAACTTATCCGAAAACGAAAAGAATTGTTTGTCGAGGACTATGTTGTCAAATTGGTTCACGAAGCCGAAAAGCTGGGGATCACCGAAAATGAAATCATCCAATCGATTAAGAATGTAAAAGGACGTGGTGCAGAATGAGTGTGAAGGCAGAAAATTTAGGATTAAGCTATGGAAACCATATGGTACTAAAGGATATCACCTTTGAATTAAGCAGCAAGAAAATATATGGCCTGCTGGGGAGAAATGGTGCAGGGAAAACATCACTTCTCTCGACTTTGGCATCATTCCGACAGCCATCCTCCGGGTCCATTACTATTGATGGGGAGATTCCTTTTGAAAATCCCCTTATCATGCAGCAAATTGCATTGATGTATGACAAAGGTTATAAAGATGAAACCGATAATATAAAATCAATGCTTCAGGATCTGCAACGGTATCGCCCCCATTTCGATATGGATTATGCTGAATATCTGATCGGCCGTTTCAAACTCGATAAGAAGAAGGCGATCAAGAAATTTTCAAAAGGGATGCAGTCTGCTGTGAATGTGGTCATCGGTTTGGCATCGAGAGCACCAATAACGATTTTTGATGAGGTCTACCTTGGCATGGATGCACCCTCAAGAGATATCTTTTATAAAGAGTTATTGGAAGATCAGCAGGAACACCCGAGGATTATCATCCTGTCCACTCATCTCGTATCGGAAATGGATTATTTGTTTGATGAAGTGATTATATTAAACAAAGGGGAGATTATCCTTCAGGAAGAATACGATTCGCTTGTTTCCAAAGGTGCTTCGATTACTGGTAAAAGCGAATTGGTCGATGACTTTGTTCAGTCGAAAACACAGCTTCATGTCCAGCAATTGGGCGATACAAAATCTGTCATGATATATGGATCCTTGAGTGATGAGGAAAGAAAAACGGCGATGGACAAAGGGTTGGAAACAGGGCCAGTCTCGCTTCATGATTTATTTATCCATTTGACGAAGGAGGATGACCGATGAAGTCGAAATCTATGTTTCCAAAAGTGGTAATGGATATGTTTTGGATTCAAATGACCTGGGCACTAGGATTTTTAGGCATTATGCTGATAGTGAATATAATTAAGATTGGGAGAACGCTCCTCGGGAACGACAGTGTAGACAACTACTATGTTGCTGTTTTTATTGCGGCCAATATATTCATGCTTGTTATTGGAATAATTTCCACCTCGTTTCTCCCCCATTATGTGGAAAATGGTGTTACAAGAAAGGATTATTTTAAAGGGGGACTTCTTGCTGCTGTGGGACTGTCCGTGATTATCCCCATTATCGCATTCTTTGTTGCTGCGATTGAACGATTGATCGTGACCAATCTGACAAGCATAACTTTTGGTGATACCGATCTAAACTCCGTGTTTCAGGAAATTCCTGATGTTGGTGGCATTGGCGACATTATTAGTACTATTGTACAGTCTGTCATATTTACTCCTTACGTTGACCCAGGGAGTAATTGGGTCTTAGGCATGGCGGTTTTTAGTTTGAATATTTTTCTTTACTACTTACTCGGCTGGTTAATCAGTGCAAGTTTCTACCGATTTGATACACCCGGTGGCCTAGGATCTATTGTTATTGCATTAGTTCTTTTAATGCTGGGAGATACATTGTTAAGAGTTGCAATAGATTTGCCTGTGCTTGAAAGTTTAGCAGCAATAAACTCTCTTCCAGCGGGTGTTGCGGTTCTTGGTTTGTTGTTTATTGTCATTGTTTCTATTTGGATGATTCGGTTATTGACTAAGACTGTTTCTATTAAAATGTAATTGTTATGGAATAAGGAGAGCCCATGCAGAGAGAATCAGGATGGCACGGAACGCTTAGGTCTGGATGCTGACAGGGTATGTCGCGTGATTCGGAGCCAGATAGAGGGAATTTGCAAATCCTCCCAATAAATAATGTTTCTATACCAGATGGATGAGGGGATTTTATGGAGCAATCCACACGTATTCGTTTACTCGATGTGCTGCGCGGGTTTGCCATTATCGGTACGCTCGGAACTAATATCTGGCTGTTTGCGCGTCCTGGGGATTTTCTTTCTGTAATGTCGGCCGGCGGATGGCTGGAAAGTTTTGAGACATTGCTCGACAACTTACAAACCGTATTTATAAACGGTAAATTTCTCGGATTGCTGACAATTATGTTCGGCATAGGGTTGGAGCTGAAATATCGAAAAGCACAGCGAGATGGCTTGCCATGGCTGCCATTTTATATTTGGACAATGGCGCTTTTGTTTTTAGACGGATTACTGCATTATATTTTTGTATTTGAATACGACATTTTAATGAGCTATGCGATCACGGGCATCATTGTCGCCTTTCTGATACGCAGTCGAGAAACTGTAATGAACCGTTGGATGAAAGGTGCTGCAATTGTTCATGTAATCGGGGTGCTTCTTGTTTCGCTCCTTTGGATGGCTATCCTCCGCGAGGAAAGCTTAATTGCTGAGATTACCAGAGGGTTCGATGAAGTTGAGGACCTCTACACGGAAGGCAGTTATTGGGAACAGGTTGCTTTCCGTTTGCGTGACTTTATCAGTTTACGTTTCGAAGCAATCGCCATCTTATTTATGAATATTGCACTCTACATTGTAGGCATCCGCCTCTTCCGAAACGGTGCCTTTCATGAAAACGAGAGAGGGCGGCGCATCCGCAGAAGACTATTAAAATGGGGGATGAGTATTGGAGTGCCGTTAAACATGCTTCTGCTTGTGCCAGGAGGTATATTCGATTTGCCGGTCCGTTATTTGTTCGCCCCAATTCTTTCGCTTGGCTACGTTGGCTTGCTTGCCTGGATGCTTGAAAATGGGCGGTGGAAATGGCTGCTTTCCCGTTTTGAAGCGATTGGAAAAGCGGCATTAAGCTGTTATGTGCTGCAAAACATTATCGCCTCCTTGCTGTTTTATAGTTGGGGATTTGAGTTGGCGCCCGTTCATAGTGTGTATATCACCTTAGCAGCTTGGATCGGTATCAGCATCATAATGATGATCGCGGCCCATCTATTCATAAAGTCAATGGGTACTGGTCCACTCGAATGGTTGTGGCGAAAACTTTCTTATATGCCTTTTAAACGAAAAACACTGAAACAAGCTGATGCAGGAGCTCGTTTGAAAACCAGGGATTAATTACCGAAACGGTGATTAGTTTCGTTTTTTCACAGAAAAAGAAGGATTTCCCGCCCCTTCTCACGAAAATATACGTATAGAGAAAGGAGAATTTCATGAAACCACCTGTAGCAAAACGCATTCCACATTCCCTTGAATTGCATGGTGATGTGCGCGAAGATGACTTTTATTGGCTGAAAGATCGCGACAATCCGGAGGTCATCGATTATCTGGAGAAGGAAAATCGTTATTACGATGAAATCATGCGTCCATTGGAGGAAAAAACAGAACAAATTTACGAGAGCATGGTGGACCGTGTTCCTGATTCAGAAGTGAACGTGCCGGTGGAGCATGGGCCATACTTCTACTATTCGCGTTTGGAAAAAAGCAAGCAATATCCGATATATGCACGCAAGCGGGCGGCAAGTCGTGAGTTGCTGGATGAAACACCAGAGGAAGTGGTACTTGATCTGAATGAACTGGCTGTTGAGGGCGAATATTTAAACGTCACGGTAAGGCGTATGACTGCTGATCATAACTATCTCGCTTATTTGGAAAATCGGGATGGCACGGACCGATTTACCATCTACGTAAAGGACATGGAAACGGGAGAGCTTCTGCCCGACCGGATTCCGGATGTATTCTTGTATGGCAGTATGGAATGGAGCCGCAGCGGTGAATATATTTTTTACGTTACCGTTGATGAGAATCAGCGCCCATACCGATTATACCGGCATAGCTTGGGAAGTGACGTGGAAAGTGATGAGCTGATTTTTGAGGAAAAAGACACGACGTATACGCTCGTCATCACGAAATCGCAAAGCGGTAAATTTATTTTTGTGCAATCAGAGTCAAAAACGACGAGCGAAATTCGTCTGCTGGACGCGGATTCTCCGTTATCTCCATTGCAGCTATTGGATGAACGATGTGAGGGGATAGAATATGGTGTCGAACACTCTGGAGATGACCTGCTCATCCTGACAAATGAAGGTGCGCCGAACTTTCAGTTGCTCCGTTGCCCGCTCAATGATCTTCATTCACGGGAGAACGTCGTAGCATATAATGAGGACCGCTATCTTCAAGCCGTGTATCCGTTTCGCGATGCATTGCTTGTTGCCGGCCGGGAGAACGGGCTGACGCAAATCTGGATGCTGCGTGGAAATGAACTGAAACAAATTAAATGGGATGAGCCGCTCTACAGCGTGTCTGTATTATCCGGGCAAAGCTATGGAACGGCTGAAGCATTAATCCAATACGAGTCTTTGCTCACTCCGGAAACAACGTACGGGCTGAATCTGCAGACTGGGGAGAAACATCTTCTGCAAGTTGCTCCCGTCAGCGGGGAATATGATCCATCCCACTATCGTCAAGAACATTTGTGGGCGGAAGCCGAGGATGGCGTGAAAATGCCAATGACTGTCGTCTATCGAAAAGGAGCCCTGGATAATGGGCCAGCGCCGCTGATTCTGGACGGATATGGCTCGTATGGTATGAATGAAGATCCGTATTTTAGTCCGTATCGTCTTCCGTTCCTGGACAAAGGAATTGTGTTTGTTACGGCGCAAATTCGCGGTGGTTCCGAAATGGGACGGGGCTGGTATGAAGATGGGAAGTTCCTGTCAAAACGAAACACATTCACCGATTACATCGCAGCAGCGAAATACCTGATTGAAGAAAACTACACAACACCAAGCCAATTAGCTGCCCGCGGAGGAAGTGCTGGAGGCATGCTCGTTGGCGCAGTTGCCAACATGGCAGGTGAACTGTTTCAGGCCATCGTTCCGGCGGTTCCGTTCGTCGATGTCGTCACAACGATGCTCGATACCACGATTCCGCTCACCACCCTGGAATGGGATGAATGGGGCAATCCGCAAGATCGGGAGTACTATTTCTATATGAAGTCATACAGTCCATACGACAATGTAGAAGCGAAAGACTATCCGCATATGTATGTCACAACCGGCCTGAACGATCCGCGGGTCGCATATTGGGAACCAGCCAAATGGGTTGCGCGCCTGAGAGAGAAGAAAACTGATGACAACACCCTTGTGCTCAAAACGAACATGGGTGCAGGCCATTTTGGAGCGTCTGGCCGTTTTAATCACTTAAAGGAAGCCGCTGCAAGCTATGCGTTTATTTTGGATAAGCTTGGTGTTTAATAAAATTTAAAACCCCCGGAGATCGGGGGTTTTTACTATCTTGAGAGTTGCATCATTCATAATGAAATTAGACTATTTCAAGTCTGGGTTTATTTCTACAATGCGCCCATACCACCGTCTACCCGATATTGGGAACCAGTAATAAATTTACTTTCATCAGAGGCAAGGAATAATACCAAATTGGCAATATCCTTTGTCTCAGCATATTTATTAAGTGGTATCGCACCCATGTACGTTTCTTTTACCCCTTCTGGATTATCAGGGTTACGAACTGATTCAACACCCCGCATCATTGATGTATCTACTGGTGCCGGATGGATGGAGTTAACACGAACGCCTTTCTCAGCCATTTCCAAAGCTGCAGTTTTAGTCAGGCCTACTACTGCATGTTTAGAAGCGGAATATGCTACTTGTTCTGGTGAGCCACGCATAGCATCAATAGAAGAGGTGTTAATCACACTTCCGCTCCCCTGTTCGGACATTACCTTCAACACATGTTTCAATCCAAGAAATACACCCTCAGTATTTACTGCAAGCACTTTTTGGAAATCTTCCAGTCCCAGCTCAATTATTGGAGCTACTTCCCCAATGATACCTGCATTATTGAAGAAAATATCAACGGACCCGAATAGATCTTTCGCTTTACGTACATAGGCTTTTACATCATCCTCTTTTGCAACATTTGCTGTAGCTATATCTACTTGACCGAAATCCTTCAGCTCTGATTTAGCTTCCTTCAAAGCGTCTTCATTCATATCCACAAGAAGTACTTTTGCACCTTCTTTTAGAAATAACTCAGCTGTATTCTTTCCAATTCCGCCAGCTGCCCCTGTGATTATTGCTGTTTTACCTTCTAGCCTGGCCATTATCGATACCACCTCACTGAAATATTTAGGTACTCAAATGTAATATTACCCTTCCACTCAATAAATAATATAAACACGTATTTAAAAATTTGCTGTAAATTTTTCCAAACAACCTTCGGGGAAAAGTGGGACAGAGTACTCTGTCCCACTTTTCCCCGCATATGTATGTCACAACCGGGCTGAACGATCTGCGGGTCGCTTATTGGGAACCGGCTAAATGGGTTGCGCGCTTGAGAGATATGAAAACTGATAACAATACGCTTGTACTCAAAACGAATATGGGTGCAGGTCATGGACGTACCACATAAAGGAAGCCGCTGAAATGTATGTATTCATTTCGAGCAGGCTTGGTGTTGAATAACCTCAAAACCCCCAGTGTTCGGGGGTTTTTGGCTGTGGTGTAATTTTTTTAAATACCATTTTATCTAAAAATCATACTCCGCTTCTTTCGCTTCACGTATCTTCGTATAGGTTTCCGCTAACACGAATGTATCTTCAACCAAACGGTCGATTCGGAATAACACGTCATCATTTGTAATTTCTTTCCGGTAGAAATCCTGTTCTTCAATAAACACATACGTCTGAACAATCTGTGCCTTCATATAACCCAAAATAGGTTTTACCTGTTGTTCTACAATAAGGTAGTGCTTGGGTGAACCGGCTGTCACAAGCATACTGACAACCTTATCACGAAATGCACCTGCAGGGAGTAAATCAAATACGTTTTTCAATGTCGCTGGTATAGACGCCTGAAAGATGGGTGTGCCAATAATAATGGCATCTGCCTCCATCACGGTTTCTGCTACATATTTGGTATCACCTTCATATTCCCGGTAGTCCCGCCCATCACTAAATTGCACATCGTATTCCGCTAAATCAATTAATGTGAGTTCAGCATCGGGATACTTTTCCGCTGCTGCTTTCATTGTATAGTCCATCGCCGTTCGGGTTTTCGATCCGACTTTTGAACCAGATAAACCGACAATCTTCATATTCTGTACCTCCTAGTTCTGCGCCGTATATTTTTTTATGGCTGGTAAAATTTCTGTTCCAATTAATTCGATATTTTTCTTTAATTGATCGAATGGCACACCGCCAAAGTCCATTTGTGCGATATAACGCTGATGACCAAAAAGCTCATGCTGATAAAGGATTTTTTCAATGATTTGTTGTGGACTGCCGATATTCATGACATCCCTTTTGTCTGCTCCCTGTGCAAAATGCTGTTTTGGATAGCCCTGTCCGTTAATTAGCTGCATTCCCTGATTGACATGCGGGTATACCTCTCTCTGCGCCTGCTGGGTTGTTTCAGCTGCATAGAAAAAACCAGCAGTGGCAATCGGAAGTTCTGAAGGGTCGTGACCATTCATTTGTGCTGCCTGACGATACGCATCGATGGATCTTTTAAAACTGGTGGCTGGTCCACCCAAGGTAGCCAGGAACATCGGAACACCTGCATAACCTGCCTTTATCGCACTCGCGGGCGGTCCACCTACTGCACGCCAAATCGGCATGGATCCGTTAAGTGGACGCGGAAGAACTTTTGCATTTTTTAAAGGGGCCCGAAATTGCCCGTCCCAATTGACCACTTCCTCTTCATTGATCTTCAGCAATAGGTCAAACTTTTCTTCGTACAATTCTTCATAATCACGAAGGCTATAGCCTAATAAATCGAAGTTTCCGACCCTTGATGCGCGTCCGGCAATAATTTCCGTTCGTCCCTCAGAAATCAAATCAATCGTCGCAAAATCCTCATATACACGTACGGGATCTAACGTACTAACAATCGTGGAGGAACTGGAAAGTTTAATTTTTTCCGTTGCCTGCGCAAGAGCTGCCAGAACAACAGAATGTGCCTGTGTTGTGAAGTACTCCTGATGACTTTCCCCTACACTAAAGAAGTCGATTCCGGCCTCTTCAGCCAGCTTGGCCAATTCAATAATTTCCTTAATCCGCTGCTGAGCAGAAATTCGCTCTCCAGTTGACGGATTTGGTATGTGATCGCCTAGCGTGTACAGGCCGAACTCCAATCCTTTGCTTGGATCAATACGATATTTTTCCATTTCTATACCAACCTTTTCTTTATCATTTTTTAGTTGCTTTTCTTACTGCTGGAACTACCTCTGTTGCATACATCTCGATAATTTCCTGTACCTTTTTAAAAGGGAGATTTCCGGTATCGATTTGTGCAACGAATCTCTGATGGCCAAATAACTCATACTGATACAAGATCTTCTCTGTAATCAGTTGCGGACTTCCTACCATGACAGCATTCTTTATACTGGTGGCTTCGGCAAAACGATCTTTTGGAAAGGAAACCCCTCGAACCTGACGAAATGTATCATTCAAATAAGGATAAAAATCCCTCATTGCTTTTCGGGAATCCTGATCAATATACATGATCGTTGCCGCTGCAACTGGCAGCTTTCCGGTATCATGACCAGCTTCTTCAGCAGCACGTCTATAAGCATTTACCCTTTTCTCAAATACGCTGGATGCGCCGTAAAGTGCTGCCAAATGCATTGGTGCTCCCATTCTTCCAGCCTGCATCGCACTGGAATGATGCTGTCCCACTGCCCGCCAAATGGGCAGGTTTCCTTCCAATGGCTTTGGAAAGACTTCAGCATTTTTCAATGGCGGGCGAAATTTGCCTTCCCAGGTAATTGGTTGTTCCTTATTCAACTGAAGCAACAGTTCAAATTTCTCTTCAAACAACTCATCATAATCGTTCAAATCATATCCGAACAACTCATATGCGCCATATCTGGAACCCCGACCTGCAACAATTTCTGCCCTTCCATCAGAAAGCAAATCCAGTGTAGAAAAATCTTCATACACACGTACAGGATCAGCGGTGCTCAAGACCGTAGAGGTACTGATGAGTTTGATGTTATTGGTAACTCCTGCTATTTTTGCAAGAATGGTTGGAGCAGACGAGGCAACAAAATGCTTTTGATGGCTTTCACCGACACCAAATACATCCAATCCAGCATCCTCTGCCAGTTTTGCCATCTTCACCATTTCCTGGATTCGCTGATGCTCGCTGCTGTGCTTTTCTGTTGCATGGGTTGATAAAAGATCTCCTAACGTATACAGCCCCAGTTCCATACTCTGGTTTTGATTGATATGAAATTCCTCCACCTTCATCTCCTCCTTTCCTTTATTTCGTTCTAATGCTATTATAGGATATATAAACCAATATAGTAAGTACGCACTTATAAGTGCCATAGTATACAAAAAGATACTAAGGAGGAACAAAAATGGAAAAGGTACCGGAACTTTGTCGTGTAGAAGATGCTTTAGGTATATTGGTTGGCAAATGGAAGCCTATTATTTTATTGCATTTATTGCAGGAAGGCACAAAACGATTTAATGAATTGAAACGAAGTATGCCTGAAATCACCCAGAAAATGCTGACAAAACAACTAAGGGAATTAGAAGAAGAAGATATTATTGAGCGTGTAGTTTACCCTCAGGTTCCGCCGAAAGTGGAATATTCCATTACAGAATATGGCAAGAGCCTGGAGCCGATTTTAGAGGCAATGCATGAATGGGGGACGAAACACACGATGCATAAGAGGGAAAAATTGAATCAAAAAAGTATGTAATTTAAAAAGGCTGTCTTTATTGGCAGCCTTTTTCTTGTGTTTTATTTTAGACAAAGTGAGCTATTTCATCCTGATTGAATAACAGTTATGCTATTCTACAAGCGCGCGATTGTTTAAGAAATCATTTTATACTACTCGCTATAAACATGGAGGCATCCTTGTTCATGAAAATACGATTTCCGCGATAGAATGTCTTCATATTGGTGGATTTGAATCCAACTTCGGTCAATACTTCTTTAAGGCTTTCATGCGAAAAACCATTATGAACCTTTGGGTGATACACTTTATCATTTTTGTCAAAATCAATTATAATTAATTTGCCGCCATTGTTTAAAACGTTAAATAATTCTTGGAGAATTTTTTTAGTATCCGGGATATGCAGAAGAACTAGGGACATTAAGACTATGTCAGCCTTAAGATTATGTGTTTCTTCGGTGAAATCAGCATAAGTCACCTTGGAGTTTGTAATTCCTTTACGAGAAATTTTTTCTTCAGCGACACCCAGCATTTGTTTTGATGAATCCACCAACAAAACGGAATCCACCATGTCTGATACTTCTAAGCCAATAAGACCAGTACCACCCCCGTAGTCTATTAAAGATTTTGATTTACTATTTTGTAATTCTGGTCTTACTTCCTTAACTATAATTTTGGCTAATTCCATTCGTTCTTCTGTATCATATTTCTTTGCCATCTGTTCAAAAACATTATTTTCCATATTCTGCTCCTTTAGCTTAAGTATATTTCTATGAAAACTTCAATCCAATAACAATTATGGTAATTATATCAAACAACCTCCTGCTCGCCTTTCCCTTCACATACCTCTTCATCACTCCCCCACAACACCTTCTGCATCACAACTCCCAAAAATCCTATCGCTAATGTTGCCATTCCAATCATCTGAAAAATAATTAACACACCAAACCATTGAACGAGGAATCCACCGACAATGGGTGCAAGCAGCAAAACGATGCCTGTCAGAGAATTGTACATGCCAGACATTTGTCCAACCTTCCCATCAGGGCTCTCCATTTGCAGGATATAGCTAAATACGGTACTAAAGATACCTACCCCTATGCCAATCAAAAGCGCAGCAGCGAGCGTCCACAGAATATTTACCTCGGGCGGGAACATTCCAACGGCAAGAAATCCTCCTCCAATTAATATTCCGGAACTGCCCAAATACCAGCCATAGTTTTTTATTTTCTTCAACCGGCTCAAATATAGAATGATCACTACGGACCCAAAACCTACTGCAGACATAAACCAGCCTAATACAGATGGGTTATCAGGATAAAGCTGCCTAAATAAAACAGCAAATTGAGCATCTACTAATTGTATAACTAAAAATGCGACTAAAACGAAGGAAAAACTGGCGATCAATACCTTTGAGCGAAACATGGTACGCCAGCCATCTCCCCATGTTTTCCAAAAAGAAGAATTCCCTGACTGCCCTACTGCAAGAGCAGCCGCAGATTCGTCCGTATCCACATGGCGAATGAATAGGAGAATACATACTGAAATCACCAGAGCGGCAATGTAGACAACAAAACTTACCTTTGGTGAAAATGCAGCCGCAATTGAAGCACCTAGAAAAGGACCGATTATTTTTGATAACTGATTGACGGTTCCATTTAACGTGACAGCTTTTAAGATTAAATCCGGATGCACCACCTGTTTGACGAGAGCCTGCTGAGCCGGAAAATGGACGACAGTAAAACTGGAGCGCGCCAGAATTATTCCTAACATGACCCATAGGTTTGAGGTAAATAGAAGCACAATAGTTAACAATGCTGTCATTATATCAGCAAGCAGCATCAGCCTGACTTTTTTACTCCTGTCAATATAGACACCGGCAAATTGGCTGAATAATGCATGAGGCAGCGCGTACGCCACAGGGATAAGTGCAATCATCCAAGGCTCTGCTGCCCAACCATAACTAATTAACAAAATGACCGCGAGACTATCGAAGTACTTTCCCATTGTTGATATAGCATACGAACTAAACAAGATGAGATACGTGCGGTTCTTCCAAATGGAGACATTTTCTGTTGCGTGATTTTCCATATTCATCACCTTCCTGTACTCAGGATAAGTGATGAATATCAGAGGAATATCAGATGGACGAATGAATGTGTTTTATAATGGATTCTTTTAAACGATGTAAATTGGTCGTTTTGTGATAGTTGTTTTCTTGTCTTTTATATTCGTTTATTAGTGCTTGATCGGATTTAGCTTTTGGCAGCAGCAGGTCCAATATCTGATAGATAAACAGAAAATAATAAGTGTGTCCTGTTTGATCAATGGTCTGTATTCCTTCAGCAATCATGCTTTTTCCTGTTTGCCTCTCACCGTTAGCGATGTGGAATAACCCTTTTACGACCCTGAAGGCTCCCTGTTCTCTTAAATAGGGATGTCGCTTGAGTTCCATTTCTACAGCAGCAAGCCCTTCTTTTGCTTCATCCATTTTATGCTCGTAAAGCAGAATCATGGCTTTCATTAACTTCAGCAATGGCAAGAAACCATGATCGCTTGTTTTAATCGCGTTTAATTCTTTGGTAACAAGTTGCATCGCCAGTCCCGGTTTGTCTACCTTCATATAGAGCATCGGCAGGCTGAAGCAGCTTATATCCATACGCTCCTTTTCATCCAAGATATTTTTGTGAAGAACCTTCTCATGGGTGGATATCACTTTAACTTTATCGTTTTCCACATACGCATAAAGCATTAACGGGACAAATTTGTTTTCATTGGTGTCGAGGTTTTCAAGCAAGGATTCAAAGTCGCTCCGCAGCCAGAGCAATGTCTGCTGTTTCTCCTCAAGAGGATAGCCTAGCGTTTGATTCGACATCAATTCTTTCAGCGCTTTTCCCTGACCATATTTATAATACGTGTTAAATAATTGGTTTGCATGTTCAGATATTTCTTTAGGGACTGGCATGAACGGTTCCGGCTGCTGCTCCTCCATTTTCAGCAAATAGCCGAGACCTTTTACTGTTTTAATCTGTACAATATTTCGGAAAGGGAATAGTTTTTTCCGGAGCCGGTAAATATGATCATCAACGGTACGATCGGTCGGTTCCTCAAGCGGCCAGACTGCATCCAGTAATTCCGCCCGGGAAAAGGCTCTTCCTTTATTTTGATATAGGAATTTCAGTAAGTGGAATTCTTTTCGCAGTAATGTGACCTTGGTCTCTTCCAGTGTTACTGAATAATCTTCTTGTGAGAAATTCACGGTCTTCCCCTCCGCAAAAAATATCTATATCTGCCTTATCTATTTTTAAGATTTTAAAATCTGCTGATGGTCTGATTGCTGCTTTCATGGTACCACCTCTTTTTAATGTATTCCATTATAATAATTATACCGTATCACAATATAATCAACACTTAATATCCAACGCAAAAAACAGAAACTGGCTGGTGTGAGTTAGGTTCAATACCCTACGCACACCAGCCAATTAACTGTTTTATATTGAGTTTAACGTCCAACTTCGCTCTCACCTTGAATCAGGACACTGCTACTGTTGTTCCACCGTACTTTCAAGATTCTTCCATTCAAATTCATCAAGCAATGCACGCACTTCATCTGTCGATTCTGTTTCCATCAATTGATTTCTTAATTCACTCGCCCCTCGATACCCACGTACATATATCTTAAAAAAACGACGCAGCGGCCTGAACGGACGGGCTCCTAATTCTGAATATTTATCATGGAGATCCAGTTGCAACCTCAAGAGATCAAGTAATTCCTTACTGCTATGATCTTTCGGCTCCCTTTCAAACGCAAATGGATTTTTGAAAATACCCCGTCCAATCATAACCCCATCGACACCGTACCTGCGAACGAGCTCCAAACCAGTTTGGCGGTCAGGGATATCTCCATTTATCGTCAAAAGTGTATCCGGAGCAACCTCGTCACGAAGCTTCTTGATTTCCGGAATTAGTTCCCAATGTGCATCCACTTTGCTCATTTCCTTTTTTGTACGCAGATGAATGGAAAGATTAACAATGTCCTGTTTCAATAGGTGCGTCAGCCAATCGCGCCATTCATCCACCCTGGTGTAACCGAGTCTTGTCTTCACACTTACAGGAAGTCCCCCTGCTTTTGCAGCTTGTATGAGCTCTGCAGCCACTTCCGGACGACGGATAAGGCCACATCCCCTCCCGTGCCGGGCCACATTCGGTGCAGGACAGCCCATATTGATATCGAGGCCTTTAAACCCTTCTTTCGCCATACCAATACTCATTTCCCGAAAGTGTTCAGGCTTATCGCCCCATATATGGGCTACCATTGGCTGCTCATCCTCTGTAAAAGTCAGACGCCCACGCACACTATGGACTCCCTCCGGATGGCAATAGCTCTCTGAATTTGTAAACTCTGTAAAAAACACGTCAGGCCTGGCTGCCGCGCTTACTACATGGCGAAAGACAACATTCGTCACATCTTCCATTGGTGCTAATATAAAAAACGGCCGTGGTAATTCACGCCAAAAATTTTCTTTCATATTTAACTTAAATCCTTTCATCATCGGGTACCAGGTCAAACCTTTTTCCAAAATTAAAAAGCAAAAATGTTTTTGCTTCCTTAATACTTATATCATGCATAAGCACATTTTATCAAGAGTGGAGAAAGGGGACAGACACCTCGTCCCGCCCAATATCAATTAGGGATAGTGTACCTGTCCCTCTGTTCACATTCGACAAAATTCGGGAAGTGACAGGCACCTAATCAGAGTTTCTGACCAACCACGCAACCCCTTCCACATGATTCGTCTGCGGAAACATGTCCACCGGCTGTACTTCCTGAGTCTCATACCCACCATCTTCCAAAATCCGCAAATCGCGGGCCAAGGTGGACGGGTTGCATGACACGTAGACAATGCGCTTTGGCTTCATAGCAATCATGGCATCGAGGAAATCAGGTTCACAGCCTTTGCGAGGTGGATCGACGACAATGACATCTGGGTCGAGTCCCTGCTCTTTCCACTGCGGCATGACTTTTTCCGCTTCACCGACAACGAATTCCGCGTTGGTGACGCCGTTTAGCTTGGCATTCTTCTTGGCATCACTGATCGCCTCTGGCACGATTTCGATTCCGTACACTTTTTTTGCCTGCTGTGCGAGAAATAAGGAAATGGTTCCAATGCCGCAGTATGCATCAACGACAACTTCATCTCCATCCAGCGCGGCATACTCCAGAGCTTTTTCATACAGCTTCGTCGTTTGCGGCTGATTGATCTGGTAAAAGGACTTGGGCGAGATAGCAAAGCGGATATCCCCGATCGAATCATAAATATAGTTATCGCCCCAGATTACCTTGGTTTTTTTGCCCATAATCACATTCGTACGCTTGTTATTGATGTTATGCACAATCGACTTGACGTGCGGATAAGTCTCCGTCAGTTCTTGAATCAGCTTGTCCTCGTGCGGCAGTTTTTCCGTACGGGTAATGAGCACGATCATCGTATCCTTGGTTTCCCTGCCGGTGCGCACCATGATATGACGCAGCGCGCCGCGGTCTTTATCTTCATCGTATGCAGGGATTTCCAGGCGATCGGCAATCCGGCGCACGGCTTCCACCATCCGGTCATTGACCTCATCCTGCACGACGCAGGTCTCCATATCTTCAATAATCTGGTGGGTCCGCTTCTTGTAAAATCCAGTGATCAATTCGCCGTTCTTTTCCCCTACTGGAATCGAGACCTTGTTGCGGTAGCGCCACGGATCTTCCATGCCAATCACCGGATGAACCGGAACATGCTCCAGATGGGCAATTTTCTTCATGACGTTCTTTACCTGATTCTGCTTCATTTCCAGCTGCATGGAGTAACTCATATGCTGGATCTGGCAGCCGCCGCATTTATAAAAGACATTGCAAGGAGGCTCGACCCGCTCCGGGCTGGGCGATTTCACATCGAGTAGTTTGCCGAACCCAAAGTTTTTATTGGCTTTTACGACTTTCACAGTAGCCTCTTCCCCTGGCAGTCCGTATGGCACGAACAGTGGATAGCCGTCCACTTTTGCCACCCCATTTCCTTCATGGGTGAGGTCTTCGAATGTCAGAGTGAGGGTTTGGTTCTTTTTTACTGGAGCGGTATGCTTTGCCATGGTTATCTTCCTTTGCTTTTGTAGAATTCGTGTATTTTTGCCGGATAAGCGTTTTCTGGTTCCCATCTTACCACAATCTCCACAAAAAAGAGAGATTACCCGTTCAGTAATCCCCCTTCTCCAAAAACTCGTCCGAGACGATAAATTCGATGTGCTGCTGCAGGATGTGAAACTCCCCTGGCAGCAGGCCGCCGTATTCGCCGTCGATATTCAGCTGCATTTTTTCATCGGTTTTTACTTTGATATCCTTCGCCTGGGCATAGATAATGTTTTCATCCTCCAAATGGGCTCCCCTTTGAGCTAATGAAGCGATTCGAATAAACTCGGCCAGATTCATTTTCTTCAAAATCAATAAATCGAAATAACCATCATTGACTTTAGCATCCGGTGCGAGCTTCTCGAAACCTGCGACCGAATTCGTATTGGACAGCAGAAACAGCATGATGTCATCCTCAAAAACCTTGCCGTCGTACTCAATCCGGGCCCGTGTCGGCTTTAAGGATGGAAGCATCTCTACCCCTTTTACATAATATGCCAGATGGCCGATTACTGTCTTTAATTTACTTGGCACCTCATAGGTGAGCTCGGTCAGTTTACCGCCGCCGGCAATGTTCATGAAATAATGGCCGTTTACCTCGCCAATATCCATCAGCATCGACTTTTCCCCGAGAATAATATCCACAGCACGTTCGATGTCTCTCGGGATATACAGGGCTCGGGCAAAGTCATTGGTCGTTCCCACAGGGATAATGCCAAGTCTCGGCCGGCGCTCCTGCTCGGCAATGCCATTAATCACTTCACTGATTGTTCCATCGCCGCCTGCTGCAACAACCAGGTCATACCCTCTTTCCACCGCGGTCCTTGCCGCGTCCGTTGCATCCCCTTCACAGGTGGTGGCATGGGTGGAGGTTTCATACCCAGCAATTTCAAATCGCTCCAGAACCGTCGGCAGTTCGCGCTTGAATGCCTCCCGTCCGGATGTCGGGTTATAAATGATCCGGGCTTTTTTCATACGTATTCCTCCAATATTTCCATATGCAAGGCTTTTCTCTCTCTATGTTCAAAAAGTTTTTCTACAGCAATAGACAATAGCCGCAGCGAGCCGGCCATGTGCAGCAATGACTTCTTTAACAGCCTAGCGTCCTTTACAATAAATTAATATATCCAACCCTTATCATAGCCCCTTTTATGACATTTGAAAAGGACTTTGCGCTAATAGACCGGAGATGCAACGACAGCGTTCAGCGTGCAATTTTTCGCTGGTTTATTTTTCCAATTCTTCTTTCAAAATCTTGTTAACCATTGGCGGGTTGGCTTGCCCTTTGGTTGCTTTCATGACTTGTCCGACCAAAAAGCCCATTGCTTTGCCTTTCCCGTTTTTATAATCTGTGACGGATTGCTGATTGTCTTTTAGGACACCGCTGATGATTTCCCTTAGCTGCCCTTCATCGGAAATCTGCACCAGACCTTTTTCTTTGACGATTTTTTCCGGATCGCCGCCGTTTTCCAGCAGTTCTGCGGAAACTTTCTTGGCAATTTTTGAGGAGATCGTGCCATCCTCGATCAGCTGGATCATTTTAGCCAGTGCTTCCGGGGTGATTGGCAACTCCTCCAGCTCTTTCTGATGCTTGTTCATGTAGGCGGAAATTTCGCCCATCAGCCAGTTGGCCGTCTGCTTGATATCGGCCCCCGCTTTTGTTGCGGACTCAAAAAAGTCAGCCATCTGCTTGGAGCTTGTCAGCACATCTGCATCATATTCCGATAATCCCATTTCAGCGATATAGCGTTTTTTCCGGGCATCTGGCAGCTCAGGGATTTCGTTTTTGACCCGTTCCTTCCATGCTTCATCAATGTAAAGCGGCACAAGGTCCGGTTCCGGGAAATAACGGTAGTCATCCGAGCCTTCTTTGACCCGCATGAGAATCGTTTCTTTGGTTTTCTCATCATAACGCCGGGTTTCTTGTAAAACTTCTCCGCCGGAAAGCAGCTCCTTCTCCTGACGTTTTTCTTCAAATTCCAGCCCTTTTTGGACAAAGGTAAAGGAGTTGAGGTTTTTCAGCTCGGTTTTTTCACCAAACGCTTCCTGTCCAATTGGTCTTAACGATAAATTAGCGTCACAGCGCAATGAACCTTCCTGCATTTTCACATCAGAGACACCGGTATACTGAATAATATTTCTCAGCTTTTCCAAATATGCATAGGCCTCTTCCGGGGACCGCATATCTGGTTCAGACACGATTTCGATCAACGGGGTTCCCTGCCGGTTGAAATCGACATAGGAGTAGCCGTCATCACCATGAGTAAGCTTTCCTGCATCTTCTTCCAGGTGCAGCCGGGTAATGCCGATGCGTTTTTTCTTGCCGCCCACTTCTATCTCAATCCAGCCATTTTCGCCGATCGGCTGATCAAATTGCGAGATCTGATAGGCTTTCGGGTTATCCGGGTAGAAATAATTTTTCCGGTCAAATTTGGTATCTGTGGCAATTTCGCAATTCAGTGCCATGGCAGCCCGCATTGCGAAGTTCACTGCTTCCTCATTTAAGACGGGAAGTGTGCCCGGATAGCCAAGATCAATCGGGTTCACATTGGTATTTGGTTCTGAACCAAAGGCGTTCCGGGCAGGACTGAAGATTTTCGATTCTGTTTTTAACTCAACATGGACCTCAAGTCCAATAATTGTTTCAAAGTTCATTATCTCGCACCTCCTAATTGAGGTCGTTTCGTATGATGGTCGGTTGCTTGTTCAAACGCGTGGGCAGCTCGGTAAACCGTGCCCTCCGCAAAATGCTTGCCAATAATCTGCAGACCGATCGGCAGACCATTCTCGGAAAATCCGCATGGCACAGAAATTCCCGGAACACCTGCGAGATTCACCGGAATGGTTAAAATATCATTGGCATACATGGTTAATGGATCAGCGGTTTTCTCTCCGACTTTGAAGGCCGGGGTCGGCGTCGTCGGACCGATTACCACATCATATTCAGCAAATATTTTTTCAAAATCCTGTTTGATCAGGGTACGCACTTTTTGCGCCTTTTTATAGTAGGCATCATAGTAGCCGGAGCTCAGGGCGAATGTTCCGAGCATGATCCGGCGCTTCACTTCCTCGCCAAAACCTTCGCTGCGGGATTTTTTGAACATGTCGATCATGTTGTCCGCATTTTCTGAGCGCACGCCATAGCGGACCCCGTCAAAGCGGGCAAGATTGGCCGATGCTTCCGATGAGGACAGCAGATAATAGGTTGCCACCGCGTATTTGGAATGCGGCAGGGATACTTCTTCCCATGTGGCCCCTAAGGATTCATACACTTTAAGGGCACTTATTATCGTCTCTTTGACTTCCGGATCAACGCCTTCTGCCAGATATTCTTTCGGCACGGCAATCTTGAGGCCTTTAACATCCCCTGTGAGCTCCTCGGTATAGGCCGGCACTTCCACATCAGCGCTCGTGGAGTCCATCGGGTCAAGTCCGGAAATTACTTCAAGGACACGGGCATTGTCTTCCACATTGCGGGTGATCGGGCCAATTTGATCAAGCGATGAAGCAAATGCAACCAGTCCGAAGCGGGACACACGGCCATATGTAGGCTTCAGTCCGACCACACCGCAAAATGCTGCAGGCTGGCGGATCGAGCCGCCGGTATCTGAACCTAGGGCAAAAAGCACTTCTCCTGCCGCGACCGCAGCCGCTGAACCACCGCTTGACCCGCCTGGCACGTAGTCCGTGTTCCAAGGATTGCGTGTTGGTGTGTAGCCGGAATTTTCGTTGGAAGAACCCATTGCAAATTCGTCCATGTTCAATTTCCCGATGGCGACCGCATTTTCGTTATTCAGCTTTTCCGTAACGGTTGCATCATAGAGGGGATCATGGAAATTATCGAGAAAACGGCTGGCGCAAGTAGTACGCAGTCCTTTTGTCACAATATTATCCTTGATGCCAGCTGGGATGCCAAATAATTTTCCGGATTGTTCTGTGGCAGCGTCCAGCTGTTTTGCCTGACTAAGTGCACGTTCCTCATCGAGCGTCAGGAATGCCTGTACATCGCCGTCTACTTCTTTTATCCGGCTATAGGATTCGTTCACCAAATCCTCTATGGTAATTTCTTTATTCTGCAGCTTCTCTTCCAGCTGCTTGATCGTGTAATCAAATAATGCCATGGTTTATCCTCCCTACTCCAAAATCGATGGTACTTTAAATTGGCCGTCCGCCTTATCAGGAGCATTTTTCAGTGCTTCTTCCTGGGTAATCCAGTCTTTTGGCTCGTCCTTGCGCAAGACATTCTTCAGATCGAGCACATGGGTCGTTGGCTCCACACCGTCCGTATCCAATTCATTTAACTGCTCTGCATAGTTAATAATCGAACTGAGCTGCTCGGTCAGCATCTCCGCTTCTTCTTCACTGACGTCCAGCCGCGCCAGATGTGCTACATGCTTGACCTGTTCTTTTGAAATAGCTGTCATTGTTTTGACCTCCAAACTTGTTATTCACGATGTATGTAAAGTCGTATTCATTCCCTTTTGGTAACACTATAGATAATAGCAGAACCAGCCAGCGATAAGCAACTATTCGGCAAGGGAACGTGCGGCTCGTCCGGGTTTTACTGAGGATTAGGTGCGCAATTTTTTCGTAATCACAAAAAAGTCCCGGGACAGGTTCCACGCCATCCCGGGCAAATCATCCATCATATAGGTAATAGGGTAAAAATGTGTTGCGTAGCCACTGTTCCTCTAAAGAAAATTAGAAGTAGACAGTAGGCTGTTTAACTGAGAAAATAGTCGGTTCCATTTCCATTGATAGATCAGCAGGTTGACTGTCTTGTGCAAAAGCCAGACCAACTAACAGAAGAGATCCTAATGCTAAAGAGGTAATCATTTTTTTCATTTTCTCCCCTCCTTTATAGATTTATCAACTCATCAAATGTTGAGTTTGCAAGTTTATAGTATTTAACAGACTCTTTATACTTACCAAGTGACTCATAATGTTCAGCTAACATGTTTGAGTATGTGACCAAATTGGCATAATCCTTGTTATCCATTAAGTAAGGTATAAAGTCATCCGTTACTAGCTTCCTAAACTTCTCGTGGTCTTCATTAATAGCATAAGTGTATGTTTGTATAACATAATCAAATAGCTCTGTATATATATCTTTTTTTGCTACATCAAGGATTTCGTGTGCTTTATTAATCATGTTCTCTGTCTTTTCATAGTTATCAATACCGTAATATTCTTTAATAAGCGCAGTAATTGCACCTAACCTTTCACTATGGGCAACTTGTTCATCTTCAGCTACCTCAAGAAAGTAACTTATTGCTTCATTGGTCTCGTTAATTGCTGAATGTAGGTATCCTAAATTAAGATTAGTTAGTTGAATTACTTGTTTATCTTTATTTAATTGGCCTAGGTGCTTTGCCAAATTATAATTCTTAATCGCTTTATCGTACATTTTTATTCTTCGGTATGCTATCCCTAATACAATGTGGCACTGAGCACATCGATTAAAATTATATTCCCTTTGAAAAACATCCATAGCCTTATTGGCATAATCAATGACTTCCAAGGTATTACGCAATTTACTATGTGTAACAGCTATAATGTATTGCAAATCTCCTATTTCTTTATCTTCAATATCAATTTGATTTAATTTTTCCTCGGCCTGTTCATATAATTGCATGGCTTGATTAAAGTCACCACTTGCCGAGTTATAATTCCCCCGATACTTAAACCAGTAAAACTGCTCCACATGATTAAAAGATGGGGCCATTTCATTCAATTCATTAATCACATTGAGCGCTTCCTTAAACTCACCTAGCACCAAGTAATAACGAATCTTATGAATCTCAAACATTACCAGCCCGCCGCTCAGGCTGCGGTTCATTACTTCTTGGAGTTCATTGTAAAGAGAAACAATTTCCTCCTTATCATTCACAGCGAACAGCATGCCGTACCAGCGCTTGCATTTTTCCTGTGTGTCTGCATCAAGTTCATTATTCATTTGAACGCCCAGTCGGGTGCAGAGCATTTGCATGATCTCAGGGCTTGCGTCTGTTTTCTTGTTCTCAATTTTCGATAGATAGGATAAGGAGACGATCCCTTTAGCCAATTCTCCTTGTGTCAATTCTTTTTTCTGACGATGTAGTTTGATAAAGGATCCCATTTCCATCTATTTACCCACCCCAATATCCTTATTGGCTTTCTTAAATGGTATATTTACAGTATAACATTACTTTCAGAGAATTCATATTGGGAAAATCAAACGAAATATAGGCCTTTTTTGGCTAAAAAACAGCTTAAAAACTGCTCGATTTTCCTGGGAGAGGAAAATTGACCCCTTTTTGACCGAAATCAGTCAAAAAGAGGCCAATGAGTTTTCCTGTCAAGAAAAAATTTACAACATTTTAGAAGTTGTTTTTCCTTGCATATGATGGATCAGGTAATCCGGCCCACCTGCTTTGGAATCTGTGCCAGACATATCAAAGCCGCCAAATGAATGGTAGCCGACAAACGCAGCTTTATTTATATGAGATAGGTGTAGGGACGTTGTTATTTGGTTGGAAACAATTTTGAAAAACTACAAAGCACAATCCCAGCGGAGGAAATATACGGAGACTCCTGCGGGAAGAAAAGCCTAGGCGAGACCGCGAAGTGCGTCAGCACAAGGGGGCTCGGCAGCTTCCCGCGGAAAGCGTAGTATATTTCCGCAGCGGCGGGCTATGTCACTATATCTCTAATCAAAAATATGCACAGACGGTTCTTCCGCTCCAGCCTCGCGAAAGATCACACTTTCCACGTTTTCGCCAGTCATCACTTTAATCTCCAGATCATAATAATTGGCAAACATATCCTGCACCAGACCAACGGCATACTGGGTAAAACCAATCACTTCCGCTTTTCCGTAAAATTCAATCGGTATCTCCAGTGTCAGCTGCTGCAGTTCCTCATCAACGTAGAAACCTTCACCAATTACCCCGACATAATTAGGGAAAAACTGGGCGATTTCATTTCCAAAGCTTGTCACAATTTCATGATCTTCAAAGTATTTCTCTTGCCCTTCCGCTGACGGGAACAGAATATTTTCTTCATTTACTGTTTCCCATTCCTCAATCGAATTGCCGTCTGCCGAAATGGTTGTTTTGGCAACAAAGTTTCCTGGTACTGGGGAGGACTGTTCTTCCTCACGATAAAGAGCAAACAGGATCGGCACATTTTCCAGTCCTTCAATCTGGCGGACACGATCGAGGACTTCCTGAGCAATCTGGCTACCCTGCTGCATCATTTCATCCAGCGGAATGTCTTCATAATAGTAAGGTCCTCCGGTTTCTGTCTGGAAACGGTAGACAGATTTTAAGGCCAGGCCGATGGAAATCCCGGCAAGTTCGACCGAGTTATCTTCCCGCTGCACCACATAATTCTGTTCAAGAATATGGGATAGATAGCGCGGGTTCTCCCGGTAGGTATCCTCATTTGCGCCTTCTTCTATTACCGGATTCAATTCGTCAATCCAATTCAGCGCCATTTCTGATGTAATATACTGGCCTTCCTGGAAATAATGATCATTCGGGCCAAACACTGCTTTGGAATGGCGACGCAGGCCTGTCTCCATTTCATCAATATCCACCCGGTTGGCCAGCTGGTTGCTGATGACTCCTCTGGCTGCACTCACCTCATAAGGCAGGATGATCCGATATGTTTCATCAGAGAGCTGGTTGCTTGGAACGATAGATGTCTCGGTATCGTTCGACTCTTCATTTTGCAGGACTTCTTCTTCGTTTTCATTTATATTCAAATTTGGAGCACAGCCCGTGAGTACCAGAAGGACAATGATCAGCCAAATGCTTATTCGTTTCACAGGGATCCTCCCTCCTTACCTTTCCAGCGCTTCCTGCAGTTTTTCTTCATCCCAGATTTCCACTCCAAGTTTTTCGGCTTTATCGTATTTGGAACCGGCGTCTTCCCCGGCAATTAGCAGATCAGTCTTCTTACTTACACTTCCGGTCACCGAACCGCCCTGTGCCTCAATCTGTTCCTTCGCTTCATCACGTGTATATCTTTCCATTTTGCCGGTCAGCACAACAGTTTTTCCTGCAAATACACTGGCTTCTTCGTTTTCTGCAGTTTTCCGCTTCCGGCCAAGATAGGTCATGTTCACCTCAAGCTCGCGCAGTTCATCTAATAGAGCGGCAACCTTTTCCTCGGAAAAATACTGAACGATGGAATCAGCCATCTTATCACCAATTTCGTCTATCGCAATCAGGTCTTCATCCACGGCATTTTGCAGATTTTCCATTGTTTCAAACTCCTCGGCAAGCGTCTTGGCTGCCTTGGAGCCGATGAATCGAATTCCAAGACCAAACAGCAGCTTCTCCAGTGAATTCCCTTTGGAAACGTTGATGGCCTCCAGAAGATTGCTGACAGATTTCTCTCCCATGCGTTCAAGTTCCAGCAATTCTTCTCGCTTGAGCCGGTAAATATCAGCAATGGTGTGAATCAGGTTTTCCTGGAACAGCTGAATGATTACTTTTTCGCCAAGACCATCAATATTCATGGCATTGCGTGAGACAAAGTGAATCAACCCTTCTTTCAGCTGAGCGGGGCAGTTCGGATTGATGCATCGTAATGCAACTTCCTCTTCCAGCCTTACTAGCTCGCTGCCGCAATCAGGGCAAGCATCCGGCATGTGGTATTCCTCTTCCTTGCCGGTGCGCTTGTCCGCGACGGAACGGACCACTTCCGGAATAATATCCCCGGCTTTTTTAACAACGACCGTGTCGCCAATCCGGATGTCCTTCTCCCGGATCAGATCTTCATTGTGCAAGGAGGCTCGTTTTACTGTGGTGCCAGCCACTCTTACAGGTTCGAGGATCGCCGTTGGTGTAACAACTCCGGTTCTCCCGACGTTCAGTTCGATATCAGTAAGTGTGGTGATCACCTCTTCGGCCGGAAATTTGTAAGCAATCGCCCAGCGCGGGCTTTTTGCCGTATAGCCAAGCTCCTCTTGCTGATCGAGATTATCGACTTTGATGACAATCCCGTCAATTTCATAGGAAAGATTGTTGCGCTCAGCTTCCCAATGGGTCACATAATCAATCACTTCTTCGATGGTTTCGCATTTTTTCCATTGTGGATTCGTCTTGAAGCCGAGCTGCTTTATCCGCTCCAGACGCTCACTGTGCGACTCCAGCTCGCTCGCTTCCCATTCACCGACACCATATAAAAAGATATCCAGGTTTCGGCTTGCGGCAATTTTCGGATTCAATTGCCTCAAAGAACCCGCCGCAGCATTCCTTGGGTTGGCAAAAGGCTCCTCACCGTTTTCCTCTTTCGCTTCATTTAAGGATAGGAATGATTTATGCGGCATAAACGCTTCGCCGCGTATCTCAAGCCTTTCCGTTTCCTTGATCGAAAGCGGGATCGAGCGGATGGTACGGAGGTTGCTGGTAATGTCCTCTCCCGTTGTGCCGTCCCCCCGGGTTGCACCGCGAACAAATTTTCCGTTTTCATAGGTCAGTGACACCGCCAGCCCGTCGATCTTCAATTCACAGACAAAAGCAATCGGCTCATCGGTGCCGCCGGTTGCCCGTCTTGCAAAATCACGCAATTCCTGGTGGTTAAAGGCATTGCCGAGACTGAGCATCGGAACATTATGCTGTACTTTCTGAAAGCCTTCCAGCGGTTCGCCGCCAACGCGCTGGGTTGGAGAGTCCTCAGTGATCAGCTCAGGAAATTCCCCTTCCAGATCCTGCAGCTCCCGCAGTTTCTCATCATATTCGGCATCCGGGACGCTTGGCTTGTCGAGAACATGATATTCATAACTGTATTGGTTCAATAATTCGCGCAAATTTTTTGCTCGTTCCTGTGCTTGCTGCTGATCCACGCCAAGCACCTCCTATTGTTTCGTGATCGGGGCGAATTTTGCCAGCACCCGTTTAACGCCGGTCGGGGCTGGAAAGGCGATATCGAGCTCCATCGCTTCGCCTTCTCCCTGCACCTTGACAACCGTACCGGTGCCCCATTTTTTGTGGGCTGCTTTATCTCCGGCACTCCATGTCTCGCTCTCGGCGCCTGTCGTTTTCTGCATCCGTTCTGCTTTCCGTTTGACAGGAGCCGGCCGATCAGGAGACATGCCGATGCGGCCACCGAACATCGATGTTTTTTCCTCCTCGATGCCGTCGATCAGATGCTCAGGGATCTCATGAATAAACCGGCTGACCGGATTCATATTGGTCCGCCCGTATAATGTGCGCATCTGGGCATGGGTTAAGTAAAGCTCCTGCTCGGCACGGGTTATCCCGACATAAGCCAGCCTGCGCTCTTCTTCCATTTCATCTTCTTCAAACATGGAGCGGCTGTGTGGAAAAACATTTTCCTCCATGCCGATCAAAAAGACTACCGGAAATTCCAGGCCTTTTGCCGCATGCAGGGTCATCAGCGTAATTTTCGGCTCATTTTCCTGCTCTTCCGCATCTACCTTGTCAATATCAGCGATCAGCGCAAGGTCTGTCAGAAAAGCCACCAGTGTTTTGTCTTCCTCCGCTGCCTCTTCAAAATCCTTGGTCACTGTCATGAACTCTTCCAGGTTTTCCAGCCTGCTCTGCGATTCCAATGTGGCTTCATTCTTCAGCATCTCTTGATAGCCTGTCCGTGCAAGCACCGCTTCAACCATATCGGTTGCGGTCAAAAATTCCTGCTGCTGGGAAAGTGATTGGATCAGCTTACCGAACTCTGCCAGTGCATTGGCCGCCTTTTTGGATACGCCGGTAAAATCGACCTCTTTGACCGCTTCATTAAAGGAAATGTCATGTGTTTGGGCGTGGGCTCTGAGTCTGTCTACAGTGGTTTTGCCAATTCCCCGTTTCGGCACATTGACCACGCGCTCAAAACTGATATCATCATCCGGGTTGGTAATCAGCCTCAAGTAGGCAACCATGTCCTTGATTTCCTTCCGCTCATAGAACTTGGTGCCGCCAACCATCTGATATGGAAGATTGGATTTCATGAATGTATCCTCTATCGCCCGAGACTGTGCATTCGTCCGGTACAGGATGGCTATATCATTCGGCGTGAAATCTTCTTCACGTGTAAGTTCCTGAATCTTATCCGTGATAAACAGCGCCTCTTCCTGTTCGGTCGCTCCTTTATAATAATGGATGTTCTTGCCATCCGGGTTTTCCGTCCAGAGATTCTTCGGCTTGCGTCCCGTGTTGTGCTCAATCACATGGTTCGCCGCCTCCAGAATCGACTTGGTGGAACGGTAATTTTGCTCAAGAAAAATCGTCCGTGAAGACGGATAGTCTTTTTCAAACGAGAGGATATTCGCAATATCCGCGCCGCGCCAGCGATAAATCGACTGATCGGAGTCTCCGACAACACAGAGATTCTGATAGCAGCTCGCCAGCTGTTTAACCAGGAAATACTGCGCATGGTTCGTATCCTGGTACTCGTCCACATGGATATACTGAAAGCGCCGCTGATAGTATTCCAGCACCTCAGGAACGCGCTTGAACAGATGAATCGTCTGCATAATCAGATCATCAAAGTCCAGTGACTGATTTTTCTGCAGCCTCTTCTGATATGCCGTGTACACCTGGGATACCTGTCTTTCAAAAAAGTTCCCGACCTTCTCGCTGTATACTTCCGGGGTAATCAGTTCATTTTTTGCCGCACTGATATGCCCTAGCATCGCCCGCGGATCAAATTTCTTCGGGTCGATGTTGTGATCCTTCAGTATTTGTTTAATGACGGACAACTGATCACCGCTGTCGAGAATCGTGAAATTGCGATTATAGCCGATTCGGTCAATGTCGCGCCGGAGAATCCGCACACACATCGAGTGGAACGTGGAAACCCACATCATTTCACTTGCCGGGCCGACGAGCCGTCGCACCCGATTTTTCATCTCCCGTGCTGCCTTGTTGGTAAAGGTGATCGCCAGAATATTCCTTGGTGCGACGTCCTTCTCCCCTAGCAGGTAGGCAATCCGGTGGGTCAGTACCCGTGTCTTGCCGCTGCCCGCACCGGCCATAATCAAAAGTGGTCCTTCTGTATGCTTGACTGCCTCTTGCTGCTCCTTATTCAGCCCTTTTACTAATTCGTCGATCGTTTGACTCATGGTTATTTACACCGCCCTGCGTTAATCTTTAACTGCCTTTACTGTTTTCATTGCACTGTTGAAATTGGTATAAATACTATTGCCGACAATGATGACATCGGCATTGTCTTTCATTTCCCGCGCCTGAATAGGGTTTTCAATGCCGCCGCCGTAAAAAAGCAGCGCCTCCCCCAATTGGTCTTTCACTTTTTTCACAAGCTGCGGATCGCCGTACATCCCGCTGTACTCCATATAGAAAATCGGCAAGTGAAAGACATGCTCTGCCATATAGGCATATGCCACCACATCCTCATTATCCGGTAAATAGCTGTTCGTATGTGTAAATGCTTTTGCGTCTTTATTTAAAATACAATAGCCTTCAAAAAAGATCTGACTGTATTCCATCATATCAATGTATTGTTTAATCGCCTGATGCTGCATATCCATCATCCATTTTTTCTCCCGGGAATTCAACACCATGGGAATCAGATAATCATCAAAACCAGGCGTGATCGAATCCATATTGGAAACTTCCAGCAGACATGGTACCGCATGCCGGCGAATCCGTGACAAGAGATCCAGCACCCCGTCCAGCGTCACATCATCCGTACCGCCGACAATAACCGCATCTGTCCCGGACTCACATAGGAGGTCGAGATGCTCATCGGAAATCTCCTTCGCCGGATCCAATTTAAAGATGTGCTTCCATTCGTTCATGTTCGTATACAAAGTCGTATCCCCCAATGTTAGGTTCCATTTGTCTATTATAGCAAAAAATGTGTCGGGAATTTAGAGATATGGTGAGATTTTTTGTGGGGAGGTGGTGGAGGGGATGTCCACTGTAGCGCCAGCGGCTCTCGGGCTGAAGTTTTCGTTTTCGGGTTGAAATTTTTGTTTTGGGGTTGAAGTTCTCGCTCTCGAGTTGAAGTTTGCGCTCTCCGGTTGAAGTTCTCGCTCTCCGGTTGAAGATTGCGCTCTCCGGTTGAAGTTCCCCGCTCTCCGGTTGAACACCCCGACCACCCCACCAACACAAAAAGAAAAACCGCCACCCGGCCAGGCAACGGCTCCCTTAAAAAATTTATTCCTCTTCCTCCACTCGCCCCAGCACCATCTGATACCCATCATTCCCATAGTTGATACAGCGGCGCACGCGCGAAATGGTGGCGGTGGATGCGTTGGTTTCCTGCTCAATTGCGTTGTATGTATGGCCCTCCGTCAGCATCTTTGCCACCTGGAGACGCTGGGAGAGGGCGTGGATTTCCGACATGGTTGCAATGTCATCAAAAAAGCGGTAGCATTCCTCCCGATCCTTTAATGAAAGAATAGCATCAAATAATTGATCCAGCTGCTCTCCACGTAATTTATCTATTTGCAATCCAGACCCTCCTTCTCCATCTTATTTTGATATTGTTACAGACTGCCCGATCCCGGGACTCGACGGAACGACATTGATCCATGTTTTCCCCGGAACAAATCCGGCTGGCTCTCCGTCAATTACTGGAATAATCCGCCCATCGCGGTTTTCCCATTGCACCTCTCGAACGATTCCCTCCTGGATGAGATACCCGTTCCCACCGGAGACCAGGTCAATCGCCCGGCGGCCTGCATCATCAATGATCTGATGCGGGGACTCTACGATAAATACATTGTCCACCTGAATCGGCTCTCCGGATTCCAGCTCTACCGTCTCTTCCCCATCATTATACCTGATATATTTTCCCGTATCAGCTTCATAGAAAAATTCTACTATTTCCATCGGTGAATCATCATAAACAACTTCCACATGGTTCGCCGGATCTCCGGATAAATTTCCAGTCTCCTCTGCAGTCAAAAACGGGAGTGGCTCCATGTCAGCGCTTGTAGCGTAGCCTTTTTCCTCCGCTGCCGGGTAGACACCGTCCACCTGCAGATAGGAATTATGTGGTGCCTGGCGGAAAGATTCCCGCTGAAAAAGCGTGCCATTATTATCGTAAATCGCCCCATCCAGATGTGGAATCCCACGCTCGGCAATCATGTCGTTAACAAAACCGGCTGCGCCGTGATAGACATACAGTGCATTATAACCATTCGCAAGCTCAAAATAGTATTCTCGTGCACTGCGCACAGGACCTATTTCCTCAGGCAGTTCACTTTGATACAATGCCAGAAAACGGGTGATGCTTCCCTCTGCCAAAATTTCAAATACCATATCCGCTTGTGACAGCCCACTTTGCGGCCTTGCAGAAGTGTGGTTGTTCACCATTACCGAGATAATCCGGTTGTTCGAGAGGTCCCCATCTGCCTCTATGCCAGTCAACGGATAAACAGGGCCGGATTCTTCCGTGTCTTCTGCTGTTGCCTCTTCCGCTACTTGAACCACGGGAGCTTCTTCCTTTATTTCCACCCCAGGTTCTTTAAGTGGATTCTCTCTTGCTACCTTCTCTTCCCCTGCACAGCCAGCAAGCAGCAGCACTGCCGCCAGCATCCCCAAAATAAGCTTTCTCATATCCCCCAACACCTTTGTGAAAAAAACTTGGCTTATCGTCAATTTTCATGGACAGGCCATAGTACAACTTATGCAGGATAAGGAAGTATATATACGTTCTTATTTGTCCAGAAATTTTGGTTGCTTTCTTCCCGCCCCACAAGCTATCTATAACTATTAGTATATGCTAACACATCGTTGCTGGGAAGAGTATTTCTCTTTTCATTACATCAATGATCCCCTGAGGTGTAATCCGGACGTACGGCAAATGGGTGGATGACAGAAAAAAAATCGTATAAATCGGATCATTAAACGTATAGCCGAACTCTGTCAAAATGCTTCTTAACTGCTTCTCTTTCTCAATTAGTTCTTCCATCCCCCCGTCAAACATAAATCCGCCAAGCGCGAGCGGGATTTCCAGAAGCACCTCACCATCATGTACAAGTACAATTCCGCCGCCGATTTCCTTCAGCCGCTGCCAGGCGAGCCGGATATCCTGCTTGCTTTTTCCGATAAATACCAGATCTCCCGTTGTGGAGAAAGAGCTGGCGAGGGCTCCAAGTTTTTCTGTAAATCCGCGGATCGTCGTGTTCACCCGCCATTTCCCCTTTCTGTCAAGAAGCAGGGTGAACGCATCGTTTTTATTTTCCGGCAGCACATCTGTTGTGATGTCAATATCAATCGGGTATGGGTTCATGATCACGTCATTGACCATCTCCAAGCCGATGGGAACTGAGAATTGCAGTTCTTTTTGCTCGAGATTCCAGTCAAAATTAAGCGGACCGATTCCGTATTTTTTCCAATCAATCACTGGTCCCTGCTGCTGGTTCTGTCCATCCCGCACAATCCATTGCCCCTTAGCCAGCACACTTTCCGGATGCGGATTTTCTTTTTCCGATAAAATATTAATGTGGGCAATCCGGCCAGGAGAAATGCTTCCAATCAATTCATCCAGATGAAGGTGTCTCGCCGCATTATAGCTGGCGATACTGTAGGCCTCTTCCACCGGGATTCCTTTTTCGATGGCGATCTCAATGCACACATTCAACAGCCCGTTTTCATAAAAAGCAGGCGTGGCCCCGTCGGTCGTAAAGGTTAAATGATCAAACGAAGTCAGCCCTGCCTCCAATAGTTCTTCCGCCAGTTTTGGCAAATCCGGCCGAATCGATGAATAGCGCAGCCCCACCTGATATCCCAGCTCCAGCCGTTTAAGCACCTCCTTGCCAGACATCGATTCATGATCTGCCCCCACACCGAGCAGTTTCATCTTCGTCAGTGTTTTCTCTGATGCGCCCGGAAAATGCCCTTCGACTGGTTTGCCATGCCGGCCTGTCTCCTGCATCCAGTATAACAGGCGGTCATCCCCTGCCAAGAGACTTGGCCAGGATGTCAGCTCCCCGCCCTGGACGACCGCAGGATGAGCGATCCATTCGAGAATTTCTTCTGTATTGAATAACTCTTCTTCATCCTGCCTCATCGTTTGTGAGTCAAACCGCGCCCACCAATACATGGAAACAGGTAGTTGTGAAAATTCTTCCATCAAAGTAAACGCTTTCTTTCTCTGGAGCAAAAAAAGCCAAAGCATATTGTCATTGACCAGGGTTGTTGTCCCGAACCGTGCTGCATGGTTGGCCAGCTCCTCGGGGTTGTACAGTTGAAATGGATGGGCATGCGGCTCGATGTACCCCGGCACCAGATATTTTCCACTGCAGTCCACGATTTCAGCAGCACCCGCATTCTCCGGCATCTTCTCCCCGACATAGACAATCCGCTCATCGACAATCCAAATATTTGCCTGGATCCATTGTTTGATAAACATATTCAAATACTTGCCGTTGGTTAAAATCAGTGTTGGAGCTTCTGCACCATCAATAACACTGACATGCTGCCTGAGTTCACGGTTTCTCCAGTACATTTCGTTATTCTGCATCACGCATTCTACTTTCTGCAATTGGTTTCTTCTATTTTAGCATAATTTTCACTTTAATACTTTAAAGTTTTTATTAAATGTCGTGACTTTTTTGTGACGTTATTCACATGATCGTTAATGGGCATACCACTTCGGAACCTTTCTGGTGAATTGCTCATGATCATTGATCACATCACGCGAATAGGTTAATAGTTTCTCCTTCGTATCCATGTTTTGTGACCAGACAATTGCAGACACGACGTGCATGGCACTGTATAATGCGTACAGCTCCCAGAATTGCTCGCTGACTGGCCGGTTATCGTGATACCCGTCGATAATCCCCCTGGTGAAAGGAATACTTACCGGCTTGGAAAAGAACCCCAGCTTGTGGAGGTCATGCAACGGATCTCCCCAGTCCATCCGCTGAAAGTCAATAATGCCGTTAAACGTTTTATTATGTATCAGCAGATTTGCCGGGTGGAAGTCGTCATGCTGAAAAGTGTTCGGACGTCCTTTCATCAGCTTTTCATTTTCAAGGATATAGGAGCCCAGCAATTCCTTGATGGATGGATCCAGCTCAATCTTCTCCAGTGCAGCCAAGTATCTGTTACTTTTCTTTTTTTTGAAGGTATACCAGTCCGGCTGATCGGCAGGCGCTGGAATCTGATGCAGTTTTTTCAGCTCTTTTCCAGCAAGGACTCCTCCCTGATACTGCTCATCTTCGGTAAGTTCCTTCAATGCTTCCTCGCCATCGATGCCGGGTAGATAGGTAAGCAGCATATAGCTTGCTCCCACTTCAGTTAGAGTTTGATAGTCAATTGTCTCCGGGACATAGCTTGAGTATGCTGCAGCCTGATTAATATAGAAAAATTCCTCCCTTCGCTGTTCATCAGCCTCACTGGAGAAAATCCGCAGCAGGTACTTCTCATCAATTACATATTTCTCATCATGAGAGAAGCCTTTGTTCAGTTCTCTGATTGAAGCAGCTTTGCTTAAATATGGAGATGAATCTATAACGGACTGGTTTATAAAATTTCTCTTCATACTATTCCTCCCGGCTATATCATTCATATACAGTAAACTGCGGCTTGGTCGGATGATCCAAAACAAGTGCCTCATCCGGAAATTTCATCACTTTCCGATATAACGCCACATCACCGAAACAACCGACCGTCAAGATAACCCCAAGCATGGATATAGGCAAGAAATTCATGGATACGCCTAGGATTAGCGGCAGAAGACCCGTTGGCACAAATGGAAGCATGAGCACTTTCTTCATTTGCGCAACGGTAATCGGCTTTTTCGCATGCGCGTAGGCGACGCCCATTTTCCAATTGACACCCCATGCCAGCTCTTTTCGTGGCACATCGCCAATGTAGCGAAAGCCAATTAAGTGTATTGCTTCATGGATGACCACCATTATGATCATACCAGCCAAAAACAGCAGCAGCCCAGAAAAAGTAAAGGTAATGGCGCCTCCCCCAAACAATAAAAGATGCAGTACCAACACTCCGAAAAGCATGCCGATGGTCGCCAGCAAGACCACTATATTTAATTTGCCCATGGAGATGAACACAACTGTTTCCTTCTTTCCTCCCATCAATCGATCACCACCTAAAACGGGTTTGTTCCCCACTGCAAAGATTGTTTAATAAAAATCCGTGGATGCAGTTTCAGCTGGGCCACCATATATTCCGCAAGATCTTCCGGCTGCATGAATTTTTCTTTGTCGTTTGCTTCCGGGTTGTCACCGAACGTCAAATCTGTTGCCACCAAGCTCGGATTCAGTGTAAATACGCGAATATTCTGCCTGCGCACTTCCTGCATCAGCGCTTCCATCATGCCTTGCACCGCGAATTTTGACGCACTGTAGGACGTCGATCCAGCTGTCCCTTTCAGTCCGTTGCTGGAAGATATGTTAATGATGTCCCCACTGTTTTTTTCGATCATTTGCGGCAGCACAGCCCGCGTGACATGATAGGTGCCAAAAACATTGACTTCAAACGTGCGCTTCCAGTCTTCCGGATCAATCTCCAAAAAATTCCCATGTAAACCGATACCGGCATTGTTGATGAGAATATCTGCGGAACCGACATCCCGCTGCAATTTGTCTATCGCCAGATTTACTTTCTCCATATCCGCAATATCACAGGCTGCATAAAATGCCTTTACACCATGGGATTCAGCCTCTTCTGCCACTGCCTTCAGCTTTTCTTCCGTACGGGCGATCAGTCCAACATGCACCCCTTCACTCGCCAGTTGCAAAGCAGTCGCTCGGCCAATACCACTCCCGGCACCCGTTATGTATGCGATTTTTCCTTGAATGTTCTGTCCCATTTTTATCCTTCCTTTCGTTTATGAAAAATTAATCTCTCAGCAATTCTTGCAAAAAACGCTCCCTGTTCTCTAAAAAATATTTCGTTATCTTATAATGGTCTGTCTGCTCATACCCCATTTCGCTAATCTGATCATCATCAAAATTATAAATCGCCGCATCCGGGTAACCTAATAGAATAGGAGAATGGGTGGCTATGATGAACTGGCTATCACCAGTTGTAACCAGATCGTGCAAGACCCTTAAAAATGAGAGTTGCCTTGAAGGTGATAATGCGGCCTCCGGTTCATCCAATAAATAGATCGCTTTCCCGCTGAACCGGTTTAAAAATAATGATAGAAATGCTTCCCCATGGGACTGATCATGCAGGGATTTCCCTCCATAAGCATCATAGCCTCCCACTTCATCAATGTGCGAAGCAAAGTGGTAGAATGATTCTGCGCGTAGAAAGAAACCGTTCGTGACTTTCGGCATCCATGAAAGCCTGATATACTCTCCCAGTGCTGATTCAGAAGCATGCAGATCATATTGATTGTTGCGGCCTCCACCTGCAGGATTAAATCCACACTTATCCGCAATGCCCTCCAGCAACGTGGACTTGCCGGAACCGTTCTCCCCGACGAAGAAAGTAACATTGCTTTTAATATCCATTCGCTCGAAGTTTTTAATAGAAGGAATGGAAAAAGGATAGGCATCCTTTGGAATACTATTCTGCTTGAGCACAATTCTTTTTAGAAACATGACATCACCCCGTTTGTGTAAGATTCAATTATTCAATGTTAATTTTCTGGCGGTGTCTTTCTTGAAATTTTATCATACCTAAACAATTCCCTCTATAAAATTTCATTTATTCGCTTGACATACGCCCCTAATTTTTGTACTTTTAATTTAATTCAATAAAAAAGGGAGGAAAACAATGGGAGCTTGGCTAGAAAATATAAGTGGTGACATTAGCGGATTTATTTGGGGGTTGCCGTTAATTATTTTTCTGGTAGGTACAGGATTATACTTAACCGTACGATTGATGTTCTTTTCATTCCGAATGCTGCCTTATGCGCTGAAATTGGTGTTTACGAAAGACGAATCGGGTGGGAAAGGGGATATTTCCCAATTCCAGGCGCTTTCAACTTCACTGGCAGCCACAGTCGGAACTGGTAACGTTGCCGGGGTTGCAACTGCTGTGGTTGTTGGTGGGCCTGGGGCTGTCTTCTGGATGTGGATGACGGCACTGGTCGGTATGGCTACAAAGTATTCCGAGGCAATTCTTGGGGTCAAATACAGAGAGGAAAATGCCAAAGGAGAAATGTCTGGCGGCCCGATGTATTACCTTGAAAAAGGGATTGGTCAGAAATGGCTTGGTATCCTGTTCGCCTTTTTCGCGGTTTTTGCAGCAATCTTCGGCATCGGCAATATGATTCAGGCAAATGCGGCTGCCGGTGTTGCGAATGATGTTTTCAACGTGCCGCACTGGGTCACAGGTGGAGTGATGGCAATACTCGTCGGGCTGGTGCTGATCGGAGGGGTAAAGAGTATTGGCCGGGTCGCCGGTATCATTGTCCCAGTCATGATTGTTTTCTACATTGGTGCAGGCTTGCTGATTATTGTTTTACATATGGATCAAGTCCCCGCTGCCTTTGGAATGATTTTTTCAGATGCATTCAGTGGGCAGGCTGTTGCCGGGGGTGCGCTGGGGACAGTTATCCAAATGGGTGTACAGCGCGGACTGTTTTCCAACGAAGCAGGTCTGGGAACGGGAGGCATAGCCGCTTCGGCTGCACGGACGGATGTCCCTGCACGGCAGGCATTAATTTCCATGACCCAGGTGTTCATCGATACTATTATCGTTTGTACCATTACCGGCCTGACCTTGACCATGGCCAACTTATACACAACAGACGCAAACGGAGCAGCATTGACGTCGCAGTCGTTTGAAGCAATGCTTCCGGGATATGGCGGCATCATTGTTGCGGTGACTGTTCTATTCTTCATCTATTCCACCATTTTGGGCTGGGGTTATTTCGGGGAAAAATGTTTCACCTACCTGGTCGGCGACAACTTCTCCATACTGTATCGCATAATCTTTGTACTGGCGATCGTTCCAGGGGCTGTCATGTCGCTGCAAACCGTATGGAATTTTGGAGATATTTTCAATGGATTAATGGCTATCCCGAACTTAATCGGCCTCTTGCTTCTCTCCGGTGTCGTAGTTAATGAAACGAAAAAATTCATTGAACTGCGCAAACGGGAGAAGAGTGGTTTTGGGGATAATAGGAGGAGAGCTTAGTAGGGACCGGGCCCCTGATTATGGGGCCTGTTTTTTTTGTGAAGATTAACGGTTGATAAATCCTGTGAGAATAGCTATAAGGAATGAAAATACCTTATTAATTCTGGAATGTCTATTAGGTCGCTTCTATTGGAGAATTCTCCTTGGAGAATAGGGTTGAAATGTCCGTTAAAATGATTCTATCGGACAAATTTATCGGAGTAGATGCTTGAAATGACCATGAGAACAACTCTATCGGTCAATTCTTCCGTATTTGATGATCGAAATGTCCATTAGAACAGCTCTATCGGTCAATCCTACCCGGCAGATCCCCAGAAATGCCCGAAAAAACCCCACCACAAAGAAAACCACCCATTACAACCGTGGATGGCTTTCCCTCAATTTATTAAATTCCAATATCATTCCGATAAAAATACCTTTCCATACTTGGAGCGCTATGCATAACCCCATAAACACGCCCAGACGCCACACTCAGCTGCTCTGCTTTGGCTCCAACCAGCATCACTCTGCCACCATCTGAGACAAGCGAATCCCCCTTCATTTTCGTTCCTGCATGAACAATGAACGTGCCCTGCCCTGATGAAAATTCCGGTACCGGCAACCCTTTTTCATAAGAATCCGGGTAACCGTTCGCTGCCAGCACCACTCCAAGGCAAGCAGAATCTTCCCACTCTAATCGAGGATTCTCGCCGGCCATTACTGCCTCGATGACCTCCAGCAGATCATTTTTCAAAAGTGGCAGGACCACCTGAGTTTCCGGATCACCGAAACGGGTATTGAACTCGATGACTTTGGGCCCGTCCTCTGTCATCATCAATCCGGCATACAGGATGCCTGTAAAAGGGCGTCCCTCTTTCATCAGCCCATCAGCGGTTTTTTGCAGAATGTTTTCCTCACAAAATGCCAACTGCTCCCTGGAAATATCACCTGCCGGAGCATAAGCGCCCATTCCGCCGGTATTTGGCCCTTTATCCCAATCATATGCCCGCTTATGATCGCGGGAAGTTACCATCGGATAAACATGATCCTCATGGACAAATGCCATCAGGGAAAATTCCCGGCCTTCGAGAAATTCCTCGATCACTACCGTCGCCCCTGCTTCAGCAAACTTCCCTGAAACGAGCATGTCGTCGACAGCCTCCAGTGCCTCCTGCTGCGTCAGGGCGACAATCACGCCTTTACCTGCCGCCAGTCCATCTGCTTTGACAACAAGAGGTGCACCTTTGTCTGTAATATACAGCTTCGCCTCATCAGCATCGGAAAACACAGCATAACCTGCAGTAGGAATCTCATATTTTTTCATAAATTCCTTGGCAAACTGCTTGCTTCCTTCCAGCAGTGCGGCCCGCTCATTCGGGGCAAAAATCCGCAAACCTTCCTCCCGAAAACGGTCTGCAATCCCGGCATTTAATGGATTTTCCGGCCCGACGATGGTCAGGTCAATTGCCTGCTCTTTGGCAAAAGCCACGAGTCCATCCATATCCATTTCATCAATGGCGACACATTCCGCCTGCTGCTGGATGCCGCCATTTCCCGGTGCTGCATACAGCTTGCTCACGCGGTTGCTCATCACGAGTTTGCTGATGATGCTGTGCTCCCGTCCACCGCGGCCAATCACTAAGATGTTCATCTCCGTACCCCCTTTGATCAGTGTTTAAAATGGCGCATACCGGTGTAAACCATCGCGATCCCATGTTCATCACAGACATCTACGGAATCCTGGTCGCGTTTTGAGCCACCTGGTTGGATGACCGCTGTCACACCTGCTTTTACGGCAGCCTCCACAGTGTCTGGCATCGGGAAAAATGCGTCTGAGGCCATAACGGCTCCCGCAGCTTTATCCCCCGCCTGTTCGATCGCAATCTGTGCAGAACCAATCCGATTCATCTGTCCGGCACCGATGCCCACAGTTTGATTGTCTTTACCGAGCACGATGGCATTGGATTTTACATGCTTGACCGCTTTCCAGGCAAACAGCAGGTCCTTGATTTCCTGCTCCGTCGGCTGTCGTTTCGTCGCCACCGTCAGGTCCTCAGCTGTCATATCGCCGGCATCTTCCTGCTGAACGAGCACTCCGCCTCTAACGGTAGTCAGCTTGTGTTGCTCTTTCTTGCTGCCCGCCATCTCCAGCTTCAGCAAGCGGATATTTTTCTTCCGGGTTAATGTCTCCAATGCTGCTTCAGTGAAACTTGGCGCGATGACAATTTCCAAAAATATCTGGCTGAGTTTCTCGGCGGTGTCGGCATCGATTTCCCGATTGATCGCGACGATTCCACCGAAAATCGATAAAGGGTCGGCTGCATATGCTTTTTGAAATGCTTCAAAGACTCTATCTGCCGTGGCAATGCCGCATGGGTTCATATGCTTGACTGCAACCGCCGCGGGCTCGGCATAATCGGCTAACGTCTCCAGGGCAGCATTGGCATCCTGAATATTATTAAAGGAAAGCTCCTTCCCGTGCACCTGCTCGGCGGAAGCAATGCTCATCGCTTCCTGGAGCGGATCCTGGTAAAACGCTGCCTGCTGGTGCGGGTTCTCCCCGTAGCGCAGATCCTGTTTTTTCTCATATGTAACGGTGTATGTCTCCGGAAAATTTTCATCCGCAAAATAGCCGGCAATCATCGCATCGTAATTGGCGGTATGGCGAAACACTTTGGCTGCGAGTGCTTTCCGTTTTGCTTCATCTAATCGCTTCGACTGCAAATCAGCCAACACACCGTCATAGTCCGCCGGGTCCACTACAACTGTAACATCCGCGAAATTTTTGGCAGCGGCGCGCAGCATGGACGGTCCGCCGATATCAATATTTTCGATGATTTCCGCATCAGAGACACCAGATTTTTGCAGTGTTTGTTTGAATGGATACAGATTGACGGCTACCATGTCAATCGGGGAAATGCGGTTTTCTTCCAGCTGGTTCATATGCTCCGGATGATCGCGTTTGGCAAGCAAGCCTCCATGAATTGATGGATGAAGGGTTTTTACACGGCCATCCATAATTTCCGGAAACCCGGTGACTTCCTCCACCGATTTGGCAGGCAGCCCTGCTTCCTGCAAAGTAAGTAATGTGCCGCCAGTGGAAATCAGCTCATATCCCAGTTCCACGAGGCCTTTGGCGAATGGTGTGACGTTTTCTTTATTGGACACACTGATCAGTGCGCGTTTTTGCATGAACAATCCCTCACTTTTCCAGAATTAACTGATTGATGACTTGTGGGTAGAGCTGGTGCTCGAGTCTCTGAATTTTCTGCTTCAATGTTGCTTCGTTATCGGCTGGGGATACATCAAGTGTAGCTTGAGCAATCACCGGTCCAGTATCGATTCCCTCATCGATATAATGCACGGTGACGCCTGTCTGCCGGGCTCCGGCTGCCAGCGCCTGGCCAATCGCATCCTTTCCGGGAAACGCCGGCAGCAGGGAAGGGTGAATATTGATGATCCTTTCCGGAAACGTCTGCAGGAGAACCGGTCCGATTAGACGCATATAGCCGGCAAGAAATATCCATTCTACCCCGGCCTCTGTTAATTTCTGCTGCAGCATCTGTTCATACTCCGCCTTGGATGAATAGTCCTTCGGGTTAAACGTCAGCACCGGCACCTGATGCGTGGCAGCCTTTTCCACAACTGCCGCTCCTGCCTTATCGCAAACCAGCAAGACAATTTCACAAGCCGTGTCCGCTTCCATAATTGCCTGAAAGTTACTGCCGGACCCTGAGGCAAAAACAGCCGCCTTTACCTTGTGCGTCATTGGATGTGCACCCCTCCATCTGTGACAACTTCACCGATCACGGATGCAGTTTCCCCCTGTTCCTGCAGCAGTTCCACGAGTGAAGCTGCTTCTTTAGACGGAACAACAAGCGCCATGCCAATCCCCATATTAAAGATACCGTACATCTCCGAGTTCGAGATATTCCCTTTTTCCTGCAAAAATGGGAAAATAGCTGGCACTTCCCACGCTGCTGCGTCGAGCTGGACACCGAGACCTTTGGTGAGCATGCGCGGAAGATTTTCATAAAAACCGCCGCCGGTAATATGGGAAATCCCTTTGATGTTGTGCTGCCCGAGTGCTGCGGCAACCGATTTGGCATAAATTTTTGTCGGGGCCATTAGGGTTTCTCCAAGTGTCTGGTCAAGTCCCGGATAGGTTTTGTCCAAATCAAGTCCGGCAATCAGTTTACGGACAAGGGAATAGCCATTGGAATGCACCCCGCTGGAAGCGAGTCCCACAACGGCATCGCCCGCCTGGATCGACTCTCCTGTCACCAATCTTGATTTTTCTGCGACCCCTACAACAAAGCCGGCCAGATCATATTCTTCGTCCGCATACATCCCCGGCATTTCCGCAGTTTCCCCGCCGATCAGTGCCGCGCCAGCCTCCTGGCATCCCTGCGCAACACCAGCAACGATTTGCTCAATCATTTCCGGACGGTTTTTTCCGCAGGCAATATAGTCAAGGAAAAATAACGGCTCTGCCCCTTGTGCGACAATGTCATTGACACACATGGCAACGAGATCCACCCCGACGGTATCGTGTTTTTCCAGCTGAAAAGCCAGCTTCAGTTTGGTGCCAACGCCATCTGTTCCAGACACCAGCACCGGTTCTTTGTATGAAAACTGGCTCAGATCAAACAGACCGGCGAAGGCCCCAATGCCCCCGAGCACTTCAGGCCGAGCGGTTTTGGCGATATGCTTTTTCATCCGTTCCACTGCTTCATAGCCCTTTTCCACATCAACCCCGGCTGTTTTGTAACTATCCGACATCTTCATTTCCCCCTTCAGCTGTTTGTATAAGACATTTCTCTTTTTCCGTCTTGAACAGGGTAATTCCCTGACATGCATGCCGTGCAGATTCCCTGATGGATCGTTTTGTCTTTAACGATTGCCTTTTCCAGTCCTGCCTCTGATAAATAGGAAACACTGTCGGCACCGAGGATGCTGCAGATCTCACCCACCGTATTGTTGGCGGCGATCAATTCCTCTCGCGTGGACATGTCGATGCCGTAATAGCAGGGATGCTGGATCGACGGAGAGGCAATCCTTACGTGCACTTCCTTGGCGCCTGCCTCTTTCAACATCTGTACAATTCGTTTGCTTGTTGTGCCGCGGACAATGGAGTCATCAATCATCACAATCCGCTTGCCTGCAACAATTCCCCTTACTGGGGCGAGCTTCATTTTTACCCCCTGTTCCCGCAGTTCCTGTGAAGGCTGAATAAACGTGCGGCCAACATAACGGTTTTTGATAATCCCCATCTCGTAGGGCAGGCCGCTCTCCTCTGCATAGCCGATCGCTGCGGAGATGCTGGAATCAGGCACGCCGACTACCATATCCGCTTCTGCCGGAGACTCTTTCGCAAGCTCGGCACCCATCCGTTTTCTGGACGCATGCACATTCACCCGATTAACATCACTGTCGGGACGGGATAAATAAACGTATTCCATCGCACACATGCTACGTCTCCCCCGCATCGCAAACCGCGTTGACGAAAGACCGTCCTCACTGATCGTGACAAGCTCTCCCGGCAAAACTTCCCGTTCAAAAGTAGCTCCAATCTGGTCAAAGGCACAGGTTTCCGAGGCGACAACATAAGCATCGCCAAGCCGGCCGATCGACAATGGACGAATGCCGCTTGGGTCAAGCGCTGCATACATTTTTTCTTCGGTTAAAATTAAGTACGCATAGGCGCCTGTAATCTTTCCGAGCGCATTGGCAATCGATTTTTCACTGATCTTCTCACCACTCCGCTTGATCAGATGGGCAAGCACCTCCGTATCCGAGGAGGTCTGCAAAATGCTTCCCTGGTCTTCCAACTCGCCGCGCAGCTTATGGTTATTCATGATATTGCCATTATGGGCGAGTGCCATGCTGCCGTTCTGGGTGTGGAAAAGCAGCGGCTGGACGTTTTCGATTCCTTTGCCGCCTTGGGTAGAGTAGCGCACATGGCCAACAGCAACACGTCCTGTGAGCTGGTCAAATTTCGCATGTTTGAACACATCATTCACCAGACCGAGACCTTTATGCGCCTTCAGCTCCAATCCGTCGCTGACGACAATGCCGGCACCCTCCTGGCCGCGGTGCTGCATCGCATGCAAGCCGTAATAGGTCAGTTCTGTGGCTTTATCATGATCCCAAATTCCAAAAACGCCGCATTCCTCATTTATGCCTTTGATTTCAGCAAGCATGGAATAGCTCCCTTCCATAATTCCTCAAGTTTGACCGCATCTTCCTGAATGACAGTGCTACCGTCAATATTGATTGTGTAAAGGTGATCGTCCGTAACTGTGCCTATTTTCCGAGCATCTTCTATCTGCTCTTCAAAACGCTGCTGGTCTTCCAGTTTAACGGATACGAGAAACCGTGACTGTGACTCACTGAACAGGGAAACTGTCGCATCGCCAGCAAGTTCGGCTGTCAGCCCCAGTCCTTTTCCGTTAAACACACTTTCCGCAAGTGCCACGGCCAAGCCGCCTTCTGCCAAATCATGGGCGGACTGAACCAAGCCGCTCTGGATCGCTGCAAGCAACTGCTGTTGCCTGCGTGCTTCTGTTTCCAGATCAATTGCTGGTGCTTTGCCTGTATACTCTCCCTCGATAACATTCTGCAGTTCACTGCCGCCAAATGCCGCTTCTGTTTCCCCGATGACATAAATGATGTCACCTGCAGACTGGAAATGGCTCGGCGTGATATGTTCCAATGATTCATGCAGGCCAACCATGCCGACAATTGGTGTCGGGAAAATTGACTTGCCGCGGGACTGATTATAGAGTGAGACATTGCCTCCAATGACCGGTGTTGCTAAAGCGCGGCAGGCAGCGCTCATTCCTTCGACACTCTGCTCCATTTGCCAGAACACTTCCGGATTTGTCGGGTTGCCGAAATTCAGCCCGTCAGTCAAAGCAAGTGGTCGGGCTCCGGAGCAGACAATATTTCGTGCCGCTTCAGCCACCGCAATTTTGCCTCCGGTTTCCGGATCCAGATAAATGTAGCGCGAGTTGGCGTCTGTAGAGATGGCAAGGGCTTTTTCGGTTCCCCTAATGCGCACCACCGCTGCGTCCGATCCAGGCGTGACAACTGTGTTCGTTTGCACCATCGAATCGTACTGGTCATACACCCATTCCTTGCTGGCAATGGTTGGCTGCTGCAGCAGTTTGATGAGCATTTCGCCATGATCCGCTACGTGCGGAACTGTTTCCGGAAGTTGCTGAAATTCATTGAAATACGTCGCCTGCTCCGAAGGCATATGATAGACAGGTGCCTCTTCTGCCAGCGCGTCGACTGGAATGTCTGCAGCCACTTCGCCGTGCTGCTTGATCCGGAAAACTTTTTCCTCAATAACCTCACCGACAGCAACGGCCTGCAGTCCATATTTTTCAAATACATCGATAATTTCCTGTTCTCTTCCCTGCTTCACGACAAGCAGCATCCGCTCCTGCGATTCCGAAAGCATCAGCTCATAGGCATTCATTCCTGGCTCGCGCTGTGGCACGAGATCGAGATTCATTTCCATTCCGGTTCCTGCCTTGCTCGCCATTTCACTGGCAGACGAGGTCAGACCGGCTGCACCCATATCCTGCATGCCGACAAGCGCATCGGAATGGATGACTTCCAGCGAGGCTTCAATCAGCAGTTTTTCCATAAACGGGTCGCCAACCTGCACGGCAGGGCGGTCCTTATCCGAATCCTCCGCCAGATCATCCGAAGCAAAAGTTGCTCCATGAATGCCGTCTCTTCCCGTTGGAGCTCCTGCGTAAATCACCGTGTTGCCAATGCCGGAAGCAATCCCTTTTTGCAGTTCATCATGTTTCAGGAGACCGATGCACATGGCATTGACAAGTGGGTTATCCTCATAGCTGTCATCAAATTGCACTTCCCCGCCAACGGTCGGTACGCCGACACAATTTCCGTACCCGGCGATTCCGTGAACCACTTCGGAAAACAGATACTTCATCCGGTCTGTGGTTAAATCTCCAAAACGAAGCGAGTTCATCAGGGCAATTGGTCTCGCCCCCATGGAAAAAACATCACGGATGATGCCGCCAACTCCAGTAGCTGCACCCTGATACGGCTCGACTGCGGAAGGGTGGTTGTGGCTTTCGATTTTAAACACAACAGCCTGATTGTCGCCGATATCCACAACACCTGCGCCTTCCCCTGGTCCCTGCAGCACATGTGGTCCTTTGGTGGGAAATCGCTTCAGCAGAGGTTTGGATGTTTTATAGCTGCAGTGCTCCGACCACATAACAGAGAAAATGCCGGTTTCCGTAAAATTCGGGCGCCGCTTGAGGATGTTTTTGACCGAATCATACTCCTGATCGCTCAGTCCCATATCGCTGTATAATTTATCCATTTCTACCGTTTCCGGGCCAATATCATGCGTTTGCAGCATAGGTTTCCCTCCAGTTCTCCACCATTGAGCGGAACAGCCGGAGACCGTCATCACTGCCAATGAGTGCTTCCATGGCACGTTCCGGATGGGGCATCATCCCCAGCACATTCCCCTCTTTATTGATAATCCCGGCAATATCGCCGGCCGATCCATTCGGGTTGTTCTGATAAGTGAAGACAATTTGCTGATTTGCCTTTAATTCTTCCAAAGTTTCGTCGTCACAATAGTAGTTTCCTTCCCCGTGGGCAATCGGAAAGCGCACTATTTCTCCCTGTTCGTATCCCGAAGTAAACTTAGTCGCAGCATTGGCAACGACCAGTGGCTCCTGATGACACATGAAGGCGAGATTCTTGTTGCGTAAAAGCGCACCTGGCAAAAGACGCGCTTCTGTCAGCACCTGGAATCCGTTGCAGACACCGAGCACCGGCTTTCCTTTTTCTGCGTGCGTTTTGATTTGCTGCATAATGTCCGATGTGGAAGCAACTGCTCCCGGGCGAAGGTAATCCCCGTAGGAAAAACCGCCCGGCAAGAGGATGCCGTCATAGTTTTCCAGATTGCTATTCTGATACCATACGAGATCAGCTTCTTCCTGCAAGACGTCTTTCACCGCATGATACATATCCCTGTCGCAATTGGAGGCAGGGAAAACGACTACTGCAAATTTCACAACCGCACCTCCTCAGAGGTAGCAATCTCGTAATCTTCTATGACCGGATTGGCCAGCAGCCGCTCGCACATCTCCTTGACACGCCCTTCGATATCCGGACCTTCCTCCACTTCCAGTTCGATATATTTTCCGACGCGTGCTCCGAGAATTTCCTGGTATCCAAGGGAATGAAGGGATTCCTGTATCGCCTTCCCCTGCGGATCGAGCACACCCTGCTTCCATGTGATATAGACATTTACCTTTTTCATCATTGTGCCTCCAGACGTCGTAAAATTTCTTCATACACTGTAATCAAATCGCCAGTCCCCTGCCGGAAAACATCCTTATCCAGTTTTTCCTGGGTTGTTTTATCCCACAGCCGGCATGTGTCCGGGGAAATCTCGTCCGCGAGAACAAGCTTGCCATCTGCCATCCGTCCGAATTCCAGCTTGAAATCGACAAGGGTTATATTCATTGCTGAAAAAAGATGCTGCAACTGCTGATTAATTTCCAATGCTTTGTGCTTGATCTCCTCCAGCTCTTCTGCTGTCAGATCTGTCAGCAGAAGGGTATGCGCATCATTGATCAGCGGGTCGCCGAGTTCATCATTTTTGTAAAACAGTTCCAGCAGCGGTGAGGCGAACGCGGTTTTTTCCGGGATGCCCAGCCTTTTTGTAATGCTCCCTGTTGCAAGATTACGCACCACTACCTCTACCGGTATGATCGTGGTCTGATGAACAAGCTGTTCGGTTTCATTCAGCCGTTCGATAAAATGGCTTTCCACCCCACGTTTCGCAAGCATCGGAAAAATCAGTGAGGAAATCTCGTTGTTCAGGCGCCCCTTCCCGCTGAAAGTAGCCTTTTTCTCGCCATTAAACGCAGTGGCGGCATTTTTATAAGATAAAACAAGCTGTCCCGGTCTGTCGGCTGACTGATATACTTTCTTTGCTTTTCCTTCATATAGCAGTGTGTTTTTCATGGTGCCTGTCACTCCCCGAATTTTGTCGATTATTATAGGTCAATCCGTTCAAATATCGCATCAACGTTTTTCAAATGGTAGGTATAGTCAAAACAGGCTTCAATCTCTTCCTTGGTAAGCTGAGCGGTAATCGTTTCATCCGCTTCCACCAGCTTTTTAAACGATGTGGCTTCCTCCCACGCCTGCATGGCTTTTGGCTGGACCGTATCATAGGCAGTTTCCCGGGCCATCCCTTTATCGATCAGCGACAGAAGAACTCGCTGGGAAAAAATCACGCCATGGGTCCGGTCGATATTCCGCTTCATATTTTCCGGGAAAACGGTGAGATTTTTGATAATCCCGGCAAACCGGTTGAGCATATAATTCAGAGCAATGGTCGCATCCGGCAAAATCACCCGCTCCGCAGAGGAATGGGAAATATCGCGTTCATGCCAGAGTGAGACATTTTCATATGCGGTCATCATATAGCCGCGCACGACCCTGGCCATTCCTGTCATGTTCTCCGAGCCGATTGGATTGCGCTTGTGCGGCATGGCCGAAGAACCTTTCTGCCCCTTGGCAAACCGCTCCTCTACTTCCCGTGTTTCCGTTTTTTGCAGGCCGCGGATCTCGGTGGCAAATTTTTCGACCGATGTGGCGACAAGGGCGAGTGCAGACATATAAGCCGCATGCCGGTCGCGCTGCAGGGTTTGCGTGGAAACAGGCGCCGGTGTCAATCCGAGTTTTTCACAAACATACTGCTCGACAAATGGATCGATATTCGCATAAGTGCCGACTGCCCCGGACAGCTTGCCGAATTCCACATTCGCTGCCGCCTGATCAAACCGCTCCAGGTTCCGCTTCATTTCTTCATACCACAGGGCGAGCTTCAGTCCGAACGTCGTCGGTTCTGCATGCACCCCATGTGTCCGACCCATCATGACGGTATGCTTATGCCGGGTCGCCTTATCCTTTAAAATTTCGATGAACTGGGTGATGTCATTGCGGATGATGTCATTTGCCTGCTTTAACAGGTAGGAAAGCGCGGTGTCCACAACATCCGTGGAGGTCAGGCCGTAATGCACCCATTTGCGCTCATCGCCCAGTGTTTCGGAAACGGCCCGCGTAAAGGCAACGACATCATGCCTTGTCTCCTGTTCAATTTCCAGAATCCGGTCAATATCGAAAGAGGCATTTGCGCGCAGCTCCTTCACATCCTGCTCCGGGATCACGCCCAGTTCGCTCCACGCTTCACAGGCCAGAATCTCTACCTCCAGCCAAGCTTTAAAGCGGTTCTCATCCGTCCAAATTGCACCCATTTCCTCTCTGGTATACCGTTCAATCATCGTTGTTTTGCCTCCTCGAATTGCTGCAGCTGCTGCTGAATTTTCTCTTGTGATGCTGCAATAAATGTGACATGGCCCATTTTTCGTTTTGTTTTCGCTTCGGACTTGCCGTACAGATGGATGAAGCCATTCTCTGCAATAGGCAGTGCATGCAGCACTTCTTCCATATCCTCGCCCAGAATATTTACCATAACAGCTGGCTGAAGGAGAGTGACGTCCATCAATGGCAGTCCGCAGATCGCGCGGATATGCTGGCCAAACTGCGAAATATTACATGCCTCAATGGTATAATGCCCGGAATTATGCGGCCGCGGTGCCATTTCATTAAGAAAAATCTCTTCCCCTTTAACAAACAGCTCGACAGCGAATGTGCCGACCACATTCATTTTATCCGCAAGTTTGTTGACTGCTGCATAGGCCTTTTCCTGAACAGCTTCACTGACTGCTGCAGGTATCGTTGTCTGGTAAAGAATGTGGTTTTTATGTTCATTTTCCGCAATCGGGAAAAAGGCTGTTTCGCCGTCCAGGGATCTCGTGAATACTACGGAAATTTCTTTATCAAAAGGAATCCACTGTTCGATAATGCAGTGCTCGTTTTCCTCGGCAAAATCAATCGCTTGCCGGGCGTCGTCCGCGCTGTTTAATTTCAGCTGTCCTTTCCCGTCGTAGCCGCCGCTGCATGTTTTAATGACCACTGGATAGGTGAAATTGCTCAATGCGGCTTCACATTCCCCGCCATTTGTCACGATGGCAAATGCCGGAACCGGCAGATCGCAAGCCTTCATGATTTCCTTTTCTTTCTGCCGGTTTTGGGTAATTTCCAAGGCATACGCTCCCTGCGGCAATTTACCCTCAACTTCTATATATGCTGCAGATTCCAGATCAACATTTTCAAATTCATAGGTCACCACGTCACTGAGTTGAGTGAGTTCTTCAATTGCCTCTCTGTCATCATAGGCCGCGGTAATTTGTCTGTCGGCCACCTGGGCAGCCGGGCAATTTGTTTTTGGATCAAGGACGGCTACTGAATAGCCCATCTGCTTTGCTGCAATAGCCATCATTCGTCCAAGCTGTCCGCCACCGATTATCCCAATCATTCCTGGCGGTAAAATGTTATTGTTTGGCAAGGTCTTCCCTCATTTCTGTTACTTTTTTTTGCATGGTTTTCCGGTATTCAGCCAGCTTCTCGGCAAAATCCGGCTGGAAAGCACCAAGGATTTCTGTCGCAAGGATCGCCGCATTCTTTGCCCCGGATTTACCGATTGCCACTGTGGCTGTCGGCACACCGCCAGGCATTTGCACGATCGACAGTAAGGAGTCCAGCCCGCTCAGTGCTTTACTTTCGACAGGAACGCCGATTACAGGGAGGGTGGTCTGTGCCGCCACCATGCCCGGCAAGTGGGCCGCACCGCCCGCTCCGGCAATGATGACTTTGAGCCCGCGACCCCGCGCTTCTTTGGCATATGTAAACATGTCATCCGGCGTGCGGTGTGCAGATATGACATTCTTTTCATAGGCAACGCCCAATTCTTCAAGCAGCTTGCATGTATGCTCCATCGTTTCCCAGTCCGAAATGCTTCCCATAATGACACCGACTTCTGGCATGATCATCCCTCTTTCTTTATTGGTTGTGTTTTTCAATTAAAAAAGTCTATTCGTCTCCTCTATAATGAGAGAAGATGAATAGACTTTCTTAAAAAGGACGTATGAAAACAGACCATTGTCCGAGAATGTTCATCCTCCCTCATAGTCCGGCATTTACGGTGCCTGGTAGAGACTTCCGGGCCATATTCCCGGAAATATATGAGGTGGTTTATTTTATTTGAGTGGTTTCTGATCTCGCATCTTTAGAATAGCAGATCAGAAAGGAAAAATCAATAAAATATCGAACGATTTATTGTGGTTTTATTTTATTGTTCGGTTTTTGTGGAGGGAGCGTAGTTGGTAAGCGATACGCTAGCTTTCATGTGCAGCATTTGATCGCGTGGCACGCGATTCGAGCGTGGAGGTGCGCGACTTGAGCGCGAGGGTGCGCTATTTGGCGTGTCGGTGCGCGACTTGGCGCGTCGGTTGCGCGACCTGGCGTGTGCCCCGCGCGATTCAGTTCGCCCGACTTGAATATGAGGTCGCCCGATTTGACCGCTGACTCGCCCGACTTGGACCGTCACTCGCCCGATTAGACGTTCGACTCGCCCGACTTAAGCCGAAGCTCGCCCGATTCAATCAATCAACCACTCACCAGCCCAAAACTACCTCATCTGTCCAACCCCACGCTCTCCCGGCAACTCATGCATCTGCAACGCCTGCTGAAGATCCCCAATCTCTTTTTGAATAAGGGGATACCCTTCAATTTCCGGAACATATCTCGTGGCAGGCGACCGTTTCCCCCCTGCAGCCTTTGCCATCATTTCAAAGACAAGCAGCAATTGGGATAAATCTTCATCACGAAGCACGGGGCGGTTTGTTTTTGCAGCCGCTGCTTCCAGTAAATATCCAAGATGTTCAATGGAATAAATTACCGGCCAAAGGTGGTCCAATGCTTTTTTATTTCGCGGTATTTCCCCCAGCGCTGTTGTATAAACGATCCCCAGATTGTTTAAATTGGTTTTCATCTTCTTCATTTCCCCGCTGTCCATCACCTCAGCCTCAGACCGCTGCTGGGAAAACAGCAATACAACCAGGCCCATCTGGCTGCGAATCGTTTTGGATAACAGATGAGGAATGCGGCTGGAAGCGGAGCGTCTGCCAATCAGGTACGTTCCAATCAGCCCGATCGCACAGCCAATAAAAATGTCTATAATTCTTGTCGAAGCAAAATAACTGACATCATATATTTGGGTTGTATTTTCGGCCATAAAAATAGCATTTGGAGTAATAAAAAACAGTGCAATTGCATAGTTCCGCGGAATAAACAGCTCCGTCAGCGATGAAAGAAGAAAAATGATAAGTACAATCAGATAACCACCCGGGTGTGTGGAAAGAAGTACGCTAGCTAAAAGAATCCCAACCACTGTCCCCACCGACCTCTGAATAGCACGGTGGAATGTCGTCACAACCGTTGAACCTAGCATAACGGCAGCACAGGACAGCGGTATCCAGTATGAACGATCAAAATCAAAAGAAAATGCGATAAGTGCTGCAACCATAAGGATAAACCCATATCTTATTGCTGACACGAAAACAATGGAATTCTTATGGAAGGCGCCACTGAACACCTCATTTACGGATGGTTTGGAAATACGCATTTTTCGTTTTGTATTTTCCTCGCGCCCGCTCAAAATCTCATGCACTTCAGCTATTTCATTCATCAACCGGTTTGTTACCGCATCCGTGTATTCCGGCAGCTGTATTGGTTTAGATGCTTTCCCTCCAATAGAGGCAGTTAGCACCCGTAAAGATTCTCCAAGTTCTCCCGGCAGCCTGGTTTTTCTTGGGGCATGAAATTCCAGCACCTCGGAAAATAGGCTATTTGCCTGCTCATATAGCCGGTATAACTTTTTATACTCGGATGATTTATCCCATGGAATATATCCCGAATGCAGTGTGTTTTCTGCCGCCCTAACTTGCTGCAGTGTACGCTGTCTTGCACTGCTGAACTCCTCCGTTCCCACGGAATCAAGTAATTGGGCCAATTGGGTGTAGACACGTTTAATGGCAGCTGTTTCCGGACCCCGGGGGTTAATAAACCAACCGTACATAGCGACCAGCCACGAGAACGCGCCTCCAAGCAGTACAAGTCCTGCACGAAGCGGAGCCTGTGACGGGTCTATTTCCATTGCCGATGTCATCGTGAAAACCAGAATAAAAAATATAGCGGCAGGACCGGGTATTTTCAATGCGCCAAATATAAATGTCCCGACCAAGCCGATTACCCCCGCCGCAACAGCAATCGCATAAGGATATGGCGCGAGCAGTGTCCCCATCCCTACAGCCGCAGCAAGACCGATCATCACAAAAAACAGCTTTTTCGCCCGCTGTGCATATGGCTCATTGAACATGTACAGATAGGTGAAACCGCCGATCCCTGCATATAATCCATTTTGTAAGCTTCCGAATAACAACCCAATCAAAACGGGAAAGGACAAGCAAATCCCAGCACTGATCGCCTTATTCCATGGATATGGATTGTTTTTAATTTCAAAAGCCTGTCTGATTGTTTTCCAAGTATTGCTCAAGATGCTTTATTCCTCTTTTCCTCCAAGAACTTTTCGCATTCTTACTATTTGCTAATAATGTGTAAAATAAAGAAGAGCTGATAAGAAAAATCAGCCCTTCCTCATTTTACGCCTGTTCAATAAAAGATTCAAAGCTTTACGGTTTGCGCCTATCCCACTTGCAAAAAAAGCACAACCCCCTCAGGAAATTGTGCTATCTTTTTGCTTCGCCGCTTCCTTCTTCAGCTTAGCTTTATCAATTTTTCCGACTGGAGTTTTCGGCAATTCATCGACAAGGTAAAACTGCTTTGGAACCTTATAGCGGGTCAGTTTCTGTTTGCAGTAGGTTTCCAGTTCCGCTACGCTCAGCTCGGTTTTCAATACGACAAATGCGGTGACGACTTCTCCCCACTTATCATCCTCGAGCCCTATTACTGCAACTTCGTCCACTGCCTCATGTGCCTCCAGCCAGTTTTCCACTTCCAATGGATAAACATTCTCCCCGCCGGTGATGATCATATCCTTCTTCCTGCCAACGATGTAAACAAAGCCTTCTGCATCACTTCTGGCCAAGTCGCCTGTGTGAATCCAGCCGTCACGAATAGTGTCCGCTGTCTGATCCGGTTTGTTCCAGTAGAATTCAAAGGAATGGTTTCCCCGCAGCAATAATTCACCTACTTCCTCTGCAGCTGCCTGAACTCCGTCATCGGTTACAATCCGGATATCATTGAACAGCATCGGCTTTCCGACAGATCCTGGTTTTTGCATTACATCCTTCGATTCAATGTAAAAATTATTCGGCCCCGCTTCGGTAAGTCCGTATCCTTCTTTAAACGCCAGCCCTTTCTTGGCAAACGCTTCATAAATGGGATTCGGGCAAGGCGCCCCGCCGGAGACAAACACTTTCATATCCGGGAAACTGGATCGCTGAAAGACTTTAGTCTGAATAATCATATGGTACATCGTTGGTACAAAAAGAACGACCGTGCATCTATATTTCAGCAAATCCTCTACTGCCTGTTTCGGGTCAAACTCCGAGGCAAGCACGATTTTCCCGCCCACCAGAAGAAGCGGCAGGCAATAAACATTGAGCCCGCCTGTATGAAACATCGGCATGCAGGTGAGCGTCGTATCTTCCTTGCTCAGACTCCAGGTGATCACCGTATTCATCGCATTCCACAGGATGGAACGATGGGACAGCACCACACCTTTTGGCCGGCCGGTTGTCCCTCCGGTATAGATCATGGCAAGAGGGTCAGTTTCCTTTAATTCCGTATGAAACGCGGCCGGTTCAGCCGACAGCAGGTCCAAATAATTGCTGTCAGGAATCAACTGCACTTCTGCTTCTGTCTTACGAGACGGGAGTTTTTCCAGATACTGTGGTTCCACTCCGATAAGCACTGGCGCGGCATCATCCAAAATGTAAGTCAGTTCCGCCTCAGCCAGGCGCCAGTTTAGCGGCACAAAAATCGCGCCTGTTTTCATACAGGCAAAAAAGAAGTCAAAATAACTGATATGATTGGAAGCTAAAATCGCTACACGATCGCCTTTTTGTATACCATTACTCTTAAAATACTGCGCTAATCTTTCTGCACGCTCCCGCAGTTGCTGATAGCTCCATGATTGATCTGTCCTGGCCTCAATTACAGCTGTCTCTGTCGGTGTCAAACGCGCGCGGCTTTCAAACCAGTTGATGTCCCCTTGCATTCCTCCCACTCCTTTTCCTGCCAGTTGCTTTTATAAGTGTAGAGGAGGATAGTTACATCGCAGTTACAGATTCTATGAACAGAACAACCGGTCTTTCCCTTTTCACAGGAAAGACCGGTTGTCCATCACATCATAATCCCGCCATCCACATGAAGCACATGACCATTAACATAGGCTGCTTCATCGGAAGCCAGAAATAAATAGGCATTTGCGATGTCTTCCGGCTTGCCCAATCGTCTCATCGGTACCTGTGCTTTCATCCGCTCAATTACCTTATCCGGAACATTTTCCACCATCTGCGTTTCGGTAAAGCCCGGAACGACAGCATTGACATTAATGCCTTTTGATGCCAATTCCTTTGCCCAGGTTTTCGTCATTCCGATGATGCCGGCTTTAGCTGCGGCATAATTTGTCTGACCGATGTTTCCATAGATTCCCGTTACGGACGAGGTGCTGACGATCTTGCCACTGCCCGCTTCCAGCATCGATGGCAGCACTCCCTGTGTACAATGGAAGACACCGGTCAGATTCACATCGATCACCTGCTGAAATTGCTCGGTAGTCATCTTGGCAAGCATCGCGTCCCGGGTGATGCCTGCATTATTGATAAGGATGTCAATTTTCCCGAATGCCTCCACCACTTTCTCTGCCATAGCCTGTACACTGTCCTTGTCCGCAACATCCACCTGAATAAAGCGGCAGGACAGCCCTTCTCCGGCCAGTTCCCTCTCTCTGGCAGCTCCCGTTTCCGCATCAAAATCAGCAATCACAACATGGGCTCCCTCTTTTGCGAAAGTCCGGGCAGCCTGTAAGCCAATTCCATTCGCCCCACCAGTTATAATTGCCACCTTATCCTGTAATCGACTCATCTATAAAGCTCCTTTACTGGTTTTCTCACTTGTGAAAAATTCCTCCATGACCGCAAGCAGCTGATCGAGATCATCGACAAGCGGAGAGTGTCCGCAGCCCTTCAGCTCCCTGTATTCGGCTTTTTCACCGTAGTCTTCCCGCAGTTCCTCGGTCATCTGTTTTGTTACCACCAGATCATGCTCTCCCCACACAATCATCACCGGTATATCAATTCGGTCGATTAGACCATTGCCCGCGGTAAGTCCGTTGTGCTGGTGACTGATGTTAAAAATATTCAGCGCCTGATAGCATTCCGCAAGATTCCGCTGGGTGGTCATGTCTTTTAAATACTTCCGATACCTTTTCTCCTCCGGCTGACGCTGGGTGTAGATTGCCATATTCCACATTTGCCTGAGAAAATCATAGTTGTGTGTATCGTAAGCCGTCTGCACCGTTTTCCGCTTTTCATCCTCAAACATTTCCGCCAGCGTCTCAATTCGGTTGTCAAGATCTGGTCCATCCACGCCAAGCGGGTAATAGGCATACCCTCTTGAGGAGCCCGACGCAAGCAAAAACAGTTTCGTGCAATAATCTGGGTAATCGGCGCAGAACTGCTGACAGACCGTGCCTCCAAGCGACCAGCCAGCCATCGCAAAACAGTTAAGCCCCAACGCGTCAACAAACAGTTTTACATCATCGGAAAAATCCTTGATTTCAGTGATCGGATGATGATAGCTGGATTCCCCAAACCCGCGCAAATCGATGGCATATACTTTGTATTCTGCCGCAAGATTTTCCAGCACCAGATCCCAGTGGACCGAGGAAGTCATATTTCCATGCACCAGTAAAAGCGGGTGCTCTCCTCCCTCCCGTTCCCGGTAAGCAATTTCTTCCCCATTGGATAATGCAGCCTTTCTCAATTTCACATTGTCCATAGGTGATCCCTCCTTTTTAAAATAGGCGCTTTTCGTAAGTACTGTATTTCGCAGTTGATGGAAATTGTGACCTAGTCTGCCGCTGCGGAAATACCCCTCGCTTTCCGCGGGAAGCTGCCGAGCCTCCTCGCGCTGTCGCGCTGCGGGGTCTCGCCTATGCTTTTCATCCCGCAGGAGTCTCGGGGTGTTTCCTCCGCTAACGGTGTGTTTTTTAAAAGCAACCAATAGTTTCCCACTCTGTTGGTAGTGGTTGGGGCTGACGGCAGTCAACTCCTACGGGGAAGCACGAGTCTAAACCTGAGCAGGAAGCACTTTTAAACCGCGCTTGCGGGAAGCTACTGCCTGCAGCAGAAATCAACTATCAAGAGTGGTGGCTGATTTAAACAGCAGTAGAGTCAAAAAACACATCAGTCAGCGGAGGAAATATACGAAGACTCCTGCGGGAGGAATGGCCTCGGTGAGACCCCGCTGTGCGACAGCACAAGGGGGCTCACCAGCCACCCGCGGAAAGCGTAGTATATTTCCGCAGCGGCGATCATGAAACCCACTGATTTACGTAACAGTTTATAGAAATTCAGATCAAAGCAACATTCTAGCCTAAAAAATACAACATCAAAAAATTTAAGCGTAATGAATATCACTTTCATCAACGGCCACCTCCTGCTCCTCCCCAGCGAATGACATTGGCGCCCCATGCATAGCCAATTCCTGCTGAAACAAGGACGACAATATCTCCATCCTTTAACTTGCCTTGCTGCTGAGCGAGTTCCAGTGACAAAATCTGATCCATCTGACCGATATGGCCGTAATTTTCCAGATAAATAGATTTCTCCTGATCGACCCCGAGCTTCTCCAGCACATAGCTGTGTGCCGTGCGTTTCATGTGCAGCATTGCAACATAATCAATATCTTCCTTGGTGCAGCCGCTTTTTTCCAGCGCTTTTTCCACACAGGCGACAAAATTATCCATTGATTTCTGATCCAGCCGCTCTTTCATCCCCTCTGGATCAAGCACATCAAGCTGATAAAGTCCTTCTTCCAAAGCTTCTGCCGTCAGAGGCGTTTTCGTCCCGCCGCCAGGCACGACGACATCTTCGGAAAAAGCGCCATCGGTAATCAGATGAGTGCCCAAAAGCTGATTGGCGGTATGCCCTTTTTGCAGGATAACCGCTGCACCGCCTGCTCCCAGGTTGAACATGAAACGGGTGCGGGGATTTTGATAATTGATAAAATCCACATTTCGGTACCCTCCGGCCAAAAGCACCGTACCCACTGTCTCATCCGCTGTCATGATATCTTTTGCCAGCTTCAGGGCCATAATTGTCGTGCCGCAGCGCAATGCTGTGTCAAACGCCCAGGCATTTCTTGCGCCTATTTCATACTGCAGCTTAATCCCCGCTGTCCAGAGCGGATATTCCTTATGCTCTTCACCGATGTAAATCACGAGATCGATCGTTTCCGGATCCATTGCGGCTTTTTCAATCGCTGTTTTGGCAGCACGGATGCCCATCTCTCCTGTATGGTCTTCCTCACCAGGCACCGGTTTTTCTCTTATTCCCATCTTATATTCGACAACCTCCAAAGGAAGTCCTGCTTCTTCAGCAATTTCTCTGGATGTCATCCGTTTTTCCGGCAGATAAACCCCGGTGCTCACGATGCCGATGTCCATCCTTCAACCCTCCTATGATCATTTTTTTATTGAACGCGCCTGAACGGCTGTACGTTTGGCCATCTTTTTTCGGATGGTGCCAACGATCCCAAGCGGGAAAAAGATGACAACAAGGATATAAACCGTTCCATAAAGAATGATCCAGCGTTCAAATATCCAGTGCACATCCGACAAGCCGGACAGCCAGTGATGTGCCAGTTCGACCAGACCGGCTCCAAGAATCGGCCCTACCAGGGTTCCGACCCCACCGATGATGGTCATCAGGAGCACATCAATCGTTATATCGGTCGCAAAAACACTTGTATCCACAAATCGGAGGGAGAGCATGTAAAGCACCCCGGCAAAGCTTGCCACCACACCGGAAACTACACTGGCAATCACCTTGTAATGCAGCACATTATACCCGAGCGATTCTGTTCGCTCCTCATTCTCCCGGATGGTCATCAAAACTTTTCCAAAAGGCGAATTGGTAAACCGCCGAAGTCCGAAAAAAATGAGGATGAGTGATATCAAACTCAGCGTATATAAGGATTCGGAAGTACTTAGCAAATCCGGCACCCGAAAGGTAAATCCGTCAAACCCGCCAGTCAGCGGGCGCCATTTTTCCGCAACTACAAGAAATAAGCCGGCAAGACCCAGTGTGAGCATCGCGTAAAAATGGCTTTTCAGCCGGAGGGTCAGCATCCCGACAATGAAACTGACTATCGCCGCTAAAATCACCGCAACGGCAACTGCCAAGACGAGGGCACCAATCGAAGCATCGAGCCGATCCATAAAAATTGCAGTAGAATAGGCACCGATTCCAAAGAACATCACATGCCCAAAAGAAATAATTCCGGTATAGCCAAGCAGCAGGTCATAGCTCATTGCAAAGATAGCAAAGATGAAAATTTGTATCATAATGAACTGCGCACTTCTTCCCGTCAAAATAAACGGAACAATAAACAAGGCGAGTGCAATGCCCAGATAGATCCAGGTTGTTTTATCGATATTGCCTAATCGCATGCTTCCTCACTCCTTTCCCCGAAACAAGCCCTGCGGCCGGAAGATGAGTACAATGACCATTAAGAGCATATTGACCGCCAGTGAAAGAAACGGAACATAATAGGCCATGAATGCCTGCGCCAGACCAACCAGAATGGCGGCAAACAAGGAACCTTTAAAACTGCCCATCCCGCCGATCACCACAACAATGAAGGCCAGGATGGAAAATTCCAGTCCCATCTCCGCATAAATAACCCCCGAATACAGTGCATGAAGAATGCCGCTGAGCGCTGCCAGTGCCGCTCCTGCCATAAATACCAGCATGAACACCACCTGAATATTAATCCCGAGCGCCTGTACCATTTCCTTATTCATCACCCCTGCCCGAACAACCAGACCGATCTTTGTACGTTTTAAAATGAACGAGATCACAATAAACACAAGCAGCCCGACAGCAATAATGAACAAGCGGTATTTGATTAAGACAATATCTCCAATAAGGAAACTTCCATCCAGGTATTCAGGTGGCGCAACAGCAACCTGATCCGGTCCGTACACTACCTTGATCAATTCCTGCAGAACCAGCATCAATCCAAGTGTAATCAGAATCTGCTGCATCGTATTTCCATAAACCGGCCGGATAATCAGCCGTTCCGTAATTAGCCCAAGCACCAGGCCGGTAAAAATCGCCGCTCCTATTCCAAGCAGCAGACTGCCACTGAGCTGATAAACCCAAACCCCGGTAAATGCCCCCCAGATAAACAGCCCGCCATGGGCAAAGTTCAAGACATGCATCAGGCCGAAAATCAGTGTCAGTCCTGCAGCTAGGAGGAAGATCAGCATGCCTGTCGCGAGGCCATTAATAATAAGCGTAATGATTAAATCCATTCAGGAAACCTCCCCCTACGAAATGCCAAGATATTTTTTCATGACTGCTTTATCTTCCTGCAACTCTTCCATCCGGCCGCTGTGGACAGTCTGACCGTCATCAATAATATAAAACTGATCCCCCACCTTGTTTGCCATGGCAAAGTTCTGTTCCACCAGAAGGATCGTCGCTTCCTCTTTCATCTGCTCAATCGTTTCTGTCACTTTTTCCACCACAATTGGAGCCAGCCCTTTGCTTGGTTCATCAATCAAGAGCAGCTCATTTTCATTCAGGTAGGCCCTGGCAATGGACAGCATTTGTTTTTGCCCGCCACTCAGCTGTCCGCCGGGTTTTTTCCAGAATTTCTTAAGGTCCGGGAAGAGTTCCAGCACCCATTCCATTCGTTTCGTCGTTTCCTGGTTTTCTTTCTTCATAGCGACCCGGATATTCTCGCCAACCGTCAGTTCACCGAATATCCCCTGATCTTCAGGGACATAGCCAATCCCTTTACCGGCAATATGATGTGGCGGCAGATTGCGGATTTCCTCCCCCTTAAAGGTGACGGAACCCTTATTTACTTGATTGAGCCCCATAATCGTCCGCAATGTCGTTGTTTTTCCTGCACCATTTCTGCCAAGGAGGACAGTTACGCCGCCCTTTGGCACGGAAATAGAAACCTCATGCAGAATATGGTATTTTTCAATAAATGCTTCAACCTCTTGCAGCTTAAGTAGACTGTCCATGAAAATCCCCTCCCAAATATGCGGATTGAACAGCTTCATTCTCGACAATTTCCTGTGGTGTCCCCTTTGCCAGCAGCTCTCCGTGATACAGCACGAGCACCTCATCCGACATGTCCATAATCATGTCCATTTTGTGCTCAATCAGCACGATCGTCCGGTCCTTTTGCTCCTTGATCTGTTTAAGCACCGCAATAATTGCCGGAACTTCCTCCAGCGACATTCCTGCCGTTGGTTCATCAAGCAGAAGAATTTCCGTATCCAGGGCAAGCAGCATAGCGATTTCCAGTTTTCTTTTTTCTCCGTGTGCGAGATTTGCTGCCAGCATCTCCGCTTTATCTGTCAGGAAAACTTTCTCCAGAATTTCATAGGCTTTATCCAGGAATTTTTTATAATGCAGGAAATGGGCAGCCATCTGGTAACGGACTTTTGCCTCGGATTGCACAGCGACCCGCACATTTTCCAGTACTGTCAGGTTAGGAAAAACGTTGGTAATTTGAAAAGACCTGCCAATACCCATCCTTGTCCGTTCCATTGCCGACAGTCCAGTGATTTCGCTGCCTTTAAAATAAATGGAACCGCCGGTGGGAGATAATTGCCCGCTGAGCAGATTAAAAAAGGTGGTTTTCCCCGCCCCATTCGGTCCAATAATCGAGGTAAACTTCTTTTCGGGAATCTGGATGGAGACAGTATTCACCGCTACATGTCCGCCAAAGGTAATCGACAGCTCGTTTGTTTCTAAAATGGCCACTTCTGTCTACGCTCCCTTTCCTTTGCCTAAGATTAATGACAAGCCCTCGCCGGAAACAGGCAAGGGCATTGTCCGCACACCTTTATTATTGGTTCATAATCGGTGGTGCCGTTTCTTCCGGTGTCAGCACCTCGTTCAACACAGGCACCGGATAATCAACTTCCTCACTTTCTTCCAGCGTAATCGAGTACATTGACTGCAATGCTTGGTGATCCTCCGGTCGGAAGGTCATGGTGCCTTTCGGTGTTTCAAAACTCATCCCTTCCATTGTTTCGATCAAGGTGTCCGCATTGGTGTCCCCCTCTGTCTGTTCCAGCGCCTCAACAATTGAAATTGCCGCGCTCATCCCACCAGGGGTAAACAAATCTGGCACCTCCCCGTCGTAACGCGCTTTATGCTCTTCAACCAGCCAGTCATTTACTTCGTTATCCGGCAAGGTATGGTAATAGACAGTGAACCCTTCCATCCCGACAAGGTCGTTCATCGTACGTAATGCAGCAATATCCGGGGCACCGGTCGTGATTTTTATGCCCTGCTCCTGCAATTGCATATCGACAATCTGGCTCCAAGGTGAATTTGCCCCTGACCAGACAACGAATAAATAGTCCGGATCTGCTTCAATGATTTTCTGGATATTAGCAGTGAAATCTGTTGCCGCCTGATCAGCATATTCTTCATGAATGATTTCGGCTCCCAGGTCTTCTGCAGCCGTCTTAAATGCAGCAACTCCATCATGCCCAAAGGAATAATCAGGAGCCAATGTGGCAATTTCCACTCCTTCTTCGGCGATCGCAGCAGCCGCTGCCACTGCATCCTGGGCCGAATTTCTCCCTGTCCGGAAAATGTAATCATTGTATTCCGACCCGGTAATGCTGTCCGCGGTAGCCGGTTCCACGACCATAATTGTTTCATATTGTTCAGCCAGCGGTGTCACCGCAAGCGTATCCCCTGAGCTGGATGATCCCACCAGGAAATCCACCTGCTCATCTTCCAGGAGAGCCAATGCCTTTTGCCGGGCTACCGTAGCGTCGGTCTCTGTATCTTCAAAGATGACTTCAATTTCCTTTCCCGCCACTTCCATTGTTCCGTCGGTCGCATATTCCAGACCCAGCTCAAAACCACGCTGCGTTTGCTCCCCATATGCCTCCAACGCACCAGTCAAAGATGCAAGCACCCCGATTTTCACCGTATCATCCGAGCCGCCTGAAGCTTCTTCACTGCCCCCGCATGCTGCCAAGAAACCAGCCAGCAGCACAGCAGCAAGCAAACCAACCATACGATTAAACTTCATTACTGTTGTCCCCCTTTATTTGTGGTGCTTTTTTGCTTGTCATTATCATAATCCGAAGCAGTTACAGGGAAGTTACAATGGGCGGGTAGTTGCGGCACAGGGTAGTTGCTTAACCGTGAGTGGGGGCTTCCGGGCGTAAGTGGAAATCTCGGTGCGTGAGCGGGGACTTCTGCCCTTCTGCCGAAACTTCTGCTCGTGGGCCGAAACTTCTGCCCGTGTGCGGGAACTTCTGCTCGTATGCCGAAACTTCTGCCCGTGGGCCGAAACTTCTGCCCTTGCGCGGGAACTTCCGGCCTTGAGCGGGAATCCCACCTCCAAACCAAACAAAAAACTGCCCAAGCTATAACAAGCCTGTGACAGTCCTCAATAATGCGTATACAATTCACCGGACGCGATGATCAACTCATACATCTCCTGTGTCGCTTCCATTGGCTCCACGCCCAGTTCCTCATTCAGGATTCGGCTGCATCGTTCATACCAGCGGATCGCTTGTGGCCGGTTGTTGTTCTGGTAATAACTGTACATCATCAGCCGGTAAGCCTCTTCCCATGTATTATCCACCGCCAGTATTTTTTCACACCATTCGATACAAAGGTGGAAGTCAAGCAGCCGGACGGCAAGCTGGGCCAATTTCTCCGCCCCGCGCAAATATAACAGCTGCAAACGTTCCCTTTCTGCCAAACTCCAGGAAGCAAAACGAAGCTCAGCCAGATAATTTCCCTGGTACAGCTGCAGCCCGCTTTCCAGCAGTTCTTTTGCCGATTTGGGATCTTTCTCCTCCAGGCCGCTCATGATTCGTTCCTCAAACTGATGAATGTCAAGTTCATAACCTGCATCCATATTTAAGCCATAGGCACTGCCGCTGCGCGTAATGAAAAAGGAATCTTCTCTCGCCTTGCGATGCGGTTCCAGCGCTTTCAACAAAGCATTCAGCGTCACTTTGAATTTTTTGTTTGCTGTTTGCTCCGCTTCTTCGGGCCACAGATGATGAAAAATTTCTTCCTTGACGAGTAAGTGGTCCCGATTCGTAATGAACAGTGCAAACAATTCTTTTGCTTTGCCCCGCTGCCAGTCCTGCGGTTCCAGTTTCTTTGCGCCAAGCCATACATTCAGCCCGCCAAGTGTATGAATGGCCAGTGTATATCCGGGATGAGTCTTGATATCTTCCCCATAGCCCAATTCATACAGCAGCCTGGACACATAAAGCGGATCGATTTGCAGCTCTTTTGCCTTCAAGAGCATTGGAGCAATATTCTTCATATCTGCCGGGCCAAAGGTCGTCCGTTTTTGCAGGAAAAATTCATACTGCCCTGTGCGCACTTCCTGGAGAAAACGCTGCATTTGCTCATGGAAGGCGGGGTCATCCTGCTTTTCCATGGCAATATACGCAACCCAGAAATCAGTAACCATCACGCCATAGCGGTCGCCGCAGGATATCATATCCGCCCGCACCTTCCCTATAAGACATGAGGCCTTTAGATAATTTCCATTGTAAATTTCCGTCAGACCGCGACCCAGTTTGATCATCGCACTCAGCCAGCGGTCATTCACCTTTTCCGTTTCGATTAAGCCTTTATCAGCATGCCGGATTGCCCGTTCATAATCCTGCTTCTTTCCATAAAGAATAGCAAGTCCCATATGCGGTTCTGCTTTACCGCGGGAGACATTGATTTTTTCCATAATGTCCAGCGCCGTCTCATAACATTCGACAGCCAAATCCATATCATACTGATCAAGAAGCTGCACGGCATGACCCATCCGCATCCAGCCGCAGGCCTCCACAAATGGTGATTGAATGGAGAGCCCTAACTGAATGCCGGCGGCGCCCAGCTTTTTCCCCTCCAGCGCATTGCCCATATATGCCTCAATGATTGAAAGCAGGATATCCGTTTCCCTGTGGGACTGCGGCAGGTGCTTGGTGTTCTGTTCCACAGCTGCACCTTTTCGTTCGATGAGCAGTTGTTTCGCTTTTGTCAGCCTGCCTGTTCGAAGGTAAATGCGTGCCAGCAGATTGCTTTCTTCCACCGGGAGATCCAACAAGGTAGCCCGGTCGTACCACGTCTCCGCCTTAACTGCCTGCCCCGCATTCAATAGATTTTCCGCCATCAGCATATACAGCCGGGCCATCTCCTCCTTGGGGGCCTTTGCTTTTTCCCGCATGTGGATCGCCTGATTGACGAAACGTTCCGCCTTATCCGGCTGGATTGTATCCAGATAAATTCGCGCCTTCCCTTCATATGCCAGTCCTGCAAGGTAATAGTAATCTGCCTCGTCTTCCGGAACCAGATTAATGATTGTTTCATAGTTTTGCTCCGCCTGTTCATATAGCGAACGATAGCGCTCAATCTCCCCCTGGTAAAAATACAGCGCCGGATATTTTTGCTTACATACACCTGGCAAGCTGATCAGCAGTTCAAACAAAATTTGCAGTCTGCCTGTGCGCAGCATTTCTGGCGCGTGCTGATTCAGGAGAGAGGCTATGGCAGGGTAGGCTTCTATTCGTTGATAATGATAGAGTGCAGTCTCTATATCCTGCCTGCTTTCATAATAATCTGCCGCTCGTTTATGCAGCTCCTTGTATTCCGCTTCATACTGCAAATGCAGGCGATTTTCCAAAAACGCTTTAAACAATGCATGATAGCGGTAATACTCTCCTTTCGCCTCCACAATAAACGCATTCTGTTTCACGAGCCCTGCCAGAATCTCCTTCGACCCCTGCAGCTGCAAGATTTGATCGCAGGCATCTGGACTAAGCACCTCCATTACACTCGACTGCAGTAAAAATTGCTGGATGATTAAAGATTGCTTGGACAAAACTTCCGAAGCCAAATAATCAAACAAATCCTCCAGCGACTTCTGCCTGTTTTGGAAAATCTCCTCGATCGAGATTGACTCTGCCTGCAGCTGCTGGATCAGCATGTTGAAGGCAATGGTCCACCCCTCGGTCAATTGGAAAATTTTACTGACCTCATCATCACTGATCTTAAGATGCTGCATATCTTCCAAAATGAAAGACATCTCCTCCTGTGATAAGGACAAGTCTTCCTGCGTGATCTCTAGCAGCTCTCCTTTAAGTTTTAATTTGGGAACAACCTCCCAATCCGGCTTGGTCCTGCTTGAAACCACCAGGTGCAAATTGGACGGAATATGCTCAAGGACAAACAAAAGCCACTGTTTTATCTCCTTCGAATGCACCACATGGTGAAAGTCATCCAATACAAGCACCACTTGACTCCTGAGTTCCATTACTTCGTTTATCCAAGTAGAGGCGAGTGCATAGACCTCCTCCGTCGATAAGTAATTAGCAATGGCTTCCAACTCTTTTTGGATGAGCGTTCCAAATTGCGGATGCCTATATTTGATGGACCGAATTAATTTTGTCAGAAAAGGCAGGATGTCATCATCATTTTGCGAAAGGGAATACCAGCAGGCATCTGTGGCATTATCATGAATAAACAAAGACATCGCTGTGCTTTTTCCATAGCCGGCACCTGCATATAGCAGTGTCAGCCGATATGCAGGGATATTGCTTAGTTTTCTGTTCAGCTGGTTGCGCCGCACAAACCATTCCTTCACAGGCGGCGGAGCAAACTGGCTTTGAATAATCGGTATCGTTCCCATGCTGGTTTTCCCTCCTTTTTGGTGATGATCTTTCTTTTCCTTTTATACTAAAAATCATATGTTGAAACCGCTTTAATTTATGCCCTCATCAATACTTCTTCCTTTTATTTTAAAGGAAAATATAGAAAATGAATAGACCGTTTTCGATCTATTCATTCTTTCCTCTCTATTCCGGCTTGCTCGGACCTGTTTGATTTTTTAAAGGCGGTGTGCCTAAAGGTTCCTCCGGCGGAGCTTCAGCCGGTGCACCAGCCTCTTTTTTCTTCCTTGGGTTCATCAGTCTTCCTTTGCGTACCTGCTTGACCCAGAAACCGCCATGGATCTGTTTCGGTTCATAGGAGATAATGAAGGCTTTCTCATCAATTTCTTTTATCGTTTCATAAAGACGCAGCTCGTATTTCCGTGGTGTCAGGATTTGCATGGAAAGCCGGTCGCCATCCATTCCATAGGCAAACGAACTGGTTACGCCATAGCCCTTATCCCGGAGTTTGCGCGTAAATTCAAAATCCGGATTGGTCGAAATCACATTCACCGTAATATAGCCCAGCGCCAGCTTTTCCTCAATTTTCGTGCCGACAACAACCCCTGTGCCAAATCCGACAGCGTAGGCAATAAGGTTTTGGATCTGGTCCAAATTATCCAGCACCAGCCCAAGCCCAAGTACATAGATCACAATTTCAAACATACTGACAAATGCCGCGACATAGCGCCGTCCCTTTAATGTAAGGATCATCCTTAGAGTTGATAGGGTGACATATACGATATTAATTACAAGTATGATCGCGACCATGGCAAACGCGTTTTCCAGCAATGTGAAGACCTCCTGTATTTCTGTTACTTTAGAATAACCTATATAGAAATTATATGGCAATTAATTGAGAGCAATGAAGGGAAATTCATTCCCGTACCATTATTTTATAATTTGTTAACCCACTTGTTTCCACAGACCTATTGAGCTATCCTAAAGAAAGTAATCCCTTCCCGTAAGTAATAATAAGCCCCCTTGATTAGCACATGTAAAGGAGCGCCGCCGTTATTGTAAAAATAAAGTCGTCTGAAGTTAAGTCCAAAATATTTTTATTACACGATGTAATTTCCATTGGTTCCATCCTTGCTTTATCCCTGTATTTAATTAACATTTGGGATTATCTTCCTGACCAGATCCCCGTTCATTTTACAAATGGAGAGGCGGATCGATACGGGTCAAAATGGTATACAACTTTAATGATCTTGATTACTGTTATTTTTTACGTATCAGGATTACTCATCAGACGCTTTGCACATAAATTTAGCTATCAAGGAAAAAAGATAGACTCATACGCTGAACTGAAGAAACAAAAACTGATTATAAGCTGGACTTCCCTTGGGGCTGTTTTGCTCTTCTCCGTTTTCAGCTTGGAGTTTATACAAATTTCCCTGCCATCCCAAAATGGGCTTGGACAAATTCATTTGAGCTTTATAGGTATCCTGGTGATCGGCGCGTTTACCTATCATATTTTTGAAGGTATTAAGCATGCCAAAAAGAAATAAACCAGGTTTCTTTCAAGAAACTGCTAAAAACATGCCACCTCCTTACAACTATAATCGATTATAGTTATGAAAAGGTGGCATTTTCATTTAAAAAAGTAAATTCCCAAAGCTGTTTGCCCTCAAGAACGGTTATAAATCAGCTTGCGTTCTGCGGATACCTTGCCGAAAAGCCTTTGCTTAAGTGGACGCTTCCAGCTCTTAGCTAGCAAGTCGCATTCCAGAAGGTCATGTGCCAATCGCAGATCATCCTGATTTAGAAATAGAACTTCATTACAGGCGGCAACCGACCATCTCGAATAAGGCTGTTCGATCAAGGCCAAGTCAGTTTGCGGCTGCACGTAGCCTTCCTCAAGCACACGGAAATACCAGCCGGTTTTGCCGCTTTGCTGCATCTGCTGCACAATCTCCCGGTCTGCTGACGGATCCCAATAAGGCTGATATGGCTGGGAGACCTGCAGAACGGCGTTGCCCATTTGAAAAACATCGCCAATGCAGACGGTAAACTCGTCCATTTCCAATACGGAAAAATGCTCACCCATTGAACCGATATCCAAGTCAGGGCGCTGCAGATCATTTTGCCACGCTGTATAGTGTTTTATCGGGTAGGCGAAAACGGCTATGTCCGCATCCTTGGCTTCACCGGAAAATCCGCTTTTGCCAAGCCAGAAACCATTCTCGCTCGAATCTGCCTCGGTGAATATTTTATGTACGTATGGTTCGTCCATCGTGCCACCCGCTCCCCATCTGTGATATAGTATAGTTTATTAGAAAAGCTTAAGATTCGCTACTGTTTTACAATATTCGGCAAAAATCCTGAATATGAGGAGGGGGCAACCATGTCAAAAACAAAAACAGCAACATTTGCCGGCGGGTGCTTCTGGTGTATGGTAAAACCATTTGATCAGTGGGACGGCGTGCACAGCGTCATTTCCGGCTATACCGGCGGCCATACAGAAAACCCGACATACGAGGAAGTGAAAAGCGGAACGACTGGTCATTTTGAGGCAGTGGAAATCACTTATGATCCAGACATCATTGCGTTTGAAGAAATCCTCCCCATCTTTTGGCAGCAAATCGACCCGACAGACGACAGTGGGCAATTTCAGGACAGAGGAGACTCGTACCGGGCGGCGATTTTTTATCATAATGAAGATCAGCAGCGGCTGGCGGAGAATTCCAAACAGCAGCTTGCGGACAGCGGGAAATTCTCCAAGCCGATTGTGACCCCAATTTTGCCGGCAGCGACTTTTTATCCTGCAGAGGAATATCATCAGGACTTTTATAAGAAAAACGAAAAGGAATATAAAGAAGACCGTGCTAAGTCCGGACGGGATGAATTTATTGAAGAAGTTTGGAAGTGATAAGGACGGCAGCTCATTTTGTTTGGGAGTCGCACTTAGGGTTGAAGTTTCCACTCTGGGGTTGAAGTTTCTGCGGGTTGAAGTTTCCGCTCTCGGGTTGAAGTTTCTGCTCTCCCGCCGAATCCCCCGCTCCTGGACGCTCAATAAACGCGCAAAAACCGGTGCAACAAATGAGTGCACCGGTTTTTCAGTTAATCCTCCATCCGAAACTGCTGAAAAATCGTATCACGTTTGTTTGGATATACCTCACGACCAGCAACCGAATTAATGATCTGAATGTTTCTTATCACCGACAAGCCCAGATTTGTGGCGGATGTTCCATGGGAATGCTCCAAATTCGTCAGGGTGAAAAAATGATGATCTCGCTGCTCTTTAAAGACGAGTTGATGATCTCTGGTGACTTTGTAACGTTTGTCGTCCTCCCACTCAATTTTGTCCCCGAACCTATCATAGAACCAGTCAGGAATATGAGGTTTATACCCTGTTGCCAGGATTACCTTATTTGTCTCATAATCAAAGGAATTTTCTTTTTGCCATTGATGACAGCGAAGGACATACTTGCCGTTCTCTTTCTTAAGATCTCTTACTTCTGTATTCGGCTGGATCGTCACCGGCTGCCTCTTTTCACCAATTGTTTTATGGTAAAGAACCTTATATAATTCCCTTAGAGTATTTGGATTGATCCCTTTTCTTAACGTCCCCAAGGTGTCCAATGTGTCATTGCGCTCCTGAAAGTTAAGGGAATGAAAATAATCCACAAAGTCAGGTGAGAAATATTCCAGGCCAAACTCTCCCTTCTCCAGCTGAAACAGCCCGCTGGAACGGGTGAACAATGACAGGTGAAATTCTTTATTTTCCTGTTCCTTCAAAAGATCAAGGAGCACTTCTATTGCACTCTGGCCGGATCCCACGATCGTAATATGGGGAGAATGCACTAACTTTTCCTTTTCAAACATGTATCGGCTCGTATGCAGCACATCCTCCTCCGGCTGGCCTTTCATCGTATCCAGCACCAGAGGGTTACTGCCAGTTCCCATCGATATGTGTTTGGCAAAATAGGAGCTTCGTTTTTCGGTCGCGACCTCTTCTACGACCACCTCATAGTGCGGAACATCAGCTTCTTGATGATCAATCACATCCACTACTTCATACCCGAAGTGCAGCTTTTCCAACTGTCCAACAACCCATTGCAAATAATCATTATATTCCTGGCGCGGTGCCTCAAATTTGCTGAGGAAATAGAACTGATGCAAGCGGTTATGTTCATGTAAATAATTGATGTAGGTGAATTTGCTTGTTGGATCGGCAAATGTAACGAGATCCGCCAAGTAGGGGATGGTCAAGTCCATCCGCTCAATCAGCATCCCGGGGTGCCATTCAAATTTTGGTGTCTTATCGAAAAACACCCCTTCCAGTTCGGGTGTATTCTCGAGAAGAGCCGCCATGCCGAGATTGTAAGGACCTATGCCAATTCCAATAATATCGTGCAATTCGCGCGACATTTTTCCACTTCCCTCTATGGTTAGCTTTTTGCTTAATGTAACCATATTTTGCGGGTGCTATACTTTTGTGGGAAGTAGAGGTGCGGTTGCTTTACTTCATGGTTGTGACAGAAGAATCCGCATGCCCTAAGACATACGGTCCCCTTTCCTTTCACATGCTCGAACAAATCCCTGATAAATCGCTTCTGAAGCCTCATCACCTGCCAGCACCATCGCCTCCGGGTGCCATTGCAGTCCCAAGGCAAATAGGTGGGTTTTGCTTTCGACTGCTTCCACTACTCCATCATTTGCTTTTCCGCTGATCTGAAAAGATTCGGAAACATCGCGGTTGGCCTGATGATGCAAGCTGTTTACTTTCAATGTCTCTGTCCCCGTCAGCTTGTGCAGCAGCGATCCCGGCAGAACATCCACATAATGGGATCCATGTTCCACCGGTGCTTTCTGTGTATGCTGCAGCAGATCGGAATCGATCTGCGCATATATGTCCTGATACATATCGCCTCCAGCAGCAATGTTCAGCGTCTGAGCCCCGCGGCAGACACCAAGGATCGGTTTGCCGTCTTCCAGCAGCCTTTTCATTAAGAAAATTTCCGAGTGGTCACGGGCAGGAATGATCGTGCCAAGATTAGGGTGCGGCTCTTCCCCGAAAAGCGTTGGGTCGATATCATAGCCCCCTGTAGCGTAGAGACCGTCGAGTTGCCTTGCAATCTGACCAACGTCTTCTTCTTTCAGTAAATAAGGCAGGATGACAGGCATGCCACCTGCCTGCAAAATGGCTTTAATATTCCGGTTCGTGACGAAGTATTGTGATTGATCGGTTTCCATCGATGCGGTTACCCCGATAAGTGGTTTCATTCGTTCTCCCTCCTGATCCAGCTTATGAGCGGACGGTATTTTTGTTTAAGTCTACGTCAGATTCATCCAATCTGTCCAGAGGTGCCTGTCACTTCCCGAATTTTGTCGATTATCATAGGCGGTGATACAAATCATTGGAAACGTGGTATAGTTGTATAATGTGGCTTTCGTTTCAGAAATCACAACTGTCATGCAGTCAGGAGTGAAGCACATGGCAAAAGATGAATCTTTAATTCCATTAAAAATGCTATTGTTCTGTTTTCATGCATCAAACACGATAATCCTCAGTTTTTTGCCTTTATATTTACAGTTTAAAGGACTGAGCGGGACTGAAATTGGCTGGGTACTGGCGATCGGTCCGTTTGCATCTATCTTTGCGCAGCCGATTTTCGGATATTTGAGTGATAAATTTAAAACCGTAAAATGGGTTTTGTTCATTTGCATTATTGGTTTGATCATCGGAAGTACGCTCTTTTTCCAAATGAACACACTGGTTTCCATTATCCTGATGGGAGCGGTGTTTTACTTTTTCACTACGCCGATTGGAGCGCTTGGCGACAGCCTTGCCCAGCGGCGGGCGGATGATCTGAACGTTTCATTTGGCACGATTCGCACATGGGGTTCGATTGGATTTGCGACATCCGCCTTGATCGTGGGCGCGGGGCTGGATTATTTTGGTGTGCAGTACATGATCGTTCCTTACCTGTTTTTCGGAGTCGCTGCACTGATTGTTTCACTTAAATTGAAAGATGTAAAAGTGGAATCCGAACCTGTTCAACTGCGTGATGTCAGTCAAATTATTAGGAACAAACCGTTTCTTATCTTTTTATTTCTGGTTCTCTTTGTCACGATTGGCCACCGTGCGAACGACAGTTATATCGGGCTTTATATTGAGCAGCTTGGCGGCAATGAGAGCCTTGTTGGGATTGCCTGGTTTGTCGGGGTGGCCACGGAGGCTGCTGTTTTCGCGTTTGCGGGCTTTTGGTTCCGGAAATTTCATCCGCTGATTTTCATTATTATTGCGGGGATATTGTTTACACTGAGATGGTTTTTATTTTCTGCGGCTGAGGATCCGATGTTCATTATCGCGCTGCAGGTCTTGCACGGTCTGACATTCGGCGTGTTTTATCTGTCGGCATTCAGTTATATTACCCGGCTGATCCCAGCACTCCTGCAGTCGACCGGACATCTGGTGTTTTTCGCTACCTTTTTCGGGGTATCAGGTATTATCGGCTCGACGGTTGGCGGTGTGATCATGGATAACTTTGGCGGGGGCACGCTATACTTCGGCATGGGTTGTCTGGCGCTTGTTGGGACGGTTCTTATGACGCTTTATCATGTGTTGCCGTTTGGGAAGGAAGTAGGGGCACAGGAGCGGAGTTAGGGAGCGGGCAGCGGGGCCGACACTTTTCAGGCTGAGTTTTCATGAGTGGTATGGGTAATCTGCGGCATGATATAATTCCCGTTCAAAAGTTTTTTTAAATAGAATGTTTAAGATGTTTTCGCAGAGGTTATTTACTTTTGCAGGAACATCTTTTTTTCATTTTGCTTGTGCCATGTGTGTATACTTGCATTGTAATATTTGTCATGCTCTCTTTTGATTAACCCTCTTGCCAGTATTTTGTAAGAAAATAATAATGCTGCAAAATAAAATGCCCTTTCTTCCCTTGCTCTTCTTCATAAGAAGTTTAAAACGCAATCCTTCCTATTTCAACTAAAAGTCGTATCTTTTGAATAAGAAATGTCAGCCCACTTATCTTTCATAAGGTAATATGTAAAATTAGAAAGCAGAAAACGTTGAAATACGATATTACCCAACACAGAAGCAGGAGGAATACTATGGCGGATAATAACCAGGAATCTTCAAACCAATCCAATAATGCAGAAAAGGAACCTGAAAGACAGTATTTCCTTCCGTCAGAGGTGATGCAGTCATTCGGCGCAAAAGGAAAAGAACATCTTGATAAAAATATGCCATCCCAGTTCACTCTATCTTTAACAGCCGGTTCATTCATGACCTTTGGGGCCGTTTTTTCCGTGTTGCTTGCCATTGGTATTGATGCTAAAGGCATAACCTTTCTGCTGGAAGGAATCGGGTTTGCAACAGGGTATCTTATGGTGTTTGTATCAGGAGCAGTTTTGTTTACTGAAGTGAATGTGCTTTTGCCCACCTATTATTTACAAAAGTCTTATTGGAGGAAATACAAATACGTCAAATTCTGGGCTGCCACCTATATCGGCAACATTGCAGGTGCATTGTTTGTTGCCCTATTGATCATCAGTTCGAATTCCATGACGCCTGATTTCACAAAAGATCTTGAAACCCTTCTGGACAATAAAATGAAATTTGCCGAGCGAGGCTGGATTGGGTGGTTTCAGGTCGTTTTATCGGGTATCATCGCTAATTGGCTCATTGGTATGGCCGCTTTTCTAACAACATCCGCCAGAGATATGGTCGGCAAAATCCTGGGAACAGCCTTACCTGTCATTCTTTTTGTAGCAGGTAACTTTCAGCACAGTGCCGCAAATATGGGTTATTTCAGCCTCGGTCTGTTCACCACTGACAACTATGCATGGCATGAATATTTATTGCTTAATTTAATCCCGGCAAGTATCGGCAATATCATTGGAGGAGCCATTTTCATCTCCTTGCTCTTTTCTTTCGCGTTTCGGAAAGAGATCCGAAAGTAAAATGACCTTTGCTAAAGAGGCTTCCATCGAATATTTATTTGGTGGTATCCTCTTTTATAATTATGATTTGTATTCGCTGTTTACCTCATGTATAAGTTTTTGAAAGTCTTCAATGTTTTCTATGTCTTCATTCTCCCTATTCACGTTAGAAGTGTTTAGTTGCTCAAGTATCTGTTTGTTTTCAAATATTACTTTAGCCATTTTTTTGGTCTTCACTGAAGCTGTTATAAAGTTTATTGAGATCTGAGTTATATTCTTCCCCTTCAATAGAAACAACAAATGTATTGTTGTCTTTTTGTTTGGCTTCATATATTTCACCTGTCAGACCTTGCAATTGAATTTCCATATTTAAAACCTCCTTGTATATTATAGCGGACTTTATAACACATTTAATACAAGCGAAATGCCAATAGCATAAAAAAAACTGCAGAGAAATCAATCCCCTGCAGCCTTTCATATTTCCTTATAACTTACGCATTAACTGCTTGCTCTTCTCTCACTGTTTTCAACGCACGGCTCCAGGCAATTACCTGATCCAGCATGGTGTTTGCATTAGATGCATGGTAATCAGCCGGCTTGAACACAGAGAAATTTTCAAAATCTGTCATTAGCGAGAACGTCACAGCAGTCTGCACATCAGCTACTTGCAATTCACCGAAGATCAAACGCATATTTTCATGTGCACGGGTTCCGCCAAGGCTGCCATAGCCAACCAGCCCTGCTGCTTTATTCGCAACTTCAGGTTTTAAGTGATCCGTCGCATTCTTCAGCGCTGCGCCTACGGAATGATTGTATTCCGGTGTAACAAAAACATAGCCGTCAAATGATGCCATTTTCTCTGACCAGTTTTTAGCAGCTGTTTCTGCTGTTTGTACTTGCTCTGCCGGCACCTTCGCACCCAATAAAGGCAGCGGATAATCGGCAAGATCGACAATCTCATATTCTACATCGGCATCGCCGCGTTTTTGTGCGAAATCATACATCCAATTCGTTACAGCTTCTGCATTGCGCCCTTCGCGGACACTTCCTAAGACAATCCCTATTTTCAACATCGTGTTCCCTCCTGGTGTTTTTCACTGAATCTATTATCTTTAATTCAGTATTTGTTTATGCAACGATGTAATAATAGCACCTCACAAATCGGCTTGCAATGTTTATGCTCATTTTATATTACTTGGTTACAAATAGTAATTTATTCTAGAAAAAATGCTGATGCGCTACTGTCTCACATCAGCTTTTTCCTCCGTTTAGCTCAAGAACATAATATACAACACGAAGATCACAAACAGTCCGTACATAATCGGGTGGATCTCCTTTGCTCTCCCTTTTACCAGCATGGTGATTGGGTAAAAGATAAACCCGATGGCAATTCCTGTGGCAATACTGTACGTCAGCGGCATCGCAAGGATCGTCAAAAATGCCGGGACCGCAATTTCAAATTGATCCCACTCGATGTTTTTCAAAGCGGAACACATCATGACGCCGACAATAATCAATGCCGGGGCTGTTACTTGCGCTGTCACCACAGATAATAATGGAGAGAAAAACAGTGCCAGCAGGAAGAACCCTGCCGCTACAACAGCCGTGAAACCGCTTCGGCCGCCAACACCGACACCAGCGGTAGATTCGATATAAGAGGTGGTAGTTGAAGTACCTGCAACCGCACCGACCACTGTAGCAGTGGAATCTGCAAACAAAGCTTTTCCTGCGCGCGGCAATTTATTGTTTTTCACCAGCCCTGCCTGTGTAGCAACAGCGACCAGGGTTCCAGCCGTGTCAAAGAAATCAACAAATAAAAAGGTCAAAATCACAACAAGCATTTCAATCGTAAAAATTTCCCCAAAATGCGCGAACGCCTGACCGAAAGTCGGTGCTAGGCTCGGAACCTCTCCGACAATGCCGCCGATCCCTGCTGGAGGTTCAATCAGGCCAACCAGCATACCGGCAACCGCAGTAATGATCATTCCGTAAAAAATTCCCGCCTTAAGACCCATAGTCAGCAGTACAACAGAAACCACCAATCCAAATAAGGCGAGCAAGACTGTTGGGGAGGTCATATCACCAAGCGCCAGCAGTGTATCTGGATTTCCTACCACGATACCTGCACTCTGCAGTCCAATAAAGGCGATATAAAGGCCAATCCCCGCACCAACTGCCAGTTTCAGATTACCCGGGATCGCATTAATAATTAATTCCCGAAGGCCGGTTAAGGTTAAAATAATAAATATAATTCCAGATACCAGCACGCCTGCCAATGCAGTTTCCCAGGGAATGCCATAGCCTAGGACCACGGTATAGGCGAAAAAGGCGTTAAGCCCCATTCCAGGTGCGAGAACAATTGGATATTTGGCAATTACCCCCATGAATAAGGAACCAACCGCTGCAGCAAGAGCAGTTGCTGTAAATACCGCCCCCTGGTCGATTCGCGTTACCCCTTCCGGCAGCTCCTCAACCGAGACAAGCGCAAGGGTTGCCGGGTTCACAAACAGGATATACGCCATCGCGAGGAATGTTGTCAACCCTGCTAAAAATTCGGTTCTGTAGTTTGTTCCCAGTTCTTCAAAGTTAAAATATTTCTTCATACCGCTTCCCCTTATCTTTTGGTTTTTTAAATAAATGCAAAAAACGCCCTGGCCGGAACCAGAGCGCTACCTTTACGAGACAAGAAAAAGCAAAAACGAAGAAACGGGCATCTATACGGACTTGTTCCCCGTTTTATCTGCTAATTCAGCCTGCGTAGTCAGACCATTTACGGCGGTCTGGTAGAAACTCTGGGCCATATTCCCGAAATTATACGCAAAAATATGAAGTTCTAAGTTTATCATACTATGATTGGTGAAAAAGTTCAACAAAAACGAACGATAAAAAGTTATTTTTATTTATTGTCCGTTTTTAATAGATATTAAGATCAATATTTATTAAACAGGAGCCTTGCAGTAACCTTAGCTTACAATTGCAGGGAGTGGCTGGACCCCTGCCTATTTTGGGATATTCTTATAGGCCAACTTCATAATAATATCCTTATGCTGCGGATATTTGTGTAAAAGATTGTCCTGTGTAAACAATTCAAAGTCCTTAAAGTCAAAACCTGGAGAAACCATACACCCAACTAAAGAGCATGTATCTTTCTCTGTAACTGACGAGCCAAAGATTGAATTTTTACGAACTAAAGCTTGAGGAACTTCTCCTTTTTCCAGATTACTCCCTAATTTCATTTCATGATATTGCCCATCTTCATTGATGACATGAATGGTTAAAGGACTTCCGCCGTGATAATACCATAATTCATCAGATTTTAAGCGATGAAAGTGGGATACATCATTAGACGTTAACAGGAAGTAAATACTCGAATAAAGTTTTCGCTGGCCGTCAAAATTCACATTTAATTCTCTGTCAGAAATCCGTTCTTCAGATTCAAATGTTTCTTTGTAATATCCCCCTTCTGGATGCGGAATTAGCCCAAGTTTTGATACCCAGTATTGTAATTCATTTATTTTCATGGTGAAATTCTTCCGCCCTTCCGTGGATAAAGTTAAGTCATTACTCCCACTCGATCGTAGCTGGCGGTTTGCTGGTGATATCATACACCACGCGGTTCACATGGGGCACATCGTTAACGATCTTTGTCGAGATTGTTTCCAGAACTTCCCACGGAATCCACGCCCAGTCAGAGGTCATGCCATCGATGGAAGTCACCGCCCGGATGCCGATCGTGTAATCATACGTGCGGGCATCCCCCATGACACCGACACTTTTAAAGTCAGGCAGCACGGTAAAGTATTGCCAAATATCCCGGTCAAGCCCTGCAGCAGCAATTTCTTCACGAAGGATCGCGTCCGATTCCCGAACGATCTCGAGTTTCGCATCCGTTACTTCCCCAAGCACCCGAATCGCCAGCCCCGGTCCCGGAAAAGGCTGCCGCCACACAATGCGCTCAGGCATACCCAGCTGTATTCCCAGTTCGCGGACCTCGTCTTTAAACAAGGTGTTCAGTGGCTCGATCAGATCAAACTGCATATTTTCCGGCAGACCGCCGACATTATGATGCGACTTAATTGTTTGTGCCGTTTCCGTACCGCTCTCAATAATGTCTGTATACAGCGTACCCTGTGCCAGAAAGTCAATCCCTTGCAGCTTGCTTGCTTCATCATCAAATACATAAATGAATTCATTGCCGATGATTTTTCGTTTTTTCTCCGGATCATCTACTCCTTCCAATTTGGAAAGAAAACGGTCCTTGGCATCAACTTTAATAATATTCATCTGAAAATCCTCGGCAAATACGTCCATCACGTCATCTGCTTCATTTTTGCGCAGCAGCCCGTGATCCACGAAGATACAGGTGAGCTGATTTCCGATTGCCTTGTGGATCAGAGCGGCTACGACGGAGGAGTCCACCCCGCCGCTTAAAGCACAAAGTACCTTGCGTTCGCCGACTTGTTCGCGGATCTTTTCCACTTCCAGTTCAATAAAGTTTTCAATCGTCCAGTCACCGGTGCAGTTGCACACCTCAAACACAAACTGTTTGAGTAAATGGTTGCCATATTCAGAATGGCGCACCTCTGGATGAAATTGGACACCGTAGAGCTGCTTCGCCGGATTGCTCATTGCGGCAATCGGCGTCGACGGACTGGTGGCATCCACTTGAAAAGAAGGCGGTGTTTCCATCACTTTATCACCATGGCTCATCCATACCGTATGGGTGCTTGGCGCGTCATGGAACAGCACCGGCTGATCATTTACGTCAATCAGCGCCTTCCCATATTCCCGGTTTTTCGCTTTTTCCACTTTGCCGCCATAATGCAGCGCCATCAGCTGCATGCCGTAGCAGATGCCAAGAACCGGGATATCCAAATCAAAAATAGCCTCATCACAGCGGAAGCTATTTGCATCATATACACTGTGCGGACCCCCGGACAGAATAATGCCTGCCGGATTCATTTGTTTAATTTCTTCTGCTGTCAGCTTATGGCTGTGCAGTTCGCTGTACACACCGAATTCGCGGATGCGCCGGGTGATCAGCTGATTATATTGACTGCCAAAATCCAGAACAAGTATCATTTCGTTTGTTTCCATGCTTCCACCTCTATTTTTGGGTTTGTCACTTGAGTATATCGTCTTGGGCTTAGGGAGATATTCGCGCGATTTGAAGTGTGGGCCGCGCGATTTGGTGTGGAGCTTGCGCGACTTCAGCGTGTGTTCGCACGATTTAATGTGGTTCTCGCTCGATTCTGGCCCACACTCGCTCGTTCTTGAGCATGACTCGCCCGACTTTAGATTATAGTCGCCCGATTCTGATGTGAACTCGCCCGATTTCGTTCTGCGCTCGCCCGATTCCAGCACAGCACCCCTCACTCACCCACATTCAACAAAAAAACCCGGACCCTTCCCTTCCCCAGCCGCATTCAAAAATCCATACAACTGAAAAAGGGCAGAATCCAGGCTAAACAATTACCGACCTGTAAACTTCTGCCCTTCATAGTCAGGGCATTTACGGTGCCCCGGTAGAGACTTTCGAACCTTATTATCGAGGATATACGAATGGCAAACCTATATTCTTCAAAATGAATAACCTTATTCTACTAACCTTAGCAAGGCTGGTCAACCCATTACCCGTTTAATTAAATCTTTCCATAATTGAGTTAGCTCGCTTGCTTGCTCGCTGTTCAATTCATCCCTGTAAAGAATGTGCTCAAAATGATTGGTCAGCCGTCCCATATTATCTGTGGCAAAGCGATCATCAATCCGCTTGGCATATTCCCTTAGTGTCTGATCGGGATCTTTTTTCAGTCCTTGATGTGCCAAGATTCGCATTAGGTGATGATAGGCATCCTGGTAAGTTTTGGCATCCGGCTTCGAGTTAAACCGTTTGGCCAGCAGATAAGCCTGCCAGCGAAACCTCGTTTTATACCCAACAAATCCAAGTAGCAGCACGACAGCCGTGATAATACTAATGTGAGTCCAATTCAACTCCAGATTAAAGCCGCCGGTCTGATTGTCTGCTGGAGCAGACGCCACTTCTTCTTCCGGTTCCTCTGTATCGGCTTCTGGCGGTTCTGGCGCTCGTTCCTCGGCTTCCAGAAGGTCGTCCTCATTCCAGTCCGAACTTTCTTCTATATCGGTATGAAAATCGGACAGGTTGGAAAATCCTTGAGTCGGCTCAAACGGGACCCAGCCTGTTTGCGGGAAATACACTTCCACCCAGGAGTGGGCATTGGCATTGGTTACCTGGTACACATCCGGTTCATCCCCTGTGCCGGTCACCATCACCTCTCCGCTGGTAAAGCCCTTGACCCATCTGGCTGGAATATCAAGCGTGCGCAGCATCACAACCATAGAAGAAGAGAAATTATCACAATAGCCCACTTTGGAATCAAACAAAAACTGGTCGACATAGTCCTCGTCCTCTTGAGGCACAGGGACATCGGTCGTCTGATAGGTGAACCCATTGCTCTGGCTGAAATAGTTTTCGATCGACTTTGCCATGTCATAACGGTTGTCATCCAACTCGGTTATTTCCTCGGCAAGTTCGCCGACCCGCTCCGGCAGTTCGTCAGGCAGCTGAGTAAACCGCTCCATGATCTCCTCGGGATCCTCGCCATTTTCCTCCCGCAAACTGTTTCGCTCATAGGATGGATGATCATAGCTGATAGAATAATTCGTCAGAACAGCTGGTTCGCCTTCTTGCTGAGTCTGAATCGCTTCCGCGTAATCATCCAGCAACAAATCCCCGCCGGCGCTGACTTGATCTACCCCATACGGATAAATCAACTTTTCAATCTCGGTATTTCCCTGAAAGGTGAGTGATGCCTCTAGTTCTTCTGTTTCTACCTGATCCGTGAACGTCTGCAGTGCAATCTCCCCGCCGTCTTGCAGTTCATAGTCCGGTTCTTCTGACATTTCCCAGCCTTTGCCGGTATACACATCTTTCGTTTCAATCCGCCAGTAATGCTCCTTTTCCACAGTGGCCTGGAACACCGGGGTATTATCCTGTACAAAGGAACCTCCGAGCTGGGAGTCATCTTCCCCGTAGCCCACTTTTTGCACGGTCCCTCCTCCTGCCGAGCCGCCGGCATTCTCCGCAGCACTTTGAATAAATGGCACAGGGTCCGGCCATTGCGGGTCAAATTTTGGCGCCGCAAATCCGAACAGGGAGGCTAACAGGACAATGGCCACCACCGGCAGCAGCCAGACACGCATCTGCCGCAGCCAGGAGAAATGGATCGATTCCTTGTCCAGTTCCTTCATTAAATTGGCAATCCCCAGAGCAAGAAAGGAGATAACAAACGTTCTTACTATCGCTACATCCCCGTCATAAACCGTGAATGTATCAAGAATAGCCAAATAGAAGAACGTAAGCAAAACGAATACAAAAATCTGCTTCATCATCACAAACCAGTAATGCAGCAGATAACTCATCAGCCAGATTAAAATTAAAAACAAGACACTGCGAAACATCGGTGTCAGATAATACCACTGCATGGAAAAAAGTGCATCCGCATTAAGTGCCATCTCCATAAGCAGTTCATCGAACCATGTGCCGCTCAGGAATCGCTCCGTGAAAAATAAAACGTTAACAAGAATCAGGAGTGCGCTCCCTTTCAATAAGAAACTGGCCCACCAAGGTATCTGCAAAAACGTAATTACAAAGCATAACACTGCAAACAAAATAAATACGGTAATACTGCTCGTATCCGTAATCTGTTCCAATGGATAAAGCCATTCCAAAAATAGAAAAAAACCGGCCATATACAAAATAGCGGAAAAGAACAGCGATGTTTTGTTTTGGTCTTTTTGCATGATATTCATCATATCCCGCCCACCTCCAGCGGATTTTTCATCAGTTGTTTTTCCGTCAGTACAGTGACCCGTACTCCTTCAAACCTTAACTGCTGCATCATCGCATGCTGCTTTTCCGTGATCATGCCCGCGGACTGGATAAAAACGATCGACACCCGCTTCGTTCGCTGCCTGAGCTTCTTGGCCGCCACCACCAGTTTCTCATCCAGATTGGTTGTAACTGCAATAACAATATTGCCGATGCCCAGTTTAAACATTTCTTCCTGCAAGCGGATGGCAAAAGGCTGGCCTCCAGACGGCTGAATCCGTGTCAAATGCTGCCTTACCCACTCCCGTTGCCCAGGACTGTGCTGCATCGGAGAATGAAAGATATCCTCACCGATTGTAACAAGTCCAACTTGTGTAAAGTTGCGGCGAATAGTCTCCATCAACGATATGGTAACTTCAATAGCAGCTTCAAAAGCAAGCCCGTTCATCTCTTTATACGGAACAGCATCCAAAACAAGCAGGATATTGCTGCTTTTCTCCTGCTCAAATTCCTTTGTCATCACTTCATTTTTTCTAGCGGTCTGTTTCCAGTCAATCCAGGTTACCTTGTCACCCGGCATGTATTCACGAATTCCAGTCGCCACATTCGTATTGGTCAAATTCAATGCCGAAGAAGCAACCGAACCCTGTTCATAGCTGCTGGAAACTTCCCCCATGCGCACCGGAAACTCATTAGGATAGGCAATCAGCTGATCATCCAGCTGAAAAACATGCTCTTTTTTGACAAAACCGAAGAAATCCCCTGTTTTTATCCGAACATACCGCAACTGGTGCTCCCCGCGGGGAATTTGCTCAATTCGATATGGCAGTTCGATCACACGGCGAAATGCAGGGAACACAACCTTTTTTATCTCCCTAAGGCGATACTGCCGCTCCGGTTCATTCATCCAGCGATATTTGTTCGAGCGGTCTTCCGCCTTTTTCAATGTGTCAGGAAAAATCTCTTCACAGATGCAGTAGTAAAGCGGAAAAGGAACACGGCGGCGGACCCGGATGGTTGCAGTCACACCATCTCCGGCGCGGACGACATGATGCGAGAGGAGCCGGGAGACCTCCCATTTGTGGATCGGGTAAAGCATAAGTCCGAAATGATAAAGAAAAATAGGCAGAAAACCGAAAAAGAGGAACCAGCTTGTAAAACCGCCCTGGAACATGGCAAATGAAAACAGTACGGCAAACAAGAAGAAAACCAGAGCAAAATTACCAACAGCACGCAGTTTTTCTTTCATCGGTTAAAATCCTTCCGAATCGGAATATGCGTGTTTTTCACAATCGACGCAACTACCTGTTCACTCTCCAAGCCGTCATATCTTGCCTCCGAGGTTAAAATAATACGGTGGGAAAGCACATAGGGAGCCAGGAATTTCACATCATCAGGCAGCACGTAGTCCCGCCCGCAAACATAGGCATATGCTTTTGCCGCCTGCATCAGAGCAATCGATCCCCTTGGACTGACACCAAGATAAATAGAAGAATTGGCGCGCGTATTGCTTACCAGATTGATAATGTAGTGCTGGACATTTTTATCAATATAGACTTTTTTCACTTCATCTTGTACATTACTCAACTCATCCCGGCTCATCACCGCAGCAATTGTATCAATCGGGTGGTTACGTGATGTCCGATCCAGCATTTCCAGCTCATCGGTAAATGATGGATAACCCATCTTCAGTTTAATAATAAAGCGGTCGAGCTGTGCTTCCGGCAGCGGGTAGGTCCCCTCATATTCGATCGGGTTTTGGGTTGCCATTACAAAGAAAGGTTTGCTGAGCGGGAGGGTTTTCCCATCAACGGTGACGCTCTTTTCTTCCATTCCTTCCAATAACGAGGATTGCGTCTTCGGTGAAGTCCGGTTAATTTCATCCGCCAGAATAATATTGCCAAGAATCGGGCCTGGACGAAACTCAAATTCCAGCTCTTTCGGGTTGTAAATCGAGATGCCAGTCACATCCGACGGCAACAAATCCGGTGTGAACTGGATCCGGCGAAAATCGCAATCCAGTGATTTGGCCAAAGTACGCACAAGCATGGTTTTGCCGACACCAGGAACGTCTTCCAAGAGCACATGCCCCTGCGCCAATAAAGCCACCAGACTGAGGGTTGCCACCTCTTCTTTGCCGATCATCACTTTATTTATATTCGATAAAACCTTTTCAATTTTTTCGTTATAAACGGTAACACCCTGCATTTTTTCGGCTCCTCTCCCGTGCCACATTTCTCGAGTATCTATCTAACTTTAATCATACTAAAAAAGGCTCATGAAGTAAAAGCGAATGATTGAATTTTTTGGAACTAGTTATGAGGAGGAATGAACTTTCAATAATTCGTTTTAAATATATGTACTTGTCTACTTGGTTGCGCAGGCCAAAATCTTCAGAGGAAAGCTGGGCTTATAGTTTTGTCAGGTGGGATAATACCAGTTATGTCACAAGTGGAGCTGAGGAACTGGACAAAAATCAGATTGGCGAGGAAATTGGCTCTGTTAAAACGTATTCAACGGATGATACAGGATACGATATGCTGGACCCGTATGAGGAGAATTTTTCCAATGAATTTCCTGTCGGGACTACCTACTATAAAATTAATGGGGTTGATACGAATGAAGCAATTGCCGTTGAAATTGGAGATGGAAGCTTTATCAAAGCAGTGAATTCGGAAATATGGATGGAAAATAATTCGTGAGTGCAAAATACTTGCCCCTATCAATAACATTCGATATAATTATAATGGCAAAAAGACAATCCTTAGCCGCAATTAAGAATTGTTGTTATTTTGCCGTCGGCGGGAGCGTGTGCTTCCGCCTTCTTTTATATGTATAAGCAAATAAAAACCCCCTTGAGCGAAAACTCAAGAGGGTCTTTTCAAATTCATTATGCTTTTACCCAATATGCTGCTTCATTACTGGAAGGGGATGGTGGGAGCGGCTCCCCTTGCTCCATGTCGATTGTCGTATTATCGTTACTTGCTGATCCACCATTCACCAGGCTGTCCACCTTGAATTTTCCATTTTCTGGTGCGTTTTCACCTGTTTTAAATTTGGTGTTTGCCATCGTTAATTCCTCCTTAGCCGCAATTAAGAATTGTTGTTATTGTTGTTACTTTGACGGGCACGTTCATTTCCGCCTTTTTGACCGATGTCCTGATAGAATTCTTTGTCATGACTGCGGGAAGTTGCCTTGCCGCCTTTTTGGCCAATGTCTTCATAGAAATCCTGGTCATGGGTGTCAGCTGTCGTTTCGCCGCCTTTTTGCCCGATGTCCTCGTAGAATTCTTTATCATGCGTGTCAGCGGTAGTTTCCCCGCCCTTTTGGCCAATGTCCTGATAGAATTCTTTGTCTTGATTTCGAGAAGTCGCTTTTCCGCCTTTTTGGCCGATCTCCTCATAGAATTCCTGATCGTGATTGCGTGCGGTTTTGTTACCGCCTTTTTGACCCGCTTCCTCCAGAGACATGTTGCGATTGTTGTTATTGTTCTTTGCCATTTGTGACATCTCCTTTCGAAAGAATTTGGTCTTATCCTTTACATAGTTTCTGTTTCCAAATGTTTCTTTTACTAAACCATTTTTTCCTTAAGAATTGTTATTGTTTTGCTGCTGGCGTTTTTTTCCGCCTTTTTGACCAATTTCTTCATAGAATTCCTGATCGTGGTTTCGGGATGTGGCTTTTCCACCCTTTTGCCCGATCTCTTCGTAGAATTCCTGATCATGATTTTTGGAAGTTGTTTGTCCGCCCTTTTGACCGATGTCCTCATAAAACTCCTGGTCATGGTTGCGTGCGGTTTGATTTCCGCCTTTTTGGCCTGCTTCTTCCACCGTCATCTTGTTGTTATTCCTGTTATTGTTCTTAGCCATTCAAACCATCTCCCTTCGTTTTATTTGGCGTTTATCATCGCCTATATTTATGAGATTCCACGGTCTATTTTGTTCTAAACGTGATAGTTATGATTTAATTGGTTTGAAAAGTTATGTAATATTAATTTGCGGATCCTGATTTTAAAGGGCTAAATATTACTGACAATGTATTTTCTCATGCCGAATCTGTGTTTATTTTTCCGGATGAATAAAAAAAGCCTGATCGCTCAGGCTTTACTTACAATAGTAAAAATTACTTTTCCTTGCCGTTCATCCGTTCAAATACTTTATTTACTAACTTTTCTTTCTCCGCTTTCTCCTTATCTTCCCGGTCAAAATCAAGCCGGTCCTGTTCAGACAGGTGAAAGTATTCCTCTTTCTTCTTCCGCTTGTCTTTTGTTAATGCCATACCCTCAAGCCTCCCTTTCCTATATTTAAAGCCTGGCATTGATCTCGGGATCTGCGTAATTTTTCCGTTTGACCCAGACAAAACCGTCTCCTTTTGTGATCACCGCGACATCAATCGGCGGCCCGACGGATTCCGTCTCCCGGCTGACTCGCCGCTTGAAGGAAGTAAGGTTAATCAGCGCTTCTGCCATTTCGGCGAGCTCCTCTTTCGGCAGGGAACGCACGATGCCGAGCAGCGGAGTGATGTAATTTTGCTGCTGGTATTCTTCCACTGCATCCTTGATGTATTCACTTATCTCATTACCCATATTTTCCAGCTGGCTAACCTGTTTCGGAGTAAATTCAATATCTGTTTTCTTCTCTATTTGCTCATGGTAGCTGGTTAACACTTTATCGATAATCCCGAAGATGGCATCCTCTATATTCGGTTCCATCCCGCCGATGAATGAATCTACCATCTCCCGTTGTGCAAATGGTGTAATGCTAGCCGTGCCATCCTTCTTGTCTGTTGTATAGCTGATTTTTCGTTCTTTGATTTTTTTATATTTCAGCCGGCCGAGCACAAATCCCTCCAGCCTGTAGTTGAGTAAATGCGGAAAAATTTCCTTCTCACCATAGCCGGCAATCACGAGGCCTGTTGAACCTAAGCTGAAATAATCTTTTCTAGTCACCTCAAATGCCAATTTGTACAGTTTTTCCTCTAGATCCTCATCAATTTCATAAGTAATGAATTCCTCAATAATGCTGTGCACTTCTTCCCCGAAATTAGCTTTGAATGTTTCATAATCCAATTCAAGAAACGTTTCCTCTTTCTCCTGATAGGAGGTGAACGCGCGATCAATACAGCCTGTCAGCCATTCGGTTACCTTTTCATTGGTAATATCTCTGCCCGAAGTTTCTTCAGAGCTAATGTTTTCCTCTGCCTCCCTTACAACACGTTTGAGCACATCGGAAAACATACGGTAAATAATAATATGTTCCAGATCTTCACGGCGAAATCGTTCATCCTTCCGCAAAAAGTCTAAGAGATCATCCATATAATAACTCAAATCAGCAAACTTCCGGTCACCTAAATATTCCCGGTATGATTTAATAATCACATCCCATGGCACTTCCATAAAGGAAGCTGCACCATGCACCATAATGCCGACCGGATGCTTTTCGGAAATTGAAAATAATTTATTTGCTGAATTATATACCTTCTGCACCCCCTCCCTGCCGCTGGTAATCGCACTGTCTGCGGCCATCGCCATGCCGAGTTTATTCATTATAGCTACTTCTGCCGTCATGTTATTCCCGCCTTTCTTTCTTACTATATTAGTTTCACGGGATGGGTGGGTTGAAACGTGGGGTGGGAATGAGGTGATTTGCGGGTGGCTGTGATTTCTCTATATCAGTGCATACTCATTCGATTATGGGTGGGAACCGTTTTCGTGGACATTTCGAGTACTCCCCCAGCCAACACCTTCAACCAAAAAAATACACTGCGCATTAAACGCAGTGCATTTTCCTTCCATCCAACTATTTAAGATGGATTATATTCCAGCGGTCCTCCAGGTCCCAATGGTATGCCGAGTAACATCCAGATAACCAGCATAATGCTCCAGGAGATCAGGAAGAAGATGGAATATGGCAGCATCGTGGAAACGAGGGTACCAATTCCCATTTTCTTATCATATTTTTGGGCAAAAGCGATGATAATCGCAAAGTAGGTCATCAACGGCGAAATAATGTTGGTTGATGAATCGGCTACACGATAAGCCATTTGCGTCAATTCCGGCGAATAGCCCAGCTGCATCATAATCGGAATAAATACTGGTGCCATCATGGCCCATTTTGCTGAAGCACTTCCGATAAAGATATTGATGAATGCAGTGATCAGAATGAAGAGCAGGATCAACGGGATACCTGTCAAATTAACACTCTGGAGGAAGTCCGCACCGTAAACGCCGAGTACGATTCCCATATTTGTTTCATTGAAATAAGCAACAAATTGACCTGCAGTGAATGATAGCACAATAAACATACCCATGGCAGCCATCGTGTCTGACATCTGTCCTGCCACATCTTTGTCATCGCGTATGTTTTTCGTGACAATCCCGTAGATAAGCCCAGGAATGAAGAACAGAATCGCAATAATCGGTACCAGCGAACTCATGAACGGCGACTGAATGATCTGATCCATGTAATTTCCTTCTGTACCACGCATTGGTGCATTTGGCGGCAGAACCAAGAGTGCGGTCAACACCAAACCAATACCCAATCCGACACCTGAGAAGATTAAACCTTTTTTCTCTACAGCAGTCAGCCCTTCTAAATCTTCCTCTGTGCCATCCCCTTTATATGTGCCAAGGCGAGGCTCAACTATTTTTTCTGTAACCCAAGTGCCAATAAAGGTAAGGAGGAACACAGATACAGCAATAAACCACCAGTTCATCGCAATGTTCATTGTCTCTGCATAGGCAGGGTCAATGATAGCTGCCGCAGCAATGGTCAGCTCACCAAGCAGCACATCTGTCCCGGAAAGCAAGAGGTTCGCACTAAAGCCCCCGGACACACCGGCAAAAGCCGCCGCCAAACCAGCAAGCGGATGTCTGCCTACTGCTGCAAAAATTAATGCCCCAAGCGGCGGAAGCACAACATATCCCGCGTCCGATGCTACACTGGACATAATCGCTGCAAATACCAGCCCCATCGTAATGAAGCGATTCGGTATTGACAAAACGAACCCGCGCAAGAGAGCGCTAATTAAGCCTGTCCGCTCTGCAACCCCGATCCCGAGCATCGTGACAAGCACCACGCCGAGCGGAGCGAATCCGATAAAGTTATCGGTCATGCTGGAAAAGATATACTGAATCCCTTCCGCATTCAACAAGTTGTTGATTTGCACCATTTCTCCTTCTTCTCCCGGATGCTCTACACTAATGCCCAATGGCTGCAGAGCAGCAGAAAGAAGCAAGACCAGTCCCGCTAATATTGCGAATAATGTAACAGGATGTGGTAATTTGTTACCAACTTTCTCAACAAAATCCAAAAAGCGCTGAAACACACCTTTTCTTTTTTCAGCCATGACTTGCACCTTCCTTCTGAAATTAATACGGTAAAATTCTGAAAATATAAGTGTCGTGGCGTAAAGACCATTATAAACATACTAGGTTGATAATTAAATACCTAAAAAACAAGTAAAAATACTAAAATATTTTTTAAAATTGTTTTATATTGGCAGTTACTGTCACATGAGCCTCCGGGGATACCACCCTAACAACGGCGATCCATGTTCAGCATGGGGTTCTGCTTGATATCGACCCACAGTTTGCTTTGTTCCAGCTGCCAGGCAATTTTCAGCAGTATTTGCTCGTTTCCTTTTCCGGCCATCATCTGTACCCCCAGCGGCAGACGTTCCTCTGATAAGTGAACCGGAACAGACATCGCCGGCTGGCCGGTTAGATTTGCCAGCTGGGTGAATGGCGTGTATGTAAGGCTGGGCAGGAACATATCATAAATTAATTGTTGCCGATCTCCCGGACCTGCTTCCTTCATCCGCTCACGCCATTTTCTTTGCTCGGTTTCCGAATAGGTCAGTTCACCGATTCTTGGAGCGGTAAATGCGGTTGCCGGACTAATATATAAATCATAAGTTTGGTGAAGCTCTGCCATCTTTGCTGCTGCCGTATCCCATGCCTTGAGACTAGTGGAAAACTCCGCCGCAGAGACTGTCTGTCCAGCTTCATGAAGCATCCATGTCTCCAGCTCCACATCTTCACTAGTAATCTCACGCCCAAACCCTGCCTCCAGTTGCCTGACAAGGGAGGAGATTTCTCCGCTGTTCATCAGATAATAATTGCGCATCAGCTCCAAGCCATCCACGGGGGTTGTCAGTGGTTCAACGATATGCCCGGCTTTTTCCAGCCAATGCAGTGTTTTATCGACAGCGGTTTTGGCTGTTTCCGAAACGGGGGTGCCTACTGGCGAATCCATTGAATAGGCAATGCGTAATGGCTTGTTAAACGGCTTTTCTATCTCCTCTTTATAACTTCCCGGAAATAACGGGGTCTGGAAAGCGGCTTCCGGTTGGATAATCTGCAGAAGATCAAGCATAGCGGCACTGTCGCGAACAGTCCGGCTCAGGACAAAATCAATGGAAGCTCCCTGCCACTGACGGCCAGTCCCAGGACCAACCGGTGTACGGCCGCGGGTTGGCTTCAGTCCGAATATACCGGTAAACGAGGCAGGAATGCGAATGGAACCTCCGCCATCACTAGCGCCAGCAAGCGGCACAACCCCTGCTGCCACTGCTGCCGCTGAGCCGCCGCTCGAGCCGCCTGGAGAATAGGCATTGTTCCACGGATTGCCTGTCTGCCCGGAGATCTCCGGCTCAGTAATATTTTTCAAGCCGAATTCCGGGGTGTTGGTATGCCCAAGTATCGAAAAGCCGGCTTCACGAAATTTTTTCACAAAATGGGAGTCCTGCCTGGCTATTGTGCCAGACAGCAGGCGTGAGCCAGAGGTCATCGGTTCTCCTTTAAGACTTTGCGAAATATTTTTAAGCAAAACCGGCACCCCGCCAAACGGGTGAGCAGCTGGATCCAAGCTGGCTGCTTCTTCCAGTGCTCTCTCCCTCCGGCTTGATGTAACAGCATTTAACGAGGGATTCACGTTTTCCAGTTGCCGAAAGCTCAACTCTACAAGCTCCCTTGGTGATATTTCCTTCATTTTCATTAATTCAGCTAAATCGGTTGCGTCTAATTTTACATATGTGCGAAGATCCACATTTTCACCTCTATACTCATTTCTCCCCAGTTTATCACGGGGGATGGGGCATACCAACTATGGAGTCTTGCCCGGCCGCTGTTTATCATGCTGCTTCACCTCGGCGCTTTTCCACGGCGGGTCTCCATATTTATGCAGTTTTTGGTTGATTTTATAGACCGTATACGGCACAAGGAACGCGAATAACGTACAAAACAGAATCATCTTTTCCGGTAATCGGCCTATAATGTTATCAAGCAAATTTCTCTGCCTCCTTTTTAGGTTGTCAGCATGGCAGTTAGCCTAAGCCAGGTTTGCTAAAGTCTGCTTTTAGCGACCAGAGACGCGAACCTTCTTCACCTTCGTACGGTACGTTAGTCTTTCACTTTATCAGCAGCTCCTATTGTACGAACAATCGAATTTGCTGTGATATCAACCGTAGTTTGATTAGAAAAAATGTTGGAGCCATAATCCCAGTTGTCCTTTATCTCTGTCCAGATTCCATAATGTTTCTGCTTGATTTTTTCTCCGAATCCGAAAAAATCCACTTGCAATTCTTCTTGTCCCTTTGTCAGTGCCTGATTCGCAAGTTCCTCCAAGCTTTTGTTAATATGCTGCTCGATTTCCCTTAAATAACTTTCATCCATTAGGGTCCTGCTGCCAAACATTTCGGAAATCCTGCCTTCTGTTTCAATGTTTACAGTTATCTCGATATTGTCCCTGTCACTTGGGTCTACCTTGATTTCGCTGCTCATGTTCTCCAGCTCATAAATCATTAACTGTCCATCGATCTCGAATTTAATGGTCCCCATGCTGTTTTTCCCTGTTATTAAATTTAGCCCTTTTGTTTCCGTACCTGTAAGTGCCCCCACCATCTTATTATTATGTCCCTGTATGACAGCAGCTCCCTTGGAATTAAGCTTGCTTCCTTCTGCTTGAACGTGTGGAAGCACATAGCTGTTTTTCTCGAGCAGATATTCATGAATTGACCCCATCCGGACAGGCTCAAGCAGTTCAATTGTCTTGTTATTATTCTCCATCAGCGAATAGATGTACCTGGCAGGAAGGGTAGCACCGGACGGTTCGATTTCCATGATCTTTTTAGCTTCACCTTCTGAAATGAGAACCCGGATTTCCCTCCGCATTTCCTGGTCCCTTACATATAAATCCATAATGCTGGCAAACAGCCCGGGCTCGCGTGCCACTTCTGCAGCCACCACTAATATCTTTAAATGTTCATGATACGGGGCGCGGCCTGCCAGTGCGGCCATCTCCCGGGTTATCTCCAAAATGCTTTCCCCAGTTGCGGTCACATTGGCGTATGGTTTCTGGCTGCCGCCTCCCCCGGAGGAACTTCCACCCGAAGAGGCAAAGCTTCTTAGAATAACAAATTGATTCGTCAGGTCCAGCGTATAATGATCAGTTGGCTGATCTTCAGCCAGATCAACCGCAGCTCCAATTACAAAACCGCGATCCTCGATGTCTATCTCATCCCAGCACCCCGCAAGCAAAAAACTCATGACACAGCAAACAAATAATCCTATTCGTTTTTTCACGGTTTCCCTCCTCTAATCTTGAGCATGACAGATAGCAGGATCAGCAGAAATACCGTAAGTCCCACCCCCGTGTAACTGATAATTTCACCAAACCGTGATACTTCCAACAAATTCTGGGGATACATGCTCACAAGGTAAGTCAGTGGGGTCACGATTAAGAGAATCTTGATTTTTGGTGTGTTTTTAAATAACGTGTGCAGCGCCAGTACCGCCACATCCAAAACCATGACGGTCGTGTTGAAAATCGCCATAATCCAGATGACAAAAAAGATGGATTCAAACCGCTCAAAAAAACCGACCGGCAAATCCACTGTTTTTGCCAGTTCAACCGTTGGATAAAGCAAATTCGCGGTTGCCGCGTTGCCAAACACGCCAACAATCATCACAAATAACAAAACATATAGAAGCATCGGCAGACTCATGCCGATTGCTGCAGCCCTCGGCGCTTTTTCCGGATCTTTCACTAAGCCAACATAAAACCATAAAATGCCAAATCCTATATAGGAGGTGACGCTGGAACCAGCGCCCCTCAACAGATCGGTAAAACCTGTTTGAAATATCGGCTGCAAATTTCCGAAATCAAACCATCCAAAGTTAAATAGCAGCACACCAACCGTAATCAGCAGGATGATCGGCAAAAACATGGTATTCAAACGAAACAGCCCTTCCCGGGAACCGGAGACGGCATAGACAACGACAAGCAAAAAAGTAAGTGAGATGACTTCCAGCGGTGTCCGGTCAAATAAATACTGTTTCGCCACATCGGCAATTTGCCGCACTTCAAAGGCAGTGTATTGCAGGCTGATCAAAGCAAGCAGAAAAGTCATTACGACAGCAACCGGTTTGCTTACTAAATGAGAAGCATAGTCCATAAAGCTCTGTTGCGGAAAACGGGAAGCCAATTTGGCAATTGCCCAGGCGAGGGCAATTGCTGTCATTCCACTGACAGCTAAGGAGATCCACCCATCTGATCCAATCGTGATGGATGCCAGGTCACTTGGCAGAGAAAGCACGCCCGCCCCAATCACAACCGATGGCATGGCAACCATGATTTCTCTGGAGCTGATTCTTTCATCACTATATTCAAAATCTCTCATGCATCGGTGTCTCCTTTTCCAGTCCTAGTACGATCATTTGTCTGCAAATATTTTGGACGCGTTGTCAAGAGCGGGACCGGCAGCCTGAGTACCAGATCGGTCCAGTCCCGGAAAAAGCTTGGGGCAAATGGTGCAGAATAAGGGACACCCACACTTTTTAAATTTACGATATGGATATTGACCATAATGTAGGCAAGAATGATGCCGTAAAGCCCTAAAAAGGCTGCGGCAATCATAAAGCCAAATAACAGAATCCGAAATGAGATGGCGACACTGTATTCCGGAATCGCGAAGGAAGCTATCGCATTCAGTGCCACAACAATTACCATAATCGGACTGACAATCCCAGCCGTTACGGCAGCTTCCCCGATGACCAGACCGCCGACAATCCCGATCGTCTGCCCGATGTTTCTCGGCAGCCGTGCCCCCGCCTCCCGCAAAAGCTCCATGGTAAGCGACATGAGTAATGCCTCAATAAAGGCAGGGAATGGCACACCCTGTCTGGATGCACCAATCGAGAAAGCCAAGTCAGATGGAATCATCCCCGGATGATACGAAGCGAGTGCAATGTACAGGCCAGGCAAAAAAATAGCGATAAAAGCCGCACCATACCGTAATGTCCGAAGTAATGTGCCAATGGTCCAGCGTTCATAATAATCATCCGGCGATTGCAGGGTGCTTCCCAGCGTCACCGGTGCTAAAAGTACAAATGGCGTCCCGTCCAGAATGATCGCGGCCTTTCCCTGAAGAAGGGCTGCCGCCACTTTATCCGGCCGTTCCGTATTGCTTATCTGCGGAAAAGGGGACAAAAAGCTGTCCTCAATCCATTGCTCGATATAGCCGGATTCCGGAGCAAAGTCCATATCAATCGATTGCAGCCTGCGATGGAGTTCTTTTACAATATCCGGGTGAATAACCCCGTCTACATAACTGAGCACGAGTTTTTTCTTTGACCGTCTTCCAACATAATAGGTTTTAAATCTCAGGTTTGGATCGCGGATCTGTCGGCGGACGAGCGTCATATTTGTGCGCAGGCTTTCTACAAATCCTTCTTTCGGACCACGCAATGCTGATTCAGTCGTAGGCTTCTCAATCGCTCTGGTTTCCCATCCCCTTGTGCCCATTATCAATACTTGGCGGGCACCATCGATATAGACTACCGTGCTTCCGGATAGCAGCGCATTTGCCGCATCGTCAAGCGTTTTTCCCTTTTGCACATCTGCAACCGTAATGGTTTCCTCGAAGATTTCCTCCAGAATTTTTCGGGAATCATCAGCATCTGTCTGGTACTCCTGCAGTTTGTTCAGGATATTTTTATGTACAAACGCTTTGTCAATCATTCCTTCAATGTAGACGACTGCGCTTCTGGTGTTTCCAATTGGTACTTCGCGGACAACCAGATCATTCGGCTCTTCCAGCATTTTTCTGAGATTTGCCAGATTCTTATCCAGATTTTTCTCTATATCAACGGTGAAATTTTCCTGGCCGCTGTCTTTGGATTTTTGTTTATTTTTCTTTTTAAAAATGGCACCCAATCTCATACTGATTCCCCTTGTAATCGAAAGACGTTGCCCTTTGTTTTCCCATTCTGGGGTTTATTATACGGTGGGAGGGCTGAGGTTCTTTCTCTCCTCGCTTCGGGCGGAAGTTTTCTCTCTCGACCGGAAGTTTCCATTCTCGGCCGGAAGTTTCCGCTCTTGACCGGAAGTTCTCGCTCTCGACCGGAAGTTCTCGCTCTCGACCGGAAGTTTCCGTTCTCGACCGGAAGTTCCTGCTCTCGGCCGGAAGTTTCCGCTCTCGACCGGAAGTTCCTCCTCTCGACCGGAAGTTCCTCCTCTCGACCGCGAAAGTTCCCGTTCTCGACCGGAAGTTTCCATTCTCAACCAGAAGTTTACAGTATAAATACATCCTTCCCAGCCAAACTAAACAAAAATAGTCAAATAGCGCACAGGAGGGAATTCTAATGGAAGGCCAGAATAAGCAGCAGCTGACCGCTGCAGAGCTTTCCCAAATATGGGGGAGCTACATGAATGCCAGTGCTAATATTGCCGTGTTTACTTATTTCACGGAAAAGGTGGAAGATGAAGAAATTAGGCCGGCTATAGAGGATGCCCTGAATTTATCGAAAAACCATATCACCAAACTTGAAGATTTTCTCACTGGAAATGAGCATCCAATTCCTCAAGGGTTCGGCGAAGAAGATGTAAATCCGGCCGCTCCAAGGCTATACACGGATGGCTATATGCTGCAGCATGCCACCCAGCTCGGGACACTTGGTTTAAACGCAGCAGCCACATCGATTTCTATGGCTACCAGAGAAGATGTCTATTCCTTTTTCTCCCAGCAGCTGCGTGATTATAATGCACTTCATCATAAAGGCATTTCCATTGCCAAAGCAAAAGGAACCTATGTCAGCCCGCCAATAATTCCGGTACCACAGGAAGTCGATTTCGTAAAAAAACAAAGCTTCCTCACCGGTTGGCTGGGTGAGCGCCGTCCATTGCTCACCTTGGAAATTGCCAATTTATTTTCCAATATAGAGCGGAATTCGGTGGGAAATGCGACATTGACAGGGTTCAGCCAGGTCGTGCAATCTGATGAAGTTCGCAAATATTTACTGCGCGGAATTGGTATTGCTAAGAAACATGTGAATGTACTCAGTGAGATTCTCGAGGGCAATGATGTCCCTGTGCCGATGGGGTCGGATGCCATGGTAACAAACTCCACTGACATCGCTCCCTTTTCCGATAAATTGATACTGTATCACACCACCGGGATGGTCACGGCCGGGATCGTATTTTATGGCATGAGTATCACAACCAATCTCAGACGGGATATTGCCAGCAAATATGTCCGGCTAAGCGGGGAAATTCTTTTGTACTCCGAGGATGGAGCCAATATTATGATCAACAATGGCTGGCTGGAAGAACCGCCACGCATGGTGGACAGGGACGAACTGGCAAAAACCAATAAACGAAAGGGGTGATGGAAATGGAAGAACAAGTAAAACTTTCCGTATCGGATATTTCCACACTTTGGACTGCTTATCAGAGTGATACCTTAGCTGTGTGCGGGATCAAACACTTTCTGCAGCACGTGGAGGATGAGGAGATTCAGGCAATTCTCCAGGAAACCTTGCAGTTATTGAAGAAGAATGTGGATGATTTAACCGGTTATTTTTTGAAGGAAGGACACGCGCTTCCTGGTGGATTTACCGATCAGGACGTCCATCTGGGAGCACCGCGCCTTTTTTCCGACCGGCTTTATCTGGAATACATTTTTAATATGACCGTTGCAAGTCTCGCCACCTACAGTGCAGCCCTGGCTGTTGTTGAAAGAAGATATGTTGTTGACTATTTCTCCAGTGCCCTGGCTTCGACCAAAAAACTTCATTTGAAGGCAAAGGAACTTTCTATAGAAAAAGGGGTATACGTGCGGATGCCGCAAATACCAAGACAGAAGCAAGTTGATTATGTTAAAAAGCAGAAGTTCTTAGCAGGATGGTTCACGGACCGTCGCCCGATGATAGGAACAGAAATAACCAACCTGGTTTTCAACGCGAGACGCAATGCCGTTGGCCACGCGGTCATTACCGGCTTCAGCCAGGTGGCAAAGACCAAAGAGGTCAGGCAATACTTTGAAAGAGGAAGGGATATTGCCAGGAAACATCTGGATATATTTTCCGATATTTTAAAAGAGGACAATTTGCCTGATGGATCGAGGCTGATGACCTCCGAGGTAACAGAGTCCAACATTGCCCCCTTTTCGGACAAGATGATGCTGGGAATGATTACCACACTGATCGCAACTGGCATGGGGCAATACGGCGCATCGATGTCCTTAAGTCCGAGGCGCGACCTGGGAGCCCATTATGCTCGCTTGTCCGCCGAAATCGCCACCTATGCTGATGACGGCGCGAATATAATGATTGCTCATGGATGGATGGAACAGCCGCCGATCGCCGCCGATCGAAAAAGGCTGGCCAAATAGGTGGCATATGGATAAGTCAATTGCCAAAAAAAGCAAAAAGCTGGAAGTGGTACTGTGGAGTATTGCGCTGCCCGGTTTTGGGCAATTATTAAACCGTAAATATTTAAAAGGGTTCCTGCTGGTCGGCCTGGAATTTCTGATCAACGTCCTGGGGAATTTTAATAACATAATCGTGCTAAGCTTTCTGGGCCACACACGGGAAGCGATTGAACAGACCAATTATCTGTGGCTGATGTTTTACCCTTGTTTGTATTTCTTCTCCATCTGGGATGCCTATCGGGATGCAGGTGGAGGGGAAAAACCCTTTGCCTACTTGCCTCTTGTTTTCTCAGCCTATTTTGTCACCGTAGGCTTAATTTTTTCTCCGGTATTTACAATTTTTGGAATAACGCCTGGCCCGATGTGGCTGCCTATTATGTTCTTGCCTGTTGGGTTGGGAATTGGGGCGATCATTAGAGGAATCCTGCTTAATGTATATGCAGAAGGAAGTACCTAAAAAACACACTTGAATCAAAGATTCAAGCGTGTTTTTGTGTTCGGCAGCAGCTTGCTGTCATGAAATACTGTGAAAAGCCCGATCCGGTACGTATGGTGCAAGGTCTGCTTCTGGCGCGATCCCTTTAGCAAGGGAAGCGGCCAGCTTGCCGACATACGGTCCCATTGTTAACCCGGAAGCACCGAGTCCTGTGGCAACAACCAGTCCCTCCACTTCATCAGTTGGTCCCAATAATGGCAGACCATCGGGGCTCATCGGCCGGAAACCAATCCGCATCTCTTTTAATGTGCCATCCGCCAAGCCGGGGGCTACATTTAGTGCTTCTCTGGTGACTTCAGCCAAACCTCCTGCCGTTGTGCGATAGTCAAATCCGGACCCGGTTTCCCGTGTTGCGCCCGCCACTACACGTGCATCATCGAAAGCCAGCATATAATGGCTGCTGGCAGGAAGGATCACCGGCCAGCTGGAGGTGTCCTCCTCCGGCAAATGAATATGGGCAATTTGTCCGCGCTGCGGTTCGACAGCCAGATCAATGCCCAGTGGTTTGAGCAAAGAGCGCGTCCATGCCCCGGCAGCCGCCAGCACCATACCAGTGACTTCCTCGCCGTTTATTTTCACTCCTTTTACTCCTGTGCTTGTAGAAATGAGTTCTGCCTTTCCCTTGGTGTATCTGGCACCGTGCTTTTGTGCGGCCAGCAGCAATGCCTGCTGCAGCAGCCTGCCATCTACTCTTGCTGCACCTGAAACAAACACAGATTCCAGGTCTTCCTTCAACAAAGGAAACTTGTCTTTCGTAGCTTCTGCAGTCAGCCTTTGAATTTCTCCCATTTCCGGTGCGTCCGCCTGCTTTGCCCTTGCTTCCTTTTCCACTTCATCGAGCCACTCATGATCTGTATGTACCGCCATCGCGCCGACTTGTTTATAACCAGTATTCTGCTCGCCGTCTTCCTTCAGCTGGGTGATAAGTTCTGTGTAAAATCGAGCACCTCTTAATGCAAGAGAATACCAAGCTTGATCCTTTCTACTGGTTATCCACGGGCATACGATCTCCGCCCCAGCAGCTGTAGCCTTGCCCTCGAACTCCCCGTCCACAACAACTACCTTTTGCCCGTCTTTGGCAAGCTGATAAGCAGCACTTGCTCCGACAATGCCGCTTCCCACTACAATTACTGTCATATTTTCCCGCCTCCCCGATTTTGCGAGCATATAAGCTCCCTGCCGTTTACTCAGCGTCCGTTTTATTAATCAAAAATCCAAGATCGTTTTCTATAATTCTAATATGATGTGCCTCATGAATGGCTAATAATTGAATCGCTTGAATAAGATTAGGATTGTGTGCTACTGGATCCAGAAAAATAATATGTCCGGCAAGGTCCTCATCAATATCTTCTACTATTTTTGCTACTTTTGAAGACTCTTTGGTCAGAATCTGGTTTAATTCGTTAAAATCCATTGTACTATGTATTTTTTTCGGTGGATCCAAAATAGCCTTCATCCCTTTCCCATGTTCTTCCTTGTAATCTTTATAAATATCATTTATCTCCGAATCAAATGGTTTGTTTCTCCTCATGCGGGCAAATACCTTTGTACAAGGAATCGTAATGACTGCTGCCACTCGCAGCATTTTTGTAATCAAATATAAGTGGTACATCGTTTCCCCGATTGACCATTTATTTTCTTGCGGTCTTTTCCATATTTGGGCCATTGATAAAGATTGGAGGGCCGGAAAAATCGCTTCTCTTTGTCGTTCGAGTGTAATGAAATGGTTCTGCATGCTTTGAGATTTCATCGTGCCCCTCCAATTATATTATATGTTTGACCTACCTGCTTTTGACCAGCAGTTTGACCGCCTCATTGATTAATTCCTCGCTATTTTCCCCGCTGTCCTCTTCATTACGGATACGCTGTTCAAGATTTTGGCTGACAATCACTGCAGATGTTCGCTCAAGGGCGCTTTTTGCTGCAGACAGCTGGCTGACAACATCTTTGCACTCTTTTTCCTCTTCCATCATTTTTAACACGCCTTTCACCTGGCCCTCGATCCGCTTCATACGATGGATGATTTTCTCGTCATATTTCAACGTTTTGCCTCCTATGGGAATATTATGATTACTATATACCCCAGCGTGTATGATGTCAATTCAGAGGGATCCTCGCCCATATTCATCGATCCGTTCGATCATGAACTTTTCTCATGTATTAACATACGCTAATGGTTGAAATGGGGGAGGATCATGGGCGTTATTCGAACGGACAAATGGATAACAGAAGAACAGCAGCCAAGCAGCCTGGCAAAAAAACTGGAATCCTGTTTTGATGGTGAGTCGGCCAAGGATATTTTTGTTTTTCTCCAGAAGCATGGAATGGCTCGTCTTCCATTCTCCGATGGGGAAAAACTGGTGGAGAAATTGCAGGAGATCAAGGCGTGGCATCTTGTACAAAGGGAAAAACGGGAACTCAGACAAGTCTGGAGCGGGCCGGAGGTTCCAATATTTATTCTTCCGGCAGATACAGGCAACCGAAGAATGATGCGGGAATTCCACGGCAAATCCGGTGTGGCTTTCCCTGACAAATTATTTTTGTTTCTGTCAGAAAATAACACAGCGGGGGAAATAAGGGCGCTCTTTACCCATGAATATAACCATGTCTGCCGGCTCTCCCGGATGCAGCAAGAAGATTCCGGGTTCAGTCTTCTGGACCGGGCCGTGCTGGAAGGAATGGCAGAGCATGCCGTTCGGGAACGTTTTGGTGATAAATTCACAGCGAAATGGACATCTTATTACACGGAAAAACAACTGGAACGGTTTTGGCTCAAACTCATGCTGCCCAATCGGGACCTATCTCCAGTTGAGCGAGGGTACGAGAAGATTTTGTATGGTTTAGGTATGCTTCCGGATATGGCCGGCTATGCTGTCGGTTATTTTCTGGTGGGTAATTATATGGAAAAGAATCAGGTCGCTGCTGCAGACCTGTTGACCGTGAAAACGGAGGAGATTGCCAATTCGTTTTTGCAGGAGGAATAACATTGATGTTGCCCAAAATTCATGAATTGGGGTAATGTCCCAGTCAAGAAGATCCTTTTCCGCATAGCGTAATATAAACAGCTAAAGAAATAAGAGTATAAAGCTTTACTGAAACAGGATACAGTAAATGATTTGTTTTAGCTGTTGTGTGTTTATCCTGTTAATTATGATCGGCTTCTGATCATGAGAGTGATAACAAGGAGCCGAAATCAAGATTAGGAGGGTTCTTATGTCGTTTGGATTTGGCGGATACGGTGGCTATGGCGGCTACGGCGGTGGCTGTGGCTACGGCGGCGGTTATGGTCAAGGTGGCGGCTTTGCGCTCATCGTCGTATTATTTATTCTGCTTATCATCGTAGGTGCTGCTTGGTTCTAAAATCTCATGCCACGTAAAAAGGGAATCATCCAGCGGAAGTGTTAATTTACCGCTGGGTAAAAGATTGAGCAGTTGGGGGCCCTCTGCTGCTCACATTCAGGCTGCCTGTAGTGGCAGCCTGTTTATTTTTGGTTGGATATTTGGGTGAAAGCAACAGCTAATCTTTATCTAGCTGTCTTTCTAATCCAACTCCTTTTCCAGCTCTTCCAACTCTTCTTTATCCAGCTTTGTCACTTCTATAATCAATGCATCGGACAAACCTTTTTTCAGCATTTCCAAAGCATTATTGCGTCTTTCCTCTACCTTCCTCAATCCCTCTTTCTTCCCAGCTATTAGGCAAGTGCAAAATTTCCTCCGCCTCTTCCATCTGCTTGATCTCTTCCATCAATTGCTTCTCCTCTTGTTTGTTCAGTTTTAAATATTGCTTAAAAACCCTTAATTAACCGGGCTCTGTCCGGATCTAATTCCATTCTTGTCATCATCCGGAGGAATTCCACCCGCACCTGGACGCGTTCCTCATCCGTATAATTCATCTTGCTTAGCAATGCAGCGGCGACGGGGTTGTCTGATTTTATATATTCCCACCAGTTCTTTTTTCGTAACTCGAGTGTGTAAAAGTTGAAGTCCAGCACACGAAGAAATGGAAATTCCATCGTGTAATGGCTTTGCTCGTGGCGCTTTTCATCATAGCTAAATATAATAGCTTTGCGGTTCGACATGAATGATAATCAGCGTATCCTCACCCTTGAGGTTCGCTTCGACAATGATGTCTGCGCGCCGACTCTCCCCTTCCAGCAAATCAGTGATGACTTCTTCCGACAATGGTTTAATCGCCAACCGAAAAGCCTATGTGCCCGTGTGCTTCCGGGAAAAACAATTTCAGAAACTCCTCAAAAAATGCGTGAATTAATTCCTTGGCAAGCTGATCGTGGTGAGTGTACGGTCTCATCCTCTCCCGTACGAGGGTTAATGTGGCATGGTTCCACATCCTTTGTTTGGCGTGAGGACTGGTCTGAGGTGTTTGTCTGAGATTAGTATAACAAATTTTTTAATCGAACAAGTGTTCTTTTATGTTTTTCAAATAAATTTATAGAACCGCTCCTCAACCACGCACCAAAAAGCATGCCAGCCAGGTATGACATGCTTTTTCCCTCAATCTATTAAAACGCACCGGATCCTCCACCGCCACCGCCGACTCCTGCACCCGCTCCTGGGGTCCCTCCCCCGCTGGATGCTGCGGCGACTGACGCTGTGGAGTTTGCCTTGTCAAACTGCTGGTTCAAGGCAAATGCTAAAACCACAAACATGACCAGATCAGAATTGGCAAATCCGGGTTGTTCAGCTAACTCATCGTTCTTCTTGCTTAATTGACTATCATTGATTCCAAAGCCGTAAATGAACGCACGTTTTCGCTCATCATCCATCCATTCATTCCACTCTTTTTCATGCTTATCTGGGTATAGCCTATGAAAATTCAGCCACTCTTTGTAAATCCGCGCACCCTTAACCGTTCTTGGCTGATAAAAGGCAGCAAACAGGATAAGAATCAGGAAAAACAGAATCGCCAACGTCATGCTGATAAACAGTTCATGGATCCCAAACAAAATCGCAAACGGAATTAGAAGGACACTGGTTAAAGCAATGACCGTCCGCTGTTTTGCTTTCTTTTCTGTGAGATTATTACTTTTGATTTCTTCACTAATTGCCTGTTTCCACGCCTGGAAATCTTCCTGATAGGCCTGATGGTTTGATTTATCATCCGTAAAAGCCGTCAAATCATCAAGACGAAAAACCCCATCTGTTCCTATCGTATCAAAGAGCCATTGCACCAGGAACTCTTCATGTTTATGTTCCGTATTTCGATCCACTGCAACAAACGTATCTTCATTTTCCCGCCTGACATATCCCTTTCGCACAAGGTCGAGCAATGCGGCGGTCATTGTCTCCGCACCCGCCATGCCCGGTTTCATATAGGAAATGGTTGCCGGCATACTCATTTCCTCTTTCGGTACAAAGTGTGCTTCAGCAAAACGGCGTTCCACTTCCAATTGTACTGCTCGCTTTTTCCTCCAGGCCCAGAAAAAGACTCCCAGCAAATAGATCACAAAAATACCAACAACATATGGAGCCATATTACCCAGTGTCTCTTTCCGGCTGGCAAAAGCAGCCTGTTTTTCTTCCAGCTCCGTTTTGGCATCGAGGATCTCCCCGCCTATTGGCTGATCCCCGGCTAAATCAGCACCGGGAAACAAATTGGCATCATAGGCGACGCGAATATCGCCATTCTGTCCGCTCTCCACGGTCCCCATGGCAAAATGCGCCACACCTTCATCTTCAACTGCCGCTGTTCCAGCTGCGGCATCATAGCCAAACGCAATGACATTCTCTGCTGGTTCAGGAGGGTGAATAAATATGTCCAACTGCTGATAATCCGACTCATTGCCCTTATCGAAGAACGGCCAATAAAACTGTGCCACATCCGGATAAACTTCCAGCCCTCCTGTGATCAGGTAGGACAGGTTCACCGTGATGGTTTCATCTTCCCCGCCGCGATAAATCCTGTATTCATTATCGTCCTGCTCCACTTCCAAAGCAGTTCCGTCCTCTGAGGCGCTGACATCGGTAATCGCCGTTTCTTCTTTGGGAATCAGCGTTCGCGTGATGCCATTAAATTCGCCTTCGAAGCTGTATGTATGCTGTTCTCTCACTTGCACATCGCCATTTTCCTGCAAATACGCATCAATCCGTGTTTGTTCTATCGTATAATCCACGGCAAGCGCTGACAGTGGGAACAAAAACATTCCCGCAAGGATAATAATCAAAACACTTATCTTTTTCATTACGGCCACCTCTTTCTGCTATGTAATACGAACGAGTGGCGTAAAAAGTTTCAAAAAATCAAAAGAAAGCATGCCAGCCAATCAGGCCGACATGCTTATCTGTTTTACCGGGAACGTCTCTTCCTGGAACTTGGTTTGTCTTTCTCCCTGACATTGTTCAACCAAGCCTTGTCTTCATCGATCATTTTCTTCGCGGCATAAATGAGCAAGAACTGTACGACAATAATCGGTATGCCCATAATACCCGAGACCACTTCAAGCGGAGCAAGCCCGCCGACTCTCAGTAAGAGCAGCGCAAACACGGTGATGATTCCCGCGACGATCAGACGAAGATGTCTCGACGGCTCCGACCTGGCCATGTTTTTCGTACCTGCGTAGGACGCAATCGTATACGTTGTCGAATCGAGTGTCGTAATCATGAAAATCAGCGCGATCACCACAAAAGAAACCAATGCGACAATAGCAAACGGCAGGGAATTGAGTATTGCCGGTATTGCTGCCATTGCATCATTTTGGACAATCTCCAGTACTGGCACCTCGCCTGTCAAATACCTGTGGACACCCAGCCCGCCTAAAACGGCGGTCGCACCCCAGGATATCAGCATTGGTGCCAATAAATAGGTCAGGATCATTTCCCGGATCGTTCTGCCATAGGAAATTTTTGCCGCAAATACACTATGCAGCATCGCCCAAGTCGCATTATAGGCAAACCAGAACACGGTATTACTTTGGATATGGTTCGATTCGCCCAAGTTTATCGCATCTGTGTATAGAGACATATCCACATAGTTCATTACCAGAAAGCCAACAGTGTCTGTAAAATAATTCAGGATAAACACACCAGGCCCGGCGATCATGATAAAGATGGCAAACGCCCCGGCGAGATACATGTTCAGTGTACTCAGCTTCTTAATCCCCCGCTCAATTCCCAGCCAAGCACTGAGGGAGAAAAAGATTACCCAGACAATCGTGACAATCAGCGTTAAGGTAAAGGTAATTTCGATATTAAATATCTCAGCTATGTTATAGGTAACAATTGGCGTACCCAGTCCAAGCGTAACCGCGGCACCGGAGAGAATACTAACAAGGAAAATAATATCCAATACTTTTCCCCCGGCACCATCCGTAAACTTGTCCCCAAAAATCACACGGCACGCCTCGGAAATCCGCATAAACGGCTTTCTACGCACATGCAGAATATAACCCATCGCCGGTGCTGCCAGGACGAAAATAGCAAAGGTCTGGAAACTCCAGAGAAACATACTGTAGGCATTCCCGTACATTAATGCCATTGCAGATTCGGCTTCCACACCAAAAGGCGGATCCACCGCAACATTTGCCCATTCGGTCATTCCTGTCCGCATGATCGTCGACCCAAGCCCCATGGCAATGAGGATCGAGGAATATTCAAACAAGTTAAATCTCGGTTTTTCCAACGGGTCCCCTAAAACGACATTTCCGTATTTGGAAAATGACAGAAAAAGACCCGCGACAACCATGGCAATTGCATACCACAGATAGCCCCAGTTAAATACCCGTACAATCTGGTTAAAAATACTGTTTAATACTGCTAACGCCTCATCTGGATATAACGCAAATGGAATACAAATTGCGAACATGATAAGTAGAGATGGAACAAAAATACTTTTTTCTATTAGTCCTTTTTTATTGGAATCTTTCTTCCCCATTAAACAACATACCTCCATTTTTCTCCATTTCCTGATTTTGTTCCATTTCACTTAGAAGCTTGTTTACTTCCTAAGATACCCTATACATTTACCACGTATGTATAAAACTAAACTTGATGCAAAGGGAATTTTCGACAGAAAACGTGCCATGCGGGTTGCAGATGGCATGTTTTTTAGGGGATGCGGATATACAGGTAAAATGGCGAGGGCTACTGGACATTTCTTCCTCTTATTCCCTGTGTCTTGTCCAATAGAAGTCGCCTATCGGACATTTGTCCCGCTGTTTCCATGAGTTTCGTCTAATAGAAACAGCTATTAGACATTTCCACCCCTCCCCCGCATTAAGTCCAACAGAACCAAGAATCAGCCAAGCCAAAAGGTATACATAACCTGCTTAAAGTCTTATAATATTAAAGTTGTTATTTAAGGAGATTGAGTTAAAATGTTAAAAGCATATTCTTGGCTGACTTTCTGTGTCATTGTATGGGGAAGCAATTTTGTTTTTGGAAAAATCCTGGTTCAGGATTTTTCACCAACCCTTTTAACATCTCTAAGGCTTTTCTTTATCGTGTTATTATTAACGGCTTTATCCTATTATAAAGGGCGTATGAAAAAGCTGGAAAAAACAGATTGGCTTGCGGTTTTCTCTTTAGGGATTATTGGTGTTTTTATTAATCAATGGTCTTTTTTTGTTGGGCTGCAAACAGCGGATCCAACAACCTCTGCTCTGGTTCTAGCCACCGCTCCAATCCTTACCGGGTTTTTAGCTGCCATCTTCCTGAAAGAAAAATTAACCATCCGAATGCTGGCAGGATCTGTGCTTGCAATCCTAGGGATCTTTTTAGTTGTAACGAAGGGCAGTTTATCCTCTGTATATATTGACAAAGGGCTGTGGTGGATCGTTCTGACGATGGTCACATTCGCCATCATGATCATTATCACAAGATCACTTTCCCAGCGGATGGACCCATTTATGATTACTCTCTACTCGAATATTGTAGGATTTATTGTTTCCGTTCCGTTTGTCCTCCTGCTGGACAACCCTTTAAAAGTCGGTAACACTTTTTCCGATTGGGCGCTGCTTATTGGGACGGCCGTTACCGTTCACGGTATCGCTGCACTTATTTGGAATAATTACATTCGTTATGTTGATGCTTCAAAAGCGTCTATCTTATCAAATCTGGAACCTTTCGTGGCGATGATCATGGGCCTCGTTTTACTTTACAAGCCAATCACCGGGGTAGAGATAGCGGGGTCGCTATTTATCGTGGGAGGCGTCATTTTTTCCACCTATCAGCGGAAAACACATCCTCTAAAGCGACGTTTGTAAGGTATAAACCTGACTCTCTGTTTGAGCTAAAATCGTTTGTGATATATTGCATATCATGTTATTTCCTGTATACTATACTCATACAAAACGAACGAAAGGCGGAGAGCCGATGCCAATACCAGCAGACAATAAGAAACCTGTTCGCCAATCTGCCAAGGAAAACGCGCTCAATCAAATACAGCAGTGGATTATTGATGGCACGTTGCTGCCAGGTGAAAAACTGAATGATTCCAAACTGGCCGAGGCCTTGGGAGTCAGCAGAACTCCGGTGCGCGAATCGCTGCAGTTTCTGGAAGTACAGGGATTTGTCGAGATGTATCCGGGTAAAGCAACACAGGTTACAGAAATAGAGCGGGAAGCGATTAAAGACCTTCTCCCGCCACTGGCAGCGCTGCAGTCTTTATCCGCCGAACTGGCTACCCGACATGTGACACAGGAACAACTCAGCCAGCTGGAAAATATCAACGAACGCTTTGCAAAAGCGATCTATTCTCATAACGGCTATGCAGCGCTTAAAGTCGATGAAGAATTTCACCAGCTGATTGTTGATATAACGAAAAACACGTACATTCAGGGTATTGCAGAATCATTGCAGGCCCATGTTCGCAGGCACTTTTTCCATAATTCTATCACCTTAACCGAACAATCCATTGAAGAACATAAGGCCATTATCACCGCCATGAAAAACGGCAACAAAGATAAAGCGGCGGCCATCATGAAGGAAAACTGGCTCAGAACATTACAGGATTTTGATTAAAAGAAAACCGGCTCCCTCGTGTAAAAGAGGAAGCCGGTTTTTTTCAGAAGATAAGAAGTATAAAATAGGAATGTTATTATTATCACTTTCAACAACGGCCACGTCCGGCGCCAGCGCCCAGCAACTAGCAAACTTCACACTCCTTCACTACGATAAGTCAACATCGGCTCGTTAGGTAAAGGAAGGCCGGCTAAGTTCGGCCTTTGCGGCCAACTCACGTCTACCCCTTTTGCAGGGGCATGTTTCCTTTATCTCATTGCGGAGAGGGGAAGTTCGATTAAAACCGCCGCTATGCGCGGCAACATCGAACCACCTGGCATGGCCAGGCGCAGTTTGTACGTTGCTACGAAGCACAGGACGTGCGAGTACAGGCGTTGCCACAGGATGTGGCGTTCTTAGCTTGTAAGGCCGCTTGCGCCTTTGTTCTTTAACTATGAAGCATGAACGGTAGCTGTCTTCTGAAAGCGACTAATAACACCGGTGATGGCAATAACGATGATAGCCGGCAGCACCCATCCAAGCCCCTGGCTGTATAGAGGCAAGGTTTGTTCATAGAAACCTATAATTGGCTGCATCCAGGCGAAATAATCGATTCCCAGTGATTCACAAAGCGCCTTAAGCCCATCAAAAATACTGATCAAAAACGTCACAGCAATGGTCGAGGCATAAACGAGCTGAGCGTGGTTGAACAATGGAGACAAAAATGTCAACAGCATCAGGACAATTGCCAGTGGATACAAGAACATCAGGACCGGCACAGAGTAGGTGATGATGTTTGCCAATCCGAAGTTCGCAATGACAAAGGTCAACGTTGCAAAGAAGATAACCAGCGTCTTATAGCTAATTTTCGGAAACAGTGTATGAAAATATTCCGCATTGGCTGTTGTCAGTCCGATCGCAGTCGTTAAACATGCCAATATAATCGCGATAGCAAGCAGTACAGATCCAAACAAGCCGAAGTAATGGGAAGCAGCACTGCTTAAGACCGGACCGCCGGTTTCAAAGATTCCGAAAACTTGTGTGCTTGTTGCCCCCAAATAGGCAATCCCGGCATAGATTACTCCAAGCAGCAATATAGCAATACTTCCTGATTTGATGGTTGTTTTGAGAATTTCATTTTTCGATGTGACACCCATTGCCCGGATCGCATTAATTACGATAATTCCAAATACCAGCGATGCAAGTGCGTCCATTGTATTATACCCTTCAAGGAAACCAGTTACAAAAGCCCCGCTTTGATAAGCTTCCTGAGGTGCTTCGATCGCTCCCAGCGGATTGATGATTGCCGTTATAAGAAGAACCGCAAGTACAATTACCAGTCCTGGCGCCAAAAATTTCCCAACATTATCAACAAGCTTGGCCGGTTTTAATGAAAATAAAAGTACTACTGCGAAAAACACTAATGTGAAAATAAATAATCCGATTTGTTGCGAAGACTCACTTACAAAAGGTGATACACCAATTTCAAACGCAACCGTTCCCGTACGGGGCGATGCGAAAAATGGCCCGATCGTCAGATAAAGCAGTGACGTGAAAAATACGGCGTATACCGGATGTATCCGGCTAGAAAGCTCCTGCAGATTACGGCTTCCCGAAAAACTCATAGCGATGATTCCTAAGAGCGGCAGCCCTACTCCTGTGATTAAAAATCCAAAAACCGCTGGCAATAAATTTGTTCCGGCATTTTGACCCAGTTGTGCCGGAAAAATCAGATTTCCAGCTCCAAAAAATAGTGCAAACAGCATGACACCAACTGCTGTATATTGCGAAAAAGACAGTTTTCCTTTCATGATGTGCCCTCCCTATGATAGTTATGACTTTATACCCATATGCAATATATCAATAAAATCTATCATACGCTCTTTCATTCCAAAATGCAATATATTACGTAATATTTTTTGACGATTTACGTAAATTAAAATTTAATACCGAGAGAATCTGACAAAAAGCTCAGCAGTGGTGCTGCCGGGACCCTTTTGTCCAATAGGAATGTTTAATGATGCAAAGTTGAAACATATCAGTGAGTATATCTTTTAAACAGATGATAAAGACAATGATTATAATTCGCCACCCGTGACAAACTAACCATACCTTTTACCGCAAATTAATGAATCCATGAGAGAAGTACCAGGAACAAACACTTGAAATAAAAGAACGATACAGAGCATTCAATAAATACAGTTCGTGCAGAAAATTTTACCTTTACCCTTGTTAATGTTATAAGAAAGAAGGGTATACAAAAGCAGCGGTGGAGAAATAGCACAAATCAAGAAGAGGTGCAAAGAGGCTAACCTCGACAAATGCTCGGGGAAGCCTTTTAAAATGCAACAGACATAAGGTTGGAGTATGTCAATGCCCGAAATAATTGACATGATGTCTGGGAATGTTACACTGTAAGAGTTTTGACCAAAAATTACTAGGGAGGTCTTATTATTAAATCCAAGACGATTACATCTGTTTTTTGGGTATCACTTGTCATCGTATCTGTATTTATCATTTGGGGAGCTTTTTTCCCTGCGAATGTAGAATATGTATTAGGCGTGATTGATGGGTTTATTTCAAATACATTTGGCTGGTTTTACTTGCTGGTTACGACAGGATTTGTTGTGCTTGCACTGTTTTTGATCTTCGGGCCATATGCAAAAATTAAACTTGGAAAGCCTGATGATAAGCCTGAGTATAGTTATTTTACCTGGTTTGCGTTTCTGTTCACCGCCGGCATGGGGGTCGGTCTCGTATTCTACGGGGTGACGGAACCTATCACCCATTATTATTCCCCTCCTTCTGCTGACCCTGAAACGGTAGCAGCTGCGGAAGAGTCCATGCAGTACACTTTATTCCACTGGGGATTCCATCCATGGGCAACATACGCGGTGCTTGCACTGGCATTGGCTTATTTCAAATTCCGCCACCGTGCTCCAGCTTTGATCAGTTCTGCTTTTGCACCGCTGATTGGCGATCGCACGAAAGGCCCTTTGGGGATCGCTATTGATACACTCGCCGTTTTTGCAACGGTATTTGGTATCGCAACATCGTTAGGACTTGGTGCAACACAGATTACAGCAGGCTTGAACTATACCTTTGAAGGAATCCCAAATACATTAACGACCAATCTGATTGTCATTTTCGTTATCACCGTATTATTTATGCTTTCTGCTTCTACAGGCATTAACCGGGGTATTCGTTATTTAAGCTGGACAAATATTGTTCTTGCCGTCGCATTGATGCTTTTTGTATTTATTCTCGGCAACTCTGTACGGATGGTCGAGGCATTTACAACAACGGTAGGTAATTATCTGCAAAACCTTCCAAGCATGACACTGGGCATGAATACCTTTACCGGTGACAGAAGTTTCCTTAATGATTGGACACTCTTTTATTGGGCCTGGTGGATCGGCTGGTCGCCTTTTGTTGGAACCTTTATTGCTCGGGTTTCACGAGGGAGGACGATTCGTGAATTTGTCTTAGGGGTAACTTTAGTCCCGGTCATATTCAGTGCCTTCTGGTTCTCTGTTTTCGGTATTGCCGGATTTGAAATGGATCAAGCCCAAGGCGGCATTATCCACCAGCTAATGAACGAGGCGGGCAATGAGGTCGCGTTATTTGCATTTCTTGAGTCACAACCAATGGCAGCCGTAGTTATGGGTATCGCAGTGCTCTTGATTGCATCCTTCTTCATTACTTCTGCCGATTCCGGTACATTTGTGCTTGGCATGCTGACAACTGGAGGCAAATTAAATCCAGGAACGGGCGTTAAGATTGTCTGGGGCGTTATCCTTGCCGGTACTGCAGCAGTACTATTATGGTCTGGCGGGCTGTCGGCACTCCAAATGGCCATGCTGATTGCAGCATTCCCGTTCGCAATATTAATGGTCTTTATGTGCATCTCGCTCCTCAAAGCGCTGAAAAGCGAACATGGCATATTGATGATGGAAAGAAAACAGCGCGAACATGACCCGCAGTTCCGAGAAGCGCAGAAGAAAGAACTCAGAAGAATGCGCGAAGGATTTGAAGAAACACTTCCTGATCCTGAGGATGAAAAAAATAATTAATGAAGAAAGCTGTCCAGAAAGGGGGTCTCCTCCAAACTCTGGACAGCTTTTTTGTATCGTACTTTAGCGAAATATCCAATAGACCGCTATTATCAGGCAAAAATCAGGAGAAAAGTGTGTATCATTCTCCCTCTTCCTCTGGCGCTTTTTGAAATAAAGCTTCCGGAATCATTTCAAACCCTTCAATCACCGTGTTTTCTTCCACTTCCATCATTAAGAAACGTTTCCCATTGAAATGGACTTGACGGACATGTCTTAAGTCTTGTGGGCTGATGGAGATATTCGCTATTTTCGTCTCAATTTTGATCGATTTTGATGTGTATTTTGGTACAATGCTGGTTGCTTTAAACTCGTAACGTTCGTCGTCAACCACCGTTTTAAAAGCGGACTCAACCTTTTCGGTGCTGACATCTTCTATTCCACTGCTTGTTAAAACATTTTCTACATCTTTGTAGTCTAATTTTGGTATGTCTTCCTCTTCATTCTCTTCTACGACACGATGAATCTCTTCATATACATTGGAAAGTGTGGACGTATTGATTTTTTGATCACCAGCTACGTTTTTCACTATTTCCTCAAAAACTATTTTATCCTGTGCAGCAGTCATGATCTCTTCCGCATTTAAAACTTCCTCTATAAAATGATAATCCAGCTCATTCTTCTTCCCTGCCGAGTAAAGAACATGGTTGACATCCGCAGCATTATCCGTAATAGAAGGAAATAAAAAGCCTGATATAGGAGCTTTCAAATTGATAATTGGATCAACCACAATATTATACTTAAACTCCTTTTCCACATAATCAAACAGTAATTCTTTTTTCGGGTCCTGCGTTTTATTCATGCTGCATAAAATAAAGGGATGGGAATAAACGGTATCCCGTTCACTTTCTTCCGCCTCGTCACTCACGCCTTTCATCGGTTTCATATATTCTCCCTTAATAAACGTTATAACAATATCCATTTCGTATTGTTTATCTTTCAGCATTTTTTCTACGAGCTTGAGCATATGCCCTTTCCATTCTTCCGTATCATTGCTTAAAAGGCCTTGATGAAGAATGAGCTGACTGTTGTTTTCCGCATCACGCTGGAACTTTAATTCAAATAACTTTTCATCCAATTGACCGGTAAGTACTTTTTTAAAGTTGTCCATAAACAACTCCTGCTGCTCCGTCTCCAGCATTTCAAATGGCGAACTCTGGTGGTGGTAAATATCACTTGATTCTTTCATGATATACACAGTAAAAATTTCATGTATTTTTAATAAATCGTTATCGACTTTAAATTGTTTGCGGATATCTGCTATGTCTTTTTTGTCCAAAGTTGCTCCACTCCTATGTTGATTATCTGTGTGTTTGTACACGCATTCTATCATTTTATCATAGAAGCGAACTGTTTTTCCGTTCTCCGTTGAAGTTTTCCCTTTGAAGTATGCAACAAAAAAATTATAAATAAAGTGGTTGATTTTTTCTCTACTTCTTCCACTTTATATAGTAAGCGTAAAAAAGAGGTGAAAAATAACCTTGTTCTAATGAGAACATGCTAGATTTCCCTGGTGAAACATGGATAGTATATACGCGAAACGGGGGATTTGGCCAATCCGGAAAGTGCGTGGTTGGAAGAGGTATGCGAGAAAAACCGTAAATCTCCCCAATTGACAGCCTCATAAAACGCTGATAAGATATAAATATAATACGAATTCGTAATGAATGAATTAAGCACTTGTTGATAGCTGGAGGTGAAAAATAAACATGAAAAAAAATCATCTTAAAGCATTTACCGTACTAAATAGAGCGACCCAATCTGTACAAAAAGCCGTCAGAAAAGATGTGGCCCGCTATGGGTTAAATCTAAATGAGTTTGCTGTTTTGGAATTGCTTTATCATAAAGGCGACCAGCCGATCCAATCTCTTGGAAAGAAAATCCTGGTTGCAAGCTCAAGTATTACGTATGTTGTCGATAAGCTTGAAAAAAAAGGGTATATTCACCGGAGACCTTGTGAAGATGATCGCCGTGTCATGTATGCAGCCATTACCGAATCAGGCAAAGAGTTTATGGAAGAGGCATTTCCGGAGCATGAAAAGAAAATCGAATCCATTTTTAATGAATGGTCTGATGAAGAAATGGAAGTGGCGATCGATTTGCTTAAACGACTCGGTTATCACCTGGAAAAAATGTAAAAGTGCTTGATTATTATTTTTTTGCTTTATAGTTCAAATTCGAGATATATAAAACAATAATATGCAAATTAAAAATTAACGTGGTTGATGGAAATTGTGACCTAGACTGCCGCTGCGGAAATACCCTGAGACTCCTGCGGGATGGTAAGCATAGGTGAGACCCCTCAAGCAGAGACAGCGCGAGGAGGCTCACCAGCGCTCAGCAGGTGCGAAGGGGATTTCCGCAACGGCGATTATAAAAACCCACTGATTTACGTCGTCGTTTATAAATTTTGTAATGAAAAAGCCAATAACAATAAGGAGTGATCTCATGGTAACTCTATATACAACACCAAGCTGCACATCCTGCAGGAAGGCAAAAAAATGGCTGCAGGAACAAGAAATACCGTTTACGGAGCGTAATTTGTTCAATGAGCCATTATCGGCGGACGAAATTAAGGGCATCTTACGTTTAACGGAAGATGGCACCGATGAGATTATTTCGAGGCGCTCGAAAGTCTTCCAAAATATAGACGTTAATATAGACCAATTACCAATAAGGAATCTTTTCCGATTGATCGAGGAGAATCCCGGCATCCTCAGAAGGCCCATCATCATGGACGAAAAGCGGCTGCAAGTAGGCTATAACGAAGACGAGATCCGCATGTTTCTGCCAAGAACCATTCGAAAGTTTCAAATGCAGGAATATCAGAAGCAAACATCATAAAGGAGCAAATCGAAATGAAAAAAACAGCAGGCATCCACCACATTACCGCAATTGTCGGTCACCCGCAGGAAAATGTGGACTTCTACGCAGGTGTCTTAGGACTAAGGATGGTGAAAAAGACCATTAACTTTGATGATCCGGGTACGTATCATCTTTACTTTGGCAATAATGGCGGGAAACCAGGTACCATTATCACCTTCTTCCCATGGGCCGGTGCATTCCAAGGTAAAATTGGCGGCGGCCAGGTCGGTGTCACCACCTACGTCATCCCGGTTGGTTCCATACCATTTTGGAAAAATAGATTAGAAAAACACAATATCGAATTTCGTAAGTCCGAACGATTTGGAGAAACGTATCTGGAATTTGCGGATACTCACGGACTGCAATTGGAACTTGTAGAAAGAGAAGATGGCGAACAAAACAATTGGACATCGGGGGATGTAACGCCAGAGACAGCGATTAAAGGTTTTGGCGGCGCAATCCTTCTGTCAACCAACCCTGAGAAGACGCAAAAAACCCTGCAGGAAGTGATGGGTCTTGAGAAAGTTGGAGAAGAAGATGATCTTGTTCGATTCCAATCCTACGGGGAAATTGGTAATATCATCGATGTGAAACAAACACCACTCGGGCGCGGGGAAATGGGCGTAGGAACCGTTCATCATATTGCATGGCGGGCAAAAGATGATGACGACCAACTGGATTGGCAGCAATATGTAGGAAACAAAGGTTATGGGGTTACTCCTGTTCAAGATAGAAATTATTTTAATGCAATTTATTTCAGAGAGCATGGAGAAATACTATTTGAAATTGCCACAGATCCACCAGGATTCGCCCATGATGAACCTTATGAAACAATGGGTCAGGAATTAAAACTGCCATCCCAATATGAACAGTACCGTGAACAGCTGAATCAACGGTTAATTCCAATCAAAGTAAAAAATACCGATAAATAAGGGGAATATTCATGCTTTCTTTTGATCCTGCAAATAATACAGAACGGGAAAACTATAAGTTGCTGATCGGCAGTATTGTTCCAAGGCCAATTGCGTTTGTTACAAGTGTCAGTGATGATGGAACAGTAAACGGAGCACCATTCAGCTATTTCAATGCTGTTTCGTCCAACCCGCCGATGCTATCTGTATCTGTCGGCCGCAGAAACGGGGATAGGAAAGATACAGCCCGAAACATTTTGGGAAATAAAGAATTTGTTGTTCACATCGTGGATGAACAAAATGTCGACAATATAAACATCACGGCAGCCTCCTTGCCGCCCGAGGTGAGTGAAATTGGTAAAGCGGATTTATCACTTGTGGAAAGTGAAACAGTGTCCGTACCGGGAATTAAAGAAGCTAAAGTCCGATTTGAATGCACCCTGGAGCATTCCCTGGAACTGGGAGAAAGCACAGACCTCTTAATCGGAAAGGTCGTTCGTTTTCATATAAATGAAGAAATATATGAAAACGGGCGGATCAACCATCAAACACTAGCAGCGGTCAGCCGATTAGCCGGCTCTGATTACTCGAAGATCGGTGATGTATTTTCTATCGAACGGCCAAAATAAATTATTCAATATTGGAGGATTTTATCATGGAAAATTTAAAAGGTGTACACCACATAACAGCCATTACAAGCAGCGCAGAGAAGATTTATGAGTTTTTCACGTATGTGTTAGGTGTGCGTTTAGTGAAAAAAACGGTAAATCAAGACGATATCCAGACCTATCATTTATTTTTCGCAGATGACGCGGGAAACCCAGGTACAGATATGACATTTTTTGATTTCCCAGGTATTCCAAAAGGTGTGCATGGCACGAATGAGATTGCCAAAACGTCTTTCCGTGTGCCGGATGACAAAGCTCTGGACTATTGGGTTAAACGTTTTGATCGCCTCGAAGTAAAACATAAAGGCATCCAAGAACAATTTGGCAAGAAGACCCTTTCCTTTGTTGATTTTGACGACCAGCAATATCAATTGATTTCGGATGAAAATAATACAGGTGTTGCTGCCGGGACCCCGTGGCAAAAAGGACCGATCCCTTTGGAATACGCGATTACCGGACTGGGACCAGTTTTTGTACGCGTTCAGAACGTTGATTTCTTTAAGGAAGTGCTGGAAAAAGTCTTCTTATTTAAAGAAATTGCCAAGGAAGATGCTTACCACTTGTTTGAAACAGGTGAAGGCGGAAATGGCGCACAAGTGATTGTTGAGTATAATGCCGTCCTCCCTCAAGCACGACAAGGATATGGAACGGTTCACCATGCGGCGTTCCGCACCACTGACAAAGCAGGGATCGAGGATTGGATCGAACGACTTCAAGCATTCCGCCTGCCGAACTCCGGATATGTGGAGCGCTTCTATTTCGGGTCATTGTATACGAATGTTGCCCCACAAATATTGTTTGAAATTGCCACCGATGGGCCTGGATTTACGGGCGATGAACCATATGAAACACTTGGAGAAAAATTAGCTCTGCCGCCAGCTTTTGAAGGCAAGCGCGAGCAAATTGAAAAGATGGTTCGGCCGATTGATACGGTGAGAAGTACGAAAGAGTTTAAGAAGGAATATGAGGATTAATCAATAATAAAAAAAGGAGAATGAATCATGAAGCATATTTTTCAAAAAGGAAATGATCCGGCAAAACCGACATTACTATTATTGCATGGGACTGGAGGTACGGAGCAGGACCTCCTCCCTCTTGCAGAAAAAATCGACCCGGATGCGAATGTTTTAAGTGTAAGAGGAAATGTCTCGGAAAACGGCATGCCGCGCTTTTTCAGGAGATTAGCTGAAGGTGTATTTGATGAGGAAGATTTGATTTTCCGCACAACAGAGCTGAACGAGTTTCTTGATGAAGCAGCTGAAAAGTATGATTTCGACCGCAACAATATTGTTGCTGTAGGGTATTCGAACGGGGCAAATATTGCAGCAAGTCTGCTGTTCCATTATCAGGATGCTTTAAAAGCTGCAATCCTCCACCATCCAATGGTCCCGAGAAGAGGAATTGATTTACCGGATTTGTCGGCTAAAGATGTATTTATCGGCGCAGGCACCAATGATCCGATTTGCTCGGCTGAAGAATCGGAGGAATTGAAGTCATTGCTTGAGGGTGCAGGGGCTGAATTTGAATTACATTGGGAAAATAGAGGACATCAGTTGACTTATAATGAAGTGGAAGCAGCTGGTGAATGGTATAAGGGGATATAAGATTTGTTAGCTCGCTGTTGACTGGGAGACCGGTTGATGGCGGGTTTTAATTTCTTCAGAAACCATATATTAGTATATTGACTGAGATTAAACTCGCAATAATTACGTTCTAAAAATAGGTTTTCAACACTTTCATTGAAACTGCGTTTGCGCATTGATATCCCTCTAATTCATTGATTAGCAGTATTATTGACTATTATAGATTCTAACCTAATGAAATACAGAAGGTTATATTCAAAGAAATATTCTTAAATAGTTTCATGGGTAAAACAATTCATTTACGGCGTTTTACTCCAAGCTTTACTCTCGTTTTTTAATCCATTTCTTATCCTTGCTGCCCCATGTGTTGAAAAACTCGTCTTCATCTAATAAACTTTCATATATCGGATACAAGAATGTATGAATATGATCCATTACCACCTCAAATGTTACATGACCTAAGCCCGTACGGTTCAAGAAAGCCTCCCATTGAGATATTCGAATTTGATCTTGAACAAAAGCATTTGTAAACAAGGCATGGCTCCGTTCAATAATGGTTCTTCTCCACCACCCTTTCTCCTTTTTATAAAGTCCTTTCCCCGATCGTAGAGTCAGTATGCATTTTCTCTGGTACCTTAAGAATGAAACTACCTGCCAAGAAGATGTTTATTAATGTAGCTTTGAAAGGAAATGGTATATGCGTCTCAAATAAAGAGTTGATCAAATGGCTGATCTAGAGAGCATAGCCAATAAATTCGGGGATATCCTGGGTGCAGAGGTCACCACGGAGAAAGGTATGGGGGCTGTAGAGAAGGAAAGAGATTTAGGTGTGACTGTTCAAGAGCGCACATTCAAAAGCGAATGAAGCATGGAAATTCATTTTGAAGCCTTAGAAAATGATGGCACTGCCCTCAACCATGCGGAAATTGTCCTTCTCCCCGAGGAGATCCCTGATTTCACAAGATCACTGGGCAAGAACGATCTGTCCATAACTGCCCTGCATAATCATTGGTTGTTTGCCGAGCCAAGTATTAAATATCTGCATGTCCAATCAGTGGAGAAGCCAGAAGAATTTGCCCGAAAATTAGCTGATTCCATTCAAGCGCTTAAAGTTTAAGGCAAAAGGAGGCTACCCCTGGCCAAACAACAGGGATAGCTTCTATTTGCATCTGACTCATAAATTGAGTGAGAATAAATTTTATTACATTTCCTTCCTTGAAAGAACCCATCACGAGAAAAAGGAGGTTTACTATAGTGCCAAAGATCCGTAATGACAAGAAGTATTATGATATTCAAATAGGTAAGTTCGAAGTTTTCTTTATGAAAAAGTATAAGTTTCTCTCCATCGCCAATGACATTGGATTGGGCATATGGTTTACAGTAGGGAGCATATTATTTTTATGGCATTCCACTCAGACAGCGGGAACCATTCTCTTCATCTTGGGTAGTGTGCAACTGTTAGGGCGTCCTATTTTAAAATTGATGCACGCATTCTTCGTGAGAAAAAACTCACAAAGGAGCCAGAGTGCTTTTCACTGAAATCGCTCAATGATAACCCCCCCCATATCCTTCACGATATGGGGCCATGCACCATTATTGGTTACTTCTTCTCCGAATATGCTGCTTCCCTGCTGGATGGTGTTTTCTTTGATAGAAGTAGAATTGACGACAGCCAGGTAGCCATAGTAGGCTTCCTCCTGTTCGGATAATATCTGCATCATCCAGCCAATTTGCTCCATGCCAAACTTCTTAGCTTCTCTGTATTTTCCGCCTGGCGAATGGCTGCAGTTGCCGCGCAACGAAATTGGTCAGCATGTTATCCGCATCCAGGTGATTTCACAAGTGGCAACAGCTTTTACATTTTCAACCTCATGCAGCTTGCCGCAATTTTTCTGACTATAAATAACCAGTCGTATCGTTTTGAACCTATATCAATAATATTTATATAACCTGCCTTGTTGGGGGAGGGGTCCCGCCGATTAAAAAGTTAAGAAGTGTGATGCTTTTGTACGTATTTTACTAGTACTCGTTAGTTTTTGCATCAGATATCTTTTTGAAAGTGAAAAATGACAATTAAGGAATGTTGACTGGAAATTAACTAAAAGTGTTTTTGACGAGAAGATTTGATTTTCTGCATTAAATATTAGTTTTGTTATTTTATTGCTTTTTTCTGTGTTTTACCTCAAACCTGAGCCCGTTACTTCTTACAGTTATGTGCTTTTTTTGCCAGTATTGGTCTTTTTGTTTTATGTAGGCTAAAACATCCTCTTTTTTTAAACCTTGCATTTTCGCTTCCCAAATCAGCTTCACCCATTCTTCATCAAACGCATACTTATTTTCCATTTCCCCTCCACCCTTCAATAATAGAAATTAATCATTTATATTTTCGAAGTAATTCTCTTATATAATCAAATTATCATGAGCAAATTGCACCGTATAGTAACTAAAGTTATAATTTTTCATTTTTATAGATACTTTTTAAAGGAAAAACATACATCAATGTCAAATATGTATAATGATGAATCAAATTGTTTTTTTGGAGGAAAGTGAATTGAAAAACAAGTTAGAAACATACATACCAGTAAGATTTATTAATATTTTTAACAGAGTTCTACATAACAAAATTACATGTATCCAGGCTCCCGCCGGATATGGAAAAACAACTCTCGTCAAGCATTGGAGTCAACTATCCAAAAGAACCTTTAGGTGGTTTGAAATAACGGACTCCTTCAATAATCCTAAAAATTTACTTTCTTATTTAACTAAAATTCCAAACGATTCAACAAAAGAAGATACAGTAATTATTATAGATAACGTGCATCTTCTGAGAAAACCGGAAGCATTGACAGAATTGAAAAAGTGGCTCATACAGGCTCCTTCATGTAAGACTTTTATATTATTATCACGTATGGATTTATCTGCAATAAAAAATGACTCCGATTTACAACAGGAAACATTTGTGATTGATACGGAGTATTTAAGGTTCACCAAGGAAGAAGTTGAATTCTGGTTATTTCAGCAATATATGGATCCACTTAATTTAACCGAAAATCAAAAAAGAAGCTTATATGAAGTAACGGAAGGTTGTCCTGTTTTACTTCAGCTTTCCTATCATCATCACCTTAGTCATGACGGTCCGTTACTTGATAATCGCGGGAGAGTTACTCCTATTCTGGAGTCTTATGTGCGTCATGAATGGCTGGAACAACTTACAGAAGATACTTTACGGCTATTACGACCGTTAGGTGTACCTCCTTTTTTATCCTTTGATTTTGCAAGAGAGCTATTACAAAAGGAAATGGATCCTCTATTCAATATTCTCGAAAAGCATTTATTAATAAATAAATTTCTAAATAAAAATCAGTGGTTTCACAGGTTCCACCCACTCCTGAGGGCGGTTATAAATGAGAGATTTACCTTTATTGACCACAAGAAGACAATGGATGGGGCAGTTTTATTTTTAGAAAAAGAGGGATTATATAAAGAAGCAGCTGAAATAGCTATCCAAGGACAAAATTCAAAAATGGCTATCAAATACATAAAGAAGATTGCACCAGATATTCTTTTATTACAGGATTATCAAACTATACAGGACTGGTTTGAACGCATTGACTCCAAGGAAATTTATAAAGACAAAGAAATCCTTTCGCTTTATCATTGGGTAATGTCTTTGTCAAAACTAACTAATGCTAAAGAACAAAGCGAATGCCATATGATTATAAATGTGAAAAAAGATCAATGGACGCCATTTATTCAACTCAACCATAGTAATATGCCTTTTATTCAAAGCCGTCTCAGTTTTGAAGGTAATATGAATAAAATAATAAGTAAATATCAAGTCTCTACTTCTCAAGACGACTCTTTGGCTTGCAATCATTTTCGTCAATTAGAGCTTGCAGAGGTATTATATGAACAAAACTATATAAGCGATTCAAGGCGGAATTTAGAAAAAATTTGGCTTGCAATAGAATCTAACCGTTTTCCTGGTATTTCAATTCCCGCACTATGGCTGGAGCTGCTTTGCCATCAATCGGAACATAACATTCAGCAAGTTCATTTTCTTGCAGAGGAGATTTACTATCGCTCCCTCCAGACATCAATTCCGGTTTGGCAACGAATTGGAAAAGCATCAAAAACATACGTTCAACTCCAAGAAGGCTATCACGACGAGGCTGAAGAGTGGGTACATGAACAAAAAAGATTATTGAACAGGTATTGGAATGAATGGACATCTTTTGAATATTTTATGCTCACTCGAGCTTTACTTGCCTTCCAAGACGAAGAAGAAGCTAGCTATTTACTGAATCGCATGATAACGTCGAAATCCTTAGGTAAAGATCACGGTACTCATCTAAAAAGAAGAATCCTTCAAACTATTACAGCAATCAAACTAGAGCAAGAATCAGATGCACGATTTTATCTAAAAGATGCGTTAGAAATCGGGTATAATTACGGTTTTACAAGGTCATTTATCGATGAAGATCCTACATTATTTCTGGCTTTTTCGGATGTTCAAAAAGACATTCCAGAACATCTATTGCAATATAGCAATAAATTATTACAATTAGTAAATAAAGAGGAGTTAAAAGAAATAAAAGTAAATCCTAAAATGAAAGAAGCATTAACTCTTCGTGAAATTGAAATCTTAAAGCACATTCAAAATGGTTTATCTAATCACTCTATAGGAGAGCGATTAAAAATAAAAGAAGGTACTGTAAAAAGCCATCTTAATAGGATATTCAAAAAATTAAACGTTAAAAATAGAGTAGAAGCTATCACAATCGCTAAAAAACAACTGCTGCTTTAGTCTTCGTGACTTACCTTTTTAATTAGCACACCTTTGACGTTGTTACATGGCTAACAGTATAACCGTTTTTGTGCGCACGTCAATCGATCTTACATAACTTTATTTGAAATATTTTCACTCACCCTTGCCACATTCATCACATACGCATCCCTTTTTTATTTTTTATCATAAGGATACGATCGGAAATAAGATGGAATACGTGCAAACTAGGACAAAAAGGAAAGACGGTGAAAACATTGGAATTGTTAGGTATCAGCGGTTTGTGCCTTATTGTTGGCATCTCAGAAAATACCGCAGCAAATTGGATCAAGGATTTTAATGTTTATATCCCGACATCAGACCAGCAGGATGATACATATTATCATCCTGAAGCGATTGAAGTACTGAAATTCATCAAGCAATGTAAAGACCAAAACTATGAAAAGCCACAGATTATGGAAATGTTGAAAAATAGAAGTTTTCCGATCACAGTCGATAGTTCCATAAAAGATGTACAAACAACATTGGAAAATGGAAATTACAAAGAAAATATTTTATCCGTGATGCAGACCATCGGCATGACTGTATCTAATGTAGCTAATCAAGAAAAATGGTTAAAAAACATCCAGGAAAAGCAGGACAGACAAAACAAGCGAATCGAACATGCGGAAAAACAAGCAAAAGAAATAGCCGATTTAAAGCGAGAGATTCAAACATTAAAACAGGAAATTACAAAATAAAAGAAAATGTAGGAAAAGTTTGCTGGTTTATTCAAACAAGCAAAGCGTTAAATCTGATATAAAGCAAACTGAAGGAGGAATCGCCATGTTTCAGCCGGATACGAAAAGAGCTAAACAAGGGGATGTCATCGAATTTATGAGGGAAGAAAAACTTCTAAAAGGAAAGGTATTGCGATCTCAATTAAGAAATAGCAGTGTTGTCGACATCTCCGTCTTCCAGGATTTGAAAGAACTGGAGGTCAACCACCCGAACACTGTTGTCGCACATGATAAATACAGGGTCTTACCATACCATCTTAGATGTAATTACTAAAACACGTATACCTCCCTTAATCTCCTTAGAAAACCGGGCAAAAAGCTGCCCGGTTTTTTCATTCCTATCGAGTAAATATTGTCATAAAGATGCTCACTATTTTTCCCATCCGAGTATTGTTCATATACCAGAGTTTGACAACGCCGTTAGAGCGACTGAAATGGCTGAGGAAAAAATTTTTTTGTTGGTTTCTTTGTTATTCAGTAAACAATCCATTTCATATGTCACCTTTTTTAAGCTACGCCAATCGTCGTCTGGCTGTCTCTTGTTTAAACTATACAATTGTAAAAACTCTATGTATGCCGACCCATTGATTCCATACTTTCCTGTAACTGGGTAAATGAATGATTCAAAGTCGTAATTATTTACGTAAGATAAATAGAATAAGCTGTTTAGCATTGGGGTATTATTTAGTTAACGAAGTGGAGGGTTAGCCCCTCCACTTTGCTTTAGGAATGAGGTTCGTATTCCATTCTAGCGTCAGGTTCTGGAATAAGCCTATTAGCTTAATATGGCAAGGAAGTTAGTTCGAAACTTAGACTTCTTCTAACTGTGAAAAGCACAATCATGCTTTCAACTAATTTCAGCAATATCATAAGCTATTTCACGATCCACTGTCATTTGGATAGAGATTAGGTCACACAGAAGATAAAACCACCAGAAATATCCATCTACATGTAGCAAACGAATTAAAAAAAGAGGCTTCTCAGAAGTTTGGACAACTTATGAGAAGCCTGCAATAATGTAGTAGATATTAGCCAAATGTTAGCATTTTGTTCTCATCTTAAACAAGAACTTTTATATATCAAGGTTTTGGCAGGGCAGCTTACATCATGCCGCCCATACCACCCATGCCACCCATATCAGGTGCACCGCCGCCTTCGTTTTCTTCAGGCTTGTCTGCGACTACAGCCTCAGTAGTCAAGAACATTGCTGCTACAGAACCTGCGTTTTGCAGGGCGGAGCGGGTTACTTTGGTTGGGTCTACGATACCGGCTTCAACCATGTTGACCCATTCGCCGGTTGCTGCGTTGTAGCCGACACCGATTGCTTCGCCTTTTAGACGCTCAACGATGATGGAACCTTCCAGCCCAGCATTGTGTGCGATCTGACGGACAGGCTCTTCCAGTGCACGCAGCACGATGCTTGCACCAGTTGCTTCATCGCCTTCCAGTGCTAATTCCTGCACGTTTTTGTAGACATTCACAAGTGCAGTACCACCACCGGATACGATGCCTTCTTCCACTGCTGCACGTGTGGAGTTTAGTGCATCTTCAATGCGGAGTTTGCGCTCTTTCAATTCGGTTTCCGTTGCTGCACCGACTTTGATGACAGCGACACCGCCAGCTAATTTCGCAAGGCGCTCCTGCAATTTTTCTTTATCAAATTCAGAAGTAGTTTCTTCTGCTTGTGCGCGGATTTGCGCTACGCGGGAAGAAATAGCTTCCGGATTTCCGGATCCTTCGACGATCGTTGTATTTTCTTTGGTTACGACAACTTTAGAAGCGCGTCCCAGCTGCTCCATTGTCGCGCTCTTCAGATCCAGTCCAAGATCTTCGGTGATCACTTCTGCACCAGTCAAAATACCGATGTCTTCAAGCATTGCTTTGCGGCGATCGCCGAAACCTGGTGCTTTAACAGCTACGGCGTTGAATGTGCCGCGCAGTTTGTTGACAACCAGTGTAGCCAGTGCTTCGCCTTCTACATCTTCCGCAATCATAAGAAGTGGCTTGCCTTGCTGTACTACTTGCTCGAGTACTGGTAATACTTCCTGGATGTTGCCGATTTTCTTATCCGTAATTAAAATATATGGATCTTCAAGTACTGCTTCCATTTTGTCCTGGTCTGTCACCATGTACGGGGAAGCATAGCCGCGGTCGAATTGCATCCCTTCAACCACTTCCAGCTCGGTGTTGAATCCTCTTGATTCCTCTACTGTAATGACACCATCATTTCCGACACGCTCCATTGCTTCGGAAATCAGGTTGCCGACTTCATTATCACCGGAGGATACAGCTGCTACCTGAGCAATGGACTCTCTAGAGTCAATAGGCTCGGAAATGGTTTGCAGTTCTTTGACAGCTGCTGCAACTGCTTTTTCAATTCCGCGGCGAATTCCTACAGGGTTTGCTCCGGAGGTTACGTTTTTCAAGCCTTCCTGGATCATTGCCTGGGCAAGAACCGTTGCGGTTGTCGTACCGTCACCGGCAACATCATTTGTTTTTGATGCTACTTCGGATACTAGCTGAGCACCCATGTTTTCAAAAGCGTCTTCCAGTTCGATTTCTTTTGCGATGGTCACCCCGTCATTGGTGATCAGCGGGGAGCCGAATTTTTTATCCAATACAACATTGCGACCTTTTGGCCCCAAGGTTACTTTTACTGCATCTGCTAATGTATCGACACCGCGGAGCATTGCCCGGCGCGCGTCTTCATTAAATTTCAGTTCTTTAGCCATGTAAAAAAGCCCTCCTTAAAATTAAATCAGCTTGTGAAGTTTTAAGTATATGGTTATTTAACCGATAACTGCCAGGATGTCGCTTTCCCGAAGAATTAAATACTCTGTGCCTTCATAATTCACTTCGGTGCCGGCGAATTTGGAGAAAACAATCCGGTCGCCTTCTGTTACTTCCAGGGCAACTTTTTCTCCGCTGTCGATTACTTTGCCGGATCCGACTGCCACGACTTTACCTTCTTGAGGTTTTTCTTTGGCAGAGTCTGGAAGTACGATACCGCTTGCAGTTTTTTCTTCCTGCTCAACAAGCTCGATTACAACACGATCTCCTAGTGGTTTAATCATGTAGAAAGCCTCCTTGATTCCATGTCTGGTTTTTGTTGTTAGCACTCTAACCATTCGAGTGCTAAACTCAATTCTTATAATAAATAATTCATTTAAAAAATGCAAGCGTAAGATGGTCTGTTTTTGCGGTTTTTGTGTGACGGGATTCGACAAAGGGGGTTTTGTAAAAAAATTGAGGCAGCGAGGATTCGTTCCATCTTAAAAAAGGAAGGCTGAAATGGATTGTCCATTTCAGCCTTCCTTATACAATCCGTCCTAACTTCCGAGTTTTTTTCATGCAGAATGATGCAATTTCTCAGCAAGCCGCTGGATTTTTGGCAGATTTCCAATATCCATATTCCCGCCGCTTACAATAACACCACAGTGACGCGATGCGATTTGCTTATGATGTGCAAAAAGTGCGCCTAATGCTGCAGCGCCTGCACCTTCCATTAATGTCTTATTCCGCTCAAGCATATAAACAATGGCAGAAGCGATCTCTTCATCTGTAACGGTTATGATATCATCAACCCATTCACGTATCAGCGGCAATGTGTTTTTGCCAGGCTGTTTGACGGCGATGCCTTCAGCGATCGTAGAAACAGATTTCAAGTTCCGCGCATCTTGATTATGATAGCTATCATGTATTGCGGATGCTCCGCTTGCTTGAACACCAATAATTTTTATATTAGGGTTTACGTGCTTAGCGGCAACTGCTGTACCACTAATAAGCCCTCCCCCGCCAATGGGTACCATAATCGTATCAAGAAGTGGCTCCTGATGCAGCATCTCCATGGCAATTGTGCCCTGACCTGCCATGACATCATAATCGTCAAACGGATGAATATAAACAGCTCCCGTCTGCAGCTGTCTTTTCATGGAGGCTTCATAGGCTTCCTGAAACGACTCTCCTATGAGCACAATATCAGCGCCATAGTTCCTTGTTGCATGAACTTTTGCAAGTGGCGTTTTTTCAGGCATGAATATCGTTGCACTCGCACCAAATTTTGCCGCAGCATGGGCAACACCTTGTGCGTGATTTCCTGCTGAAGCAGTTATAACGCCATTTTTTAATTGTTCATCCGTTAACTGCATTAATTTAAAACTGGCGCCTCTAAATTTAAATGCACCCGTTTTTTGTTGGTTTTCCATTTTAAAATAAACATTTTTCTCAAGTAATTCGTTGGTCGTCTTTGATGTTAGTAAAGGTGTACGATGGACAATGGGTGTTAAACTTTCCATTGCCGTATAAACCTTTTCACCTGTTAAACAATCCCCAATGGTTTCACTCTCCTCATTATTTTCCTAAAGCTTTTTCATATGCCTCTATTTTCTTCTCGAGCTTTAAGGTTAAGGCTATTTCATCCAACCCATTTAATAATTTTTCCTTATGAAAAGCTGGGATGTCAAAATGCACCTCATGTTCGTGCCCATCAACGATCCGCTGACCCTCTAGATCTACATCTAATACCAATGCAGACTCCTCAGCCTGGCGCATCCATTGCTTTAACAGTGATTCGTCCAGTTGAATGGGGATAATTCCATTTTTTAAAGCATTATTATAAAAAATATCTGCGAAGCTCGGAGCTATAATAACGCGGAAACCGTAATCCAACAATGCCCAGGGTGCATGCTCCCTGGAAGAGCCGCAGCCAAAGTTCTCCCCTGCTAATAAAATTGTGGCATCTTGGTATGCCGGCTTATTCAATCCAAAATCAGCCCGCTCATTCCCATCATCATCAAATCGCCAATGATAAAAAAGAAATTTGCCGAATCCAGTTCGTTCGATACGTTTTAAAAATTGTTTCGGTATAATCTGGTCGGTATCAACATTCGTTCGGTTTAAAGGGTAAACCAATCCCTTATGCTCCTGAATTGCTTCCATAACACACACCTCCTAGTTAGGTACACCTGCAAATTTGCGAACATCCACAAAATGACCTTCTATTGCAGCTGCAGCTGCCATTTCTGGACTTACTAAATGCGTACGAGCCCCGTTTCCCTGTCTTCCTTCAAAATTCCGGTTCGAGGTCGATGCACATCTTCCCGCCGGTGGGACAATATCATCGTTCATCCCTAAACACATACTGCAGCCGGATTCGCGCCACTCAAAGCCTGCCTGTTTAAAAATCGTATCCAGTCCCTCTTTTTCCGCTTCCAGTTTGACACCGAACGAACCTGGGACAACAATAGCCCTCACTTGTGGGTTTACTTGTTTTCCTTCAACTATTGCAGCTGCTTTTTTTAGATCACCAATGCGCGAATTGGTACATGAACCAATAAATACATGATCGATTGCGATGGATGTCATCGGCTGATTTTCTTTCAGCCCCATATACTCTAAGGCTCGCTTGACATCTTCCCTATGGTCAACATCGTCCAGGCTTGGAGTTGCTCCACTAACGGGCACACACATGCCCGGATTTGTTCCCCATGAGACCTGTGGCTCAATCTCTGCCGCATTGATGGTTACGGTCTTATCGTAGACAGCACCTTCGTCTGTTGCCAGATTAAGCCAGGAGTCAGCTAACTCCGTAAATGCCGCGCCCTCAGGCACATATTCTTTTCCTTCTAAATAATCAATTGTTTTCTGATCAGGGCTGATTAATCCGGCCCTTGCTCCAGCTTCAATGGACATATTGCATACCGTCATGCGACCTTCCATCGATAAATTCCGAATTGCATCACCTGTATATTCCATGACATAGCCTGTTCCGAATCGCACTCCAAATTTAGCAATGATTGCCAGAATTAAATCCTTTGCCGTTACTCCTGGGCCCAGATCGCCTTCTACATGCACATTCAATGTTTTAGGCTGTTCCTGCTGCAACGTCTGGGTTGCCAGCACATGCTCCACTTCACTTGTGCCGATCCCAAAAGCTAACGCGCCAAATGCACCATGTGTGGAGGTGTGACTATCGCCGCAGACAATTGTTTTTCCCGGTTGGGTTAATCCAAGCTGCGGGCCGATCACATGAACAATGCCCTGATCCGGATGCGCCATGTCTGCTAATGGGATATCGTGATCTTTACAATTTTGCCTTAATGTTTCCATTTGCTTATTGGCAATTTGGTCTTTAACCACATCCCGATCTTTGGTGGGAACATTGTGATCCATTGTGGCATAGGTTAAATCCGGCCTGCGCACTTTTCTATTGTTCAGACTCAAGGATTCAAAAGCCTGAGGAGAGGTTACCTCATGCACTAAATGCAGATCAATATACATTAAATCCGGTTTTCCTGCCTCTTGATGCACGACATGTTTATTCCAAATTTTACTGACAATAGTTTCAGGTCTTGCCATTTGCTAAACCTCCTCTGCTTATTAGGCATACATATTACTAATGCTATTGCAAACACTTTTCGTCGTCAGGTTTTCCAGTACCATTTCTGTCATTTTTTTTGTACCAACTTGCTTGCCATCCTTCATCTGCAAATCAGGGGTATGATATCCCTGTTCCAGACATTCGCTGACAGCTTCTTCAACCTCTGCCGCTTCCTGTTCCATTCCGAATGAGTGCCGGAGCATGAGTGCGCTTGAGAGAATCATTCCTAATGGATTCGCTACCTCCTTACCAGCAATGTCAGGCGCTGAACCATGAACAGGTTCATATAGTCCGAGGCCATCGGAACGTATACTGGCAGATGGCAGCATTCCCAGTGAGCCTGTTAAGACGGATGCTTCATCACTTAAAATATCACCAAATAAATTTTCCGTAACGATGGTATCAAAGCGATCCGGCTGTGTGATCAATTTCATTGCTGCAGCATCAACGAGCAGATGCTCTACCGTTACATCCGGGTAATCCTTGCTTTTCTCCTCCACAATTTCCCGCCACATGCGGCTGGATTCCAGGACATTCGCTTTATCAACAGATGTTAAATGATTGTTTCTTAGACGCGCGCTTTGAAAAGCTTTATCAATAATCCGTTCCATTTCGCTCCGCTTGTAATAAAGGGTATCAACAACCGCTTCCCCCTCTTCACGCCTTTCACTTGGCTTGCCGAAATAAAGCCCACCTGTCAGCTCCCGAATGATTAAGATATCACTGCCGCTAATCACACCTTTTTTTAATGGAGAAGCATCGAGTAATGGAGCAAAGCCTTTCACAGGACGAAGGTTAGCAAATAATCCCAACGTCTTTCGAATTCCCAGCAATCCTTTTTCAGGTCTCAGATGCGCTGGAAAAGCGTCCCATTTTTCTCCCCCAACTGCTCCCAGTAAAATCGCATCCGCCTCTTGACAGGCCTTCATCGTGTTTTCCGGCAGTGGCACCCCATAATGGTCAATCGCGTCTCCACCGATCTTATGCTGATGAAATGTAAAGGTATGGCCAAATTCACTGGCAATCGTGTTTAATACAACTTCCGCAGCTTCCATAATTTCTTTTCCAACACCATCGCCCGGAAGCAGAATAATTTGTTTATTCATAATAAGGTCTCCCTCCTCTTATTTATGAAAGGAAACCGGCTATTTTACCGATTTCCATCAATCCGACCTCTGCCCTCTACTTAACTGCTTCTTTTGTCTGCGCCTGATTCTGCCCTACAATATAACGGTTCACACCATTTAAAAATGCAGCTGCAGAAGCTTCTATTACGTCTTGGGCAGCACCTCTGCCATTAACTTTTTTTCCATTGACCTCAAGCTGTACATGCGATTCGGCGAGTGCGTCTTTTCCACCGCCAACGGAGTTCAGCTGGTAATCTACCAATCGCAATTCCTCTGCAATTAAGGCATCCAGGGTTTTATACAATGCCTCTACACTCCCCTTACCTGTACAAGCTGTTTCAATCGCATTTCCTTCTGGCGTTTTCAATCTTACTGTAGCTGTCGGGATATTCGCTGTTCCATATTGAACCTGGAACATCTCGAGCTGGTATTTATTCACAGATGCTATGTCTGTTTGGATTTCCATTAACATGGTAAATATGTCATCATCAGTTACCTCTTTTTTATGGTCGGTTAATTGTTTAAATTTAACGAATGCCTCTTTTACTTTTTCATCAGGCAGATCAACACCAAGTTCTTTGACCTTATCCTTAAAAGCATGACGCCCGGAATGTTTTCCAAGGAATAGGGTATTCGCGTTTACTCCAACCATCTCCGGTGTGATAATTTCATAGGTTTCTTTATTTTTCAGTACGCCATCCTGATGGATACCAGCCTCGTGCGCAAATGCGTTACGCCCGATTACTGCTTTATTTGCCTGCACATACATACCAGTTAATTTTGCTACAAGATCACTTGTGCGTTTGGTTTCATTCAGTTTAAGATTGGTATGATAGGGATAGTAATCTGAACGTATCTTCAGGGCTACACCTACCTCTTCCAGACTAGCGTTTCCTGCTCTTTCTCCAATGCCGTTTATCGTTCCCTCTACCTGTGTGGCGCCGTTTTCCACTGCTGCAATGGAATTTGCGACAGCCATTCCCAGGTCATTATGACAGTGGCAGGAAAGGTCGACACGATCAATATTCGGAACTGTCTCTTTTATAAACCGAAACATTTCCCCGTACTCTTTCGGGGTGGTGTAGCCAACCGTGTCCGGCATGTTAATCACCGTGGCTCCGGCATCAATGACACGCTCAATAATTTGTGCTAAGAAATTCCAATCCGATCTCGATGCATCTTCCGGGGAAAATTGCACCTGCGGGAATTTCTGTTTCGCATAAGCAACCATGTTTACTGCAGTATTCATGACTTCTTCCGGCGTTTGCTTCAGTTTATACGTCATATGGATGGGAGATGTTGCCAAGAATAAATGCACCCGTGGCTCATCAGCACCCTTAAGTGCCTCCCAAGCAATGTCGACATCCTCTTTAACAGTTCTTGCCAGCCCCGTTACAGACGTTCCTTTAATCGTATCCGCTATTGCCTTTACTGCCTGAAAATCGCCTTGGGAGGAAGCAGGGAATCCCGCTTCCATCCGATCCACACCGTAGCGCTCCAGCTGTTTGGCGATTTCCAATTTTTCCAATTTGTTCAGATTAACGCCCGGTGACTGCTCGCCATCTCTCAGTGTTGTATCGAAAATTTTAATTTGTGACATGCTGTTTCACATCCTTTTGTTTGGTTTGCAGTGGCTGTTTTACAAAAGGCATTAAATCCCGTAACTCCCTTCCTACTTTTTCAATTGGCAGCTGATTTTCCTTGGCATTGATCGCATTAAATTGTGGACGATTTGCTTGGTTTTCAAGCACCCATCCTTGGGCAAATTTACCTGACTGCACATCTGCAAGGATTTCTTTCATCCGCTCTTTCGTTTCATCATTAATGACGCGTGGGCCGGATACAAAGTCACCCCATTGTGCTGTATCTGAAACGGAATAGCGCATGTTTTCCAGTCCGCCTTCATACAGCAAGTCAACAATCAACTTCATTTCGTGCATGCACTCAAAGTAAGCTACTTCCGGCTGATATCCTGCATCTGTCAATGTTTCAAATCCTGCTTTGATCAAGTTGGTGACACCGCCGCATAGTACTGCTTGCTCACCGAACAAATCAGTTTCTGTTTCTTCCTGAAAGGTTGTTTCAAGAACTCCCGCTCTCGCTGAACCGATTCCTTGTGAATAGGCAAGTGCAAGCTCTGTTGCATTACCGGTAACGTCCTGATACACACCGTATAAAGATGGAACGCCTGCACCGTCTTCATAGGTTCTGCGCACTAAATGTCCAGGCCCTTTTGGTGCAACGAGAAATACATCAACATTACTCGGTGGTACAATTTGATTGAAATGGATGTTAAACCCATGGGCGAATGCAATGGCATTACCAGACTCAAGATTTGGTTTAATGCTTTCCTGATAGACATATGGCTGCAGTTCATCCGGCAAAAGCACCATGACAACATCTGCACTGCGTGTTGCTTCAGCTACGGAAAGGACAGAAAAGCCATCTTCCTCCGCTTTTTCTTGAGACTTACCGGGTCTGAGTCCTACAACAACCTCATAGCCGCTCTCCCGAAGGTTAAGTGCATGTGCATGCCCCTGTGATCCATAACCAACTACTGCGATTTTCTTTCCTTGCAATACCTCTTTTTGAACATCTTTTTCATAAAGTACTTTTGACATTAGTAATCTCCCTTTCTATTTTATATTTAAGGCTCTTTTCGTAAGTTTTGTTGTTTATTTATTTAGGAGTTGATGGAAACTGCGGCGTAACTTACTGGCCGCCGCTGCGGAAATACCCCTCGCTTTCCGCGGGTGGCTGGTGAGCCTCCTCGCGCTGACGCGCTGCGGGGTCTCACCGATGCCATTCCTCCCGCAGGAGTCTCGGAGTATTTCCTCCGCTGGATGTGTTTTTGTGACTTCATCCGATTTACAACCACAACAACAATTAACTCTGTAGATGGTTGATTGGAGCGGAGGGCATCCGACTCCTGCGGGAAGAAAAGCCTAGGCGAGACCCCGTCGTGCGCCAGCACAAGGGGGCTCGGCAGCTTCCCGCGGAAAGCGGATGCCCGTAGCGGAAATCAACGAGCACTCTGCCAAAGTGAAACACTCTCGGTCGGAAGTTTTTACTAGTGTATTTCCGCAGCGGCAGAAGTTAATTCACAGTTTATATATATTGTGATAAAAACAACATTCTTTTAGAAAACAGCCTTATTTTATATTGAAAATGAGTTAATCTCAGTAACTTGCTTTGCTGGCTGCTGACCTCTCAAGAATGCAGTAACACCCGTTTTCGTCAATTCTTTAATTCCATAAGGTCTTAGCAATGTAATTAATGCTTCAACCTTATCCGGTTTTCCTGTCACTTGTATGGTTAGGCTATCCTTGCTTACATCGATGACAGATGCACGAAATGGTGTGATGATCCCTTGAATTTCTGCACGCAATGGACCGTTGCCGCCAACTTTTATAAGCGCGAGTTCCCTTGCGACCATTGCTTTATCAGTGATATCCGATACTTTTATTACGTCAATTTGCTTATTTAATTGCTTTGTTAATTGCTCCAGTTTCTGGGGATCACTCACCTCAACGACGAATGTCATCTTGGCAATGCCTTCTGTTTCTGAACTGCCAACGGATATACTGTCGATATTGAATTGCCGTTTATTCAGCATCCCTGTAACCCGGTTGAGAACACCACTCTGATTTTGAACGGTTGCTGTGATAATACGTTTCATTTCGTCACCCCTATCATTTCGTGAATCCCTTTACCTGGGGCAATCATCGGATAAACACATTCTTTTTGTTCAACCCGGCAATCGACAACAACCGGTCCATCATAGTCAAATATATCTTCAAGCACACTGGCGACATCTTCCTCTTTGTCTACTTTCATACCTCGGATCCCGTAGCTTTCGGCAAGTTTTACAAAATCCGGATTTGCTATGATTGACTCAGAATAACGTTCCTCGTAAAAACTTTCCTGCCATTGTCTAACCATTCCTAATGCTTCGTTATTGACGATAATTACTTTGACAGGAAGGTTCTTTTCTTTCAGAACGGAAAGCTCCTGTAATGTCATTTGAAATCCGCCATCACCAACCAGTGCAACAACCAAATCTTCCGGTGCTCCCAGTTGAGCGCCAATGGCCGCCGGAAAGCCAAATCCCATCGTGCCAAGCCCCCCTGAAGTAACCCACCGATTCGGTTTATCAAAAGCATAATATTGTGCTGCCCACATTTGATGCTGCCCAACGTCTGTTGTAATAATCGCTTCTCCCTCCGACATGCGGTACACTTGCTCTGTCAGCCATTGCGGGGAAATGACGTCAGTTGATCGTTCATACCACAATGGGTAATCTCTCTTGTTGTTTAGTAACTTCTCCTTCCAGGCTTGATGATCCGGTTGATCGATGGGGCTATCTAATAACGCCTGCAGCGCTTCTTTTGCATCCCCAACCACCGGAATAGCTGTCGGAACATTTTTGCCTATTTCCGCCGGGTCAATATCGATATGGGCAACCTTGGCATGTGGTGCAAAATGCTCCAGATTTCCAGTTAAGCGGTCATCAAACCTTGCGCCGATATTGATTAACAAATCAGCTTCATACATCCCCATGTTTGCCGCATATGTCCCGTGCATGCCTGCCATCCCTAAAGAAAGCCCGTTGGTTCCCGGAAATCCGCCTAGTCCGAGTAATGTATTGGCTACCGGAAGCTGAAATTTCTCCGCAAAATCTTTTAATTCTTCGGACGCTTTTGCGAATACGGCACCTGCGCCTGTCAGCAACATCGGCTTTTTGGAACGGCTTAAAGCGTCCGCCAGCTTCCTGATTTGTAATGGATTCGGCCGCTTTGTCGGCTGGTAACCAGGCAAATAAAAATCATTTTTGAAGTTAGGTGGCGTAAGTTCTTGTGAAATATTTTTCGGTATATCCACAACAACCGGTCCCGGGCGTCCTGTTGAAGCAATATGAAAAGCTTCTTTTACGATTCTTGGCAGCTCAGAAAGCTGGCTGACCTGATAATTATACTTCGTAATCGGAGTTGTAATCCCCATCACATCCGATTCCTGGAATGCATCTGTGCCAATTACTCCTTTTGCTACTTGACCGGTAAAAATAACCAATGGCAAGGAATCCATCATTGCATCCGTAATCCCGGTAATCAGATTTGTCGCACCAGGTCCAGAAGTTGCCAATACGACTCCAGGCTTTCCGGTAACACGTGCATATCCTTCAGCTGCATGAATGGAGCCTTGCTCATGCCGGGAAAGTATATGCTTGAACGGCGCCTCGCTCCGATACAGTGCATCATAAATCGGTAATACCGCTCCGCCAGGATAACCGAATACCGTATCCACTTGCGCATCAGCCAATGATTCAATTAATAAATCAGCACCGGTTATCATTTCTTTCGCCCGTTCCACTTCCTGTTTTACCTCAGCCTTCACAACAACATGCCTCCTTATTTGATTAATAAAAAAAGACCCTTCTCTCCACACGGAAATCTGCACAAAGTCAGAATTTCAGGGGAGAAAAGAGTCATTTTCACGGTACCACCCAAATTTATAGCACTCTTACGAATACTACCTTACAAGGCTGATGATCAGCCTATTTTGATAACAGGTACATGTAAATGCACCTGGCTGAGCCTAATAGGAATCCGTTCAGCTCAGCACTCAGAGAAGATGTCAGAACAATATGTACTTCTGGGCTTCCAGCAACCCCAGATCTCTGTAAGTACATGGCACATGTTCCTTTTTTCCCGTCATCGAGTTATGTTATAATATTTTGATAAATCCCTTTGTACGTTTGCTTTTTTGGCAACTATTGCCGGTGACCAGTTTTCTATATAAAAGTTAAATATTTGATATTGCGAACTATCATATAACGGATTTGGAAAAAGGTCAACAGCTTTTTTAAAAGGTTTTGATACTTTTGATAAGTAAAATAAATTGTATCCGCTTACAAGCCCTGTATATTAATAACCTGACTTTTTTAAATATAAATATTACATTTTGATTACAAAAAAATAGCCCCAGTTTTGAACTGAGACTATTTCAGGGTCTTCTCATTCTCGCAGTTGATAGAAAAAAATGCGACATAGGCTGCCGCTACGGAAATACCCCTCGCTTTCCGCGGGCGCTGGTGAGCCTCCTCGCGCTGACGCGCTGTGGGGTCTCACCTATGCTTACCATCCCGCAGGAGTCTCGGGGTATTTCCTCCGCTAACGGGGTGCTTTATTACTTTACTGATTGTTATATTTAAAAAACAATATTCACTTTTGATGGTTGATTTCTGTTGTAGGCAGTCGCGCACCTTAGATCCAGTCTTCTCACGGGAAGCCGCCGCTGCTCATCAAGATTCGTGCTCTTCCCACTGGAGTATGTTGTCCTTCACTCCTATCAACCATAAACAATATAGGCTCTTTTTAAATGATTTTAAAAAACAACCCTACCAGCGAAGGAAATACATGGAGACTCCTGCGGGAAGAAAAGCCTAGGTGAGACCCCGAAGTGCGACAGCACAAGAGGGCTCACCAGCTTCCCGTGGAAAGCGGAATGTATTTCCGTAGCGGCAGGTCAGATTCGACAAAATTCGGGAAGTGACAGGCACCGTCAATCCCTATTTAAATAGTCTGTTACGGCGCCTTTGGAGGAACTGGTGACATTATGTGCGTATTTACCCAATATCCCTTTTTTGTAAAGTGGGGGCGCAGCCCATGAAGCACGACGGTTTTCCAATTCTTCTTCTGATACGTCCATGGAAATTTCTTTTTTATCCGAATCGATGGTAACCAAATCGCCTTCTTTCAGGAATGCAATTGGCCCGCCATCCTGTGCTTCAGGTGCGATGTGGCCGACGACCAGGCCATGTGTACCACCTGAAAATCTTCCATCAGTTAATAAGGCAACTTTCTCCCCGAGTCCTTTTCCAACCAGGATGGAGGAAATGGACAGCATCTCAGGCATTCCCGGTCCGCCTTTTGGCCCAACATAGCGTATAACCAGCACATCACCGTCATTAATTTGATTATCCATTACTGCAGCAGTAGCTTCTTTTTCGGTGTCAAATACACGAGCAGGACCCGTATGACGACTGACTTGCACACCAGATACTTTCGCTACTGCTCCATCAGGAGATAGATTTCCTTTTAAAACGATCAATGGTCCATCTTCACGTTTCGGATGATCAAATGGCATGATTATCTTTTGATCTTCGTCAAGGGAAGAGACCTCTGCCAGATTTTCAGCAACTGTTTTACCTGTTACGGTTAAGCAGTCTCCATGGAGATAGCCTTCTTCATAAAGAAGCTTCATCACACCTTTTACGCCGCCAACACGGTGCAAATCTTGCATAACAAAGCTTCCACTCGGTTTTAGATCAGCAAGATGTGGAACATGCGCTTGTATTCTGTTAAAATCGTCAATCGTTAAATCTACTTCCGCCGCATGGGCGATCGCTAGTAAATGCAGGATAGCATTCGTTGATCCTCCAAGAGCCATGACAACAGTTATGGCATTTTCAAACGCTTCTTTTGTCATGATGTCTTTTGGATAAATTCCTTTTTCAAGCAAATGATAGACCGCTCTCCCAGCAGCCGCGCAATCATCAGCTTTTTCTGCTGATTCTGCTGGATTCGATGAGCTGCCTGGCAGGCTCATTCCCATCGCTTCGACAGCGGATGCCATCGTATTTGCCGTATACATTCCTCCACACGCTCCAGCTCCAGGGCATGCACTGCATTCGATAGATTTTAGTTCATCGTCGTCTATATCCCCGTTGTTATTTTTACCTACACCTTCAAATACCGAGACAATATCGACATCTTGGCCCTTATTGGATCCTGGCGCAATCGTCCCGCCATACGCAAATATTGCCGGGACGTCCGCATTAGCAATAGCAATCATACAGCCCGGGATATTTTTATCACAGGCACCAATGGCCACAAATCCATCCAAATTTTCTGCGCCTACTACGGTTTCAATCGAATCAGCGATCACATCACGGCTCGGCAGTGAATAACGCATCCCTTGCGTCCCCATGGAAATCCCATCAGAAACGGTTATCGTATTGAACATTAAGGGCACTGCCCCAGCTTCTTTAGCGCCTTCCTTTGTTCGAACAGCCAGATCATCAATATGTACATTACATGGAGTCACCTCTGCCCATGTACTGGCAACACCAATCATTGGCTTTTTAAAATCCTCATCCGTTACTCCTACAGCCCGGAGCATAGCACGATTTGGCGCTCGCATGGCACCATCGAATACATGACTTTTAACACGTAAATCTTTTTTCATTTTAGAATTCCACCTTTCTTTCGAATAATTATAGGACTGATTTTCTAAGGGTTCAATGAAATCATGTTAGAAGTTGCCAAAAAGTCAGCTAAGACTCGCAAATAAGATGACCCAAATCGCAAGCGTATTTCCTGCAAAACTACTAACTTTTTTCAACGCCTCCATTTTCGTTCCCCTTGCATCTCCTTTTTTGAAACTATTAGAATTTCTAATAATTTAATTAACGATTTTACCATACCTGGGATGAAAAGGGTAGGTTTATTTTTTCTTGTAAAGGGATAATTAATTCAATTCAACAAAAAAATTGAAAATGCCTATTGAATAAATAATGAAAATGGATTATTATAGTAAGAATACTTTACCAACAAGGGGATGTTGACATGGAGGTACAGCATATTCAAGTAAACCATTGTCCTGTAAAGAAAGATAAACCAAATACTGATCAATTGAAATTCGGGAGAGTATTCACAGACCATATGTTTATCATGGATTATTCGGAATATTACGGTTGGCATGACGCGCGTATTGTACCATATCAGCCGCTTACCATCGACCCGTCCGCTATGGTATTTCATTACGGCCAATCCGTATTCGAAGGGATGAAAGCTTATCACACAGCTGATGGAGATGCGCAATTATTTCGTCCGGAAAAAAACATGCAGCGCTTTAATCGTTCCAACGATCGGCTTTGCATCCCTCCGATTGATGAGAATTTTGTAATAGATGCGATTAAAAAACTTGTCTCCGTAGATAAGGACTGGATTCCGGAAGCAGATGGAACCTCTTTGTACATTCGCCCATTCATCATTTCCACCGAATCCTATATAGGTGTGGCCCCATCACTCCATTATAAGTTAATCGTCATTCTGTCACCTGTTGGAGCATACTACAAAGAAGGAATCAACCCGGTGAAAATTGTAGTGGAAAACGAATTTGTCCGTACCGTAAAAGGCGGAACCGGTGAAGCGAAAACCGGTGGCAACTATGCTGCTAGCCTTAAAGCTCAGGAGGTTGCCGATCATAAAGGATTTGCCCAAGTCCTATGGTTAGACGGTGTTGAAAAGAAATATATTGAAGAAGTAGGCAGTATGAATATTTTCTTTAAAATCAACGGAGAAGTTGTTACACCTGCGCTAAATGGCAGTATTCTTGAAGGGATAACAAGAAATTCGGTTATCCAGCTCCTGAAACATTGGGATATTCCTGTTGCAGAGCGAAAAATCTCGATGGAAGAATTGCAGCAAGCCCATGAAGATGGATTACTTGAAGAGGCATTTGGTGCAGGAACAGCAGCAGTTATTTCCCCAATCGGTCAAATAACCTGGAATAATAATGATTTTCTTATTAACGGTGAAAAAACAGGGGAAATAGCGAAAAAATTATATGACACGTTAACCGGTATTCAATATGGAAGAGAGCAAGACCCATTTGGCTGGGTTTCTAAAGTGAGAGAAAAGGTAAGTAAAATAGCTCAGTAGACGTGTAAACAGGCAACCCCCCTCGAGATCGCTTGCTCGGGGGGGTTTTTGTTGTGGCATTTATTTCATAACTGATAAGTAATAATGCTTCCTTGATAAAAAAAGATTCACTACAGCATCATGAACTTCCCGCACACTTTTGCCCGATTTCACAGTAGCTGTATAGGAACTTTCTACCTGTGCGACTCCACTAATTGAATAGTTTCTGAATCAGCCAATTCCATTTCTCGGATGACCCGTGAGCCTCCTCGCTCGTACCTCGCTACGCATTCTCACCCTGCCCACTGTCCACGGTCGAGTAAGCGGGTGTGCAGTATGGGGCGTTTTCCAACCAGACAGGCAGACTTTCCCTGTGTTAGAATAGAAAATACGTACGAAAGGATATAGCCTGACCATCAACTACATAGACTATATTATACCTTTCTTAAAGGAGTCGTTTGATTTGCCATCACGATATTGGTGGGTTATCCTTACCTACATTCTAATGCAACTGTTAAGTGTTATTTTTGCACCGGTTATTTATCTGCTGTTTCCGGTGGAGGAGCTTCAAGCCCAGGTTTACTCAATGATCTTGAGTTTTTTACTGGCAACTGTGGTAACCTTAATGCTTATACGGCCGGATATGAAAATGCAGCCGATGCGGGAGGCAGCCAGCACAACCATGATGGTTGCCTGGTCGATTCTCGGTGTAATCATGGCTTTTTTTGCTCAAGGCATTGCCAGTCTGATTGAAATAGAAGTACTGGGAATTCAGCCCGGGTCGGAAAACACCCAGGTCATTATGGACATCACCCGGGCCGCTCCGATTTTTATGATCGTCCCGGCGATTTTCGCACCAATTCTGGAGGAAATTCTTTTCCGTAAAATCATCTTTGGCAGGCTGTATCAGCGGATGAATTTCTTCTTTGCCGCCCTGTTATCTGCCGTGATATTTGCCTTAATCCACCTCGATCCGCTGCACCTGTTGGTTTATACGGCGATGGGATTTGTGTTTGCCTTTCTGTACGTGCAGACAAAGCGGATTATCGTGCCAATTATCGTTCACATGGCGATGAATACCATTGTGATGATCGCGCAATTCGGCATCTCACCGGAGGAGCTGGAGCAAATGCGGCAGCAACTGGAACAACAGATGATCTTTTTAGGAGGATAACACATGCGAACTTCCCCATTGGCGATGGCCATTATTTACTTTCTGATGGGCATCCTTTTTATATACATCGCGACTCAGACCGCAGGGGACACAGTTTGGAATGTCACAACAATCATTTTAGCCGTTGTTGCGACAATGGAAATTGGGGTCGGGATCCGATTGGTGGTCCTGCACTTCCATTGGAAAAACAAGAAAAAGGAGTAGCATCTCATCACAGGTGCTGCTCCTTTTTTCACGGAGGGGCCATTATTCATTTTCCAGCGGATAATGCTTCAGGAAATAAACGAGCGCCTGCAATTCGACGGCCAGGTCAATATGATGGACGCGAATGTGTTCCGGGACGGTTATCCTCGCCGGGGTAAAGTTGAGAATTCCTGTCACCCCATAGTCCACCAGACGCTCGGTGACCCCGTCCGTTTCACCTGCCGGAATGGTTAGAATGGCGACCTGGATGCCGTCCATCCGCTCCTCCATCTCATCAATATGATAAATCGGCACTCCGCCGATATCCTCACCGACCTTTTCCGCAGACGCGTCAAATGCCATTTTAATAACGATATTATTGTTTTTCATAAAGTTATATTTTAAAAAAGCCGTCCCCAGGTTTCCCGCGCCAATCAGTGCTACTTCTGTTACCTCATCCTGATCCAGTGTCTTCCGGAAAAACTCAAGCAGATACTCCACATTGTAACCATAGCCTTTTTTACCTAATGCCCCGAAGTAGGAAAAGTCCCTTCTTATTGTGGCAGAATCCACCTTAACTGCTTCACTGAGCTCTTTGGAAGAGACACGCGATTTTCCCTGCTGGTTCAAATTATTCAAAAACCGGTAATATAACGGCAAGCGCTTGGCCGTTGCCTGCGGTATTTTATTTTGATCCATTTTTATTCCTCTTTTCCTGACCCATTCTTTCCTCTTATTTTATCAGAAATTACCGAGAAAGTCGTTACCCATTTCACAATTTAATTGCCGGGAGAAAGCGAAATGCGATAGACTAGAAGGAACGAGGTGAACGAGCATGATACTGATGCAGATGAACGGCCTTTCGAAATCCTTTGGGGCTGATGAAATATTACGCAATATTAAACTTGAGGTGAAGGATCAGGATCGCATCGCCATTGTCGGCAGAAATGGTGCGGGAAAATCCACGCTTCTGAAAATCATGGCTGGCGAATTTTCGCATGATGAGGGCGAATTGTTTCAGCCAAAAGACCTGACAATCGGCTATCTTTCCCAGCATACTTCCCTGGAATCCCGCAAGACGATCTGGGAAGAGATGGTGGATGTCTTCCATGAGCTACGGGAGCTGGAACGCCAACTGCGAGGTATGGAGCAGCAAATGGAGGCGGCCGCCGCTCTCTCTGAAGCCGAATCGGAGAAACTTTTGGCTGATTATGACCGGCTGCAGCAGCGCTATCAGCAACAAGGCGGCTATACATATGAGGCAGATATCAAGGCAGTGCTGACAGGATTAAATTTTTATGCTGAGGACCATGACACACCGATCAGCGATTTAAGCGGCGGGCAAAAAACCCGGCTGGCACTGGGCAGACTACTACTGACCAAGCCGGCGCTTTTAATTCTCGATGAGCCGACCAACCACCTGGATATTGATACACTCAGCTGGCTGGAAAATTATTTAACCGGGTATCCAGGAGCTGTTGTGATCGTTTCCCATGATCGGTATTTCCTGGATAAAACGGTCTCAATTGTCTATGAAATTTCCCGACATCAGACGAAGAAATATCATGGCAGCTACAGCAAATTTCTTGAACAGAAAGCGCTCGATTATGAGCAGGAATTGAAGGAATTTGAAAAACAGCAAACGGAAATCAAAAAAATGGAAGATTTCATCCAGCGCAATATCGCCCGCGCCTCCACCACCAAGCGGGCGCAAAGCAGGCGAAAACAGCTGCAGAAAATAGATAAGCTGGACAAGCCAGCGGGCGATGAGGCATCGGCGAATTTTTCTTTCCAAATCAGCCGGACTTCTGGTAATGATGTGCTGAAGATTGATCAGCTTGCTTTCGGGTACGAAGATAGAGATGAGCTATTATTTTCCGATGTGAAGATGCGGGCGACTCGCGGGGAGCGCATTGCCCTTGTCGGACCGAATGGTGTCGGTAAAACGACTTTGCTGAAAATCATCTTGGGGAAACTGCAGCCATCCGAGGGTAGCGTCCAGCTCGGAACCAATGTGCAGATCGGCTACTATGATCAGGAACAGGCGAATTTATCGTCCGCGAAGACGGTGCTGGAAGAGTTGTGGGATGAGCATCCAACGGTGAATGAGAAAGACATCCGCACCGTACTCGGAAATTTTCTGTTTTCCGGGGATGACGTGCTAAAGCCCGTTGCGTCGTTGAGCGGCGGAGAAAAAGCACGACTGGCTCTGGCTAAGTTAATGATGCAAAAAGCCAATCTTCTGATCCTCGACGAGCCGACCAACCATCTGGATATCGACAGTAAGGAAGTCTTGGAAGCAGCACTGATGGATTTTCCCGGGACGATCATTTTCGTTTCCCATGACCGCTATTTTATCAACAAGATCACCGACCAGGTAGCGGAAATGCAGCAAAACGGGCTGACCATTTACCTGGGCGATTACGATTATTATACGGAAAAGAAAGCAGAAGAAGCGGAAATCGCCCGACTGCAACAGGCCGAAGAAACCATTCAAAAGGCGGATCGCCAAAAACGAAGCCATCAAGCGGATAAAACAAGACAGCGTGAAGAAAGGAAGAAACAGCGCCGAATTGCCGAGCTGGAAGAGACGATCGAGGATATGGAAGCACAGCTCGCCAAACTGGAAGAAAACATGGCCGACCCGGAAGTTTATCAGGATCACGAAAAAGCACTGGAGCTCACTAAAGAGGCCAGTGAGCTAAAGCAAAAAATTGACCCACTCATGGAAGAATGGACCGCTCTGCAGGATGAATAGAAAAAACACCCCGGTTGTGGGGTGTTTTTTATTTGGGTGATTTTTAAGGGGCGGGACCTTCTGGCCGGGAACGGAAACTTCAACCCCACAGCGACCCCAGAGCGCAGCGATAGGCCGTGTCACATTTTCTATTTAAACAAATAATCATTCTGAATCGTTCCTTCCACAGCAACCCGGTAAATAAGCCCAAAACCAATCATAGTCGATAACACTGAACTCCCGCCATAACTGATCAACAGCAGCGGAATCCCTGTTACCGGCATAATCCCAAGTGTCATGCCAATGTTTTGAAAAGCATGGATGAACAGCATGCTGAAATAGCCAAAACATAGATACGTGCCAAATGGAGAATGTTTATAGATATTCAATCCAAGCGTCACCAGTTTGTACAGCAGCATGAAATATAAAAAGATGACAAGCGCACTGCCGATAAATCCGAAGCTCTCGCCGATAACGGCAAAAATAAAATCCGTTTGCGCCTCTGGATAATAGACTTCTAAATCACCGAGACCCTTGCCGAACAGCTGACCAGATCCGAGTGCCATGAAGGCCTGATCAAAGTGCCAGCTGGCATCACTTGATGGCTGGGAAGGATTAAACCAAGTCAAAATCCGGTTAATCTGATATTGCTCAATACCAATTAAATCTTTTGCCAGTACAGGAAAACGCAGGATCAGCCCGAGCATCGCCCCCAGAAAGACAGCAACCCCTAAGATCAGTGTGCCGATAATCTTCCAGTCAATCCCTGATAACAGAATGAACATACCCATGATAAATAAATAGACCATTGCTGTCCCGAAATCTGGCTGCATCATGATTAAGATAACAGGCAGTACAGTGATCACGATTAATTTAATCAGCAGCAAACTGTCCGTTTTCAGCGTGTTTACCTCATGCTTGCCTTTATGATGGCTTACGGTAGCTGATAGAAACACAATCGTGGATATTTTGGCAAATTCCGACGGCTGAATGGTAAAGCCGGGGAGTTGGAACCAGCTTTTTGCCCCGTTGACCGGCTCTGCAATGGCTGCAGGACTCACCAGCAAGAGCGCCAGGAGAAAAACTCCAAAGGCATAAATAAAAATACTGGCCTTGTACAACTGATCCAAATCGAAATACTGCATTGCCGCCACAACCAGTGCCCCTACTGTAAACCAGACCGCCTGCTTCCAGAGAAAACCGCCATTTTCATATTGGTCCATCGACTGTGCATTATAAATCGCCATCAGGCTGGTGCAGACGAGTAAGATAAATAATATGATAAGATCTGTCTGCATATAATAGGATTGTTTTTTCGACATTGCGCATCACCAAATTTCTCTCTCGTATCAAACCGGCTGGCCGACAGTCTCTGTCTGTTATCAAGAGTGTAGCGTCCATCCATGATATCCACAGGAAACCAACAGCAAAAAATGCCGGCAGGCCGGTTGTTCACAATGTTATGCACACTATCCACAGAGAGGGCCAGGATTATCCACGGATTTCATCCACATAAAGACCATGGAGGAATCGCAATTTCTTCATCCTTTACCCACAGGCCTGTGCATAACTTTAATTTAATAACAGTGAAGCATTAGCATTCAAGTCCAATCCCGCTCGTTTCCCTTGGCCGTAGGAAATGGTACCGGCCGCAGCGATCATTGCCGCATTATCGGTACACAGTTCAAGCGGTGGGATTAGAAGCGGAATATCCGTTCCGGCAAATCGTTCATCCAGCTTCTTGCGTAACCCTCTATTGGCGGCAACCCCGCCGGCGACGATCACCTGCTGAACCTGATGCTCACGAGCTGCGCGATAGGTTTTTTCCGTCAAAACTTCCACGACACTCGCCTGAAAACTTGCGGCAATATCTTCAGGTTTCAATGTTTCTCCGCGCTGCTGGACATTGTGCATTTTGTTGATAACCGCTGATTTTAACCCGCTGAAACTAAAATCATAACTGCCATCTTCCAGCCAGGCACGCGGAAACGAAATAATCTCTTCCCCTCGTGCTGCCAGACGGTCGATTTCCGGACCGCCGGGATAAGGCAGCTTCAGCATGCGCGCCACCTTGTCATAGGCTTCCCCGGCCGCATCGTCCCTTGTCTCGCCGATAAGCTCATACTTTCCATGTTCCGTCATTAACACGAGTTCCGTATGCCCTCCTGAAACAATCAAGGCAAGCAATGGAAACTGAAACTCTTTCTCTAGCCTGTTGGCATAAATATGCCCGGCTATATGGTGCACGCCAATCAGCGGTTTTTGTCTGGCAAACGCCAATGCCTTGGCAGCGTTCACCCCAACCAAGAGCGCGCCAACAAGCCCCGGCCCCTTTGTTACCGCAATCGCATCAATTTCGTCCCAGTCCAGCTGTGCCTCGTGGAAAACTTCCTCCAGCACGAGCGTTATTTGCTCCACATGATGGCGTGAGGCGATTTCCGGGACGACCCCGCCAAAGCGCTGGTGGCTGGCAATCTGTGAAGCCACCACATTGGCAACCGTCTCCGTACCGTTTCTCACAATCGCGGCAGCTGTCTCGTCACAGCTTGTTTCAATTCCTAATATATATATGTCTTTTGTCATCGTAAATTCACCCACATTACTAAAGCATCTTCCTGATCATCGGCGTAATAATTTTTCCGGACACCGCCAGGTACGAGCCCAAATTTCCTGTACAATTTCTGAGCTGCGATGTTGGAAACACGCACCTCGAGCGACAAACGCACCGCCCCATGCATCATGATCTGCTGTATGGTAAACCGGAAAAGCTTCTCACCGAATTTATTCCCCCGGTAAGCCGGATCCACCGCGATATTGGTAATTTGCGCATCATCCACGACAATCCAGGCACCGGCATAGCCAATGATCTTTTTTTCCAGCTCCAAGACAAAATAATGAGCATGCTGGTTATGACCAATTTCCTGGTGGAAAATTTCCGCTGTCCATGGACTGGAAAAGGTAGCCTGTTCCACTTCCATCACCTGATCCACATCGGTCAGATCCATCCTTCTAATGACCAATTCAGCCATGGGACTTTCCTTTATGCCGCTCCAGCCATTTTGCTTCCGCTTCCGCCATCCGCAAATAATTCGGAGTCAAGGTGTGAGTGGGTACGGGCTCCACCATACTGCCGGCCAGCGCCAGATGGCTCGCTTTCGGCAAATGATACGGAGCTTCCGGTACAACTGCCCGCTCCCTGAGTTTTTCTGCAATGGATTCCTGGTGTAAAGAGATATCCGGACTCAGAAAAAGCACCTCGCTATTTTCTTCCGCCAGCAGACTCAGCAGATCTTCCATCGGCATATTTTTCTCCGAATAAACAGAATGAAGCCTGCCTTTCTTCCACTCATATACCCCGCCATACACTAATCCGCGGCGCGCATCGAAAAACGGGCATACCAGCGCATGGAAAAACCGCCCCTGAAAGCCTAGAACTTCCAGACTGGATACACCGACAACCGGAATATTTAACGCCCAGGCCATCGTTTTTGCCGTGGAAAGACCGATCCGGACACCCGTATAGGAGCCGGGACCCTTCGCAACAACAATCCGGTCCAGTTCTTCCGGTGTCAGGGAAACTTCCCGCATTAACTGATCGATCGCCGGCATCAGCCTGACTGAATGATTTTTTTTCAAATTTGTGGTTAGATCCCCGGCGATTTCACCATTTTTCATAACAGCCACACCGAGGGCCTGATTTGATGTATCAATTGCAAGTATATTCATCCCGCAGACTCCTTACATGCTTCTATCGTTTGTCGTTCAGTTCACAGACCACCGATTCGTAATGCCGGCCTTTTGGAAGGAACTCCAGCACCCTTTTCTCCTCATCCAGATGGTGGATTGTAATCTCCAGGCGCTCCTCGGGCAAATATTCTTCAATAAACTGCGCCCATTCTACGACGGTGATCCCAAACCCTTGAAAATATTCCATAAAACCAATATCCTCATCGGAATCTTCCAGCCTGTAAGCATCCATATGGTAAAACGGCAGCTTGCCTTCGTACTCCTTTATAATAGTAAAGGTCGGACTGCTGACGGTTCTCGTTACACCAAGCCCTTTGGCAATTCCCTTGGTAAACGTGGTTTTTCCCGCCCCAAGCTCGCCTTCCAGGGTAATCAGATTTCCCGGTTCCAGCAATGCTGCCAACCGCTCAGCCAGCTTTAGCGTCTCAAGTTCCGTATTTGTAGTGGTCTGATAAATACTCATTCCTTCACCTGCTTAAATGGGTATAACCCTTTTTCTGCAAAAGAGTACACCGCCCGTTTTTCTCTAAAAACACCTTACCATAAGTATCTGCCTGACTTACATAGCCAATTCGGCTTATTTTGGTATTTGTTCGGGCCGCTATAGCTTCAACCGCAGGCCAATTCTCCTCGGCCACTGTTCCGGCCAGTTCAAAGTCTTCCCCGCCGTAGAGTTTCCAATGGTGCTGCTGCTCTGGGGTGAATTGTCCATAGTAAGCAGCTACCGGTATCTGATCTTCCTGCAGTGTGATTACCACCTGGGAGGCTTCCGCAATCTCAGCTGTCTCATTCGCTATGCCATCACTAATATCATTAAGCGCCACTCGCGGCATGTCCCCTAAAGCGGCCCCAAATTCCGCACGAGGGAATGGTATCCGGTGCCGGTCAATAAAATAAGCTTTATCCTGATAATTCCCCGGATTGGTCAATATATGAAAACCGGCCTGTGAGCAGCCAAGCGTCCCCGTTACAAAAACAACATCGCCATCTTGAGCGGTGTGCCGGTATCGTGCTTTTTCTCTTTCCGTAAAGCCAATCACTGTAATAGAAAGAGAAAATTCCTTACCCGATACCGTGTCCCCGCCAATCATATCCATCCTGAAATGCCGGCCAATCTCCTTCATACCACGGTAAACTTCTTTCAGCTCATCTTCAGACCATGTATCCGGCACCACAATGGACACAAGATAAAACGCCGGCACAGAGCCCATTGCAGCCAAGTCACTAATATTAGCAGCAAGCGCGCGATAACCCGCATGAAAAGGCTCCATTGTTTCACGTGTGAAGTGAATCCCTTCCACAAACGTATCAACGGAAGTCACAATATCTTTGCTGTTTTCCCGGAAAACCGCTGCGTCATCGCCTACACCCTTTATCAAAGCAGGCTGTCTGTAATACCGTTGTTTGATTGTATCAATAAAGGAAAATTCATCCATTTATCGTTCACCATTTTCTTTGTCAGTCTAGTTAATAATAGCAAAAACCGACAAAAAATGAAACGGCTTTAGTGTAAGGATCCGTTAATGTTTCATGACAATTTTTAAGAAGTACTTCTACACATGGCAGATTTATCGCAGATCTGCTCTGCATCGATTTTAAAAAATTAAAAAACACATGATTCTCGATAAAATCATGTGTGCGTTTATGTATATGAACATGGTTAATGGCGGTCCGGACGGGACTCGAACCCGCGACCTCCTGCGTGACAGGCAGGCATTCTAACCAACTGAACTACCGGACCAGCTATTCAATGTTTATCATACTGCTGTTACTGGTCTTCAGCTAGTACCAAGATTCAAATTTAAATTGGTTGCGGGGGCAGGATTTGAACCTGCGACCTCTGGGTTATGAGCCCAACGAGCTACCAGACTGCTCCACCCCGCGGTGTGATAAAATATAAAATTATATGTCTGGCGGCGTCCTACTCTTGCAGGGGCAAAGCCCCAACTACCATCGGCGCTGGAGAGCTTAACTGCTGTGTTCGGCATGGAAACAGGTGTGGCCTCTCCGCCATTGCTGCCAGACAAATGGTTGCGTGCGAACAACCTTTATTATATACATCTCTGAAGAGAAAATGCAAGGAAAAAATTTACACCCTGAAAACTAAATAAGCGCACACGGGACATCGAAATAATGTTAGTTAAGTCCTCGATCGATTAGTATTCGTCAGCTCCACGTGTCGCCACGCTTCCACCTCGAACCTATC
>NZ_NIXK01000009.1 GCF_002763455.1 Lentibacillus sediminis
CTGGCAGCAATGGCGGAGAGGCCACACCTGTTCCCATGCCGAACACAGCAGTTAAGCTCTCCAGCGCCGATGGTAGTTGGGGCCTTGCCCCTGCAAGAGTAGGACGCCGCCAGGCAATCGAATAAGCAAAAAAGCTGAGGAGCCAAAAGCCCCTCAGCTTTTTTAGCAAATAAGAATGTATATTCTTTCTTATCCTGTATAAGTGCGAGCTTTGGCTTGGCGCCACAACTTTAGCATAAATACGTTCCTGTTGCACAGGAAGCAATGGAGCCTTGATGGTAAGTTAGGTTTTAAAATTACTTGGGAAACCAGAGAGTGTATTACATCACGGGTTTCCAGAGTCTGGAGATATGTGTCTCACTTTGGCAGTGAGGGCCCTTTAGTCCGGTAAGTCCTTAAAAATACTGTGTTATGGCGTTTTCGGCCAACCAAGGCTGATTTTTTTAATAGAGGATATTCATTAATTAAAGAGAATCAGAGATGATCTCCCGGTTTGTGTATGACTGAATTTGATCACGGCAGGAGCAGCAAGCGGAAATTAACTTGATTGTGTTTCAGGATAAATTATAGGGGATAGACATATATATGAAGAAGCTCAGTACTCTGTTTTGGCAGCTCTTATTTTGCATTAAGTGAAGGTAAGACCTGCCCCAACAAAATTGGCGATAAGTCATAATTCGTAATTAATTAATCGGGAAAAGGGGGGATGCGAGGCCATGGATGCATTATTGGCCCCAATGTTGGGGGAGAATTTTGGGCTGATGATGGTGCGGGTGCTGGTTGCACTGGTGTTATCTGGTGTTATCGGTTTTGAACGGGAAATGAATAACCATTCTGCGGGGTTTCGCACCCATATTCTTGTCGGGGTGGGAGCATGTTTAATGATGCTTCTTTCCTTATTTGGGTTTGTCGAGTTTATGGAAGAGTATGACAATGTGCGGTTTGACCCGGCGAGAATTCCCTCCTATGTCATCAGCGGCATCGGATTTCTCGGGGCAGGAACGATTATTGTCTACGGAGGGACGATCCGCGGGCTGACCACAGCTGCCTCGATCTGGACGGTTGCCGGGATCGGGCTTGTGGTAGGTGCTGGCATGTACGGACCTGCCGTGTTTACGACGTTGATCATCCTGTTAAGCCTGGTCTTTCTGAACAACTTTGAGAAAATGTTTACCAAATCCAGATCGTCCAGTATGATAGAGATTGTGGCATTAAATGATTTAAAAATTCAAGATGTGGTCACTATTGTGGAGAAATATGAGCTGATTATTAAAAGTGTGGAGATTGTGAAGTCAGAAAACAATGCACGGCGCATTTTTATTAAGACGGAACCAGTTATCGAAACGGATCAGCTTGCGTTGTATGAGGAAATTTCCCGTATAGAACAAGTAAGGAATATTAATTAGACGGCTGTCTGGGGAGAAGAGGCTTCCCGGGATGCTGTGCAGGCAGGAAGTGTTTTATCTTTCCTGTTTGCTTACATAAAGGGGCCCAAACTCTACAAACATCCAATGGAAAAACTTTACACATAAAACATGCTGTAAGGTTTTTTCTTTATTTAATTTGTCAATGCTGTTTTAGAGAACTTTGGGTTGGCATTCCAGTGTTTTTCGCGTATAATAAAAATATAGTCAAAGATAGTCAAAGTCAAAGGAAATGACCAAGGTGAGGGGGTGGGCATGATGAGCAACATTTCTGATGTGATTGAGCAATATTTAAAAAAGATTTTGCAGCGCGAAGGCCAGAATACAGTGGAAATCAAGAGAAGCGAAATTGCCGATCAGTTTCAGTGTGTGCCCTCGCAGATAAATTATGTGATTAAGACGCGTTTTACTGTGGAAAAAGGATATATAGTGGAAAGCAAACGCGGCGGCGGAGGGTATATCCGGATTATCAGGGTCATGCATCAGGAGCATTCTGAACTTATTGATGAAATTATTGAAATGATTAACCCGACCGTCACGCAGCAGGCTGCGGTAGATGTGTTGGAGAGGCTGCTGGAGGAAAATCTGGTAACCCAGCGGGAAGCAAAGATTATGCTGAGTGCGCTGGACCGGAGCACGCTGGCATTTCAACTGCCGCTTCGGGATGAAGTGCGCGCCCGTGTGATGACCGCGATGCTTTCCACATTGAAATATTTAAATAAATAACGTTTCAGAAATCCTTACCCAAAGGGGGCGACAATAATGGAATGCCAGGACTGCCATAAGCGACCCGCGACCGTCCATTTTTCCCAATCCATTAATGGGAACAAAACGGAAATACATGTATGTGAAGTCTGTGCCAAGGAAAATGGATACATGCCCTATCAGGAAGAAGGGTATGGCCTCCATCATTTGATTACAGATCTGTTTAACATTGATTCGGCAATAACCGGGGCGCAGGGGAGCAAGCAGCAATTTAAGCAAATACAGGAGACGAAATGTCCGCAATGCGGCATGGGACTGTCTGAATTTAAGCGGATTGGAAAATTTGGCTGTGCCTCCTGCTATGAAACATTTTCTTCCAGGCTGGATCCGATTTTTCGCCGGGTGCATTCCGGGAACACAAAGCATTTCGGAAAAATTCCCAAACGCAGGGGCGGCGATTTGCGCAAACGGAAAGAGCTGGATGCCTACAAAGAAGAACTGGATCGTCTGATTAAAGAAGAAGCCTTCGAGGAGGCGGCAGAGGTACGAGATAAGATCAAGGCACTAAAAGGCGGATCGGAAACGGGGGAGAAGGAATGACCTTACAGCATTTTATGAAGGAAGCAATCAGTCCATGGATGCGTGATGAGGGCCCGGATTCCGACATTGTTTTAAGCAGTCGTATCCGCTTGGCGCGCAACTTTTCGGATATATCTTTTCCTCTGGCAGGAAATAAAGAAAAATTGCAGGAGATCCGGCAGTTCTTCCAGAATAAGTATGAACATGAGTCTTTTCAGGACTATGAGGATTTTGCACTGCTCTCCATGGAGGATTTAACGGCTGTAGAAAAACGCGTACTGGTGGAGAAGCATCTGATCAGTCCGCATTTGGCTAAAAATCAGCATGCTGGCGCGGCGCTGATTTCGCAAAACGAACAGGTGTCGATCATGGTTAATGAAGAAGACCATATTCGGCTGCAGCTGTACTTTCCTGGCTTCCAGCTGACCGAGGCACTGGAAAAGGCGTTTGAGCTGGATGACTGGCTGGAGGAAAAAATCGATTATGCGTTTGATGAGACGAGAGGCTATTTGACGAGCTGTCCGACCAATGTCGGCACAGGGATGCGTGCTTCGGTGATGATGCATTTGCCGGCACTTGCCATGACCAAGCAGATCAACCGGATGATTCCGTCGATTAACCAGCTGGGACTGGTCGTGCGCGGAATTTACGGAGAAGGAAGCGAGGCGCGCGGCAGTATTTTTCAGATTTCCAACCAGATCACCTTAGGGATTACCGAAGAGGATATCATCGGCGACCTGCGCGGTGTTGTGAAGCAGCTGATTGAGCATGAACGAAAAGCGCGCACCCGGCTGATGGAGCAGTCAGGCAAGCAGTTGGAAGACCGGATTCACCGCTCTTACGGGGTGCTGGAACATAGTCGGATTATCGAGTCCAAAGAGGCTGCGATATGCTTGTCCAATGTCCGGCTTGGTATTGATTTAGGGATGATTGAGCAAGTCTCCCGCAACATTTTGAATGAACTGGTGATTCTTACACAGCCGGGATTTCTGCAACAATATGCAGAAAAGACGCTTTCGGCAAGTGAGCGCGATGAACTCAGGGCCACGCTGATCCGCGAACGGCTGCAATTGGAGAAATAGATTGGAGGAAGAACGATGATGTTTGGACGTTTTACCGAAAGAGCGCAAAAAGTATTGGCTTTATCCCAGGAAGAAGCGGTCCGGCTTGGCCATAACAACATCGGCACGGAACATATTCTGCTTGGGCTTGTCCGTGAAGGGGAAGGCATTGCTGCCAAAGCGTTGCAGTCTTTAGGGCTGGAAGTTTCCAAGATCCAGGAAGAGGTGGAGGAGCTGATTGGTGTTGGCAAACAGCCGATGCAATCGATCCACTACACCCCTAGAGCGAAAAAAGTTGTGGAATTATCCCAGGATGAAGCAAGGAAGCTTGGGCATTCTTACGTGGGTTCTGAGCATATTCTGCTTGGGCTGATTCGTGAAGGCGAAGGGGTTGCTGCACGGGTGCTGAACAATCTTGGTGTCAGCCTGAATAAAGCGAGACAGCAGGTGCTGCAGCTCTTGGGCAGCAATGAATCACAAGGTGGCCGGCAGGGGCGCGGGGCACAGCAGTCCACCGCCAACACGCCAACACTGGATTCACTGGCAAGAGATTTAACAGTAATTGCCAAAGAAGGCAGCATTGACCCGGTGATTGGCCGTGCCAAGGAAATTGAGCGGGTGATACAGGTATTAAGCCGCCGCACCAAGAACAATCCGGTGTTAATCGGGGAGCCTGGTGTTGGTAAAACAGCTGTGGCAGAGGGCCTTGCCCAGCAGGTGATTGACGGGGAGGTACCGGAAACACTGCGCGATAAACGGGTAATGACCCTGGATATGGGTACCGTGGTTGCCGGAACGAAATACCGCGGGGAATTTGAAGACCGTCTGAAAAAGGTAATGGAAGAGATCCGCCAGGCGGGGAATATCATTCTGTTTATTGATGAACTGCACACTTTGATTGGTGCTGGCGGTGCAGAAGGAGCAATTGATGCATCAAATATTTTAAAACCATCGCTCGCACGCGGGGAATTGCAGTGCATTGGTGCGACGACACTTGATGAATACCGCAAATATATTGAAAAAGATGCTGCTCTTGAGCGGAGGTTCCAGCCGATCCAAGTCGATGAACCGACACTGGAAGAAACGGTGCAGATTTTAAATGGACTGCGTGACCGCTATGAAGCACATCACCGTGTGACGATCACCGATGAGGCAGTGGAGGCAGCAGCCAACCTGTCCCACCGTTATATTACCGACCGTTTCCTGCCGGATAAAGCGATTGACCTGATTGACGAGGCAGGCTCCAAAGTGCGCCTTCAATCCTATACCGTTCCTCCGAATTTGAAAGAGCTGGAGCAGCGGCTGGAAGAGGTACGCAAGGAAAAGGACGAATCGGTGCAAAGCCAGGAATTTGAAAAAGCTGCTTCTTTAAGAGATAACGAGCAGCGGTTGCGCGAAGAACTTGAGGAAACGAAAAAGGACTGGAAGGAAAAACAGGGCAAAACGGACTCCAAAGTGACCGTGGAGGATATTGCCAGTGTTGTTTCCATCTGGACCGGGGTGCCGGTTTCCCGCTTGACCAAAGATGAGAGTGAGCGGCTTTTGAATATGGAAGAGACGCTGCACAGCCGGGTGATCGGGCAGGAAGAAGCGGTGGATGCAGTAGCCAAAGCCATCCGCCGTGCCCGATCTGGCTTGAAAGACCCGAAACGTCCGATTGGTTCGTTTATTTTCCTTGGACCAACAGGGGTCGGGAAAACCGAACTGGCCCGTGCGCTGGCAGAGACCATGTTCGGCGATGAGGAGTCGATGATCCGGATTGATATGTCCGAGTATATGGAGAAACACTCCACGTCCCGTCTGGTTGGTTCCCCTCCCGGCTATGTCGGCTATGAAGAAGGCGGTCAGCTGACGGAAAAAGTCCGCACCAAGCCATATTCGGTCGTATTATTGGATGAAGTGGAAAAAGCCCATCCGGAAGTATTCAACGTCCTCCTGCAGGTGCTGGAAGACGGACGGCTTACCGATTCCAAAGGCCGGGTGGTTGACTTCCGCAACACCGTACTGATCATGACATCCAATGTCGGTGCTGATGAACTGCGCCGCAATAAACATGTTGGTTTTAATCTGGAAGATGAATCGCAGGATTACAAAAGTATGAAATCCAAGGTCACGGACGAAATGAAAAAAGCGTTCCGTCCAGAGTTTCTCAACCGGATTGATGAAACAATTGTCTTCCATTCCCTGGAGAGAAAACACATGAAAGACATTGTGCTTCTCATGGTCGAACAGCTGCAGGAACGTCTGAAAGAACAGGAAATCGAGTTTACGCTGACGGATAAAGCAGTGGATAAAATCGCCAATGAAGGCTTTGATCCGGAATACGGTGCGCGTCCGCTCCGCCGGTCCATCCAGAAAAATATCGAGGACCTGCTTTCCGAGGAGCTGCTTAAGGAAACCATATCCAAAGGGGAAAAAGTGAAAATCGGTCTCAACAACAAGGGTGAATTTATCATTCTCCCATGATTTGAGCCATGGCAAAGATAAGCTGGAAGTGTGATCTTCCGGCTTTTTGCCTATTAGGTGCGGGTTTTTCGGATTTCTATCCTATATAAGTGCCACGAAGGCATTTGCGCGAAAGCAAAATTGTGGCATGACTTAGGTAAGGATTACTAGAAAATGAAAGGAATCTGTAACCTGCCAGCGATGATTTTTTTATATAATAGAGAATAAGGGGAAGGGACCTGAGGAATATGGCTAAGCGCAAAACAAAGTATGTTTGTCAGGAATGCGGGTATGAGTCACCCAAATGGATGGGCAAATGCCCGGGCTGCAATAACTGGAATACGATGGTGGAAGAGATCGAGGCAGCAGGGGCCCCACGCGGACGTCAGACTGCAGGAGGCCTGAGGACCACCGGCAAACCGGAAAAAATCACCGCGATTGAATCACAGAAGGAGCCGCGCATCACCACGGAGATGAAGGAATTTAACCGAGTGCTTGGCGGCGGCATTGTGCCAGGCTCGCTTGTTTTAGTCGGCGGGGATCCCGGAATTGGCAAGTCCACATTGCTTTTGCAGATTTCTTCCCAGCTTGCAGAAAAACAGCTGCCGGTTTTATATATTTCCGGGGAGGAATCGCCGAGACAAACGAAGCTGCGTGCAGAGCGGCTGGGGATCCGTTCCGATTTACTGTATGTGCTGGCGGAAACGAACTTATTTGATATCTCCAAACAAATTGAAGAAATTCAGCCCTCTTTGGTGGTCGTTGACTCGATTCAGACGATCTATCGGGAAGAGGTGACCAGCGCGCCCGGCAGTGTTTCTCAAGTTCGGGAGAGTACAAGTGAATTAATGAAAATCGCCAAAACCGGCGGGATTCCCATTTTTATCGTCGGTCATGTAACGAAGGAAGGGTCGATCGCCGGACCGAGGCTGCTGGAGCATATGGTGGATGCAGTGCTTTATTTCGAGGGAGAGCGGCATCATGCGTACCGGATTCTGCGTGGGGTGAAGAACCGTTTTGGCAGCACGAATGAAATGGGAATTTTTGAAATGAAGGAAGAAGGAATGCGGGAGGTCATGAACCCGTCGGAAATTTTCCTGGAAGAGCGTTCTCAAGGGGCGGCCGGCTCGACGGTGGTTGCTTCCCTGGAAGGGACCAGGCCGGTGCTTGTCGAGATTCAGGCGCTGATTTCGCCGTCCAGCTTCGGCAACCCGAGAAGGATGGCCACAGGCGTTGACAATAGCCGGGTGCCGCTGTTGATGGCCGTGCTGGAAAAGCGTGTCGGACTGCTGTTGCAGAATCAGGACGCATATATTAAAGTGGCGGGCGGTGTCAAGCTGGATGAGCCGGCGATTGATCTGGCGATTGCTGTCAGCATTGCCTCAAGCTTTCGTGATCAGCCGACAAAACCGGATGATATTTTTATCGGAGAGGTTGGGCTGACAGGGGAAGTGCGCCGGGTCTCCCGCATTGAGCAGCGGGTACAGGAAGCGGCCAAGCTTGGCTTTCAGCGGGTGATTTGCCCGCAGAAAAACCTCGATGGCTGGAATCCGCCGGGAAATATTGAAATTGTTGGCGTGCAGACTGTTAAGGAAGCGCTGGATACGAGTCTGGAAAGATAGAACCAAAAGCGGAAGTGCCCTTACAGGCTAAGAACGCCACCTCCTGTGGCAACGCCTGTACTAGCACGTCCTGTGCGTCGTAGCGACGTATGGGCTGCGCCTGGCCATACCAGGTGGATCAGCGTTGCTGCAGGCTTAGAGAAAAAGGACCGGCATATCTGCTAAAGAACTTAACAACCGGTAGCAGGCATGCGGCTGATTTTTCTAAAAAAATTGATAATTGATCATTGATATGTTACAATTTAATTGCACTTATAGCGTTTATACTGAAATGGGGATTATTTTTCGTTTCACAAGGTAATAATAAGGATAGGAGGTGACAGTGGTGCTTAAAACGGTTGTGTATTTATTTTTTATTATTTTAGGCGGAACCATTGGGTATTTATACATTCCGTATATTATTAACATGTTAGACTTTACGGATGCAGTCTGGGCAACATCACCGTATTTCGGGATGATTATCGGGGCTATTATATTATTCTTTATTTCTTACTGGCTGGCTGATTATATTGTGGGGTTTCTGAAATGGATTGAGGATGCACTGGTCAAGCTTCCAGCGGTGGATTTGTTTTTTGGAAGTCTCGGGCTGATTGTGGGACTGGTTATTTCTTATTTCATTAACCGTCCGCTGCAGGATATTAATATTGCGGTAGTCTCTCAATTGCTTCCTCTGTTTATTATGATTCTGCTTGGCTATTTTGGCTTCCAGATGGGATTCAGGCGCCGGGAGGAATTTGTGAATCTGCTAAGCAAAAAAGAGCGGGACAAACGCAAGCCCCAGGAGCAGGGAGAAGAGGAAGTGCAAACACCAAAGCCGAAATCGAAAATACTTGATACAAGTGTGATTATTGACGGCCGTATCGCGGATATTTGCCAGACGAATTTCCTGGAAGGAACGATTGTCATTCCGCAGTTCGTGCTTGGTGAGCTGCAGCATATCGCGGATTCATCCGATGCCCTGAAGCGTAACCGGGGGCGGCGCGGGCTTGACGTTTTGAACAGAATTCAGAAGGAACTGCCGGTGACGGTGGAAATTTATGAAGGCGACTTTGAAGAAATCTCCGAAGTCGACAGCAAGCTGATCAAGCTGGCCAAAGTGATGGATGGTATTGTAGTGACGAATGACTTTAATCTCAACAAAGTATGTGACCTGCAAGGTGTGCCAGTGCTGAATATCAATGATCTGGCCAATGCGGTCAAACCTGTCGTGCTGCCGGGTGAGGAATTGGTGGTGCAGGTGATTAAAGACGGAAAAGAACATAATCAGGGTGTTGCGTATTTGGATGACGGCACCATGATTGTGGTGGAAGAAGGACGCAATTATATCGGCAAAACGATTGAGGTATTGATCACCAGCGTTCTGCAGACTTCTGCGGGCCGGATGATCTTTGCCAAACCAAAATTACTTGAAAAAGCGCAGTAAAACAGGTATAACTTATAGAGGATGCAAAAAGTGATAACATGTAATTGTTATCACTTTTTATTCGAACAGGAACGTTGATCAGAACACATATTTTTTCTTTAGATAACTTAAATAAAGGCCTTTTTCGTAAGCTTTGTTGTTTTTCGCAGTTGATGGAAAATGCGACAGAGTGCTCGTTGATTTCCGCTGCGGGCAGTCGCTTTCCGCGGGAAGCTGCCGAGCCCCCTTGTGCTGGCGCACGGCGGGGTCTCGCCTAGGCTTTTCTTCCCGCAGGAGTCGACTGCCCTCCGCTCCAATCAACCATTAACAAAGTAAATAGCTGTTATGGTTATAAATGTGAGAAAGTTGCAAAGCACATTCTCAGCGGAGGAAATGCACGAAGACTCCTGCGGGAGGAATGGCATCGGTGAGACCCCTCAAGCGGAGTCAGCGCGAGGAGGCTCACCAGCCACCCGCGGAAAGCGAAGTGCATTTCCGGAGCGGTGGATTCGTTCACAGTTTATAGATATTGTGATAAAAACAACAAACGCTTTTCGGTGGGACGGGTAACCGCAGTCCCATTCTTTTAGAAAACAGCCTAAATAAATCAAGAGAGGAAGAGCACCGATGACAAAAGAAGTTCGTGTGCGCTATGCGCCGAGCCCGACCGGCCACCTGCATATCGGGAATGCGCGTACCGCTTTGTTTAATTACCTGTATGCCAAGCATTTTGACGGGAAATTCATTATCCGTACCGAGGACACCGATGAGAAACGCAATGTGGAAGGCGGAGAAGAAAGCCAATTGAAATTCCTCAAATGGCTTGGAATTGAATGGGATGAAGGTACCGATATCGGCGGAAACTACGGCCCATACCGTCAGACAGAGCGTTTGGATATTTATCAAAAATATGTAAATGAGCTGCTGGAAAAAGACATGGCCTATAAATGCTATATGACAGAAGAAGAGCTGGAAAAAGAGCGCGAGGAGCAGCGGGCGAACGGACAAGTCCCGAAATACTCCGGAGCGCACCGAAATTTGAGCGAAGAAAAAATTGCCCAATTTGAGGCGGAAGGGCGTACACCGAGCATTCGCTTGCGCGTGCCGGAAAACCGCACCTATACGTTCCATGATATCGTTCGCGGCAACATCACGTTCGAATCAAGTGATTTCGGCGACTGGGTAATCGTGAAGAAAAATGGCATCCCGACGTATAATTTTGCAGTGGCGATTGATGACCACCATATGGAGATCTCCCATATCCTGCGCGGGGAGGAGCATATTTCCAATACGCCTAAGCAGATGATGGTCTATGAAGCGTTTAACTGGGAGCAGCCACAGTTCGGCCATATGACGTTGATTTTAAACGAAGAGCGCAAGAAGCTGAGCAAGCGGGACGAGCATATCCTGCAGTTTATCGAACAGTATAAAAACCTTGGCTATTTGCCGGAAGCATTGTTTAACTTCATTACCCTGCTTGGCTGGTCTCCGGTTGGCGAGGAAGAGATTTTTGATAAAGAGACACTGATCGATATTTTTGATCCGGAACGCCTCTCCACCTCTGCGGCTATTTTTGACCGGCATAAGCTGCGCTGGATGAACAATGAATATATTAAGGCAGCAGATCTCGACCGGGTGATCAACCTGGCTATGCCGCATCTGATTAAGGCCGAAAAGCTGCCGGAAGATATGTCGGCAGAGAAGCGTGTGTGGGCAGAAAACGTCATCGCGCTGTACAGGGAGCAACTTCGATATGGTGCGGAAATTGTCGAATTGACCGAGCTGTTCTTCCAGCAGGAAATCAGCTATGAGGAAGGCGCCATGGATGTGCTGCAGCAGGAACAGGTGCCAGAGGTGCTGCAGGTGTTTACCGATAAATTGATCCACCTGGATACCTGGGAGAAGGGTGAGATCAAAGCCCAGTTCAAAGCAACTCAAAAAGAAACCGGCCATCGCGGCAAAAAGCTGTTCATGCCAATCCGGGTGGCAACGACCGGACAGACGCACGGGCCGGAACTGCCACTCGCGATTGAACTGCTTGGCAAAGAAACGGTGCTCAAACGGCTTGATGATTTGCTGAAACAGCTTGGAGCCTAATTCATTCACAAATATGCGGATATGTAATATAGTAAAGGTAAATAAAGTGAATGCGGATGAGGAAAAGTAGAAAACGTGTGACTTACCAAGAGAGAATCACAGTTGCTGGGAGTGATTTTAAGCGCCGTTTTTGAAGTGCCCCTCGGAGTCCGTCATGGAAATACAGTACATGACGGCGGAACTCTCCCGTTATGAGAGCGAAAGTGGAGGAAGTTTTAGCCCTCCAAACAGAGTGGAACCGCGCTTATCCGGCGCCTCTGTGTCATCCGGCACAGGGGCGCTTTTTAGTTGCTTTTTGTAAGGCTGTTTTTTGAAAAACGTAAATCAAAAGGGATGGTTGTCATCGCCGCTGCGGAAATACCCTTCGCTTTCCGCGGGAGGCTGGCGAGCCCCCTCGTGCTTTCGCACTTCGGGGTCTCACCGAAGCCTTTCCTCCCGCAGGAGTCTCGGGGTATTTCCTCCGCTGGTGACGTGTTTTGAAACTTCCGGTCGAGGGCGAAAACTCCCGGTCGAGGGCGAGAACTTCCGGCCGAGAGGGGAAACTTCCGGCCGAGAGCGAGAACTTCAACCGGAGGGCGAGAACTTCAACCGGAGGGCGAGAACTTCAACCGGAGAGAGGAAACTTCAACCGGAGAGCGGGAACTTCAACCGGAGAGCGGAAACATCGACGGGAGAGCGAAAACATCGGCGGGAGAGCGAAAACATCGGCGGGAGAGGGAAAACTTCGGCGGGAGAACGAAAACTTCGGCCAGAGACCGGAAATTTCTGGTCGTGGCCGAAGTCTCCCCCTCTGAGAGTGATACTGTATTTCCTATCAACTACGATAAGAGCACTATAATCTTTTGTAAAGACTACAAACCCTCTGGGAGGAGGTTGTCATATGGGGATATTTAAGCGAATGAAAGAAGATATGGATGTTGTGTTTAGTCAGGATCCTGCTGCCCGGACCTATATTGAAGTGTTTCTCACCTATTCCGGACTGCATGCCATCTGGGCGCACCGGATCGCGCATGTGTTATATCACCGCCGTCTCTTTTTCCTGGCGCGGGCGGTATCACAAATCAGCCGCTTTATTACAGGGATTGAAATTCATCCCGGGGCAAAAATCGGCCGCCGTTTCTTTATTGACCACGGGATGGGGGTTGTAATTGGCGAGACATGTGAAATCGGCAATAATGTCACCATTTTCCAGGGGGTGACCCTGGGAGGAACCGGCAAGGAAAAGGGCAAGCGCCATCCGACGATTGAGGATAATGTCCTGGTTGCCACCGGCGCCAAGGTACTTGGCTCAATTACCATTGGGGAAAGTTCCAAAGTCGGCGGCGGGTCGGTCGTGTTGAAAGATGTACCGTCACATTCGACCGTGGTCGGCGTGCCGGGGAGAGTAGTGAAGCAAAACGGGGAAAAGATACGAACAGATCTCGACCATCATAAAATTCCGGATCCAGTTGCGGACAGGTGTAAGGAGCTTCAGCAGGAAGTGGATGAACTGAAAGCGGAAATTGCCAGCCTGAAACAAGGAGGAGCGGCTCATGCCAATAAAAATTTATAATACATTAACTCGTGAAAAAGAAACATTTAAACCAATTGAGGAAGGAAACGTCCGGATGTATGTGTGCGGCCCGACCGTCTACAATTACATCCACATTGGCAACGCCCGCCCGGCGATTGTCTTTGATTCCGTCCGCCGCTATCTGGAATACAGCGGCTATGATGTTGATTATGTGCTGAATTTCACCGATGTCGATGACAAAATCATTAAAGCGGCAAAAGAGGCCGGGGAGAATGTGCCGGAGGTTGCCGACCGCTATATCGATGCCTATCTGGAAGACGTCGAGGCACTTGGTGTGAAAAAAGCAACCCACAATCCGAGAGTAGTTGAGACGATGGATGATATTATCCGCTTCATCGAAGGACTCGTCGACAAAGGCTTTGCCTATGCGGTGGACGGGGATGTTTACTTCAAACCGCGTGCCTTTGACGGCTACGGCAAGCTTTCTCATCAGTCGATTGAAGAACTAAGGTCCGGTGCGCGAATTCAAATCGGCGAGAAAAAAGAAGATCCGCTTGATTTTGCGCTGTGGAAAAAGGCAAAAGAAGACGAAATTGCCTGGGATTCCCCGTGGGGTGAAGGGCGGCCCGGCTGGCATATTGAATGCTCGGCCATGGCCAAAAAGTACCTTGGCGAGACGATTGATATCCATGCCGGTGGACAGGATCTTGCTTTTCCGCACCATGAAAATGAAATTGCCCAGTCTGAAGCAATGAATGAGCAGCCGTTCGCCAATTACTGGATGCATAATGGGTATATTAATATTGATAATGAAAAAATGTCCAAATCCCTCGGCAATTTCGTGCTGACCCGCGAGCTGATTGAACAGCACGACCCTGAGGTGATCCGCTTTTTCATGCTGAGTGTTCACTACCGGCATCCGATTAATTTTACCCACGAACTGCTGGAAGGGGCGAAAAACAGCCTGGACCGGATTCGGACGGCCTACAGCAACCTGGAACATCGCAAAGCTTCCAGCATGAATCTGGCAGACAATGAAGCACAGTGGCTGGAAAAGGTGGAAGAGTTAAAAGCGCAATTTGCCCGCGAAATGGATGATGATTTTAACACGGCCAATGCGATTTCCGTTTTATTTGAATTAGCGAAAGAAGCGAATGTGTACCTGCAGGAAGACCAGACTGTCACCGGGGTGATCGAGGCTTTTCAGGTGGCTATCGAGGAACTGCTCGAGATTCTTGGCATTACCTTGTCGGAAGAAGAAGCTTTGCTGGATGAACAGATCGAGGCATTGATCAAGGAACGGAACGAGGCACGCAAAGAGCGGAATTTTGCCCGGGCGGATGAAATCAGAGACGCGCTAAAAGGTAAAGGCATCCTGTTGGAGGACACTCCACAAGGGGTGCGCTGGAAAAGAGGCTGACGATGGCACGTGACGCGAAACAAATGAAAAGCCTTGCCCTTGCCTATATGGGAGATGCGGTCTATGAAGTTTATATAAGGGAGTATTTGATCGGGAGCGGCCAGGTGCAACCGAATAAACTGCACCAGCGGGCGGTTGGCTATGTGGCTGGCAAACAGCAGGCAGCCGTAATCCGGCACTGGCTGGAAACAGGTTTTCTGACAGAAGAGGAAGAGCGGATTGCGGCAAGAGGAAGGAATGCCAAATCCGGCTCTGTTCCGAAAAATACCAGTGTGCAGACCTATCGCTACGCTACAGCATTTGAAGCAGTGATCGGCTACGTTTATCTCGAGGAGCAAAAGGAGCGGCTGGCCGAATTAATGCAGGACGCGGTAAATGTGATCGAAAGGAGGAGGGGACAGGATGGATCAGGAACTAATAATCGGTAAAAATCCGGTGCTTGAAGCATTGACCTCGGGGCATCCGGTCAACAAAGTGCTCGTATCCGAACAGCTCAACCCCCGGGTGCAGGGAAAAATCGTCCAGGAAGGAAAAGCAGCGGGAACGATTGTGCAAAAAGTGCCCCGTCACAAGCTGGATCAGCTATCGTCCGGCAATCACCAGGGTGTGATCGCCTATGTGGCTGCCTATGAGTACGCCAGTCTGGACGATTTGTTTCAGCGGGCAGAGGAAAAAGGGGAAGAACCGTTTTTTATCCTATTGGACGAGCTGGAAGATCCGCATAACCTCGGCTCGATTTTGCGCACGGCCGATGCTGTCGGTGCGCATGGAGTGGTTATTCCGAAGCGGCGCTCTGTTGGATTGACGCAGACAGTTGCCAAAACGGCGGCAGGTGCACTAGAGCATATACCAGTTGCCCGTGTGACCAACATGGCAAACACGATCGATGAATTAAAGGAACGCCCCGTCTGGGTTGTCGGTACGGAAGCAGAGGCCACGGAGGATTACCGCCAGCTGGACGGGACCCTGCCAATTGCTCTGGTGATCGGAAATGAGGGCAAGGGGATGAGCAGGCTAGTCCGGAAAAAATGCGACTGGACGGTGAGCCTGCCAATGCGCGGCCGCGTTTCTTCCCTGAATGCATCTGTCGCATGCAGCCTGCTGCTGTATGAGGTCTACCGCAAAAGGTTCCCAGTCGGTGATTAACGGATGGATGTATTAGTAGTAGACGGGTATAACGTGATTGGCGCATGGGAGGAACTGGACAAGCTGAAACAGAAGGATATGGCGGCTGCCCGCGACCGGCTGATCGAAGTAATGGCTGAGTATCAGGCATATTTGGGCAGGCGCGTGATTGTCGTATTTGATGCCTATTATGTCCAGGGGATTTCCAGCAAGTATCGCACCCATAAGGTGGAAGTGATTTTTACCAAGGAAAAAGAAACCGCTGATGAATGCATTGAGCGGCTTGTCAAAGGATTAAAAAATGTCCGGAACCAGGTGTATGTCGCTACCTCTGACTATGCCGAGCAGCGGACGATCTTTGGACGGGGTGCCTTGAGAATATCCGCACCGGAGCTGTATATGGAATGGCGCAACATCGAGCGGGAAATCAGTGAGAGTATTGAGGAGCATAAAAACGTAAAGCCACAGTCGAAAATTGTGCTTGACGCCGATATCTTAGAGAAATTTGAAAAATGGCGCAGAGGGGATGGGTAAGCGTGACGAATGCTGTCGAATCGCCTATTCTCCCCCATTTTGCCTGTTGACTCTCTGCAAGCGCTTAGGTATAATACGTCTTAATAAGACAGGCGGGGACAAAAGATGCATCGTTAGAATTTCAGCCTGCAGGAACTTGTACTTTTGTATAGAGACAAAAGGCAAGTTGGGGGGTCTTCTTGGTGAATGTCAGTCAACTAGAGAAAGATAAAATTAACTTGCACACACTTGATGATGACAGAATATTGATGCTGATTCATGGGGGCAACAGCCATGCGCTGGACTTTTTAATACATAAATACCGGAGTTTTGTCTGGGCCAAAGCTCGCACGTATTTTCTGGTCGGGGCGGATAAGGAGGATATTACCCAAGAAGGTATGATTGGGCTGTACAAAGCGATCCGTGATTATGATGGGGACAGGCAGGCATCCTTTAAGGTATTTGCCGAGCTTTGCATTACCAGGCAGATTATCACGGCAATCAAGACAGCGACCAGGCAGAAGCATGTTCCGCTGAATTCCTATATTTCGCTGGACAAGCCATTGTTTGAAGAGGAATCCGAACGTACCCTGCTGGATGTAATTGCAGGCTCCAAGGCGATCGACCCGCAGGAATTGCTGGTTGGCCGGGAAAAAATTGGCGACATGGAAGGTAAATTGTCTGAAATTTTGAGCGAGTTCGAAAAGGAAGTCCTCAAACTTTATCTTGATGGTCAGACGTATCAGGAAATTTCTCTTGAACTGAAGCGGCATGTGAAATCAATTGACAATGCGCTGCAGCGGGTGAAACGCAAGCTTGAGCAGATCATCGCAGCGAAAAAGGTGCTTCAATAGCTGCGGTATTCGGCCTGGGGCAGCGTTGACACAAGCCCTTAACCGTGCTACATTAGTAGATGTGCAAATCCCTGGAAATGGGGTGTCGTGATGAAAAAAATAACCTTGGCCTGTTCCGTTTGTTTAAGCAGGAATTATACAACGAACAAAAATGCAGCCACCCATCCTGCAAGACTGGAAGCCAGGAAATACTGCAAAACATGTGGTATGCATACCTTGCATCGCGAGACAAAGTAAATATAAACGTCGGGTTTTCGGGCAGAGTGAGGGGGTACACCATGTTTAAATTCTTGAAAAATGTATCCAGAGAGATGAAGAAGGTCAGCTGGCCTAAAGGCAGGGAATTGACAACCTACACCATTACGGTTATTGCTACGGTGGCTTTCGTTGCAGTTTTCTTTTTCGTTGTCGATCTGGGAATCTCGCAGGCTTTAAATACTTTTTTTGAATAATTTCATTCTCATTATGCTATAATGGAGATAGATAAACTTACGTCGCGCAAAAAACCCGGTTGTCGGGTTTTTTAATTTGAGCAAATTAAGATAAAGGGAGGGACGGACAGCGGTCCTTAAGTAAATGGAGAAAAACTGGTATGTGATTCATACGTATTCCGGCTATGAAAACAAGGTAAAGATGAATTTGGAAAAACGTGTCGAAACAATGGGAATGGAAGACAAGATTTTTCGGGTGATCGTGCCGGAAGAGGAAGAAACAGAGATTAAAAACGGGAAGAAGAAAGTAGTCAAAAAGAAATTTTTCCCTGGCTATGTCCTAACCGAAATGGTAATGACCGATGATTCCTGGTATGTTGTGCGCAATACGCCGGGAGTGACCGGATTTATCGGATCAAGCGGGGGAGGCGCCAAGCCGACACCGCTGCTTCCTGAGGAGATTGACTCCCTGCTCAAGAAAATGGGTGTTGGCGGCGGTCCGGTGCAGGTTGAATTCGAATTGAAGGAAAACGTTAAGGTGACGGACGGGCCATTTACTGATTTCGCCGGCACCGTCGAGCATATCGACGCCGACAAGCAGAAGGTCAAAGTCCATGTTAACATGTTTGGCCGGGAAACTCCGGTGGAATTGGATTTCGCTCAGGTAGAGAAAATCAATTAATCTGCTGCAGATCTTGTTTTTACAGAAATGACTAAGCAACTATTTCCATATTAGCAGCCCGGATACACGTAGACTCGTGGGGGAGGATAGGCATCGGTGAGACTACTAAGAATAGGGTAGACAAGGAGGCTCACCAGCCGCCCCCGGAAAGCGAAGTGTATCCGAACTGCGGGTCAGACAGCAACAACCAATGCGAAAACATCCTCAGAAAAATGTGAGGAGTCGCTTGCATTAATTTCTAATCTATGCTAAAATTCTTTTGTTATTCATGGTCTGAAAAGTTCAGGCTGAAATTGGAGTGGGAGGGGACCCAATAAGCAGGCCCCTATTACCACATCACGGACTTAAGGAGGTGTGTCTCGTGGCTAAAAAAGTAATTAAATTAGTAAAATTGCAGATTCCTGCTGGAAAAGCGAACCCAGCACCACCGGTTGGGCCGGCTCTGGGTCAGGCAGGTGTTAATATCATGGGATTTTGTAAGGAATTCAACGCACGCACGCAAGAACAGGCGGGTACGATTATTCCTGTAGAGATCACGGTATTTGAAGACCGTTCTTTTACATTTGTGACAAAAACTCCACCTGCTGCTGTTCTTTTGAAAGAAGCAGCTGGCATTCAAACTGCTTCAGGGGAGCCAAATCGCAACAAGGTCGCCAATGTAACGCGCGATCAGGTTAAAGAAATTGCTGAAACAAAAATGCAGGATCTTAACGCTGCCGATGTAGATGCAGCAATGCGCATGGTTGAAGGCACAGCCCGCAGCATGGGCATCACGATCGAAGGTTAAGTAAAAAAGTGCAGGTTGCGATGGATTCGTTCCCGCAACCTTTTTCACGAGGCAGAGGCAGGGATACTCACATTTAGAATGGGCTCCTTGCACTTGAACCTCTGGCATCCGGAAAAGAATGTTCTTTTTCGCGTGGGAGGTCTTACCGTTAAAACCACAATCAAGGAGGATTTAAACAATGGCAAAAAGAGGTAAAAAGCATCAAGAAGCCGTCAAGCTTGTTGATCGCTCCAAACAATATGAAGTATCAGAAGCAGTTGCCTTGGCAAAAGAAGCTGCCAAAGCAAATTTTGATGAAACAGTAGAGGCTGCATTCCGCTTGGGCGTTGACCCGAAAAAAGCGGACCAGCAAATCCGCGGGGCGCATGTATTGCCGCACGGAACCGGGAAAACCCAGCGCGTTCTGGTATTTGCCAAAGGCGATAAAGCGAAGGAAGCAGAAGCAGCCGGAGCGGATTATGTCGGAGAGTCCGACTACATCGATCAAATCAACAAAGGCTGGTTTGAATTTGATGTCGTTGTTGCGACACCGGACATGATGGCAGAAGTCGGAAAACTTGGCCGTGTCCTCGGACCAAAAGGCTTGATGCCGAATCCGAAAACCGGAACAGTGACATTCGAAGTGGAGAAAGCCGTACAGGATATCAAAGCTGGTAAAGTCGAGTATCGTGTCGACAAATCTGCTAATATCCATGTGCCAATCGGAAAGCTTTCGTTTGATAACGACAAGCTAATCGAGAACTTCAATTCGATTACTGACCAGCTTGTAAAAGTAAAACCGCAAAGCTCCAAAGGCGTTTACTTGAAAAATGTTTCGATCGCTTCCACGATGGGACCTGGAATCCGAGTGGACGTTTCCAGCTTCCGCTAAGCCGGGTGTTGACATAGCTGAACCAATCGGATATAATGAGTCTCGTTGTAAATAAAAATACGTTGTACCGTAGACAGCAGGAGCGACATGTCGCTTAATGGCCTGCCGAGGTGTTTTTAAAGCATATCAAACAATTCTTATGTCCGGATTGTCTGTGTGAAAAGCCTCCATGTCTCGTGGGGGCTTTTTTCATGGCATCCGACGGTGAATAGGAAACGGTATAATGAATGTCAATTAGGAGGTGGAAGAATGTCCAATATTATCGAGCAGAAGAAACAAGTGGTCGAGGAGATCACGGATAAATTTCGTCAAAGCCAGACAACCCTGATTGTAGACTATCGCGGGTTGGATGTGGCGGAAGTAACAGAATTGCGCAAAGAACTTCGCGAGGCCGGCATTGATTTTAAAGTGTACAAAAACACCATGACACGCCGCGCTGTGGAGAACGTGGAATTGACTGACCTCAACGAGCTGTTGACAGGACCGAATGCGGTAGCCTTCAGTAATGACGATGTTGTCGCACCGGCACGAATTCTGAACGACTTTGCGAAAAAGCATGATGCACTGGAAATTAAAGGCGGAGTCATCGAAGGCCGTGTTGCCAGCCTGGATGAGATCAAAGAGCTTGCAACTCTTCCGGATTACGAAGGTATGGTATCCATGCTTCTCAGCGTGCTGCAGGCACCTATCCGCAACTTTGCTTATGCTGCAAAATCTGTGGCTGATCAAAAAGAAGAACAACAAGGCGCATAAATCTCGTGCGGGATATGCGTAATCATAAATAAAACCATTTAGGAGGATTTAAATCATGACGAACCAAGAAATGATCGACGCGATCAAAGAAATGTCCGTTCTTGAACTGAACGACTTAGTAAAAGCTATTGAAGAAGAATTCGGTGTAACTGCTGCTGCACCAGTTGCTGTTGCAGGCGGAGGCGGCGGAGAAGACGCTGCTGAAGAGCAAACCGAATTTGATGTAGTACTGACTGGCGCTGGAGATTCTAAAATCAAAGTGGTTAAAGCAGTACGCGAAATCACTGGTCTTGGCCTGAAAGACGCGAAAGATGTAGTTGACAATGCGCCGAAAGCAGTGAAAGAAGGCATCGCCAAAGAAGAAGCTGAAGAAATCAAAGGCAAACTTGAAGAAGTAGGCGCTTCTGTAGAAGTAAAATAATTAAAGCAATTCCATGAAAGCTCGTCGTCCTGCGGCGGGCTTTCTGTGATGTTGTGAGTGGAATGAAAAATGTGACTCGGCCTACCGCTGCGGAAATACCCTTCGCTTTCCGCGGGAAGCTGCCGAGCCCCCTTGTGCTGGCGCACGGCGGGGTCTCGCCTAGGCTTTTCTTCCCGCAGGAGTCTACGGGTATTTCCTTCGCTAGGGGTGTGCTTTTTAAGTTCAACGCACCTAGTTCTGTTTAATTAAGAAACAACAGCCGTAGATCAACCATCAAGAAAGCAGGCAACTTTTATTTGATTTTAAAGAACACACCACCAGCGGAGAAAATACATGGAGACTCCTGCGGGAGGAAAGGCATAGGTGAGACCCGCAGTGCGATAGCGCAAGGGGCTCACCAGCCTCCCGCGGAAAGCGGAATGTATTTCCGTAGCGGTAGGTTATGTCTCATACCTTTTAAAACAGCTTTCTCCTAAAATCACTCTATGAAAAGCAGGTGCCCAAATGGCTGATCATTACTTTTCTCAAACACCTCAATCCGAACGCTCGCCGAAGACATGGCAATACCGATTGCGCGGAACTATGTATACATTCACCAGTGATGTCGGGGTGTTTTCCAAAAATGAAGTTGACTTTGGGTCCCGGCTGCTGATTGAAGAATTCACCGAACCGGAGAAAGCTGGTGATTTTTTGGACTTGGGCTGCGGCTATGGACCGATCGGCATTGCGCTGGCAGACCATTACCCTGAGCGGCATATTGTCATGAGCGATGTGAACGAGCGGGCATTGGAATTGTCTAAAGAAAACGCAGCGCACAACCACGTCGAGAATGTCGCCATTTTACAGAGTGACCGCTTTGCTCAGTTGGAGAATCGCTCATTCGCTGCCATCATTACCAACCCGCCGATCCGTGCAGGAAAGCAAGTGGTTCATCAGATGTTTGAGGAATCTGCTAAAAGCCTGAAATCGGGCGGCGAACTATGGGTGGTCATTCAAAAGAAACAAGGGGCACCATCAGCAAAAAAGAAATTGGAATCGTTGTTTACCGAGGTGGACACAGTGGCCAGGGACAAAAGATATTATATCTTTAAAGCTGTTAATGTTTGACCCGCTCATCACGCTGTGATATGATAGGTAAATGCTAAGATGAGGATTCTTTTGTCAAGAGGAATTTTGATTTAATTAAAAGGTATATATTGCCGGTAATTGGAGACACTGATAGAATTGAGGATTCACCCATCATGCGCACTTTTAGCGCGGGTGTTTTAAAAAGAAGAGTCTCCTTGTTTTTTGAGCAGTTAAGAAAGCCTATTTTTCTTGCTGTAAAGAAATTCTGGCGACAAGCCGGTTTTTTCATGCAATACCCTCTAAAATCCGCCGAAAAACCTGCAATCTATTTCCGGTTACAGGTTTACTTCAGGCTGTTATAACAGCAGTCCCCGAGCGGGTTAATCATTCAATTGGAAAAACCATGCTGATATCCTCAGCAGCGTTTTTCTTCATATATATTCATTTCAGCACAAACATCTACAAAATGCTTGTTTTAAGGGGTGAAGCAGTTGACAGGTCAACTAGTTCAATATGGACGGCACCGCCAGCGCAGAAGCTATGCGCGTATCAGCGAAGTTTTAGAGCTGCCAAATCTGATCGAAATTCAAACCGCTTCCTATCAGTGGTTCCTGGAAGAAGGTTTGCGGGAAATGTTTAAAGACATTTCTCCGATTGAGGATTTTACAGGGAATCTATCACTGGAATTCGTCGATTACTCACTGGGTGAGCCCAAATATCCTGTGGATGAGGCCAAATCCAGAGACGTAACGTATAATGCTCCGCTTCAGGTAAAGGTTCGTTTGATCAATAACGAAACCGGTGAAGTAAAAGAGCAGGAAGTATTTATGGGAGATTTCCCGCTAATGACAGATACTGGAACGTTTATCATAAATGGGGCAGAGCGCGTTATCGTGTCCCAGCTTGTGCGTTCACCAAGTGTCTATTTTAATGAGAAAATGGATAAAAACGGCAAGCGCGGCGTGACCGCAACTGTGATCCCGAACCGCGGTGCGTGGCTGGAATTCGAAACAGATGCAAAAGATGTAGCTTACGTGCGCATTGACCGCACACGCAAATTGCCGATTACCGTGCTGTTAAGGGCACTTGGTTTTGGCACAGATCAGGAGATTATGGACCTGATCGGCGAGAACGAGTACTTGAAAAATACATTGGATAAAGATAACACAGAAACATCGGAGAAGGCGCTTCTGGAAATCTATGAGCGTCTGCGCCCCGGTGAGCCTCCGACCGTAGATAATGCGAAGAGCCTGCTGGTCTCCCGCTTCTTTGATCCGAAGCGTTATGATCTTGCCCGTGTCGGCCGCTACAAAATGAATAAAAAGCTGCACCTTAAAAACCGCTTGTTCAATCAGGTGCTGGCCGAGACAGTGGTCGATGAGGAAACAGGCGAAGTATTAGCGCAAAAAGGACAAAAATTAGAACGCAAGCTGTTAAATAAAATTATCCCATATATGGAAAAACAGGAAGATGCCTTGGGTGCGCGCACCCTTGACCCGCAAGATGGTGTATTGGAAGAGCCGATTCACCTGCAGTCGGTTAAAATCATTGACCCGACAGACCCTGAGGGTGAGCGCGAACTGACCGTTATTGGGAACAGCAATGTCGAGCGGGATGTGAAATACATTACGCCGGCTGATATTCTGTCATCTGTCAGCTATTTCTTCAACCTGCTTCATGAAGTGGGAGGAACGGACGATATTGACCACTTGGGCAACCGCCGTCTGCGTTCGGTTGGCGAATTGCTGCAGAACCAGTTCCGCATTGGTCTGTCCCGGATGGAGCGTGTGGTGCGGGAAAGGATGTCGATTCAGGACACATCGAGCATTACGCCACAGCAATTAATCAATATCCGGCCGGTAATTGCATCGATTAAAGAGTTCTTTGGCAGTTCCCAGCTCTCCCAGTTTATGGACCAGACCAATCCATTGGCGGAGCTGACGCATAAACGCAGGCTGTCTGCGCTCGGACCGGGTGGTCTGACTCGGGAGCGCGCCGGTTTCGAAGTGCGTGACGTGCACTATTCCCACTACGGGCGCATGTGTCCGATTGAAACGCCGGAGGGGCCGAATATCGGGCTGATCAACTCCTTGTCCAGCTATGCGAGGGTGAATGAGTTCGGCTTTATTGAAACACCTTACCGCCGGGTTGATCATGAAACAGGAAAAGTCACTGCGACGATCGATTACTTGACGGCTGACGAAGAGGATAATTATGTCGTGGCCCAGGCCAACGCCAAACTGAATGAGGATGGTACATTCCGCGACGAGGAAGTTATTGCCCGTTTCCGCGGAGATAACACCGTCGTAAAGCGGGAACAGCTCGATTACATGGACGTATCACCGAAACAGGTGGTGTCCGCTGCAACTGCGTGCATCCCATTTTTGGAAAACGATGACTCCAACCGTGCATTGATGGGTGCCAACATGCAGCGTCAGGCTGTTCCGCTGATGCAGCCGAGGGCGCCGATTGTCGGAACAGGCATGGAATATGTGAACGGGAAAGATTCCGGTGCGGCGATCATTTGCCGCAATGAAGGAATTGTCGAGCGGGTGGAAGCGAAAGAAGTCCATATCCGCCGCATTTCCGAAGTGGACGGAAAAGAAGTAGAGGGAGATATCGACCGCTACACCTTGCAGAAATATATCCGTTCCAACCAGGGAACCTGTTACAACCAGCGTCCGATTGTCAGTCAAGGCGACCGGGTAACGAAAGGCGAAGTACTGGCAGACGGACCTTCCATGGAAGACGGCGAACTGGCACTTGGCCAAAATGTGCTTGTCGGCTTCATGACATGGGAAGGCTACAACTATGAAGATGCGATCATCATGAGCGAACGGCTTGTGAAAGATGATGTTTATACTTCCATTCATATTGAAGAATACGAATCCGAAGCTCGTGATACGAAGCTTGGACCGGAAGAAATCACCAGAGATATTCCAAATGTCGGGGAAGATGCGCTGAAGAACCTCAATGAGGAAGGAATAATCCGTGTCGGCGCAGAAGTGACCGATGGTGATATTTTAGTAGGTAAAGTGACACCAAAAGGTGTTACCGAATTATCTGCAGAAGAGCGCCTGCTCCATGCAATTTTCGGCGAAAAGGCCCGTGAAGTCCGCGATACCTCGCTTCGTGTGCCGCATGGCGCCGGGGGGATCGTACTGGATGTGAAAATCTTTAACCGGGAAGACGGAGATGAACTGCCTCCTGGTGTCAATCAGCTGGTCCGTGCCTATATCGTGCAAAAGCGTAAGATCAACGAGGGCGACAAAATGGCCGGCCGCCACGGGAACAAAGGGGTTATCTCCAAAATCCTGCCGGAAGAGGATATGCCTTATTTGCCAGATGGCACGCCAATCGATATTATGCTCAACCCGCTTGGTGTACCGTCACGGATGAATATCGGACAGGTATTTGAAATGCATCTGGGAATGGCTGCCCGCCAGCTGGGTCTGCATGTAGCGACTCCGGTATTTGACGGAGCCAGAGAAGAAGATGTATGGGAAACCCTGCAAGAAGCAGGGATGTCCCGCGACGCCAAATCCATTCTCTATGACGGAAGAAGCGGAGAACCATTTGATAACCGTGTGTCTGTCGGTGTCATGTATATGATTAAGCTGTCACACATGGTTGATGATAAATTGCACGCCCGTTCTACTGGTCCTTATTCCCTTGTTACGCAGCAGCCGCTTGGCGGTAAAGCGCAATTTGGCGGACAGCGTTTCGGGGAAATGGAGGTTTGGGCACTGGAAGCTTATGGCGCAGCCTACACGCTCCAGGAGATCCTGACCGTGAAATCCGATGATGTTGTCGGCAGGGTGAGAACCTATGAATCCATTGTCAAAGGCGACAATGTCCCTGAGCCTGGAGTTCCGGAATCCTTCAAAGTACTGATTAAAGAGCTTCAGAGTCTGGGGATGGACGTTAAAATGCTTTCCAGTGACGAGCAGGAAATTGATATGCGCGAACTGGAAGAAGAGGACACACAAGCCGCAAGCAAGCTGAACGTAGAAGTCGGAGAAAATTAAAGCATGTTGGAAGACAGGCGCTCAAGAGTGCCGTCTTCCAGCTTTTTAAAGCAGATAAGGGAGTTTACCTTTTCTTATCCTGTATAAATGCAAGAAGGCCGCACGGCTACAGCTTGGCGACAAGTCAAGTTTCGTAACATCTCAGGCATTCCAGAGGTAAAACTGTACACTTGAAAGGGAGGAAGGCCCCTTGCTAGATGTAAATAACTTTGAGTATATGAAAATCGGTTTGGCTTCATCCGAAAAGATCCGTTCCTGGTCTCACGGTGAGGTGAAAAAGCCGGAAACCATTAACTACCGCACCTTGAAGCCGGAAAAAGACGGCTTGTTCTGTGAACGCATTTTCGGTCCGCAAAAAGACTGGGAGTGCCACTGCGGGAAATACAAGCGCGTGCGCTACAAAGGCGTTGTCTGTGACCGCTGCGGCGTGGAAGTAACCAAGTCCAAAGTCCGCCGGGAACGCATGGGTCATATTGAACTGGCGGCACCTGTTTCCCATATTTGGTATTTCAAAGGCATTCCGAGCCGTATGGGTCTGGTGCTCGACATGTCACCGCGTGCGCTTGAGGAAGTCATCTATTTTGCGGCATACATTGTCACCGAATCAGGGGATACCCCGCTGGAGAAAAAACAGCTGCTCTCCGAGAAGGAATACCGTGCCTACTATGATAAGTACGGCAAATCCTTTAAAGCGCAAATGGGAGCAGAGGCTATCCGCAAGCTTCTTCAGGATATTGACCTGGAAAAAGAAGTGGATGCACTCCGGGAAGAACTGAAAACCGCACATGGCCAGCGGAGAACCCGGGCCATCAAGCGGCTGGAAGTCATTGAATCCTTCCGTAATTCAGGAAATGAATCGAATTGGATGGTTTTGGATGTATTGCCGGTCATTCCACCGGAGATTCGCCCAATGGTACAGCTCGATGGCGGGCGTTTTGCAACGTCAGACCTAAATGATCTGTACCGTCGTGTGATCAACCGAAATAACCGTCTGAAACGGCTCCTGGATCTCGGCGCACCAAGCATTATTGTGCAAAACGAAAAACGGATGCTGCAAGAGGCAGTCGATGCCTTAATCGATAATGGACGCCGCGGCCGTCCGGTTACCGGACCCGGCAATCGTCCATTAAAATCCCTTTCCCATATGCTTAAGGGTAAGCAGGGACGTTTCCGTCAGAATCTGCTCGGTAAACGGGTGGACTATTCCGGACGCTCTGTTATCGTTGTCGGTCCGCATTTGAAAATGTACCAATGCGGCCTGCCGAGAGAAATGGCACTGGAGCTGTTTAAGCCATTTGTCATGAAAGAGCTGGTGGCACGAGGCATTGCGCACAATATTAAATCAGCAAAACGAAAAATTGAACGGGTTCATCCCGATGTCTGGGATGTGCTGGAGGATGTCATTAAAGAACATCCAGTGCTCTTAAACCGTGCACCAACCCTGCACCGTCTTGGCATTCAGGCGTTTGAGCCAACACTGGTTGAAGGCCGGGCGATTCGCCTGCACCCGCTTGTATGTACAGCATACAACGCGGACTTTGACGGGGACCAAATGGCGGTCCACGTACCGCTGTCCGCCGAAGCTCAAGCAGAAGCGCGTGTCTTGATGCTTGCTGCTCAAAACATTTTGAATCCAAAAGACGGCAAGCCAGTCGTCACCCCGTCCCAGGATATGGTTTTAGGAAACTATTACCTGACAATGGAACGGGAAGGCGCAGTAGGAGAAGGCGCTGTTTTCAAAGACATTAATGAAGCACTGCTTTCCTACCAGAATGGGTTTGTTCATTTGCATACAAGGATTGCCGTCCAGGCATCCAGTTTGGCTGGTAAATTTAATGAAGAGCAGCAGAATAAGCTGCTGCTGACGACTGTCGGGAAATTGATTTTCAATGAAATTCTGCCGGATTCGTTCCCGTATATTAATGAGCCTACACAGGACAATCTGGAAGTTAAAATTCCTGAAGTTTATTTTGTGGACTCCACGACTGAAGTGAAGAAGGAAATAGCGTCCCGTGAGATTGTGAAGCCATTTAAGAAAGGCTTTTTAGGGGACATTATCGCAGAAGTCTTTAAACGGTTCAAAATCAGTGAAACATCGAAAATGCTGGACCGCATGAAAGATCTCGGCTTCAGTTACTCCACCAAAGCCGGTATGACCGTCGGGGTTTCTGATATTGTCGTCCTTTCCGAGAAACAGACGATTCTTGATGAGGCGCAGACGAAAGTGGATAACGTGCAGAAACAATTCCGCCGCGGTCTGATTACTGAAGAAGAGCGGTATGACCGTGTGATTGCTGTCTGGTCACAGGCAAAAGATACGATTCAGGATAAACTGATGGGTACCTTGAGCAATCGCAATCCGATCTTTATGATGAGTGATTCGGGTGCTCGTGGTAATGCGTCCAACTTTACCCAGCTTGCCGGTATGCGCGGTCTGATGGCCAACCCGGCTGGTAAGATTATTGAACTGCCGATTAAATCAAGCTTCCGTGAAGGTCTGACCGTATTGGAATACTTTATTTCCACCCACGGTGCGCGTAAAGGGCTTGCTGATACGGCGCTGAAAACAGCGGACTCCGGTTACTTGACCAGACGTCTTGTGGATGTTGCCCAAGATGTTATCGTAAGGGATCCGGACTGCGGCACCGACCGCGGTTTGACTGTATCGGCACTTAAGGATGGCAACGAGTTGATCGAGCCATTAATCGACCGCTTAATCGGCCGGACGGCATTCGAAAAAGTCACCCATCCGGAATCCGGCGAGACAATTGTCGAGGCTGACACGGTAATCAGTGAAGATCAGGCAAAACAAATAGATGATGCAAACATTGAAAAAGTAATCATTCGCTCTGCCTTCACCTGCAATACGAAGCATGGTGTCTGTCAGAAATGTTATGGACGCAATCTTGCTACCGGTGATGAAGTCGAAGTCGGTGAAGCAGTTGGCATTATCGCCGCCCAATCTATCGGTGAGCCTGGTACACAGCTGACCATGCGTACTTTCCATACCGGCGGGGTTGCTGGAGATGACATCACCCAGGGTCTGCCGCGTATCCAGGAGATTTTTGAAGCGCGCAATCCGAAAGGGCAAGCGGTCATTACGGAACTTTACGGTACAGTGAAAGAAATAAACGAAGTCAAGGACAGACAGGAGATCGTTGTCCAAGGCGACGTTGAGCAGCGTGCCTACACGGTTCCTTATAACGCCCGGATGAAAGTGGATGTCGGTGATGAAGTCATTGCCGGCCAAGCGCTGACAGAAGGCTCGGTGGATCCAAAAGAGCTACTCCGTGTTCAAGGCGTAGAAGGTGTGCAGCAATACCTGCTGCGTGAGGTACAGAAGGTTTACCGCATGCAAGGGGTGGAAATTGGTGACAAACACGTCGAAGTGATGGTCCGTCAGATGATGCGGAAAATCCGTGTGGTTGATGCGGGCGAGACCGATGTGCTGCCAGGTTCCCTCTTGGAGCTGCATCAATTCAGAGATGCCAACCATCAGGTGCTCAACAGCGGCGGGCAGCCGGCAACCGGAAAACCTGTCCTTCTTGGTATCACGAAGGCTTCTCTGGAAACCGACTCCTTCTTATCTGCGGCTTCCTTCCAGGAAACAACCCGTGTGCTCACGGACGCTGCGATTAAAGGAAAACGTGATGAACTGCTCGGGCTTAAAGAGAATGTCATTATCGGCAAACTCGTCCCAGCCGGCACAGGCATGCAGCGCTACCGCGATGTCGGAGCCACGCTTGATGAGCCAGCAGAAGAGACGGAAGAGGAAGAAATAGAAACATCCGAAACCGTGCAGTAGCAAGACGGGGACTGGATGAAAGAAACAAGTAATCCCAAGGAAGCACCGAAAAATTGATATTTTTTATATTGACATTAAAAATTGCCAGTGATAGAATATCAAAGGTGCTTCCGATACTTGTTGCTTTTTTAAGCACATTCTTACGTCTTATGAAAAAGTATGACAAGTGGAACGAAACAAACACTGAAAGCAAACCTTGCAGCAAAGTAAACACATTAGTTTTGGCGGGATTTTTTCCGCGAAAGCTCATTTTTTGCGTTAAGATGAACCACCTGGATATGTGGGTTTACAAAGCCAACCGAAACAGGGGATCAATAGCTTTCATTTTCACATGAATAAGGATAAAAGAAGGGAGGAAACATCATGCCAACAATTAATCAGCTTGTACGCAAAGGACGCGTCAGTAAACCGAAAAAGTCTGACTCTCCTGCACTGAACAGAGGGTACAACAGCTTTAAGAAAAAGGCTACAAACCAAAACTCTCCGCAAAAACGCGGTGTTTGCACCCGTGTCGGTACACTGACACCAAAGAAACCGAACTCGGCGCTGCGTAAATATGCACGTGTTCGTCTGTCCAACAACATGGAGGTAACTGCCTACATTCCTGGAATCGGGCACAACCTGCAGGAGCACAGTGTTGTACTTTTAAGAGGCGGTCGTGTAAAAGACTTGCCGGGGGTACGTTATCACATTGTACGCGGTGCGCTTGACACGGCCGGAGTACAGGGACGTGCACAAGGGCGTTCCAAATACGGAACCAAAAAACCTAAAAAATAAACGACATGACCACAAATGGGAAAGGAGGATGAAGCATGCCACGTAAAGGACCAGTACCTAAACGCGATGTCTTGCCTGATCCGCTTTACAAATCAAAATTAGTGACTCGCCTGATCAATCAGATTATGATTGACGGGAAGCGCGGGAAAGCCCAAAAAATTCTTTACAAAGCATTTGACCTGGTTGGTGAAAGAAGCGGCCAGAATGCAATGGAAGTATTTGAACAGGCAATGAAAAATGTAATGCCAGTACTTGAGGTGCGCGCTCGCCGTGTCGGCGGCTCGAACTACCAGGTGCCAATGGAAGTGCGCCCGGAACGCCGTCAGGCTCTCGGACTTCGCTATCTTGTAAATTATTCCCGCCTGCGCGGTGAAAAAACAATGGAAGAACGCCTGGCGAACGAAATCCTGGATGCATCCAACAACACCGGAGCATCAGTGAAACGCCGTGAGGAAATGCACAAAATGGCAGAAGCCAACAAAGCATTCGCTCACTATCGCTGGTAAGTTCTAAAGCGGAAGCGCCCGTTTAGCGGCGTATGGGCTGCGCCTGGCCATGCCAGGTGGATCAGCGTTGCCGCGCAAAGCGGTGAATTTAGCTGGTCATTCCTTCGGAGGAGATAAAGGAAACACGCCCCTGCAAAAGGGGTGTGCCGGCGTTGGCCGCAAAGGCCGTAATTAGCCGGCCTTCCTTAAACTTCGAGTCGATGTTGACTTATCGTACGAAGGTGAAGGAAGTCCACTAGGCGCTGGGCGCTGGAGCTAGCAGATAAGACTAAATAACTGTTTGAAAAGGAAGGAGAAGAATACATGGCTAGAGAGTTCTCCTTGGAAAAGACACGTAATATTGGGATCATGGCACATATCGATGCCGGGAAAACCACTACAACGGAACGTATTCTTTTCTATACAGGACGTATTCATAAGATTGGCGAAACCCATGAAGGTGCTTCGCAAATGGACTGGATGGAGCAGGAGCAGGAACGCGGAATCACGATTACTTCTGCTGCTACCACCGCATCATGGAAAGAACACCGCATTAATATCATTGACACGCCAGGGCACGTGGATTTCACGGTAGAAGTGGAACGTTCCCTCCGTGTACTTGATGGCGCGGTAACTGTCCTTGATGCTCAGTCCGGTGTGGAGCCGCAAACCGAAACCGTATGGCGCCAGGCAACTACCTATGGCGTACCGCGAATCGTGTTCATTAATAAAATGGACAAAGTCGGGGCGGATTTCATGTACTCTACCGGAACACTGAAAGAACGCCTTGGGGCAAATGCTCATCCTGTCCAACTGCCAATTGGGGCAGAGGACAACTTTGAAGGAATTATCGATCTTGTCACCATGCAGGCATACTACTATGCCGATGACCTGGGAACCCGTGCCGAGGCACGCGAAATTCCGGATGAGTACAAGGAGCAAGCAGAGGAATTGCGTGCCGGTTTGGTAGAAGCAGTTTCTGAGCTGGATGAAGACCTGATGATGAAGTATCTGGAAGGGGAAGAGATTTCCACAGATGAATTGAAGAAAGCAATTCGCCAGGCAACCCTGAATGTGGAACTTTACCCTGTCTATGTCGGTTCTGCCTTTAAAAACAAAGGTGTGCAATTGATGCTTGACGGTGTGATTGACTATCTTCCGGCACCGACAGATGTCCCTCCAATTGAAGGGATTCTGCCAGATTCTGAAGAAAAAGTGACCCGGCCTGCAGACGATAAAGCACCATTCTCTGCATTGGCATTTAAAGTAATGACAGACCCGTATGTCGGTAAGCTGACGTTCTTCCGCGTCTATTCCGGTACACTTGATTCCGGTTCTTACGTGAAGAACTCGGTGAAAGACAAACGGGAACGTGTCGGCCGTATCCTGCAGATGCATGCCAACTCCCGTGAGGAAATCTCCACTGTATACAGCGGAGAAATTGCAGCAGCTGTTGGTTTGAAAGACACAAGCACAGGGGACACCCTTTGTCATGAGAAAGATCTTGTCATTCTGGAATCCATGGACTTCCCGGATCCGGTTATCTCGGTTGCGATTGAGCCGAAGACAAAAGCTGACCAGGATAAAATGGCAATTGCGCTTGGCAAACTTGCAGAAGAGGATCCAACGTTCAAAACGGAAACAAACGTGGAGACCGGCCAAACGATTATTTCCGGTATGGGTGAACTTCACCTGGACGTTCTCGTTGACCGTCTAAAACGTGAATTTAAAGTCGAAGCAAATATCGGCGCGCCACAGGTTGCCTACCGTGAAACATTCCGCGGAAGCGCGGAAGTGGAAGGCAAGTTTGTCCGTCAGTCTGGCGGACGCGGGCAATACGGACACGTTTGGGTTAAATTTGAGCCAAACGAAGAAGGTGCCGGGTTTGAATTTGTAAACAAAATCGTCGGTGGTGTCGTGCCGCGTGAATACATTCCATCTGTTGAAGCTGGTATCAAAGAAGCGACAGAAAACGGGGTATTGGCAGGCTATCCGCTCATCGATTTGAAAGCAACACTGTACGATGGAAGCTACCACGATGTGGACTCCAACGAGATGGCATTTAAAGTAGCCGGCTCCATGGCCTTAAAGGCTGCAAAAAATAAATGTCAGCCGGTACTACTGGAGCCAATGGTAAAAGTGGAAATCGTCATTCCGGAAGAATACATGGGCGATATTATGGGCGATGTTACGGCACGCCGCGGCCGTGTAGAAGGAATGGAAAACCGTGGACCAGCACAGGTCGTCAGAGGCTTTGTGCCACTCTCTGAAATGTTCGGTTATGCAACAGCACTCCGTTCAAACACGCAGGGACGCGGAACCTACACCATGCATTTTGATCACTATGAGGAAGTGCCGAAAAGCATCTCAGAAGAAATTATTAAGAAAAATGCTGGTGAATAATTGATTTTTAACAGAAATTGAAGTATAACTTGTAGTAAAGGCTAAAGAATTTGGGCTATCCTTGTTCTTAGCTGAAAATAAAAATGAAAAGTTACTTTTATTTACTTAAAGGAGGAACTATAAATGGGTAAAGAAAAATTTGACCGCTCGAAAAGTCACGTTAACATCGGAACAATTGGACACGTTGACCATGGTAAAACGACGTTGACTGCTGCTATTACCACCGTTATGCACAAAACTTCCGGCAAAGGTACTGCAATGGCGTTTGACAAAATCGACAATGCACCGGAAGAAAGAGAGCGTGGAATCACGATCGCTACTTCCCACGTGGAGTATGAAACAGACACTCGCCACTATGCACACGTAGACTGCCCAGGTCACGCTGACTATGTTAAAAACATGATCACTGGTGCTGCGCAAATGGACGGTGCGATCCTGGTTGTTTCTGCAGCTGACGGCCCAATGCCACAAACTCGTGAGCACATCTTGCTTTCACGCAACGTTGGTGTACCGGCTATCGTTGTATTCATGAACAAAACAGACATGGTAGACGACGAAGAGTTGCTTGAACTTGTTGAAATGGAAGTACGCGACCTGCTTACTGAGTATGACTTCCCTGGTGATGACTTGCCAGTAGTAAAAGGTTCCGCACTGAAAGCACTGGAAGGCGATGCAGAATACGAAGAAAAAATCGTTGAGCTGATGGCTGCTGTGGATGAGTACATCCCAACTCCAGAGCGTGACAAAGAAAAACCATTCATGATGCCTGTTGAGGACGTATTCTCCATCACTGGCCGTGGTACTGTAGCAACTGGCCGTGTAGAACGCGGTGAAGTTAAAGTCGGTGATGAAGTAGAAATCATCGGTCTTGCAGAAGACAAATCAAAAACTACTGTAACTGGTGTGGAAATGTTCCGTAAGCTTCTTGACTATGCAGAAGCTGGTGACAACATTGGCGCTCTCTTGCGCGGTGTTGCACGTGACGATATCACTCGCGGTCAAGTTCTGGCTAAGCCTGGTTCGATTACACCGCATACAAACTTCAAAGCGGAAGTTTATGTACTGTCAAAAGAAGAAGGTGGACGCCATACGCCATTTTTCGGCAACTACCGTCCGCAATTCTATTTCCGTACAACAGACGTTACTGGTGTTATTACCCTTCCAGAAGGCGTGGAAATGGTAATGCCTGGTGACAATGTGGAAATGCAAGTAGAACTGATCTCCCCGATCGCCATCGAGGACGGAACCCGTTTCTCTATCCGTGAAGGCGGACGTACTGTTGGATCTGGTGTTGTATCAGTAATTGAAAAATAAGCAGATCAACTTTTAAAAATGAGCAGCGTGACGACGCTGCTCATTTTTTTGTGTTTGGGGGCGGTGCCCGGGAGCGGTGCCTGTCACTTCCCGGATTTTGTCGAAGTTTATAGAAAAGGTGTGCATGCCCACCGCTGCGGAAATATACTACGCTTTCCGCGGGAAGCTGTCGAGCCACCTTGCGCTGCCGCGCTGCGGGGTCTCGCCTATGCTTTTCATCCCGCAGGAGTCTCCGTATATTTCCTCCGCTGGCGTGGTGCTTTTTTACCGAGAGAAAAGCTGTCACGGCAGATAGGGAAGGAAGAACAGGAAGAATTGACCGAGAAAAAGACTATCACGGCAGTTCGGTAAGAAAAGCAAGGAGATATCAACCGAGGGTAAAGTTCCCTTGGCTGCTATGGAAATCAACACGCACACATGTCAGTAAACATAAGTTTTGCGATAAAAGCATCACACTTTTTTCGGTTGGAAGTGGAATCACTGCCGCAAATTTCGCGCTTAAAACAACCACTCAAAACTCTAATCTCCCAAATAACACTATTTTCCTCAAAAATCAACGAAAAAATCCCGCTCAACCCTTGCATTCAACAGCAATAGCAAGTATAATACATAGATGTGCATTCCAATAGTTTCTGATTAAAGGGTTGCACTAGCGGCCATATTTCTATATAATAAGAACGTTGGCCACGAAAGGCGATGAAACGAAAGGTTGTTGGCACACCCGGCCCCTTTGCCATGGCGGGCTGCCAAGGAATTTTCGTGGAGTATGTCTATAATAATATGGGCGAAAAGGAGGGAAAATAATGGCAAAAGAAAAGATTCGAATCCGTTTAAAAGCGTATGATCACAGAATTCTGGATCAGTCAGCGGAAAAGATCGTCAACACGGCAAAGCGTTCCGGAGCAAATGTCTCAGGACCGATCCCATTGCCGACAGAGAAATCCGTTTATACAGTACTGCGTGCGGTGCACAAGTACAAAGACTCACGTGAACAATTCGAAATGCGTACACATAAACGCTTGATCGACATTGTCAGTCCGACACCACAGACCGTGGATGCACTAATGCGTCTGGATCTGCCATCCGGTGTGGACATTGAAATTAAACTATAAAAATAAAGGTTAACTATAGGAGGTGTAACGGATGACGAAAGGAATCTTAGGTCGTAAAATCGGCATGACCCAGCTGTTCTCGGAAACAGGCGAATTAGTTCCTGTTACCGTTATTGAAGCAGAACCAAATGTCGTTTTGCAAAAAAGAACACTGGAAAATGACGGCTATGAAGCGATCCAGCTAGGGTTTGCTGATCAGAAGCCGGGCCGTACGAACAAAGCAGAGAAAGGCCATGCTGAAAAAGCGAGCACGAACCCTAAGCGCTACGTTCGTGAAATCCGTAACGCGGTTCTTGATGAATATGAAGTTGGTCAGGAACTCAGCGTAGATGTTTTTCAAGCTGGAGATAAAATTAATGTAACAGGTACTTCCAAAGGTAAAGGATTCCAAGGGGTTATCAAGCGCCATAATCAACAGCGCGGACCGATGTCCCACGGGTCACATTTTCATCGGCGTCCTGGTTCTGTTGGAATGGCAGCAGACCCTGCGAAAGTTTTCAAAGGACAAAAATTACCAGGACAAATGGGCGGCGACCAAGTAACGGTTCAAAACCTTGATGTCGTTAATGTGGATACCGAACGGAACCTGCTTTTGATCAAAGGCAATGTACCAGGTGCAAAAAAATCATTCGTTAAAATCGCGAGTGCAAATAGGGCGAAGTAATCATTTAAAACGAAGGGAGGATCTGTCATGCCTAAAATAGCACTATTGAAACAAGACGGTTCACAGGCTGGAGATGTGGAATTGAACGATTCCGTATTCGGCATTGAACCAAACAAACATGTTTTACATGAAGCAGTAGTTATGCAGCGTGCATCACGGCGTCAGGGAACACATGCGGTGAAAAATCGCTCCCAAGTACGCGGCGGCGGTGCAAAACCGTGGCGTCAAAAAGGTACTGGACGCGCTCGTCAAGGTTCAATTCGCTCCCCGCAATGGGTTGGCGGCGGAACCGTATTCGGTCCGACACCACGCAGCTACAGCTACAAGCTTCCAAAGAAAATGCGCCGCTTGGCATTGAAATCTGCACTGTCTGTAAAAGTGCAGGAAGAGGATGTCGTGGTGCTGGACTCAATCGCAATCGAGGCTCCTAAGACCAAAGAAGTCGTGAAAATGCTCGGTGCATTGAATGTCGACAAAAAAGTGCTGATCGTAACAGCGGCGAAAGACGAAACCGTAGCCCGTTCAGCAAGCAATCTGCAGGGAGTCAATGTACAGACAGTAGAAGAATTGAATGTACTTGATTTGCTTGCGCATGACAAGCTGATTCTGACAAAAGAAGCAGCGGAAAAAGCAGGGGAGGTGCTTGCATAATGAAAGATCCACGTGATATTATTAAGCGCCCTGTCATTACGGAACACTCTGCTGATTTGATGGCAGAGAAAAAATATACGTTCGAAGTTTACCCGAAAGCAAACAAAACAGAGATTAAACATGCTGTGGAACTCGTTTTCGGTGTGAAAGTAGAAAGAGTAAACACAACCAACGTTAAAGGTAAATTCAAGCGGATGGGCCGTTACGGCGGTTACCGCTCGGATCGTAAAAAAGCTATCGTGCAGCTTTCCGAGGACTCCAAAGAACTGGAATTCTTTGAAGGCTAAAAATCAATCGTGAAGGAGGGAAACCAGGATGGCAATTAAAAAATTCAAACCAACATCGAACGGAAGACGGAATATGTCTACTTCCGACTTTGCGGAAATCACCACAGATCAGCCGGAAAAGTCACTGCTATCCCCGCTTTACAAACGCGGCGGACGCAATAACCAAGGGAAACTGACTGTTCGTCACCAAGGCGGCGGGCATAAACGTCATTACCGCATCATTGATTTCAAACGTGACAAAGATGGTATACCAGGACGCGTTGCTACGGTTGAGTATGATCCAAACCGCTCATCCAACATTGCGCTGATTCATTATGCCGATGGAGAAAAACGTTATATTCTGGCACCAAAAGGAATTAAAGTTGGAACAGAGATTGAATCAGGTAAAGAAGCGGATATCAAGCTTGGAAACGCACTTCCGCTTACAAATATCCCAGTGGGTACAATTATCCACAATATTGAATTAAAACCGGGACGCGGCGCACAGCTGGCACGTTCAGCAGGTGCTCAAGCGCAAATTCTCGGACGCGAAGATAAATATACACTGGTACGTCTGGCATCCGGTGAAGTTCGTTTGGTCTTGTCCACTTGCCGTGCAACCATCGGCCAAGTCGGCAATCTTGAACATGAACTTATCCGTGTCGGAAAAGCAGGACGTTCCCGCTGGTTAGGCAAGCGCCCGACTGTACGCGGTTCTGTTATGAACCCGAATGACCACCCGCATGGCGGTGGTGAAGGACGCGCGCCAATCGGACGTAAATCGCCTATGTCTCCATGGGGCAAACCGACGCTTGGTTACAAAACACGTCAGCGCAACAAGCCATCTGATAAGTATATCGTTCGGAAACGCAAGAAGTAAATGGATTGACGGACGGGGCACCATACCCGTCTTACAATGCTAAGAAGGAGGTTTATCCATGGGCCGCAGTTTGAAAAAAGGACCTTTTGCTGATGACCATTTGATGAAAAAGATCGAGAACCTGAACGAAACGGATAAGAAACAGGTAGTGAAGACCTGGTCCCGCCGTTCCACGATTTTCCCTGTTTTCATCGGTCACACGATTGCAGTATATGATGGACGCAAGCATGTACCTGTTTATGTTACAGAGGATATGGTTGGACATAAATTGGGTGAATTCGCGCCAACCCGTACGTTTAAAGGGCATTCCGGCGACGATAAGAAAACAAGACGCTAATGAGAGGAGGCATTCCATATGCAAGCTAAAGCCGTTGCAAAACAAGTTCGTATTGCTCCTCGTAAAGCACGTCTCGTAGTGGATCTAATTCGAGGAAAAAACGTCGGCGAAGCAGTTGCTATATTACGCCACACCCAACGCGGTGCTTCACCGGTTGTGGAAAAAGTGCTGAAATCAGCAATCGCAAATGCAGAACACAATTATGAGATGGACCCGGACAATCTGGTTATCTCGGAAGCATATGTAAATGAAGGTCAAACACTGAAACGTTTCCGTCCGCGTGCTCAAGGACGTGCAAGCAAAATCAACAAACGCACAAGTCATGTGACTGTAGTTGTATCAGAAAAGAAGGAGGGATAGTTAGTGGGTCAAAAAGTAAATCCAACAGGTCTTCGCATTGGCGTGATTAAAGACTGGGAGTCCAAGTGGTATGCCGGCAAAGACTATGCAGACTTACTACATGAAGATATTAAAATCAGAGAATATCTTGAAAACCGCTTGAAAATTGCTGCTGTTTCTTCCATTGATATCGAGCGCGCAGCAAATCGTGTGAACATCACCATCCATACCGGCAAACCAGGCATGGTAATCGGTAAAGGCGGTTCTGAGGTAGAAGCATTGCGCAAGGCGCTGAACAGCCTGACAGGCAAACGTGTCCATATCAACATTGTCGAAATCAAGAAAGTAGATCTTGATGCAACATTGGTAGCGGAAAACATTGCCCGTCAATTGGAAAACCGGATTTCATTCCGCCGTGCACAAAAACAAACACTTCAACGCACAATGCGTGCCGGTGCAAAAGGAATTAGAACACAAGTATCCGGACGTTTGGGCGGTGCGGATATCGCTCGTGCGGAACATTACAGTGAAGGAACGGTACCACTGCACACATTAAGAGCTGACATTGACTATGGTACAGCCGAAGCTGACACCACTTACGGTAAACTGGGTGTCAAAGTGTGGATCTATCGTGGAGAAGTCCTTCCAACCAAATCTGACAATAAATAAGGAAGGGGGCAGACGCATTATGTTAATGCCTAAACGTGTAAAATATCGCAGACAGCATCGTGGTAAAATGAAAGGCCGCGCAAAAGGCGGTACAACCGTGGCTTTTGGTGAATATGGCCTCCAGGCGACAGAAGCATCCTGGATTACAAGCCGCCAGATCGAAGCTGCCCGTATTGCAATGACCCGTTACATGAAACGTGGCGGTAAAGTATGGATCAAAATTTTCCCGGATAAGCCATATACGCAGAAACCACTTGAGGTTCGCATGGGTTCCGGTAAAGGTGCGCCTGAAGGATGGGTGGCCGTTGTAAAACCTGGAAAAATCATGTTTGAGATCGCAGGGGTAGAGGAAGAAGTTGCCCGGGAAGCATTGCGCCTGGCATCACATAAACTGCCGATCAAAACCAAATTTGTAAAACGTGAAGAAATTGGTGGTGAAACCAATGAAGGCTAATGAAATCAGAGATCTGACCACTGCCGAAATTGAACAAAATGTAAAGTCGCTGAAAGAAGAGCTTTTCAACTTGCGCTTCCAGCTTGCAACCGGACAATTGGAAAACACTGCACGCCTTCGTGAAGTAAGGAAAACGATTGCCCGCATGAAAACCGTTGTACGCCAGCGTGAACTAAGTGTTAATAACTGATTCAAGAAGGAGGTTAGCCTCGAATGACTGAACGTAATGATCGTAAAGTATATACCGGACGCGTTGTATCCGATAAAATGGATAGAACCATTACCGTAGTGGTAGAGACTTACAAGTTTCACAAGCTGTACGGCAAACGTGTCAAGTATTCCAAAAAATTCAAGACACATGATGAAAACAATCAAGCAAAGAATGGCGACATTGTACGCATCATGGAAACTCGCCCACTTTCTAAAACCAAACGCTTCCGTCTGGTTGAAGTGGTAGAAGAAGCGGTAATCATATAAGCTAATGTTTTGCTTATACAGATCCGAAGGGAGGTCACAGTGTTATGATTCAACAGGAAACACGATTAAAAGTTGCAGACAACTCTGGTGCTCGTGAAGTATTGACTATAAAAGTACTCGGCGGATCAGGACGCAAGACAGCCAACATTGGTGATGTAATTGTTTGCACGGTCAAACAAGCAACACCAGGCGGCGTTGTCAAAAAAGGTGAAGTGGTGAGAGCTGTCATCGTGCGTACCAAGTCCGGTGCACGCCGCAAAGACGGGTCATATATTCGTTTTGATGAAAATGCAGCAGTAATTATCCGTGACGACAAAAGTCCAAGAGGAACACGTATCTTCGGACCGGTTGCGCGTGAATTGCGTGATGCTAAATTCATGAAAATCGTATCTCTAGCTCCAGAAGTTCTATAAGCTTATAAATTGACTTGTCAAGGAGGTGCGTCAAGTATGCATGTAAAAAAAGGTGATAAAGTAAAAGTTTTATCCGGCAAAGACCGCGGTAAAGAAGGCGTTATTTTAGAAGCATTCCCGAAAAAAGACCGTGTATTGGTCGAGGGAGTCAACATGGTAAAAAAACATGCGAAACCTTCCCAGGAAAACCCACAGGGCGGAATCCTTGATATTGAAGGAGCAATCCATGTATCTAACGTAATGCTGATCGACCCAAAATCCGGTGAACCAACCCGTGTTGGCTATGAGAATCGTGACGGAAAGAAAGTCCGCATTGCGAAAAAATCCGGAGAAGCAATCGATAAGTAATTCTGAGTTGTGAAAGGAGGGCGACATGATGAACCAATTAAAACAACAATACCAAGAAGAGATCACACCATCTCTGATGAATAAATTCAACTATGAATCTGTAATGCAGGTTCCGGCACTCGAAAAGATCGTTGTTAACATGGGTGTTGGCGACGCTGTGCAAAATTCCAAAAATCTGGACAGTGCTGTTGAGGAACTCGCGCTGATTTCAGGACAGAAGCCAGTGGTTACACGCGCAAAGAAATCCATCGCCGGATTCCGTCTGCGTGAAGGTATGCCAATCGGCGCCAAAGTAACCCTTCGCGGAGCGCGCATGTACGAATTCCTGCAAAAGCTTGTTTCGGTTTCCCTGCCGCGTGTACGTGACTTCCGCGGTATTTCCAACAAAGCTTTTGACGGACGCGGCAACTACACACTCGGTGTCAAAGAGCAATTGATTTTCCCGGAAATCAATTACGATAAAGTAAGCAAAGTGCGCGGTATGGATATTGTCATCGTCACAACCGCCAATACGGACGAAGAAGCCCGTGAACTGCTGGGTCAGCTGGGCATGCCTTTCCAGAAATAAGCTGGGGGCCCCCCTGACAAATACAAGGAGGGAAAATGATGGCTAAAAAATCAATGATTGCGAAACAAAAACGCCCGCAAAAATATCAAGTGCGCGAATATACACGCTGTGAACGCTGCGGTCGTCCGCATTCGGTCATCCGCAAATTCAAATTGTGCCGTATTTGTTTCCGTGAACTTGCCTACAAAGGGCAAATTCCTGGCGTCAAAAAAGCAAGCTGGTAAACCCCGATTCGGGAAGGAGGTAATCAAATGGTTATGACAGATCCAATCGCAGATATGCTGACTCGCATTCGCAATGCGAACATGGTAAGACATGAAAAGTTAGAATTTCCTGCTTCGACAATAAAAAAAGAAATCGCTGATATTCTGAAACGCGAGGGTTTTGTATCCGACTATGAATTTGTAGAGGACAATAAGCAGGGTGTTCTGCGTATTTTCCTTAAGTACGGTGCAAATGACGAAAAAGTAATCACAGGAATCAAACGAATCAGCAAGCCAGGCCTGCGCGTTTACGCGAAAGCCGATGAAGTGCCGCGTGTACTGAATGGTTTAGGCATCGCCATCGTTTCAACATCAAAAGGTGTGTTATCTGACAAAGAAGCACGGTCCCAAGCTGTTGGCGGCGAAGTACTGGCATATGTCTGGTAATCAACATTTTTTGATAAGGAGGTGCATGGAATGTCTCGTGTAGGACTTAAACCAATTGAAATTCCAGAAGGTGTGGAAGTTACATTTAACGGAAACACGGTGAACGTAAAAGGACCAAAAGGCGAACTATCAAGAGATTTACATCCGGATATCAAAGTCAACATGAATGATAATGTCATCACGCTGGAACGCCCAAGCGATCATAAAGATCATCGTGCATTGCACGGCACAACCCGCTCACTGATTAACAACATGGTAGAAGGTGTGTCCAAAGGCTTTGAAAAAACTCTCGAAATCATTGGTGTCGGCTACCGTGCGCAAAAGCAGGGGAACAAAACCGTGGTTAATGCCGGTTATTCCCACCCGGTAGAACTGGATGAGATTGAAGGCATTGAAATCGACGTGCCAAAAAACACACTAATCACCGTAAAAGGAATCGACAAAGAACTCGTTGGCGCTGTTGCTTCAAACATTCGGGCAATCCGTCCGCCAGAGCCATACAAAGGCAAAGGCATTCGCTATCAAAACGAGCATGTACGACGTAAAGAAGGTAAAACTGCGAAGTAAGGTAAGGCTTCAGGAACAGAAAGGAGTGACCTGGATGATCACGAAACTCGACAAAAACGTTACACGTAAAAAAAGGCATCAGCGTGTGCGCAAACACGTATCGGGCACACAGGAACGCCCTCGTTTGAATGTGTACCGTTCCAATAAACACATCTATGCACAGCTGATTAATGATACAACGGGTGCCACAGTAGCAAGTGCTTCTACAAACGACAATGAACTGAGTGTTGAAGCAACCGGCAATGTGGATGCTGCAAAGCAAGTCGGAGAATTAATTGCAAAACGTGCCAAGGATAAAGGTTACACAGCGGTTGTTTTCGATCGCGGAGGCTACCTTTATCATGGACGTGTGAAAGCATTGGCAGATGCAGCCCGCGAAACAGGGCTGGAATTTTAACAGATAAAGGAGGGAACCCTTATATGACTTCAAAAATCGATCCGAACCAATTGGACCTGGAAGAACGCGTTGTTGCCATCAACCGTGTAGCTAAAGTGGTAAAAGGCGGACGTCGCTTTCGCTTTGCGGCACTAGTGGTTGTCGGTGATAAAAATGGTCATGTAGGTTTTGGCACAGGTAAAGCACAGGAAGTACCGGAAGCAATCAAAAAAGCAGTAGACGATGCGAAGAAAAACTTAATTGAAGTACCGATCGTCGGAACTACTATTCCACACCAAATCCACGGACGCTTCGGATCCGGAAACGTATTGCTCAAACCAGCATCAGAGGGTACTGGAGTTATCTCCGGCGGACCGGTTCGTGCAATCGTTGAACTGGCTGGGATTGGCGACATTCAGGCCAAATCACTTGGCTCCAACACGCCAATCAACATGATCCGCGCGACACTGAATGGCTTAGGCAGCCTGAAACGCGCAGAAGATGTAGCAAAATTACGTGGAAAGTCTGTAGAAGAACTGTTAGGATAAGGAGGGAAACACTATGTCTAAAAAGTTAGAGATCACCCTCACACGCAGTGTTATTGGCGGCAAAGAAAGACAGCGGGAAACAGTAAAAGCACTGGGCCTCAAGAAAATCCGCCAATCCGTCGTTCGTGAAGATACACCGGCTATACGCGGTATGGTCGACAAAGTATCCCATCTCGTCACAGTAAAAGAAGTATAATAAATTCAGGAGCGTAAAGAGGAGGTGCACGTATGAAACTGCATGAACTGAAGGCATCAGAAGGAGCTCGTAAAAAAAGGAACCGTGTAGGCCGCGGCATGTCATCCGGAAATGGAAAAACATCCGGAAGAGGACATAAAGGGCAAAAAGCACGTTCCGGCGGCGGAACCCGCCCAGGTTTTGAAGGCGGCCAAATGCCACTGTTCCAGCGTCTGCCAAAACGCGGCTTTACCAATATTCACCGCAAAGAATTCGCGATTGTCAACCTGGATGCGCTGAATCGTTTTGACGAAGGCACAGAAGTCACACCTGAGCTGCTTGTGGAAGAAGGCGTCGTAAAGAAATTGAACGCCGGGCTCAAAGTACTGGGCAATGGTACGGTTGAAAAGAAACTCACAGTAAAAGCGAATAAGTTCTCTGCTTCGGCAAAAGAAGCAATTGAGGCAGCGGGCGGTCAAACAGAGGTGATTTAATGTTCCGTACGATCTCCAATTTTATGCGCGTAAAAGATATTAGAGAGAAAATAATTTTCACCTTATTGATGTTGATTGTGTTCCGTCTCGGCACATTCATTCCCGTGCCATATACAAACCGTGATGCAATTGACTTCATGAACCAGCAGAATGTCTTTGGATTCCTGAATACATTCGGCGGTGGGGCGTTGCAAAACTTTTCCATTTTCGCCATGGGGATCATGCCCTACATTACTGCATCCATCATTATGCAGCTCCTGCAGATGGATGTCGTGCCTAAGTTTACTGAATGGAAAAAGCAAGGCGAAATGGGCCGGAAGAAGATAGCACAGGTGACGCGCTATGCAACGGTCGGTCTTGCGTTTGTCCAGGCAATTGCCATGTCCGTCGGTTTTAACGCGATGGCTGGCGGGATGCTGATCCAGAATCCAAGCTTTATTACGTTCCTCTTGATTGCGATTGTCCTGACAAGTGGTACAACATTCTTAATGTGGCTTGGTGAGCAGATCACCGCACATGGTGTAGGGAACGGAATTTCGATTCTGATCTTTGCAGGGATTGTCTCAGCAGTGCCGAACGGAGTCGGACAGCTGTACAGCCAGTATTTCGTAAATCCTGGGGATGAGCTGTTTATCAACATTATTATCGTTGCGCTGATCGTGTTAGTGATCATCGCAGTGACCGTTGGTGTTGTCTTTGTGAACGAAGCATTGCGTAAAATACCAATTCAATATGCCAAGAAACTTGTGAATCGTTCGCCGGTGGGCGGCCATTCCACTCATCTGCCGATCAAAGTAAATGCGGCAGGGGTTATTCCGGTAATTTTTGCGATTGCCTTTATTATGGCACCTACCACGATTGCCGGTTTCTTTGAAGGTAATCAGGTGGCCACGACCATTCAGACACTCTTTGATTATACACAGCCGGTCGGAATGGTTATCTATGTTGCGCTAATTATTGCCTTCACCTATTTCTATACCTTTGTACAGGTTAATCCGGAACAAATGGCGGAAAACCTGCAAAAGCAAGGCGGATACATTCCAGGCATCCGTCCGGGCAAAAATACAGAAACGTATCTGACGCGTGTCTTGCAACGTCTGACCTTTGTTGGTGCGCTGTTCTTAGCGGCGGTTTCTGTTCTGCCGATCATTGTGGGCGGCCTTGCAGGTTTGCCCAGTGCAGTACAAGTCGGCGGCACAAGTCTACTGATCGTTGTAGGGGTCGCATTGAACACAATGAAGCAGCTGGAAGGCCAGCTGGTAAAACGTCACTACAAAGGATTTATCAAGTAAGATCCGCTGCCAAGAGAAGCGAGGGGAAAGAAATTGAATTTAATTCTAATGGGACTCCCTGGTGCTGGCAAAGGCACGCAGGCCGAGAAAATAAACGCGGAGTATGGCATCCCCCATATCTCGACTGGAGACATGTTTCGTTTAGCAATCAAAGAAGGCACAGACCTTGGAAAGAAAGCGAAGGAATACATGGATCAGGGGGAGCTTGTACCAGATGAAGTTACGATCGGGATTGTCAGAGAGCGTCTGAATAAAGACGACTGCAAGAATGGCTTCCTGCTGGATGGATTTCCACGCACAATTGCCCAGGCAGATGCCCTGGAGGAAATCCTGACGGAGATGAATGACGAGCTGGATAAAGTTGTGCATGTCGATGTACCGGAAGAACAACTAGTGGAGCGTCTGAGCGGCCGCAGGGTCTGCCCGACATGCGGAACAACGTATCATGTCCTATACAACCCTCCCGAGAAGGAAGGGATCTGTGACAAGGACGGTACTGAATTGATCCAGCGCGAGGACGATAAGCCGGAAACGGTAAAAAATCGCCTCTCCGTGAATATGGAACAACAGAAACCCCTCCTGGATTACTACCAGGAAAAAGGGTATCTCGTTACCGTGAACGGAGATCAGGAGATTGATGAAGTTTTCCGCGGTATTCAGGCGAAAATCGACTAGTAAGTACTGCCGGGGTTTTAACCCCCTAAGGATGCAAATCCGCGCAAAAAAAGATATAATGAACAAAGTGATTCGAATGTTAAACGAAGAGGATTCTTTTTCCTTCATTCGTATAATAAAGCAGCTTAAGGCAGGGCAGGCTGCGGTTACCTGCAACATTTTCAGGTAATCGGTATGTCCTGTGAGCAGATGGGGAAAAACGTAGATAGGATCAGCCAAAGATACAGAACGCTCATCGATGGAACAGATGGACTGCGTTTTCCCGAAAGGTGTTTGTTCAAAAACGAGGATGAAAATGACCGAGAAGTTCGAGGCGGCGTAGCTTTGAGCAACGGAGCGTATACTTTTAAATACGTGAGTAGCGGAAAAGCAAGCCAACGAAGAAATTCGACGTGTCATTTTCACCGGAGCTTTTTGAACATCCCTTAAGAGTCCAAAACAGCCTTCTGGAAACTGGTCGTGTCACAAATGACTGATGGAAGAAGGGAGTAAGCCCGATGGCAAAAGATGATGTAATTGAAGTGGAAGGCACCGTAACCGATACATTGCCAAACGCAATGTTTAATGTGGAGCTTGAGAATGGCCACACGGTTCTGGCGCATGTGTCTGGTAAAATCCGTATGCATTTCATCCGCATTCTGCCAGGCGATAAAGTAACGGTGGAACTTTCTCCGTATGATCTGACTAGAGGACGAATTACGTACCGTTATAAATAAGCGGCTCCGATATAAAAGGAGGTAAAAAAAGGATGAAAGTAAGAGCATCTGTAAAACCAATTTGTGAAAAATGCAAGGTTATTAAACGCAAAGGCAAAGTAATGGTGATTTGCGATAACCCGAAACACAAGCAGAAACAAGGATAAAACGCACCCTTAAAAGTCCTAAGAAGCCGTGGGACTCACCGGGGTGCAAAGAAAGCAAAAAACAGGAGGTGCACATCGCTATGGCACGTATTGCAGGTATCGATATTCCGCGCGACAAGCGGGTAGTCATTTCTTTAACCTATATTTATGGAGTTGGAAAGTCTACTGCACAAGAGATCCTCAAAGAAGCAGGTGTTTCCGAGGACACGCGCGTACGTGATCTGACAGAAGACGAATTAAGCAAAATCCGTAAAGCAATGGATAATCATAATGTTGAAGGGGATCTTCGCCGTGAAGTTTCTCTAAACATCAAGCGTCTGACCGAAATCGGTTCATACCGGGGAATCCGCCACCGCCGCGGACTGCCGCTTCGTGGTCAAAAAACGAAGAACAACTCCCGTACCCGTAAAGGTCCGCGCAGAACAATGGCCAACAAGAAAAAGTAATGTAAAGGAGGTAAGTTAATCCATGGCACGCAGAACAAATACACGCAAACGCCGTGTGAAAAAGAATATAGAAACCGGTATAGCTCATATCCGTTCCACGTTCAATAACACCATTGTAACGATTACGGATAAGCAAGGGAACTCCATCGGCTGGAGTTCAGCAGGAGCGCTTGGTTTCAAAGGTTCTCGTAAGTCTACACCATTTGCTGCACAAATGGCTGCCGAAACAGCTGCAAAAACTGCAGTGGACAATGGCATGAAAACCTTGGACGTAACCGTTAAAGGACCAGGTGCCGGTCGTGAAGCAGCAATCCGTTCCCTTCAGGCAGCAGGCTTGGAAGTGACAGCGATTGTCGACGTAACACCAGTTCCGCACAATGGCTGCCGCCCGCCTAAACGTCGTCGTGTATAATTTGTACCGTATAGAATTTGTCACCCTGTCAATAATGGGTTATGATAGCTAAAAACGTTATATACAGCATCCGAGACAAACAAGTACGAAGCAATGCGCAGGTAGAATACAATAGTGCAGAAACGCCAACTGCCTATTTTGGGGAATTTCGGTTAGACGAAGTGTCTAACCGGGGTTTCGACGTTTTAAAGGAGGGTTTTGTTGTGATCGAAATAGAAAAGCCAAAGATTGAAACGGTGGAAATCAGCGAGGACGCTACATTTGGAAAATTTGTAGTAGAACCGCTCGAACGTGGGTATGGTACCACTCTAGGAAACTCCTTGCGTCGTATCCTACTATCCTCACTTCCCGGTGCTGCTGTTACATCCGTTCAAATCGATGGAGCACTCCATGAGTTTTCAACGATTGAAGGCGTTGTTGAAGATGTAACGACAATCATTTTAAACCTGAAAAAACTGGCTCTGAAAATTTACTCTGATGACGAGAAAACATTGGAGATCGATGTACAGGGAGAAGGAAAAGTTACGGCGGCAGATCTGACATATGACAGTGATGTAGAAGTGCTGAATCCGGAACTGCCTATCGCGACACTCAATGCTAAAGGCAACTTGCATATGAGAATTACTGCCCAGCGCGGACGCGGCTACCGGCCGGCCGAGGAAAACAAGCGGGATGATCAGGCAATCGGCGTGATTCCTGTAGATTCCATCTTCACCCCGGTTTCCCGTGCCACTTTCCAAGTGGAGAATACCCGTGTCGGGCAAGTGGCAAACTATGATAAATTAACTTTGGATGTATGGACAGATGGAAGCATTGAGCCGCCGGACGCGGTTTCATTAGGTGCGAAAGTCTTTTCCGAGCATCTTAATATATTTGTAGGATTAACGGATGAAGCGCAAAAAGCGGAAATCATGGTAGAAAAAGAAGAAGACCAGAAAGAAAAAGTGATGGAAATGACCATTGAAGAACTGGATCTTTCTGTGCGTTCTTACAACTGCCTAAAACGTGCTGGCATTAATACTGTCCAGGAACTTGCAAATAAATCCGAAGAAGACATGATGAAAGTGCGCAATCTGGGCCGCAAATCATTAGAGGAAGTTAAAGTAAAACTCAATGATCTCGGACTCGGCTTGCGGGATGACGACTGATCTGAGGAGTCATAACTTTTATCGTCTAAGCAACAAGAAAGGGAGGGATAGTCCATGGCTAGAAAATTAGGTCGTACGACAGATGCGCGTATGGCGCTGCTTCGCAATCTTGCATCTGATTTGATTATTCATGAGCGGCTGGAAACAACCGAAGCAAAAGCGAAAGAACTCAAATCCGTTGTAGAGAAAATGATCACACTCGGTAAGCGCGGTGATCTGCATGCACGTCGTCAAGCTGCATCTTTCCTTTACAACCAGGAAGCAAATGAAGACGAAAGTGTCTTGCAAAAGCTTTTCGGTGATGTAGCCACTCGCTATGAAGAACGTCAAGGCGGATACACTCGTGTCCTCAAACTTGGTGAGCGTCAGGGCGACGGCGCCAAAATGGCAATCATTGAACTGGTGTAACGGATAAGATATGCGTCAAGGGCAGGACTGAATCTCTTCTCCAGAGGTGAATCCAGGCCCTTTTTTTGTAATTTGAGAAGGCAAGTGCGACATAGCCTGCCGCTGCGGAAATACCCTTCGCTTTCCGCGGGAAGCTGGTGAGCCTTCTTGTGCTGGCGCACTGCGAGGTCTCACCTAGGCTTTTCTTCCCGCAGGAGTCTCAGGGTACTTCCTCCGCTGGGTGATGTGTTTTCGGTCGAGAGTGAGGAATTCCTCCGATCGAGAGTGAGAACTTCGGCGGGAGAACGAGAACTTCGGCGGGAGAACGAAAACTTCTGCCCGAGAGCGCGTTGCAGTTTCTATCAGCTGCGAAATAAATAAGCAACAGAGACTTTGGAAAAGTTGGCAGTACGTGCGGCGATGCAAACGCACACCGCAAGAGGGGGAAAAGCCGTGCGGAAGAAATTGATCGAGTTCAACAATGTCTCCTTCCGATATGGGGAGGATCAGCCATGGGTGCTGAAAAATTGCTCCTTTGAAATAGATGAAAAAGAGTGGGTTGCGATTATCGGACACAACGGCTCCGGCAAGTCGACGATTGCCAAGCTGCTGAATGGGCTCTTGTTCCCCCAGGAAGGCGAGATTATCATTGGCGGTAAACCGGTGAACCAGGAAACGATCTGGGATATCCGAAAAAATGTCGGGATGGTTTTTCAAAATCCGGATAACCAATTTGTCGGCACCACCGTACAGGATGATGTCGCGTTTGGAATGGAGAATCGCGGCATCGAGCGGGAAGAGATGGTAAGAAGGATTGATGAGAATCTGTCCGCCGTTGGCATGCAGGATTACCGTCAAACCGAGCCGCATCGGCTGTCCGGCGGGCAAAAGCAGCGTGTGGCGATTGCCAGCGTCCTGGCGATTTACCCGCAGGTGCTGATTTTAGATGAGGCTACGGCCATGCTGGATCCGAGCGGCCGCAAAGAAATTATGGAAACGGTGGCCGAGGTGCAGATGCAAAAAGACCTCTCGCTAATCACCATTACCCATGATCTTCTGGAAGTAGTGAAGGCGGAACGTGTACTGGTCATGAACGAGGGAGAAGTCTGGGGCGAGGCAGCCCCCCGCGATATTTTTTCCCGAAAAAAGGAACTCCGCGGAATTGGATTGGATGTGCCGTTTGTGGCGCAGCTGGCTGATGAACTAGAGAAGGCAGGCATCACGATCACCAAGGAACCATTAAATCATGCAGAATTGCTGGAGGAGCTATGGACATTACATTCAAGAACGTAAGCTATATTTATCAGCAGGGCAGCCCGTTTGCCCATAAGGCATTGGATGATATCTCCTTCCACATTCCAACTGGAAAGTTTGTGGCCATCATCGGCCATACCGGTTCCGGCAAATCGACCCTGCTGCAGCATTTAAATGGACTCGTCCGCCCGAGTGAGGGAGAAGTGAGCATCGGTGATTACCGGTTGACCAATGACGAAAAACCAGACAATCTAAAAAAACTGCGCAGCAAGGTAGGCGTGGTATTTCAGTACCCCGAGCATCAGCTGTTTGAAGAGACGGTGGCAAAAGACATCGCCTTTGGTCCGGAAAATTTCGGTGTAGACAAAGCTGCGATCAATGAGCGAATCCAGCAGATTCTCCCGGCGGTCGGTCTAGGCGAGGAGCTGCTTGAGCGCTCTCCGTTTGATCTTAGCGGCGGGCAGATGCGCCGGGTGGCGATTGCTGGCGTACTGGCAACCCAGCCGGAGGTGCTAGTGCTGGATGAACCGACAGCGGGACTCGATCCCCGTGGACAAAAAGAAATCATGGAAATGTTTTATAATATGCATCAGGAACAGGGACTCACCACCGTGCTGGTCACCCACAGCATGGAAGATGCCGTTAAATACGCCGACCATGTGCTGATTTTAAACAATGGCGGCAAATACATGGAAGGGGCCCCTGAAGACGTGTTCACACGCAGCGACGCACTGCAAGAGGTGCAACTGGATGTTCCGGAAATCGTGCAGTTTCTCACCCGCTTCGAGGAGCGGTTTGGCAAGCGGATTCCCTTCCATCGGCAGTCCATCGGCGAACTAGCTGAGGAAATGGAGCGGCTGCTGGGAAGGGAGAAAACGCGATGAATAATGCCTTGATTATCGGACAATACGTCCCAGGCAATTCGCTGGTGCACCGGCTCGACCCGCGGACAAAAATTACGATTATCTTTTTCTTCGTGATCGTTGTGTTTGTGGCCAATAACGTGCCAAGCTACGGCATTGTGACAGCATTTGCCCTTGGAGCCATGTTCACTTCCCGGGTGCCGATCCGCTATATTTTAAAAGGATTAACGCCGGTATGGTTTTTAATTATATTTACTTTTATTCTGCACTTATTTGTAACAAAAGAGGGCACGCTCTTTTTTGATTTCTTTATTTTCGAGTTTTATACCGGCGGGGTAATCCAGGGGTTTGCAATCTCGCTGAGGTTTTTTCTGCTGATTCTGGTAACATCGCTCCTGACGCTGACAACGACACCGATTGAGATCACCGATGCGATTGAGGAAATGCTCGATCCCTTGAAAAAAGTCCGTTTTCCAGTACATGAACTGGCGCTGATGATGTCGATCTCGCTCCGCTTTATTCCAACGCTGATGCAGGAGACGGAGAAGATCTCCAAGGCGCAGAGTTCGCGCGGGGTGGATTTTCGCACAGGACCGATCAAAGAGCGTATCAAAGCAGTCGTTCCACTCTTGGTGCCGCTGTTCGTCAGTGCCTTTAAACGGGCGGAAGAGCTGGCGATGGCAATGGAAGCACGTGGCTACCAGGGTGGCGAGGGCCGAAGCAAATTGCGTGCATTAAAGGTGGAGAAGCGCGATATCCTCATTTATCTGCTATTTGCGGCAGTGGTTGCCGGGTTGTTTATCACGAGAAGCTACGGATAGAAAGGCTGGAGAAGATGAGAAAAATCAAATGCACCCTGGCCTATGACGGCTCGCAGTTTTCAGGATTTCAGATCCAGCCGAAAAACCGCACCGTGCAGGGGGAAATTGAAAAAGCGCTGAAGAAAATCCATAAGGGCATGGATGTGCGGGTGCACGCATCCGGCCGCACAGACAGCGGGGTGCACGCTGTCGGCCAGACGATCCATTTTGAAACAGCCCTCAGGTTTGCCGAGCCCAACTGGAAGCGCGCGCTGAACACGGTGTTTCCAGATGATGTTTATGTGAAAGACGTGCTGTTCGTGCCGGCCTCCTTTCATGCCCGGTATGATGTGGTGGAAAAGGAATACCGCTATTATCTCTGGAATGAGAAGGAACCGGACATTTTTAAGCGCAATTATCGCTATAATTTTCCGTACCAGCTGGATGTGGAGGCAATGCAGGAAGCGTGCCGCCACCTGATGGGCACGCATGATTTCACCACTTTTTCCTCCGCCAAGGCATCTGCCAGGGGGAGTAGGGTGCGGAACCTTTATGAGGCCACGTGCGAGCGCCATGGCAGCGAAATAGAGTTTATCTTTCGCGGCAGCGGATTCTTGTATAACATGGTGCGGATCATCGTTGGGGTGCTTCTGGACATTGGCCAGGGGAGACGCTCTGAAGCTGATATTCCCGACCTGATCGCGCAAAAAGACCGCCGGCTAGCAAGCACCACTGTCCCGCCTGAGGGGCTGTATTTGTGGGAAGTGAAATATGACGTTGAAACGTGAAAAATTTCGCACCAGCCTTGACATTTGGCCGGGGATGAGGTATTATGATCTATGGCAATTTATTTCTAAACCATGATTAGCCCCGGAAACTAATTGTGTTAAGATAATAAAAAAACGATGAAACGAAACTTGAAAGATGGAGGGAAATCAATCATGCGCACAACTTTCATGGCAAATGAAAATAACATTGAACGCAAATGGTATGTTGTGGATGCAGAAGGAAAGCGTCTGGGACGTCTGGCAAGCGAAGTGGCTTCCATCCTTCGCGGCAAGAACAAACCAACATATACACCGCATGCGGACACTGGTGACAATGTGATCATCATCAATGCATCAAAAATCGAACTGTCTGGGAAGAAAATGAATGACAAAATGTATTACCGTCATTCTGGCCATCCAGGTGGGTTAAAACAACGCAATGCAAACGAAATGCGTAACAACTACCCGGAGCAAATGATCGAGCAGGCTGTTAAAGGGATGCTTCCAAAAGGTCCGCTTGGCCGCAAAATGGGTAAAAAACTGCATGTCTTTAGAGGCAATGAACACAAACATCAAGCACAACAACCGGAAGTCTACGAGCTTCGCGGGTAATCAAAGGAGGTAAATCAAGTTGGCTCAAGTACAATATTACGGCACAGGCCGCCGCAAAAAATCAACAGCACGTGTACGTCTTGTACCAGGTACAGGAAACGTCACCATCAATGGCCGTGTGGCTAAAGACTATTTTCCATATGAAACACAGCTTCTCATTCTGAACCAGCCGCTTGCTGCAACAGAAACAGAAGGAACCTATGATGTTCTGGTAAATGTTCATGGTGGAGGATTTACCGGACAGGCTGGCGCTATCCGCCACGGTATTGCCCGCGCCCTGCTCGAAGCAGACCCGGAATACCGCCCAAGCCTAAAACGCGAAGGCTACCTGACTCGCGATGCACGTATGAAAGAGCGTAAGAAATACGGACTTAAAAAAGCTCGTCGTGCTCCTCAGTTTTCGAAGCGTTAAGATTAGTAACTATACAAGGCTCTCAATCGTGTTGGTTGAGGGTCTTTTTTTATGGTTAAGCATACTGTGGCATGCTTTCGTCTGGTTACAATAACTACCAATGTCTGTACCGCAGAGGGCACTTTCATTAGGTTATTACAACATTCCTCCGGCAATTCTGCGTACTGCTTTTAGTAGTTCTACTTTCAGTAAGTGATAAGTTTCACTGTGTCCGTTCTTGGAAGAACCAGACACTCCGATATGGTTAATTGATTTTCTTTAGTTGTTAAAGCGGTTAACCGGTTGTTGGGGAAATCGGTGTAAGGAAAACCTTATTGAAATGAGGAGTACTGAACAGGAGATTCTACTCTAAGTAAATTTGATCTCCTATAAATTTTTCCGAATGTTTTTTTAGAGTGCCAACCTAATCATCTGATGAATTGAAAGGTAATTAATAGGATAATCCGCTTTAGGAGGCATCATTTGCAACACATGAATAAAATTCAAGAAATTCAGTCCTAAGAATAAATTTTATTACCAAAAAAATCGTTGCATTGTGGGTGTTATGTCAGTGATATAGCGACATAATTAACTAAATATCTTCTTTATATCATTAGAAATATTGTACATTTGATCTTCAATACAATACCTATCTGTCAATATAGCTCAATTATATGGTCGAGCTAAATTGTTATTAAGAAAATAAAAATTAATTTCAAAGAATGTGTTGACAACCGCTTACATCCGATGTATTATAAATTCATCAGAACAATTATGCTAGAAATTTCCATGCCATACGGTCATCTTTAGTTTCATAGTTAAAAAAGATATTTGTTTGTTGATGTACTAGTATAACATGCGGCAGGTATATGAAAGATATGATCAACCCTGTAAGCTATTTGAATACATCTATATAAGAACTAGTAAGAAGAGAGCTTCAACCCTTATTTTGAATAGGGATTGGTTTCACCTAACATTTATTTGTTTGCTTATTTTTTAGCGATAAAGGAAAGGTGGTTGTGCATTATGGTTTAATGAAAACGATTAATCTTAAGAAGCACAAATGGATAACAATGGTAAGGAGGGATCTTAACGGTCTAGAGATTTTGAGATACGAGCGGTAAGAAATTTTTCTTGTATAACTATAAGAAAGTCTATCCAAGAAACAAGATTTATTTTTTTATTACGAAAGTAAGCGTTATCAAACAAGGGGGATGGAAATGAAAACTGTAAATTTTAAAAAGATGTTTTTAACCATGTTTATGTTTACATTGATCTTAGTTTTAGCAGCTTGTGGTAGTGAAGGTGCCGATGGTGCATCAAATTTTCCGAATAACTCAATTACAGTTATTCAAGGATTCGACCCAGGTGGTGGAAGTGATCAATTGGCTCAGGTAACACAGCCTCATCTTCAAGAATCCTTGGGTGTGTCTTTCACTAATGAATATGTTCCAGGTGCTGCAGGTGCAGTTGGATGGACTAGGCTTGCCCAACAATCTGAGAATGATGGATATACAATTAGTATTACAAACAGTCCGATGCTTATGACGAATTATATAATGAACTCTGAAATCACCTATAGTTTAGAGGACTTTGAACCTATTGCAAATGTTGTTACAGACCCAGGAATTATAGTAGTTCCAGAGGATAGTGAGTTTGATACTTATGAGGAATTCGCAACTTATTTAGAAGAGAACCCTGGCGAATTGAATGCTTCTAACTCGGGGGTTGGAGGAGATGATTTCTTCACTCAATTAAAGTGGATGGAAGAAACCGGATTGGAAATGGAACTTATTCCATATGAGGGAGATGGTCCATCTTGGCAGGCGGCTGCTGGTGGAGACGTAGATGCGAGTTTTAACAATCTAGGTGTAGTATATCCACAAGTTAGTGAAGGTAATTTAAAGCCATTAGTTGTTTTTAGCGAAGAGAGAATTGAGTCAATACCTGATGTTCCTACTGCGAAAGAATTAGGATTAGATTTAGTCTCAGGTTCTTCTAGAGGATATAGTGCACCAGCAGGTATACCAGAGGAGGCAAAACAAACGCTAATTGATGCCTTTGCTCAGCTAGAAGACAACGCGGAATTCAAGGAAAGCTTAGAAAATTTAGCTCTTCCTATGGATCTGAAATTAGGAGAGGATTATGCTTCTTACCTTCAAGCAGAGGAAGAGGCAGCGGCTGAGCTATGGGAAAATGTAAAAGATCAATATGAACAATAACTTGTAAAAATGAGAGAAGGAAGTAATTCTTCTCTCATTTTACAGGCGATTATAGGGGGGGTTGAACAATGACATATCTAGTAAGACATTCAATTGCAAGTGTATTAGTTTTAATTTTTTGTACTGTTTTCTTTTTAGAATCTCTGAATTATCCTGCTTCTGCTGCAAGGCTACCGCAAATTTTGATTATATTAGTGGCTTTGTTAGCTATTGGGATGTTTATCGAAGCTTTTATTAAAAATAAGAAAACAGACGTAAAGAGTGCGGTGAAGAAAGAGGCTGAAAAGATAAACGTCAAGAGAGTGGTCCTTTTTACCATTTTGATAGCTCTGTATATAATTCTTATAGATGTTATCGGATATTTCATAGTAACGCCAGTTTTTCTTTTTGTCGCAATGACGTATTTAAGAGCAACGAAAGTTTATATGGCCTTAATACTTTCGATAGGATTTACAGTCTTCATATATGGTCTCTTTAGTATGTTCCTAAATATTCCTCTTCCAATGGGAATTTTTTCATAAAGTTTTCCCGCTAATTTTTTGAGTTGATATTTTAAGACGAGGTGAAGACTAGATGAAACAAAAGGTTAATAAACAGTACATAGTACGAGGAGGGATTTTGGATGAATGATATTATGACTGGCTTAATAAACGTTCTCTCGATAGATAGTTTATTTTTTATAGCTTTAGGTATGGCTTTAGGAATATTTGTTGGTTCTATGCCAGGTTTATCTGCTACAATGGCAATCGCAATTTTACTGCCACTGACATATAGCATGGATCCGGCAAATGGGATTTCAATGTTAGCTTCCTTATATATGGGAGGGATGTACGGAGGGTCGATATTAGCTATATTGCTCCGAACTCCTGGAACACCTGCTGCAGCTGCTACAGTATTAGATGGATACATAATGACAGAGAATGGGCAGGCTGGGAGAGCTTTAGGTATTTCACTTATATCAGGCCTTGTAGGCGGGGTTATAGGCAGTATCGTTCTTTTGTCGATTGCTCCTTTTTTAGGAAGGGTTGCTCTTAATATAGGAGCTCTAGAGATGTTTGCGGTTGCCGTATTAGGGATTACGATTATTTCGTCATTGTCTGCTGGATCTGTAATCAAAGGTCTTATGTCTGGTTCGCTTGGATTATTAATTTCCTTGATGGGTATGCATGCAATAACTGGAATTCCAAGGTTTACCTTTGGAAGCATATATTTATTTGATGGCATCTCTTTTGTTGTCGCATTGATTGGTCTATTTTCGATTCCTCAAGCTTTAAAACTGATAGAAAAAGATCAAGAATTAGTAAAAGCTAGTAAAATTAAAGATAAAATTTTGCCGCCGTGGAGATTAATTATAGGGCAAAGGTTGAATCTTTTACGTTCAAGCCTGATTGGAGTTATTACTGGTTTAATCCCAGGTACAGGTGGGGATACAGCTAGTTGGTTTAGTTATAACGAGGCAAAAAGATTTTCAAGGGAAAAGGAAAAATTTGGCACTGGACATGTTGAAGGATTAGTCGCTCCTGAATCTGCTAATAATGCAGTAGTTGGTGGGGCGCTTGTTCCAACGATAACATTGGGGGTTCCTGGAAGCTCAACAACAGCTGTATTGCTCGGGGGGCTGATGATACATGGAATTATGCCAGGACCTACACTAATGACTGAGCATGCCGATGTAGCCTATACTTTACTATGGGCAGTATTAATTTCATGTATATTTTTATTTTTCATTGGTCTCTTATACACAAAAGTAGCAGTAGGTATTACTAGGATACCTGGAAGGGTATTGGCTCCAATTATTGTTTTGCTATGTGTGGTCGGGACTTTTGCAGTGCAAAACAGTATGGTTGATGTAATGATTATGTTTGGCTTTGGCATTCTTGGTTACTTTATGGATAAATTAAGTATACCTGTAGCACCTCTTGTTGTTGGTATGATCCTTGGAGGTATGTTAGATACAAGTTTGCATCAGTCCTTATTAATAGGAGATGGAAGCTGGGGGGTATTCCTGACAAGTCCAGTAGCGGTAATACTATTAGTAATAGCTTTGATCTCTGTTCTTCAATCGACACCATTATTTGGTAAGGTAGCAGCGCTGTTCAAAAAATAGGCTATAGAAAATTATACTTAAAGCTAGGGGTCAAACATGTTTTGCGTGGGGATGCTAATTGTTTAAAAATACTAGTATGATATTAAGTTGAATTATTAGCAGTAAAGTGCTGTTTTCGACTTTGAAATTCATATGATATCTTTGAATGTAATGCACCACCACAAACAATGGAGGTATCTTATGTCTAAGATTCAATTTCAAAAGATTTTAGATGAAATCACAAAAATGATTGAAAGTGAAGAATGGAAAATTGGAACAAGGCTTCCAACTATAACTGAATCAGCTATTAAAAATAATGTAGGTAACTCTACTATGCGTGAAGTATATAGATCTCTGGAATCAAAAGGTTACGTCACTATTCAACAAGGTAGAGGTACTTTCGTGAGTTATAATAGCTCGATGCAGTTTACAAATGTGAGCCGCTCATTCTTTATGAAACTATTAAAGTTAACAGAATTTCGCATTATGATAGAGCCTTCTTTCGCAGACGAAGCTGCAAGGCAAGCTTTTAATGCTGAAATAGAACTGATTAATGAATCAACTAATATCATGAGAGAATTGGCTGAGAATAATCAATCAACTCACGAGGAAGATTTGCGTTTTCATAAGTTAATTGTTCAAGCAACGCACAATGAATACGCCATTAAAGCGTATGAAGAGCTACAAGAAGAATTAATACTTATGCACAGTCATGCGAAAAAAGCAGAAATGGTTGAAAAAGCTGTCCATTATCATCAGATGATTGCTAACGCAATTGCGAGAAGAGATCCTAATAATGCGAGAATGTATATGCAATCTCATCTTGAAGCAAAAAACAGCGAACTAGCCATGTACGAAATGCTAGAAACAAATTTGAAAAGCTAATTTCCAGAGATGTAAAAATGGATGCAGAAGAATCGTTCATACTATTACATGATCAAAATTAATATGGAAACCCATATTAATTAGGAGATTTTAACTGGAAATTCTTTTATGAATACTCTCTTAAACTAATATATTTAAGGAGATTTGCCCATGAAGATTGGTATTATTCATGCAACATGTAATGCTGTACCACCTTTAAATTCAGCATTTAAAAAACTTGCTCCTGATGTAACTGTGCTAAATTTTGTAGATGAAAATATTCAATATCATGCGAACCAGATTAAAGGTATTGATGATAAAATATATCGGGATTTTGTTCATATTACAATTAAAGCACAAGAAGCAGAAGTTGATGCAATCATTGTAGCGTGTACCGTTCTAACTCCTATTGTAGATGCTGTAAAGCCATTTATAAAAGTACCAATATTAGCAGTGGATAGACCGATGTTGGAAAAAGCCATAAATAACTACAAAAAAATAGGTGTGGTTGCTACAAATGCACCTTCTGGACCAGCAACTAAAAATCAATTAGAAAAGCTCGCAGAAGAATTTGGTAAAACAGTAGAGGTGGATGTCGAAATAGACACGCAAGCTATGACAGAATTAAAAGCTGGGAATGAAGAGGAACACAACCGGCTTAACCGCAATGCGGCAGCTGAGCTAAAAAAGAGAGGATCTGAGGTTGTAATTTTATCACAGATTACTCAAAGCTCCGCTGAACAAGAAGCTGTATCACTAGGACTTCCTGTATTGACAAGTCCAAAAGAGGCAGTGGAAGCAGTATTAAAAGCAGTAGAAGATCAAAAACAGTAATTGAAGGTAATATTTTCAAACAACAAGTATAAAACAAAGGAGATTTTCATAATGAAGGTAAGTTTTATTGGACTAGGCGTAATGGGAAAAGGAATGGCTTTAAATCTGGCAAAGGGTGCAGAAGAAGGCGGGTATGAGTATCTTGCATGTGATACAAATCCACAAGCTCTTGAAGACTTCCAAAAAGCAGGTTTAAACACCTCATCTAATATTATTGATGCCACAGATAGTGATTATATATTTCTATGTCTGCCAAATTTAAAAATCGTTAAAGAAGTTGTGTTAGGTGAAAATGGTATCCTGCAACATATAAAACCGGGACAGACGATCGTCGACTTTAGCACAATAAGTTACCTGGGTGTACAAGAAATTGCAGAAAAATGCCAGGACAAGGGAATTGATTTTCTGGATTGCCCGATTTCCGGACAACAAGCTAAAAGCATGGATGGAACACTCAGCATCATGTGCGGTGGTAATGAGGAAATATTTAATAACATAAAACCATTGCTTGACAAAATGGGCTCTCAAGTCCTTTATATGGGTGGCAATGGTGCCGGGCAATTGACAAAAATGATAAATAACTGTGCACTAAACATCTGTACAGCAAGCTTTTCTGAACTAATGCCAGTAGGTGTAAAGCTTGGTCTGGATCCTGAAAAGCTTGGGGATGTATTAATGACAGCTACCGGTTCAAGTTTTGCTTCAAAAACGTTGATCCCTAAAGTGTTAGAGGGGAATTTTGAACATGGATTTTCACTTGATAAAGCATATAAGGATATGGATAGTATGTATGAAGTGTTAGTGAAAAATGAAATTCCACTGCCAACATTAAATGGGGCAATGCAATCCTATCAGCTCGCATTACAGGGTGGACAGCGTGACTATTATAAACATGCCATGGTTCGCTTCTATGAAGATATGTTAGGTGTAAAAGTTCGCAAAGAAGGCGTTGAGCAATAGGTAGAAGTTAATAATATTCAGTTGTGTTTTGTTCTTATCCACTTAGTGTAAATGCAAATCTTACTCTAGGTGGATTTGCTCAGCTGAATTAACTCTTAAAGATTATGGAATATCAGGAGGTAAATATGTTTCTCATTGGTTGTATTGCAGATGATTTTACTGGTGGAAGTGATATAGCCTCTTTTTTTGCAAAAGGTGGCCTTAGTACAATTTTATACAATGGAGTACCTGAAGGGGAGGTTGCTGAACAATCCGATGTATGTGTCATAGCCTTAAAAACCCGTACTCAGGAAACAAAAACGGCTGTCAACGATTCTCTCAAAGCAATAAAGTGGTTGCAAGAGCGTGGTATACAACAATTTTATGTGAAATACTGTTCTACGTTTGATTCAACGCCTGAAGGTAACATAGGACCAATTTGTGACGCTGTAATGGAAGAACTTGATGTGCCTCATACTATTCTTTGCCCTGCCCTCCCTGTAAATGGACGAACGGTTAAAGAGGGGCACTTATATGTAAATGGCATTCCATTACACGAAAGCCCGATGAAAGATCATCCACTTACACCGATGTGGGATAGCGATTTAGCTCGCTTGATGGATGCACAAAGTAATTATCCAAGTGTAAAATTGCCGAATTCTCATCGGGAAGAGGATACTGATGAATTTATCGAAAAAGTATCAAACGAAACAGATGCAGAGCGGTTTTACATTGTACCCGACTATGAAAAAGACGAAGATGCAGAAAAAATAGTTCGATCTTTTGGGGATTTAAAACTGATTACTGGCGGGAGTGGGCTGGCAGAACCGTTAGCGAGAAAATACAAGCAAAGTTTAGAAACCAAAGACTTTGAAGGTTCAGAAGCACCGGCTATAATTTTATCCGGCAGTTGCAGTGAAACAACTAGAAATCAGATTGCTGAATATGAAAGATCTGGTGGAGAAAGTTATTTTATTGATCCAATGAAATTATTATCAGGTGAAGAATCGGTGGAAAACATTTGGAACTTCATCTCTCAGAATAGGAAGGAATCTGTATTAGTTTATAGCAGTGATACACCGGAGAATGTTAGAAGGACACAGGAACAAGGAAAAGAAGAAGTTGCCGAAACATTGGAGAAAGCTACGGCGGATTTGGCAGCACTTGCTGTGAAAGAAGGATATCACCGTATTATTGTAGCTGGGGGGGAAACAAGTGGAGCGGTAACAAAAAAACTAGGGTATACGGGATACCATATTGGGCAAAGTATTGCACCGGGAGTGCCTGTTATGATTCCTACTCAGGATACCCGAACTCGAATAGTGCTCAAAAGTGGAAATTTTGGAGATACGGACTTTTTTCTGCGTGCATTATCTTTAACATAATGAAGGATGGGATAAGTATGGATAAAAGTTTAGAGGAAAAGTTTGATGATGCTATATGGATTGCCCACAGCCTATTCAACCGTGGTAAAGCTACAGGTAGTGTTGCAAATTTAAGTTTTTTACATGAAGAGAAAGTTTATATCACAGGCAGCGGAACATGTTTCGGAAAATTGCGACCAAATGATTTTGCTGTTGTGGGTCTTGATGGCCATAGGTACGATAAATTAAAACCAAGTAAAGAATTGCCATTACATTTATCTGTCTTCAAAGCAAAACCCCAAACTGGTGCAGTTATACATGTCCATAGTAAATATTCTGTGCTTTGGAGTTGTGTGCCCGATTTAAATGAATCAGATTGCATTCCAGATCATACTCCATATTTAAAAATGCAGTTGGGAACTGTCGGTTTAATTCCTTATGAACATCCTGGAAGTAATGAGCTTTTTGATGCATTTAATGAACGTGTAGCAGCCAGTGATGGATGGCTTTTAAGTCATCATGGTCCCGTTGTTCCAGGGAACGATTTAATGCATGCTTTTAATGCACTGGAAGAAATGGAAGAAAGCGCTAATATTGCATGGGAGTTGCGTAATAGATTATAGTTTCTTTCTGTTTATGACTGAGGCTGATAGTCCAGTAGGTAGAAGCAATATTTTTTAAGAATATCGTAGTTGGTATCAAACCAGTAGTTACTAAGAGACGGTATCAATTGCAGCTAGTTGACAGTTATTTATTTTATTGGAGGGAATTCGATGAGTACAAAAATTGGCCTGGTTCATGCAACAATGAATTCTGTTCAACCAATTTTGCATGCGTTTCATACATATCATCCATCTGTAGACTTGATCAACGTGATGGATGAAGGACTAATTTATGAATTAAATGAAACGAATACAATTACGCAAAGTATGATTAGAAGATTAATGGACATCACAGGAAAAGCGGAAGACGCAGGTGCCGATGCTATTTTATTAACATGTTCTTCATTTTCTCCGTACGTTCCGGAAATCACACATTTATTTGGTGTGCCAACACTGAGTTCAGATGAAAGTATGTTGGATAAAGCGGTAGAAATTGGAGGTAGAATCAGCGTTATCGCAACTGTGGAAAAGGCAGGTCCGACAACAACAAACTTGTTATATAAAACGGCGGAAGAGAAAGGTAAAAAGATTGATGTCAACACTGTCGTCCTACCGGAGGCTTTCCAAGCTTTACAAAAAGCTAATCAAGCGAAGCATGACGAATTGATACATGCAGAAATTGACAAACTATCTAAGGAATCTGATGCAGTGGTACTAGCACAGTATTCTATGGCAAGTTCACTTGATTCTTACGAAAGAGGTTCTACGCCAATTTTAACTGGTCCGGAAGTTAGTGCAAATGCAATTGTTAAGCTTGCTGAAAAAGGTTAATAGGCATTGAAGTCTTACGGAAGGAATGGAAGTATATGATAAATAAACTTTTTGACCTAACAGGGAAAGTAGCCGTTATTACTGGTGCGAGCCAAGGACTTGGCATTGAGATTGCAAAATTCATGGCTGAGTCAGGAGCAGGTGTTGCACTTATCGCAAGAAATGAAGACAAGCTTAAAGCACTTGAAAAAGAACTTACAGATTCAGGACATAAGGCCCTTGCCGTACCACTCGATATAAAAGAGACAGAAAAGATCCCTACTGCTATGGGAAAAATCAATAACCACTTTGGTCAAATTGATATCTTATTAAATAACGCAGGAACAAATATTACAAAACCGGCAGAAGAGATCACTGAAGAGGATTGGGATCAAGTGCTGGATCTGAATTTAAAAAGTGCCTTCTTCTGCTGTCAAGCTGCTGCAGAATATATAAAGAAAAGCGAGAACGGAAAAATTATTAATATGTCCTCACAAATGGCTGCTGTCGGATATTATAAACGCAGTGCTTACAGTTCGAGTAAAGGTGGCATAACCCAATTGACACGAGCTCTCGCTATCGAGTGGGCTAATCATAATATAAACGTTAATGCTGTCGCTCCAACATTCGTTGAAACGCCACTTACTAAACCGATGCTAGATGATCCCGATTTTCAAAAAGATGTAATGAGCCGCATACCCCTTGGCCGGCTGGCAAAACCAGAGGATCTATTCGGGGCAATATTATTTTTAAGTTCCGCATCTTCAAGTATGGTGACAGGACAAACAATTTTTGTCGATGGTGGATGGACTGTTTGGTAAATAGTTACATCAAACAATCGGCATTAATATATAAGAAAAACCGGGCTAACTTAAACTTCGCCCGGTTTTTCTTATATTGCTTACATTTCTAATTAAAAAGTCACCTTCACCCTTTATTTCCATACTTACGAACTCGCAAAAAGGCTTGTTCAGCATGGCCGGAGAAATTTTCTAGCTGACAAAGTCTGGCGGCATATTCACCGATGTTAGCACTTTGTTCTTCAGAAGTGATTTTTTGATAGGTAACAGTTTTTAAAAACTTACCTACCCAAAGTCCTCCAGTATACTTAGCTGCTCGTTTTGTTGGCAATGTATGGTTCGTTCCAATTACTTTATCCCCATAAGCAACATTTGTTTCAGGCCCTAAGAATAGGCAACCGTAATTCGTCATGTTTTCTAAAAAGAAATCAGGATTTTTCGTTAAAATTTCCACATGTTCAAAAGCCAGACGGTCTGCTTCTTTTAAAGCCTCTTGCTCATTATCAACGAGAATAATTTGTCCGTAATCTTCCCAAGAAACACTAGCCACATCAGCAGTTGGTAAATCTTTTAATTGTCGTTCAATCTCTTTTAATGTCTCCTCAGCAATCTCTTTAGAAGTTGTAATTAAAGCACCAGGTGATGTCGGCCCGTGTTCTCCTTGTCCCAAAAGATCCGTGGCAATCATTTCAGGATCACTTGATTCATCTGCAACTACAAGGGTTTCGGTTGGACCCGCGAGCAAGTCTATTCCTACTCGTCCGAAAAGCTGACGTTTTGTTTCTGCGACAAATGCATTACCTGGCCCGACAATCATATCTACGGGGGCTATTGTTTCTGTCCCGATTGCCATTCCAGCCATTGCCTGAATTCCACCAAGGATATAAATTTCATCTGCACCTGCTTTGTGCATGGCAAAAACAGTTGCAGCTGGTATTTCGCCATTTATTGGTGGCGTGCAAGCAATCACTCGTTTCACACCAGCCACTTTAGCAGTTAAAACACTCATATGAGCAGAAGCAACCATTGGATAGCGACCACCAGGTATATAACAGCCCACACTATTCACAGGAATATTTTTATGACCAAGTAGTACATCAGGCATCATTTCTACTTCAATGTTTTTCATGGAATTTCGTTGTTCCTCAGCAAATTTTCTTATATTGCTTTGTGCAAACTCGATGTCTTTTACCGTTTGTTCAGAAATAGTCGAACATATCTCTTCAATTTGTTCCTCTGTTAATCGAAAGCTCTCTGGACTCCAGTTATCGAATTTCTTCGATAGCTCTCTGACCGCTTTATCTCCTTCATTTTCAATGTTACTAATAGTTGAACGGACGATTTCGGATACCTTTGCATCTTCTTTCTGGATATCTTCTTCTACTTTCCCTTTTTTGAGATATGTTGCCATGTTATCTCTCTCCCTCCATTTTGCATACGTATGCAAAAACGTTTTAAATAAAAAGCTATACGAATAGCTTTATAGAAAATATAAACGAAAACGGTTACAATGTCAATAAAAAAGCGTTCCTATTATTTTGTCGTATTACGGTGAATAAAATGACCTTTTAGTTTTAATGTTTCTTTATGCTTTGAATTTGTCAAAAGTAGATTTATTGTTTCATTTATCATTTCTTCTATTGGTTGTGCCCAAGTAGACAGCATATAACTTGGCCAGGAAGACATTTTTATATCATCAAATCCTATAACACTAACCTCCTCTGGCACAGATATAGACATTGCCTTTAACGCATCTAAGGCACCTATGGCTGTAACATCATTAGCTCCAAAAATCACCTCAGGCTGGTGACCGTTTTCAATCATAGTTTCCGTTAGATGATAAGATTCCTCGTATGAATAATCTCCCTCTAAAATAGTAATATCAATCCCTTTGTGTTTTAAAAAATCAGTGAAGCCCTTTTGTCTATCTCTGCTTGTTGATGTATTACTTTTTCCCGTAATAAAAACAATATCCCGATATCCTTCATCATAAATATAACCAGCAATTTCTGATGCAGCATTAATATTATCACAAGAAACAGAATCACAGTTTATATCTTTGTGATACCGGTTGAATAATATTACCGGAATGTTATTGTTATGAAGTTTGGTAACTACCTTAGAAGATAGAAGTGCATCGGTGACAATAATACCCTCCACATTATATTCTAGAAAATTATTAATTTCCTCTTGTTCAATCTCTTCATTTTCCGTATATACAAATAACACGCTAAACCCTTTCTCCTTTAACTTTTGAGTAAACATACCCAATACTTCATGATAAAAAGGGTTTTGAATATCTTTCATTGCTAGACCGACCATATTTGTCTTCTGTTTGATTAAGCCCCTTGCTAATGCATTTGGACGATAATTTAGTTCATCTGCTACCTTCAATACTTTTTTTCTTGACTTTTCAGAAACACTTGCACCACTAGTAAAAACTCGTGAAACGGTAGATTGAGAAACATTTGCCAACTTTGCTACATCCTTAGCTGAAATAACCTTCTTTTCCATGTTGATGCTCCTATCTAAACGGATTGCTTTAATTTTGGTAGGTACTAGCAACGGTGGGATCAGGTTTTAGTAGATTACCGTCCCCACCATGATACCCTTGATCTACCTCTTGTGCAATAATCACTGAAACGCTAGTAAAAATACTACACCAAGATAATCAAATCTTATTTATCCGTTAGCCGATTATATATTACATAATTTCGTCTTAACCAGACCATACCAATATATAATTGCAACAGTATTTGATGTGTAGTCTTGTTGTTCCATTAAATTTCAGGAAGTATGTCTCTATGTAATTTTTTTCTCTTCAAAAAGCTCTTTATAAAAAAACACAACCCGCCAGATAATGGAATTTAATTTTTTTATAAAAAACTATTGAAACTGAAAACCCTTTCAGTTATAATCTACTTAAATCGGTTTAGTAAATCGGTTTAGTAAATCGGTTTTGTGAAAGGGGGTCGGCAGATGAAAAAGGCAACGATGGCAGATGTAGCCAAGCATGCTGGTGTATCCAAAAGCACGGTTTCCCAGTATATCAATAACAGGTTTACTTATATGTCTCAGGCTACAAAAGCGCGGATAAAAGATGCGATTGATGAGTTGCAGTATTTTCCGAACCATACTGCTAAAAGTTTGAAGCAAAAGAAGACCAGTACGATTGGTGTCATAGTCGCCAATAGTTTGCACTCTTTTTCCAGTGAAGTTATCCATGCCATTGAGGAAGAATGTGAGAAAAATAATTTTCAAATCTTTGTTTGTAATGCGGATGATGATTCGGAAAAAGAAAGAAATTATATTGATATTTTATTAGCTAAACAAGTAGATGGATTGATTATATTCCCTACATCAGGCAACTTCGATTATTACAAAACACTGAAACAGCTGAATTTCCCAGTTGTTTTTATGGACCGGAAGATAGATGAGAACTTATACCCGACTTTTCTTTTGGATAACGATGAAGCATCTAATATGGCGGTAAAGACTTTTTCCGAGAAGGAAATTGACGAATTGGGAATAGTGTTGCCCCCTTTAAAGGAAGGTGTTACTCCACGTAGAGAAAGATTAGAAGGGTTCAAAAAGGCTTTAGCAAACAGAAATCATGAGGAATGGATAATATCAGGGGGTAAAGAGGCCATTCAAGAAAAGCTGGAAGAGCTTTATGCTGCAGGCAATTTACCAAGAGCCTTTTTTACAGTCAACGATATCTCACTTATTGAGCTATTAACATTCATAAAAAGAAAGCGCTTAAGAGTCCCTGATGATGTAAGCATTATTACAATTGATGATTCCGTTTTTCTGGATCTCCTGCAGCCGCCGATAACCGTAATCAAACAGCCGACGATTGAAATGGGAAGATCGGCAACCGAGTGCCTATTGAAATTAATTGAGGATGATGCATTAAAGCAAACCTATCAAGTAAACAGGTTTACACCAACCATAAAACAGAGAAGGTTAGTCGCGAATGAGGTGGAAGTGAATGAGCACGGAACAGAAAGTGTTAACAATCGGTGATGCGATGATAACGATGAACCCCACAACTACGGGTCCGCTGAGATTTGTGACACATTTTGAAAAGAAAGTTGGCGGAGCGGAATTTAACTTTGCCATCGCCTGCAGCAGATTAAGTCTGAATTCAACATGGATCAGCCGCTTAGGCAAAGATGAATTTGGAAGACAAATTTATAACTTTGCAAGAGGAGAAGGCATAAATACTAATCATGTAGAGCTGATGGAAAGCTATGCCACCTCTGTAAATTTTAAAGAAATAAATGAAGATGGCTCTGGTCGCACATTTTACTACAGACACGAGTCGCCAATTTTGACATTGACAGCAGAGGATATCCAAGAAGAATTGTTAGACGATGTGTCCCTTGTACATTTGACCGGTGTTTACATGGCAATAAATGAAAATAACCGGAAAGTTGCTCAAAAAGTAGTGGAATTTGCCGCCCAAAAAGGGATTCCTGTTTCATTTGACCCGAATATCCGGTTAAAACTATGGAGCATAGAAGAAGCCAGAAAAGTGTATTATGAGATCTTTCCTTATGTAGATATTCTGCTGACAGGGTTGGATGAAATCGAACAGATAACAGGCTCTTCCAGAGAAGCAGAGCTCGAGCAGTTTGCAGAAAAACATAATATCTCTGAAATGGTCATTAAAGATGGCGGGAATGGTTCCAGATTATATTCAGGGAATAAATGGATTTATCAAGATGCCTTCAAAGTAAACGTTGTGGATACTGTTGGGGCCGGGGATGGATTTGATGCCGGATATATATATAGCGCACTGAACTACAAGTCTGATACTGAAAAACTAATGTTTGCAAATGCAGTTGGAGCACTTGTTACCACCGTCTCCGGGGATAACGAGGGTTTGCCTTATCTGGAAGACGTTGAAAACTTTCTAAATGGAAAAAACATAGTAGAAAGATAGGAGGGTGTACCAGATGCAAACCTTAAAAACCATATTGGGTGAATTAGAAGATGTTTCCCGGACCGTGTATGAAGAGCATTATCATAAGCTGGTTGAAAGGTTGAAAGAGGATAGAAGGTTTTTCTTCGCTGGAGAAGGTCGGTCAGGACTGATAGCAAAGACAGCAGCAATGCGATTGATGCATAGCGGCAAAGCGGTTTTTGCAGTCGGCGAGACCACAACGCCTGCTATACAAGAAGGGGATCTCTTAATCATTGTCTCAGGGTCAGCTTCATCAGGAAATATCGTCAATTTAATAGAAAGCGCTCAGAAAAACGGGGCTGAGGTATTTTTAGTTACGACCAATACCATAAAACTGGAGCAGAATAATGGATTGCTCATCAATGCTGCCACAAAGCACAGAAAAGAAAGTGAACCTGATACCATTCAGCCGCTGGGCAATCAATTTGACCAATTTGCACATTTGCTATTGGATGCAGCAATCATAGACAGCATAGAGGCGAAAGATGCCAACAACAAACTAAAAAGGTTACACAGTAATCTGGAATAGGAGGAAGCGATGAGTACAGTTACCGTACAAGCAGATGAAGTGAAAAATCTGGTAATCGGCAAATTGGAACAAGCTGGTCTGAAACTCGATCATGCAGAGAAAATTGCTGATGTGCTGATTCATGCAGACTTGAGAGGAGTCAGTTCACACGGCGTTCTGAGAACCGAGCATTATGTAAATCGACTGCAACAAGGGGGGATGAATAATGACCCGAATATTACCGTAGAGAAAACTGGACAAGTCACTGCTGTAGTCGATGGGGATAATGGTTTTGGCCACTTGATTGCTGACAAAGCAATGTCTACTGCGATTGAATCAGCAAAAGAAAACGGGGTTGGCATGGTTACGGCGATGAACAGCAGTCACTGCGGGGCATTGAGCTATTTTGTAAACAAGGCTGCTGAAGAAAACCTGATTGGAATTGCCATGACCCATACGGATAAGATCGTTGCTCCGTTTGGAGGAAAAGAATCTTTCTTGGGAACAAACCCAATTGCATACGGAGTCCCTGCAAAAAAGCACAGGCCATTTATATTGGACATGGCAACATCTGCCGTAGCATTGGGCAAAGTACTCCAATATAAGGAGGAAGGCAAGGAGATTCCACATGGATGGGGAGTTGACGCACAAGGAAACAGCACGACAGACCCTGCAAAAGTAGAAGCTTTAACTCCATTTGGCGGTCCAAAGGGTTATGGGTTGTCTCTTGTTGTTGATATTTTTTCAGGTCTGTTAGCGGGGGCAGCTTTCGGTCCACATGTAAACAGGATGTATGATGATCTGGATCAGTACCGGCGTTTAGGGCACTATTTCTGTGTCATCAACCCTTCGTTCTTCACGGATAAAGAGAACTTCCTGCAGAACATGGATCAAATGATTGATGAACTGCACCAATCAAGCCCGGCAGAAGGATTTGACAAGGTGTTGGTACCTGGAGAAATTGAACAGATGAATGAAGAAAGAAATAAGGTGGATGGAATTAAAATCGCTTCAACTGTTTATGAGTATCTAACAAAATAAAGGGGAGATTAAAATGAAAAAATTTAAGTTTTTAGCGGTGTTACTATTTGCAAGCGTTTTATTGGCAGCGTGCGGCTCTGGTGAAGATGCGTCCGGTGATGGATCAAGCGGAGAAACAATAGAGTGGACACTGGGGCATTTAGCTAACGAAGAACACATTTGGCATAGAACTGCTGAAGAATTTGCCAGCTTAGTTAGTGAAAAGACGAATGGCGGAATTGAAATTACCATTTACCCAAACAATTCCCTGGGTGGAGAAACGGACACAATTAACTCGATTCAGGCGGGAACAGCCGACATGGTTATTTCAGGTGAAACCTTGCAAAACTGGGCACCTAAATCGGCATTGCTGGCAGCACCCTATGCATTTCGTGATATGGAGCATGTCACTTCCGTTGTTGAAGGGGATATTGGTCAGGAAATCGAACAGCAAATTATAGATGAAGCGGGTTTAACACCACTGTACTATCACAATCGTGCACCAAGAAACCTGACGTCCAATGAGCCTATTGAGACGCCGGAAGATCTGAGCGGATTCAGCATGCGGGTTCCAAACGTTCCTTTATTCCTGGATGTGTGGGAAGCCGCTGGAGCAAACCCGCAGGTAATGGACTTTAACGAAGTTTTCACGGGAATACAGCAAGGGGTTATTGATGGGCAGGAAAACCCGGTTGACCTAATCCAAAGCGGTGGACTTTATGAAGTTCAGGACTACGTAAATAGAACAGAACATGTTCGTTCCTGGATCTATGTATTGGTTGGAAACGAGCAGCTGGCGTCACTGAATGATGAACAAAGAGCAGCAGTCATGGAAGCAGCAGAAGAAGCACAGCAATATGGTAAAGAATTGTACGATGAAGAAATTCAAACGATTGAAAGCGAATTAATGGAAAGTGGAATGGAATTCGTCGAAGTAGATCAAGAAGCATTCCGGGAAGCGATGATTCCAGCAGTGGAAAACTCCCTGACCGAAGAACAGCTGGATCTTTATAACAGAATTCTGGAAGTAGAGTAGAAAATACAGAGGGCATGATCCATAAAAGTAATATCAAGGCAGCGCAAGATGGATCATGTCCCTTTTTCTAATTTTGTACTCTGAGGGAATTTGGAAAGGGATGGTGAGGATGAATAAACTGATAGGACGTGTACTTGGTTTTTTGACCATTCTAAGTTTCGTTGGTGTTATTAGTGCCGTAATGGTGCAGATCATGTCCAGGTATCTGCCATATAATGCGGCATGGACAGAGGAAATAACAAGATATTTCTTTATATTTACGGTGTGCTTTGGTGCCCCTTTAGGGTTATTAAAAGGAGAATATATTAATGTGGACATTATTGTCTCCAGAATTCCCTTGTTCATTCGAAAGTATTACGAGATAGGTATATTTCTATTAATCTTCATTTTAAATATCGTTCTCATCATAGAGGGTGTTAAATTCACACAAATTGGACACAGCCAAATGTCGGCAACCATGGGCTTTCCAATGTCGTACATCCACGTTGGATTTGTCATTTTAGGTGTGTTTTTGGCTTACTACTCGATTGTTCAAATTGTACGGATATTAAAGAACCAATACAATTTTGAACAAGGCTACGAGGAGGAATAATTATGGCCGGGTTACTATTTATTTCATTTATTGTTTTGATATTTTTAGGGGTACCAGTTGCCTTCAGTCTGGGTGTATCATCTTTATTATATTTGATTATTGCAGACATCCCTTTATCAATCATCCCACAACGAATGTTTGGCGGTTTAAACTCATTTACATTACTTTGTATACCGGGATTTATTCTTGCCGGTAATTTAATGAATGCCGGCGGGATTACTGATCGTATCATTCATTTTGCAAATAGCCTTCTTGGGCATATTCGCGGTGGATTAGGTCTTGCGAACGTCGGAGCCTCGATGGGATTTGCCGGCATCTCCGGAACAGCCCTCGCGGATACAGCGAGTATTGGGTCGGTTATGATACCTTCCATGAAGAAACAGGGCTATGGTGCAGGATTTTCATCTGCTGTAACAGCATCTTCCTCTGTGGTTGGGCCAATTATCCCGCCGTCTCTGCCAATGATCATTGTGGGTACCCTTGGGGCCATTTCTATTGGCGATCTATTTGTAGCTGGTGTTATACCTGGTGCATTACTGGGTCTTGGTTTAATGATTCCGACCTATTTAATTTCAGTCAAAAGAAACTACCCAAAAGGGGAAAGAAGTTCACTGAAAGAAATATTCAGCAGTTTTTGGGGAGCTTTTTGGGCTTTATTTATGACAGTAATTATCTTATACGGTATTTTGGGAGGTTACTTTACTCCTACAGAAGCCTCTATTATTGCTGTTTTGTATGCAATCATTGTTGGCCTGTTTATTTACAGAGAGTTGACAATCAAGGACTTGCCTGGGGTTATTTTAAACTCAATGACCACTGCAGCTTCTATTATGCTGCTGGTTGCATTCGCGAATTTATTTGGATGGATTATGACAAGAGAACAAATACCACAAATGATTGCTGATTCCATCTTAGGTTTTTCGACAAATGCAGCAGTAGTTATTTTGCTTATCATGTTGCTTTTGTTATTTGTGGGAACATTTATGGAAACCATTGCAGCACTGGTAATCCTTTTCCCTGTATTGCTTCCTGTAGCAACGCAAATTGGCATGGATCCAATCCAGTTTGGTGTAGTGATGGTCCTGACGCTAATGCTGGGATTAATGACTCCGCCTGTGGGGGTTTGTCTGTTTGTGGCATCGCAGATAGGAAGAGTCTCTATGGGTAAAGTGACAATTGAATTAATTCCATTCTTTGCGGTTGGAATTTTTGTGCTGTTACTTGTAGCTTTTGTTCCACAAGTTACGTTATTTTTACCAAGTCTTTTTGAATAGGAGTGAGTAGGTAATGAAAGCAGTTATCTTTCCGGAACCCCATACCATGGAAGTAGTTGATATTGACAAACCGCAAATTAAAAAAGACCACGAGGTATTGCTGAAAATAAAGCGAGTCGGCATTTGCGGTTCAGATATGCATATCTACCATGGGACAAACCCGATGGCCACATATCCAAGAATTGTTGGGCATGAGGTAGCAGCAGAAGTGGCAGCGACTGGTTCAGATGTAACTAATGTGTCAGTTGGAGACCATGTAGTGGTAGAGCCAATTAGATATTGCGGTGAGTGTTTTGCATGTAAAAATGGCAGACCAAATGTATGTAAAGAATTATCCGTTTTCGGAGTGCATGAAGATGGCGGGATGAGAGAATTTGCCGTAATGCCGGCAAAGCAGGTGCATAAAGTGAATGCCGAGATTGATTGGGATGAAGCGGTAATGGCTGAACCATATACAATCGGCGCCCAGGCGGCTTGGAGAGGGAATGTACAAGCAGGACAGACTGTCTTCATTCAAGGAGCTGGTCCTATCGGCATTACCGTTTTGAAAATGGTGAAACTGCTTGGTGCGAATGTCATTATCTCAGATATTATGAACGAACGTTTGGAATTTGCGAAAGAGAACGGAGCCGATCATACCATTAACCCTTCAGAATCGGATGTGACAGCAAAAATTAGTGAGATCACAGAAGGAGAAGGCGCAAATGCGGTTATTGACGCGGTAGGAACCCCGAAAACCTTTGAACTAAGTGTCGATGTGGCATCTCCTGCCGGCTATGTAGTCACATTGGGCTTTGATAAAAAACCTTCTGCCATCGCAATGATGCAAATCACCAAAAAAGAGCTGACAATTGCGGGTTCCAGGCTGCAGACCAATCAATTTGAAAAAGTTATCGATCTAATCAACACAAGACAACTGACGCAAAATGGACTGGTTACTCATAAATTTCCGTTAAGCGAGGTACAAGAGGCGCTTACATTTGTTGAGGAAAATCCTCAGAAAGTCAGAAAAGCCGTCATTGAGTTTGATTAAGAAAGAAGGAGAATCTTGATGTTAAAGTCAGAAGTCATCGATCGAATTCGACTTTCAAAAATAATAGCAGTAATAAGGGCAGATAGTGCAGAAGAAGCTTTAGCAATCGCCAAATCCTCTTCTGCAGGTGGTATTAGTATTATTGAATTGACGTATACTACTCCTTCTGTGGATGAAGTTTTTAAAAAGCTGGATTCCGCTGACACGCTTGTAGGAGCAGGGACTGTTCTCGATGTCCAAACAGCAAGGAATGCCATTTTGGATGGAGCAGATTTCATTGTAAGTCCTCATTTTGATTCCGAGATTGCCAAGTTATGCAATCGGTACAGTGTCCTGTATATGCCTGGATGTATGACGATAAAAGAAATATTGCATGCGCTTGAATATGATTGCTCTATTATTAAGCTATTTCCGGCAAATGCTTTTGAACCAAGCTATATTAAAGCAATAAAGGGACCAATACCAAATGTTGAAGTAATGCCGACAGGAGGCATTAACAGAGACAACATCAATGGGTGGCTAGATGCAGGGGCTTTTTCCGTTGGTATTGGCAGTGATTTGACCAAGGCCTACAAAAAAGATGGATCAAACGGCGTATCAAAACTGGCCCGAAGTTATGCAGAAGCAATAAGGGGGCAGAGATAAATGAATATCACGTTTCGGTGGTTTGGCAGAGACAATGATACCGTTTCTTTGCAGGACATCAAACAAATCCCTGGTGTCAAAGGAATTGTATGGGCATTGCATAAATTGCCCCCAGGGGAGGTTTGGGAAGAACAGGCGATAAAAAAGGAAGTCGACTATATTAAGTCTTTTGGTTTTCATGCAGATGTGGTGGAGAGCGTTAATATTCATGAAGCTATTAAAATAGGAAACAGTGACAGGGATCGGTATATTGACAATTATAAACAGACAATTAAAAACCTGGCGTGTCATGGCGTTAAAGTTATTTGTTATAATTTCATGCCTGTTTTTGATTGGGTAAGAACGAACATGCGAGAACCTTTGCCGGATGGATCCACAGCCCTGTTTTACGAAAAATCAGTCGTTGAAAATACCGACCTTAAAGCAATGGCGGATGATGTGTTAAATTCCAGTGATTTAACGCTGCCCGGCTGGGAACCTGAAAAGCTCAGTCAGCTCGAAGGCTTGCTGGAAGAGTACAAAAATATAACAGAGGAAGACCTCTGGAACAACCTGGCTTATTTTTTGCATGAAGTATTGCCTGTGGCAGAAAGCAATGGCATTAAGCTGGCTATCCATCCGGACGATCCGCCATATCCTGTTTTTGGATTGCCGAGGATTATGAAAAAAGAAGCGGATTTAGAGCGTATGCTGACAATATCGGATTCCCCATCCAATGGTCTGACATTCTGTTCTGGAGCCCTGGGGGCAAACCCAGACAATGACACGGTAGATATTATTAAGAAATTTGCTGAAGAATCACCTTTCCTGCATGTCAGAAACATAAAGATTCATAACAATGGAGATTTTATCGAAACCTCTCATCTGACCCGGGATGGCTCGATTAATATTAGAGACATTGTCAGGCATTTAAGCGAGATAGACTATGATGGCTACATCAGACCTGACCACGGAAGGCATATTTGGAATGAAGAATCCAGACCTGGCTATGGATTGTTTGACAGGGCTCTTGGAGTTATGTACCTGAATGGGTTGTGGGATGCCTTTAATAATGGCGGAAAGGAGCAGAACTAACATGTTTCCAATTCATGAAAATCTAAAAGGGAAAGTAGCTGTAATCACAGGCGGAAGCGGTGTTCTGTGTTCTGCCATGGCAAAAGAATTGGGCAGACAAGATGTAAAAGTTGCGATATTAAACAGAACGCTGGAAAAAGGTCAAAAAGTAGCGGATGAAATCAATCATAGCGGCGGAGAAGCTATAGCTATTGCTGCCAATGTGCTTGAGACCGATACATTATATAAAGCGAAAGAACAAATTATTAATCGGTATGGAAAGATAGATATATTGATCAATGGTGCAGGTGGAAACCATCCTGATGCAATTACATCTGAAGAGACATATGGTCCGGATGAAAAAGCAGAGAAAGCCTTTTTTGACCTGAAAGAAGAAGGTTTTTCAAAGGTGTTTGACAGCAATTTCACAGGAAGCTTTTTAGCATGCAAAGTATTCGGGGATGCACTTCTGGAGCAATCTGGTTCCACTATCCTCAATATTTCCTCTATGAGCGCGTATGCTCCAATGACAAAAGTGCCCGCGTATTCTGCGGCAAAAGCAGCAATTAACAATTTTACAATGTGGCTTTCTGTTCATTTTGCCAATACGGGTTTGAGAGTAAATGCTATTGCTCCAGGTTTCTTTCTGACTACACAAAATGAAAATCTATTATTAGATGAAAATGGCGGTCATACATCAAGGGCAAAGAAAATAATTAACAATACACCAATGGAGCGATTTGGAGATCCCAATGATTTAATCGGCACATTGCTTTGGTTGGTTGATTCGGATTACTCCGGCTTTGTAACGGGTGTAACTATCCCTGTCGATGGCGGTTTTATGGCGTATTCTGGAGTGTAATAAAGATGAAACTACAACTCGCACTAGACCGTCTAACAAGAGAACAATGCATCCAACTAACGAACGAAACAAGCGAATCCATCGACATCATCGAAGTCGGAACTGGTGTAATTAAAGAATATGGGATGCCGATTGTCAGGGAAATACGCCAGCTTTACTCGGATAAGTTGATCCTTGCCGACATGAAGACCTGTGATGCAGGAGCGCATGAGGCAAAACAGGCATTTGAAGCAGGCGCAGATATTACAACCGTCATGGCATTTTCTTCAGAGGCAACTATATTAGACACGCTTCAGGTGGCTGATAACTATAAAAAACGAATCATGATTGATCTGCTCGGAGTTACATCAAGAGAGAAGATCGCGTGGTTAAAAAAATTGAATGTGGACCTGGTAAGTTTGCATATTGGCAAAGACCAACAGCAGTCGGGTGCAAAATTTGATACAAGTGTTTTTTCCCTTGTGAAGAACGTTGATATGGAGGTTGCTGTTGCCGGGGGAATCGGAATTGATACATTGCCTGATGTTATAACGGAAAAGCCTGATATAGTCATTGCAGGCAGTGCTATTACGAAAAGCCAGAACCCCAGAGAGACTGCTGCAAAAATGAAAAAGCAAATAAAACAGCAAGACTAAGAAAGAATCAGATCCAAGGTTTAACTCCTCCCCAAAACGTGTATCGTACCTACAAGGAGGAGTTACCATGAATAACAAAACCTCGGACAAAGTAAAGGGAAAAGTCAGCAAGGCAAAAGGTGAAGTGAAAGACCAGGCGGGAAACGCAATGAATAACCAAAAAATGCAGGCGAGCGGAAAGAAGGACAAAACCAAAGGGACCTTCCAGGATCCGGAGGGTGACAATCGCCGCCGCCCGCGTTATTAATTCCAAAGAACCAGGCTGTCGAAACGAAGTTGTTTCGCCAGCCTGGTTCTTTGTGCCCGGAATACGTTGCTTATGTCAAATGCGGTCCTCTCCTAAAACTAAATTACTACTCGTATCTTTTTCTAACCCCCTTAAATTGATCAATAATTCACAAATGCTTCTTATGAAATCTTCGTTTATATACAACTTTATTTGGCAAGATATAAAGTGGAGAGTTCATTATTTTCCTGATTAAAATCTACAAACTATAACTGCAAGGAGGAACGAAAGATTATGGCAGAGCGTTTCAGAAATAAAACAATCATTGTAACAGGCGGAGCAAGTGGAATTGGTGAAGCAACCGTAAAGGAATTTGCAAAAGAAGGTGCAAATGTTGTTATTTCGGATATGTCTGATAAGGGAGAAAGTTTATCGGATCAACTGAATCAAGACGGGTATGATACAACGTTCATAAAAGCAGATGTTACGAAGGAAGATGAAGTTAAAAGCCTGGTGGAATCAACAGTTGATAAATATGGCAGTCTTGACGTTCTTTTCGCGAATGCAGGAATTGGCGGCATGACTCTTGTACACGAAACGGACTTTACAGAATGGAAGAAAATAATTGATGTCAACTTACATGGGGTCTTCCTTTGCAATAAATATGCAATTGCTCAAATGCTGAAACAAGAAAACGGCGGAGCAATTGTCAACAATGACTCTATTCACGGGGTTGTTGGAAAAATGAGTGTCGGGGCCTATAGTGCTGCTAAAGGCGGGGTAAAGCTATTAACGCAAACGGAAACTGCAGAATACGCCGCGAAAGGAATTCGTATAAATAATGTTAATCCTGGTTATACAGATACTCCTTTACTCTCAGATTTGCCAGAGGAAGCAAAACAGGAGTTGATCAATCTTCATCCAATCGGTCGCTTAGGAAAACCAGAAGAAGTAGCAAAAGCTGTTCTTTTCCTGGCGAGTGATGATGCATCCTTTATTACAGGAGCAAGCCTTCTTGTTGATGGTGGATATACAGCAGTATAATCAAGTGAGATATGAAGCAAGGCTCTCGAAACAACGAGTAACGTACTTACAAGAAGTGTTGCGCTGAGCCGCCCTCGTTAATAGTTTTCAAAAACCAGGCTGTCGAAACGAAGATGTTTCGACAGCCTGGTTTTTTGTCTTCGGGTAGTAATCAGCAGCCAACGACAAAGTTGCCAACCAAGGCGTAAATTGTAAAAAACCCACCAACAAACACTTAGCAAAATACCACAAATACCGCAGAAATATATGAATGAATAATCATTCAATTATCACCTTTCAATAAAATGCGAAAAATGTACTAGGTAATAAGATGTTAACATTATAAAAATATCCTGAAATTTAATTACAAAGGACCATAGACGACCGTGTAAGAACTTGGTAACCTGTGTGTAATAATAGAACATTTCACAGAATTATGTCTCAGCAATTCTTCGACGCATCTGGCCATAGCCCGCCAAATCTATTAACTTTGGCGAATGAAAGGAGGCAGGTATATCGACTGTTGTCACCCTTGGTTCAGGAACATCCATTCATTTTAGGAGGAGGAAAACCATGCAAAATCGTCCATTATTGTCGATCCTTTCGCTGCTACTGGTTTTTACGCTCATCTTCCCGGTTAGCACCCTGGCCGATAGTGAAGATGGAACAAGAGATGAAATCCTTAGTATAATGAGTGACATGACGCTGGAAGAAAAGATTGGGCAGTTATTTATCGTCCATGTGTACGGAAAAACCCCGACCGATCCTAACTATGAACAAATCAACATGAATAACAACCGCGGAGGAAAAAATTTCAAAGAAGTCATTGAGAATTATCATATCGGTGGCGTGATTTATTTTAACTGGACCGATAATATCGGGATTCCTGTCGATACCGCACAAGTGAATGCGCTTTCAAATGGTTTGCAGGAGATTGCGATGGATCAGCGGAGTGAGATTCCGCTCTTCATTTCGACAGACCAGGAAGGCGGCATTGTGCAAAGGGTGACAAGTCCTGGCACCGTCTTTCCGGGCAATATGGCGCTTGGTGCGACACGGTCCGAAGCGTACGCAGCCGAGTCAGCTGGCATTCTGGGTGAGGAACTGAAGAGTCTTGGGATTAACATGAACTTCGCCCCTGTTGCGGACGTCAATATCAATCCGGCGAATCCGGTGATCGGGGTACGGTCTTTTGGTGAGGATCCTGGTTTGGTTTCACGTCTGGCTGTTGCACAAGTAAACGCATACCAGGAAGAAAATATTATTCCATCGGCGAAACACTTTCCTGGCCACGGGGACACGAATGTGGATTCCCATTACGGGCTGCCGATTATCGACCATGATCTGGAGACACTGCATGAAGTAGATTTAGCACCATTTAAAGCTGCAATTGACGCAGGCGTCGATTCCATTATGACGGCCCATATTGTCGTCCCGGCTCTTGATGACTCCGGACTGCCGGCAACGCTTTCTGAGCCGATTCTTACCGATTTATTGCGCGGGGAGATGGGTTTTGAAGGATTAATTGTCACCGACAGTCTTGGTATGTCAGGCGCAAATGTTGTTCCGGAGGATCGTGTTGCTATTGAAGCGTTCAAAGCCGGAAACGACATTCTTCTCAACCCGCCGAATGTTGAACTGGCATACAACAGCATGATGGAAGCTGTCGAAAGCGGGGAGATCAGTGAAGAGAGAGTAGATGAGTCCGTTTATCGTATTTTAGAAGCAAAAATGGATAAAGGGCTTTTTGAAGACCCGTACACTGCTCCGGAAGCAATTGAAAATATCGGCACGGAAGATCATTTGCAGACTGCCGAGGAAATTGCCAACAGAAGTATTACACTGGTGAAAAATGAGGGTGACGTATTACCGCTAGACGGCAGTGGTGATGTATTCATTACCGGGCCATCAGCAGCGAAACCTGGTTTGCTTTCTGATGAGTTAAATGAAAAAGGGATAGAGGCATCCAGTTTTGCAACTGGGACAAGCCCGACTGGTGCACAAATCGATGAGGCGGTAGCGAACGCGGAAGATGCCGATAAAGTCATTGTCACAACGTATACCGCCAACACCAATGCGGCACAAGAGCAGCTGGTGCAGGAACTGGAGGCAACTGGCAAACCGGTCATTGTGGCAGCGATCCGGAACCCGTATGACCTGATGGTATTTCCGGAAGTGGATGGTTATTTGACAACATATGGCTTCCAGGATGTGTCGGTGAAGGCACTGGCAAATGTCATCGCAGGGGAAGTCAATCCATTCGGAAAACTCCCGGTCACAATCCCTGACTTATATGAGTATGGGCATGGATTGGATTATGTGGAAACAGAAGAGAGCGCCGATGGCATGAAGGCACTCGTTGAAACCTTGGTAGAAGAGGGAGAAATCGAGGATGGCGGTACAGAACGCTCCATAACGATGCATCTGCGGTCTGTGAGCCATTTTGAAGAAAGGGATTCGGCAGATAAAGTCGTGAAACATATGGAGAATTTCAAAATACTGCTCGATCATTACAGAGATAATGAGATGATTTCAGCGAAGGCTCACAGTTATCTTGTGACGGAAGCTGACAGGTTGATCGAGAACTGGTCACAGGTTGAGTAGCACGAATGAGCTGGATTTTAAGAAGGTGTTTATCTTATGAGACGTCACCGTTTAGTCATGAATGTGATTGTTAAAATGTTTGCTGCGGCTTACTTGTTGTTTTGCATCGGTTTTCTGCTTAATAAGCCGACAACTGCTCATTACAGTGATTTTGAGAGCGTTTCCGTTATCATTTCGGCTGCTGAAGGTTCCAATGAGGAAGAAAGTGAGGATCCGGAAGAAGCAGATGCGGATCCTGACACAGAGGAGGAGGAGCATACGGAGCCATCTGAAACGGGAGACGAGGAGCAGGAAGAGGTAAATGAGGTAAATGAGGTAAATGAGGAAGAGGAAGAAAATAAGGAAACCACTTCATCTTCTGAATCAACCGAAGAGAAAGCCGCAAAGGAAACAGAAGACGCAGCAAATACATCAGAAGACAAGGCACAGGAGAAAACCGAGCCCAAGGAAGAAGAACCGACAAATACCGAGGAACCAAATCAATCTACAAAAACAGACAGCAAAGATGCAGAAAAGAACAAAGCCGAAGCAGAACAAGCGAATACTTCCAAAACAAACACCAGCGAAAAGTCGAATGAAACTTCGGAGTCAAATCCGGAACGGGGTGATGAAAAATGATTAGGCGGATCATGAAAGGGATAAGCTCCATCACTACATTTCTATTATTTGTCCTGTTAATTGCAACCGCGCTGATGGTGATCTCTTTCCGGGCATCGGGCGGGGAGGCAGATCTTTTCGGCTATCAAGTAAAATCGGTCCTCTCCGGCTCGATGGAACCAGAGATGCAAACGGGGTCGATTATTGCAATCAAACTGGGCGGGGATATGACACGATTTGAAAAAGGTGATGTGATCACATTCCGAAACGCTGACAATATACTCATCACTCACCGGGTTGACCAAGTAATGGAAGGCGGGGAGCAATATATTACCAAGGGGGATAACAATGAAGAGGCTGATTCCGAGCCAGTGATTGCGCAAAATATCGTCGGCACCTACACGGGATTCACCATACCATATGTCGGTTATGCGATGAGTTTTGCTAATACCCCTGAAGGTGCTGCACTCCTGCTTATTTTACCAGGGCTTATGCTGTTTGGTTACTCTGTTGTTACCATCTGGCGTGTGCTGGGACGACTGGAAGGTTCAGAAGGCAAAGCTGTAAAGGAGAATCATTAATTGTGTGTTCAAAAACGAGGATGAAAAGGACCGAGAAGTTCGAGGTGGCGCAGCTTTGAGCAGACGATCCAGCACGCAGGAAAAGTGGTTTTCTTTTCCAAGGAACGGAGCGTATGCTTTTAGATACGTGAGTAGCGGAAAAGCAAGCCAACGAGCTTCCACAGGATGTGGTGACTTCTGCGTTGCCCACAGGACGTGGGCGGTTTTAGCAGAAGATCCCCCTATGACGTGTCATTTTCACCGGAGTTTTTTGAACATCCTCTTAGAATAGTTTGTAATGCCCATAGATACCCAATCTATGAGGTATTCCAATAAATATCCCAATAGTCTTGGGAAAAATTTAAAGGGAGGAATTCAAATGGGTATTAAAAAGCAACTTGGCATGGGTGTGTTGACGGCGGGACTTGGTTTATCGTTAATCGGAGGGGGAACGTTTGCGTATTTCAGTGACAGCGAGACATCAAACAATACATTTGCGGCGGGGACGCTGGACTTAGCTGTGGAGCCTACGGAAGTAATTGATGTGGAAAATATTTCGCCTGGTGAATCATATACCCGGGATTTTGAACTTGAGAACAACGGCTCAACGGATATTAACAGTGTGCTCCTGGAGACTGATTATTCCGTTATAGATGCAGAAGGCGACAATACAGATGACTTTGGAAACCACATTCAGGTGGAGTTTTTATACAATGCGGATCAGCTGAATGAGGTGGTTTTTGAAACAACGTTGGCTGAACTGCGAGACATGACACCTGAAGCTGTACAAGAAGAAGTATTCCTTCCGGCGCTTGAAGAAGATGGTCTGGAAACAGGTACGAGCGATGACCTCGTTGTTACATTCACCTTCGTCGATAACGGAGAGGATCAAAACCAATTCCAGGGTGATTCGCTAAATCTGGAATGGACATTTAATGCCCAGCAAACAGCAGAAGAGGAAGAGTAATAGATCAACTAACACAGAGGGGCAGGATGAATGGAGCCTGCCTCTTTCATGTACAAGTACCATATTTTTACTCACATCGATTGGCGAAAGAGTTTTATGGGACTTTTTTAAAGGAGAAAATTAGCAGATCAAAGATTCATATGAGAGGAGAGAGTGAAAGTGAAGAAAGCAGTTCAATCTCTAAGTTTCGTGTTATTGCTTGTTCTTCTTACGGCACAAGTCTCGACCACTGCACAATCATCTTTGACCCAACAAGGTAATAAGCCTGCTGAAATGCTTAATAATGCGAATCAACAGATGATTCAACAAATGATTCAACAAATGGATCCGAAAGAAAAAATCGGCCAGCTTGTGATGCCATCCACTCATGATAACGAGCAGAACATGCCGAATGAGGACACCGAAGAGCTGATTAAAGAGTACAAAGCCGGTTCTGTCATCATTTACGGAAACCGTGACGCCAGCACGACGGCAGCCTATAACAATCAACTCCAGGAATGGGCATCGGATACGCGTATGAATGTACCATTATTTTCAACAGCTGATCTTGAATATGGTGTTAACCAGCATGTAACAGATGCTACAGCATTTCCTCGTCAAATGGGAATTGCTGCAACAAGAGATTTAGAAGCAGCTAAGGAAATGGCAAGTGTCACAGCAAAAGAAATGAAAGCAACAGGATTTAACTGGAATTATTCCCCGCTTGCTGATGTAAATACCAATCCGAACAATCCTGTGATTGGCGTACGTTCCTTTGGAGAAAATACCGAGCTCGTTTCGGATATGACTGTTGCCCAAGTGGAAGGGTATCAAGAAAATGGCGTATTATCGACGCCAAAGCATTTTCCGGGGCATGGGGATACGAGTGAAGACTCTCATTATGACCTGCCTTCTGTCGGATACGACCTGCAAACACTAAAAGAGGTCCATCTTCCACCTTTCCAAGCTGCCATTGATGCTGGTGCTGCATCGATTATGACATCCCACGTAATCATTGAAGCTATTGATCCAGAGCTTCCGGCAACATTGTCAGAAGATGTTTTGACTGGATTGCTTCGTGAAGATATGGGCTTTAACGGGATTATCGTAACGGATGCTATGTCGATGCAAGCTATTAAAGATAATTGGGGAGCAGGTGAAGCAGCCGTCATGACAATTCAGGCAGGAGCAGATATCGTCATGGCTACTGGAACATTGGAGGAACAAAAAGAAACCTTTGAAACTCTGCTTGCCGCCTATGAATCAGGTGAGCTTTCACAAAAACGCGTAGACGAGTCCCTTCAGCGGATTTTGTCAACAAAGGTGATCTATGGGCTTTTTAATGATCGTTATGTCGATCCACAAGAAGCGACAGATATTGTGAATACGGAATCCCACAAGGAATTGGCGCAAAGCATGGCACAGGACTCGATGACTCTCGTGAAAAATGATGATACTTTGCCTTTTGATCCTGAATCCAATGAATCTACTTTTGTTGTTGGTCCGGAAATCTACAATCAAAGTCACTATATGGAAGATATTGCTGGTGCCGTGCAAGAGAAAACGAATGGGGAAGTGGAGACGTATGTCACTTCCGAAAATCCATCCGAAAGCGAAATTGATGAAGTCGTCCAGCGTGCCGAACATGCAGATCGAATCATTGTTTCTACTTTTTCTGCCAGCGAACTTGCTGATGGTCAAAGCCAGTTGGTTAATGCCTTGGAGGAAATTGAAACTCCGGCTGTGTCCATATCTTTAGGCCTTCCATACGACATTAAGGAATACCCTGATGTGGATGCACACATAGCAACATACGCTATTGAAAGATGGGGTTCAGCTGTCCCGGTCTCCTGGGAAGCTGCTGTCGATGTCATTTATGGTGCAAATCCGGGAGGCAAACTTCCGGTAACCATTGAAGGTCATTATGAGTTTGGTCATGGAGAGGATTATGAGGCAGAGGCGGAGCCACCTGAAAGTGCAGATGATATTAAAGCACATGTTGATCGGCTGGAGGATGAAGGAGCATTTGAAAGTGATATCGCTTCGCATGCTCTGAAACGTCATTTGACCGCAGTTAGCCATTATGAACAACAAGAAGCAGCAGAAAAAGTTATCAAGCACATGCAAGGATTTAAAAGTTTACTGGATTATCAACAAGATAATGATTTGATCTCGCTAGACGCATATAACCTTCTTCAGTCTCAGGCAGATGCGTTAATTGCGAAATGGGAAGCGTCCACTTTCTATTCAGATCGGGAGATGGCGCGCATATCGAGCACTTAAGTGAAGTGATAGGCCCACATGCACCTGGTAGCGAGGTGGAAAAGGAAGCATCCAAGTATAGACTTTCAGCATGAGAATGCGTTGATTTCTACGGAGGCATTTAATTTTCTCCAGGATGATGCGGATGCTTTGATCGAGGAGTGGCAATAGTTTGATAGTTTGGAAGTACAAGGTCATCCTGGGCAGAGTGGTAAACTTTCCCAGGGTGCCTTCAAAAATTAAAAATGGAGGGGAAATCAATGAAAAAATGGTTTTTCATGGCTTTGGCGGTTGTCCTTTTGCTGGCATTAATACCGGCAGCGGCAGTTACCGGTATTGGAAAGACGGATTCAACGGGTGAGGAAAGTTTTTCGGCTGGTGTGGAAGTACTGCTTGATGAAGAACTGGATCAGCTGGAAGGCAAAAATGTTGGGCTGATCACGAATCCGACTGGTGTTGACCAGGAATTAAACAGTATTGTCGATACGCTGCACAATCACCCGGATGTGAATCTTGTTTCCTTATACGGGCCGGAACACGGTGTGCGCGGCAGTGAACAGGCCGGGGATTATGTTGAGTTTTATATTGATGAAAGAACAGGGCTGCCTGTTTACAGTTTGTACGGGGAAACGCGGAAACCGACACCGGAAATGCTGGAGGGCGTTGATGTCCTGCTGTTTGACATTCAGGATGTCGGCACACGTTTCTACACGTATATCTACACGATGGCTTATGCGATGGAAGCCGCTGCGGAAAATAACATCGAATTTATGGTGCTTGACCGTCCGAACCCGATCGGCGGTGTCAATGTAGAGGGGCCAGTGCTTGATCCTGACTACTCATCGTTTGTCGGATTGTACCCGATTCCGCTTCGCCACGGCATGACGGTTGGCGAGCTGGCATTGTTATTTAACGATGAGTTTGACCTTGGAGCGGATTTATCAGTGGTCGAAATGAATGGATGGGAGCGTTCCGATTATTACGATGAGACACCGCTTGAATGGGTGCTTCCGTCACCAAATATGCCGACATTGGATACAGCTATCGTCTATCCGGGTGCCGCTTTGATCGAGGGGACGAATGTTTCGGAAGGACGCGGCACAACCAAGCCGTTTGAATTGATTGGTGCGCCATTCATTGATGGTGCCGAACTTGCAGAACAGCTGAATGATGCAGGACTTGCTGGTGTGCAATTCCGTTCTGCCTATTTCACACCGCAGTTTTCCAAACATGCTGGTGAGCTGTCCGGCGGCATTCAAATTCACGTAAAGGACAAAACAGCTTATCAGCCTGTGAAAACCGGTCTTACCATCGTTAAAACGATTCATGACATGTATCCGGATGACTTTGCATTCCGCGCTGAAAACAGCCAGGGCGTCTCCTTTTTTGATAACCTGATCGGCAATGGCTGGGTGCGCGAGGCGATCGAAAATGGCACATCCGTTGATGAGATCATCGCCAACTGGCAAGAAGGTTTGGAGGAGTTTAAAGACGTACGGAGAGATTACCTCCTGTATACCACAAGCGCCCAGGAGATGATCGACATGGCGGAACAATTTGAAGCAGAAGGGGCGTTTGCAAATGATGGAGCAGCTCGTTCCTTAAAGGTCCATTTGAAGGCCGTGGAACGGTTTGAACAAAGGGCTGAAGCTGACAAAGTCGAAAAGCATATCAACAGTTTTAAATTGCTACTTGACCACCATCTGGGTAATGAGCTGATTTCCGAGGATGCGTATGAGGCGCTTTATGGAAAAGCGGAATCGATGATTGGCCAGTGGGGGTAGTTTCATAGGGTGGTTCCTTCGGCGGGCCGCGGCTCGCCGTGAGGGATCCTGTCCCTAAAGGGAGGAGAAACATGATGAAAAACAGATTCATTTCGGTCACGCTGGCTTGTGTTTTATCTGCATCTATGTTCGTTTCAGGAAGCGAAAAAGCTATAGCTGCTGGCGATCCTGTCGTGGAGCCCGGACCGCCAGGCAATGTCGAGATGCTCCAGCAGCCATTAGATGAAATAGACGGCGTGATGCAGCAAGGGATCGCTGATGGGTACATGGCAGGTTCTGTCTTCTTGACAGCCAGAGCCGGGACCATAGTGAAGCAAGACGCCTACGGATATGCGGCGCGCTATGTGGATGCTGACTATACGGAAATGGAAAATCCGGTGGAGATGCAAACCGATACGATATTTGACTTAGCTTCCATTACGAAAGTGTTTACGGCGACGGCGGCCATGCAGTTATATGAACAGGGTGAATTTAACCTGGACGATCCGGTGGCGGATTACATTCCGGAATTTGCGCAAAATGGAAAGGCTGATGTAACGATCAGGCAATTGCTGACACACACATCCGGTTTTCCGGCATGGATCCCGTTTTATCGGACGGCGGAGACCCGCGAGGAAGCCTATCAGCAAGTTTTCTCAACGGCACTGGAACACGAGCCCGGCACCCATTACGGATACAGCGATCTGAACATGATTACAGTTGCTGCAATAATCGAAGAAATTTCAGGCGAGCGGCTTGATCAGTATATAAATGAGCATATTACCGAACCGCTTGGGATGACGGACACGATGTTCAACCCGCCAGAATCATTAAAAATGCGCACCGCTGCAACGGAATATCAGCCGCAGACAGACAGGGGAATCGTATGGGGCGAGGTGCATGACGAAAACGCCTGGGCGATGGATGGCGTTGCCGGTCACGCCGGTTTGTTTTCTACTGCACAGGATTTAGCGGTATTTGCACAAATGATTCTTAATGACGGGATATATCAAGGCGAGCGTATTCTCGAAGCGGAGACCGTGGAGATAATGGAAACAAATGAAATTCCTGAGTTCCCTGGTGATGCGCACAGCTTGGCATGGGAACTGAACCAGGATTGGTATATGGATGACCTGTCCAGTCCGACAACGATGGGACATACCGGTTTTACGGGAACATCGATCGTTATTAATCCGGACAAAGAAACGGTAGCCATTTTACTGACAAATGCAGTCCACCCCACAAGAGAAGCGCCATCCACCAATCCGATACGTCGGGAAGTGGCAGAGAAGACAGCCGCCGCCATTAATGCCTGGAGTGCTAACACGATGACAGAGCTTGTCGAGGATTTTGCAGCCCGCGACGAATTCTCAAACGATCAAGCCGCCCGTTCCTTACAGATCCATCTAAACGCGATCAGTCATTATGAAGACAGAGATTTGGCGGAAAAAGTGGTGAAACATATGGAAGGCTTTAACTATTTGCTGGATTATCAGCGGATGAATGAATTCATTTCCGAAGAAGCCTATGAAACGCTGAAAACGAATGCGGATTATTTGATCGGGAAATGGCGCTAGTTCAATAGAAACATGGCGACAAACCAAGTTCTATATAAAAAAAGGGGAAGGAAGTGACAGTAAAATGCAGGCAAAACGAAGAATTCCGTTTCTGCTGATTGCTGTGATGCTGCTCATTTTACCGCTGATGCATCAGGAAAATGACGCAATGGTTCAAGCCTCCCAGGAAGATAACAGTAGCCTGGAGGAGAAGATCGATGCGGTGTTGGAGGAAGAGCGGCTGGATGGGACAACCACTGGCGTCAGTGTACGGAGTGCGGAGACTGGCGAGCTGCTTTATGAGGAAAATGGCGATCTCCGGCTCCACCCTGCCTCCAATATGAAGCTCTTGTCAGGAGCGGCCGGAATGGAGAATCTTGGGCCGGATTACCAGTTTTCCACCGAGATATGGACAGATGGCGAGGTGCGGGGACCAGTGCTGCACGGGGATCTCTATCTGAAAGGGAAAGGCAATCCGACGCTAATGAAAGAGGATCTTGATGAATTTGCCCAAGATCTGAAGGAACAAGGGATTGATCGAATCAAGGGGGATCTTGTCGGTGATGATACCTGGTATGATGATGTCCGTCTGTCGCAGGATCTCAACTGGTCCGATGAGCCGTTTTACACCGGTGCGCAAATCTCTGCGCTTACACTTGCACCGGACACCGATTATGATGCCGGGACTGTCGTGGTGGAAGTGATGGCGGCAGAGGAAGCAGGCGGCAAGGCAGAGGTCAAACTCACCCCGGAGACAGATTATGTCAACATCATCAACAACACGGAAATGGTGGCAGCATCCGAGGATAAGGATATTTCCATCCGGCGGCAACATGGAAATAACGATATAGTAATTGAAGGTCAGATGCCGGTTGACGGCTCGAACTCCAAATCATGGGTCTCGGTATGGGAACCGACGGGCTATGCGATGGATGTGTTTAAAAAATCCCTCAAGGAGCAGGGCATCCAGTTGATCGGGCAATCGTCGATTAAATTTGCTCCGACTCCGGAAGATGCAGACCTGTTAGCGGAAAAACAGTCCATTCCGCTTGAGGATATTTACACCAGATTTATGAAACTGAGCAATAACGGTCACGGCGAAGTGCTGACAAAGGAAATGGGCAAAGTACTGGAAGGTGAAGGAAGCTGGGATGCCGGTCTGGACGTGCTTGAAGAGACGGTGGCAGACTATGGTATGAAGCCTGATACGATGCTTTTGCGTGACGGTTCGGGCATGTCGCATAAAAACATGATCCCGGCCAATGAGATCAGCCAGCTGCTCTATGCGATCCAGGACGCGAGCTGGTTTCCGGCGTTTGAAGAATCACTGCCAGTCGCTGGCCATCCAGAGCGTTTTGTCGGCGGTACACTCAGATACCGAATGACCGAAGAACCTGTCCAGGGCAATGTATTGGCGAAAACCGGCTCGCTGACCGGCATGTCTGCTTTGTCAGGTTATGTCACCACAGCGGATGGGGAAAAACTGACCTTCTCGATTATGATCAATAACTATTTGGGAGGATCGGTAAAAGGTATTGAGGATGAGATTGCGACAGTGCTGGCGAAACATGGGGAGGAAGATGCACAACCGGAAGAGTCAACGGTAGCGGATTTGCAAAATCTTGTTGGTGAATTGGCGGATGGCGGAGAATTTCAAGACGAGCGAGCAACCAGCCAAGCTGAAATGCATTTGAGTGCTCTTGCTCAATATGAAAGCTCTGAATCCATAGGTAAAGCGATTAAACATCTGAATGGATTTAAGGCGCTGGTTGAACACCAGAAGGATAGCGAGTTGATTTCGGAGGCGGCTTATGAGGCGTTGATGGCTACGTCTGACAATTTGCTGAGTAAATGGGAGTAGGATGCTAGATTGACAGATTGATCAAGTCATAAGCAAACTGGGGAGCAATTCAACCAGCGGGGGTAAAACCCCTGCTGGTTGAAGGATCACCTTACTGGATACCCATCTTTACTCACGGTTTTCCATTCTTAGAAATGGAGGGATCTATATGAAAAAGTGGTATACACTCATTGCTGTTTTATTGTTTTTGCTATTGTCTTCAGTCGGTAGTGTCAGCGCGGATGAAAGTAACGAGAAGACAATCCGAGTTGCAACTTATAATATGCACACAGGTATTGGAACAGATGGCAATTACCATTTGGAAAGAATAGCCAATACGATTCGTGAATCCGGTGCAGACATTATTGGGTTGCAGGAAGTGGATGTTCACTGGAGCAGCAGGAGCGATTTTGAAAATCAAATCCAAATACTGGCTGACACATTGGATATGGACTATTTTTTTGCACCAATTTACAATTTTGATCCGCTTGCATCAGGGGAGCCAAGAAGACAATACGGTGTAGCCGTTTTAAGCAAATACCCGATATTGCATGCTGAAAACCGCGAGATAGCAAGGTTGTCGACACAGGATGCTAACCCAGTCCCGACACCTGCTCCGGGTTTTCTTGAAGCGCAAATCCATGTCAAGGGAGAAGAAGTGTGGTTTTATGTCACACACCTTGATTATCGCTCAGATCCGACCGTTCGGGAAATGCAGGTCAGTGATATGCTCGACATTATGCCCGCCCACCCTAACAATATTTTAGTCGGTGATATGAATGCGACACCTGAATCACCTGAATTGGCACCGCTTTTTCAGCAGTTTGAAGACACGTGGGACTTAACAAATGAGGAACCAGGCTATACGTTTCCGGCAGAAGCTCCGGATAGAAGAATAGATTATGTGTTAACAGCAACAGGGATGGATGTCCAGTCAGCAAGTGTTATTCCGTCGATGGCATCCGATCATCTTCCGGTTACGGCAGATATCATCCTTGAGCCTGGGAGCAATCCATTTGATGCCTCCAGTTTAGCGGATCTTGTTGCGTATTTTGAGGAAGAAGGGGAATTAGCCGATGTTGAGGCTGCTCGTGCATTGAAGATCCACCTGGCTTCTGTCAGCCATTATGAAGACATTGGCTCAGGGGAAAGGGTCGTCAAACATATGGATGGCTTTAAAAGATTGCTGGATTATCAGCGTGAGAATGCATTACTTTCAGAACAAGCCTATGAAACACTCAAAATAGACGCGGATTATTTGATAGGTAAATGGCGTTAGGCTAAAACTTTAAAATCTCAATAATGACCAGGTTGCCGGGACAATGTTTTGGCAGCCTGGTTTTTTGGTATGAACTGGGAATACTAATGGCAATATTTTAGGGGCAAAGACAAAGTTTACTATCGAGCCACTTTGCGTGTACTTTGTCTAAGGATGTTTTATGTCATGATATTCCACTTTCGAGCCATACTGCTGAAAAACATAACATTTTTAGGCAAGGGTTAATTTATCTCTAACGGGAATACTGCTATTAGAATACATCTACTAACTGAAAGGAGAAAACAAACATGGAAATTAAAGCAGCAGTAACACATGACAAGGGGAAAGATTTCAAACTGGAAGAAGTTAGATTGGATGACCCTAAAGATAATGAGGTGTTAGTAAAAATAGTTGCTTCTGGTGTCTGTCACACAGATGCTGTCGCAAAGGATCAAGATGTTCCTGTTCCCCTGCCCGCTGTCTTGGGACATGAAGGTTCCGGTATTGTAGAAAAGGTTGGTTCCAATGTACAAACGGTGGAGTCCGGAGACCATGTTGTATTATCATTTTCTTCATGCGGGCATTGTGAAAATTGTCTGTCAGGACATCCGACTTACTGTTTATATTTTAACGACCTAAATTTTGGCGGGGTCATGAATGATCAGACAAAACGAATCCATCAGGGGGATCAGGAACTGTCTACCTTTTTCGGACAATCTTCATTCGGTACATATGCTGTTGCCAACGCAAGGAATGTCGTAAAAGTGGATAAAGATGTGGATTTATCTTTGCTGGGCCCATTGGGGTGCGGCATCCAGACAGGAGCCGGTACCGTACTAAATAAACTCCAGCCCAACTTCGGGGAAACCATTGCGGTTTATGGATGTGGTGCAGTTGGTCTAAGTGCGATTATGGCAGCAAACATTGTTGGTTGTGCAAAAATCATTGCCGTGGATGTGCATGATAGTCGCCTGGAATTAGCTAAAGAACTCGGTGCAACAGATGTTATAAATAGTAAAGAGGTAGATATCGTTGATGAAATTAAAAATATCACTGACGGGGGAGTAAACTATACAGTCGAATCAACCAGTGTTCCCACTCTTGCGCGCTATTCAGTCCAGGCGTTGAAACCCTTGGGAGTATCAGCTGTTGTAGGTGTTACACAAGAAGCGGAATTCAATGTGTTTGAGGATATTATGGCAGAGGGAAAATCAATTGTAGGAGCGATTGAGGGAAATGCCATTCCGCAGTTATTCATACCGAAGTTAATAAGTTATTATAAGGCAGGCAAGTTTCCATTTGACAAGCTGGTGAAGTTTTATGAGTTCGATGAAATTAATCAAGCATTTAAGGATTCTAAGGAAGGAACAACTGTTAAGCCAATTGTAAAAATGGGCTGACACACAGTCTTTCACCATCCCTAAAATGACCCAAAGTTTTTTCGACAGGAGGCTATCGTGATGAATCAATATCAAAAGCTTAATCAAAGTTATATCAACGGAAAATGGATTGACGGAGCCGAAGATACAGTGATTGAGTTGCATAATCCATATAACATGGATGTCCTGGCAAACGTCAAGATTGCTTCCCTTGAACAGGTGAATGAGGCGTTCAACGGTTCCAAGGAAGCACAGAAAGACTGGGGCAAGAATGCAGCATTGCGTAAAAAGGTTATGACGAATGCCATTAAATATTTTAAAGACCATAAAGACGACATCATGGAAATATTGACACTTGAATCAGGCAGCACAGCCATCAAAGCGAACCTTGAATTTGATTTGACAGCGGGTGTGATGGAGGAGGCCCTGACACTGGTCGACCACATTGGAAAATTTGAAGAAAAGACATCCATCATCCCGGATAAAATGAACGAGAACTACCGACTGCCAAAGGGCGTTATTTCATCCATCGCACCATTTAACTTTCCGCTGTATCTATCGATGCGCACGATTGCACCGGCCCTGGCACTCGGTAATGCCGTTGTCCACAAAGCAGACCTTCAATGCGGCCTGGTGTCAGGCTCAGCAATCGCCAAAGCATTTGAAGAAGCTGGCATTCCATCAGGTGTATTTCAATCATTGTTAACAACACCGGATGTAACTGGTGATGCCATGTTTAATCATGAAGCGGCAAACCTTGTAAGCTTTACCGGCTCCACATCCGTCGGCCGCCGGATTGGAAAAGTGGCAGGTGAGCAACTGAAAGACGTGTCATTGGAGCTTGGCGGTAACGCTCCATTTTGTGTGATGAGCGATGCCGATATTGACAAAGCCGTTGATGCAGCTGTTTTCGGTAAATACCTGCACCAGGGTCAAATTTGTATGATGACCAATCGCTTTATTGTACACAAGGATGTCTATGATGAATTCACGGAAAAATTCGTTGCGCGTTCCAAAGAAGTGAAACACGGTGATCCGCGTGACCCGGATGTTATTGTCGGACCGCTGATCAACGAAGAACAGATGGAAAAATCATTGACCCATATCCAAAAGGCCAAAGATGCCGGCTATGACATGCTGCTTGAAGGGGAACAGATCGGCAACATTCTAACACCAACTGTTATCGGAAATATTGATAACGATAGTGATCTACTCAAAACGGAAATGTTCTCACCGATTGCACTAATCGTAAAAGGTTCTTCAGATGAAGATATCATTGCAAAAGCTAATGACACCCAATTTGGCTTAAGTTCTGCTATCTTCTCCAAGGACGAGGATAAAGCACGTGAGTATGCTCTGGAACTCAATTTTGGCATGACCCACATTAACGATCAGCCAGTCAATGATGAACCAACCGCCATGTTTGGGGGTATGGGTCAAAGCGGGATCGGCCGTTTTGGCAGCCCATATATTATTGATGAGTTTACAGAGGGCAAGTGGATTTCTGTTCAGAAGAGAGCTAGAGAATTTCCATTTTGATGTATGAAAACCCAGCCTCCGTACAAAGGCTGGGTTTCTAAGGCATTGATGGCTTCGTCAGATCATTTGCTGATGAATCGGAGTAGTTTTTGAGGAAGATAGGATAAATGACGATGTGGTATTAATTCCAATAGTCAGGCTGCCGGGACAATGTTTCGGCAGCCTGTTTTTGTTGGAAAGCGCTTGTGTTGCTTCATTGCGACGAATATTTTTTCCGGACAGGGATCCAAACTTCACTATAAGCGTAATCCTTTTTCTGATCATCCATTTTAGTAAAAGAAAAACTGGGCGCATTGATTACCTCATAATCGGAAGCAGGAAGCCATTCTGAATAGGTTTTTGCCATGGTATCCTGCAACGTAGATGGAAACGGTCCTTCATTTGGAAATATTGCCCAAGTATAGGCTTTAACTGGCACGGCGTCTAATAGATCGCTAACTTGATTTTTAGTCGTTAATACACCGATCAAGTGCGTTAAATCTCCTTCTTCTTTTAAAAACTTAGCGTCAGCATCATAAGAAGCATTAACGATCTTCTTTGGTTCGATATTCTGAAGGGAATGCATTTCTTCTCTTTGTTCTTCTGTTATGCTTTCCGCAAGCTTTTCAATCTCCTGATTAACACCCTCAAATTGCATCGGAACACGTTTGCTTACACCGACTAAATTAAATGCTGGTTTATCTTCAATTCTAAACTCCATACTAGTTCCTCCTTTAACAGTGATTATAAATGAAAGTTTGGGATACGATTTGCTGATCCCTTTTTTCATAATATCTGAGGGTAAAAACCCACTCCAATTTTTAAATGCTCTAGTAAAGCCATCCACTGACTGATAGCCATATTTAAAGGCAACATCTGTTACCGTCTCCCCATTCAATAAATCCTTATTTGCTTCCGCCAATTTTCTGTTTCTTATATATTCACTTAGCGTCAGCCCTGAAAGATAAAAAAATATCTTTCTAAAGTGATAGTCGGAAACCCCGGCAAATTCAGAAATATCTTCAAGAGACAGTTCATCGGTTAAATGATCTTCAATATAGTCCATCACCAGGTTTAATTCTTTTAGCAATGTATCCCTCCTCCATGTCTACATCATAGCAAAGCCCCTTTAATAATACTCGACATTTTTAACATAAATAATATCGAATGATTAGACCTTTTTTAAAAATGAAAGGGCACGAGTACAATTTAAAATGTTTTCGTATAGCAGAATAAGGTGTGATAATATTTAAATAAGACTGGTTAGAGGAGTTCGTAATTGATGAGAGGTTTGAATAACGAAAAAGTACCAAAGAAAGCGATAGGTCTAAACATAATATACAAGGGGATTTATGATGAACTTTAATGATCTGCAAAAAAGGAGGGTTCGTAGGGCTTTTCTTATAGGGCATGTTGCAGTGGCAGGCGCTTTATTGTTTGCCGGAATCACCTATCTGGTTTGGGACATCGTTTGGTTAAGAGGTACTTTCATCACGTTCATTTTTTCATTGTTGCCAATAGCCGTTGCGAGTTATGTTGGGGGATTATGGCTGAGGCATTTATCGAAGCAAGGAGCTTTATCTGTAACTGCAGAGGAGCTGGAGGGTTCTGCGAGACCGCTTCTTGAAAGTTCACGCGTCATGGCGATGAGAGAAACGCATTGGCGGTACGGCATTCATTTCTTTACCGTGAAAGGAAAACGCATTGCGTATGCTCAGGAAGTTAACCCTAAAAATATGATCTGGATTGCGATCCTCTGTCTTTTAAACTTACGCATTTGGATGTCCATGAAGTTTGAGTTTTTTATTTCCGATACTAATAGGTTAACATTGGAGAAAACGGCTGGATTAAAACCATTTTATTTAAAGGATAATGATGGGAAAGTTATCGCTAAATTCACATACAAATGGATCGAGTTAATCATGATAAAAATTCACGTGAAGAGTAGGGATGACGACTACTTGGCATTGCTGCATGGCGGGTTTCATGGGGACCTTATTAAGCTTACCGGGAACGAGGAAGACCAATGGATGCAAGTAAAGGTAGGCGGAATCCCCCGACAATCAATGGAATTATTCCCTTATGGAGGACATATTATTGATATTCCGTATGATTTGCCTGAGGAGAAACGCTTGCTGGCTTTTGCTTCTTTAGTGGCTATTCATTCTTTTTATAATATGAAAGAGTAGTAAGATGCTTCACTTGAAGCTTTTTCTCTGCACCCAGAGAATAAATATAGAGCGCCATGTTATAATCAAAATAAATAACCAATATCAATGTAGGGCAGTGCTGATATGTTATCTCAATAAAAAATCCTTGATGAATTGTCAAAAAACCTGAACACCTGGAAAGAGAAATACGGTGTTAAGCGAATTGGTTTGTTTGGTTCGTACAGTCGCGAAGAGCAAAAAGAATTCAGCGACATTGATGTGATAGTAGAATTTAATGATACGGAATTGTCTTTTGATAATTACATGGATCTAAAATTTAACATGGAGGATCATTTTCAAAAGCCGGTAGATTTTATCATAGCAGATGATATTAAACCCGCATTAAAACCCGATATATTAAGGAGAACTATATATGCAGATGGAGCTTAGAGTTTTTTTAGAAGAGATTTTATCTGCCGCAGTTAAAGTGGAGAAATTCACTGAAGGGTTAACCTATGACGATTTCTGAGGTTATGATGGTATGATCTGATTAAAAAAAGAAGGGAGGTTCTAACATGGAGTTCCTCACGGCAATTGCACCTGTTTTAATAGCGGGAGCGATTGCGGTATTTGTCATTTACCGGCTTAAACATAAATATAACCAAGGTAACCTTGGCAAGAAAAAATCAAAATCCGCTCAAAATGTATTAGATAGTTTAATACCGATGGGAATGGTTTTTGGTTGTGCTATCGGTGTAATTTTGAGTATATTTTTCCCCGTTACCATGTTAACTTCAGTTAGCTTAGGCGCTGCAATCGGCTATTTACTTGGATACTTTGCTTATGAAATTTATAGCAAGATGGGAACTGAAAATTCATAAACAGCTATTTTCCAGAAAAGAGGGAGGTATAAATTGTTAAATATAATTAGGATAATAACAGCAGTAATTGCCGGTTCCTTAGCAATTTATGCGCTGATAACAGGAAATCATCATGTCATGCCCTATATGATGTTTTTCATGGGAGTAATGCTTTTGGCGATGGGTTTATCCGAGATCAAAAAGGAACGAAGGCGGATGGGCTTTCTTAGTATTATTGTTTCACTTTTTGTTTTTTATGTTTCCGTGCAAGGTTTCTTATTTAATTTTTCCAGCTAATATTTTGAGCGCACATGGAAAGGTGGCATCCATATGAAATTATTTTTCCGATCACTTTACTCAATCATCTTATTTGGCGCAGGTGTCTTGCATTTTGTCCATGAACGAAGCTTTCGCAGGATCGTTCCAAAAGCACTTCCTTTCAGGCGGGCCGCAGTGCTGATCACGGGAGTTTTTGAAATAATCTTTTCCGTCTTGCTCTGGGTGAAAAAAGGACAACATATCACAGGAAAGCTCTTGGCATTATTTATGATCGCTGTTTTCCCGGCAAATGTGTACATGGCTGTGAAAAAAATATCATTCCGGCCGGGAGAAGAAGCGAATCCTTGGGTTTTATGGCTGCGTTTGCCCTTGCAGATTCCGCTGGTTATTGGGGCGTTAAAGTTGGGGAGGAAAGGTTGATACGTATGAGTCGCGCAATATGTATCAACCCTTCAAACCTATTTCAATGACCTTGCATATCGCAGCGAAACATGCTGTTCCCCTGTTTCTGTCAGCGTCTCTCTTCCCTGGCAGAGAAAACCGCGAGATTCATAAAAAGGAATACCATACTGATTATCTTCCTCGACAGAAACACATTGCCGGGAAGCTCCATTTTTCCTATGTTCTTTTGTCAGGGCATCAAGCAAAAGTGTGCCGATGCCTTTATATCGGTATGTTTCGTCCACATAAAGCACGAAAATTTCAGCAGTATCCGACCCGGTCATGCCGCCGCCAATCACACCGGCAACGTTTGAACCTGCCAGAGCTATATGTGTATAAGCACCTTTTTGAATATCATTACATACACGGGCATGGTTATACCAAAATTCTATGTTCTTCCGCTGGTACTCTTCGCTGATCCTGCCTTCTACTGTTTGCCGCCAGCCGGCTGCACAAATGGCGGCAATTGCTTCTGCATGTTTTGCTTCAGGTTTAAATTAGAATAAAATTCTTCTTACCTTGGAGTGACCTCTTAATCTGTATAGTTACCAAAAATCCGGAAATGCTATGGACAATATGCATGAAAGATCGGGGTGACTTACTATGTGGAATGACGAACGCGATAACAGACACGCGAAAAATGTGCAAAATGAAACCAGCAATCCTGCTATTTTGGACGATGTCATTGAAAGCGGACTGGAGCATTATCCCAGTCATAACGAGAAACTTCCAAAGGGCAGCCCGCTTGCTCCAATGCAAGAAATTGTCCGGAATAACACGGACGGGAAGACGTGGCAGAATTTTGATGAATAATTGAGTGGAGGATGAAGTGACGTATAGGCGCTTCTCTAGGACAAAACAAGCGAAAGAAGTCCTCGAAATGTCCGCGAGACCGCTTCTCACCGACAAAACTGGCTGACTATACAGTTGAAATGCCGAAGAGGCCCTTTCTTAATGCCAAAGTTCACAGTCAAGAGGACCAAAGCCCGCAGCCAGAAAGCCCTTCCCCCTGGCTGCAACTTTCGCACCCCGCGGAATATTATTCTCCCCGAGGGGCCCCCAGAGTCATCCCGCCATCAACGACAATTTCTGTTCCTGTGCAATAGGAACTTTCATCAGATGCAAGGAACGCTATAGCCCGGGCAATTTCAATCGGCTGTCCGATACGTCCGAGCGGAATCGAATGATAAAATTCCGGGACACCCTCCCCTTGGGTAGCCATTTCTGTTTCGATTCCGCCCGGATGAACCATATTAACGCGGATTCCCTTTTGCCCCAATTCAATAGCTGCTGCTTTAGACATTGCGACCACGGACGCTTTTGTCGCAGCATAGGCTGAAGAATGACCTATTGGGGCAAACGCAGAGATCGATATATTGTTGATGATAGAACCTTTTTGCTGCTTATCCATATGCGGAATAACCGCCTGCATCCCCAGGAACACTCCGAGCTGATTCACATTAATCAACTGTTGATAATCATCGATCGTTATGTCTGTAAACGGTTTGCTTATAAGGGCTCCGGCATTATTAACCAGTACATTAATTTCCCCAAATTCCTCCATAATCTCATCTGTAGCTGCTTTCCAGTGTGATTCCTTTGTTACATCCAGCTGAACCGGATATGCGCGGTCTTCACCTATAGTAGCGGCCACTTCCACTGCCTTGTCATAATTCCGGGCACCAACCACCACAGTACCACCTAACGAGGCAAGATGCCGAGCGATAGCTTTTCCCTGACCGCGGTTGGCACCTGTGATAAGAATGACATGATTTTTTAAGTCAGGCATATTCTCTCTCCTTCGTTTTTTATGATAAGCTGACACACAAAGCGGAACATGTTTATTCCGGCATTCATGAAAAGATCAAGTTAACCCGGAGCCACCCTCGAACCCCATTGATAAACCAGATCTCGTCATATTCGGCAAGGTCTTCTTTATTTATCCTTTTTTCTTCAATAATCCCTTGATCCAGCAATTGTTTTCGGAACGTTCCTTCTAACAATCCGCATGTGACAGGAGGGGTGTAAAATTTGCTGCCTTGTTTTAACACAACGTTTCCTGTTGTGAATTCCGTGATTTCATTTTGTTCGTTCCATAATAAAACGGAAAAAACATCATTCGCTGCTTGTTGTTGATGTCTTTCATAGATTGTCCGATTCGTCGTTTTATGATAAAGGTATGGATCACGGCGATCGATTGGTGATTTTGCAAGGGAACAATTCACTGGTTCTTGCGTTTTTGATATCCGGCTTGATTCCGTCGAGACTTCTCCAAATCGGTTGATTAATAATCGCACCTTATGTTCCCCGTCCGTGCAGGTGGACGCTAATTGATGCAAATGATTTTTCACATCTTCTTCATTCATTTTAAAGTTGAAATAACGCGCTGAATCCCTGAGGCGGTTTAGGTGCTCGTTTAAAAGTGGATAATCGCCACAAGTGAGTGCGAGTGATTCGAGTAATTGAAATTCGGGTCGTCGTTCCGTCAGTAATTGGGCTTTCGCAGCCATTTCTTCGTATTCTCCAGCCACCGTTGAGTCCCAGGTGATTCCGCCGCCAACACCATAAATAGCTTTATTTTGATTGGTATCAAGGAGGACCGTGCGAATCGGGACATTAAAAATAGCTTCTCTTTTTGGGGTAATAAATCCAATCGCACCACAATATACGTCTCTGGGGGACTGTTCTAACTCCGCAATATAATTCATGGTACTCCTTTTTGGTGCCCCGGTAATCGATCCACAGGGAAATAATGCTTGAAACCAATCAAAAATAGTTGTATGTTCTTCCAGCTCCGCTTCTACAGTAGAAGTCATCTGGTGAACAGTGGGATAGGATTCAACAACAAATAAATCCGGTACGCGAACACTCCCAGGTACAGCGATTCTCCCTATATCATTCCGTATCAAATCGACAATCATGACATTTTCTGCTTGCTCCTTTTTTGATTGCTTTAGCTGCTCTTTTAAGGAAAGATCCTCTGATGGAAAACGTCCACGTTTGGCCGTTCCTTTCATTGGCTTTGCAGAAATACGATTTTCTTCAACTTGAAAAAATAGTTCAGGAGAAGCGGATAAAACACGAAATCTCCCCAAATTTAAATAGGCGCTATAAGCTGCTTGCTGATTTCTTGCCAGTTGTTGATAAAAGGAAAAGTCATCTCCGGAAAATTGTGCTTGTAATCGGGAGGTGAAATTGATTTGATATGTGTTCCCGGCTTCAATTGCGTCTTTAATTTTGCCAATCGCTGCTTGATACTGATTGTAACTCAAACCGTATGTCCATTTCGTTACATGGTAAGGCTCGTTGAATGCTGGAATTTCTATATTTGCCGGACGTTCAAATACCCCAAACCAAACCAAGGGAAAAGCTGAGTGAGAATGAACGGAAAGGGTTGAATCAAATGCAGGAGCTGCTTCATAACTTACACATCCTGCGACATAATATCCCTCATCAATGGCGTCTTCCAGTTTAGAAAAAATCGTTGTTATTCCTTGTAAATCATTGGTTTGATAGACTAGGACAGGATCCTGAAATATATAAGGTGAGTTTCTGCCTTTTTTTGTTTCAAAATCAAAGAGCAAAAAAGGGTTCCCTGCGCTCATCATTCATTTCACCCCCTCGGTTCTGTGTAATAAAGCTTGTTCATAGCTGTTTTGAATCATTTGAAAACCATGTTCTGTTAAAATCGATTCTGGGTGGAACTGAACTCCCTCTACAGGATGTTTTTTGTGGCGGATTCCCATAATTGTTCCCTTGTCATCAAGCGAGCTAATCTCCAGTTGAGCAGGGAGGGTATTGCTGTCTGCGATCAACGAGTGATAGCGTGTCACATAGGCAGGGGATGGAACCTGAGCAAAAACCCCAAGCTGATCATGCGCCACTTTGGTCACTTTTCCATGCATTGGCTGGGGACCTTTTACAATCGATCCGCCAAAAAATTCCACAATCAATTGAAGGCCAAGACAAACCCCAAAGATCGGTGTTTGCTGGTGAAATGCTTCTATGATATTTCTTGAGATCCCTGTCTCTTCAGGGGTCCCCGGCCCTGGTGATAATACAATCAAATGAGGGTGGATCCGCTCGATTTGCTGAACGGTAACCTCATCATTTTTATATACACAAACATCGCTTGTGATTTGTTTATAATATTGAAGCAAATTGTATGTAAAAGAGTCGTAATTATCGATAATAACAATCATAGCTTCACCTCTGTAAATCCATGTTTGGCATCTATTATAACCTAAATGAGTTCCAGTGGCTTTAGTAATTTTCAGTGGAGTTGTTGGATGTGGCATGGAAGCACAGCAGGATTCCAAAGTTCACAGTCGGGAAGCTAAGAATGACTGAGTAAGCATTCAAAATAATGTAGAGTAGGCGTTCTCGAGGATAAAACCGGTGGGAAAGCGCGTGAAATGTCCGTGAGACCCACTTACCAATGTCAAAAAACATAATAATGATGCCAAAGCTCCAGCCAGGAAGCCCTCACCCCCTGGCCAAAACTCCCGCACCGATACACCACACTCAGCAAAACCATCACCCCGAAGCTTCACTCGCAAACTGACTCTCATACAACTCAGCATAAAATCCGCCTTTCTCCAACAGCTCCTCATGGCTTCCCTGTTCAACAATCTGTCCCTGGTCCATCACGAGAATCATATCGGCATCGCGGATAGTGGAGAGACGATGAGCGATAATGAAACTGGTTCGCCCGTGCATCAGTCGCTTCAAGGCCTGCTGAATATGGATTTCCGTTCTGGTGTCCACACTGCTTGTCGCCTCATCCAACAACAGTAGTGCCGGATTGGAAACAATCGCTCGAGCGATGGTTATCAGCTGTTTCTGTCCCGCGGAAATATTTGATGCAGATTCATTCAATACAGTATCGTAGCCATCCGGAAGCGTGCGGATGAAATGGTCGGCGCGGGCTGCTCTGGCTGCCTGAATCACCTCATCATCGGAAACATTTTCCCGTCCGTAGGCGATATTATCTCGGATAGTACCATGAAAGAGCCACGTGTCCTGCAGTACCATGCCGAACAAGCGCCGAAGCTCCTCCAGTTCGAGCTTCTGAATATCCACACCATCAATGGAAATTCGTCCACTGTCGATATCATAAAAACGCATCAGCAAGTTGATCAGCGTTGTTTTACCAGCCCCAGTCGGACCGACAATAGCGACCGTTTGACCCTGCTCCACATAAAAATTAACATTCTCAAGGAGCGGCTTATCCTTTTGGTAGCGGAAAGATACGTCCTCAAACCGCACCTCTCCTTTTGGCTGGTCAAGGGAGCGGCCAACCCTTGAACCAGCAGACTCCTCCTGCTGATCAAGAATTTCAAACACACGCTCGGCCGCAGCGGCAGTCGACTGAATAATATTGGAGATGTTCGCCACTCGGGTGATCGGCTGGGAGAACAGGCGCACATACATAATAAATGCCTGCACGTCGCCGATTGGGATCGTCCGCTGGGTGACAAGGATACTCCCGACCACACACACCGCCACATAAACGATATTATTGACAAAGCGCAAGAGAGGCATAATGATGCTGGATATAAACTGCGCCCGCCAGCTGGATTCATAGAGCGTTTGGTTCATTTTGTTAAACGTGCCGACGGTCTGCTGTTCCCGGCCAAAAGCCTTGACGGTCTCATGGCCGGCATACGACTCGGCTACATGGCCGTTTAACTTACCAAGTGCCTGCTGCTGTCCTTTAAAATAATTTTGCGAGCGGGCAACCACTTTTTTGGTAATGAAAAAGCTAAGCGGGAGCGTCACCCAGACAATTAGCGTCATCAGCGGGCTGATCAAGAGCATCATGATCGAAACACCAATCATGGTAATCAGTGAAGTAATCAGCTGGGTAAGGCTTTGCTGCATGGTGCTGCTCACCTTTTCCAGATCATTCACGGCCCGGCTCAGGACATCCCCGTGGCTCACGGAATCGAAAAAGTTTAAAGGGAGGCGGGATAATTTTTCATTTACTTCCTTTCGCAGCACATAGACAATTTTTTGTGCAATTCCCACCATGAGATACTCCTGCACATAGGTGAAATAGCTGCTGAGCAAATATAAAGCAGCAAGCAGCAGAAGAATTTGCAGTATCCGGAAAAAATCAATGCCTTCTCCCATCACACCCTGAAATAGCTCTGTAACGGCAAGGCCGAGAATTTTTGGGCTGAGAATCATGAATGCCGTACCCAAGAGTGCAGTGATCATAACAGCAATGAGGGCAAGCTTATGGGCAGACAGATAGCCGGACAGCCGGATTAACGTCGCTTTGAATTGTTTGGGTGTGTCTTTGGAAGGGGCAGGTTTTTCTTCTTTATTTGAGGCCCCCAAGAGACGGCGCAAGAATTCTTTCATGATGAGGTATCCTCCTCGGTAAACTGGGAAGCAACAATTTCCCGATACACTTCACTGCTCTGCATCAGCTCGCTATGATCGCCAATCCCGGCGATTTCTCCCTGGTCGAGCACTACGATTTTGTCCGCATCCATCACCGTAGAGGCCCGCTGGGTGACCAAAAGAACCGTGGCATCTGCCGTTTTCTCCCGCAAAGCATCCCGAACCCTGGAGTGGGTTTTAAAATCCAATGCGGAAAAACTGTCATCAAAAATGTAAATGGCAGGGTTCCGCAACAGGGTACGTGCAATCGCCAGCCGCTGCCGCTGCCCTCCGGACAGGTTGGCACCACGCTGGGCGACCGGTGTTTCCAAGCCTTGTTCCAGCTGAGAAATAAATTCGTCTGCCTGAGCGGCTTTTGCGGCCTCTCGCACTTCTTCCTCGGTTGCCGAATCCCGGCCATAGCGGATGTTGACATTAATCGTCCCGGCAAACAGATAAGCCTGCTGCGGCGTGAAACCTACCTGGTCGCGCAGCTCCTGTTGGGTAATATTCCGGATATCGACCCCGTCGAGGAGGATGTGCCCTTCGTCAATATCATAAAAGCGCGGAATCAGACTGACCAGCGTGGATTTTCCCGAGCCGGTTCCGCCGATAATTGCTGTTACTTCTCCCGGGTTGGCTTGAAAAGAAATCCTGGAAAGCACTGGTTTTTCGGCACCGGGATAGCTGAATGTCACGTCCCGGAATTCGACCTGACCACGAACTTCGCTTAAAGGTATCGCATTCTCCGGCTCTTTTACTTTTGGTTCGGTTTCCAGAATTTCATTAATCCTGCCCGCAGAGACAGCGGCTCTTGGGATCGCGACAAACATCACGGATGCCATGATGAAGGCAAACATGATTTGCGTTGCATATTGGATGAAGGCCATTAATTCCCCGACCTGCAAATTACCGTTGCTGATGCTATAAGAACCAAACCAGATAATAGCGATTACGGAGAAATTCAACACGAGCATCATGATCGGCGTAGCATGGATAATAATCCGATTTACTTTGATTGCAGTATCGGCATAGTCCTGATTCGCTTCATCAAAACGCTCCCGCTCATAATCCGCACGATTAAATGACCGAATCACCCGGACACCGGTCAGAACCTCGCGCAGCACCAGGTTGAGGCGATCGGTTTTTTCTTTCAGCGCTTTAAAAAGCGGAATTCCTTTTTTGGCAATAATCACGACAGCAATCACAATGATCGGCAGGGGAGCGAAGATAATCAGGGACAGCTGGGGATTCATCCAGACGGCAAGCACCATCGCACCGATAAACAACATTGGTGCCATAATCATCGTGCGCAAGAGCAATGTCAGCACTTGCTGCACCTGCATGATGTCATTGGTGGTTCTGGTAATCAGGGAGGAGGTGCCGAATGTATCGAACTCCTGCAAAGAAAAATTCTCTGCCTGGGCAAAAACCCGCTCCCGCACATTTCTGCCGAAACCGGCGGAGATTTTTGCCGTAAAAAAACCGCTCCAGATGGAAACAACGACTCCAATTGCAGCAACCGCCAGCATAATTCCGCCAATTTGTATGATAAAGGAGATATTTTCATTTACAATGCCTGTATCCACAATCGCTGCCATCAGTGTGGGAAGGAATAATTGCGAAATCGACTGCAGAAAAATAAGCACCAGCACTGCGGCGATTTGTAAGCGATATGGTTTTAACAGACGGAAAAGTTTTAGCATATGTCATCACCTTACTATGTACCTTTCAGGACTATGAATGAAGAAAGCCGGGGTGGCCTCACCCCGGCTGTTTTCTAATCTCAGTTTATATGAAAATCCCGGCGTTCGCAATTCTCATAAACTAAGCTTATAGCAAGTTACTTACGTCTAAATCGACATTGCCTGATTCGTTCGCGGAGTCATTCAGAATGTCGCTCAAAATTTGTGTGAAATCCATTCATCTCACCTCCATGGTATTTTTGTCTTAAAAAGTTTTCAGCTTACAGAAATTCACTTACATCGACATCAAAGTTACCTGAGTTATTTCCAGTGTCATTCAGAATGTCGCTTAAAATTTGAGTTGCGTCTATCATTGATGTCACCTCCTTGTGATTGGTCGTACGCTTTTGTTATTTGGGTTCTAATTTACAGGATGTTGCTTACGTCGACATCAATGTTGGCAGAATCATTGGCACTGCCGTTTAAGATGTCACCTAGAATTTGAGTTACATCAGTCATGATGATTCACCTCCATATTTTTGTCATTGTGTTTTTCCGTTCAAATTTACAGAATGTTGCTTACGTCCACGTCAAAGGTGCCAGATTCATTGGCACTTCCATTGAGGACATCGCTTAGGATTTGAGTTACATCCATGGTTGATGTCACCTCCTTGTGGTTGGTCGTACGTTTTTGTTATTTAGGTTCAAATTTACAGAATGCTGCTAACGTCCACGTCAAAGTTGCCAGATTCATTGGCACTTCCATTGAGGACATCGCTTAGGATTTGAGTTACATCCATGGTTGATGTCACCTCCTTGTGGTTGGTCGTACGTTTTTGTTATTTAGGTACAATTTACAGAATGTCGCTAACGTCCACGTCAAAGTTGCCAGATTCATTGGCACTTCCATTGAGGACATCGCTTAAGATTTGAGTTACATCCATGGTGATGTCACCTCCTTGTGGTTGGTCGTACGTTTTTGTTATTTAGGTACAATTTACAGAATGTCGCTAACGTCCACGTCAAAGTTGCCAGATTCATTGGCACTTCCGTTGAGGACATCGCTTAAGATTTGAGTTACATCCATGGTGATGTCACCTCCTTGTGGGTGGTCATTCGTTTTCGTTATTTAGGTTCAATTTAGAGAATGTCGCTTACGTCCACGCTCACGTTACCAGTGTCATTTACACTGCCGTTCAGGACATCGCTTAGGATTTGAGTTACATCCATGGTTGATGTCACCTCCTTGTGGTTGGTCATTCGTTTTCGTTATTTAGGTTCAAATTTACAGAATGCTGCTAACGTCCACGTCAAAGTTGCCAGATTCATTGGCACTTCCATTGAGGACATCGCTTAAGATTTGAGTTACATCCATGGTGATGTCACCTCCTTGTGGTTGGTCATTCGTTTTCGTTATTTAGGTTCAATTTAGAGAATGTCGCTTACGTCCACGTTCACGTTACCAGTGTCATTTACACTGCCGTTCAGGACATCGCTTAGGATTTGAGTCACATCCATGGTTGATGTCACCTCGCTTTCTGTAAAGCTTAAGTAAGCTTGGAAGAAATGATTTCCTATCGTTTCTCCATTTAGTTTTTAAAACGACTTATCGTCGCCTTCAATACTACTTTACCTCGTTTATGGAAAGTTAAACCTTTAATTCCAGATTTTTTAATTTAGATTAAGTTGCTGATCTCGATATCCACGTTTACCGCATTGTTGGCACTGTCGTTCAGGATATCTGATAAAATTTGAGTTGCATCAATCATCTTGATTCACCTCGCTTTTACTAAGCTTACGGTTTGAGATCATGGATTGGATCATTTTTTCTTGAATTTTTTTGGGCGTAATTCCTGTAAAATCTAATGAAAAAGCTGAGAAAACCCGCCACATGGGGACGCGGGCCTTCTCAGCTTTTTAAAATTTCCGGGTTAATCTCCGGCAATTTCCGATGGTTCCGATTCCTGTCCGGCCAGATTGACCGCTGTAATATAGTAGCGATGTTCCGTTGCTTCCTCATCAGTATAAGTTTTCCGTTCATGTTCCGAGATGCTGGCAACATGCTCAAATTCGCCGTCATCTTCACTGCGGTACACACGGTATCCGGCAATATTTTCATCCCTTACTGCATGCCAGGTCACGAAATTCCCGCTGATTTCCACGTTTTCCGGAGCGGCGGGCGGTTCGGTATCCGGCTCTGCACTTTCTTCATTTAATTCCGCTCTAACCACCAGGCGCTTATCATGGGTGCCGGCAGATTGATCGAATGTGCCGACACAGGTAATGAGATTCAGATACCTTCCATCCGTATTGCCGAAGATCTCTTCTATCGGCGCTTCATTCCTTGGATAGCTTGTGAGATCCTGTACAGTAAATGTTAAAGACTCGCCATTTTCATTGTTCACGACAATTTCATCTCCTGGCTGCAGATCTTCCAGGTGATAAAATACGGCAGGGCCGGTTTTGCTGTCGACATGGCCGGCAAGCACGGCATTGCCCTTGGTGCCGGGACGGAAACCAGGCTCAAACCAGCCGACGTTTTTGGTTTCAGCAGGAACGCCCATCTGGCCATTTTCCAAAACTCCCACCGTTTCTACAGGTGCGGTCACATCGATTGCCGGGATTTCCAGCGTGGCAGGAACGATGCCTGCTTCTTCAGTTGCCTGTGCTTCTTTTGCTGAACTGTCAAGCAGGGAAAATTCCTCCGCCAGGTCTTGCTGCTGTTCCGGCAAATCAGATTCATCAGATTCTGCAACTTCCATCAGTGCTTCCTGCTGGCCTTCTTGTTTTGCAGCCTGATCGGAATAAAAGGCACTGGCATAATTAAAAACAAGAACCAGGCACAGCAGGCCGCTAATGGTAAACAGGGTCATGAGCTTCATGGATTATCCTACTCCCGCTCGTGCGTTTTTCGATAAATAAGGAAGAGAGAAGCGCCAGCTACAAAAATGAATGATCCAACTACTGCCCATGTCATCATGGGTACGTTGGAAGTCTCACTCATTCCGCCCAGGCCGGTTTTCGGCATTTCTTCCGGCATGGTCACCTCACCTTGGAATTCGCCAGGCATTTGCGTAACGATTGCACCTGACAGTGTTTTTCCAACACCATACATAAATTCATAGCCTTCACGGAATGTCTTAAAGCTCGCCTGAAAATCTCCCGCTACATAGGCATCGAACGTATCAATCTTTTGCTGTTCATGCGTCATCAGGGATTCAACGGCAGCTTCTTCACTGATAATTCCATCGGTCGCAAAAGCTAGGAATGCACCCATATCAGCCGGGAAGGTACTCAGGAGACGGTCTTTCGCTTCTTGAATGCCCTCTTCGTCCTCTTCAAGCGTTGCAGTCACAAGATCTGCTTCTGCACTGATATGGTCTGTTTGCCATACCTCCTGAAATGCCGCGGCAGGTTCTTCTCCATAAATGGATGCAATGGCCGCTTTAAAGTCTTTCGTATTTTGATCTTCCGCCCATGTAATGAAATCATAGTCAGCCGATTGGGTGGAACCTTTCAACATTCCAAGGGAACCCAGCGCAAAGTGTTCAGCAGCCAACTGGTTCAGGTTAGATCTCAAGTCAGCTGCAGGAGTATCCGCCCTGGTGTGATCGAATTCTTCCGGCATTTGGGTAGTGATTGCTGTAGATAAGGCTTTACTCACCATGTGCATATGCGCGATCCCATCACGGAATGCCTGATATGCCTCCTGGTATTCTCCAGCTACATAGTGATCAAAGAACATCAATACTTGCTCTTCATGCAGCATAATTGCCTCGGCAGCAGCTTCTTCGGGCAAATTACCCTCTGTCGCTGTGGTGAGAAAAGCAGCTAACTCATCAACAAAAGCGTCGAGCTGTGCTTCCGCTTCTTCCCTCATAGCAGCGTCATCCTCTTGTGCAGCTGTCACGATATCGTCCGTATAGGTATTGTGTTCTGTGAAAATCCGCTCAAACTCTGCGGCATTTTCTTCCCCATAAATAGAAGCAATGGCCGGCGTCATGTCTTGTGCATTTTGCTCCAATTGCTCCCTGACCGATTCAGCTGATCCTGCTTCATCATAAGCAGTCATCATTGAGATGGCTGCAAGCACAAAATGCTCAGACAGTAAATGGTCCAAATTCGACCGCAACTCAGCCGCGGGGGTGTCTGCAGATGACTCTTCATTTGCCAGCACTGGCTGCGCCAATGGGAAAAATAAAGCAAAGCTCATCACGACAGCAAGCAGCTTCTTTCCTGCGTGTTTCCTTTTCATGTTCTTCACGCTCCTCTTTTTGATTTATTCTTTAAAGCTAACGTAAAGAAAAGAAGATTGGATCATTGATTTTTGAAATTTTTTTGGGCGAGGTTGCAGTTGCTGAGTTGAGGGATCACCGCCTCGAATCGGGCGAGTGGCTTCACACGTCAAATAGCGCGACCCGCACCTCAAATCGCGCAGCCGTCACCTCAAATAGCGCGCCTTACCCACTGCATCGCGCCACACACCCCAAAATCGCGCAAGCCCATCCACCAAACGCATAAAAAATTTCACCAAAACAATAGAATTCCCTCGAATTTTACGTTAAAATTAAAATAATATTTAAAATTGCGGCGGGCGCTGTCGAATCGCGAAGAGGGAATGGGATGAAATGAAATATAGTGTGAATTTATTTAGAATGGCATTTTCGCTGGAGGATCATCTCTTCCGGATTCGAAAAGCGGAGCAGATACATAATTTGTGGAAAGTAAGCGGGCTGCTTGTCCTCCTCACTATGCTGATTTATGGCTGGATGGCCTATCTGGGGGTTGGCACAAATATTCTCTCCGGCTATGCGACTGAATTGAGCCCGGCGGGTTATGAGACGGTGAAGGGCTGGTTTTTGCTTGGAAGGGTGGGGTTTGCGCTCATCTTTGCAGCGCTGGTGCTGTTTGTCCCATCGCTCATTTATTATGCGGTCACCGATATACCTTACCGCAAGCTGATGATTATGCAGCTGGCGGTGCTGGTTGTTCTTTTAGTGGAGCGGGTAGTTTGGGTGCCGCTTGTCCTTTATGCCGGGCTGGACTGGTATGTGTCGCCACTGTCCTTTGGGATCATTGCCTCCTATCTGACGGAAGAGTCGTGGGTGATTTATTTCTTTGGGTCGATCTCGCTCTTTCAACTGTGGCTGATCTGGTTCCAGGTGAAATACCTGCGTGCGATGACGATGATGAAGCAGCGGTGGCTGTGGATGACGGTGATTTTCTTACATATTATTTTCTGGGGCTTGGCCACACTGCTGGCCGAACTTGATACTTATCTTATAAACGGGTGGTTTGTATGATGCAGCGAAGAGGGCTAAGAATTCTGCAGATCCTGACAGTTTTGTTCATTGGCGTTAATTTTCTCCTTGTTTACCTGGATGACGAGAATAAGGTTGACAGGATATCATATATTAACCATTGGTCAGAGAGTTTTTCTACAGATATAGCTGATGAATTGTACAAACCTGGCGTTCTCGCTTACTCGAGTGAGGAACACATTTACTTTGACGAAAGCCTTGGCAGTTTCCAGCAATTTGGGGTGGAAGAGGGCAGCCGAGTCAGTGAGGGCGATCCGCTATTTTCCTATCAGGTGGACAATTATTATCAGACAGAGGCCGATTTAATGGGAAAAATCGAGACCTTGAACGGAGAAATTGCTGCGATTGAAACAGCGATTTCCGAGATGAATCTGTATGAGATCCCGGATGACGGGGCAGCTTCCTCCACTCAGACCAGCCTGCCGGATATATTCACCGGTGAAATCGGAGGGGACCCACCGGGAGAGTCACCTTTTGGGGGAGACGAAGATAATTCGATTGGTGGAACGCAGCCTGCTCAGAATGACCCAATCAGACAAACCCAGCCTAGTGGGGAGTCTCAAACAGCAGAGGCAGAACTCATCAAGGAACAGTACATTATTGAAAAAGAAATGGAGCTGGCAGCGGCTACTGCGGAACTGGAGAGCGCCGAAGCTCAATTAACTGAACTGCAGCAAACGGGGGACACGATTACGATGGAGAGTCCGTTTGCCGGAAGGGTGAGTGATGTCTCCATATCACTCGGGGATCCGTTGCTGACGATTGAAAATGCCCCATTGCAGGCAGAAGGCGAGCTGAGCGAGCGAGAGCGGGCGACCGTAGAAGAAGGGATGCCGGTTACTGTAAAGTTGAAAGAAACAAATGCCGTCCTCACCGGAGAAATCAGCCAGATCAGCGACGCGCCAAAAGCACTGCAGGTTGACGGGGAGAGCGTGTATCCATTCGAGATCACATTTGATGAAGAAATAGAAACGGAAGGTCTTTTGCCGGGATACCATGGGAATTTGGCGATAAGCGTGCAAGTTTCCGAAAATGCGACCGTGCTTTTTGACGATGTTGTATTTGCTGATACTGTATGGAAAATGAATGAAGAAGGCAAACTAATCAAACAGACGGTGGAAACAGGGATCAAACGTGATAGTATGCTGGAGATCACCAGCGGAGTGGAGCCCGGGGAGTGGGCTGCAGATGAACCGTCCGGACGATTCCGTGATGGTGCCACGTTCATCACACCATTGCAACCCATGCAGGTGCCCTGGTCTGATTTCTTCTCCCATGAAAACCGGCTTGCGGATTTGCTGACAGGGGTGTTGTCCAGGTAAAAAAGAGGATGCCCTTTGAAAAGGACATCCCCTAAAGTTCTGTGTTTAAATATGGGAAGCTTTATTTTTCTCCGGGTTCCGTCGGATGCGCCGCTGATGATAGAGCACATTAATCACTGCGCCGATCATGAGAATCAGTCCGGTCAGGAAAAACCAGATGATTAAAATGATAATCCCGCCAAGGCTCCCGTAAGTTGCGGAGTAATTGCCGAAATTGCTCACATAAAAGGAAAAGCCAAGGGAAATCAGCTGCCACAGCACGCTTGCCGTCAGTGCGCCGGGAATAATATGGCGAAACGGGATCTTTTTGTTTGGTGCAAAACGGTACAATACCAACAAAATCCCGGTCAGCACAACAATACTGATCGTCCAGCGCAGCACCTGCAAGAGGATACTCATCGAACCGGAAAGACCAAGGAAAGGCTCGACAAAGCCTAAAATCACATTGCCAAACATCGGCAGCGTAATGGCCACAACCAGTGCGACAATCATGCCAAGGGTAAGTCCCAGTGCCAGCAGCCTGACCGTGATGAACGAACGAGTTTCTTCGACGTCATACGCAGCATTGGATGATTTAATAAATGCGTTGATCCCATTGGAAGCAGACCATAAGGCCCCCAGCACACCGACTGTCAAAAGTCCGCCCTGTGGTTGTTGAATCAGACTGACAATGTTTTCCTGAAACAGTGTGGCGATTTCTCCAGGCAGCGCATTCCCGATGAAACTCATAGCGTCATTCGGGTTAATATTGAAATAAGGAATAATGGCAAAGCCCGCAAGCAGGAGCGGAAACACGGCCAGCAGATAATAGTGAGCCTGTGCTGCAGCCAGAATGGGGACATTGTCCTCTTGAAATTTTGTGATGAAATCTTTGGCGAAATTTTTCAGTCCGGCCATCATTGTTCCTCCAGTTTTAAAAAGATTTTTGTCTTACGTATACCCGTAAATCGGAAATTTAATCGGACTTTGACGAGGGTTTCTCACGTTTGATTTGCGGGAAGTAGTGGTATAATTTGGTTAGGAGGAGGGTTAACGTCCATGGATGTTGTATACTTAGGAATTTTACTCGTTTCTATCGCATTTGCAATCGTCGCAGTCTATATTTGTCTTGTGTTAAAACGTGTCGCTGATACACTCTATTCGCTGGGGCACAGCCTTGGTGAGGTGGAGGAAAAACTTCAGCACATTACCCCCCAACTGCAAGAAACAGTAAAAGAAACAGGGAGAACGGTGGATGACATAAGCGACAAAATGCATGCAACCGACAGTTTTTTCGAGAGCCTGGATCATGTCGGATCTTCTGCAGATGCATTTAATGATTACTATCAAAGTAAGACAGAAAAGTTATCGGATGCCGAATTACAGAAGAAAATGACCCCGTTTATCGAAGGGATGAAATGGAGTGAAGCTGCGATGCGTCTTTACTCTAAATGGAAGAAACATCAAACGAAACATGAATTAATGGTGCAGAATGGCCGAACGGACATCGTGCCACTGAACCGCAGAGGAAGAGGGGATAAGGGATGACATTAACTGGAATAGGCGTACTGATCATTGGTATCGCTTTTCTTGTATTAACTATTTTTATCGCAAATACCCTGCAAAATTTGGCGGGGATTCTGAGTGGAATTGAAAAAACTGTCGACAAGCTGCCGGAACAGCTCGATGACGTGATGAAGGAAACTGGAAATCTTATCAATGAAAGCAACAACACACTGGCGGACGTCAACGACAAAATGCAGCAGCTCAGCCCATTATTCTACATGGTCGGCGATGTCGGAAATGTCACGAGGAAATTCTCCTCTTCCCTGGTGGACGTGACCGAAACACTAAAAACAAAAACCGACGCAAGCAAGGATACTTCCAATAAGAAAGACCTTGGCGGTGTCTATGGGTCGGTAGCACTGGGATATTATCTCTTCAAGCGGCGCAGGAAGGCCAAGCGTGAAGGAGCCGATACTGATGAATAGCATGCTGGTGAACGTGGCCGGTTTGGCTGCTGGTGCGGCAATTGGCTGGACAGTGAAGACTGTGGTGGCCCGCACCCGCAAGCCGGAAGAACAGCGCCACATCGTAGAAGCATTTCAGCGGTTCGAACGGAAGCTGTTTGCTGAAGGGCAGCAGCATGCACAGGAAATCGCAGAAATTAAACAGGAAGCAAATAGAATTTAGCGGACGAGAGAAGGTGGATAAATGGATTGGTTAGGAATTGGCGTAATCGTTATTGGAGTAGCATTTCTTGGATTAGTGGTTCTTTTGGTAAAACCATTGAACAACCTGGCTGGTGTGCTCAGCAATCTGCAGAAAACAACCGATGATCTGCCCCAGCAGGTGACAGACATCACCACCCAGACAAAAGACGTAATGAACACGAGTAAAGACACACTAAATTCGTTAAACAATCAGGTGAAAGAGCTGAGCCCGCTGTTTTACATTGTTGGTGACGCGGGCAGAGCGGCCAACCATGTTTCCGCATCGATGGCTGATGCTGTAACTAAAATGGAGACCAGGACACAGAATGCCAGCGATTTAACGCATCGGAAAAATTTGGAAGGTGTTTATGGTGCATTGACACTGGGGTATTTTCTTTATCAGAAAAGGAATAAAATGACGAAATAATATTGAGGGGGGTCCCCTTGCTGTTTGCGGATAGCAGGGGGCCTCTTTTTGTTTGGTGCGGGGCCTAGGGCTAGAATTGTGATGGTGCAGCGTAAGGTCGGACGAGTGTGCGGCAAAATCGAGCGAATGCATGTCCGAGTCGGGCGTGCGCAGCGTCAATTCGGGCAAGTATGCATCGGAATCGGGCGATACCAGGCTGAAGTCGGGCGACCCCGCCCTGAAGTCGAGCGAGCACGCCCCCGAATCGTCGCGTGGATCACCTCCAATCGCGCGTTCCAACCGCCAAGTCGCACGGCTACATCCTCCAATCGCGCGCCGAACCCGTCAAGTCGCGCGAACACGAGCCCGAATCGCGCGCCCCGCCACCAAGTCGCTTAGCCTACACGCCAAACCCCGCGAGCCCCATATCATCCATTCAACCACCACACCCAGTCATAATCACCCCCCTTGTCCCATAAAATAAAAAAAGCATAGTTGACAAGGGGCGAATGTAATGAGTCGGACAAAGAAAATTATACTGTGGGCAGCGGGGGCGCTTTTACTCATCTTTCTAATTCAGTTTCCCCTTCAAAATGCTGATCCCACGTGGAAAGGCTGGTCGTTGCCGCTTGCCGGAAAAACCATTGTGCTGGATCCGGGCCATGGCGGACCGGACGGGGGAGCGGTTGGGAAGGACGAGACGTTGGAGAAGGATATTGCGCTGGAGGTGGCCAAGCAGCTGCAAAATTATCTGCAGCAATCGGGGGCACTTGTCTACTTAACGAGGGAAGAGGACAAGGATTTGGCTGCAGAGGATACACAGGGTCTGTCCCGCCGCAAAGCAGAGGATATCCGCAACCGGCTGGCATTCATTCATGAGCATGAGCCAGACTTTTTCCTGACACTGCATCTCAATGCTCTTTCTGCCACACAGTGGAGTGGCGCGCAAACATTTTACCATCCCAAATTGGAGGAAAGCAGGCATTTGGCGACAATGATTCAGGATGAGATCATCCGCAACCTGGAAAACACGACAAGGGCGGCACTGGACATCAATAACGTTTATTTGCTGAAACATGCGGAAGTCCCGGGGGCGCTTGTGGAAATTGGTTTTTTGTCCAATGAGACCGAGCGGGAATTGCTGAAACAGAATGCCTATCAGCGTAAAATGGCGGCAAGCATTTATGAGGGTATTTTGCGTTATGTGACAGAGGAGCCGGAGGAGGAAGAGTAATCGGTTCCTCCCCATGATTGCTCAAACCTTCTCCTGCAATTCAAATCACTTAGATTTTCCGCTGTTTATGTTATACTAGCGGTGGGACAACCTATTGCAGGAAAAGGGAAGGTGGCAATTATGTTAACGAAGGATGAAGTGATCGAGCTCCTTAACCCGGTTGAGGATCCGTTTTTACATAGAACGTTTGAAGAATTGGAATCGGTTAAATCCGTGACCATTAAAGAAGACAAGAACCATGTCAGTGTTAAAGCAGGCATCGCCCAGACCAACACGGGTGAACAGATGCAGCTGCAGCAGGAGATTGTCGGGATTCTCAAGAAAAATGGCGCGGCAACAGTCGGCCTGCGTTTTGAAAAGCTCCCGGATGAAGTTATTCAGAAATACCAGCCGGCAGTAGATGAAGATAAGGAAGCATCGCTGATGGGCGGCGCTACGGGGACAAAATTCCTGACGATTGCCAGCGGAAAAGGCGGTGTCGGCAAATCAACGGTGACCGTAAATCTGGCCGTGGCACTGCGCAGGCTTGGCTATAAAGTGGGAGTCATTGATGCCGATATTTATGGCTTTAGTGTGCCGGATATGATGGGAATTGAAAATCGTCCGGTTGTACGCGGGAAGAAAATTATCCCGGTGGAGCGGTTCGGTGTCAAAGTCGTTTCCATGGGCTTTTTCGTTGAGGACAATGCGCCGATTATCTGGCGCGGTCCAATGCTTGGAAAAATGCTGAACAGCTTCTTCTCAGAGGTGGAATGGGGAGACCTGGATTATCTATTGCTCGACTTGCCGCCTGGCACGGGAGATATTGCCATGGATGTACATGAGCTGCTGCCAAACAGTAAAGAAATCATCGTCACCACACCGCATCCGTCCGCAGCGTTTGTTGCTGCACGGGCAGGCCAGATGGCGATGAAAACCGAGCATGAGATTTTAGGGATTATCGAAAATATGGCCTATTTCAAAAGCGAAACCACCGGTCAGAAAGAGTATGTCTTTGGCCAGGGCGGCGGCGAAAAGCTCGCAGAAGTTCTGCAATCAAAAGTACTCGGTCAGCTGCCGCTTCAACAGCCTTATGAAGACGAGGATGATTTTGCCCCTTCGATTTATCAGGAGGACCATCCAACCGGAAAAGAATACCACAAGATCGCAGCCAAAGTTGTTGCGAAAATGGAAGAAGAATAAAAAAAGCGGGGCCCCACATGGTTGGTGTGCCCGCTTTTTGCATTTGGCAGGTTCCTGTGTAAGTGTAACGAGGGGACTTTCCAGCCAATCGCCAGGAGAGCGGGAGTAGCGCTTATTGACCGGCACCGCTTGCTCCGCCGCCGGAGCCTCCACCGGCACCGCCCCCACCTCCACCGGAGCCGCTGCCAGACCCTCCGCCTTGCTGGCCACCGCCGCCTTGTCCGCTGCCCTGTTTTTCAGCAGCTTTTAAGAGGATTTCCTGAATTTTAGCTTGGAATGTGGGTGTTTCCAGTGTCTGCTGGATGGTTTCCTCCAAGTGGGAGCGGAACTCCTGGCTTTTCAAAACGGAAACCAATTGTTCGGTCATTTGCGGATCTTTCAGTAAATCAATCATTTGCTGCTGGTATTCCGAGTCCTTCATCAGATCCTTCATTAACTTTTTCTGTTCTTCGGACATGGACTTTGCAAACCCTTCGACAAACTTCGGATCCTCGAACAATTTTGTCCACATTTCGGTCCCTTTGTCGGAAGTCAGCGTTTCATTAATGGCCTGCTTCACGGTATCCGACTCCATGACAAGTTCCTGCTTTAGTTGTCCATTGGTAATAATGTCCTGTATCGCTTTTTTTCCTTCTTCTGTCTGTAATATATCAACAACCATTTTTTTCGTGGTATCATATTCTGCCTCACTGCCCTGAGCGGCATTTCCGCCAGCGCATGCACTCATCAATATGAGAAGTAATCCAAAAATCGGTAAAAGTCGTAAGTGGATCATATGGAAAACCTCCTTCCTGTCTCTTTTAATATGGGTGACAAAATTATAAAATATGCACCTCAGGAAGGAAAAAACTCAAGGTTCGTGGTAAAATGTCTGTGGACAAACAATGTATAGGAACTGCCAAATAACGGTAAAATTTCGCTCGCATAGATCGTAGGAGGACATAAGGTTTGAATACACGCAAATTAGTACGTTTCTTTTTAAGCACGTTTTTTCTCGGCGGGCTCGTCGGGCTCATGACCAGTTTCTTCGTCAAGGCAGAGGATTATGCCCAGTACTTAAGCCCATTTAACTTGTGGGAGCTTTTCGGACTGGTGATGTTTTTCCTTGGTATCGGATTTGTCTTTTCAGCAGTAAGCCAGACCGGTTTTTTCGCTTATTTATTTCTGAACCGCTTAGGGCTGGGCATATTCCGCATCTATTGGCCAACCGTGCAGGTGGTGCTGATTGCTTTTGTTATATTTGATCTGGTTTATTTCCCGGCGCGGGCAATGGAGGATGTCTCCGTCTTCTGGTTCATCCTAATGGCACTTGCGATTCTCGGCTATGGCTGGGTCGTTGCATCAATTAAAGCAAAAGAAACAAAGCGCTCGGCATTTATCCCGGCACTGTTTTTAATGGTAGCAATAACGACCGTCGAGTGGATCCCCGGGATGCAGGTGGAAGGCACCGACTATGCCATACTCATGATCTTCCCGCTGCTGGCCTGCAATACCTACCAATTGCTGATGCTGCACCGGCTGCAGGGGGATGAACCCGCGAAAGAAGGAACAGGAAAGCAAAAAAATACCCCGGCGAAAGTTAAGCCGGGAAAAGCATAATGTGTGGAAACGCCCGGCCCATTTTCTGAGCCGGGTTAGTTATTCCACCAATTCTGCATCAGCATCTGCCTGATTAATCAGCTCCGAAATCGGCACGAGCTCAAACCCTTTACTTTTTAATCCCGGCAAAATGGTCTCCAGAGCACCGGCCGTTTGCTTCACTGAATCGGACGCATGCAGCAGCACGATGTCGCCATTATCTGTTTGCTCCATCACTGTGTCCACAATCGCATCCGTCCCCGGGTTTTCCCAGTCGCTTGGATTTACATTCCAATGAACAACCTGGAAATTCATCTCCTCCGCCAGTTCCACGATTTCCTTGTCAAAATGCCCGCTCGGTGTGCGCAACAGCTCCATATCTTCATATCCCAGCTTGGCAAATGCCTCTCGCGCTTTCAGCAAATCTGCCCTCACCTGATCAATCTCCTGTTCCAGATAGCTTTGATAGCGGTACCCAAGCATACCGATCTCATGCTCTCCCTCTGCAATTTGCTCTACTGCATCAGGATGTTTCTCGGCCCACTCTCCACTAAGAAAAAAGGTAGCTTGAGCCTCATGCTGCTCCAGTTTCTCCAAAATATCGTAAACCTTTTCCTCTCCCCAGCTGATATTAAAGGTCAGTGCAATATCCGGCTCATTGGCACTTCCTTTTGTCAGCACAGCCGGCTCTTTACCGGAAAAAACAGAAAAAGTCCCATCCCGCTCAAACCATACAAACGTCGCAGTAAACAAAGCAAACAAGACAACCACCAGCCACCGCTTCCATCTGTTGAATTTCCAAACATAAAAATGCTGCATCATTTTTCCCCCTTATAAACTTGTCCTTTCTTATTTTCAGTGTATGAACAAGCCCCGGGAATAGAACCACAGCCCTTTCACGAAAAAATTGAAGAAAAGTGCATGAAAATCAGTCAAACATGGGAATAGTAAGCGCAGAGACAAATAGAAAAGAAAAACCCCATAGCACCGACAAAATTCGTCAGTTCTCTCGAATAATGTGGTATGGTTAAAATGTGTATAAGCGGAGGTAATTGAGATGAACGGAATGTTAGGGTTATTGATTAGTGAAATGGAACAAAAAGAAGTGGAATATCTGCTTCGGCGGGAAATGGATGAATTGCAGATGGATATGGAAGATCCGCGCATCGATCAATTAGTAAAACGGACGATGCAAGAGCGCTACCAGGTGTTATTTCAATTATTCCGCAGAGTAGCCAGTGAACAGGAATGCATGAAATACATACCAAGACGAAGAGAAAATCAATAAAGTACAATTGTAAAAGACCTCTCGGGCTTATTGAAGCTGCAGAGGTTTTTTTGGTGTGATACAGTCTTGATCAAGAAGATTCGCTATCTGACAAAAGAGGAAACCCCTGGTCAGCACCGCTTATTAGTCACCCCCTTTTTTGTCGCAAGCAAATTCAGACGGTTTGCGACATTAAAATTTGAATTTTTCTTTTTTGATTTTCCTATTGATCTCGTTATTTGGATATGCTATATTTATTTCTGTTGCCGCGAGCAAAGCGGGTTTAACTGAAACGAAATAAATCAATTTCAAAAAACCTGTTGACAACACAGCGGAAACATGGTAAATTATAATTCGTCGCTAAAAAACGACATGAACGAAATTGCTCTTTGAAAACTGAACAAAACAACCAGTATGAACGAAACAAGAGGAAGCCATCGGAAGCTTTTAGCAAACGATGGTTCCCCTGAAACAATTTTTGAAGCTAAGACCATCATCGGATGGAAAGGTGTCTATTCGATGCAAACTTTTATGGA